>OY782823.1:0-1706949 GCA_963678355.1 Acholeplasmataceae bacterium | reverse complement strand
ATGAACTATTTTTATACCATCCATCAAAGGTATAACCTTCTCTTGTTGGATCATCTGGCACATATTTAATTAAACTGTTTTCATAACTATCAACCCAATAATATCCATCATTTGGAGCTTCTTCATAATTATATAGAAATGTAACATTCGCTATTTTTTGAATTAATGCAGTACTTTCGCCATAATAATCTTTGTATTTGCTATAAATATTATAGCCAATAATATCTCCCTTATAATCAGAAAACATAAGGTGGTTATATTCATACCAAGAAACAATATAGCAATTATCTATATAAGAGTATCCAACATTTGTCATATTGGATGTATCAAAATTAAAATATAGTCTTTCAAGTACATCACTTGATATACTGCCTTCTTGAGTTCCGGTCATAAAACCTGTATCTCTCCAATAGCCGATGCCTGAAACATTATTGTTTAGTATTTCATTAGGGAATACTAAAAATTCTTTTTGGCGACCTTCGTTGCTTAATCCAGTCACATATATGTTTATTTCTTCGTCGTTTTGTAAAACAGTGTATGCGAAATTTTTTTCAACGTACTGATTAATAGTTTCATTATTAGAATCACAACTTGACAGTAATATTAAAATATAAAGCAAGACTATACTCATTACTGTTTTTTTCATATTTTCTCCTATTTAACTATAATCGACTAATTATATATGATATATATTCTTGATCTCTTGTAACGATATTGTGAACAACCGGCATTTCATCTACACAAACTTTATTTAATTGATAATCTTGACAATTGTTCATATCAAATCGTTTAACAACTTTAATAAATCCTTCATATTGATATCCACCGTTTATCGTGGACTGCCCTAATTGTGAGCCTAAATCCACGCAAACATCATTATAAAAAACTAATTGACCGTTTACAATTTCTGCATCTTCAATGATTATTTCAATCAAAGTATATAACAGTTGAAATGGAACATAGTTCTCATCAATATTGTCTAGAATTGGAAATAATATATACTCTTCAATGAAATCAATAGCAAAATCTCCTAAATTACCAATATTCCCCAAAACATTCATATTATAAGAAATTATATTTTTAGCACTTATTCTATCAGTAGGATCTAAATATGGGTATAGTGCTTGATATAGAAGTAACCCTACAGTAGAATATCCACCTAGAGCATACATATTAATATTTGAGTACAAATCATCATAATTATTATTCCATCTATACATATTTGTATAATACACACTAGGATCAGTTATATCTGATAAACCTGGTGAATTTTGAACATCATCAGATAAATTAAAGTCAGCTGCTACATCGTATAAAACTGCAGTAGTGCTTCCCATAAAAGGTGTATCAATAGAGAACATATTTTCTACTAAATCAGGGTGATCTAAAGCATATTGCATATTAGTTATTCCACCTCTTGAATGACCTATTAAATTAATTTTAGGTAACCTATGTAACTCATTACCAAATTTATAATCATTGACAATATTACTCGCCATAACATTAAACTGATAATAAATATTATCATTATAATCAAGTGGTTTATAAGCTTCAAAAACAACAACAGAGTGTTTATTTGTATCAACAATATGTCCAACTTGAGTTCTAACATTATAATTTGTTGGATTTAATTTATACAGCCTATAGTAAGTTCTTGTAACAAACTGTGCAAAATAAACATCAGCATTATAATGACATCGTAATTTATTAATTACAGAATCATAGTTATATTTCAAAGTAGTAAAATTATTCCCATCGTTGCTCCAAGCGCTTGCATTATTCCCGAGCCCATGTGTAATAAATGTAATTCTTGCAGATGCATTTTGAACTATGTTATTATTATTAACATTCATATTGTAAGTTGTTTTAGCTTTCCCACTATAACTTTGATATGGTATTGCTATAGATACATCATATGTGTTTGCACTAGATAATTTTTCTTCTAAAGTGACCGGCATTGGCTCTTCATCCGGTGGCGGTGTAGTGCCTCCTCCGCCACCGCCTGGCCCTGGTCCCTCAATTTCAAATTGTGCTCCTGAACTAGAAGCGTAAACATTTGGAATGGCAAATCCCATAAACATAACTAAAAGTATTGCTATAAAAAATTTTTTCATAATATTCCCCTCTTTTTTATTTATATATTATCACAGGAATTACATGCAAAACAGGGCATATCTGTCCTTTTTAAATATGATTCTATAAAATTCATTAATAAATAAAAAAAAACCAAAATGATATTTTTGGTTTTAAAAAACTATCATAAAAGTTATTTATCTCTATCATTTCTAATTGATGATTTTTTGTGAATAATATCTGGTGAAATTAATACATTTTCCATCTCTTCATCTTTGTCCATATATTTTATAAGTGATGTAACAGCTACTTTTGCTATTTCAGCAGCGTTTACTTTTGCGTGTGATAAAGAAGGAATGTCTTCAGTTTCTTTAATATAACTTAAAGCGAAAACTCCAATGTCTATACCTAATGACATTTCACTGTCAATTGTCGCTTGATATATACCTTTGGCTATAGTTTCATTTGCTGTTAAAAAAGCAATTCCAACATCCAATAGATTAATTGATTTATCATATGCTTCTTTTTGCGTAAGACTATTAATTGGAACAATTAAATCTTCACTAAAAGTTAAACCATTATCATTAATTGCATTTGAAAATCCTTTTTTCCAATCATTTGAAAAAAAGTATTTCTCATCGCTGTTGAATAAATAGACTTTTCTATACTTCTTAAGTAGTGTATTTGTCACACTATACGCTAGATGTTCATTATTGATATCAACAAAATGTAAATTTAAGTTATCTGCCGGATGCCCGATAAGAACACAAGGTATACGATTACTTTCAATATGTGTGAGTTTATCCGCGCGAATTGAAGGCGTCAGAATAATAGCCCCATCAATGGGTGCACTGCCGTGATTAAGTAGTGAAACAATTTTACTTTCACTTGCTTCATAATATATAAGAATATGATAACCTTGTTTTTCAGCTTCAATGATACATGTAGGTATCATTTTGTTATAATAAGTAAATACCTCAAATTCATCTTGCTTTTCTAAAAATAGTCCAATGATATTTGTTTTACCTCGTTGTAATGAACTCGCATAAAAATTGGGTTGATAATTCATATCTTCACATATTTGAATGATTTTACTTTTTAATTTTGGATTTACAAATTTTTTGCCAGAAAGTGCATTTGAAACAGTCGATGGTGCGACACCTGCACGTTTCGCAATATCAGTGATTTTTACAGCCATAAGAACTCCCTTTAACCTTAGGTTTATAAATAATATTACCACGTTTTTACATATTTTTCTAACAGTTCATCATAAATTACAAAAAAAAGGCATACTATGTAGTATACCCGTCATTTTAACCTTTATATCCTTTTTTCATTTCTTCAAGCATGAGTATTGTCTTATCAATTTGATCGTCAATACCTTTCTCATCTTTTAGGTTAACATCGCTTACGTTAAGTAAATAATCAGTTGTTACTTTATAAAATTTTGCTAATTTAATGATTTGTTCAATAGAAGGTTGACTATGTCCTAATTCATAATGAGTATATCCAGTTCTAGACATTTCTAAAAAATCTGCAACTTCTTGTTGTTTTAACCCATGTTCTTCTCTTAACTTTTTTAAAATATTGTTCCACATGATAACCTCCACAACAATAAATTATCACATTTTGAACATGATGATTGAATATGTTCTATATTAGATATATAATAAATTATATGTTCATTTATAGAACTTTTATAATATTTAAATCTAGGGGGAAAATCATGGATATCAGTGATGCAAAATTGGAAAGAACAAAATTAAAAAACGAATCTATTTTATTAACTTATGAAATCAATCATCTTAAAAATGATAAGTCATTTATTAAATTGTTGATATCTGGTATATTTTTATTAATTCCTCTATGTTTTATACCCTACTATTTAGATAAAAGAAAGCATAAATTAGAGCGACTTAGTCAAAAGTTAAACTTTATTAACAATAAAATAAAAGCATTAAATGCTCAATTAAATATATAAAAAAGGTACTAGATCATATGATTTAGTACCTTTTTGTTTATGTAGTTTTAAAACTAGAATCCGTAATCTTCCATTGTATCATCTTCTTCTTCAGAAAACGTATTGCTACGATCATATGAGAAATGAGAATCTCTTAGAATACCAGTACCAGCAGGGATTAATCCACCGATAATAACATTTTCTTTTAATCCGTGTAATTCATCAACCTTACCACGAATTGCTGCATCAGTTAAGATTCTTGTTGTTTCTTGGAATGATGCTGCAGATAAGAATGAATCAGATCTTAGAGAGGCTCTAGTGATACCTAATAAGATTGGACGACCAACAGCTGGGCGTTTGCCTTGGCTGAAAGCTTTCATGTTTTGACGTTTGAATTCTGCAACAGATACTTCAGTACCTGGAAGTAATTCAGTTTCACCTTCAGTGATGACTGTGATACGTCTTAACATTTGACGAATAATAATCTCAATGTGCTTATCACTAATTTCTACACCTTGAGCACGATAAACTTTTTGAACTTCTTCAAGAATATATTTTTCAGCTTCATCAACAGATACAATTCTTAATAATTCTTTAGGGTTAATAGAACCCATAGTTAATCTTTGACCTGCTTTAACTGCTGAACCTTTTCTTACTAATGATTCAACATTCGCATCGATTGTATATTTATATTCTTTTTCATCTGAGCCAGTAATTGTGACAACAGATAATCCGCCACGTTGACGTTCAACTGCTTTAACTTTACCTTCAACTTCTGAAAGTACAGCTTTCCCTTTAGGGTTTCTAGCTTCGAATAACTCTTGAATACGTGGAAGACCTTGTGTAATATCTGATGCAGAGGCAACCCCACCAGTATGGAATGTTCTCATGGTTAACTGAGTACCTGGTTCACCAATAGATTGTGCAGCGACAACCCCAACGGCTTCCCCAACTTCAACTGGTTTATTTGTTGCTAAGTTTCTACCATAACAGTGTGCACACACACCATTTTCAGAATTACATGTTAAGTTACTTCTAACCTCAACTTCAGTAATGCCAGCTGCGATAATATCAGCACCCATTTCTTCGTTGATTAAATCATTGCGTTTAGCTAAAACTTTTTTAGATTTAGGATCGATAACGTCTTTACTTGCATGACGTCCTACGATTCTATCATATAAAGGCACGATTTCTTTTGTATCATCCATAACTGATTTCATTAACATACCACGTTCAGTACCACAGTCTTCTTCTACAACGATGACATCTTGAGATACGTCAACAAGTCTTCTTGTTAAGTATCCTGATTCAGCTGTCTTTAACGCTGTATCGGTAGAACCTTTTCTGGCACCATGGGTAGAGATGAAGAATTCAGATACGGTAAGACCTTCTCTAAATGACGCTTGTACTGGAACTTCGATAATTTCACCTTTAGGGTTATTCATCAGACCACGCATACCAGCAAGTTGCGAGAAGTTTGATGCATTACCACGGGCACCAGAATCACTCATCATGTAGATGTTATTGTCTTTATCAAATTCTGCCATTAATCCATTTTGGATATCATCACGAGCAACTTGCCATTCTTTGATGACATGTTCCTTACGTTCTGAATCTGTTAACCAACCTTCATCATACCATTGGTTGATTTGGTCGATCTTTTCGTTTGCTTGATCAATACGTTCACCCTTACCAGAATATACGTTGATATCAGCAAATGATACTGTAATACCTGCAACTGTAGAATACTTAAATCCTAAGTCTTTTAATCTATCTAACATCTTAGAAGTTTCTGAGATGTGTAATTGTTTGAAGACTTGTGCAATAATTTGTGATAAGAATTTCTTCTTAAAAGGAATTGGAACCGGAAGTTGTTCTAGGAACACTTTAGGGTTTCCTCCTTTAGGCATGAAATATTTATCAGGTGTCATATTTTCTAAGTTATCAGCAGTTGGTTCATTTAAGTATGGGAATGACTCAGGTAAGATTCTATTAAAGATCAATTTACCTAGAGTTGTTTCCAAATACATATTTTTTTGTGCTTCAGTGAATGCTTGGTTAATACTGTTTGGATCAACAAAGATTCTAGTATGTAGACCAATTTCTCCATGTTCAAAAGCAAGTGATGCTTCTGTGTAATCAAAGAAGAATGAACCTTCGTTACGATGTTTATGTAAATGTTCAGTTAATTTTTCTTCAGCACGATAACCATGGAATTCACGTTCACGTTTTTCTTCGATTGTTAAGTAATAATTACCTAAAACCATATCTTGAGATGGTGTAACAACTGGTTTACCATCTTTAGGGTTAAGAATGTTGTTAGATGCTAACATAAGAAGTCTTGCTTCTGCTTGAGCTTCATTTGATAGTGGTAAATGGACAGCCATTTGGTCACCATCGAAATCGGCGTTAAATGCAGGTGTAACAAGTGGGTGAAGACGAATTGCTTTACCATCAATTAGTTTAGGTTCAAAAGCTTGAATACCTAATCTATGTAGTGTAGGTGCACGGTTTAATAACACAGGGTGTTCTTTAACAACACGTTCTAGTGCTGCCCATACATCATCATCCATCTTTTCATATTTAGCATTTGCATTTTTCTTAGATGCGCTTTCTCCGCCTTCCATTCTTTGTAATTCTCTTAAAACGAAAGGTTTGAATAATGTGATTGCCATTTCTCTTGGGATACCACATTGGTACATTTGTAAATCTGGACCAACAATAATAACTGAACGTGCAGAGTAGTCAACACGTTTACCAAGAAGGTTTTGACGGAAACGACCTTGTTTACCACGTAACATATCAGATAATGATTTTAAGTGACGGTTACGTTCAACAGCGGCTTTTTTACCACGTTTAGCATTATCGAATAATGCGTCAACAGCTTCTTGTAACATACGTTTTTCATTTTTTGTAATAAGTCTTGGTGCATGTTGTTCTTTTTGTTTTTTCAAACGATTGTTACGGTTAAGAATACGACGGTATAAGTCATTTAAATCAGTTGTCGCGAAACGTCCACCATCAAGTGCAACCATTGGTCTTAAATCTGGTGGAATGACTGGAATAACATCCATAACCATCCATTCTGGTTTGTTATCAGAATTGTTGAAAGCTTCAACAACTTCTAAACGTTTGATGACTTTATCACGTTTTTGTTTAGACGCTGTTTTTAACTTACGACGTAATGATTTAACTTCTTTATCAAGATCTAATTCTTGTAATAATTTTTTAACAGCTTCTGCACCAGTTAATGCAGTAAACTTATTCCAATATTTTTCACTTAACATTGAGAAATCTTGTTCTGATAAGATTTGTTTTTTAGCAAGTGGTGCAGTTCCTGGATCAGTAACGATATAAGATGCATGATAAACAACTTCTTCTAACGCTTTCGCTTTAATACCTAAAAGGATAGCAAGTCTTGAAGGTGAATTTTTTAAGTACCAAGTGTGAACAACTGGTGCTTCTAATTCAATATGTCCCATACGTTCTCTACGTACTTTTGATTCAGTGATTTCGATACCACATTTTTGACAAATTTGGCCTTTGTTACCACTTTGTTTTTTACCACACGCACATTGATAATCTCTTGTTGGACCGAAAATTCTTTCACAGAATAAACCGCCAATTTCAGGTTTAGATGTACGATAGTTAATTGTTTCATGAGTCTTAACTTCACCATAAGACCATTGTCTGATTTCATCTGGAGAAGCTAATCTGATTTTGAAGTGTGAGAAAGATCTACTTCCGTAACCTTTTTTCACTGGTGCTTGACTATGAATTCTTTCAGTTAAATCCATATCAAGTGCACTTTCTTCATTTGATTCAACGTGACCATCTAAAGATATTTCAGGTACATCTTCATGATCATGTGTATGTTCAACCATAGCATCAAAACCATAGAATTCTAATACTTGATTGATTTCTTGTCTAAGTAGTGCATCATCTTCGAATAAGTGATAAAGTGCATGACGATCGAATTCAAGGAAATCAACCAAATCATTAATGCCTGCACCATTTAACACTTCAATAGCTTCACTACCTAAGTTTAAATTTTCTAAAGATCGAGGTAATTCGTATCTTCTAAGTACACTCTTAATTTCTTCAAAACTTTCATTTAAAAGCATTTGAAGTTCTTTTAAGTTAAATGTATTAAAATCTTCTAATTGATCAATCCCAGAGAGTTTCAATTGATTAAGTGCTTCATCTGATAATTTCAAAGATTCAACACGTAATGATAATTTTTCTTTAGCCATTAGCGAATCCCTCCTTTGCTATACTTACTAGCATACTGATCGACTAATGACTTTTCAGTTTCATTTTCGCCGGTTTCAGCATCGATTAATTCAACATATAAACCTAAGGCTTGTAATTCTTTTGTTAATACTCTAAATGATTCTGGAATACCAGCTTCAGGTATAGCTTTACCATGCGTAATTGCACTATAAACCTTATTTCTACCTAACATATCATCTGATTTAACAGTTAACATTTCTTGTAATGTGTGTGCAGCACCATATGCATATAATGCCCAAACTTCCATTTCCCCGAAACGTTGACCACCATTTTGAGCTTTACCACCCATAGGTTGTTGTGTAACTAATGTATATGGTCCAACAGATCTAGCATGAAGTTTATCGTCAACCATGTGAGATAACTTAATCATGTACATAATACCAACAGAAATTCTGTTTTCATATGCTTCGCCGGTACGACCATCATATAATGTTGTTTTACCATCTGGATCTAATCCAGATTCAGCCATAATTGCTTTAAGATCATCGTCATCAACACCATCAAATACTGGAGTTGCAACTTTAACGCCTAATCGCTTAGCAGCCATACCTAAGTGAATTTCAAGAATTTGTCCAATGTTCATACGAGATGGAACCCCAAGTGGGTTAAGCATGATGTCTACTGGTGTACCATCGGCCATATAAGGCATATCTTCTCTAGGTAAGATCTTAGAGATAACCCCTTTATTTCCGTGGCGTCCAGCCATTTTATCCCCTTCAGAGATTTTACGTTTTTTAACGATGAATACTCTAATTGATTCATTAACGCCTGAAGGTAATACGTCACCATTCTTCTTAGAGAAGTATTGGATTGATTGAACAACCCCACCACCACCATGAGGAACTCTTAGTGATGAATCTCTATATTCTCTTGATTTTTCACCGATAACGGCATGAATTAATTTTTCAGATGGGCTTGGTTCGAACACACCTTTAGGTGTAATCTTACCAACTAGAATGTCGCCTTCATGAACTTCTGAACCTGGAATAACAATACCACGATCATCTAAGTTCTTAAGTGCTTCATATCCAGCATTTGGTACTTCACGTGTAATTTCTTCACGTCCAGAACCTGTCTTTAATTCTCTTGTTTCTATTTCATATTCATCAATGTGGATTGATGTATATACGTCATTTTTAACTAAATCTTCACACATGATGACAGCATCTTCATAGTTGTAACCTTCCCATGTCATGAATGCTACGGTAACATTACGTCCTAATGCTAATTCACCTTTATCAGTTGATGGACCATCAGCGATGATATCACCAGCATCAACCCATTCACCTTCGCCAACGATTGGTTTTTGAAGGACTAATGTGTCTTGATTTGATCTAAAGAAGTTAATTAATGGGAAAGTCTTACTTTCTCCCATGCCATATGATTCTAATGCTTTCGCACTATCAATATCAAATGGTTTAGCAGGATCATATAATACTTGATCACCAACAATTACTTTTTCTTCTGGTTTAGATGTAATTATAATTTTTGTACCATCAGTATAAGTAACAAAACCTGTTACATCAGATACAACTGTACTACCAGAGTCTTTCGCAGCACGGTATTCGATACCAGTACCAACGATTGGAGAATCTGTTTTAAGTAAAGGTACTGCTTGACGTTGCATGTTGGCACCCATAAGTGCACGTGATGCATCATCGTGTTCAAGGAATGGAATTGTTGAAGTCGCAACTGATACAATTTGTTTCGGAGAAACGTCCATGTAAGTAACATCTTCAGGGTCGAACATAGAAGTTTCACCTCTATGACGTCCAATAACCTTTTCATCAGCGATTGTACCATCTTCATTAAGTGTTGTAGCGGCAGAAGCGATAACTTGATCGTATTCTTCATCAGCTGTTAAATAATCATATGTTTGTGTAACGACATGTTTACCACTGCTTTTATCAACTTTTAAGTATGGTGTTTGAATAAATCCATATTGATCAACTTTACCATAAGTGGCAAGTGATGAGATCAGACCGATTGAAGGACCTTCAGGTGTTTCAATCGGACAGATACGACCGTAGTGAGAGTTGTGAACGTCACGTACTTCTACGCCGGCTCTATCTCTAGCTAAACCACCAGTACCAAGCGCTGATACTCTACGTTTTTGAGTTAATTCAGCAAGTGGATTAATTTGATCCATGAATTGTGATAATTGTGAACTACCAAAGAAAGTTTTAATTGCACCAGCAAGTGGTGTCATGTTGATAATATTAGAAGGTGTTGCATCAGCGAAAGTTGTCGTAGACATTTTGTCTTTAATATTCTTTTCAGCTCTTGCGATACCAATTCTAAATTGATTCTTTAATAATTCGCCAATTAATCTTAAACGACGGTTACCTAAGTGGTCAATATCATCAGTTGCTCCAAGACCATCGTATAAGTTTAAGTAATAGCTCATAGATGCTACGATATCAGATAATGTGATATATTCTCTTGTTTCTCTTTGGTCATTACCTAAGACTTTAACAGGATAAATCTTATCAGTTTCTTTATCTTTAACAGTAACTTCGATTGCTTCTACTAGAACGCCAGTACGTTCTCTTTCTTTTTCAAAAATATCTTTAGTGCCAAAGAAATATTTAATAACTTTTTCATCTAAAGCTTGTCTATTTTTTCTAAGTACAGCAAATACTTCATCATTTACTTCTGAGTTTTTAACAACTAATACTTCACCAGTACGTAAATTTAAGATGTTTTCTTTGATGTATAATTTGTCATCTTCACCATCTGGAAGATGAACAGCTAAGATTTCTTCAGGTGTTTCATTTTGTAATGAGAATTCCTTAGGGATAACTTCAGTAAGAAGTGCATCACGATGATCTTTAAGTAAATTAATCACATCTTTTGTAATCTTAGTTTGAGCAGCAACTAACACTTCACCAGTTTTTGGATCAATGATATCTTTTGCTGTATATTGTCCTTCGATACGTGTTAAAACATCTAACTTCTTATTGAACTTATAACGTCCAACAGCAGCTAAATCATAACGACGTGTTTCGAATAAACGCATACGAATAAATTCTCTAGCAGCTTCCGTTGGAACTTTTTCGCCTTGTCTTAATTTTGAATATAAATCAACTATTGCTTCATCAGGATTTTTAGTATCATCTTTATCAAAAGTAGCATCCATGAATTTAGATTTACCAAAAACTTCTAAGATATCTTTCTTCTTTTGGAAACCTAAAGCACGCATCATTGTTGTCATAGGTACTTTTTTAGATCTATCTAATTTCGCATACATGATATCTTTTGAACCAAGTTCATATTCGATCCATGCACCACGTGTTGGAATAACTTGTGCAGAGAACTTGATACGATTTAATTTTTTATCTAATTCGCTAGTGAAATAAGCACCAGATGAACGAATAATTTGTGATACAACTACACGTTCTGCACCGTTAATAACAAAAGTTCCCGATGGAGTCATAAAAGGGATTTCACACATTAACACTGTATTTTCTCTAACTTCACCTGTAATTGCATTCTCTAATTTAACACGTGCTGATAATTGTTTTGCGTAATTGACATCACGTAATTTAGATTGCTGAATATCAAATTTAGGATCTGATAAATAGTGTTCCTCAAAATATAGTTTTAAATCACCGTTGTGACCTTCGATTGGTGAAATATCATTGAGTAATTCTTTTATCCCTTCTTCAATAAACCACTTAAAGGAATTAGTTTGAATTTCAATGAGGTTAGGTAGGTCAATATCGTAACGCATTCTAGAAAAATTTCTACGTTCCGCTTTCTTACCATACTTGACATTTTTATATCCCATAATCCACTCTCCTATCGCATTTGGAATCGCACACTTTTATATATATAATATATATAAACCCATTGTTATGCATTTAAATATATTATCACATGTCTTGTAAATAGTCAATCAAAATCATCTTTTTTTCGACAAAAGAACCCAATAACCCTTTTCTTTAGCGATCACTTCGCAATTATCAAAGAGTTCTTCAAGTTTTTTCACGGATGACGGAGCACCCTGTTTCTTTTGAATGACGGCATAAAAAACACCACCCGAGTTCAAATGTGCACAAGCCTCTTCATAGAGTTTGAAAACCGTTTGTTTACCTGCTCTAATGGGTGGATTTGACATGATTAAATCAGCTTTTTCATCGATGTTTTCAAATAAAAAGCTCACTTTAACCACTGTATTATCAACTTGATTAATCGCTGTATTTTTAGACGCTAGATCGACTGCTCGTTCATTAACATCTGCCATAATAACCTTAGCATTAGGACAATTTTTGGCAGCAAAAATACCCATAGGTCCATAACCGCAACCCATGTCTATAATTGTTTTATAACTATCGTTAAAATCTATATTTTCCAATAGTACTCTAGAACCAAAATCAAGTTGATCACGACTAAAAACGCCACGATCTGTATCTAGATAAATGTCATATTGATTAATCGTAAATTTGATTCGACGAATCTCATGATTAAGTTTTTCATCATTTAAATAATAATGACTCATGGATACCTCAAATAACAGCGAAAAAACCCGAGATATTTATCCCAGGTTGTTCGCATTTAATTTTAAAAATTATTTAACTTCAACAGTTGCGCCAGCTTCTTCTAATTTAGCTTTAACTGCTTCAGCATCTTCTTTAGACACTTTTTCTTTTAATACTGAATCTGGTGTTTCAGCAACTTTTTTAGCATCAGCTAAACCTAAGCCAGTAATTTCACGTACAATCTTGATGATTGCAATTTTGTTTGTACCGAAGTTCTTAAGAATTACATCAAATTCTGTTTGTTCTTCAGCTGCTGCAGCACCTGCTGCAGGACCTGCTACTGCTACTGCAGATGGGTCAATACCGAATTCTTCTTTTAATCCATCTACTAAATCTTTAATTTCTAATAAAGTCATTTCTTTTAATGCTGCTACGAAGTCAGCTTTTGTAATTTTAGCCATTTTTAAATTTCCTCCTAATTAAGCTTGCGCTTCTGATTCTTCACTGATCATATTAAGCCCAACCGCTAATTCGCGTACTGGTGCTAACATACCTGCTGCTAACATTGTTAATAAAGTTTCTCTTGATGGCAATGTAGCTAATTCATTTAATACTTCAATACTTGCAATTTTACCTTCTACGATACCTGCTTGCATAACAACATTCTTGTTATCTTTAGCAAAGTCATAAATAACTTTTGCAGGTGCAACAACATCTTCATAGCTCAATGCTATAGCTTTAGGTCCAACTAATGAATCTGCTAAAGCGTCAAATCCAGCAGCGATTGATGCTCTTCTTGAAATGTTGTTTTTGTAAACGGCAACTTCACATCCTGCTTCTCTTAATTGTCCACGTAATGTAGTAAACTGTTCTACAGTTAAACCTGGATAATCAAAAGCAACAACTGTTGCAGCACGTCCAAGTTTTTCTTGTAATTCTTGAACTTGTTCTGCTTTTTTTGCAATACTTGCTTTTTGCATAAAGTGCCTCCTTTTAAAATAAAATCTCTCTAATATGCCAAGACATAAAAGAGAGAAAACGTATCGTTTAATCACCTCGGTAGGATATTAAGCATATAGCCCCTACTGTCTTTGGCATTGATTTATTTTGTTTTTAATAATCTAACTGATTCTTTAAAAAATTAAGCATTTTTTAAAGAGTCTTCATCTACTTTAACACCAGGTGCCATACTTGATGTGATAGAGATGTTTTTTACGTAAGTACCTTTAACTGTTTGTGGTTTGATTTGAACTAAGCGACGATATAATGTTAGTAAATTTTCAGCTAATTGGTCTGCACTAAATGATACACGACCGATTGGAGCATGAATATTTCCTACTCTATCAACTCTATATTCAATTTTACCGTTTTTAATCTCTTTAACAGCTTTTTCAACATCCATTGTTACAGTACCAGTCTTAGGGTTTGGCATTAATCCTTTAGGACCTAAAACGCGTCCTAATCTACCAAGTTTACCCATCATGTTTGGTGTAGCAACGATTACATCAAAATCAAACCATCCGCCTTGGATTTTTTGAATCATGTCATCATCACCTACGAAATCAGCGCCAGCAGCTTCTGCTTCTTTAGCTTTTTCGCCTTCTGCAATAACAAGAACTCTTGAAACTTTACCTGTACCATGAGGTAAAACGATTGCGCCTCTTAAGTTTTGTTCAGCTTTTCTTGGATCAAGATTTAAACGGAACGCTGCTTCTACAGTCGCATCAAACTTCACAAATGAAGTTTTCTTCACTAAGTCAGTTGCTTCAGCTAAAGAATATTTCTTTAAACTATCAACTAATTTAGCTGCTTCAAGGTATTTCTTTCCTCTTTTCATATTAGTCCTCCTAAAATGTGGTCTAGCGGGATATCCTCCCACAATTTAGACAGTAATCATCTAAATTATTCTACTACTGTGATACCCATATTGCGTGCTGTACCTTCAATAATTTTCATTGCTGCTTCTACAGTAAACGCATTTAAGTCAGGCATCTTTCTTTCTGCAATTTCTTGAATTTGAGCTTTCGTTACAGTTGCAACTTTAATTTTCTTAGCGTTGCTTGAACCTGATTTGATATTAGCTGCCTTCTTTAATAAGTCACTTGCAGGTGGAGTTTTAGTCACAAATGTGAATGTACGGTCATCATAAACTGAGATAACTACTGGTACGATAAAACCCATTGAGTCTTTTGTTGCTTCATTAAATTGTGAACAAAATGCTGGAATGTTAACTTGTGCTTGACCAAGTGCTGGACCAACTGGTGGCGCAGGGTTAGCTTTTCCCGCAGGGATTTGTAATTTAACTACTTTTACAACTTTTTTTGCCATGAACACAACCTCCTTCTTAACATAAGTATGTGGTACGAATTAATTCTTCCACTATGGTGTGCTTTCACACGCGAATATATTCTATCATTTCCTATAGTCAAAGTCAACCATAATTTATACAATAAACCATTTTCTATATTATATACACATATGCACGTGTATCAATCTATCTAATTATCTAATTTTCGCATCAAACGGGAATAGTGCGAGTAGTGATAATTTAAACCATTGAATACCAAATGGAATACCTATAATAGTCACACAGAAAAAGATACCAATAGATAAATAACCAAGCATCATTTCCCATCCAAACAATACTGCCCATATAATGTTAATCACAGGATGTTTTTCGATATTGATATTGACATCTTGTCCAAATGGAAAAAGCATTAATTGAGCAAATTTAAACGCCTGATTACCCAGTGGTATACCAATGATTGTAGCATAGAGTATAACACCTACAATAAACCATAATAATGCAGCGATAAAGCCACCTAGTACAAACCAAATAATATTTCCCAATAATCTCATTTTATCCCTCACCTTCAACTCTATTATAACAAAAAAGCCCTTAATAAGGGCATTTTATGTTAATTTATTAAAATGTGCATTCCTCATCGCCACAACTTCCAGCATCTTCTGCTTCAAGCTTTTGAATAGGTTTTTCCTCTTCATAAATTTGTTTTAAAGCTTGTAAGAAATATGCTGTTTGTTGAGCACCTGAAACACCATATTTGCGATTGATCACAAAGAATGGAACACCTTGTACACCAACTTGTCTAGCCTCTGTAATTTGTGTGTTAACTTCATCAGAAAATTCATTATTTTCTAAGACTTGTCTTGCTTTGTTACCGTCTAATCCTACTTCATTAGCAAGGGCTACTAAAGTATCATAATCTGATAAATTTTTACCATCAGTAAAGTATGCTTTCATAAGTCTTGAAGTAAGTTTATCTTCTAGTCCAAATTGATTTGCCCATTTAGCTAAACGATGTGCATCAAATGTATTAGTCATTTGAATAATGTCATAATTATATGTTAAACCTTCGCTCTTAGCATTTGCTTGAAACATTTGGAATCGCTCAGCTGCTTGTTTAGGTGTCATGCCATGACCTTTAGCAAAAGCTTCTGCTGCAGTGCCCACCATTTCTTTTGGTGCATAAGGATTTAATTGATATGCCTTATATTCGATTTCGACTTGATCTTTAAATTCAAATTGATTTAATGCTTGTTCAAATCTTGTCTTGCCAATGTAACAAAACGGACAAGCAAAGTCTGACCATATTTCTATTTTCATATGTAATACCTCCAATTTCAAACATATTATAGCACTCAAAATACATAATTCAACTAATTTTGCTTAAATTTTTGTATTTTTTTAACTTTATGAGCATATTATTACTTACTTTTGGTAAGCGAGTGTTATAATGTTGGTGTATAGGAGGAATATACTATGTACAAATATCACAATGATCAAACTGTTCACTTTCAAAGTGTAACACTATTAACTAAAAATTTAAATAAACAAATTGAATTCTATAAAGAAGTTTTAGGCTTTACTCTATTAAGCTCTACAAATGAAAATGCAGTATTTTCAACTGATGGGAAAAACCCTATCTTGGAACTTGTTACAAATGATCAAGTTAAAGATGTCAAAAACACTCAAGGTTTATACCATATTGCATATCTTTTTCCAAATGAACGTGCATTATCACGCATATTAAGAAGATTAGTTCAGTACAAATATCCATTAACAGGTGCGTCTGACCACGGTGTTAGTCATGCTTTATACTTAGATGATCCGGAAGATAATGGCATTGAATTATACTTTGACTTAGATGACACATTATGGCCAAGAAAAAACGGAAAAATTGACATGTATACGCATGGTGTAGATGCGCAAGCACTCTATGATTTAACAGAGGGCGAAGCGATTAGTCCAATTGATAAAGATGTCATTATTGGTCACCTTCACTTCCATGTTCAAACATTAGGTAGTGCGCAAAGATTCTATCGCGATATCATCGGTCTTGATTTAATTCAAAATTTCTTCGGTCAAGCTTTATTCCTATCTGATAGTGGATACCATCACCATCTAGGATTAAACATATGGAACCCTGGAGCACCGCTTAGAGCCTTAGATGTGCCAGGTCTTGAAAGTTATACCGTCTCTATGCCAAAAGCGAAATATGACGCATTATTAGCCCGATTAAAAGAAAATAATATTACACTAGATGAAACAACTAAATTACCAAGTGTAACCGATATTTTAAATCAAACGATTTATTTCGATGTGAAGTAATCGGTTTATATAAAAAAGAAAGTCTCCAAAGTGAAGTGAACCCCAAAAAGTAGACACTGATAAAAAAAAGGTCTACTTTTTATTTTTTCTTCGCTTCGTGTTATAAAACTTAAGCCATTTATGCACGAATGCTATATATTCTTTTAAAGATTTGATATCATTATTGTACAGAGTCTCTTTCTTTAGAAGTGAATGGAAACTCTCAATGACTGCGTTATCAAGTGGTGTGCCTTTTCTGGACATAGAAATAAGGATACCATTTGATGCACAGACTTCTTTATATGCATAGGATACATACTGACTACCTTGATCTGAATGGATGATTAATCCATTTAGATCTTTTGTTTTCTTGATGGCTTTATTAAGCGTATCAATCACTACCTGATTATCATTTTTCATGCTGATTTGATAAGCGACTATCTTTCTTGTCTCTAGATCAAGTATGGTTGATAAATAAGCTCTTTTATTGCGATAAATTAAATATGTTATATCAGTGACCCATCCTTTTTGATTAAAATCTCTTTGTAATAAGTCTGGTTTAATATTTTCTTTGACATATTGATTATTTGATCGTGGTTTTTTCACATAAGTTGGCTTTAATCCATACTTATGCATGATTCTTGCTACCTTCTTATGATTGATATCATAACCTCTATCTTGTAGTTCATCAGTGATTCTACGATAACCATATGTATTTAAACTTTGCTTAAATATGCGTCTAATCAATTTATATGTCTCATAATCTCTGTCTTTGACATATCTATATTTATAATATGTCTTAGGGCTTATCCTTAATACTTCACACATCAGTGTTATCTTGTGGACTCCTCGGTATTTATGGATGAAGTTTATTTTTTCTTTGGTTCTTTGGTATCCAAGAAGTCCTGGAATTTTTTTAGTATTTCATAACGCTCCTTATAGTCGATATCTTTCTTGTTGCCTTGTCCTCTTGGTTTAACTTCGAGTCCACCATCATCTTTGATCATTCTCATCCAAGTTGCGATGGTTGCCCATGGTATTTTATACTTTTTTTCTAAGAATTGATAACTAGCCCCTGCTTGTTTCTCCTTGACTACCTTTAACTTAAAATCTAAATCATACTTCTTAAATCTTTGTCCTTTTTTTGCCATAATAAAAACACCTCCATATATCAATTATATAGAAGTGTTTCTTATTTTGTTATTAACCCCTTTTTTTTATTAGTGTCTACTAAAAGGGGTTCAGTCTAAAAGGGAGACTTTTTTATTATAATACTTCTTTAATATCTACTGCATCAATTTCTGTAGGTGTAGAACGTCCGAATAGATCAAGATCAACAATAACTTTTTCTTGATCGTTATCAACAGCTGAAACTTCACCTTTCATACCTTCCCATGAACCACTAACAACTTCTACTTTCTTACCAATTAAATGGTCAAATGTAGGTTTGCTAATGACACCTATCTTAAGCAGGATAGCATTAATCTCATCTGGTGCAAGTGGCACTGGTTTTGTCCCACCACCTGATGAACCTAAGAAACCTGTTACTTGTGGTGTATTTCTAACGACGAACCATGATTCATCAGTTACGATCATTTCTACAAATACATATCCAGGGAATAATTGTTTTGTCTTTTCTTTTTCTTCGCCTTTTGCGTTCTTTTCGATGACAGTTTCTTCAGGCACAATAATTCTAAAGATATAATCCACCATGCCCATAGATTCAACACGACGTTCTAAATCCTTCTTTACAGCATTTTCATAACCTGAATAAGTTTGAATAATATACCATCTAACGCCTTGTGTCATAGAGAACCACCAAGTAATCCACTAATTAAACGAGCGATTAAGAAATTATATAATAGTAAGAAACCAGTTAAAACGATTAAGAAAACTAAAACTCTAACAGAGTTATCTAAGAATTTTGACCATTTAGCCCAAGAAATCTTTTTAAGTTCTGGAATTGCTGGTAAGAAAAATGGATATAACACTAAGAATAATCCAAATGCTGAAATCGCAAATAATACCCAAGCGAAAATAATACCGTTATTGCCTTCGCCTAAAATAGGGAAATCAGGATTGATTTGTAATAATGTATTGCCAGAAATAATCATTATAGAAATTGCGATTGCGATTGTAGCTAAAATTCCTAATAATAGATTTTCCCAACGATATTCTGTTTTAATGACTTCTAGAAGTTTGCTTGGTTGCTCTTCTTGTTTTTGTTTAATTGCCATAACTCTGGCCTCCTATTTACTTTCTTTATGTACGGTATGTTCGTTACATTTAGGACAAAACTTTTTAATTTCTAAACGTTTTGTTTGTGTTTGTTTATTCTTTGTTGTTGTATAATTTCTACTTAAACATTTAGTACATACTAAAGTTACTTTTTCTCTCATAAAAAAACCACCTTTTGTGGCCTTTTGCAAGTGTTATTTTAACACTTAAAAAAGGCATAGTCAACTATCATTTATATTATATCATATTTTTTGTATTTTTCTTTCAATCGATAGATTGCATTATAGATTTGTTTTATCTCACAATTTATCCTATTTTTGATATAAGCAATACTCTTATTTTGAATAAAATAATATTCAAATATTTCTTTTTCTAGATCAGAACACTGATCAAGAAAATCATCAAAATTTTCTTCTAAATAATAACTTTGTTGTTGATTGAGCATATACTCATCAAAAACATAATTTGGCACTTTTCTTTTTAACTGATAAAAGTGTCTTTTCAAAATTAATTCAAAATATCTAGTGAATGTTTTATTTCTTTTAACATCAAATGTCTTAATTGCTTTATAAAACATTAATATGCCTTCTTGTTTGAAGTCATCAAAATCATTTTCTGAAATATGTAACAGATGTATTTGTTTCCAAATAAATCCCTCATATTTTGAAAGCATATAATTTAGTGCAATTTGATCATTCTCGCCATGTATTAAATAAAGCAATTCATAGTCATTTCTCATAAATCAATCATTTTATACATCATGAGTGCTGCGGCAACACTAACGTTTAAGGAATTAATTTTTCCATGCATTGGAATTTTAACTAGCATATCACAGTTTTTTCTTACCAAAGGACGCATACCACTACCTTCGTTGCCTAGGACTACCGCTAAGTTTACGTCTTTAGGCATATCATCATATGTATGTTCTGTCTGTCCATCAGTACCAACTATCCAAAATCCCCACTCTTTCAACTTTGTCATCGCTTGATTTATGTTAGCAACTTCAATCACTGGCACATGCTCAATTGCTCCAGATGATACTTTAGCAACTGTCGCATTTAATGGCACTTGTTGTTTTTTAGGAATGATTAAAGCTGACATTTGTGTCGCTTCTGCTGTTCTTAAAATAGCACCTAAATTATGAGGATCTTCTATACCGTCTAATATACAAACTCGTTGATTAGATGTTTGGTCCTTTAATATTTCTAAAGGGGCATAAGTATATGCCTTAACATCTGCAACTAATCCCTGATGATTTCTAGTCTTTGATAAATTAAATAATTCATCCTTGGAAACCATCTTGTAAGATGCTCCATGCTGACTTAAGAAATTTAGAAAATTTTTATCGTTGAACTTTTGATCAACATATAGACGATATATTTCTCTTTTTGAATAAACTGCTTCTCTAATGACGTTTTTTCCATAAACAATCATGATTTAACCTCCACTTATTACTATACATTTACACCTGTTTAAATCCGTAAATGCATTTGATAAAAACTTTATAAAAGAGCGACTAGCGCTCTTTTTTTATATTATTCAATCTCTGCAATTTTATTAATCACGTAAGCAACTGCCGATTTGATCCAACCGTAGATATGTGAGATCACGTACATCAATGGGAATGTCGCTTGTGCAAGGACAAGTAACAATAAGCCTTGAGGCAATGTAATCATTTCAGATGGTGTTGTATTACCTATTCTAAAGAATGGTACATAATCAAATACTGGAATTAAGAAGAATGCTACAAGCGTCAAGATTAACATTGTAAAGAACAATATTGCTCTAAATATATTAAATGGTGAAGACACTCTAAACAACACTGTAAATGAAGTCACTAGCGCAGTGGCTACAATTAATGTTGATTTGACGTTTTCTGACATATTGAGCATACTTGGTCCGCTCAAAGCATAAATAATTAAACTGTTAATCACAACGACTAGTGCACCTGGCACTGCACGTTTTAACACGTTCATCAAGAACTTACCTTTTACTTGCTTATTATTTTGTTCCAACGCAATAAAGAACGAAGGTACACCAATAGCAAACATTTCAATTAAAACCATTTGCCCTGGAATAATTGGATAATATTCATTTCTTATGATAGAAATGAGTACTAATAAAATAGTAAATATAGTTTTTGTCAAAAATAGTGTTGATACCTTTTCAACGTTATTAATGACTCTTCTACCTTCACTTACAACTTTAGGCATTGAAGAGAAATTAGAATCAAGAAGTACTAAGTGTGAAACATTTCTAGCTGCTTCACTACCTGATGCCATCGCAATCGAAGTATCCGCTTCTTTTAACGCTAGAATATCATTTACACCATCACCAGTCATCGCGACTGTACGACCGTTATTTTTAAGTGATTCAATCAATAATTTCTTTTGATGAGGTGAAACACGTCCAAAGACTGTATATTTATTAGCAATTCTAACCACTTCTTTATCACTTACATTTTCAAGACTTATATATTGGTTAGCATTACTTATATTTGCACGTTCTGCAATTCTAGAAACTGTCATTGGGTTATCCCCAGAAATAACTTTAACTTCAACATTATGTTTCTTAAAGTAATCAATTGTTTCTATTGCATCTGGTCTAATCGTATCTTCAATCATGATCAGACCAATTGGTTCAATCGTACCTTTAACTTCGCGGTCAACAATACCCTCAGGACTATAACCAACAACTAAAACACGATAACCTTCTTTAGATTGTTTCTCAACTTCTTTTTCAATCTTATAAAAAAATTTCTTTAATGCAAACTCAGGCGCACCTAATACAAATGTGCCATATCGATCAAATTCTACAGCGCTATATTTTCTAGCACTAGAAAATGGAATGGTATTTGTGAATCTGTAATGCTTTGCAGTACCAAAACGTTCTTTTAAAGCCTTGGATGTTAAATTATCATCTTGTTGTGCATTTAATATCGCAGATACTATATTCTTTAATGTAACTTTTGAATCATTTTTAAATTCAATAATACTTTTGACACTCATTGTACCATCAGTGATTGTACCTGTTTTATCAAGACATAATGTATCAACTCTAGCTAATGTTTCTATACAGTATAACTCTTGAACCAAAGTATTGTTTTGAGCAAGTCTAATAACACCAACAGCTAATGCCATTGAAGTCAATAAGAATAGACCTGATGGAATCATACCAATAACAGCACCTGATGCTCTTAAAATGATATCTGACTGTTCTAGTGTACCAATGTTGTTCATCACATATAATAAAATGAAAACTAATGGAATAATGATTGCACCAACAATACGAATGATTCTTCTAAGTGATGTTAAAAGTTCAGATACAGGTTTACTATATTTTTTAGCTTGACTTGCGATTTTTTGAATGTAGATATCTTTACCAATCGCTGTCACTTGAGCATAACAGTTACCTGAAATAACATAACTACCAGAATAAAGCGTATCGCCTTGTTTTTTTAATATAGGATCAGCTTCACCAGTTAATAAAGATTCATTAACTTCAATCGCGCCTTCTCTTACAACTGTATCAGCCGTAATTTGTTTACCTGAAGTTAGTTTTAAGATATCATCAATCACTATATCAGAAACACTAATCTCAATTTCAGACCCATCGCGAATCACTAACGCGGTCGGTGCGGACAACAATGATAGTTTATCAATAATTTTTTTCGCTCTAATTTCTTGAATAATACCAATTGTAATATTTGCAACTACAATAATAACAAAGAAGAAATTAGTAATACTTGCATGCGCAGTGATCATCCATACAGTAGTTGCTGCAATAAGCAAGTTAAAAAACGTAGCGACATTACTGATGATAATTGTTCTTATACGTTTAGTTGAACCACTCTCACCAACATTGATTAGTCCAGCAATTTGTCTCGATTCAACATCCTCAGTCGTTAGCCCTTTGGAAACTTCTGGGTTATATCTTTCAACAACCACATCCACCATTTTTTTAACTTTATGCTTTTTCTCTTCAAACTCTGGTGTTTCATTAAGTGATTCCTTAATGCCCAAAGGGTCCCCTTTCATTTTAACCATATCATCTTTTATGATTGTTTTAGGACCTTTTTTATCATCGCTATTTAATAATTGTTCTATTGATTTATTTGTTTTTATTTCTTTTGTTTTTTCCATCCTAAAGTTCACCTCGATCTACCAGATCAATACACATTTCAATGATTTGATCTGCTCGATTTCTGTCACTAAGGAATAAACCCCCAATTAATGCTTCGAATCCAGTTGCGCTTTGATATGTTTTCGCATCAATGTTTTTTCTTCCTTGCCCACTGGCATTTCTGCCTCTCTTAAATAGGCTAATTTCTTTTTCACTCAGCAATGCTTTATCCATTAAATAATCAATAAGTTTTGCTTGTGCTACACCTGATGTGAAACTAACCGCTTGATGATGTAATTGATTGACATCAGTCAAGCCTTTATGAATCAAATATTCTCTTATTTTAAACTCATAGTATCCATCGCCTAAATATGCGAGTGTTAATCCATTCAAAATTATATCCAACCTTGCTCTGTAAGTTTACCTCTTAGTTCATCAGCTAATTGAAAGTTCTTTTGTTCTCTAGCTGTTTGCCAATCTTTATAGGTCATGATAATATCATCAGCTAATTCAAAGGCTGGCATCAATCCTAAAATCATTAGGATTTCTTGTATTGTTGTGTATAATGTTAATTTATGTTCAAATTCATTTGTCTTATTGAGTTGTTTAATCAAATCATAAATTAGAGTAACGACATTAGGTGTGTTAAAATCATCATCCATCATCGCGTCAAATTCATCCATAATACTTTGATCAATACGCCCTTTTTTAAATCCATCTAAAGAAAGTGATAAATATGCTTTCTTTAAGTTTCTTATCATTTTATCATAAATACCTGCATATTCATTCATCACTTCAATTGAATAATTGATTGGTTGTCTGTAATGATGTGCAATCATAAACAATCTAAAAGCGAGTGGATGATAAGTTTCAACCATATCTTTAACAAGTGTAATATTACCAAGTGATTTACTCATTTTAACTTGATCGACATCTAGACGACCCACATGCATCCAATATTTTGCTAAATGGTGATGATCATGGGCTTCAGTTTGTGCAATTTCATTTTCATGATGTGGGAAACGCAAGTCAGCACCACCACCATGAATATCAATTTCTTCAGAGAAGATATCATGATTCATCACAGCACACTCAGTATGCCACCCTGGACGTCCATCACCCCATGGACTTGAAAATCTAATACCCTCAGTTGTGTTTTTCCATAAACTGAAATCTCTTGGATTTTCTTTTTCAGGATCTAAATCAACGCGAACACCTTCACTCAACGCATTTAAATCTTGATTGGATAAAATACCATAATCTGCAACTTTAGAAACTCTAAAGTATACACCTTGACTCGTTTGATAAGCATAACCTCTATTCACTAAGTCGTCGACATATTCAATCATTGATGTAATATAATCAGTAGCTTTTGGCATAAAATCAGGCAATGCACTTCCAACTCTTTGGTGCATATCTAAAAAGCGGTCAGTATATAATTTAGTGAGCGCCTCTTCTGTCATGCCTAATGCCTTCGCACGATCAATAATTTTGTCATCGACATCTGTGATGTTTGAAACATAATAAACTGTATAGTTACGATGTGTTAAATATCTTTTAACGACATCAAAGAATATAACTGGTCTAGCATTTCCAATATGAATATCACTATAAACAGTAGGTCCGCAAACATACATGTTAACTTTCTTAGGTTTTACAGGTTTAAAGGTTTCAACTTGGTTTGTTAATGTATTATAAATTTTAAGCATACAAAAAAACCTCCTTGTACGCTTTATTATAATTGATAAATTATAAAATAACAAGTTATACCCTTTTATTGGCTTATTTTTGTGATTTTGGCTTTACAAAGAAAAAAACCAGCCCTTTATGGATTGGTTTTATATATTTTTTCTCAGCTGATCTAAGATCTCTACCATTGCCCAAGTATCTTGTTTACAATACTCCAAAAGATCTACTTTATTGATTTCAAAAGTCTTCTTATCCATAAATGGAAATTGAGCATATGTAATCAAGGCTTCTGTACCGTTAGCAATCGGCATACCTTTATACGTTAAATTACTAAATATTGGTAATACTTTTTTAATTGAAAACGATCCATTTAAATCATTGTGATAGTAATTAAAATTAGCACTATCTGGAAACCCTAAACTTTCAAATAATTTTTTATTCCCACGAAGGAAATACATTAAATCAACTAAACGATCCATCATTGAATGAAGTCTTTTCGCATGTTCAGGATAAACGATTGCCATTTCTTTTAATCTTGTTTTTTCAAAAGATATATTATAAGCCATAATGGATCCACCATCATCTTTAATGACATCGATCATTTGTTCAACTAAATCTTTTCTCAAATCATCGTGGGTGGTTGCTATAAAACTATAATTATCTTTTTCTTTATCGCACACCCCAGGTGAATGCTCAACATGAATTGAATATTGAAATAACGATTGGCTATATGGTTTTTCTCCTCTAAATCTTGGTAGAGGACATGGGAAAGTTTCAAAATCTAAGTGGTAAATTGGATACTTAAGTGATTCGATTGCAGCTTTAATTTTCTTTTTATCCATATAAGGTTCTTTTGTATCAATAACTTGTCTTTGCAGTTTATTGTTCTCTC
The DNA here is from genome assembly GCA_963678355.1 of Acholeplasmataceae bacterium. Taxonomy (GTDB): domain Bacteria; phylum Bacillota_I; class Bacilli_A; order Acholeplasmatales; family Acholeplasmataceae; genus WOFB19. The sequence continues at coordinate 1,680,592 of OY782823.1, read as the reverse complement.
TATTAAGCCATTCATAAGGTACATCAGTGGCTCTTACATAGCCTTCATTGATAAGATCAAACCGCTCATGTTTTTCGCCATTTGGTTCTTTAAATCCATTATGCCCACCGAGATAAGTAAAAATTGAATTATACTCTGGTATGTGCTTGTAACAGATTGGAAAAAACTTGCATTGTCTTGAATCTTTTCTTTGACAGTGCAATCCTAGATTTACAGGCTCAGCATTTAATTGATTAAGTCTAGAAATCACTGTTTCAATATCCTGTTCAACCACGGGCATCATACGATCCAAGAACTTAGTTAAATCTAAAAACACTATAAGTTCATCAGGGTAGATAGGTTTTCCTGACTGATCAATTTTTCCATCATGAATATATTCACTATTTAATATTGCTAAATAGTATTTCATTTTTTTATCCGGCTTATTCGTATGCTCAAAAACATATCTTTGATATGCAATATCATAGATATATCTTCCAGCTTTTGTTAATCTATCAGTTAATTTTTCTATTTTCTTATAGTAGTCTTCGTTCACAGGCGTTAACAAGTCCTCTTGAAACATTAATATACCTTCAGGACTATAATCAAACACACCAATTCTATTGCCGTCATCATTTTTGAATTTCATATCTAAAAACTTCTTAGAAGTGGTCGCTTTAACCTCGAAAATTCTCACATAGTCATCATCTTCTTGATATCCATCAAGGAAACAGTAAAACTGATATCCCTTGTGTGAAAATTCAAATCTTTTTTGTTTATATGTATCCAAACTATAAACCGTATGACCTTTAAACCGATGATCGATAGCATGACCTGTCACGATTTCTATTTGATTATAATAAGGTAACATTGTCTCCATTTGCTTATCAACTTTTGTTAATAAATCTTCATCATCTTCGTCATACATACTCGCGAGTAGTGTCTGTTTTTTCTCTTCGTTTTCTTCACTGATTAACTCATCCATATCTGGATCATCAGAAAAAGCGACAATAGCTTTGTCTTTTTCTTTGTATAACGATTCTAATGCAGCATACCTATTACATCTTAACTGATTGATAAATCTCGTTTTTGAAATATACATATAATCACCTTATATCAATTATAGCATAAAAAAAACGACATGTTTCCATGCCGTTAATGATTAAATTTTTATTAATCTAATGGTTGAACACCATCGTAAGCGGATTGTGTCCATGAACTATCAAAATATGATGATAAATCATCAATAACTGGTATTTCATCATCTTGAACAACACCATTTACTGTTGCGTTTTGTACACCATAAATACCATATACATGCGTTCTCTTTTGTTGATCGTAACCGATTAATTCAGAAAAATCATAATTTGTATCTTCTGGAAGATCAACGACGATTGTAGAACCATCAGCATATCTAACAGTTTTATCTAATGCACCACCGAAGTAGTTACCAAAGATGCCACCAATACTAAAGAGTTTAGATACCAATCCATCGTTTTCTGATGATGTATGACTAACACTTATTGAGCCACCAGCAAATGCTTGATTAATTGCTTTTGAAGAATAACCAACAAGACCACCAACATTAACTGAGTAAATCGCAGATTCTGCACTTTCTAAAGTGTTGTAATCAACAGATACATCTAAATCGACAACGCTATATACTTCTTCTACAGCATTAATGCCATTAATTGAATCATTTCTACCAGCAAAACCGCCAACATCAAGTGTACTAGATACGCCATCGCCAAATGACTCACCGTCTAATACAACTTTTATATCACCAGTTGCACTTGCTTGTTTTATTGAAGCATCATCATAGATATAACCAACATTACCACCAACTCTAGCTCTTGAAGTACCTGAAACTTTAGTTTCAATTGTAATATCTGAAACAGTGATATTATTTGCTGTACCTCTTAATTCTCCAACAAATCCACCAATGTAGAATTGAGCAAAATCATATGATGCACTTGAATTATAATAAATAGCACTATTTCTAATCGTAATATTTTCAAAAGATGAGCTTGCTGATGAAGCATTCCCTGCTAAAATACCAACTTTACTAGAAGATGATACTTCTAATGGAGCCTCACTTGAACCCAATTGAACATTATCTAAAACTAAATTATTAACAGACCCTGATGAAATATATGCAAACACACCTGCATATGCAGCACCTTGATCAATTGTAATATTACTTAATGTATATCCTTGTCCATCAAATGAACCTGAAAAACTTCTACCTGATGGAAATGGTGTAGCAAAATCTACGTCAGAAAAATCAATATCATTTTGTAAAACAAATGTACCAGATTTATTTGATCCCATGCTAAAGAATTCTTCAGCTGTTGAAATTAAAATTTCACCTTCAACTTGTGTTTTAAATTCAACACTTGTTAATTCTTCATTTCTTCTTCCAATAGTTGCGATAACAACTAATTCATAGTCAGTTTCTGGATCTAAATCTAAAACTTGTAAACCAAGTCTTGAAACTGACGTTTCACCTTCTTCAATCGTTAATGGTGTACTATCTAATACATCACCATCTTCATCTAATAATCTAGCAAAGATTTCTCCAGTAATTTCACTGTTCTCATCAGTAACTGTCACATCAAATGTAACTCTATCAAAAGCGATATCTAAATCAGAAAACTCAGCAGTTGCTGTGATATCTGAATTTCCACATGCCGCTAAAGCAAATATTGAAAATACAAATAATCCTAAGAATGCTATTTTTTTCATAAGTCACCTCGTAATTTGTCTACTACTTTTTGAAGTCTATCCATGACTATATCTTTGTCAAGTAAAGCCATACAATGTGCTAAACTTGGACCATGCATATCACCAGTTGCAGCAATTCTAATACCCATATATAAAGGTTGTCCTTTAATATCTAGTTTTTCACTAACATCTTTAATTGCTTGATCTAAGACTTCAACATCAAATGTTTTATCTTCTAACATTGATTTAAAAGTTTCAATAAGTTCTAAACTTTGGTTATCAATTAAAAATTGGTATGCTTCATCGTTTAATTGGAAATCATCATGGAAAAACTCATGATATAATTTTGTAATTTCTCCAATATAAGATAGACGATCTTTAAAAACACTTGATAATAATTTTAGCCAGTCGTGACTAGGTATCTCAATGTTTTCTTTTTCTAAGAATGGTCTCATTCTATTTGCCAAATCATCTTCAGATAATTTTTTAATATATCTACTATTGATATATGCTAACTTATCTTTATCAAACATCGCAGGTGCTTTTGATAAACGTTTTGGATCAAATTGAGCAATAATCTTATCTTGACTTAAGATTTCCTTATTACCTTGAGGTGACCAACCTAATAAAGCAATAAAGTTGAACATTGCCTCAGGTAGATAACCCATTGATTCATATTCTGAAATAAATTGAACAACGTTTTTATCACGTTTACTTAATTTTTTCTTATTTTCATTAACAATAATTGTCATATGACCAAAAAGTGGTACTTCCCATCCAAACGCTTGATAAATCATGATTTGTTTAGGCGTGTTTGTAATATGTTCTTCACCACGTAGAACGTGTGTGATTTCCATGAAATGATCATCAATAACAACTGCGAAGTTATATGTTGGAATACCGTTATCTTTAACAATAACCCAATCTTCAACTTCTTTACTTTCAAATGAAAGCTCACCACGAACGATATCTGTAAACTTATATGTTTCATCGTTTGGTACTTTCATTCTAATCGCATATTTATCACTACCTTCACGGTAATCTTTATATGCAAGTCCACGTTCTAACAACTCATTTGCATATTTAGTATACAAGTCTAATCTTTCAAGTTGTCTATATGGACCAAAAGGACCACCTTTGTCTGGTGATTCATCCCAAGATAATCCTAACCATTTTAAATAATTTAACTGTGACTCTTCGCCGCCTTCAACGTTACGTAATACATCAGTGTCTTCAATCCTGATGATAAATTCTCCATTAAAATGACGTGCAAATAAATAATTAAATAATGCACTTCTTGCATTACCGATATGTAGAAGTCCTGTAGGACTTGGTGCATATCTTACTCTTACTTTTTTCTTCATATGATCCCACCTTACATGCAATTTCAATTATACGATAATTTTATATAATTCACAATATTTATATGAATTTATTCATATTTAATCATTTTTATGTGTTAAAGCCTTCAAATAGCTTTGAACTTGTCTTTTATTTTTAAACACAACAACTTTATCTTTATGCTTATTTTCAACCTCGTTAAAGAACTTTCTTCTTCGCTTCGTTCTACCTGTTAAAACAACCCACATGAAAAAACTAAAATCTAATTTTTCCTTGCATCCTTTTGCACGGGATTCACGTTCTTTATTTCGATATTTAATGCGTCTTTTTATTGCACCCCAAAGACATACAAAACGATTGGGTTTAAAAATAAATATTTTATCTGCAATCTCAAATCTATAAGGGCAAAGCCTACGATAATTACCTTCAAGAATCCAATCTTCTTGACTGATAAATGCTTTCATATCTTTTTCCATATCTTCATCGCTTCTCTCAACCCAACCAGGCGAAAAATGCACTGTATCTAAATACAGTACTGGTATGTCATAGAAAGTATGCATATTTTTTGCGAATGTTGATTTTCCGGCTCCGGAATATCCAATAATAGAAATTTTCATTTTTTCCTCTTATCTTTATAATCTTGAATCATTTGCTTGATGTCATCTCTGCTTAATTTTTGAGTATCTCCATGATGTACAAAAATTAAAATAACGAGTGCAACCGCTGCAAAAAGTGTCGCATATGGGAATAATACCAATCTACCTAATATACTGTGATCCATCAAATATCCTGAAAATATCGGTGTTAATATTTGAGCACCCATTGAAGCCATATAATAATAGCCTGTATATTTACCAATATTGCTTCCTTTACTTAACTCTACAACCATTGGATAAGCGTTAACGCCTGTTAAGACCCAACCAAATCCTGCAAATAAGACTACAAGTGCTGTTAAATAGATTTGTGCTTCACCAATAAATACAACGCATGCAAATCCTGCAATGATTAGAAGTAATCCATAAATCATTGATCTCTTTCTACCTAAAATCATTGAAAGCAACCCTAGCGGTAAAATGCTTAAAACAATTAAAGCTTGTGCTAACATAAACGGCCATTCATAAAATTCTAAATTTAAAACCTTTGGCAAGTAATCTGATATTTTAGTCATCACAGCATTATAACTAAAAAATAAGAAAAATATTGTTGCTAGTAATAAATAAAGAGAAATTCTCTTTTTATGCGTAAACTCACTTGTCGGATGTTCATATACATCAGCGACATCAAGACCTAATTCGTGTTCTTCGCGCTTTCGCTCTAAAACAAGTTTAGGTTCATCTATTTTCTTTAGATATATCACAAGTGATATAAGCATCACGATACCTACAGTGATAAATACTGGTGTGTAGGCATGATAGATTTCGTTATTAAGTCCAAACATCATCATCACAAATACAGCAAATACACCACCGATGGCACCCATCAAAGTGACCACGGCATTCGCTTCTGTTCGAAGTGGTTTAATCGTCACATCTGGCATTAGAGCAACTGCAGGTGTGCGGTATATCGCCATCGAGATGATTGCAATTAATAATACAATAGAAAATAAAATAAGGTTAATAGGATTTTCACTGGTAACTTCAAATGCCCTCATACTTAAATAATTATAATAGGCATCTTGAATTCTAGAAATATCTCTTGTCGAAAGTTCATTTTCTGTTGATGATAATATTTCAAACATATCTGAATAAATACCATCAAACCACTCATCATAATCTGCTTGCGTCAATTGACGATCATTTAAAGCCTCATCACGTTCATTTTTCATGTTGTCCATAACTACAACCCAATGTGATTTTTGATTAACTTCATCTAAATCATTAAAAGCAATGTCATAATGTTCTTCAATTAAGTCAGTTGCTTCTATTTTTTCTGTTTGAAGATAATCCGCATAGGATAAACCCATAAATGCAATTGCTGCTAGAATTGTACCAATAAAAATAAACGGTGTTCTCTTACCTTTTTTATGCATGAAATTATCAGAGATAATACCAAAAATCGGTAGTAAAATCACAGCAATTACATTATCAACGGCCATGACAATACCCGATTGAAATTGGTTAAGTCCAAATTTATCAATCAAGATTCTAGGAATCATCATGTCATAAGCTTGCCAAAACATTGAAATCGCAAGAAAGATAATCCCCAAATAGAACGTTCTCTTATAGTTTAATTTCATAGAAACCTCACTCTATTTTTACACTTTATTATAACACAAAAAGAAAAGGACCAATGGGTCCTTATCTTAATCTTTTAATTCGTTTTTTAAGTAATATCTAATCACATATTCAATTACTGCACATATTGATACTGATGCTAGTACGAAAAGTGAAACATCTGATAGTCCATCAATAGCTGGTAAAGTATAACCATTTGTTCCCAAAATATATAACAAACCCAATAGGAATGCATACAATCCGCTAATTAATAGAATACCTTGTAAAAGTCTTAATATGTTTTTCAATAGACTAATCTGTTTTTTATTCATGGTCCCCTCCAAATATAATTTTTATATGCTAATTATATCATATAGAAGATTTTTAGATTATTAAAAATTCTTTAATCACATATATTTTCAGCCTTTGATAGCTCCGGATCCTAAACCTGAAATAAAATACCTTTGTAAAAGTATAAAAATAACTAATACTGGAATCATGGCCAGTGTTGTCATAGAAAAAACATATCCCCAATCAGTCCTACTATGCGCTTGAAAAAACATTGTAATCGCAACTGGAAGTGTTCTTATATTATCTGTCTTTAAAATCGCCTCAGACCATCCTAATTCTTCAAATGGAAACAAGAAATTTAATATGCTAATACTTGCAATAACTGGCGAAGTCATCGGAAGAATAATATGTCTGTAGACAACGAAACTACTTCCACCATCAACTAAAATAGATTCATCAAGTTCTTTTGGTATATTGTCTTCAATATATCCTTTAATTAAAAATGTGGAAAACGGTGTAACCCAAGCAGCATAAAATAAGATTACTCCCCATAAATTATTGACTAAATGAAACTTGACCGCTAGTTCAAATTGTGGAACTATCATCGCAAGTCCCGGAATCATCATAATTGACAACACAAATGCGAAAATTATTTTCTTTCCTGGAATATATAACCTAGCAAAGCCATATGCCAATGAAGTGGATATAACGATAGAAATTAAAACAGTCATAGTTGCTACGAAAATTGTATTTAAAAAATAAGTGAAGAACTTTGTTTGATTAAATACATAAACAAAATTTGAAATTGTTAATTCACTGAATGGTGGAAACAGCACTGGAGGATAAGAAAACGTATGAGCGTTATCTTTAAATGCTGAAATCACCATATAAAACATTGGAATGATTACAAATAGTAAACCAAACGTTAAAAGTATATAACTTGTTACCTTTAAAGGATCTTTAATATGTATTTTTTTTCTCATTTTTAGTCCTTTCTAGTAATAGTTTTCATCATCACGATCGTAATAACAACAATCGTTAATGTCAATATCATTGAAAGTGCTGCGCCATATCCAAAATTAAGCGCACTAAATGTTTGAAAATGCAGCCACGTAAGTACAACTTCTGTTTGATGATAAGGGTTACCTTCTGTTAAAACTGCAATTGGTGTATATGTGTTAAATGCACCAATAGTCAACATCACTAAAGCAAATACGAATGTACCTCTTATTAAAGGCAATGTGATTTTAAAAAACTTATGAAACGCATTTGCTCCATCGATGTCTGCCGCTTCATAATAGTCTTTCGGTACAGCTTGCAATGCAGCTAAAAATATTATCATATTCCATCCTATACCTTTCCATATACCTAAAATCATAGCAACAGACAATGCACTAAATCTTGTACTTAAAAATCCAACTTTTTGTGTTGTTAGATGAAGTACATCTAATAAAAGGTAATTAAATAAGCCTTCATTACTAAAAATATATTTAAACAGCAATGCAACAACTACCCATGATGTGATTACAGGAAGATAATAAAATACTCTATATAATATAGTTAATTTTTTGATTTGATTAATAAGTAATGCAACACCTAAACCTATGCATATCTGTAGTGGCACAGTGACAATTAAATAAATAAATGTATTTTCAATAGCTATCCAAGCAACAGGATCTGTTAGTACATGTACATAATTTTCAAATCCAATAAATGGTGATGTTTGCTGGTATCCGATTTGCCAATCATAAAAACTCATCACAAACATTTTCACCATAGGATAAAATGTAAATATAATTAAGTATAGAATTCCTGGAATGAAAATAACTAATGTTCGCCAATCAAAATGCTTTTTAAATTGTGATAACTGTGTGTTCATATATGCCTCCCAAAAGCATGAATGAAAGAGCCAAAAAATGGCTCTTTAATCAATTTCCTAAAATTTCATCTATTTGAGTTACCGCTTCATCCATAGCTTGTTGAACCGGTGTTGCTCCTGTAATAGCTTCTGCTACTTTAGTCGCAATCACATTTTCAATTTCGCTCCATTCAGGAATAACTGGACGTGATTTAGCAGTTAATAAGGCTTCTTTAAATATTGGTAATAAAGGCATTGCTGCAATAGCTTCAGCATCATCTAATGCTTCTAAATTCACAGGCATTTGTCCAACTTTAGCCATTTCAACTTGTGCTTCTTTTGATACCATAAATTGTGTGAATTCCCAAGCTGCTTCTTTTTCTTCATCAGTAGAACTCTTAAACATCATGAAATCTTCACCACCTAAAACACTAATAGATCCTGCGCTACCTGCTGGAAGTGCTTTTGCACCGTAATTAATGTTTGCTGATTCACAAGAACTTTGACGCCATGGTCCATCTAATTCAAAAGCATATTTACCTGCAGCCCAGCCATCAGTATCTCCTAATGCACTTGGATCCATAGATGATCCTGTTAATTGATTTGCAGCATACATATCAGCTAATTTTTGAATAACTGAAACAGAGACTGATCCATTCAAATAACCATCTGCTGTTGTATTATCTGGTGATAAAATATCGCCACCTTCACTCCAAATATATGGGCCAACATTCCAAACACCAGTCCAAGGTTCAACATAACCAGTAACCGTATCAGAAGAAACATCCATGGCTGCTTGCCATACTTCATCAAGAGTTGTTGGAACATTGACATTGTTATCATCTAAAATATCTTCATTGTAGAATAATATTTTTGTATTCGTATTTGCAGCAATACCATAGTATCCACCATTCATATAATTTGTACTATTCGCTGAATCTAATACAGTATCTGCAATACTATCGTAGTTGTCATAATCACTAATTTTTTCTAAAACATTTAAACTTTGAAATTGAGGAACAAATGCGATGTCACCTCTTAATACATCTGGTAATACACCTGATGAAGCGCCTAAAACAACGTTATCTTTTAATGAACTCCACTCCATGTAAACTGCATCTACTGTTACATTTTCGTGTGCTTGTTCAAATTCATCTATTAAACTGTTTAATACTTCTACTTGTCCATCACTGGCAGAATAGTTATGCCAAAACTCTATTGTTACAGCTTCACTTTCTCCTTGACATCCGACAAGTAATACTAAACCCATGAGCATCATAACCATTGTAAATAATTTCTTCATTATGTTCTCCTTATATTTATTCATCAATTCACATAAGTGGTACCTTACTTAATGGATTAACGAATGATTAACATTATTTTGATATATCTAAAATCACATAATCATAAGGTCGTATTTTAATTAACTCATGATTTATCGCATCCAAAATTGTTGAAACATTTTCGTTAATATTTATTTCAACAATTTGATTAGTTGGATTAACTGCTATAAATATTGTTTCTTTTTCATGTTTTCTGATAAAGCAAAATACATCTTTCGATAGGTTTAAGATTCTATAATACCCACACTGAACTGCTTTATGTGTTTTTCTATATTGGATGATTTTTTTGTAGAAATTTAGTATTTCAATATTAGGGTTTTCCCAGTCCATACCTGCTCTGCAGAGGGGATCAGTCTCTCCGACCATCCCAATTTCATCACCATAATAAATCACTGGTATACCTGGTAACATCATTTGAATAACCACTGCGAGTTTATAAATTGCAATATTTTCCCTACAAACAGTTAAAAATCTTGCTGTATCATGGCTACCCAAAAGATTATATAAAATATGGTGTGTTTGAACTGGATAATTGAAATATATTTGATTGATATATTCACTAAATTCATCTTTAGTGATATCTTTAGTAACTAAATAGTCAATAATGCAGTCTCTGAATTTATAATTCATAATTGTATCGACTTCATCACCTCTAAGTAAATCTTGTCCGTTATGCCATGTTTCAGAGATAATTATGCTATTTGGTTTATATTTCTTGATTCTTTTTCTTAAATGCTTTCGAAAAGTGTTATCGAGTTCATCGCCAACATCAAGACGCCAACCATCAACATGTGCTGTCCCTAACCAAAAAGTTGCTACATTAACAAAATATTTTTGTACTTGTGGATTTGCTGTATTTAGTTTAGGCATCCATTTGTAGTCACCAACACATTCATAATTAATATTTTTAGTATCTATTTCTTTTCCATGGATGTTAAACCATGACCAATATTTCGATTTCATATTTTGCTTGATAACATCTTGAAAAATATCTGAATAGTATCCAATATGATTAAATACACCATCTAAAATAATCTTCATATCTTGTTTATGAAATTCGTCTACAATCTGTGTTAATAACTCATTTGAACCAAAATGTGGGTCTATTTCATAATAATCAATCGTATCGTATTTATGATTTGATAAAGATCTAAATATTGGTGTGAATACAATCATATCGATGTCCAGCAATTTTAGATATTCCTTTTTTGCTAAAACGCCTTCTAAATCTCCACCAAAAAAATTCTCCCTTGTCGGTTCACTTTCCCATGATACAGTGTGATGATTATCATTTTTTAAATTGCCGTTAAAGTATCTTTCTGGAAAAATGTGATATCCAATGTTTCCTACAAATGTTTTTGGAACTTGAAAAACATCTTGCTCATTAATACTTTGTAACTCGAAAAATTTGTCTGGTTTATAATTTGTAATACCTTTAGGTGAATAATAGTATACTTTGTTATCATAATGGATTTCAAAGATATAATTCAAATATCTGATGACACTATCAAAACCCAAAGTTACAAAGTAATATTTACTTTCAGAGAATAAATTATATGAAATCATTTGTTTAGATTTTGAAGTTTCATTTCTAAATCTTTTCCAATATATAATTCTAATATCGAAATTTCCTTTGGTTAGAAATTCAGCTTTAACCATGACCTCTTGTCTATTTATAGGGTAAATATATTCTCTTGTTTCTTTATGCATTAATGAAAAATCATTTGTTGAAATCATAATTTTGACCTTCTTAATAAGTTGTTTCTCGTAAAACCATTTTTGTATCAATTAAAACGTTTTGTTTTTTTAATATATTTTGGTCAATTTGATCAAAAAGTAATTTTGCACTTTGATAACCTAAAGCATACATATCAACATTAATCGTACTAATTTCTGGGTAAGATAATTTGGCTATGTATTCATTATCAAAACTAATCAAAGTAATGTCTTTTGGGATTTTCATATCCATTTCCTTAATTGCTTTAATCGCTCCTACACATAAATTATCATCACCACATAAAATGGCATCTACATGTGACACATCTTTAAGTAACTGTTTTACTGCATGATAACCTGCTTCTTTAGTATGGTCGCACTTAATGATTAATTCATTGTCAAGTTTTAATAGATTATTTTTCATAGCGTCTAAATAACCATTTAGACGTTTTTGACTGAATAATTTATCTTCAGAAAAACCCACAAATGCTACTTGATTACCACTGTGATTCACCAAATAGTCTGTTGCTTCATAAGCACCTCTATAATTATCCACATCAACCCAATTTACATCAGTTTTAGAAATCTTAGGTTCACCAATTGAAACAAAAGGAATCTTTTTTTGATTTAAGATATTTACCAATTCATCATCAACAACTGCTGAAGGTAATATAAGACCATCAGTTCTTTTACTATTAATTAACCACTCAAGAACTGATTGCTTTCTAATTTTAGTTTTCATATTTGCAATAACTAAATTGTATTCATTAAGATAAACAAATTTTTCAATCCCATGCATGATTTCATAAAAGAAAGGATTTTGATAAGACTGTTCATCATCAATATCTACAAAAAGTGTAATTGTATAAGATTTATTTTCTGAAAGACTCTTTGCAATTGAATTAGGTGAATAATTTACTCGCTTAATTTCTGCGTTAACAAGATCTTTAGTCTTCTGAGAAATTGATGGATGATCATTTAAGCTTCTAGATACTGTAGAAACTGAAAGATTTAAAGACTTTGCTATATCTTTTAAAGTTGCCATATTTGCCTCCTATGCAATCGGTTGCGTAAATAGTTATAAAAAATAGTAAATCAGAGTAAATTGCTAAATATTGTTGCAATCGCTTTCATTTACATATCAAGTTTAGCACCCTATTTTTTGTTTGTCAATCAATTTTCGATATTTTATGCAATCGGTTGCGTTATATAGTAAAAATATAAGAGCCGTAGGCTTCTTATATATAGATTTTAAATATTCAAATAAAAAAAGGAACCCAACAAGGGGTTCCATAAAATTAACGTTTTGAGAATTGAGAAGCTTTTCTTGCTTTCTTTAAACCATATTTCTTACGTTCTTTCGCACGTGGATCACGTGTGATTAAACCAGCAGGTTTTAAGACGCTTCTTAAATCAGGGTTGATTTCAAGTAAAGCACGTGTAATACCTAAACGGATTGCACCAGCTTGACCTGTAATACCTCCACCGTTTACATTAACAGTGATATCGTAGTTGCCTTCGTTTTCAGTTAATGCTAATGGTTGAAGTACATCTAAGCGTGTAGCAGCAGATGGGATGTATTCTTCAAATGGACGACCATTGATTAAGAATTCACCTTTACCATTTGTTAAGATTACTCTAGCTACTGAACTCTTACGACGTCCAGTACCAAAGAATTGAGCTTTTTGATTTGCCATGAATTATACCTCCAAAGTTTCTGGTTGTTGTGCTGAATGTTTGTGATCAGGACCTGCATAAACGAAAAGTTTTTTCGCCATTTTAGCACCTAATTTAGTATGTGGTAACATACCAACAATTGCTTTTTCAACCATTCTAGTTGGGAATTTTTTCATAACATCTTTAGCTGCTGTGCTTGAAAGACCTCCATTATAACCTGAGTGGCTATAATACATTTTTTGATCCCATTTCTTACCAGTTAATTTAATTTTTTCTGCGTTAACGACAACTACATAGTCACCTGTATCTACGTGAGGAGTGTAGGTAGGTTTATGCTTGCCTTTTAAAACGGATGCAACCTCAGTTGCTAGGCGACCTAAAGTCTTGCCTTCCGCATCCACAACATACCATTTACGCGTAATGGTTTGTTCGTTTGCCATAAATGTTTTCATTTTGGTTCTCCTTATATTCTAATGTTTTGAAATAAGGGCTAAGTGGATAATAATTTAATGTACCTATGTAATATTACTATATTACACATAAATTGTCAACACTTTTCCATATCAAATACTTAGTTTTTTAATGCTTTTTTATACTTAAACAATATAGACTCTTTCGTCCCAATTAACAACTACTTTTTCATCATAGCTCGTCGGTATGTTTTTACCCACATAATCGGCTCTAATAGGCAATTCTCTATGTCCTCGATCAATCAAAATAGCAAGTTGAATTTTGCTTGGTCGACCCATGTTAATAATCGCATCCATTGCAGCTCTAACTGAACGTCCGGTAAACAATACATCATCTACGATGATGATGTTTTTTCCTTCTAACTTTAATAGTTCATAATCGTTATTATCTTTTTGAGCTTTTTCATCATCTCTATACTTTGTAATATCCAATTCATAAACTGGAATCTTCACATCAGCAAAGCGAAATAAATTTTCAGATAAGCGTTTTGCAATAGGAACACCTTTATGTCTTATCCCTAATAATACAATATTATCTAAATGATCATTTCTTTCAATGATTTCATGTGTCATTCTTTTTAAAGTTCTTGAAATTTGTTCTTTATCCATAATTTCTTTCATATTATCACCACATTTTTTATTATACCAATTTTTTACAAATTTTCTTCTTGTCTTTTATTTTTTTCATGATATACTATTCCCAGTGAAGGTCCTTTAAGGGTATGCCCGTGAGCATAACAAGGTATCTAGTTTTCTATACATACCGACAATTTAAAGGACACCAGCAGGTGTCTTTTTTGTTAAGGCCTTTCAAAATTAAATCAAAGGAGACTTATTATGGTAGATCAAAAACTTACTGTAGGTATCCAAGAAAAGCCAAAATCAATTGGCCAATGGATAATTTTGAGTTTGCAACATGTGTTTGCAATGTTTGGGGCAACTGTCCTAGTTCCACTTTTAACTGGACTGGATGTTGGTGTTGCACTTGTTGCTAGTGGGGTTGGTACATTAATCTATATCCTTTCAACAAAAGGAAAAGTACCAGTATATTTAGGAAGTAGTTTCGCATACATCGGAACAATCATTATCGCTGCAACTAGCACTGGTTTCGATAGTGCTTATATCGGCTTAATGGCTGTTGGTATCATCTATGTGATCATCGCAACTATTATTTATTTTGCAGGTAGTGGTTGGATTAAAAAATTATTACCACCAGTTGTTATTGGACCAATGATTATCATCATCGGTATGTCGCTAGCACCTACTGCTATCTCAAGTACAGGTTTAGATGGTGCATCATTTGATCAATATACATATCGTCAAACACAAAGTGTAGCATATAGTTCATCAGCAATAGGTGATGCTTCATCAGACAATTTGGTATATTATATTGATAACAACACAGTTTATTCATATGATGGAACAGACACAAACGTATTATCATTAACTTCAGGCGAACGCGTATATGCATATGCATCTAATCCAACAGGTGATCTTGAAGGTATTGCAATGTCTATCTACGAACTAGATGGTGGACAAGTAAATGTGGTAGCACCATTTGCTGGATATGCAATCATCATGGTCGCAGTCATTACATTCTTCGCAGTAGTACTATTTTCTATGTTAGGTAAAGGATTTGTTAAAATCGTACCTTTCTTACTTGCTATATTAACTGGTTATATATTCTCAATGATCTTCGGTATTGTTGATTATTCAATTTTCTCATCAGTTCACTTTATTCAAGTGCCAAACTTTAGAGTCTTTGGATTTAATGGATATGATTTTAATTTCAGTCAAGTCTTGATATTCGCACCACTCGCTTTTGTTACAATAGCTGAACATATTGGTGACCATGTTGTCTTAGGTGAAATCACTGGAAATGACTTCTTATCAGAACCAGGGTTAAACAGAACATTACTTGGTGATGGTGTTGCAACATTCGTATCTGGTGCACTAGGTGGACCTGCAAATACAACTTATGGTGAAAACACTGGTGTTATCGCGATCTCTAAAGTCGGCTCTGTTTGGGTTATTGGACTAGCTGCAATATTCGCAATCTGCTTAGGATTCTTCGGATACATTCAAGCATTTATCACAAGTATTCCTTGGGCAGTTATCGGTGGTATGACAGTTATTCTATACGGACTAATCGCATCTAATGGTGTTAAAGTCTTAATTAAAGACCGTACAGATTTAGGTAAAATGAAAAACCTAATTGTCGTATCTACAATGTTAGTTCTTGGTTTAGGTGGTGCAACTATCCAAATCACATCAAGTGCTGCATTATCAGGCATGAGTCTAGCTGCAATCGTAGGTATCTTATTAAACTTACTATTAACATTCATTGATAAGAAATCTCCTGAACAAGCATAATTAAACAACATATAATAAAGGTCCTATCACTAGGACCTTTTTTTATTCATCTAATAATGCATGACACTTATCAATATATAAATCAATATTAAACTTTCTTTTTAACCCACCATAGTTCATATATCTAAGTTTCCCAAAAACTTCTCGCTCCGTCCAGGCTCTATCGTGATTACCAAAGCACCATGCAACGCCTGTATAGCTATTGGCGTCTCTACCATCAATAAAATACTTATTGTTTAAATAAAGTATTGTTTCATACGCTTCTTTAAAAGATGGCGTCCATTCAATGATTTTCTTTGCCCAGTACATACGCATGTAATTATGCATATAACCAGTTTTTACCATTTCAATCATCGCAGCGTTAAACGCATCATCATGTGTTTTAAAATTGATATAGTCATCAATCGTATAAATATATGGTCTTTGATCATGATCATGTGCTTCCATTGTTTCATAAGCCCATGGTTGTGTCATGGATTCAAACTTATCATAGCCTTTAGTATAGGTGACAAAATTAAATGCCAGCTCTCTTCTTACAACAAGTTGTTCAACAAATGCGTCAACACTTGCTTGATGTACCTGTTTTTGGGTTGCTGCTAAATAGATGCGTTCTAATATTTCTAATGGGCTAATTTGTCCAAAATGAAGATACATACTCATGTAAGATAGTTTAGGATCACTTGGATCATTTCGATCCTTGTAATCATCTAAATCTTGATAAATAAATCTTGATATATGTTTACCCGCTTCGATGTATCCACCTTTAAAGTAATTTGATTTCGGTACACTGTGATCAACATTTAATTTCTCTATTAATCTAAATAAATCCTTAAGTTCATCATCGCTCTTGAAATCTAGTTTCGTTTGATTCTTTAAAACATCAAGTGGCTCCATATCTCTAAACTGATGTAATTGTTTCATGATTTTAGGTCTTATCGTATATGCGCCATATTCTCTCTTATCACTTACGTGACGCACTGGTATAACCATATCGGTATCAATTAAATCTATGGCAACATCTAAAGCTTTTTCTTTTGCTTGATCAAGGACATATTTTCGCCACATCTTTTGATGCCAAAGATACCCGTAATCCATCACTAAAGTATGTGCGTCTCTTAAATAATCAAAGATCAGTTCGTGTCCTTTCCCGATGCGAAGCACGAAATTAACGCCAAGTCTCTCCAACCATCCTTTAACATCAACTAAACCTTCTAACATAAATGCGAAACTTCTTTCATTAGCCTCAGGATAATCGCCATACAAAGCAAAATAAACAATCAAAGGTAGATTGTTTTCATTCGCTACCTTCACTGCATAATTTAGTGCGTGATTATATTGAATTCTTTGTGATTGTTGCATCCAATATATCACATATAATCCAGAGTTTCCTCCATCTTTTAAATGATTTAATCTCTCTTTTCTCATAGCCTATTAATTGATTCTATCCTTTGTGAAATTGTTGGGTGATTATAGTATAGAGATACATAAAGCGGATGTGGATTCAAGTTAGAAAAGTTTTCTCTAGCAAGCACTTCTAATGCAGTAATCATCGCTTCTTTTGAAACTGCATTTGCACCAAATTTATCAGCTCTATACTCTGCTACTCTAGATATGTAATTCATTGGTATCTGCAAGATCATGGTTAGAGGTTCCATCAAAATGCCAAAGAGTATAATAGCAAATCCAAAATGAATACCTGAAATTCCAAAACCTGTATATAGATAACTCCACTGAAGAATTAAACCTATAAATACAGCAAACACTAAAAACATTAATATTTGTTCAGTTAACATCTTAGTTGTATCTTTGTGTGTTGCATGTCCTAACTCGTGACCCAATACTGCAAGCACTTGATCATCTTCCATTTTATCGACTAAAGTGTCATATAATACAACATCTCTATGTCTACCTAGTCCACTAAAAAATGCATTTAGTTTAGATGATCTTCTTGATGCGTCCATGATACTGATTTTATCAATTTCAAAACCTAACTTATCAGCTAAACTATCAATTTTATCTTTTAGTTCTCCATCTTCTAATGGTGTTAATTTGTTAAACAATCTAACAAATAACTTCGTGTTTAACATAAATATAATCATCATAACAACCGATACAGCTAGCCATGTAAATCCTACAAATGCCCATATATTATCAATAAATCTGATGTATAAGGTATGAACACCATATACAGCTGCACCACCTAAAACAACTGTTAATAATAAACCTTTGAACTGATCCATCCAAAACGTCTTTTTAGTTGTCTTATTAAACCCATGTCTTTCCTCAACCACAAAAGTCTCATAATATTCAAATGGTATATCAAAAACTAATGTGACTAAAACATAAAGTCCTAAAAATAATAATGATTGTAGATAAATAGAATCTGACATTTGATTAGATATCGTTTCAAACCAACCAAATACTTGAAATACCAATAATAGTATCGTTAAGACAAAACTAAAGCTGCTTGAAATCAACCCAAACTTCATTTGATCCCTATAATATGATAACCATTTATGATATTTTTCTTCATCATAAATATGACTTACATTACTAGGAACACCATTGATTGAATATCTATAATTAAAAATTGAAATAATTAGTTTTAATAAAAACATAACACTCATTAACGTTAATACGAATATCATAAAACACCCTCCAAATTAAAATGTGAATTTATTCATATTATAACATTTAATCTTTGATATAAAAAAGATATGCCGAAGCATATCTTAATTAAAATTCCATTTGATTTAATATATCCTTTAATACTTTTGCAGAATGCTTAAGTTGTAAAGTTTCTTTTTCATTTAATTTTAAATTTACGACATGGTGTACACCATCAGCATTTAATACTGCTGGTAGACCGATATATAAATCTTTTTCAATATCATAAACACCATCATTATATACAGATACTGGAACAATTCTATTTTCATTATTGATAATGGCGGATGTGATGCTAACTAGCGTCATACCAATACCATAATAAGTTGCTTTCTTACGTTTAATAATTTCATAAGCAGCGTTTTTAACATCTTGATGAATTTTTTCTAAATCTTCAAACTCAATTTCATCCATAGATTCAATCACGTCAACTAAAGGTTTCGCACCAATATAGGCATTTGACCAGCATACAAATTCAGTATCCCCATGTTCACCCATTAAATATGCGTGAATATTTTTGACTGAGATATTGATTTTGTTTGCTATTTCAAATCTAAGTCTAGCTGTATCTAAAGATGTCCCACTACCAAATACTTTTGATGAAGGAAGTCCTGATGCACGCTTAGCAACATAAGTTAAAATATCTACTGGATTAGATGCTACTAAAATAATGCCATCAAATCCACTGTCCATAATACTACGAACAACAATCTTCATAATTGCAGCGTTTCTATTTAATAGATCTATTCTTGTCTCCCCTTCTTTTTGAGAAACACCCGCTGTAATCACGACCATATCTGCATCCTTACAATCACTGTAAGATCCTGCATATATTTTCATTTTTCTTGGTGCATAAGATAAGCCATGATTTAAGTCCATTGCTTCACCTTCTGCACGATCTTTATTAATATCTATTAAAACTAATTCTTCGACGGTTCCTTGATTCAATAGTGAATAAGCATAACTCATCCCCACCATACCAGTACCGACTATAACAACTTTGCTCTTTGGCATATTAATCACCTCTTATATCTATTTTACAACTTTTACCTCACATCTAAAAATGATAGGCAAAACGTTTAAACAACTAAGTGTAGAAAAAATGAAATTGCAATCAATATGGGTAAAATGCGATGTATTTTATACCAACCACTCGTTGTTGCTTTTTTACCATAGAGCCCTAAACCAATTTGAATGGCCATAAGCCCTGCAGTAATGATGCCAGTATAAGAAAAATGCACATAGATTGTTTGCACAGTTAAATGTGCAATGATGAACACTAAAGCAAGTATGCCAAATAAAGCATGATATTTTTCTAATAAATCGTAAATTTTTTTAAATGTTTTATATATCTTTGGTTCTTCAACTTTTGTTAAAAAATATTTTTCGTCAACTAGTCTAAAAACATATTTCATGCCCGCTAAAACAAAACACACAACGATTAAAAAACCTAAAAACTCTCCTAATTCTCCCATGATTTCTCCTTTATATTTAAATAATTTCTAATCTTTTAAATCCATTATACGCCCTACTTATAGATTTTATGGATTGTGTGCTTTTTTTCATAATTAGTCAATTATTTGTTGTTTTTTATTATTTTTTGTAAAATGTTATTAGCAAAGGAGAGGTGTCATGCAACAACAAACAACTTTTGATCGCTATAAGCGTGCTTTAAAGAAACATCCTATTACCATTTCAATTTTAACAATTAACACAATTTTTATGATTGTATCTTATATATTAAATTATTACCTATTTAGAAGTTTTACACTTCAGACAAACACTTTAGTTTTACTCGGTGGTCTGGTGCCATCATATATATCAAACTTTCATCAATACTATAGACTTATCACACCAATGTTTTTACACGGTGGTTTAATTCACTTTTTATTAAACTCATATTTTTTATATGTTATTGGTAGATTTGTAGAAGATCTACTTGGACGAAAAAACTTCTTACTTATCTATGTGCTCTCAGGTCTTGGTTCATCACTTCTTATATGGGGTATGTATGAATTAAATATTGGAGATAACGTTGTTACAATCGGAGCCAGTGGCGCATTATATGGTTTAATGGGTGCACTACTTATCTTAACCTATAAGAGACCAACATTATTTAATCCTTATGGTATAAGATCAATTAGACAGCTTGTAATTATCAATGTCGTGATCACATTAATTTCTGCATCTTCTGGAGGAAACATTAGCCTCTTCGGTCATGCAGGCGGATTGATTGCCGGTATTATGATTATCTATATTATTTTAAATTTTCAAACACCAACAAAAGATACGTATAAAAATGATCAAACAAAGACAAGACATGGTCGTTATGTCATTGATGCTGATGATGTATCAGATGATGATATATACTATACAAATTAAGAAAAAAGCCATCAATTGATGGCTTATATTTTTATTTTTCTGCTGAGTCAATCATTAAATCAACTAAATTTTTATTAAATTCTTGAGGGTCTTCAATAGGAAGTCCTTCAATTAAAAGGGCTTGATGATATAAAAGAGATGCATATCCACCAATCTTCTTATCATCTTTTTCGTAAACTTTTTGAACTGCTTTAAAAAGCGGATGCTCAGGGTTTATTTCTAATATCTTTTCTGCCTTCATCATGTCATTATTATTCGGCATTTGTTTTAAAATATTTTCCATTTCCATAGATAGACCTTCGCCAGAGACAAGACAAACTGGTGAATCTTTTAGTCTTCCTGTTAATTTAACTTCTTTGACTTTGCCTTCTAACGCTTTAGATAAAGCTTCTAAAATATCTTTGTGTTCTTCTGATTTTTGTTTTAAATCTTCCTTTTGTTCTTCATCAATAAAGTCAGCTTCACCTTGTTGGATAGACTTAAATGGAACTTCTTGGTAAGCATTTAACACTTGAATCATAAATTCATCTATATCATCAGTGAACAGTAAAACTTCGATACCCTTATCCTTCATTACATCCATTTGAGGTAGGTTCATAATACTTTCTTTACTCTTACCTTTTGCATAATAGATAGCTTTTTGAGATTCTGGCTTTCTCATTAAATATTCACTAAATGTTGTATACTCATCTGATTGAGATGTTTTAAACATTACTAAATCTTGTAATTTATCCTTGTTCAATCCGAATTGATCATAAATACCAAACTTAAGTGTATTTTTATATGCTTCATAGAACTCAACATATAATTCACGTTCATTCTTAAGCATGTTTTCTAATTCACTCTTGATTTTCTTTTCAACATGACTCGCAATCTTTTTAAGTTGACGATCATGTTGTAATAATTCTCTAGATATATTTAAACTTAAATCTGCTGAATCAACAAGTCCTCTAACAAATTTAAAATAATCTGGAATTAAATCTTTGTTCTTATCTTGAATAAAGACACCCTTTGAATATAGTTGTAAACCTTTTCCATATTTTTCACTATAAAAATCAAATGGTGGACGTTTTGGAATAAATAATAGTGCAGTATACATCAGCATACCTTCTACTTTTGTATGAATCACCTTAAGTGGATTTTCATAATCCCCATATTGATGTTTATAAAAGTCATTTAACTCATTTTCAGTGACTTCATTTTTTGAACGTTTCCAAATTGGAGTCATTTGATTTAGAGTTTCTTCTTCAATAGTTTCTTTTTCATCAACTGTTTTAGAAACCATCATCTTAATTGGATAGCGAACATAATCACTATATTTTTTAACAAGAGATTCTATTTGATATGTTTCTAAAAATTCAGAATAATTTTCATCATTTTCTAAATCATCTTCATTTAAGAACAATTTGATTTCAGTACCAATTTCATTATAATCAATTTCTTCAATCTTATAAGATGATTCACCATCAGATGACCATAAATATCCTGTATCTGAAAATGGTGATTTTGTTCTTACTTCAACTCTATGTGCGACCATAAAAGATGAATAAAAACCAACACCGAACTGACCGATGATATCCACATCGTTTTGTTCTAATTTTTCTTTAAAAGCTTTTGATCCACTTTGAGCGATTGTTCCTAAATTATTAACAAGTTCTTCTTCAGTAAACCCAATACCGTTATCTTTAATAGTGATTGTTCTTTCTTCTTTATTAGGTTCAATCCAAATTTCAAAGTCTGCATTCGGTATTTCAGTGTGTGTAAGTGATAAATAATGTCTCTTATCAATTGCATCACTTGCATTAGAAATTAATTCTCTTAAGAATATTTCTTTTTGCGTATAAATAGAATGCGTCATTAAATGTAATAATTGTTGCGATTCGGTTTTAAATTTCTTTGTTTTTGCCATAATATCGCCTCCCAATAAGCATTATAGAAAAATCAAAAATGAATGTCAAGTTAGATTGACTCTTCCACATTTTTTACCGCAGTGTTGATTTGATTATGGTATACAAAATACTTAGTGTATAAGAATTCTGTTACAAAATTAATAACCATAGTAAAAATTAATATAAGATAACTTGCCCAACCTATCGTATCTAATGCATCACCCCACCATGAAGATAGCGGTGTAAAAATTACATAGTATATAGCAACTTTAAACATAGCTACTGGTACATTAGCTGCAGATTTAAAAGTAAATTTTCGATTAAACGTAAAATTCCATAATACAGATAGAACTAATGCTGGTAGATATGAAAAAGACCAACGCTCTAGCTTTAAAACATCATGAAATATCGCAAAACTTCCTATTTGAATGAGTCCTGCAGAAATTGAAAACAATGTAAATTTAATAAAATGGATAATGCCTTCGTTTTTGTTTTGATTCATATATTCACCTATTCTTTATTATTTTCCATAATTCATTATAGCACCTTATATGTCACTACATGTGATTATTTTTTTAAAATCGTGGGAAATTTTGGCAAGTTATATGATAAATTTCACAATCACACATTTCTTCTATAGATAGGTTTATACTATATGCGAACAAATAATATGAGGTGATTTTAATGAATAGAAAATTTCTTTTAATCATCACAGCGCTTGTTCTATCGGTAACACTTTTTGCTTGTAGCCAAGGTCAAAATGAGACTCACTTAGCAAATACAAACATAGATGTAACTTACGGATTAGAAACAACAAACTTTGATGATTATATCTTAGACGATGGTAATTCAACAGTGGTCAATGCAGCAATTGCTTTAGCATCAACCGTAGAAGTTACTGTAGAAACAGAATTTAGTTATACTGAAACCAGATTTTCTCCATTCTCTGGAACATCAACAAGTACAGTAAATGATTCAGCAACTTCACAAGCTACAGCATTCTTTATTAATACTGAAGGCTATTTGGTCACTAACGCACATGTTGTAACACTTGAGGACTATGAATACTTACCTGATTTTAAATATATATCAGTTAACATCAGTATCAATTATGCAGATTCTGATCAAATGATTCCTGCTGAAGTTGTTGATTATGATCAAACACTAGATTTAGCAGTTATAAAAATTGATCCAAATGCAATTGATAATCTAGAGTATTTATCTTTCTATGATTTAACAGATCCTAGTGATGCTACTTATAATACAGAACAATCAGTTCAACTTTACTACGGTGAATCCGTTATTGCAGTAGGTAATGCTAACGGCTATGGTCTATCAGTTACACAAGGTATTGTGTCAGCACCATTTAGATACTTTAACGATGGTGATCATATCGTCACAGCCATTCAAACTGATACAGCAGTTAATGCAGGTAACTCAGGTGGCCCTCTATTGGATAAATATGGTTATGTTGTTGGTATCATATCATTTAAAATTGTAAGTGATGGTGTGGAAAACTTAGGATATGCAATTCCATCTTATGTCATTACATCATATATTGATTCTCTTAATTTAGATATTGAATACTCTACATTAACATAAAATCATTTTCTTCTCTCCAAAGAAAAAAAAGAGCACTTATCATAGCGATAAGTGCTTTTTTTAATGAAATATAGCTTCTGTGTTTGCAATCGGTAAATGATATGGTGGTACATGTGCATTTGCCGTAAGCATAGTGACAAGCGATCTTAGATAAGGATATAAGATTTGTGATGCATTAGCAACAATAAATTTTTGTGTCTGAGGATCTTCCCAGTTTTCTACATCAAATATACCTGATATTTGTACATCTAAATAGAATGGGATTTCTCTCTCTAAATTAGATAGAGATACACTTAAAGTAATAATAAATCTAGTATCATTAACTTTAGTGATTTCACGGGTGAATATAGGTTTAATTTCAATTTTCTCGCCTTGCGTTGCTTTGAAATTTTTATTCATCATGAATGACATTTTATCTACTGTATATCTAAGCAATTTCATTCTGACTTGTTTTTCCATGTGTTCTATCCTTTCTTATACGAATTAATTCGCATGTTTATTAGCATACATATTTTGATCAGCTAATCTTAACATATCACTTGGTTTTTCAAATGTATTATCAAGATAGATGGTTGAACCTATTGAAATTTTAATTTTATAAGTACTATTTTCAAATGTATTTTCCAATGCAGTTTTTAAATTATTTTGGCATTCTAGATAGATTTGTTTGTTGTTGTTTTTCATGATACAAGCAAACTCATCACCACCGATACGGTAGCATTCTCCATATTTTCCAAATACTTCTTTAATAAGCGATAGCCCTATTTTAAGTGCTTCATCACCATCAACATGACCATAAGAATCATTGATTTGTTTGAAGTTATCAAAATCAAACATGACTAATCTTAGTTGTCTGTTAATATTTTGATCATTAAAATCACGTTCAAAGTCTTTTTCAAATGCATATCGATTCTTACCACCGGTTAGCGCATCTTTGTTCACAAGTTCATTAACGATTTCCACTTGATAACTAAGTTTAAATCGGTAACTAATTTGTAGTATATAACGAATGACTAGATAAAGTGTATAGACTGTTAAGATGACCAATCCATAAATTGATGTAAATGCGAAATCACTGAACATGAAATTAATGATTTCAGTAACCGCAAAAATAACAATGACTAAAAAATGATTTAAAAATTGTCTAGCAACATCTGAGTGATATTTATAATATTCAATGAACAATAGTACAACACTAATGATAGCTGCAAGTAATATAGACACTTGGATAAATGTCGCAGATTGAAAATAATCAGCAACTTGATACACTTGTAACCCAATAACAACAAATAGTTGGACTGTAAAATATATCGCAAAGAATCCAAATACTTTTTTAAATTTTATCGAAATATAATCTTTAACATAAAGTGAAATTGGAACACCCATCAACGCCACCAAGAAATATGGTAGTGCACCAATAATAAATTGATTTGGGATATAGAGCTGAACAAGTTTTGATTCCATCATAATCCATGAAGAGACCAACATAACAAACGATGCTAAATAAATACGTCCATTCGAATGTTCGTGATCAATAAATTGATTAATTATCAAGATGATAAGTGCTAATATGAAAATGATTGCCCCTAAAAGTAATCGGTAACCGAACATATCATATAAATATCAGTAAAGTTCTCCTGTAGTACCGTAGTGAATATCATTAATAACACCATCAAATCGCTCATATGGAGAGTTTAGTTCAATGGATAATATCTTACCTTCGGATCTACTATCAATTTCTACAATGTGCCATAGGCTTGCCATTGGCATATGCTCTGGTGCATCAGCGATTAAATGACTGTAGATAAGTTCGTCGTCAAGATATACTGAAATATCTTGCAAAGAGCTTCTTAACAATAAAAATTCTTTCTCATTAAAATCCTGGCCTAACTCGATATATATCCTACTAAAACCTTGGCTGTCTGTTCCAACGTTTGTAGGTAAACGATCAAGATTTACTTTTTGACCGTCTTCATATGTATACCATCCATAATTTAATGTTTTATAATCGTTATCTCTAATATCAATTGAAGTTGTAGTTCTAGAACTAAAGAATAGCGCAAATGCCACAATCAGTACTAGAAGAATAACGATAATAGAGTATGGTTTGTAGTTTCTAGACTTTTTCATATAAAACCTTCCTAGCAACTTACATAGATAAGTTTAAGATATTTATTATATATTATGTGTTTTATCAATGTTAATCAAGTTATATACATTTATATAAATAGTATACCATTTTATCTATTATTTTTATATAGTATATAAAAAACAAAGAGCCTAATCAAAGGCTCTTTACTATTTATAAAACTGTTAATAGGTAAATTAATAATAAATGAATGCCAGTAACAACAATCCATGCATATAATAATAAATCGGAAGCTTTTGTCTGATCGATAACATCGTGAAATTGATTTAACGATACTGTTGAAGATTTCGGTGTATAAATAATAATTTCTATCATTAAGTATGCAATAAAACATATGATTAAATATCCAAAAAATAATGTAATTAATGTCACCAAGGATTGTTCACCATATGTGGCAAACATATATAATATATTTAATAAAAGATAGATGACAAAATATTTTAATATATGTCTTAATCTTCCGTTTTGAAACTTAACTTCAATTGAAACCTTATAAAAATCTAATAGGGCTTCATTATGACTTTCATGATGATTAATGTCTAAAAGTATTTGATATAATCTCCTGATGAAATCATCAAGTTCACCAAGTCTTATTGATATATATATTTGATGGTTATCGTTATCTAAAATATGAATGTATCCACCAAATTTTTCTGTACTCTTTACATCAATTTTTTTAATGTCTTCAATTAGTATTTTTTCTGTCTTTTTATTGAGCTTATAGGTAATATCTTTATTCGATAAGATAATTTGAGTATCACCTAATTGAGATAAGAAATATATGATTGGAAGCGAAGCTACAGCAAGTACTAGATACAAGAACCTTAAAGGATGGCCTGTTTGAAAGTTAACTATAGTTAACATTAAACACGACAAAAAAACAATGACGAATACATATTTAAATATAATTACCGTATTTCTATACTTATAAGTTTTAGGCATTATATCTCCCCACTTTGCTATTTCC
Source organism: Acholeplasmataceae bacterium (assembly GCA_963678355.1). Lineage (GTDB taxonomy): Bacteria > Bacillota_I > Bacilli_A > Acholeplasmatales > Acholeplasmataceae > WOFB19. The sequence goes on along the minus strand of OY782823.1, from coordinate 1,652,951 downwards.
ATACATATTATAACATTATTTCATTTACTATACGTAAAAATTTAAATATGTATTTACATTACAAAACTTTTCATATAAAATAGACTTAATCTTGATTGGAATGGGAGGTAGTTATCATGCCAAGAAGAATAACTGACGAATGTATTGCCGATGGAGCTTGCGCAGCAGAATGTCCTGTTGATTGCATCTCAGAAGGTGAAACAAAATACGTAATTGATGAAGATATTTGCATTGATTGTGGTATGTGCGAATCTGTGTGCCCAGTTGACGCAATCATCGAAGTTTAATTTACAGTACTCAGGGAAAAGAACCAATCTTTCATTGGTTCTTTTTTTGTATATACATAATTTATAATTTGTATTTGATTATTTGTTTATACAATGTATAATAAAAATATAAATGCACGATGACTTTTTACTCACATATTTCAAGGCTTAAGGGGTCCTAAATATGTCAAGAAAACATCGCAAGAATAAAACTGAAGAGATGAATAGACGATATGAAGCCATTAAATCGTTAATGTCTACTTTCGCTATGTCAGCGGTTGCAGTTGTCGCAGTTGTTACATTAGTTCCTGCTTCTCCAAAAGCAGAGATTACAAAAGCAATCGCTCTATCTGATCAAATCGCTTATCAAGTAAACGTAACCGATGCTGATCAAGCACTCTATTTAGATTCACTTTTTGTTGTGCTTGAAAATCAACTTGAATACTATGAACAACCAATTAGCCTGGGGGAAACCTCGGGCTATTTTAACGATTTAAAGCCGAACACCGATTACTACCTTAGAGTTTATGGTAATAAAGGTTTTGGCCAAGAACGGCTTGATAGTCTATCCATTACGACTGAAGAAACAGAAGGCGTGTTCATATTATCTGTAGACCCTGAAGTTGGTGAGTTTGATACTACTTACTTAGTTAATTTATACATTAATGATGTTCAACAAACTTATACTTCTATTGATTTATATTATGGTTATGCTTTTGAACCTGATGTACCATTTGATTATACGCAAATAAATCTTACACCAAATATGAATCAAATTGTAATTTCAGATGTTTACACCGAGGAACCCTTTCACATCTATATTGAAGGAACGACACAAGATGGTAGCGAGATACTTGATGAAATATGGGTAACACCTCCATATAACTTTTATGGTGAGGCATATGTTGATTCGATACACAATAACTATATTAAGTTTTCTACATATTATGATCAATCGCTTGATCATGATATAGACTTTAAAGCAAACATATTTATTAACGACAGATTACTAAGGACCGAAGAAATAGAAACCATGCCTGGTGACTTTCATGGTGAGTTCTTTAGCATTGAGGATTTATTAGAAAATACAAACTACCGTATTGAGATATATGCAATCTATACAAATCCTCAAACGCTTAGACTTGAAGAGTCTTTAATCTTTGATCAAGAGGTTTCAACACTAGGTGACTATGCATATACATATAATATTGAGCATTTTGATACTTATGATGAAATCACTATCAACTTAAGTGATCCTAATGATTATTATCAATATGCTTACTATACATTATTTGATATCAGTGGAGAATTTAATCAAGAGATAAATTATGAAACTTACTATTTCCAAAATATCAATGGACAAAAGCGCGTATCATTTGTGATAAACATACCAACGGATTATACCTATTTAATCAATATCGGTATAAGTAGCGATCAAGATTTTCAAATCAATGAATTAATATATTCAAATTCTAATGAATAAGGGAGATAAGATTATGGATGAAAAAAAGAAAAATAAAAGATTAAATATGCATAAGTGGATTGTGATAGCTATTATTATCACATTCGTGTTAGTGGGAAGCTTATCTGGTATCTTATTTCCAGGAACGCTGTTTGCCCAAACTATTGATGACTCTATAGGAAAATTTTTTGATATCGTTAGTCTAATTGGCAACAACTATGTCAATGTCTTAGAAAGCGTCGCTATTATATTATTTGTTGGAATTCTATACTACGTGATTTCAGTCATCATAAAACTTCTAACTTATAGAAACACTAGAAGTGAAACTATAGGTCTCTTAATTACTTCAGTTGTTAAATTTGGTTGTATGGTACTTGCATTAATTTTAGTACTCGCTGCTTGGAACGTTCCAACTCCAACACTTCTTGCTGGTGCAGGGATTGTAGGTTTAGCTGTTTCATTTGGTGCCCAAGGTTTATTAGAAGATGTATTTGCTGGATTATCCATCATCCTAGAAAAACAATTTGTTGTAGGTAATTTTGTTGAAGTTGATGGTTTCAGAGGTGTAGTCATTGAAATAGGTCCAAGAAATACGAGAATAAAAAATATCTACGGTAATATATTGATTATGGCAAATTCTGATATCAGAGAGATTATAAACTTATCAGACGAACTCTCTTTTGCAGTCTCTGAAATTTCTATTGAATACAATGCTGATATTGATAAAGTTGAGGAAGTGATTAAGGAAAATCTTCCTAAGATTAAAGAAAAAATTCCTGCAATTGTGTCAGGACCAAAATATGATGGTGTTGATCAACTAGGAGATTCCGCAGTTATTATTAGAGTGATTGCACATTGTGAGGAAATCAATCGTTTAGACGTAAGACGATCACTTAACAAAGAACTTAAAAAAGTTCTTGATGCAAACGGCTTTAATATTCCATTCCCACAACTTGTCATTCATCAAGCAGTTAAAGAAAATGATTAAAAAAATAAGAACCATTCGAATTAGTTCCTTAAAAACGGACACTAATAAAAAAGAGACTGAAGAGCTTGAGTCCTATACTCTATAGGAGCGAGCTCTTTTATTTTTTCTTGTAAACGCTCGTTGTTATAATAACACATATAATTTTCAATCACAGTATAGACATTTGATTTATATAGATGTTTTTCTCTATAAATGCATTCTGTCTTTAAAATTGCGAAAAATGATTCAATTGGAGCGTTATCAACACTACTACCTTTAGCTGATATAGATTGGATCACGCCTTCAGATAATAATTTCTCTCGATAAAATTGATGGGTAAAATGCCATCCTTGATCCGAATGCATAATCAATGATGTTCTTTGATTGTAAGGTATATTTGTGAATGCCTTATCTAATGTATCTAGAACTAACCTTAAATCTATGCTTTCTGATAGTTGCCATGCGATGATGGATTTATCGTATAAATCTTTGATCGCACATAGATAACTAAGTCCATCTCTTAAAAAGATATAAGATATATCAATCGACCATTTCTCGTTGGGTTTATTTGTGGTAAAATCTCTTTGTAAAACATTGGATATATTATGGTTGCTAGCCTTTGGATATGACCTATGCTTTACGCGAACAGTGGCTATAAAGTCATTGATTCTCATATAGCGGTGTACGGTTCTATTGGTTAAAATGAGTCCGTATGCCGCTTTTATTTGCATTCTTACAGTTCGAATCCCTCGACGATCATCTGCTTCATACATTTCTTTAACCATTTGATTAATTACTTCATTAAATGCCTTATGTTTTGGCCTACCTAATTTTATCCAATCATAATATCCACTTTTAGAGCACCCTAATGTCTTACATAAGAGCTTAACTGGATATTTCTTCCTTAACATATCAATCACTTGATAATATGCTTTGGTTAACTTTTCTTTAGGTAGGCTAGGCATTTTTTTATATCTTCATACAGCCTCACTTTTTCTATCAACGCTTCTTTACTTAATGATGTTAAATCTTCTTCATATTTTCTTGGTCTTCCTTTTCTTGGGTTATCTTGTTTGGTTGCTTTCCCTCTGTTATCTATAACAGTGCCATATGTTTGATATTGTTTGACCCATTTATAGACTTGTGATCTGCTTCCAATATTATATCTTCTCACTATATCCATCATTTTCATATGTTGATCTAGATATAATAAAACGATTTTATTTTTCTCTTCGATACTATAGCTTTTATGTTTCTCATTCTTTCTCATTTGTATGCTCCTTTATATTGTTATTAGTATATCAAAAAAGACATACTAGATTTATTTCTAATATGTCTCTTTTTTTATCGTGTCCGTTTTAATGTAACGGATTCTTCACGAGAATGGTTCTTTTTCTATTTGATTATATATTCTTCCAAATGCAAAAGTCTTCCATCAAGGCTATATTCATCATATCGCTTAATTAGCTTTCCACCTAATGATAAGGGAATTCGCTTGCTAGCGCCATTTCTTTCATCAACCGGATAAGAAAAGCTTTCATATTGATCTTTAAAATATTCGTAACTTATCGTGACTGCTTCTAGACCGTAATGATTGCCATGTGCTGATTTTTTCACCCAAATACCTAGTTCTGGACAGTCTTTATCCAAGTGATGCACACCGCCGCATCCTATAAATTCATTGGTTCCTTTTTTTAAAATCATATAGGTATAATCAATACCTTCAATTGCTTTTTTTATACTGTTTTCAATAAACTCTTTCGTTAATTGTATCTCTGTTGAAGGACCTGGATACATATATGTAATGATTGATTCATTAAACTCTTTAAATATATCCTCTAAATAATCTAGAGTTACAACTTTTAAATAAACATGCTCACCTGTGATGACTAAATCTAATACATTCATATATCCACCTCATTATTTGTTAATCATTATACCATTTATTTAAACTTATAGTACCTACTGGTTATATGTTATAATATTTAAGATGAAAGAAAGGATGTTTATATGATAGGCATTTTATTATTAATCTTAGGATTAACTATGGTTAACGGTTTTTTCGCAGCCGCGGAAATGGCCTTGGTATCAGTAAATCCAGGACAACTTCATAAACTTAAACAACAAAACGTTAAACATGCGAAAACATTAGAATCAGTTACAAAAGATTCTACAAAATATTTATCAACCATTCAGGTTGCTATCACATTTGCTGGATTTTTATCCAGTGCATTTGCTGGTAGTCAATTAAGTGATCATGTGATTTCTTGGCTAGCTTCATTTAATATTGTGATCTCTGAACAAGTGATGGTTATTATCATTACCGTGTTACTATCTTATTTCACTTTAGTTTTTGGTGAATTAGTTCCGAAACGTATCGCACTCGCAAAATCTACTTCTTTCGCTTTATTTAGTGCACCTGTAGTCAACGTCGTTATGAAAATATTTAGACCATTTGTTTGGCTGTTATCTATCTCTACTTCTGGTGTTTTAAAACTTCTTAGAATAAAAACGAATACAGATAGTGAATCAATTACAGAATCAGATGTTAAAGAAATGATAGTCTATGGTAACATCAAGGGCTTATATCCAAAAGAAGAAAGACACATGCTTGAGCGTATTTTCCAATTGGATGATTTAACTGCAGGTATGATTATGACACCGCTTGAGGATGCCATGTCAATCAACTTAAATGATATTGATCATGAAACGCTTGATGAATTAATCTTATCAAGATTTTCTAGAATTCCAGTATTTGAAGGTAAACAGATCAAAGGGGTACTTCTTGTTAAAGATATATTAATTGAACTTGAAGATCACTTGCTTGATGATATTGATATATCTAAACACATTCACAGTCCTTTAATTATTAGCGAAGATTTAACTATTAATCTATTACTATCACAAATGAGAAGCTTATCTGAACATATGGCCTTCGTAACAGATGATCAATCTGAGGCGATAGGTATTGTCACAATGGAAGATATCATCGAAGAAATTGTTGGTAACATATATGATGAGCACGATGATCAAAAAATCAAAAACACCTATAAAGAAGATCCAGTTTATATCATTGCTGGAGATATGTCCTTAGCAGAAATTGAACATAAAATAGGTATGACATTATTTAACACCGAAAACAAATCAATAGATATTTCAACTTATATCATCAATGAATTAGGTAGTGTTCCAAAATCAAAAAGTCAGTTGAAACTAGATCTTGGCATTGGATATTTTGATGTGTTACGTGTAAATAAAAAATCAATTAAACAATTGAGATTAGTGCTTAACAATATAAATGGACAATAAAAGAGTCATCTTCGGATGACTCTTTTTATTTATACTCTCTTATTTTCTATCATTGCATATACAAAATATCCAATCACTAATACGCCAATACCAATAAGTGATGGAATGAAGCTTTGTATTAAGGTCGCGATAAGTAGCATCACCAATCCTAAGATAGCTAGACCAGGGACTATAGGATAACCCCAAACCATATATCTTGGATAATCCTTAACAGGATGTGTTTTCCTAAATTTAAATAAACTAAATATAATCATTGTATTAAATATAAGTCCTGCGAATACAACAAATGTTAAAAGCGATTCTACTGTGATTATATTAAAGAACAATTCTAATAAGACTAACAGTATAGAAAATACTGCTGATAATATCAAAGCGATGATAGGTGTTTTATATCTCTTATGCTCGATTGCCATTGATTTGATAAACAGTCCGTCTTGTGCCATTTTTTGATATACTCTTGGAAAGACTAAGATACTACCATTTAATGCCCCAAAAACTGAAATCGCAACTGAGACCATAATGATGGTTTGCCCAACATTACCAAAAAGTTCATAAGCAGCATTAAAGATAAACCATCCATTAGCTGCGTTTAATAAATCATTATATATCACTAATCGATAAAGAGAAATCATAAATAAAACATATACGATCATGACTCCAATAGTTGCTATTGTTAAAGCCTTTGAAAGATCTTTTTTAGCATCTCTCATATTGCCCGTTAGAGCATTTAGATTTGTCCAACCCTCATATGCCCAAAGTGTGCCCACAACTGCAAAACCAAATCCGACAATAACTTGAAATACCGATTGTCCATCTAATAAAGAAGTAGCCACTAATGTTTGTCTACCAACAATGAATCCCATCACGATAATGATTGCTATTGGAATAAGTTTAGCTACTAGAAATATTTTTTGAATAAGCGTCCCAAATTTAAGTCCAAAATAATTTAAAACAGATAAAAGTGCAATCGCTAAAACTGCGATTAAACTTATCACATTTCCTAGTGATGGAAAAATACTACTCATCACTTGACCAAATAGAATTGCCAATAAAGCAATACTACCTGATGATGATAAAATGAGATTCATAAAACCTGATAGAAATGCAATCCTATGACCATATGCTTTTCTTAAATATAAATAATATCCACCGTTTTCAGGAAACAATGTGCCAAGTTCAGCATAAGATAATCCGGAAAATAATGTAATCACACCACCAACAATCCATGCGAGTAGTGATAATGGTATAGATTGATATGATCTATCTAAGATTTGAAAACCTAAAAAGAATATCCCAGAACCAATCATAATACCCGCTAAAATAGATACGCCTCCCCAAACACTGATCACTTTTTGTTTAGACATAAATACCTCCAAATTTAATAAACCTATTATTTATAGATTTTGCATACTGATTTTACCATGTTTAATTTTTTGATGAGATAAATTAACTTTATTAAATGCTTTTATGTTTGGTCATATAAAAAGATCCTTCATAATTGATATGATCCCCTTAAAGTAGACACTACAAATAATTAAAATGTAGATGTTTATAAGAAAGGGGGTCTTTTCTTTATGGGAAGACAATCAAATATTAGTAAAGAAGAAAAACTTAATATAATTAAAGCCTATTTATCAGGTGAAATATCAATAGGAAAGAAAGCGTATGATTTAGGTGTAAGTACAACAACAATCAGAAGGTGGATATCAAGATATGAATCAATCGGAGAAAAAGCTTTTGATGATAAGCCAAGAAATAAGACATACACCAAAGTATTTAAACATAAAGTTATTGAATCTTATTTAAATGGGGAAGGATCCTATCAAGAAATCGCTAAAAAATATAAAATAACGACACCATCAATCGTTCAAAGTTGGGTCATGAAGTATAATAGACATAACGAGATAAAAACATATGATCCAAAGGGGTATGTCTATATGGCCAAAACAAGAAAAGTAAGTTATGAAGAAAAACTAGAAATCATTAAATGGACAATTGCACATAATGACGCATATAAACTGGCAGCAGAGAAATATCATACATCTTATGCACAAGTCTATAATTGGGTAAAGAAATATAGACAAGATGGTGAAGAAGGCTTATTAGATACTAGAGGCAAGCGTAAAGCTATTGAATCACTATCTGAGGTTGAGAAATTACAAAGAGAAATTAAATTATTAAAACAAAAAAATGAGCGATTAGAAATGGAAGCTGAAGTGATAAAAAAATACCAGGCGAACGAAAGGAGGGCTATTTCAACAAAATTCGCCAAGAAACCAAATACAAAACGATAAAAGAACTTCACAAAGCCAAGAACTATCCAATTTTCGTATTATGTAAGATATTAAAGATTACTCGAAGTAGTTATTATAAATGGTTAAATAGAGTAGAAACAAAGCAAGAAAAAGAAAACCATGAGATCGCACAAATCATTCTAGAGTATCATGAATTTTTTGAAGGTATCCTAGGTTATCGAAGAATGACCTATTGGATAAATAGACTTAATCAAAGAAAATATAATCAAAAACGCATAAGGAGACTTATGCGTATGATGGGTATATCTGCGGTAATTAGAAGAAAACGTAAAGGTTATAAGAAATCAACACCTGAAGTCACAGCTGAGAATGTGTTAAATCGTGAATTTAGTGCAGAAAAGTCAAATGAGAAATGGCTAACAGACGTTACAGAATTTAAAATGATAGGCACGCAAACAAAACTTTATTTAAGCGCCATTATAGATTTATATGACAAGCGTGTTGTCAGTTATTATATGTCTACATCCAATAACAATCAATTAGTATTTAAAACATTTGATTTAGCCATTAAATCAAACCCAAATGCTAAACCAATATTTCATAGTGATAGAGGTTATCAATACACAAGTAAAATATTTAAAAACAAACTGGAACAACAAGGTATGACTCAAAGTATGTCAAGAGTTGGAAGATGTATAGATAATGGACCCATGGAAGGTTTCTGGGGGACACTTAAAGCAGAGATGTATTATCTACATCAATTTCATGATATCAATGAACTAAAATCAAGTATTATCAAATATATCAAATTCTATAATGAACAAAGATTTCAAGCTAAGCTAAAAGGCTTAACTCCGATTGAATATCGAAATCAAGCCTTAAGTCAATTAAATATTTAATTATTTTCACTGTCTACTTGACAGGGAGCAGTTCAAATGAAAGATCTTTTTTTATATCTTATTTACTTAATCATATTTCTAATTTGTCTTAGCTCATGATTTGGATCTTTATACCAATTCATTGAAAATACGCGATATAATTTCCATCCTCTAGCTTTTAGATATTTCTCTAAATGTAATAAATCTTTTCTTGCATCTGTATCACTTGGATTTGAAACATCTACAATAATACCTAATTTATATAGTGCTTGTTCTTCATCATAGATTGCTAAATCAATATGATAACCACCAATACCAATATCGGTTTTTACTTGATAGTTTCCTCTCTCTAGTCGATCTTTAATTTCACCAACGATATCTAATGATTTATAATCTGCATGATTTTTGTTAACATCGCTTAATTGTGATAAAACTGCTTTTGCTTCACTTGACTTATGATTCGATACATAGTAACAATATCTCATATAATCTTTAAGAAGCTTAGGTCCAGTACTCTTTAAATCTTCAACTTTAAACTCTTCTGGGTAAAGTGAACTTACAAAATATATTTTTCGTTTAGCACGACTGATCGCAACATTTAATCTGTTTTGTCCACCATCATTATTTAACCATCCAAAATTTCTTCTAACTATGCCTTCTGGTCCTCTTGCATATCCCATAGAGAAAATGATAATATCTCTTTCATCACCTTGAACATTTTCAATATTTTTCACAAAAAGACTCTTATCTTCACCATCTTCTGTTCTAAACATTTCTTTCTCAAACATCTTTTGGTATTTTCCAGATTTAAAAAGTTCATCATCAATTAAGTTCTCAATCAAATCTCTTTGTGTACTATTAAATGTAATCACACCGATGGTTTCATTTTGCTCTCTAGTTCTTAATATAGTTCTTAGAAGACTCACAACTTTTTTAGCTTCTTCTAAGTTTCTTCTATTTTCAAAAATACCATCTTTGACATAAACATATTCAATTGGAGCTTTCTTTTCAACATGTTGATTAGGAGAAACAATGAGTTTACCTTCATAAAAAGCATGGTTTGAAAAAGCAATTAACTCTTCAAACACTGATCTGTAATGATAATTTAAGACGGTTTCTTTATATCTATATCTCGCAAGGTCTAATAGGCTCTTCGCGTCTTTTGTGATATCTTTTAAATCATCTTCTTCATAAAATTCATCTTCTTCATCAACACGACCAACACCTAAACTTGATGGTCTTAATTGTTTCGTATCACCTGCGATAACTACTTTTTTAGCACGATAGATTGCAGGAATTCCTTTTTCAACAAACATTTGACTTGCTTCATCAAAGATGACTAAATCAAATAAGCCATAAACTAGTGGCACAATTGATGATACAACTTCAGGTGTCATCATCCATACTCTTACATGGTTCATAAGTTCTAATTGGAACACGTCAATAAAAGCTTTCACACTCATTCGATTTGGACTATCGATGACACGCTTAATATCCATGATGCGTTTGGTGTTAGAAAAATCTAGAGCATGGCGATATAAAGCCATTTCAAAAGATTCACTATTGACTTGTCTCTTATCATCTAAAAATGCATTTAACTCATTTATTTTTTCTTGATATTTATCAATAATATGTAAATATTTTTGATGTTTCGTTGAAAAATTTTCTAAATATCCTGTATAAAATGCATCAAATAGATATCCTCTATATGATGAGATGTCCTCTAAATCTTTAATGAGATCATCGTTTAAACACATATCTAAAAATTTTAAATGTGAAGGTGTTAAATCTTCATACTTAGAACGAATCCTATTTAAGTCACTTAAATGATTCATCATATATGTATGCAGTGTTTTATCTTTAAACATCAACTTTAAATACTTATTAACATTTTGTTTTTTATTTGATAGAAAAACAAGTGGTTCTCTATATTTTGAAATAAAATTATTTCTTATTTTTCGCTTACCAAATATCCATGCCTTTTGATATCTTACGATTTCTTTTTCAAACGCTTCGTTGAAATCATTAAGAACGAGTTTATTACTTCTTGTGATTTTAGACTCGATAGTCTTTATCAAAGGATAATTTAAAACCATTTTGCGATATTCTAAATATTCTTCTAGATGTTTCTTTTTCTCAAACGTTTTTTCAATAGCATCAAAAATATCAAAATTAATTTCCTTGAAATTTCTTAGAAACATCTGATGCACGTGTTTTGGTAATAATGCTTTATTCACATCTTTATCTTTAATGTATCTCTTATATAATTGGTAGATTGCTCTGCCTTGTATTTTATTTGTATACATCAATTTTAAAGATTTATCAAAAGTATCTAGTATTTGATTGATCTCTTCTTCAGCACCATAAACATCATTGTTAATGGTTCTCTGCGGTGGCATAGGATCAACAAAGTCTTTTAACTTTTCATAGAAGACTTGTTTATTTTCTGCATCATCAATAAACATCGCATACTTAGACGCATCTTTTAATCTTGAATAAATCACATCTAATGCGACTTTCTTTTCACTGATGACTAATACTTTATCACCTTTTAATACTGATGTAGCAATTAAATTCGTAATCGTTTGGCTCTTACCTGTTCCAGGCGGACCCCAAATCACAAGTTTCTTTTCTTGATTTAATAAATCAATAACTTGCTCTTGAGAATAGTTTAAATCTGAGATATAAGCAATAGATGATTCATCAATCTTTTTGTGTTCTAAATTAAAATCATCCTCGCCGTGTTCATACAATCCCTTTTCGTCAATGAGTCCTTCTAATAAATCATTATATTTATGTGATTCTAATATTTGATTCATATCCTTTTGGATCATAGATGAATAGAGTTTATATTGACCAAGTGTAATATATTCTCTAAATAGTATTTTATTTTTTGTTCGCTTAATAAAATCCTTTTTTAATTGATTTGAAAAAGGTTCAAAACTCATATGTAGCAAAGTCTTCTTTATATCAAGACCATATGATTCATAAAACGGAAGCACAACTTGGTTCAAAGTCTTCATATTGAAATCTTCTACAAGTGCGGTCTTTGAATCAACAGCTAGCTTTTCTCTCTTTGATAATGCGAGCAATAAATCTCTATTATACTGAATATCTTTTTCTTTATCTTTTCTAATGGTATATTCTTTTTTTGTTCTTGTAAGTTTTACAGGAAAGTATAAAAGTGGTGCTTTAATAATAAAGTTATCTTTAACTCTTGAAGTTTCAACAAATGGATATGCAATATATAAATCATATGAACCACTTTCTTTTTGATTCTTATTCATTTCTCTATAAATGCCAGTGATATCATTCATATATTCTTCTTTTAACTCAAAACCTTTAGCGTTCAACTTTAAGACTTGAATTCTTTTATTTGTTAAAAAGGCAACAAGTGTATCTCTCATATCTAAAAGCGATAAATCAAAAGTTCTCTTTTTATAAATTTTACCCATATATAAATTCTTGTTTCGTTTAGAAATATTTGTTAAACGGTCCTTATAATGATCCAAGACTTTATACGCACCCAAAGATAAGTTAACTTCATTATCAACCTTGTTTTTAGCCTGTAGAATCTCTTTTAAGAACTGAGATGCGTACTTATTCATGAATGTTTTATTAATGCCAGAAATCGCTAAAAAATCGCTTGTTTTAAGTGGTTTTTTCAAAGCGATTTCTTTTAATGTCTCATCTGAACAAACAGTAATAGTTTTCCCAGATTTAAGATATTCTTCTTTAATTATATTTTCTCTTAAAGTATCTAACGTTTCTAATAACTTGTCTCGTTTAAGTGCCATAATATTTCCCCTTTTGTATAGTCTAACACTATAAGTTCGATAATTGCAATCACTTACTCATAATATACTTAATTTTATACAGCTTTATATAAAATAAAAAAAGTAGACCTAGTCTACTTTACTTATTTCTTTCCAAGAAAGCATTTGTTGATAATCTTCTTCACTGGCATCAACACTTCTGAAAAGTGAAAATTCATTATTGCGGATAAGTATATAAATTAAGTTATTATCCTTAACCACCGCTACAATTTCATTCCAACTAGCTTCAGTTGTTTTTTCATCTGATTTTTCAACAACACCTTTTTCAGATATTTCAAATTCGCTAACTCCACGTTTTTGTAAAACATCTGAGTATTTTTCCCTTAATGATTTTTTTATTGAATATGGTACGTATAATCTAATAAATAATAAAATACTTCCTAAGATTGCAAATGCTGTTTCATTATGTGTTGGTATACCTAATAAAAACAATAAGACGATCACTGCTGTTAACCCGTGATAAAAGTATTTCATTACTTTTTTTTCGGGTCTCATATATAAGTCAAATTGCACATAATCATCTACATAAACAGCTGATTTAAATTTAATAATATCCATTTTATGTCCCCCTCTAGTTTGTATTATTGAATATATAATAACATATTTTATACTATTTTTCTATACTAAACAAATAAGAACATCAATGCTCAAAATGTATTATAATCATTTTAATATAAAAAATATTGTTTGCTTTTTAAGATATTCTTCATTATGTTGAACCACCAGATCATAAAGAAAATTCATAATTTTGTCTATACCCTCTATTTGTTGACTATAGTCTTTTATAAGAGCAAAATATAATTCTTTTTTGGTTTTACTTATACTGTTTTTGAAATACCCATACATATGATTAAACGTATTTTCTAATTTAACTGCTGTTATTTTTTGAATTAACAGGTGATTTAACTTATCTTCATATAACGTCATGATTTTGTCATTTGATAAATGCTCATGATTTGCGATAAGTCTTCCCATTTCTTTTAGTATATCTTGATGAAAAGCCATAAACAAATATTTGTTGATTGAATGAAAATCAACAAGTTTTTTATATGTAAATGATAATTTAACATCGTCAAATTGCTTTAAGATATTTGATTTAATTCTTTCTTGATTAAGTTCAATTTCTCTCATTTCATTTTCCTTCTACATTTCTTTTTGCTTTGACTTCATTATATCATAGCAAGCAGTTTAACTGATTTAGATGTATAATGGGAGAAAAGGAGATGATTTTATGCCTCTATTTGAAACAATCCCTTATGAGGTTGTTTATAAAACCAAGCGTATAGAGATTAGATCTTATGAGAATATCCTATTAGCTCAAACGACATCCCATATGAATCAAAGACTTGATTCTGGTTTCATGAATGTATTTAATTATATCTCTGGCGAAAATGATCAAACAAAAAAGATATCAATGACAACACCTGTGGTTACTTATGAGAATGACGATGCTTTAGTTACAGGATTTTATGTACCTAAAAAATATAGCAAAGACAACGTTCCAAAACCAACATCTTATAAAGTGGATATTCATGAAATTCCAAAATCACTTTACGCAGTCATTAGATTTAGAGGTACATGGAAGGCTTCTATCTTCAATGAAAAAGAAAAAGTTTTACTAGACTTTATCAAAAATAATGGATATCAAGTGATATCTTCTAGATATTTATTTAGATATCAACCACCTTTTATCCCTTCTTTTTTTAGAAGAAATGAAATTGCATTTAAAATCATAGATAATAAATAAAAACTCGATTCAATATGAATCGAGCTTTTTTTATACACTTATGTTTACAAAGTAAATTAAACATGTGTTAAATTATTAATCCATTTACCTGAACTTGCTCTTCTAAATGCTAATGCAAATTTAGTAAGTTCTTCAAAGTTAACAAATATGATGATGATATATAAATCCAATTGCGTAAAATAAGATAGAATAAATGCTAAAGGTACACCAATACCCCATAGACCAAATACTTCTGCAAATAATGCAAACCTTGTATCTCCACCTGATCTAAGTGTACCAACAATCATAATTGCATTTAAAAACTTAAATGGTGCGTATACTGCATAAACTCTTAATATTAAAACAACTGTTTGAGTGACTTCATCTGTTAAATTACCAAACAATGGAACAATCACAGGTGCAAGTATAAATAATATAGTGCCTAAAATAAGCCCCAAAATGAATCCTAATTTTCTAAACTTCTTCTCCCATTCTTTTGCGATATTAAGATTATTTTCACCAAGTTTATTACCTAGCATCACTGCGGATGCATTTGCAATCGCAATCGTTGCTACCCAAAAGATATTATTAATTTGATTAGATAAATAGACACTAGCAACTGCCTTATCCCCTATGAGTCCATAAGCAATTAAATAAACAGTCATACCTAATCCCCAAAATCCTTCATTTATTAACACTGGCAATGCTGTTTTTATCAGCTTACTCATAAATGCTTTACTCATGCCTTTTAATGCACTTATTCTGACTTTTAGTGCTTTCTCATGGCTTATGAATAAATATGCTATCGATAGTAATGCAACTATGCTCGATGAGATTAATGTAGCTAAAGCTGCGCCTCTAACCCCTAATTCTGGAAAACCTAAGCGTCCATAGATAAGTCCATAATTTAAGACTGTGTTGAAAACTACACCAACCATTTGAAAGATTGATGGCCATAAAGTTTTACCAACATTTCTTCCTAACATACTTATCGAAAATCCAATTGTTGAAGTGATAAAAGAAAATCCTATAATGCTTATATAAGATACACCTAAATTAATCACCGTTTGATTAGGTGTATCATTTAAATTAAATAAATAGATCATAGATTCTGGAATGACTAATGTTAATACTGTAAAAATAGATGATATCAATAACCCAAGTATTAACATTATCCAAAAGACTCTATAAATATCTTTATATGATTTTGATCCATAAAATTGTGCTATAAAAATACCCAATCCAGAGAATAATCCAAATTGAATAATATTGACTAAAAATAGAAATTGACTACCTATACCAACTGCCCCTAAAGCATTATCTCCTAGTTCTGTAACCATAAAGGTATCAATGATACCTAATAATGATCCCATAAGTTGTGAAAAAAAGATTGGAATAGCAATCTTTATTAGTGTTTGATAAAAATGTTGATTGTTTTTTTGATCCATTGTTTATTACCTCATGTCAGATAATATTATAACATTTAATTTGTTAAATATTTGATTCATAAAACTTTCATTAATTTGACCTATTGACATTCAAGTCAACTTGAATGTTATAATGCAATTGAGGTGATTAGATGAATATTAAAAAAATATCTGAATTAACAGGTTTGTCTCCATCAACTATTCGTTATTATGAAGACCAAGGATTGATTAAACCTTTAAGAAAAGAAAACAACTATCGCGAATACACATTAGATGATGTCTCACTATTAAAATCTATCGTAGTGCTTCAATATGTACATTTTGATTTATCTTCTATTTCATATATTACAAAGAGTATTTATGCAGATGCATCTAAGTCTTGTAATGATAGGGTAAACACTCTATTTCAAAATAAAATATCAGAGTTGGTTCAAATGATTGATCATTATAAAATCATCATAGAATTACTTAAAACAGTCCCTTTGACAGAGACTAGTCAAGACTATCATGATCATAAAGAAGAAATTCAAAATGAAATTTTTAGTATCGTAGATAAGGTATTTAATCATATTAAAGGAGATTCAAATGAATAAAAGTATTGTACTTGGCGCTGGTGCGATTGGTACTGAAATTTTTAACCAATTAAAACAACAAGGAAAACATGTATTATTAGCCAGTAAATCTTATAGAGCGCTAGATGACTATATTCAAATAGATGCGTTGAACCAAACCGATCTCACACAAAAAACTAAAGATATTTCTATCTTATACTTATGTGTAGGCCTACCTTATAATAAAAAAGTATGGCGTAAACAATGGCCAATCATGATTGATAACGTCATCATTGCTGCTCAAAAAAATAAATTTAAGATCGTATTTTTTGATAATGTTTATATGTATGGGAAATTAAATAACCCTGTCACAGAAGATCATCCAAATTTACCTATATCTCACAAAGGTATAACAAGAAAAATAATTGTAGATAAATTCTTTAATGCAAATAACATTGACTACTTAATTGCAAGATCACCAGATTTTTTTGGTCCAAATGCAAAAAACAGTATCTTATATACTGCCTTTTTAGAAAATATTTTAAATCAAAAAAATCCTATGTTTATAGGAAACATCAATAAAAAACACTCTTATGCATATACAAAAGATTTGGCAAAAGCAATCATATTACTATCTGATAAGAATAAAGCCTATCATCAAATCTGGCATTTACCTAGTCATCAAACAGATTCAATTAATGACATTTTATCTATCATTAATGATGTTTTAAATACGCAGTATAAAATTAAAACAATGCCTATGTTTTTAAATCGCATACTTTCAATATTCGTTCCTATATTAAAGGAAGTAAAAGAAATGCGCTATCAATTTGATGATGATTATATCATTGATGATCATAAATTTATGAATCTCTTTCCTTCATTTAAAAAAACCGAATTACATCAAGCGATAGAAGATACAATCAACAATTTAAAATAACCAATAAAAAAGAGTTCTATTCATCATAGAACTCTTTTTTTATCTTGTAAATCTAACACTTACACTCATCGTAATTGATGCATTGCCCTTAGTAATTGTTATTTGATATGTTGTGTTATATCTATCTACTTGATTATAACTGTTTATGGTTATATCTACATTTAGACTAGATACTTGATTGTTTGCTGCTGCAAGGAATGCAGTTTCTTTAATTGAATTGCTGTTAAATCTTGAAACAGTAACTCTATTTGATGCAAAATATGTTGCAAGTATTTGACTCGCCTGATTCACATCTATGATATCTTGAACAGCGTTCAATCGATTAATCAGTGCTGTTGTTGATGGTCCTGCAGCTAATTGATTCACTTGAATAAAGGCATTATCAACATCATTTTGCACATGTGTACCTTCAGCAGTTACGACGAATTGAGAGGCAATTTGATATTGATCAAATTCATTTTCTATTTCTGCCAATGTATTACTATTTCTCACTAGTGCTTTTTGATTTGAAGTTAACTTATCATATGCAGATCTTGCAGCTATAATCATATCTTCATCAGTTGATACTAAATATCCTGGTAGTGGTAGCGATGCAATTTGGTTAATAACTAAGTTTGCCTTATTTGTATCAATTGTGCTTTGTACTAAAACAAGTCTATTTAGGAGATTAGTCTTGGCACTGCTTGATGGTAAATCATTCACATAACTGAATGCAGTATCATAATCTTCTTGTAACAATGATGCTTCTGAGATTGAAACATATGACTCAGCTATGGATACTTTAATAGCTGAATGAAGACTATCTAATAATACCTTTTCATCTGATAATTGTACTTTTGCAGCATATGTTAATAGTTCATAATCGCTTAAAGCTAATTCAACCATTGATTGATCATCAATTGTTACAGTACTAGTTGCAAGTGATAATACATTTTGATGTTTATCTAAGAATGCTGAAACCAATTCATCTAAAGGTAGTGATTCATTAATCTTAGCAAGTAAACTGTCTAATAATGCTTTATCGTTTTCAAGTATATCTTGAGTAGTTGTTGATAATGTTAAATAACTTGCAATAGCACTTTCAATAGTTTCTTTATCTGATGTATCTACAGTGTCTACTGTTAAGCTTAATACATCTTGATATGTTTGGTTAAATGTTGATAATTCTGAAATAATAGTATTTACTATATCTAATCTTGCAAGTAACTGATCTTTAACCGCACTATCTTCAAGCATATTAACGATTGATAGAGCTTCATCGTAATCTGATTCATTGAAGGTTAGTTCTGCAGTATCTACTGCACGGTTAGCCTCAAAGATTGACTCTTGAGTGTTAATTACTTCTAGTAAATCGTCTAATAATGCTTTTTCTACTGCAAGTGAAGCTTTCGCTTCATCTGATAATAGATTATAGGCACTTAACGCTTCGTTAACCGCGTCTTTATATGTTAAATCTATCGTTGACTCAGTTAACGTAAATAGGCTACTATATAGCGTTGTATAAGTTTCTACTTCAACACTTGATGAGACAACATGTTCATAAATCGTTAAGTTATCCAAATTAATATAGTCTGATGTGTTACTAATGATTGGTGTAAATCTAATATTAATTGGTTCATAGATATTGATAGATATTTCGTTAAATACCATTGGTGATCCTGAAGTCACATCAATGATTAAGTCAGTACTTTGATTTTGAACAACTATCCATGTGCCAGGATTAGATACGAGTTCATATTCAACAGTAAACGCATATGATGCACCATTGTTATAATTTAATGCACCAGTATATACTGTAATCTTATCGATACCATTTATAAATGGATCTTGTGATTGGAAGTATGACCCTGATTTTAACCCTAGAGAACGTTCACCCATCCACACGTCATAAGATGGTGAATTTGATATTGCAATTTGATTACCATACCAGTCTCTAGTATCAATGGTTACTACACCTGTATATAGTGAATCGTGTACGTTATCATCAAAGTCAATGAACACGCTATGTTCCATAGCTATAATTTGATTAAACAAGTCTAATAGTAATGCTTCTTCACTTGTTAACTTCGCTTTAGCACGATCTGTTAATATACCAAACGAAGCTAGAGCTTCTTCAACCGATTGTTTATCGGCAATATCTACAGTATCAACTGTTATGCTTAATACCTGTTGGTGTGTTGTGATAAATTGATTGATATCTTCTATATCGGATGCAACAGATGACAGGCGATCAAGAAGCGTTTGTTTATCAACTTCATTTGTTAAAGCTTGAACTATGCTATAGGCTTCTTCATAATCACTTTGAGATAAAGAGTCTTCTGCAATTAGAACTTTATTGATAGCTTCATTTAAATCTAATTGATATAATAGTTCATCAAGTAACGCTTTTTCATCTGTTAATACCAATTTAGCAGCATCTGTTAATATGTCATAATCACCTAATGCTTGATTAATCATGAGTCGATCACTTTCAGTTACCGTTGATGTTGTAAGGTTTAAAACATCTTGATATTTTGTCATAAATGATTCTACAAGTGTTTCTGTTGGTATTTGTGAATTAATTTCTGCAAGTAAATTATCTAATAATGCTTTTTCTGATGATAGTTTTTCTTGTACATCTTCATTTAACATATAGTAATCACTTATCGCTTGAATAATTGCTGCTTGATCACTAATATCTACTGTTTCTAAAGTTAGATTTAAAACGTCTTGATGCGTATTTTGATAAGTAACTATCTCATTTAAATAAGATGAAACAATACTTAATCTATTTAATAATTCAGTTTTTTCTACACTGTTTGGCAATTGATTTACTAATAATAATGCATCATCATAATCCGATTGATCAAGATTGTTTTCCGCACCAATAACTGCAAGCGTTGCTAAATATAGTGATTCTTGTGATTGAATTTCAGTATATAAGCTATCAAGTAAAGCTTTTTCTGATAAAAGTTCTACTTTACCTTCTGGTGTTAATAAATCATAGGCAGTTAATGCTTCTGTTACTGCTGCTTGATTTTCAAGTGTAACAGTTGAGACTGTTAAATCAAGTACACCAGCATACAATGCTCTAAACGATTCAGCTTCAACAGTACCAGCTACGATATGTTCATATATTCTAATATTATCAAGGTTAATATAATCTGAAGTTGTTGAAATCATAGGTGCAAATCTAATATTTATAGCCTCTGTAATGTTTACAGGTACTAAAAAATATTCAAGTGGTGTAGATGATGTGACATCAAGTATAACATCTGATCCGTTATTTTGTAGTGGTAGCCATGTGCCAGGATTAGATGCAAGTTCATACTCAATCTTTAATTGATAACTTGTGCCATTGCCATAGTTTAACGCACCAGCATATAATGCTATCTTATCAATACCATTGATAAATGCGTCTTGTGATTGGAAATACGCTGTAGATCTAAATGCAAGCGATCTAGTATCCATCCAAACATCGTAATTTGAATCATTAGACATAAATACGTCATTTGCATACCAAGTTCTAGACTCAATTTCAATCGTGCCTGTAAAACTTTGATCATGTGCTGTATCTTCAAAATTAAGAAATACACTATGCTCTAAAGCAATAATCTCGTTAAATAAGTTTGTTAATATACTATATTCATCTGAAAGTTCAGTTTTGACTTCATCACTTAATAATCCATAGGCTTCAAAAGCTGCTTCAACACTCGCTTTATCATCTATATCGACACCATCTGTTGTTAGTGATAATACAGTTTGATATTCTAAGCGGTACTCGGATGCGACTAATAATACATCTTCATAATCCCATGACCCAACATCCAAATGTCCTGTTGATATTGTATCACTTCCTAATACTGTTGTTGCCCAATAGCCATAGCAAAGACCAAAATTGCTAATCACTAAGATCAGCAATAAAGTAAGTACGATATATTTTTTTCTAGTTGTTTGGTCTTTCATATATAACCGCCCCAATAGAATTTCTAAAAATTACTCGTTATAAATTATACCATAGAATATATTTAAATTAGATTTGATATAAACACATACATTATATTTAGTGCTTTTATACTAAATATTTTAATAGTTTTGACTGTTTGTTAATATTTAAAAAGAAATAAGTGACTAGAATCAAATATCTAGTCACTTCTGTATATGATAAACGATTTACTTATTTTTTTGATATCTTATGTTCATACATGAGTTTATCAAGTTTATTAAAGAATACTTTAAGTGAGTCTTGTTTCTTTGGATTAAATGTGTCTAACCCATAACTTATACTCAAATGATACTGTTCAGGATTCGTTTTATTAAATGTATCAATAGCTTCAAGTAATCTATCTTTGATAGCATTAATTTCACTAGGATTTGAAACTTCAATAATCGCAACAAACTCATCGCCACCAAGTCTAGCAATAAAATCGTTTCTTCTAAAACTATCTTTTAATATATGACTCATTTCTTTTAGTGCTTGATCACCTACATGATGACCAAGTCTATCGTTGATATCTTTAAAGTTATCCATATCCATCATAAATCCAACAATGGATTTATCATCTTTTTTCCACTTCTTCCAATCACTTAGGTAATTATAGAATGCACGATCATTGTTTAATCCCGTAAGGAAATCTGTATTAATTGTCTTAGATTGAATAAACACATAGATAATAAGCAATGATATTGTCAGTGATGGCCATAAAACAACAAGACCATAGATTAATGATTGAAGTAAGCCACCTACTGCAGGTGGTACTGCAAATAATAATAGTGGGAAAAAATCTTTAGGATTGATTTTCTTTCTCTCTATGATAATGACGAAAAATCCAATGATTGTATAAATAAACGCGAAGATTGGCACTAAGAAGAATAATGAACCTCGTTCATAAGAATTGCCTGGACCAATAATAAATAATGATCCTGTCCATATGCTACTAATTGATAATAGAGCATTAACAATCACTAAGATACTAGCACCCCAAGCAAGTTTTTTTAACTGCTTATGTTCATGGAATATAAAGACATAAACATATAAGATCCAAAAGAAACTCGGAAGGGGATTTAACATATAAAAAACGGTTGTTAATAAAGACTGGCTTACAAAGACTAATTGTCCTGGAATATCATATAAGAATATAGAGATACAATCAATGATTAATATGAGTGCATTTGTTAATAGAATATACATGAATAGTCGATCTTTCATGACCATCATATCTGTATGTTTCTTAACACCTATATAAATAATTAATAAAACGAGTAATGCAAATATGTTAGCTTGTAATGTATATAAAATCATAGTTGTTCATACTCCTTAACACTTGTTGTAATCTTATTAATATATTAACACACTGATTATTAAAAAGTAATTGAAATGTATATAAATAGAAGACTTATATCCAATACAAATACATCTACGGTCTTCCTTTTCGGGCTCATTTAAGCATCTACTTTTGTGTATGAAGTGTACGTCATGCAAATTTTGACATAAAAACTACTTCTAATATTTAGAGGCATTAGTTTGTATTATTCGTGTGTATATGAGTCACCGATTACTTTTATAATAACTTCACCATCCTGATAATATAAATATTGAATTTTCATCTCTATATCATATCATCTAAATAAGATTTAATTATTAAATCCTCCAACCGTTTTATTTTCAAACACTTCTGTTGAATTATTAATATATATTTAACGTTAATTTGCGCCTTCTACCAAAAACTCGTTATATCAATTAAATTAAACCGTTGTGTATTGCATGTAGTCACTGATACTGATTCTTTAAATCCCTATCCTAGTAATTTGCCTAATTGACTTTCACATAATTCAAACATATTCTCAATACCTTTTGTAATCCTTTATAAGAGAATAAATGTTTGAATCTATCAATGCTATATTACATGATAATTTTGGTCTAATACTTCAGCCTCAGCTAGCACTTTATTTATATTTTCGATTGATTCATCCGTCAAATCATTTAGATTACTTAATTTGCCTATTTTTTTAATGCTAAGCTTTTTATTATTGGTAAAATATTTTTTTTGGTCTTCTAAACTAAATAATCCTTCTATACATTCACGTTTCATACCAGTTCCTACTAATACTTTATCTGAATCTCTTATTTCTTCTAACTGTATGAATTTTGTTTTGACATCAGCATCAAATATAAACTTAAATTTAGCGTTAGTTTCTAATAAAAATCTATAAATAACCTTACCGTTTCCGGCTCCTTTCATGCTAAAAAAACAATATTTAGATAAATCTACACCTTTGATTTTCATGAAACGTTTAAATAATTCTTTATCTGAATCACCTTCTACGAAAAGATATGTTGTATCTTTGTTTATTAATATTTCTTTATAATTTGATAAGCCTACATGATTGATTATTATATCTGAATTCTCATTGCTGTATTGTTTAACATAAGTACCTTTATGATCAATATCTACATAATAATATTTATCTATTTTTAAAGGCACCATATCAGCGCTATTGGTGCAAAAAATCACTTTATTCTTTTTTGAAAGTTGATAAAGATCCTCTAATATTTGTTTTTGTGCATTAGGATGTAAAAATGATGCAGGTTCATCCACTATAAAGATGTCACCCTCTTCTAGAGAGTTCTTTAAAAACATATATGATAGGTACCATCTCCGGCCAAGACTAGTAGATTCAAGTGGAATTCTAACATCATTTTTCTCAGTTATTTCATATAATAATGCCGTTCCATCATCAGATACAGTTGCATTTAACGATTTGATTCTATCTTTATCAAATTTAGGAACTATTGATTTAAAATAATCGTTAATATACTTAATTAATTCATGAACATTATCCGAATTAAACCCCTTTAGTTTATTAACATCTTTGTCTTCTCGAATCAAATTATTTTTCTTCAAATATCGATTAATACATTTATTAATTATATTTTTACCTTCTATTTTTCTTCTGTATCTGGTAGAGTCTAATGTAAATAATAATGAGCTCTCGTTATCCAAATAAACACAATTTTGCGTGATGGTTGATTTTATAAGTTCTAAAAAATTACTATATTTCTTTTCCCTTGCATTCTTATCATCATAGTATTCATTTACTTTAGTCTCAAAAGCAAAATTAATTTCTTCAATAATTTTTTTAAAATCATCAATAAGTTTATTTGCTTGGTTATATGAATTTTCCAACTGGGTATTAATTGAGTCGATGTCTCTATCATAACTAGCAAAATCAAACTCAACATATGCAGCTAATAATGGATCAATATATAGCTCTTCTTTTTTTAATTGAAATAATTTGGGTAAATTAAAGTAAGGAAACCTAGATAAATTGTGAAACTCTACATTAATTTTATTTTTTCTGAAGTTATTTTGTATATAATTAATAATCTCTTTTTTTGATTGTTCAAAGTTATTAATGCTGTTTTTTAACATGAATTCATGTCTATCATAGTCAATAAATTTTCCAATAATAGATCTTTCTTTATCTTTAAAGGTTTCTTTTAGCTTTTCATATGTAATGCTGCTCAATTTAGTGTAATATTCATCTAATTTGTTCACTAATTTTTTTCCCAAGTCATTTAATTTATACATCCATTTTTTTATTGATAGTTGGTATATTTTAGCGTTTACTCTCGTTGTTCTAAAATCTCTATCGCTACACTCAACTTCGACGCTTCTAATATCTTCATCTATTTTAATTTCATTTGAAAATTTAGATATTTCAGTATCCGTCAATAAATAATGTAATTTGTATTCTGCTTTGTCAGTAAATTGATAATAAAAATCTTCATTATAAAATTGATGAATAGCTTCTAATATATTTGTTTTTCCACTTCCGTTTTTTCCTACAAAACATATTAAATTTTGATTAAAATCAATTTCTATTGGATTTTTAATTGATTTGTATTTTTGAATTGTAAATTTATCTAAATGCATAATTTCACCCCTACTTGTTTTTATTATTAATTACAACACCAGAATTATCCAATAGAAATTTCTCTATTTTATACTTATCTATGTAGTCAACTTCTTTATCCTTTGCTGCCGCTCTTGCCTGATCTGTTAATAAATTATTAGTAAATATAACTGCATTATGTGCATGATACACAAAATCTTTTGCATAGCTTACAGATAAAACAACATGTCTGGTAATTTTGCTACTTCTTCTTTTAACTTCTACGCACGTTCTTTTATTATTTTTGGTTATTATTAGATCAGCACCATTATCGTGAGATCCAGATGTTTCCTCAACTGAGTATCCTAAAATTCTAAAGTATTCAGATGCGAACCTTTCAAAATCTAACCCGGAAAGTTCATTAATTATAGACATACTATTTACTTTTATGGGTTTCGCTTCTTTTTTCTCTCTCAATCTAATACCTTTAAAATACTTTATCTTGACTATTGAATATGTGGCAACTAATACATCAAGCCCTATAGTTATATAAAATATCCTTGCTATTAATTCATTATAATTTAAAATCCCTAAATACAATGATATTGGTAATAAAAATATAGACGCCAATGTGGTTGCTGCTTGGATATCGTCAAACTTTAGTTTAATCTTTAGAAACCAATACGCTTTTTCTAGCATCTCATCTAAATTACTTGTGTTCTTCTTTTTCGCCATAATAGCCCCCTTTATTAATATGAGTGTTTTTCTAATATTTCATTAATTCTAGTTTTTTCATTAGACTGATTAGTTTTAAATCTATAAACAGGAATTTTATTAAAAGATAATATTTTGTTTTTGATTTCATCATGAATCACTTGTTTTTCACTTTGTTCATGATATTGAATACCATCTACTTCAATAACAAATAATTTTTCTTTACTTACTTTATTATAAAATAGAAAATCAACATGTGTCCAAGGATGTGTGACATATCTATATTCCTCTTCACTTAATCCATCATAATTATTTAGAATTTTTGATAATCTTACGTGCATACGATAGCCAATTTTATTGTAATTTTTTAATATTTTATCAATAAGCTCACACATCAGCAATTCTGTTTTATGTTCATTAGGTTTATCTTTAAATTTATCTTTTAAAATATTGTCATATTCACCATACAAATAATCAAATACTGAAATAACTTTAGATGTCTTAGTAATAGAGTCGCCATATAAATTTTCTGTGTATGTGATAAAGTCATGAATAATATTACTCTTTGAATGATATATTTTATCTGAAACTATAGCAGTAACTTTATGTTTACTTCTTGAAATAGCTACATTTAGTAATTTATCATTAGTAACAAAATCATACAATCTATTTTCTATATTATTTGGATTTTCATCCAATGAATTCACAACAAAGGACATGATTATCTCGTCTTTTTGTCTACCTTGAAACTTATGGATGGTATCTGCTTCAAGTTCATCATATTGGTGTTTATCTGTAATTAGATTAGCTTGATACCTAAAAGGTGTAATAATACCAATATTTGATTTATCTTTGTCTTTAATAAGTATTTCTAACTCATCAATTTCTCTTTGATTGTACATGCCTGATCCATTTGGATTTTTCCTAGCATGATTACCAGGAACAGTCTTGATGATGTTGATATGATTACCGTAATTTTTAGTCATTGGAATTAGTTCGTTATCATAAAACATTTTATTACAAAAGTTAATAATATCTGGAGCACAACGATAATGTTCTCTAAGTAGTGTAGTAGGTACATCTTTAACTGATGCTTTAACTGACTTTAATATAGAGTTAGATGCATACTTATATGAATCGCCAACATTATATTTATTGGCTAATATTTCAGATTGATTAAATAATCTTTCTTCATCTATTTGTTGAAGTTGTCTAGAGTCACCTACAACTATTAGATTTTTTGCACAACTCATAGCTATAACACTTGAAAGTAAATCTCCTTGTGAAGCTTCATCAATAATGAGATAATCAAACAAAAACCCTTTTGGTGCATTGTTAAGTAATGATTGTGAAGTGCTTAATATAACAGGATAACGTTTTAGAAATTCGTAATAATTTGATTTAAAACTTAATTGGTCAAACTTTATGATATTCTGTTTGTAATAATGAGATTGAACTTTTCTAAGTAAATAATTTCTAGAAAAATCTTTTAATTTTTTTATAATACTTTCTTTCTGATTCTTTTTCAATTTATTTTCGATTGCTATAATTTCTTCTTCTAATTCAGCTACACGCTTATCATAAAATAATTTTTCTGCCATATCGAGGATGTCTATCATATGATCATTTTGAATTTTGATTTTATATTTCCAATTTAATTTCCATCTTTCAAATAATCTAATTTTTTTTGTTTCTTCTAGTCTTTGAACTAGTTTTATATAGTCGTTAGATTTTAATTTATGATTGATTTTTATGTTTACATTAATATTTACTTTATGATTTTTCTTCTCAACTAAAACATCATTAAGTAAATTTTTAAGTTGTGAAGCTTTTATTTCTAGTGTAAATAATTTATTAAGTAATGCACTATACTGAATGATATCTTGTCTATCTGTAAATTTTATATCCCCTAAATTATTACTCAAAAACCCAATTAGTTCATCATTAGATATATTCTCAAAAAAATCCTCTACCTTTTGTCTATTACCTAATTTCGCGGCGACAAAAGATAATCCTTCTTCAGACAATTTATCAAATACATTATCAACTGCAGTATTATTGTTTGAGATAACAGCACAGTTTTTATCGTTTGAGATAATATTACTTATTAAGTTCAATATTGTTTGAGTTTTACCTGTGCCTGGTGGACCTTCGATTATTGATATACTATTACTTAAAGCTTTATCAATTGCTTTATGCTGACTTAAATTAAAATCAAATGGCACAATAATAAAATTATCAAATGGCACTTTGTTATTTATACCACCTAAATATTGATATACTACGGATCTTAGAGATGGTGATATACGTTCATAGTTCTGTGCTAAATAATATAAAGGTTCATCATCATTAGATATTTCACCTGCATATCTTGCAAGTTCCTTATAATAATTGAATATATCTTTATATTTGCCATTTGCTAATTTAAAGTGTTTGGTTATAATGATTCCCTTGCCAATTTGAATTCTATAATAACCATTTTGATATACATCAATGAAATTTACATTATAGTTATTATTATTAATAATAACATCTTGACCAGAAACATTAATTGTTTTGAGATACTTAATTATTTCTACTTTTTCTTTTGAATAAAATAGTTTTTTATCTGATCCTCTAAAATATATGTCATAACCAGTAAAATTATTATAATAGTATGACTTAAAAAGAGCATTGATTGAAGATGTTTTATCTTCCCAAATGCCCTTATCTTTGCTGAATAATATTATGATTGTGTTTGATTTGTCTATTAGTATTCTTTCTCCCATTATCGCCTCTATTTTTTTGCCAAAATAGCTTATGAGTTTTGATTTAACATCTAAAACAGTTGACTTATGAAACTCATTATCAATACTACCGTGTGGTAAATTTATGTGTGTTCTATTAGTGCTATTAAGATACTTGTCACTCTTATTCTAAAAATTATTTGTTTACCCTATATATTTTTTTCCAATTTTAAAATACATCATTTAAATTCTATAATAATCAGAAATAGCTTTTTTTATTTCATTAACTAAAGTATTTTTTCTGTTTTTTATAAAATCGCAATATTGACTCTTTTTTTGTTCCTTAGATAAATCTAGAAATCTAAGTTCTACTTCTCTAGGATATATCATCATATCTAAAATATCTTGTGATAAATTGTATGCGGCTCTATTAGTTTCATCTTCATATAATGTGAGATTTTTTTTAGATCTATTGTCTCTTGGCAACATAACACACAAATTGGCTAATGATGAGATTGCTATGTCATCCATTATATCTTTTACTCTTTCTTTAGGTGTAATATGATCAAAATCAATATTTTTATTTAAAAATTGATCTCTATAATCTTGATTTTTCTCAATTAATATTTTATGTATATAATTAAGAATAAATTTACTATCTGACGATATTGTTTTTCTATTATTCATATTTGACTTTTCAATATAGTTTATTAACTCATATTCAAATTCATCTATTGCAACACTATGTTGATATTTATGAAGTAATTCTGTATCTGTTATATTTAAATACAGATCTGACACTTGTCTATTGATTCCCCAATAATTGCTGACAACATCTTTTAATACGTGAAGAGGTAAATACTTCTTAAATAATTCTTTTCCACGTCTATCGTTTTTTTCTATGATTCTATACTCATTAGGATCAAAATCAAATAGTAGTTCAAAATATGAAGCAAATATATGTATTCCTTGGTAACCTGTAATGATTTTTAATTCGGACTTAGCTTCTGAAAAACCAAAAGATACCCAAGGTTGTAAAATTTTTGAGATACCCTCGGCTGTTTTTTTGATTGCATTTTTAAATTCAGTTAAAAAATTAACTGGAGCTTCATAAATAAAATTCTTAATACTAACAACATCATTTACTTTATTCTTAAGTAAAACAGTAATAATGTCAAATCCAATAGAATCTGTAGATAGTTCTTTCTTTTTTTCACCAAATAATAATGTATAACCATTTTTCCTATTTTTAAGTATCTCACTTATAGCATAGCAATACTCAAAAATGTTTATTTTTGAATCTAATTCATCAATATCAAAATTAACTTCTAAAAATGATTTTTCTTTTAAACTATTGTATTTGTTTTTAACGTACTTTGATATTTCATCATCATTAATGTCTATTTCAAATTTGTACCACGTTGAAGCCAAAACTTCATATTTTGATAAAGTAACCGCACCAGTATTCATTCTTTCAAAAACATCTGGTAGTCTTTTCTCATCTCCTGTATAAATAATAGCAGGAATTAACGCAGAATTTAATTTCATTTTATTTTGCATATTATTGAACATTTTATTAACAACATTATAAATCTTTCTAATATCTTGGTCATGTGGTACATACAATTCAGTGATTCTATCAGCAAATGTAACAGCATCTGAACTTTGATTATATTGGTCCAATAAATTATTTCTAAACCTTTCAATGAATTGTTGTTTACCTGATTCTGGAACTAAATTTCTATTAATATATATTTCTAAAAATTCATCAAAAAGTACATCATCTATGAATTTTGAGTCAATATAATCTTCTGGTTTATTTAAAAACCTTTTTATCGTTGATACTCTTTGTAATCCATCTACCAATAAATATTCATTATCAGATACTTCAGATAGTAATATTGATCCAAATGGATCTCCATCCATCATAGTTTGAATAAAGTTCTTTTGATTATCTTTACTCCAAACTAATCCTCTTTGAAATTGAGGTATTTTAATTGAACTGTCTTGTTTTGTAACATCTTCTAACGTAAATTCTTTGATTTTATAATTTAATCCGTCCATTTTCCCCTCCATATGTGCTTAAACAATATTTTATTTAATTTTACCATGAAAACGCTTATTAATTGTAGATTTTTAAAGTTAATAAATTCTAAATTTATCAAAATCATTCATAAAGCAAACACTTCAACAAACAAAGTAAATTTATAATAGCCCCCAGTTCTTACCGAAACTGCAATAATTATTTATTAATAATTATTTGGAGCGTATAGTACATATACTCTTAATAGTAAAACAACCATAAGTGCCACTTGATCAGATTTCCTTCCAAATAATGGAACATCAGAAGTGCAAGCACAAATTACACATTACTTAAAGTTTCTTAAAGGATAAAGAATAATAACTGATTTATCATGTATTATATATATTGTAAACAAGTTACATAATTATTGTAACACCAAAAAATCCTATCATTTCTCTTCATAGACTTTGTAATTTAAATATCGGTAATTCATATCAGAGTAGAAGATGTATAAATATATGTCTATCATATGTTGATTATACTTATTTTCTAGTCAATCAATTCGTCTTTTTAGTCTATAGATATCAAATCCATTTATTAGTATGATACTTATAAAAAGGTAATAACTTATAAATGGTCTAGCATATACATGAATGCTTTCAGTTAAAAAATAATCATTTGGATCTTTAACGCATCGTTCATATAATCACCTTTCTAATTGAAATTACATCATTTATATAGAAATAACAATAGAATTTATTCTACTGTTAGTAGAGTGATATATTTTTTAATGTTCTATGGTATTATTGTTTTTTTACCCCTCCAAAAAACAATCTTATTATTATATATTATACCATTTGCTTATAAATAAAAAACAATCCTCAATAAGGGATTGCTTTATTTTTATATTTGGTGACCCGTACGGGATTCGAACCCGTGAATGCATGCGTGAAAGGCATGTGAGTTAACCGTTTCTCCAACGGGCCACAGATGGCGGAGCAGGAGGGATTTGAACCCTCGCACCGGTTTCCCAGCCTATACCCTTAGCAGGGGCACCTCTTAAGCCACTTGAGTACTACTCCAACCGACATCTATAGTACGCTTTTGCGCCTTTATAGAATATCGTATTTTTATGAAAAAGTCAACCTGTTTTTAGTCTTTTATCATCGTTAATCCGACTTTGCCTCGGTCCTTGTCAACGTTTAATACATAAACCTTAACAATGTCTCCGACATTAAGCACATCTTTAGGATGTTTAATGTATGCTTTAGAGATTTTAGAGATGTGTAAAAGTCCATCATTTTTTAATCCTACATCAATAAATGCACCGAAATCAACAACGTTTCTAACGGTACCTTCTAACTCCATACCAATCGATAAGTCATCAATTTTTAAGATATCACTTCTTAAGATTGGTTGTGCAAATTGATCACGTGGATCTCTAAGTGGTGCGACAAACGCATCTAAGATATCATCTAATGTATATTTATCAACTTTTAGTTGATCTTGTAATTTCTTACGATCAATATGTTCAACGATAAGTTTTACTTCTGGTTTACCAAACATATCTCCGGTGATTTTATATAATCCCATGATTTGTTTAGCTACTTCATAACTTTCAGGGTGAACCGCAGTCATATCAAGTGCTTCATCACCTTCAGGAATACGCAAGAAACCGACAGCTTGTTCAAATGTTTTACCACCAAGTCTTGGCACTTTTAAGATATCTTCTCTCGTGTTAAATTTACCAACTTTATCTCTATATTTAACTATGTTTTCAGCACTTGATTTATTTAAGCCCGATACATACATAAGTAATGATTTAGAGGCTGTATTTACATTAACACCAACGCTGTTTACAGCTTGTGTAACAACATACCCTAAAGATTCATTTAATTTCTTAGCAGAAACATCGTGTTGGTATTGACCAACACCAATACTTTTAGGATCAATTTTAACAAGTTCTGCCAAAGGATCTTGTAAACGTCTAGCAATAGATGCTGCTGATCTTTCTTCAACAGAAAAATCAGGGAATTCTTCTCTTGCAAGCTCGCTTGCTGAATAAACTGATGCTCCAGCTTCATTAACAATAACGTATTGTGCTTTCATACCTGTTGTCTTTAATAAATCTGCTATGAAACTTTCAGTTTCTCTTGATGCAGTCCCATTACCAATCGCGATTAATTCTACATGATATTTATGAATTAAACGAATAAGTGTTGCTTGTGATTCTTTAATTTGTTTATCAGTAACTGTGCCACCTTTAGTTTTTTCATGTGGATAAATCACACTCTTTTCTAAAACTGTACCTTGTTCATTACAAACACTCAATTTACATCCTGTTCTAAACGCAGGGTCAACACCTAAAACTACTTTACCTTTAAGTGGTGGTTGTAATAGTAATTTTTGAAGGTTATCACCAAAGACTTCAATCGCTTGTTCTTCAGCTTTTTCTGTTAGTTCACTTCTTACATCACGTTCAAGACTTGGATAGATAAGACGCTTTAACGCATCAGCTATCGCTTCTTTAATGTAAGGTGTTGCAGTAGAATTTTCGTCTTTGATCATTTGAAATTCTAAATATTGTGTTAGAACATCTTTATCCATATCAATTTTTGCAGTAATTACTTTTTCTTTTTCTGCACGATTAATTGCTAGAATACGGTGTGGTTTCATTTGAATGACTGGTTCATTATAATCGTAGTACATTTCATATACTTTTCTTTCGTCCTCTGCATTTTTCTTAAGAGAAGTTATAACGATACCATCATCTACGATTGATTTTCTTAAAACCTTACGATAATCAGCATTATCGCTGATCATTTCAGCAATAATATATTTAGCACCTTCAATGGCTTCATCAACAGATGCTACCTTATCACCAACAAACTTCTTAGCGTATGCTTCAACATCTTCATTTGGAAACATAAGTAACCAAGTTGCGAAAGGTTCAAGACCCTTAGCAATGGCTTCGGTTGCTTTTGTTTTTTTCTTTTCCTTAAATGGACGGTATAAGTCTTCTACTTCAACGAGTTTATCAGCTTTTAAGATATTAGCTTTTAACTCATCAGTTAACATACCTTTTTCATCAATTAAACGAATAACTGCTTCTTTTCTTTCAAGTAAGTTTAATTGATAATTCCATGTTTTATAGATTTCATTAATTTGTTCTTCATCAAGTCCCCCAGTTGCTTCCTTACGATATCTTGCAATAAACGGTATCGTATTACCTTCATCAAGTAGTTCAAGCACAGTTGTAATTTGTTTTGTTGAAATCTTTAGTGTTTGTCTAATCTCTTGAATTATTTGTTCATTCATAACAATATCTCTCCTTTATATAGAACAAAAGGGCAAAGCCCTTTTATAAGTGTTTTATACTAAACCTTCAATCACTTCAATGATATCTTCTGAGTCAGTTAATGATTCAAAATATTGTCCATCAATATTATATTGATCGAAGATCACAAGTGTTTGGCTATCGTCTTGATCTAAATCTAAAAGCGCTAATTCAGCATCTTCAAATATACTTGAGTTTAATGCTGCATCTAAATCGATAAATATAAATGCTTGAAAATCTGAAGCACTATTTTCATCAATTAAAGTCTCTGTAGGAATACCTGCAATTTTACTTTGTTCTAAAATCGCATTTTGAACATCACCATCAAAATCTGAACTTCTATAGAAGTAAAGATAAATCATGTCATTACTGTTCATAAGTGATAAAAGATCTTTATATGAATCAACCCCATAGAAATATTCTCTATCTCCAGGTGCTTGTCCTTCACCGTTATCTTTAACGATTTGATCAAGTGTTGTTGCTGTTATATGAACATAATCATCATATGCTACGACATCTTCATCTGCGCTAAATGAATTAATGATAAACACTGCGGCAACCACTAATACAATCACAGAAATCAATGTTAATCCGACTCTTGAAATAATTGTTTCTATTCTACTAGATTCTGCTGCTGTTACTACGCTTTTTTTCTCCACTTTTTGTTGCACTGGCTTTTTGTTTTTTGGTTTGCTATTTTTTGCCATAAAGTCACATCCTATCCATAAAAAATTATACCGAAATAAAGTTGAAAATACAACATTATGTTCAAATATGGTTTATCCTTCAATTAAAACATATGCGATTGCTTGTTCATCGGTATGCGTAATCGTCATATGCACGATTGTATCATCATCTAAAAATTCAGTAAATACACATGGTTTCCCGTTTTCATCAGGTAATACAGAAAAATCTGTATAGTATGCTGTGCCTTTGCCTTTAGAGATTGCTTTAAATATTGCTTCTTTCGCAGCAAATCTACCACCTAGAAAAGTTAATTTCGTTTTTTCGTTTGCGATATTTTCATAAATTTTAAATTCATCATCACTTAATATTCTATGTATAAAGCGATCATCTGCGATTTCTCTGATTCGATTTAAATCTACCAAATCAATACCAATACCTTTAATCATTTGTCATACCCACTCTCTCTAATTTTATTCGCTAATTCTTTCAACTTTTTAAGTCTATGATTAAGTCCTGATTTACTAAGTGCTTCATTGAATCTTTCCTCATAGAGTTCTGATAACTCTCTTAAACTCATATCAGGGTGTTCAGTTCTTAATTCTATAATTTGCTTTAATTTTGAGTTTAGTTGATCTTTCGGGTAGTATTTTGTGATTAATCTAATATCATCTAATTGTTCATTTGCTGCAACGATCGCCTTTTTCTCATTGGCAATCTCACAATTCATCACACGATTTATTGAATTATTAAAATCTCTTTTGATTCTAATGTCTTCAAATTGGAATAATGCATTCTGTGCACCGATGAGCTGTAGAAAGGTAGAGATACCTTCAGCATCTTTAATATAGACAATATAGCCTGTTCTACGTTTCGTTATTTTAGCATTTAAATCAAAAGCATTCATCACGTTTTGGATAAGCATGATTTGATTTGCACTTCTAGAGAAAATCTCTAAATGATATTCAGCAGTTTTCGGATGATTAACCGACCCTGCTGATAAGAAACTAGCACGTAAGAAAGCGCGTTTCGCTTCACTTGATTGTAAAAGCAAGCCTTGTGATTCAATTTCATTTTCTAATAATCCGTGTTCACTAATAATATCAGCTACTTTAGTCTCCACACGAATAATAATGGTTTGTCTTTTTTGTAATTGATTTTGCTGTTGTGTCAAAAGCGTTGTCTCAGCTTGATACAATGTTCTTAACAACTGTAAAAACCGTTTTGCAACGGTTGGACTATTGGTTTTGAAATCAAGCATCTTCACTCTGTTTTCAATATGAAATTCAGTGTTAAGGTTTAAGAACGCTGCAAACTCTGCAAGCTGTTCTTCTAACTCAACAGGAACGGTAACCAATTCCTCTTTTACAGTTTTAGCAAAACTCATCTTAGCTCCAAGTTTCTAAATATCTTAATGCGTTTTGAACGGCAATTGCACCATCAGCTGTTGCAGTAACAACTTGTCTGATTTGTTTTGCAATCACATCGCCTGCGCCATAGACACCAGGGATTTTAGTTTCCATTTTTTCGTTTGCTTCAACATATCCGTATTTGTTTGTAATGCCAAGATCTTTAACCATGTCAGTTACAGGGATTAATCCAACATATTCAAATACGCCATCAGCTTCAACTGTTTGTTTATTACCATTTTCATCTTTAATAACAACACCAGTTAAACCAGTTTCATTCATTTCGAATTTATCGACTAATGTTGAATAGAAAATATCAACATTTTCTTGTTTTAATAAAATGTCTTGTGCTTTTTTATCAGCCGTTAACGTAGGTAGATTTTGAACAACTGTTACATGTGATGCTAATGTAGATAAGTATGATGCTTCTTCAACGGCACTGTTACCACCACCGACAACAACTACTTTTCTTCCTTTATATAAAGGTCCATCACAAATTGCACACCAGCTAATACCGTTCATTGCTAAAAACTCTTCGTTTTCAACACCTAATCTTCTAGGTACATTACCTGTAGCTACAATCACAACTTTAGCTTCATAAGTTTCATTTGGTGTAATCACTTTTTTAACATTGCCATCTAATTCAACTTTAGTCACTTCGTCATATAAAACTTCAACACCTAAATCATATGCATGATCAATCATCATTGTTGCAAGCTCATAACCAGCAACTTTTTTAGCACCAGTGTAATTTTCAATTTCATTATATTTTGAAAGTTGTCCACCTGGAGTATCTTTTTCAAACATGGCAACCTTTAAGTTTGCTCTTTTAGCATAAATCCCTGCTGTAATACCTGCAGGACCTGTTCCAATAATTAATACGTCGTATAACATATCTATTCTCCTTTTATATTAAATCTTTTAAATTGGATAAATCATCAATGACATAAAGTGGATTTTCAGCTAGCATTTCTTCTAATCGATTAGAATAAGCAACTGCGCATCCATCAATACCCGCGCGTTTAGCAGCCTTCATATCATTTTCATGATCACCAACATAAATTGCA
Source organism: Acholeplasmataceae bacterium (assembly GCA_963678355.1). Lineage (GTDB taxonomy): Bacteria > Bacillota_I > Bacilli_A > Acholeplasmatales > Acholeplasmataceae > WOFB19. The sequence goes on along the minus strand of OY782823.1, from coordinate 1,615,499 downwards.
TCTTTTGGCTCGATGTTAAAATATTCGAGTGCTTTTAATAATGGTTCTGGATTTGGTTTATGTGATTTGCAATCATCAAATCCAATTAAGTGGTCGACAAGTGAATCTAGACCAACAAGTTTTAAATGACTCATAGCAACCTGATTTATTTTAGATGTTACAACGCCCACTAAAACATTGTTATCTTTAAAATATTTCATTGTCTCATAAGCATTAGGATAACTTTCTAGACTGGTTGTTATTAATGCTTCTGTCTCTTTTCGATAATTCACAACAATCTCATTTATTAAATCTTGATCATCTGTATAATCACCAAAAATTTGCCAAAGTGTACGACCTAAAAAGCTTGTTAAAGTTTTTTCATCTAGATCAATATCAAAATATCTTTTTATAATACTATCAAACGTATCTAGAATAATTTTAGTTGATTGAATTAATGTGCCATCTAGATCAAATAGTATCAGTTTCATTTGTCGAATCATTTCCTTTAAAGTCTACGTAATATGGTAGGTCTTTAGCAAATATACGTTTTAATACAATAATGCTTAAACCACCTACAATTAATAATACTGAAGTCCAAAGAGAAGTCATTTGCCACCAAGCTGTTACTGGGCTATCTAGCCAAGGTAGTGGTAGCGGATCATAAGGATCTCCTTGTAATCTTAATAATTCCATAGGGATTCTAATCAAACCATACCAAATAAAATATGATCCAATTAAATCACCGGTTTTAAATATTTTCTTGCGTCTTAATATTAATAGAATAATAAGTCCTATTAAATTCCAAACACTTTCAAATAAGAATGTTGGTATATGGTAAGATCCATGAATATACATTTGTCCAGAAATGAATTGTGGTAAATAGTTTAAATTATCCACAGCTGGTCCATATAATTCACCATTCATGAAATTCCCCCAACGGCCCATCGCTTGACCAATTAAGAACCCAGGTGCGACAACGTCAAGTAACCACCAGAATGATAATTTCTTTCTTTTAGTGAATATATATACAAAGATAAACATAACGATAATCGCCCCATGAATGGCTAATCCACCACTTTGGATAGCAAACACATCACCAATTGAATGGATAGAACTCAAGTTAAATAATACCCACCAAAGACGTGCACCGATAATTGAGAATAAAATACCAAACAATAGGCCATCAAATAAAATCTCTGTGTCTATCTTATATCTTTTAAATTCATAATAAGCAATAAAACCTGCAAAAACAATACCGGTTAAAATGAATACTGCATACCATTGAACATCAAATTGAAAACTGCCAATCGCTAAGTTTGTGTCAATCGCTTTTGGATCATATGGGAAACCATCTTGAAAAGCAGTTGCTAATATAACCAATAAGATGAAGCCTACAATCATTGCACCATATAAAATGATGCCATGTCTATTTTTTTGCCAAAAATTATTCATCATCGTCTTCATCCTTCCCATATCCGCTTGCACTCTTCGCTACCGCTTCTGTTAACTCTAGTGCTGCATTATAACCTAAATATTTTAATTTTGTATTCATTGCTGCACTTTCAACAAGTGTGGCAACGTTACGTCCAGGTAATACTGGAATTGTAACTTTAGCAATTTCAGTGTTAAAGTATGATACCGTGTGTGAATCAACACCTAAACGATCATATTGCCTACCTTCAACCCAACGCTCAAGTTCAACAACTAATCTGATTTTTTTGCTTTCACGATAAGCGCCAGCGCCAAACATTGAAACAACATCAACAATACCAATACCACGTACTTCAATATATTTTTCAATAAGTTTTGGTGCACTACCTACTAGGACACCAGGAGCAGTTTCAAAAATATCAACTCTATCATCACTAATAAGGATATGTCCTCTCTTGATAAGTTCTAATGCAGTTTCGCTCTTACCAATACCACTCTTACCAATAATCATTGTACCCATACCATGAATATCTAATAGTACGCCATGAACCGTAATTCTTGGTGCCAATTTAGAATGTAGGTATGCATAGAGTTGACTTGATAAAGGGGTTGTTCTCACTGGACTCTTTAAAATAGCAACATCGTATTGATTACCTAATTCATAGAACAGTTTATCAACTTCAACATTAATTGAAAAAATAAATCCCGGAGGTCTTTTCATCATAATGTCTTCGACACGTGTTCTCATGATATCTTGCGGCAATAGTTTCATAAATTGGTATTCCTTAGAACCAATTAAAACCATGCGATCTGCATCAAAGAAATCCAAAAACCCTGCAAGCTCAACGCCAGGTCTTGATAACATCTCCGCTTTTACCTCACGGTTTAATGCATTCTCACCAGCTAATACTTCTAAATGTAAATCCTTCACTAAGTGTTTAACTTTTAATTTCATTTCTTTCCTCCGATAAAGATATGTCTGCCTCTAAACATTAGTCTTCTGATATAGACAGATATAATAAATCTCATAATTGTAAATAATATTGAAAATACAAATAGATCACCAATGCTTGCAAATGCAAATGCATCACCAATCATTAATGATGCAGCATACCATATGACAAACTGTACAAGCCAAGATAAAATCCCCAAGCTATATAACATTGCACGCAGTGCGTATCTAAATAGTATTAATTTAATAAAATTTTCTAATAGAGTTAGCAAAATGATTGCGAAGATAAAACCTAGAAATTCCATTTGAACCAGTGGATGATTAAACGCTATTGATAAACCAATGATTGTCGCACCCATTAAAAAGTTAACAACAAGTGATAATACCATGTGCACTAAGTAATTTCGATGTAGTAAAAATGCATAACTGATATTGGTTTGTCGCTTCTTTTTATAAGATTCTAATTCTTCAATTAATTTCTTTAATTCTTCTTCGGGATTATCCTTTGGATCTTTAGGATCTTGGTTCATTTCCATCCCTCCCTATCATAACATAATAGTTTAGTTTTTATCATTTTAAAACTTTTTTTAAGTATTGTCCTGTATAACTTTCTTTGACTTTTGCCACTTCTTCAGGTGTACCCATAGCCACAATTTGCCCACCGGCATCGCCACCATCTGGACCTAAGTCAATGATAAAGTCAGCATTTTTAATCACATCTAGATTATGTTCAATAACAACCATCGTTGCGCCTTCATTAACAATACGATGAAGCACTTCTAATAAACGCTTCACATCATCTGTATGAAGCCCTGTTGTTGGTTCATCTAAGATATAGATTGATTTTTCAGTGATTTTTCTATAAAGCTCACTTGATAACTTAACTCTTTGTGCTTCCCCACCAGAGAGTGTTGTTGCTGATTGACCTAATGTGACATAGCCAAGACCAACATCATGTATTGTCTTTAGTTTATCATAAATTTTAGTATGATTTTGGAAAAAATCCATTGCTTCATCAATTGTCATAGCTAGAACATCAGCAATATTTTTTCCACGATATTTAATTTGTAGTGTTTCATGGTTATATCTTGTACCACCACAGACTTCACAAGGTACATAAACATCTGGCAAAAAGTGCATAGAAATCTTTTTAACACCATCGCCACGACATGCCTCACAACGTCCACCTTTAACATTAAATGAGAATCTACCTTTTTTATATCCTCTAGCTTTAGCTTCGTTTGTTGTTGTATATAAATCACGAATATCATCAAAGACACCAGTGTATGTTGCAGGATTTGATCTTGGTGTTCTACCGATAGGTGATTGTGAGATTTCAATCACTCGATCAATCATGTGTTGATCGTCGATAAATGTATGCTTACCTGGCTTTTCTTTAGACTTATAATATTTTTGTTGTAACCCTTTTAATAAGATATCGTTAACAAGTGTTGATTTACCAGATCCTGATACACCTGTAACAACCGTTAATTTACCCATAGGAAAACCAACTGTTAAATCTTTTAAGTTATTTTCGATGGCACCAACAACTAATATTTCTTCGCCATTACCCTTGCGTCTTTCTTTAGGTACTGGAATTTCTAATTCACCTTTTAAATACTTACCTGTAATAGATTTAGGATTATTCATGACTTCTTCTGGTGTACCTTCTGCAATAACTTGTCCACCAAACTTACCAGCTCTAGGACCGATATCAATTAAGTAATCACTTGCAAGCATAGTCTCATGATCATGTTCGACAACCACTAATGTATTCCCTAAATCTCTCATACGTTTTAGTGTATGAATTAATCGGTCATTATCCTTTTGATGCAATCCAATAGAAGGTTCATCTAAAACATATAAGACACCTGTTAATTTTGAACCGATTTGAGTTGCAAGTCTAATACGTTGTGCTTCACCACCAGAAAGTGTCCCAGCTTGTCTGTGAAGTGCAAGATATCCTAATCCGACGTCATTTAAAAACGATAGTCTATTAATAATTTCTTGAAGTGCTAGTTTAGCAATTTGTTTTTGTTCAACACCCAATTCTAACGTTTCTAGATATTTGATTTCATCTTCAATAGATAATCTTGTAAGCTCATCAATATTTTTTTGTCCGACTTTAACACTTAGTGCTTGCTTATTAAGTCTAGCGCCATGGCACACAGGACATTCTGATTCAGTCATAAAACCTTCAATCCATTGACGAATCCATTCAGAAGTCGTTTCTCTATATCTTCTTGTAAGATTAGTGATAACCCCTTCGTAGTAATCATATGATTCATGTGCGTTACCTGAAGATGATTTTAATTTAAAATGAATCTTATCCTTTGATCCATATAAAATCATATCAAGTTCCTTACGTGATAAGTCACGCATGTTTTTATTCATATCAATATCATAATAATCACAAAGTTGTTCTAACATCTGATTATTTAAATTTTCTTCGAAATTATTTTTATATGGAATAAGCCCTCCATTTAATATTGCTTTATCAGGATTAACGACCAAACTCTCAGAAACTTCTAAGTTAGCCCCTAAACCATTACAATGAGGACAAGCACCAATCGGTGTGTTAAAGGAGAATAATCTTGGCTCTAAATCAGGAATCGTAAAATCTGTATCAGAACAAGCATAGTTTTGATTAAATGATAAAATTTGATCATTATTAATTAAAATCTTTGTTCTACCATTTGATAATCTAGCAGCAAGTTCTAATGCATCATATACTCTTGAACGAATGCCATCTTTAATCACGAGTCTATCAATGACAAGGTAGATATCATGATTTTTATTCTTATCTAATTCAGGAAAATCATCAAGCTCAACTTGAACACCGTCAACATAAGCTCTTGTATATCCTTCTTTTAAATATTGTTCTGCTAATTTTTTTTGTGTCCCTTTTTGTCTTTCTACAATTGGTGACATAATGATAGCTTTGGTTTTCTCTGGAAGTGCCATCACTTTTAATGTCATCTCTTCAATCGTTTGTTTAGTTAAAGGTTCATTTGTATCAGGACAATAAGGCGTCCCAACTCTTGCATATAAAAGACGTAGATAATCATAGATTTCTGTTACTGTCCCAACAGTAGATCTAGGATTATTAGATGTTGTCTTTTGATCGATTGAAATAGATGGACTTAGTCCTTCAATACGATCAACATCAGGTTTTTCAAAATTACCTAAAAATTGGCGTGCATAAGAAGAAAGACTTTCCATATATCTTCTTTGTCCTTCTTGATATAGTGTATCAAAGGCAAGTGATGATTTACCACTACCTGAAATACCAGTCATCACGACTAGTTTATTTTTAGGTATATTAATATCTATGTTTTGTAGATTGTTTTCACGAGCACCGTGTACTTTAATATAATCCATCTGTATTCACCTTAAATGTTTCTTCATCAATCACTGTTACGCCAAGTTCTGATGCTTTCTTAAGTTTAGAGCCTGCATCACTACCTGCTAGGACGTAATCAGTTTTCTTACTTACTGATGAGCTTGTCTTACCACCCAATTTTTCAATAATGGCTTTTGCTTCATCTCTTGTAAATGTTTCAAGTTTGCCTGTTAAGACAAATGTTTTTCCTGTATATTCATGTTCAATAGTTGCTTCTTGAACATGTGTCATATTTAAACCAAACCCTTTTAATTCATCAATGAGTTTAAGGTTTTGTTCATCACTAAAATAAGAAACGATACTTTGAGCAATCATTTCTCCTATATCAGGTATATCAATTAAATCATCCAACTTAGCTTCTTTTAATAAATCCATCGTTGGATAATATTTAACAATAGTCTTAGCGACTTTCGCACCAACATGCTTAATACCTAAACCAAATAACAAACGATCAAATGTTTGATTTTTTGATTTTTCTATAGCATCTAATAATTTATCAACCTTCTTATTCCCAAAACCTGGAATAAGTTTTAATTCATCAGCTGATGCATGAAGTCTATATATATCTGAAATCGTGTTTAAGAATCCTAAGTCATGAAATGTCTCAACAACCTTTTCACCCAATGTATCAATATCCATAGCAACTCTACTTGCAAAGTGAATAAGACTATGAATGTTTTTAGCAGGGCAATCTGGATTCACACAAAAATAATCTGCTTCTCCATCTTTTCTTTCTAATGGATGGTTGCACACTGGACAATTTTGAATAATTTCAAAAGGCTTTTGATCTTGTCTTGCTTCTTTTACATATTCGATCACTTCAGGGATAATTTCACCTGCTTTATGAATACGGACTAAATCGCCAATACGAATATCTCTTGCGATAATAAAATCCTCATTGTGCAGTGTTGCACGAGAAATCGTTGATCCTGATAAAAAGACAGGATCAAGTTCAGCCACTGGTGTTAGCTTACCTGTTCTACCAATTTGAAATGTAATATCTAATAATTTAGTTTCAGCAACTTCTGGTGCGAACTTATAGGCTGTCGCCCATTTTGGAGATTTAGCAGTATAGCCAATCTTTTCATGAAGTAAAAATTCATTGACTTTGATGACAACACCATCTGTGTCATACTTTAATGTTTTTCTATAATCATCAAATTTAACGATTTGCTTATAAACGTCATCAATTGAATCACACTTTTTATAATCCGGATTCACTTTAAACCCTAAAGTCTTTAAATATTTAAGTGCATCATCTTGTGATGAAACATGATTTTCAGCATCAACAATTGTATATAAGAAAATATCCAATGCTCTTTTAGCAACCACTTTTGTATCCAATTGACGAATCGTGCCTGCTGCAGCATTTCTAGGATTTGCGAAAAGCGGTTCATTATTTGACATACGTTGTTCATTCGCTTTTTCAAAACTCTTATGCGGCATAAATATCTCACCACGCACTTCGATATCGATTGGTTCATTTAATTTAAGCGGAAGACTTTTAATCGTTTTAACGTTTTCTGTAATATCTTCACCAACTAAACCATTACCACGCGTTGCAGCTTGTATAAACATACCTTGCTTATAAACTAGTGAAACAGCGAGTCCATCAATTTTAAGTTCAGTTACATATGAATAATCTTTAACAACATTAAAAATACGTTCATCAAACTGACGTAGTTCTTCTTCATCAAATACATTTGATAAACTCATCATTGGGACTTGATGTTCTATTTTATTAAACCCTTCTAAAACTTGACCTCCAATTTTTTGTGTTGGAGAATCCTCAAGCTTTAAATCGGGATACGTTTCTTCTAATTCAACAAGTTCTTTTAAATAATGATCATAATCATAATCAGAAATTGTTGGTTTATCTAATGTATGATATTCATAATTTGCCTTATTGATTAGGTCTACTAATTCTTTAATTCTAAGTTTTGCGTCCATAAAATCACCTAAGATTATTATACCATTAAATGGTACATTTAATAGGCAATACGAATGAAAACCTGTATAACATTTAAATTCCTAAAAATCGTGTAAAATAAAAGTCACCAATCGGTGACTTATATTTTTGTTTTTAATTACTTAATTTCAATACCTGTTCTTACTATATTAACACCATGTGCTAATGTGTCTGTAACTGGACAAGTTTTCTCAATGAAATCTCCAAACTTTTGAACTTTTTCTTCTGGTTCATCAGTTTCAAAAAACATCTTATATCTGATTTCAGTAAATCCTTTTCTTACTTTAGGATTTCTACCAGTGAATCCATCTGGATCTAAGTCACCTTCTAATTCAACATGGAATCCTTTTAAATTAAAATGCATTGCCTGCGCAAAGGCGAATGCAACAATTGTTTGACATGCGCCGAGTGAAGTAAGTAATCCTTCTACTGGATTAATACCTTCATTTGAACCGCCCATTTGTTCTGGTTCATCATATATGATTTTAAATTTTCTAGAATTCGTTTCTACTTGTAACCCTTCTGGTAATTTCGTCGCTGTCGCTTTGAATACATTAACCATAATTCATCAACTCCTTTGGTCTTTTAGTACACTATCATTATAGCACTTACTTTTTGTAAGTTCACCTAATATGCTTTTTATTTCACTTTAATTTCTTTTAGAAAAGTAGACTTCTGCTTATAGTTATCATCAACAACTTTAACATAGGATAAATATAAATATTTTTTCGCTCTAGTAATCGCGACATATAATAGTCTTCGTTCTTCCTCTAAAGACATGTAAGTAACACCTTTATAGGTAGGGCACTCACCATGTTCTAGTCCAATAATAAAAACAACATCAAACTCTAATCCTTTAGCCTGATGCATCGTCATTAATTGAACTTTTTTATCAATGCTTATATAGTGATGCATTATTTCATTTCTAATGATATTTGATCGTCTATGATTTCTAAAAATAATCGCGATTTGATCTGGCTTGATACCTTCCGATAAAAAGTGTTTATACTTGTTTATAATTGCTTTTGCTTCATCAATTTCATGATAAAAATATATTTTTCTTAATTCATAGTTCTCATTTTTATATGCAATCAAATCTTTTTTTAATAATCTTAAATTTTGCTTTATAAAGCCATTAGCCACTTTTATGATTTCCGGTGAAGATCTATAGTTTATATTTAAAACCTCTAATTTAGCATGGTAGTCCTTAATGTACCTTTCAATAATTTTCGAATTTGCACCTCTAAACTTATAAATACTTTGATCAGGGTCACCAACAGCTAATACGGATGTTTTTAGATCAATAAGTTCTTGTAATATTTTATATTGTAATTCGTTTGTATCTTGAAATTCATCTACAAATATATATTGATAATCACTTTTGATTTTCTTATTAATAAGTAATCCATAATAGTCGATCAATATATCATCAAAATCTTTTGCGTGATGAGATTTTAAATATGCTTGATAACTATCATATCGCTTAGGTTTTCTCATCTTAAATAAATGATTTTTATATATGGAAATCTCCAACAATTCTCTTTGATTAAAACCATTGATTTTATCATCTAAAATTTTAAACTTTTCATCTACAACTTTTCTAATCGTTTTAAGTGCCAACTCGTGGAATGTATAAACACCTACTTCACTATTATTAAGTCTATCTTTCATCTCTTGCGCAGCTTTATGTGTGAAAGTGATTGCTAATATCTTACTTGGCTCAATATCATTATTTAATAAATGTTTAATACGTTCAATAACAACTCTCGTCTTACCACTACCAGCACCAGCCAATAAAAAAAGAAAGCGTTCATTCGTATAAACAACTTTCTTTTGTAATTCGTTTAACGTCATATGATCACCCATATTATTTTAGACCATTGGGGTTGAATTTTCTTCATTTTGCATTTTCTGCAATCTTTCTATTAGTAATTTATTATATCTTTTATATTTTGTATTTAATCTATTATAGTAAAAAGGTTCTACATCCTTTATATAATTTAAATGTCCTAAAACCTGATTTAAACTCTCATTTGAATTTTTTCCATATTTTAGTTTACAATAGATCATGTTTCTGACTTTTCTCTTGTATTCATTAGACAGTTTTATTTTATTGTCTCTTATAATTAAGCCTGTGATTTCCACTCTCTCTAAATACGATGAAAAATATGTCTTTTCTTTATTTATATTTAAGTCTAATTTATTCAATTGCTTTTCTATAAAAACAATCAACTTACTGTCAATATAATTTGAAGAAGAAATTGTTATGTCATCTGAATATCTAGTGAATTTACCATTAGGAAGTGAATTGACTTTATCAAAAATCATTTTATCAAAATTAGTCAAATATATATTGGAGATAATTGGTGAAGTTATAGCGCCTTGAACGAATTTTCTATCAAATGTGCATATTTTCAATAAAATTTCTAAATCCCTCTCCGTAATATCAATCAATGCTTTTTTTAGAATTTTTTTCATCTTCATATAATCAATATTGTCAAAAAAGTTAGAAATATCAACGAATAAAAAATGTGAATTTCCAATATGATCAACAGCGTTATTCTTTATTGACTTCCCTCTAATATAGGCGACTGCATTGTTTGATACATCAATCTTCATCAAATATTTTTCCATAATAAATCTCTGCATTAATTTGATTTCAAGATTAGGCAAGTAAACTTCTCTAGTCCCACCTCTTTTTTTAGGTATTTTAATATTTTTATAATATTTATCTTTTTTCTCAATTATTGCTCGAATCCTATCTTGGCTGATTCCTAGATGAAACTCCATTTCTTCAATTATATCCATATTTTAAACCCCTCTTTTTGTGCTTGACCAATTATTTTTGATCTCATAAGATTGTATTTTTTAGTTCTTGAAAATCCTTCAATAAATATGATACTACTAAACTCGTAAGGACGAACTAGTTGACTTTTTAAGTATTCATAATTTATCTTATATTTGTCATCATCTTCACTTATTAATTTGAATTTTAAAAGAACAGTTCCAAGTAAATTTATCACATCACATATTATATCTTGAGAATTAATATTTAAAGACTGATTTACAATCTTTATGTTGTCTATGTTATAAATTCCTTTGATTATCTCATAAATATTTTTTTTGCAAACAACACCCATAATTTTAACCATATCAAATATCAACCAAAGTAAAAAACTTACATCCGAAACAGACATTGTTCTGTTTGTTATACTATATGACTGTTTGATTGTTTTTTTTGTTTGTATTTCATTAATGTGTTTGTGTAGTAGTGGAGACACAATTAAAACATTCTCGGAACCAACTTTTCTAAAATCTTCCTCAAACACTCTTGTTTGTCCTTTTATCATTGTTTTAATTTTACGTATGGGCCCCTCATTAATAAAAGATTGAGAATTTTGATATTTTTTATCATTAATTACATAGATTTTATTTAAATTTGTATCAATATGAGTAAATGCTCCAAGTTCACATGCTGACCCCCAGCTCTCAACTATAATAATTACAGCTGTACTTATTTCAAGTAATATTTCCTCAAATCGCAATAAATCAAGCGACTGTAAAAATGTTATTAACTCCTCAGAATATAAACTACTTCTGTTTTTTTTCATATCTACAATTTCTGAAATAACCTCTCTATTATCTCCGGGTTTTCTTTCTTTACCACATAAAAAAATAAAGTCATAATACTCCCCTAGTGAATTATGACTTCTTTTTACTTTATCTCTATTTTCATTTATATAGTTTAAAAATATTTTTTCGTGTTTTTCCATATGCCCTCCCATTAAATAGGGAGCCCTACTTAATAATAGGGAGAGAAATGTTTAAATTGCTGGATGATAATATATTTAAAATTGTTAAATATATTTGAAGATAGGAATTTAAATAGTTCTCTCTCGTTCGAAACTAACCAATGCTTTCTAAGTCTGATAAACACAGACCCTGGTGTTGATTAATACCAACATCTAGATACTAGGGCTCATATTCATTTTACTAATTTATTTCTATTATTACAACTCAATTTTATTTTATTTTTTTCAGTGCTGGATGACTTTCCAATATGTTCTTAATGCCATGAGGCATCGCGAAAGCAATTTTTGCAATATCTTCATTGACAGATACAACGACACCTTGACCAAATACATCATGATCTACTTTATCGCCAGTCTTTAATATATGCCCATCACTAATAGGTTGGAAGTTTGTATATTTTCGTGGTTCGTTTACTTCTTTTGGTCTCGATTCTTTTAAGAATCTTGAAGGGTAACCAATTTTTAATTCTCCATATTGCATACGTCTATTAGCATGTGACATATAAAGTTTTTGTTTCGCTCTTGTCATACCCACATAACAGACACGTCGTTCTTCTTCTAATTCATGAGAACTCATCATAGCGTTATTATTCGGGAATAACCCTTCTTCCATCGCAACCATAAATACAACTTTAAATTCCAATCCTTTAACTTGATGATAAGTTGCAAGCTTCACTCTATTCTCATCATCAACATCTTGATCTAAATCACTATATAAAGATATCTGATCTAATTGCTGTCTTAGTTTTTCATAGAAGTTTCCTTCATAGTACATATCGCCTCTAACAAAAACAGATTGTAGTTCTCTTAAATTGTTGATACGATCATCAGCTTGTTCTGAGTTTTCAGCTTTAAGCATATCAACATAACCTGTTAAATTCATCACGATAAGCATAATCTCTTGAAGATCTGTCATTTCAAAGAACGCAGCAGTGATATCATCAATAAGCTTTTTGAAAGTTTTTAAACCATTTAACGCTTGTGGTCTTAAATCAACATAGTCAATTGCTGAGTATAGACTTACGCCTAGTGCTCTAGCTTTTTCTTCTAACTTTTGAATACTTACCTTACCGATTGAACGCTTAGGTTCATTAACAACTCTTTTAAAATAAAAGTCTTGATGTGGGTCTAATGCAAGTCTTACGTAGGCAAGCGCATCCTTAATTTCTTTTCTTTGATAGAAAGATAGACCTCCGTAAATAATATATGGAATACTTTCTTTGATGAGCGTGTCTTCAAATAATCTAGACAACGCATTATTTCTATAAAGAATTGCGAAATCATCATATTTATATCCACTAAATCTAACTAATCTTTCTATCTCGTTAACGACATAGAACGTTTCATTATAATCACTATCTGCAGCATAATAGGTAATAGGTTCACCAACACCTAAATCACTTTTTAAGTTTTTTGAACCCGGACGATTAAAATTAAAGGCGATTAATCGATTAGCCGCTTCCAATATTTGATTTGTTGAGCGGTAATTCTTTTCTAAAACAACCGTATCTGCTTTATAGTCTCTAATAAAGCGTGCACTGTTTTGATAGCTTGCTCCTCTAAATGAATAGATACTTTGATCAGGGTCACCTACAACAAAGACATTTTTATGAAGTGCACCTAATATCTTTAATATTTTATATTGAATAATATCAGTATCTTGGAACTCATCAACTAAGACATGTTCAAATTCTGTTTGATATCTTGTTTTAATATGTGGATAATCCGTAAATAATTCTAATGTATAAATTAACAGATCATCAAAATCAACCAATTGGTTTTCTCTTAAATAGAATTGATATTGTTTATAAATCTTTTCCTCATCTGATCTTTCAAACTCATGCATTCTTTGACATTTAAAAAGCGAGATTAGATTTTTAAGTTGTTTGACTGAAAACTGCTTAATATCTAGACCCATATTTTTAATAATATCCGTGATGATTTTTTTACCATCATCTTCATCAATCACTGTAAATGTCGTTTTATACCCATAAGGAAGTTCAGCGATATGTCTTCTTAAGATTTGTAGACCAAACGCATGAAATGTATATAACCATACATCTGAAGCATAAGGCCCTGTCATATCAATGACTCTTTGTTTCATTTCTCTGGCTGCTTTATTCGTGAACGTCACGGCTAATATGTGTCTTGGTGCGACACCATTCATAATGAGATAAGCAATCCTTGTTGTTAATGTTTTTGTTTTACCTGTTCCTGCACCTGCGACAACAAAAAGCGGACCACCTGGATGGATGACCGCTTTTAATTGAGATTCATTTAAGGTAGCTAGATAATTCTCCATGATCTACCTGCTTTCTTTTTTTATTTATAACTGCTCTTTAATGGTACGATTTCATTTAATATAAGATGATCTTTTTTAGAGTCATCATCGACATTAAAATAACCTACTCTAATAAATTGATATTTCTCACCTGGATGAGCATTTTTCAATGCTTCTTCTACATAACATGTTTTTACTTTTAATGATTCAGGATTGAATCGATCCATTAGATCCATTGAATCATCATCAAATAACATAGGTTCATAGAAATTGATTTGTGCTTTGTTCGCTGTGGTTGCTTCAACAAAATGAATGGTACCATTAGGTTTTCTATCATTAAAGCCTGATCCACTCTTCGTTTCCCTATCGTATGTAGCAAGCACTTCTATGATGTTTCCTTCATCATCATATTTCACTTCATTAGCTTTAATGAAATATGTATGGAATAATCTAACTTCAATACCTAAAGCTAGACGTTTATATTTCTTATTAGGTTTTTCTAATACAAAATCATCTTTTTCAATATATAGATTTCTTGAAAATGCAATCTTTCTTTGTCCCATCTCTTCATGATCAGGATGCCAAGGAATTTCAACATATTCAATTTCACCTTCTGGATAATTCGTAATCGTTACTTTAAGTGGATCAATGACACCCATTGCACGACCTGCTTTATCTTGAAGATCATCTCTAACTGCCGCTTCTAACATAGCAGCACTTACAGTTGAATTTACTTTTGATAACCCTGTTGACAAAATAAAGTTTCTAATTGCGTCCGGTGTATACCCACGTCTTCTCATACCTGAAACTGTAGGCATTCTTGGGTCATCCCATCCGCTTACCTTATGATTTTCAACTAATGCTCTTAAAAATCTTTTACTAAGTACTGTGTTTTCTACATTAAGACGACCAAACTCAATTTGTCTAGGTGTACTAGGAATTTCAGTTTCTCTAACAACCCAGTCATATAAAGGTCTGTGGTCTTCAAATTCTAAGGAGCATAGAGAATGTGTAATCCCTTCAATCGCATCTTCTAGTGGATGTGCATAATCATACATTGGGTAAATGCACCATTTGTCACCTTGTCTGTGATGATGGGCATATACAATACGATAAATAGCTGGGTCTCTCATATTCATATTAGGTGATGCCATATCAATCTTAGCTCTTAAGACACATTCACCTTCCTTAAATTTTCCATCTTTCATTTCTTCAAAGAGTTTTAAGTTTTCAGAAACACTTGTATTTCTGTAAGGAGACTCAACACCAGGTGTTGTTACATCGCCTCTGTTTTTAGCCATTTCTTCTGGAGATTGGAAATCTACATAAGCTAAGCCTTTTTTGATTAACACAATCGCGCGTGCATACATTTCATCAAAATAATCAGATGCAAAATAAATATCTTTAGGTTCATAGCCTAACCATTTAATATCGTTTTTGATTGCTTGAACATATACATCATCTTCCTTTTCAGGATTTGTGTCATCATATCTTAAATTAGTATATCCACCAAAGTTCTTGGCAAGTTCAAAGTTTGTAATGATTGCTCTTGCGTGTCCAATGTGTAAAAACCCATTAGGTTCTGGTGGAAAGCGTGTAATGATTTCGTCATGTTTTTTTGACTCTAAATCATTTTCCATAATTGTTTTTATAAAGTTTGATTGGTTTTCCATAACTATCACCTCAAGTTACCTACTATTATATAGTAAAACATAAAAAACAACAAGGCATGCCAACCTAAGAAATGTCTTGTTATCTACTTTTTATTCTTGGAAATAAAATGATTGGAACTATTAACAAGAGTGCTGTAACTAAGTATATAATTTTTATATCAAAGAACACACCAATAAATACCATGATAAGGCCGGATAAAATCTGACCAATCGCATCGATTTGTCCAAACGTTGATAATACTGTCGCTTTCATTTTAGATGGTGTATGTGATAACAACACAACATCTAGGAGTGGATATGTCGCTTCCCTAGCCGTATGAAAAACTAAGAATCCTGCAACGGCTAAATATGGCATCGGCAAAAATCCAAATAAGAGTATACCAATAACCATCACTGATGTAAAACTCATTAACCATATTGGCATGTGGCTTTGTTCTTTAATATATCGTTTAGAGATTTGCATGAGTATAAATCCTAGAATAACAATTAATGCGTTGATGATTGACAGTATCCAAATTGGCGATAAATCAATCATCGTTCTAAAACCTAGATCGTTTAAAATATGAATTTCATATGTTCTATCAATCCCTTCACTGTAAAGCCCATAAAAAAGCATAATGACAATCATGACCTTTAAGACATGATGTTTTCTAATATGTTTAAATCCATCCGTAAACTGATTGATATAAGTTTTCCACATGGTCTCTCTATGTTCAACTCTAGTAAAGTTTTCCTCTTTCATAAAACGTATATTGATAAGTCCTAGGAAGACTGTAATTGCCGCTGCCAAATATAGTGCGAAGCGAATATTGTTAGATCCGAAGATTGCTGCAAACAATATACCCACAATAGACATGAGTGTATAGCACTGTCCACCTGTGATGATTGTCTTCCCTAAATTTTCTTCATGCGTTTCATCACTTATCCATGACTGAAGTGCACCACTTATAAATGTGTATCCAAATCCCCAAATCACTTGGGCAATAAAGATTACATAAAAATAGGGTGTCATAATTTCAACGACTGTCGCAATCGCAATAATGAATATACCAATGATGACCGATGTCCTTCTGCTTTTGACATCCGCCACGACACCTGTAGGAATCTCAAAGAAAAATATAGCGAGTTCCATTGCGGTACCTATTAAGATTAATTGATATACTTCTAGGTTTGCTATATCTATTCTGTAGAGGGCAGTTGCAGTAAACATCAAATTAAACGCAAGCCCCATCAAACCTCTATTTAGATAGTATATGATTTTTGGTTTCATATATTTCCTCTTACTCTATTTTTTTAAAAACCTCTGCAATGTCATCATTAATAAATAAAACTTCTTTGTTATTAGCAACTGCTTGATGAGCACTAGATTCTAAATTGATAACAACAATATGCTTACCTTTAAAATATTGGATCAATCCTGCAGCAGGATAGACAGCAAGTGATGTGCCTCCAATAATTAATGTATCTGCTTTTGAGATTGCAAGTATTGCACTGGCAATCATTTTTTCATCTAGTTGTTCTTCATAAAGGACAACATCAGGTTTAATAATACCACCGCAACTACATCTTGGAATACCCTCTAAATCAAGATCAATTAAGTCATAATACTTGCCACATGACATACAATAGTTTCTATGAACAGACCCATGTAATTCAATGACACGCTTACTACCTGCCATTTGATGAAGCCCATCAATGTTTTGAGTAATCACTGCTTCAATTTTTTTGCGTTGTTCTAGCTCATATAATTTTTTATGACACGCATTTGGTCTTGCATCTAGATGGACCATTTTATCAAAATAAAAATCAAAAAACATAGACGTGTTATGAACGAAAAATGAATGAGATACCATTTGTTCAGGACTATATCTCTTTTGATACTTCTCTTGATATAGACCTTTTGCAGATCTAAAGTCAGGAATTCCAGATGGCACTGATACACCGGCACCTCCAAAGAATACTATGTGCTCTGATGTTTTAATAATTTCATTTAATTTGTCTTGTTTATTCATGTCATCATCTCGCTTTTATAAATTCATCTATTACATTATACATCATCACTAGAAAACACCTATTGATATGAGCTATCCTTGAAAACCTGAAAGACCTTGAATTTAAGCCTTAAAAATATGGTTAAAGCCTTAGTTAAGCCATTAATCAAAAAATGGATAAATATTTATTGGTTTTTGGCTTTTTTTTAGAGAAAAAAATTCATACCTCGAAAAAAGTTTAATAAATTTTTTAGAAATCTTTTTCTTCCTATTTTTTATGCTCTAAGAAAAAATAACAAACTAATCTTATACGCAATCACTGTTTCAACGTTTAACGAAACCTTGTTCAACCGCCTTATGAGACCATTTATAACCTATCACTTTTTTTAATTTTTAATTTTCTTTTTCAAACTTAAAAATATATTTTTTTTAGCTTAAAAATTTTTGCTCAAAAAAATAAAAAAATTTTTTATTGTTTTTTTTGCAATATTTTTTTCTCTAATTTTTTCTAAATGTTTTTTTAACCTGCTTTTTTTCATAAAAAAATACATCAAATGTTTTGATGCATCTTTTTTAACTATTTTGAGTATATCTTTTCAATCATTTCTTTTAAATCTTCTTTACTATAACCTAGTGATTTAGCCAGTTCTATTTCTTCAATAATAGAGGTTTCTAAGAGTACTCTTTTTTTATGATCAATAGATTGTGTCGTGTGATTTGCAACATAAGATCCTTTTCCCGCTATGGTGTAAATGTATCCATTTTGTTCTAACATCTCCCACGCCTTCTTAATTGTTATAATACTCACTCTAAGTTCTTTAGCTGTGTTTCTTATCGATGGCAAAATGGATTCAGGTTCCAAAATACCGTTCAATATTTGAAGTGATATTTGATCATATATTTGTTTGTATATTGGTGTTTGTGTTGTTGAATTTATTGATATATTTTTCATCTATACAATGCTTTCATATTTTTTTATTGATACCTTTATTGCTATCAAACTTAGTATAGCACATAATACAATGCCAGCCAATAGGACAATGATTTGTGTTTGAATTGAACCTTCTAAAATTGTTCTTACCCATTCAAATCTGATTGCTCCAAATTCAATTAAGAACCCATAGATCAAAGTTACGATACTTCCAATGATAAGTGGTTTACCAAAGAAGTATGCAGTCTTAAAATAAGCTGGAAGGAATACTATATTAAAGATGCCAAACAATAGAAAACCAACACCGAAGAATGCTATGTTTGGATCTAAAAATAAATTCCAACTACCATAGATAGCATTGTGAATAATGACGAATATAACTGCAAATACGATATGTAATAATTCAATAAAATATATTGCTAATGACTTTGAAACAACGACATCTTTTTTTGAAACTGGAAGCATTGAAATAAAGTCATAGTCTTTTTGATTAATATATGCAGAAAATATTTGTGGCACAGAAATCCAAAAGAAATACATAAATACTAATGTGTAAATCCATCCAGGGATAAAGAATAATAAGCCTAGAACGAATGGGAGGATAAAGAAAAATTTATTGATGGAAAGTCTTAATTCTTTGTTAAATAAATTAAACATTTTGTTTCTCCTTTTCAGCAAAGTATATCATGATATCATCAAGTGAAGGTTGTGCTACTCTCACTGGATATGATGATTTATATGACTTGGTTTCAATCAATCCATTGAAACCAAAGGCGTTTGTTTTATATCCTACAAGCACTTCTTTTACCTCTTGTAGTTTATCTGACTCACCATTAACAAGTCTATATTTATCAATAAAATCATCTTTACTACAACTATCTATAATGTGTCCGTTTTGAATAAATGTTATATAATCAGCACACTTGTCTAAATCACTTGTAATGTGTGTTGAAAATAAAATACTTGTCTCACCATCTTCAACAATCGTTTGAAAGATTTCTAATAATTCATCTCGTACAACTGGATCAAGACCACTTGTTGGTTCATCTAATACAAGCAGTTTAGCATGATGCGATAATGCTAGAGATAACTCATATTTCATTTTCATCCCTTTGGATAGTGCATCTATTTTTTTATCTTCGTCTAGCTTGAATTGTTTTAAATACATTTGATAAATTGCTTCATCCCATGATGAGAAGAACGTCTTATATATCGCTGTGACTTCTTTTAATTTTTTCTTTGGATAAAAAGAATCACCTGAAATATATCCTATCTCTTTTTTGATTGCGATTTCTTCTTGATCGATATCTCTATTAAAAACTAAAACTTTTCCACCGTCTTTATTAATGATGTTTAACATAGATTTAATTGTGGTTGTTTTACCCGCTCCATTTTCTCCAATGAATCCCATGATATATCCCTTAGGAATTTCAAATGAGACATTGTCTAACTTAAAATCTTTATATGCTTTATTTAAATTTAATACACTTAATGCGTTCATAGTTTTCTCCTAACTGTGTTTATTGTTCATACACAGTATATACGGTCAATTTAATTTTGTCAACAACTTTACTTCTAAAATTTACAAACATAAAAATATAGATTATAAATAAAAACCCAAGGAAAAAGGTTTCATATATTTTCATTAAAAATTGTCTTGAAATTGATTTGTCTTAAGTATATAATACGAGAACAAAGGAGGCGCGATAACATGGAATCATATCAATTAAATAAAAATATTATATGTATTGATCTTAAAAGTTTTTACGCCTCTGTCGAATGTGTATTGCGTGGACTTGATCCTTTTAAAACACCTTTAGTGGTTGCCGATCAATCTAGAGGCAATGGCGCATTATGTCTCGCGGTAACACCTTATCTAAAATCCCTTGGCATTTCTTCTCGTGCAAGATTATTTGATATCCCTGATGATATCAAACCGTTTATTATTTATGCGAAGCCACAGATGAAAACATATTTAGAATATACAATGAAGATTATTGAGATCTATTTAAAATATGTATCTGATGAAGATTTATACGTCTACTCTATTGATGAAGCATTTCTAGATGTGACACATTACTTATCTTTATACAAAACCACAGATGTTGAACTGGGAAAGAAAATTGTAAAAGATATTCTTGATACTCTCCATTTACCAGCAAGTTGTGGTGTAGGTCCTAACATGTTGATATCTAAATTAGCGATGGATTTAGATTCTAAACATCAAAAAGATTCTATAGCTAAATGGACATATGATGATATTCCAACAAAGCTTTGGCCAATTGAACCCCTATCTGAAATGTGGGGAATTGGTTATCGTATGCAGAGAAATTTAAATCTTTTAGGCATGTATACAATTGGTGATATTGCACATTATGATGTCAATATTTTAAAAGAACACTTTGGTATTTTAGGTGAAGAGCTTTGGTATCACACTCATGGCATCGATATGAGTTTGATACAAGATAAGAGTAAACTTAGAACTAAAAGTAAAAGTTTTGGAACAAGCCAAGTCTTATTTCATGATTATCAAACACCTGAAATCTATACGATTATATTAGAAATGGCAGATGAAATCACACGTCGCCTTAGAATGAACAGGAAACGCTGTCGTGTGATTCATTTCGGTGTAGGGTATTCACTTACAACAGGTGGAGGACTCCATCAGCAAGTCACATTGGATCAACCTACTTCTTCTTTCAAAGAAATCTATCACACTTGTCTTGATATCTTTCATAATCAATATGATGGTAGTCCAATTCGCTCAATCTCTGTTTCACTTGGAAAACTTACAGATTCTAAAGTATATCAATATAGTATTTTTGAAGATGCCGAAGAGCTAGAAAAAGAATATCAACTTCTATCATCAATTGATCATATTAAAGAGCGCTATGGTAAAAACTCAATCAATAGAGCAGAGTCTTTAGAAGAACATTCTACAATTGTTAAACGAAATCGTTTTGTAGGAGGTCACCATGAATAATACCTATCAAGATCGCGGAATCATAAAATGGGCACCTTTTGATGGCCTAGCTGGATTCAATGATTTATATAGAGAATTAAAGTATCGTCTAGGTAAAAAAGGTAAACCTATCCTATCAGAAGATCAACTCTATGAAATGGATATAAACCTCCAAAAGGCATTCCATGAAAAATTACATATCTATTTGTTTTATTTTCAAGATGGTTATACAAAACAAACCTATGGAAAAATCACCAAGATAGATCCAATCAATAAAATCATATATATCAATCACATCAAATATCCATTGAGTATCATTATAGATTTAGAACTTGATACATAGTTTTTATATTATATATAAACTTAAGTCATGTCTAAAACGTTATCATTTAAAAGTTAAAAAAAGTGTATCAAAAAACTTTACATATTAAAAATCTAATGTTACAATGAGTTCAACTTAATAGAAATTATCAAGAAGACGGGAGAGATATAGCTCTGTGAACGTCTACCAACCTGTGAGTGCACAAGGTGGTAAAGCTATAAGCGATAAAGATTTATCCAATACATGAATTAGTCTTATCGCGTCGATAAGACTATTTTTTTATGTGAAAGGATTAACTATGATTCAAATTAACCAATTATCAAAAACATTTGAACAAGGTAAAAGTAAATTTGTCGCGTTAAACCCTACAACACTTACTGTTGAAGACGGTGATATCTTAGGTGTTGTTGGTTATAGCGGTGCAGGGAAATCTACACTTATTAGACTCATTAATGGACTTATTTTGCCATCTAGTGGCGAAGTGATTATCGATGAGATTAATATACTTAACCTAAATAAAAAAGCTCTAAATCGAATGCGTCAGCAAATCGGCATGATTTTTCAAGATTTCAATTTATTTGATCAACTTAGTGTATATGAAAACATCAAACTTGCACTCGATATAGCGCACCAAAAAAAAGATCAATCTACCCGTATAAATGAACTCTTGACGCTTGTCGGTTTGCAAGACAAAAGCGACGTCTATCCAAAACAATTATCTGGTGGGCAAAAACAAAGAGTAGCTATCGCGAGAGCACTTGCGACTAAGCCAAAATATTTATTATGCGATGAAGCAACATCAGCACTTGATTTAAAGACAACTGATGAAATCCTTCTTCTGCTTAAAGATATACAAAAAAAGACTGGATTAACCATTATCTTCATCACACATCAAATTGAAGCCATCAAAAAAATATGTAATAAGGTAGTTGTTATGGCTGATGGAAACATTGTTGAGCAAAACAATGTTCTAGATTTATTCATGAATCCAAAACATCCAGTAACTAAATCATTAGTAAAGCAATCCATTCATATTGATGAAACATTAACTGACGTCTATGAACTCATCTACACAAAAGAAGCCAATGATTCATCAACATTGAGCCAAGCGATTAAAACATATAATGTAGATATTAACATCATACACGCACAAGTATTAGAAATTATTGACGAACAAATCGGATACTTATATGTCAAAATATCAGGAAAAGAAATAGCAAATGCCATTAAATTTCTAGAATCTAAAGGCATTAAGGTAAACCAATATGACAGCTTATGATTGGCAATTAATCCAAGACGGATTATTAGAAACCTTATATATGATATTAATCAGTGCGTTGTTTATATCAGTATTAGGCTTAATCATTGGATTCGCTCTTTATTTTACAAACGAACAAAACACAACAAACAAATATTTACTTGCCGTAAATCAAGTGATTTCAGCGTTTGTTAACATCTTTAGATCAATACCATTTGTCATTTTGATCGTTATCATGATTCCTATAACACTAATCCTAACAGATGGACAAATGCTAGGCGCTAATGGTGCACTACCTCCATTAATCGTAAGTGCTACACCGTTTTATGCACGTATTGTATATAATGCCTTATTAGATATTCCAAAAGGAAGAAATGAAGCATTAAAATCACTTGGTGCATCTAATTTAAAGATTGCGACAACACTATTTAGAGAATCTCTACCTTCATTAATTTCGGGATTCACAGTGACATTAATCACATTAATCGGATTCATTTCTGCTGCTAACGCAATTGGTGGTGGCGGTTTAAGTGATCAAGCAGTCATTTTCTTAATCCATAATGGATCACAGAAACAACTAGCGGGTTATGTTTCAGTATTAATCATTTTAGCAATTGTATTTATCATACAAATTGCCTCAGACATTATTGTCAAAAAAATAAATCATAAATAAAAAGGAAAATTATAAAATGAAAAAATTATTATCTATATTCGTATTAACTATTATTGCTTTAGGACTTGTTGCGTGCAACAATTCAGATATCGACGACGAAAATACAATTTACGTCGTAGCTACAGCCGTGCCACACGCTGAAATTTTAGAAGCAGCTAGACCTCTTCTTGAAGAAAAAGGTTACACTTTAGAAGTCACTGTTGTTAGCGATTATGCTACACCAAACCCTGCGGTTGCTAATGGATCTGCTGATGCCAACTACTTCCAACACATCCCTTATTTAAATCAATATAACGAATCTGCAGCAGATGATGCTAAGTTAGTTAATGTTGCTGGTATCCATATTGAACCACTTGGATTATACTCACAAAGATATGAATCAATTTCTGAAGTGCCAAATGACGCAACTGTTATCATCAGTAATTCAACATCTGATCACGGACGTTTCTTATCAGTATTAGCTGATCAAGGATTGATCACATTAAAAGATGGTGTTGATTCATTAACTGCAACGCTAGAGGATATCGCAACTAATCCAAAGAATCTTCAATTCGAACAAATTAATCCAGAGTTATTATTTAGTGCATATAACAATGATCAAGGCGATTTAGTATTTATCAATGGTAACTTTGCATTATCAGGCGGATTAAATCCATTAGAAGATGCATTAGTTCTTGAATCACCTGATAACAATCCTTATGTTAATGTAGTAGCTGTTTTAGAAGGTAGAGAAAACCTACCTAAGATTAAAGCATTAATTGAAGTCTTAACTTTAGATGCTATTAAAGATTTTATTGAACAACAATATCAAGGAACAGTAATTCCTGCATAATTAAAAGGGTGTCAGCTGACACCCTTTTTTCTCGTTTTTTATACGCTATATATTCTTCTCCATTAAGCATTTCTACTAATACTAAATTTTCATCAAGTATATATTCATATTTATCAAAAAATTTGCCATCCCATCCGCTAAGTTTATACCAATGAAAACTCTTGTCTTTTTACTGGATAAATACAAAATAATTTTATCCTCATTAAAGGGATCATCAAATAATTCAAAAACAAAATGCTCCATACCTGTTTATTATTAATCAATTCATTTAAAGTTACATCAATATCACTAACATCTAATTTTAGTCTTTCACTATAGTTATCGTTAGAAACAATCTCTAGCTTTTTTAAATCTAGAATTTTTGAGAAGTTGCTAATCTTAAATGTCTTTAAGTTACTAAATTTAAGATTCATTATTCCCGTTTTTTTATTTTTCGATCTTTTCACCTTCATGGATGAGGTCCCTCTTTTCAATTGTTACGAAAATACTCAATGACGCCTACTATTCATGTAAGAACTAGCAATCGTATCACCAAAATTATTAAAGAAATTTTTTCCATTAATTATATTAGTAACACCGTTAACGCCTACACCAACAGCAATACTTGCTTCAACTTGTATTGTTGATGCTAATAATGCTGATCCAAATGCCATCCAAAACGATGTTCCTGCACCTGCAGTTAATCCCGTTACTATAGCACCACCAACAATGAACATCGTTCCAATAAGAACCTCTTCCCAGTGATCATTCCACCAGTTCCCAACACCATTCCAGAATGATTCTCATTAATACCCGTCTCTATCAATATTCATCACTGAAGTATTTACACAATAAGCATATAAATTTATGCCTTATGGCGAATCTACTGATACACAACTTACATCATCTCAACTTATAGGTCTTACTATCGTAAGATCAAAGCATCATACTTACACGTAGTATTCACTTAATATCATTAGTTTGTATAAGTATTAATATCATATTTTACTGCAAATCGTAATTTAAAAATGTAGTTAACCAAATAATAATAATAAGTTACATACACTGAATAAATGATAATAGTTAAGACGAATACCTCATATTCTTCTGGTATATTAAGATATCTTGTTATAATAAGAGAAATCAAACCAAGTGTAAAATTATATTCATATTTTTTAGATTGATAAACTTTACCTTTTTTATTTATTGCTATAGCACTCATCACCTTAATATAACTTAATGATATAATAATTTGAATTACTATAGAAATAGCAACTAAAGCATTTGAGGGCTGGAGTACTGTGTAATATAAAAAATTCATTAATACTATTGAAAAAAATATAGATATTGCACATAATAAATTGTTTCTTTTAATACTCTTTATTTGAAATATTAAAGAATAACCATCATATAAAATATACACTACAAATATGCTAATTATAATTCTTAGCATTATTTGATTATCATTTATCACTTGTAAAAATGCTGCTAAAAGTGCAAATACAATATTTATAAAAATTAGTGAATAAATCACTTTGTTATCATTCTTGATACCTCTATTAATAAAATTTTGTGCACTAATTTTATCACTCATAACATCCTCCTTCACCTTCTATTAGTCAAATAATGCTTCTTTAAGAAGCTCGTCTACATCAGTATATTCTATAGCTGCATAAAATATTAATGATCCCAAAAAGCCAGCGGGGCCCAACAATGAAAATCCAAATATTAAGATAGATGTCCCTGCATCTACACCTGTATATCCCCATTTTTGCTTATCAGTTAAATTACTATTATTAAAATTGTTGTATGCTGATACCCCTATTTCTACTGCTAATAGCGCAACACCAATCCCTTTAGCAACTTTACTGGCTCTCTCTAATCCTTTAGCTATTCTAGCATCAGACTCTGCTAACCTTAACAGATAATTTGATAGACCACCGTTTGCTGCATTGCTATTCGACACGATAGCTGTACCTAAATAATTTCCTCCTCTTTCTATTGAGATTGCAAATTCATTCAATTTAGATGCTTGAGCAATTCTCCTAGACACATTAGACAAAAATCTACTTGTTGCACCAAAAAATGTATCAACACCACCAGAAAAATTTGATAAATCATTAAGATTTTTAGATGAATTTGATTCATTTACCATTCCACCATTATTTACAACTGAACTAGCAACACTCGTTCCATAAATTTGAGCAATTCTTTCAGTATAAATATTCACCGAAACAGGATTATTAATTGAATAATTATATAAATTAATACCATTAACACTAGTTGGAATAATTTCACTAACACTTTTTGCGTTGATATCCCTTCCTATTGTAGGATCATAGTATCTTGCTTGTAAGTAATAATATCCTGTTTCTTCATCATATCGATATCCACGATATCGATAAGGATTGATTTGATCTAGACCATTGACTGTTGTTGATTGTGTTAAGATATTGCCCCATGCATCATATGTATATGATACCACTAAATCTCCAGTATCATTTAATAATCCTGTAACATTTCCTAATAAATCATAGACATAAAAATATTCATTCCCATTATAATTCATACTGATCAGTTGATCGTTTACATCATATGTATAGTAAATGTATGCTTCTCCGTTAAGTATTTCTACTAATACTAAATCTCCATCAAGTATATATTCATATGTATCATCACCATCTCGTTTATATGTTCTAATGCTGTTACTGTTGTATTTATATTCTATATCTGATAAATGATCACCATCAATGTCAATACCTGTAAGTCTTCTTCCACTCCATTCATAATTTCTTACATGATCATCGCCAATATATTCTATCCAATCAATAGGATTACCAGATGCATCATAGTCGTATTCTCTTTCTCCTATTTGACCAGTACTATTATAAACATCAATCTTTGTTAATGTAATGCCACTATATGTCATTACTTTTTTTAATTGATATGGATCATAATATGCTCCACTTGCTACATCATCTTCATCACTAATATCATCTTGTGACTGATAATATGCATATTGAGTATTTTTTACAATATTACCTAAATCATCATATCTATAAACATAAGAATGATCATCTAATTCATTAAACCAAATATCTTCTCTTACAAGTTGATTAAGTTCATCATAGTGATAATCATATTGCTCAATTCTAATTGTTCCTTGATATTTCTTAATTTGTGTAATGTTCTGATTGCCATCATATGTATATACATAGGAGTAATCCGTTGAATTTGCAAAAGCATAAGTGATCTTATAAACTCTAGTTGTTGCATTTCCTTGTTGAACTGATAAATCACTATAGTCATATGTCATCGTCATTATATTCGCATGGTTTACACTTAACGTAATATCATGAAGTCTTCTTAATGAATCATCATCATAATTATATGATTTCTCTACGTAGCCTTGTGATGATATATATGATGTATAGTCATATTCACCTGTAACATCATTATAATGATACATAACTTCTCTTTCAATATTGCTAACACGATATTCATATTCAGCTAAGTTTCCTTGTTCATCATAACGATAATAAATCTCATTGTCTGATGCATCTTTAACACATTCTAATTTTCCCGCTAAATCATATGAATAATATTGCACATCGTTATTTGCGTAATCATATATGACACCCAATCTTCCGCTTGCGTCATACTCGTATTGATACATAGGTACTGTCGTGCTATTAAAATATACTTTAACAAGCATATCTTCATCATTGTATTCATAATAGTAGTAATCACCATTGCCATATGTTTTCTTCTCAAGTAGATCAGTTAAATAACTTTCTGTTCCTGCAAGATTTTCTTTTTCTACATATTCATAAAATACAATATCTTCATCATCAATAGAAACATTAGTTAATTGATCTATATCATTATAACTAAATCTATACACCAATCCAGAGACTGTGATTGTTGCTAATCGATGCTTACTATCATAGGTATAGCTATAGGTAACTTCATCACTAAATTCTTTTTCTAAAACTTGTGCTAAATCATTATAGGTGTAAGTTACACTGCCCCCTTCATCATCAATGATTTCAGTTAGTAATCCTGTATGCTCATTATAGTTATAAGTCGTTGTGTTACCAAATTCATCTGTTTGTCTATAAACATACTGACTATGATATATATAACTAGTTGATGTCTTAAACCATTTACCCTGTGTACTTGCATCCTTATCATATCCGACATATTGATTAACAACATGTTTTGTAGATGCATCATATTCTATGGTTGCTCTAACGTTATTTTGCTCAACACTTTCAACCATATTATTATTGTTATATGAAATATCTGTACTTATCTCTTCAGTATCTATACCCGTTAGATTACCTTCTTCATCATATGAACATTCCGTTGTTCCTTCTGCTGATGTAGTCTCAATCAAACGTCCATTTTCTTCATCATAATTGTATGAAGTTGCTATTGTATCATGGTAAAGTTGAATATTATCGAAATAAGCTGCACCTTCTCCTTGAAATCTTCCTTCAATTCTTATATAACCAACATCATCCGGAAGTGTAATGGACATCATATTATATTGCCAATCTTCTAATTGCGTATTAAATGGTAGATAATAGTTTAGATTATACGGTGTTTGCCCAGGAGCAGTAGGTGTACAGTATATATTTATATATATGCCAAAGAATCTATCGTCGTCTTCAATTGAAAAGAAATTATTCCCCTGATAGTAGTAACTCTTATTAGGTACTGTATCTGCTTTTCCCCAACCACCTATAACATATGTTTCACCTTGTTTAAAATCATTATATATGGTTTGCTTAATCACTTTAGTATTAGCACCATCACCATCCATATATACAACTTTTTCGCCAAGAATATCTTCATTTGTCTCATCTGTATTACTTGATACTACAGATGTTCCAGTTCCAAATATCCAACTTCTTGTACCAGTTTCAAATCCACTATTATTAACAGCATTATACCTAGTATCCTTAAAGCCTGACGTTATTTGAATATTATCAAAATAGGCTGTGGATAAACTATAATTGAATACATTTAATTGTATTGATCTAGCCGTGTCAATAGTAAAGGACATGCTATATTTTGTCCAATTTACTTTATTATATACATGTCCACTAGTACCATTAACTCGAGTAACGTTACCAACATTAATAAATGCTCCAGAATTACCATTCATATCTCCACTGTTCTTTATATAACCTGTGATATTATATGTTCCTGCTTTTAAATATATAGATTGAGTAGCATATGGATTTGACCCATCATTTGTTATTGCTAATGATTGTAATCCAAAAACTGATTCACTTATCGTTGTGTTAACTTCTCCAGAATTTCTCACATAAGTCCAGCCACCATTTTCTTCAAATCCATGATTAGAGATAGGATTTTGGGTTTGATTCATCATTTCTGATTGTTCAAGCATTTTATGAACTATATAATAGTTAGGATTACTATTGATAACCTCAGAATAGTCAAAATCTTGACTGGGATATCCAGCAAATGTATATAGTCCTGCATATTTAAAATACTGAGCGTTTCCATCACTGTCTTGAATATTGATCGTATGCCCATAGTGATCAAATAAATATGTTGTTGTATAGCCAAAATCATCACTGTAAATTGTTTGATGATTGTCATAATTAATATTGATTTTACTTATATTTGCTCCGCTATCAGTGGCACTCATTTGAGTTATTCGATCATTTAAATCATATACATAAGCTATTTTTTGTTCACTTAAATCATTTTCGACACTTGTAAGTAAATGATTACTGTCATATGTATAATTAATCTTATTTGAACTTGTATAACCTTGATTAGGATCTGGATCTGGGTCAAGCGGTGGCTTAATGATGATTGGGTCTAGGATATTTTTGGCTTCAACTGTTTCACTTAAATTGTTCGTTGTCATACTTGTTATTGTTGTTGCTAAATTATCATCATAATTAGAATATGAATTAACCGTCGTTAATTCGTTATCAGAATTATACATGTATCGCTTGTATTCAATTAATTTAAAACCACTGCTTTGAATCAAATATAAACTGGATTTCACTAATTTACTGTTGGCATATGTAAATGTAATCTTATTGCCAACTGTATCTGTAACTTGTGATATTTTAATTGAGGTTGTATCTAAATATGATATATTTAAATAATGGTTAGTTTTTGTATTGGTGATTTTGATTAGTCTACCCATAGTACTTTGAAATGTATATCTGATTTCATCTTTGGTTTCCACGGTAGAATTACCATAAAGATTACCTTGATATGTATGATAAGTTAAAACCATGCCAGAGCCATTCTCTGCCACGCAATCATATCTAACTACACCCGAGTAATCGGCTTCATGATTTAGCTCAACAAAATACACTTTTTCTCCGTCAGCTTTTAATAGATAATATTGATCAACATCATCATCGTATAATACTTGTTGATTATATCCAGTATTCCATCCAATACCATATCCATCATTTACTGCATTATCAGATGATAAGCGACTAAAGACCATATTAAGTGATAATGACATATATTCATTAGCTAATTGGTAATCATTTCGCATCCATGTCAAATGCCCTGTATAATCACTTACATAACCTGTTCCTGCAGGTCCTAAATCTTGTGACGTATATGTCCAGTAATCTTTTAATCCTCTAGGACTTTCATAACCAATAGTAATCTTTGGATTAGTTTCATCACCTATAGTACCGTTTTGATAAACACTGTTAAGTGATTGGCTACCTTCATCAAGTGCTAGGGTAAACCCTGGCACTATAGTTAAGCCTGAAGCTTGCCACTCTTTTACCGATTCAGTTATGTCAAATATAAATGGTGTATCTGTATCTACCGTATAATAATCAATGACTCGACTATCATATGTCGGCGCACTTCCCCATCTCACCGTACTACTTGAAAATCTTTGAGTATTTTGATATATATTTATGCATCTTCTGTAACACTTTGTTTTACAAATCCAAGACTTGCATACGTAATCATTTGATCTTCCAATTCACTCGGAAGACTAAAATATAAAAGACCTCTAAACTCACCATTTGACCCATCATCACCAATGACCATCTTTGTAGAACTATAGTATGATGATGGATAACATTCGCTTATATAAGTGTCAAATATACCCATACCAGAACTACTATCAATTGTTGGATCTATCGTTACTGGATATGCTGCATCTTGTAACCACGCATCATTAGGTATCACACTGAATATATAAGTATTCTTCCCTGTTTCTTCGATTTTATATTCAATGTCACTTGATTCATTGCCTTTGTCATCAAACATTAAAAGCGGATCAAAAACAAAGACAATCTCATTTATTTCATTAACTAACACAATGTTTTCATCTGTTTGTTCAAATGATAATCCTTTAAGATTATATTCAAAGTTAAACGATAAACCGCTTTGATATGCATCAAGTACGATTTCTTCTTTAATCTTCGTGCCATTTAAGTTATATACTAAATCAACACCTTTAATAACTTCACTATATTTTACTTGCTTGCTAATATTGATAAGTTCTCTTAAATCTAATTCGCTTGTTTTTATTTTTTCACTATCATCTTTTACAAGTGTTGATGCTTTACTACCCACAAGTTTCCAACTAACTTGATATTCATCCATCGTTACTTTGATATCTTGTTTGGATATATCCTTTGGAAAGTTAATATCAAATTGATTGGCTCTATTATGATAACTACCATCTTTAGTGGTACTCACTAATGAGTTATCAATATCTTTCCATTCATAACCATCTTTATAATGTACATTAGTATCATAGATTGCGACTTCATAACTTCCATCAGCTTTTCTAAAGTGTTTCTCATTAGCCGTACGTTTTGATATATCCTCAGATATAATTGGAATATCTTTAGGATCAACATCTACATTATATACATGTTCATCATTGATTTCTTCTACCTGTTCTATAGTACTACTTTCATAATCTGTTTTTGCTAGTGCTTGATATGGAACCATACTTAAACACATCGCGACTAATAAAATAATCGCGATGATTTTTTCTCTACGTTTCATTCTAATGGTCATATCTCTAATCTCTAAAGAACTAAACGCTTCAAATATTTTCTTCATTTGAACCCTCCCACGGTGTCATATTAATTTAGGCTATGCTTGCCTTTATATATATTGTAGCTTATATCATATGGCAAAAACAGGGCACTTTTGTCCAAAATATATAAAATTTATAAAAAATTAAAATCTATTTATAGAAATAAAAACTTTTCCTTCCTACTCAACTTCTATAATTGCATCCTCAAAATTATAAGAAGCCTGGTTAACCTTTTTACTAACCTTATACATCTTCATCTTATTTGATTGATATGGTTTTAATATATTTTCCAAATCTTTTTGATTTTTTATCATTGGATCAAGCCATAGGGACTCACCTTTTTTAGTAAGTATCACTGGCATTCTATCATGAATCTTAGACATCATTTGATTTGCTTCTGTTGTTATAATTGCGACAGTATGAATCTTTGATCCATCTTCTTTAGTATATGTATTCCATATACCTGCCATCGAAAATATTTTTTGATCCGTTGTAACAATTCTTCTTGGATTACCTTTCTTATCTTGCTTATCCCATTCATAAAAACTATCTGCAAGTATCACGCATCTTTGAGAAAGTGCAGCTTTCTTAAATGATGGTTTATCAAATAACGTTTCCGCCTTTGCATTGATCATTTGAAATGATGTATCATCTTTTGCAAACGTTGGGACAAATCCCCATTTAAGTGTACCGATTCTAAATTGTTTCCTATCATGCAAAACAGAGATGATTTGTGTGCCTGGAGCTACATTGAATTTAGGTAGTTCTAAATTTAATGCAAATTCATTTATCTTATATTTTTCCATAACATATTCAGATAATTCTTTTGCTGATATTGCAAGCGTAAATCTTCCACACATAAAATCACCTTCTTCTATTGTATCTATTATAGCATGAGTCTATATAACTAAATATAAACACATGTTATACTATATATAACAAAACGATATATGGGAGTATCCAAATGAACTTATCGACTATTAAAGAAAGAATTATTGAACTAGCTGATCCAAAAAGGAAAGCTTTTAATGAAAAACTAGATCCAAATCAATCAAAGATGTATGGATTGACAATTCCACAACTCAGAAAACTTTCCAAAGATATAGCAAAAGAAAATCCATATGAATTTCTTGATCAAAATGATTTTTCTTGTTATGAACTAGAACAACTTCAAGCAATGGTTATCGGCCTTATAAAGGACATTGATGCGGCAATGAATTATTTTGAAGAGTTTATTCCATTCGTACATGGATGGTCAGTCAATGATACTTTATGCATGGATTTTAAAATCGCTAGAAAGCATAAAAAACGTGTTTTTAACTTTCTAAAATCACATATGTTTTCAAACAAGGAATTTGAACAAAGAGTTGTCGCAGTCATGATCCTTTGCCATTTCTTAGATGATGAATATATTGATGCATCAATACATGTGCTTCAACATCTTAGAGTAGAGTCCTATTACGCGGAAATGGCCGTAGGATGGGCTTTTGCAACCATCTTAGCCAAATATCCGGATAAAGGCATAGCTTTCATGAGAACGCAAAAATTACGCCCTAAAGCATACTTAAAAGCAATTCAAAAAGCTATAGAATCCTATCGTGTATCAGATGAAATTAAAGCTGAGTTAAAACTTCTTAGGATATCATTTAAACAAAACCCCCAATCATGAGATTAGGGGTTTATTTTTTATCTTATTGTAATATATAAAGTAACATCATCACTTGTATTTGTAATTGTAGTTCCCACTTCAATACTAACATTAATACTATTACCATTACTCCAACTGTATGTATTAGAAAGATCAAGATTTCCAGTTCTAAGTAAGTCTTCTGAGGTTAGTGGAGATGAGGGTAAATAGATGTCCTCGGAGATCCACATAATATCATCATTAGGGAATGAATGGTCTAAATCTGCCTCTAGAATTTCAATTAAGAAGTCTGATGTGCCATCATTGTTATATCCAAAGTAATTTCCCCAGAAATATGTGTTTGGTGGCTGAACTGCATTAACATGATATATAACAATGCCAGCATCTTCTATCCCTGTTGAACTATTTAGATGTCCTTCATATAATCCTTCAGGTGTATAAAACATAATCAGTAAATACTCAGCAAATGCATTACCACCTGCTAAATCACTTGGGCGATAAGGAATCATAATGACACTATTTTTCCCATCATCGTCTGTCGCATAAGCATCAATAGTATATGCATATAAACCTTGGTTAGCCAATATAGGTTCAACCCAACCCCACATCAATTTATTGAATGGACCATGATCAGCATTATTTCTTGCCATCATATCAAAGTCACCAAGTGGTCCAATCACGTGAGTACCCGAATATAAATCAGGCATTGCAAGCAAGTGACCAGATTCATGAATATACGTTTCTGCATTCACATTTAACCCATATAGTCCATCTATTGAATCTTCTAAGAATGCATAACTTGCCCACATATAGTATTCCAAGGTCTTACCATCAACGTCATCGACTGCGGTGCTCCAACCCCTAGTGTCATATACCCATGCCCACCATGCATTATCATTGGTTTGAAACTCATTATCATAATCAATTGAGTAAATGAAGATGACTGAATCAAGTGCACCATCATTATTTGTATCATATTTTGAATAATCAATACGACTATCTAATGTATTATTATTAACAGCCTCACTAATAATTGCCTCATCTAAATCCATACCATAATCATTTTCATAATCGTTTTTTGTATATAGTGTTGTATATTTTTCAACGATATCAAAATGCATATTCAATTTGCCATAACTACTTTGAGTATAAAAACTAGAGACAGATTGCCATCCAGTTTCCAAAGGCGTTCCGTTAAACGTTAACTCCAATTGACTTAAATAATTTGAAGGGAAGCTTGTATCTTGGTTTGGTCTACTGCTTCTCACTTCAATCGGTATGACTAAAACATCGTAAGTACCTTCTGAAGGAAGACCAGAGACGCCAAAGTTGTTGATTTCAAATGCATTCATCGTCTCTTGATTGATAAATGATGTAACAGGTGAAGGTGTAACTTCATCTATTTCAAATGACCAAAGTTTAAATGATATGGTTAATTCCGTATATGTATAATAAATAGCAAATCCACGACTAGATGATTCAATATATGTATATACATTTTCCCCGTTTTGATCTGTTAAATCAGTATCTAAGCTCCACCCTTTTGAAGTCAGTGTATTAATAAGTGTACTAACACCAATGGCTTGGTAAGTCTTTGAACTTGCGTCATATATCGCTTCGTTTCCTTCTTGATTAAGTTTGATGTGTTTTGTATATAAGACTTCTGGTAACAAGTTTGAAAAACTTTGGAAATTGAAAAATGCATCAAGACTTGCAGTCACATCTTCCCAATCATCGAGATATGTTTGTACCGCTCCATAAATATATATAGTATAAACTAACGTGTCCGGATAATCTTCATCATTTTCATAAAATGATACAGTGTAGTCACCTGCTATCCATGTATCGTTTTGTTCATCAAAATAAAGCATATCATTAAGTTCATTTAAATAGACATCAGCGATTGCTTCATTCCAATCATACACGTCAATCTTTAAATCAATGTTTTCTGAAGTACCTTCATCATGTATACGATAATCAGCTGTATCTAAGTTGGGTATTTCACTATAAAAATCAAAGCCTAAAACTTTATCTATATCCGTACCATCAAAAGGTGTCTCTTCCATCGTAGTCATTCTGTATGTTGCAACATATGTGTAATCTTCTTCTACAACTTTAAGTTCAGGTGACCATCCTGAGAATATATAATATATATCACTTTCACTATCTTTGGAAGGTCTCGTTCCTTCATAAGTTGGGATTGTCCCTTCTTCAACATCTCTAACATCTAATACTAGACCATCATCATCTAAAAAAGTAATCGTGAAAACTTTAATCCATTTTGCATAAAGTGTTAACGTCTCTGTGATTGAGCCACTAAATAGTGTAGTTAATGTTTCATCAGTATACCATCCATCAAACTTATATCCATCCCTTGTCGTTTGATATTGTTCTAAATCTTCTATCATAAAATCATCATGAACAAAGGTACTAGCAATCTCTGTACCGCCATTAGTTTCAAATGATAATTGATATGTATCGTTGAAATGGAATTCAACATCACATGATACTAATACAAATGAAATTGTAAATAGCATCAATATGATAAATATTTTTTTCATATGCCTACCTCGCTAACGCATTGATGTATTGCTATTATATACCACAATTTATAAATAATAAATAAAAGGGCTATACTTCATAGCCCTTTATAATCTTTATGTTATTATTTTCATTTTTTATGAGTTCTAATAAATCATGAATTGTAATATTTCTTAAAAATAACGGATTAAACCAAAGTGTAAGACTTCGATCAATATGACTTATCATCACGATATCTTGATTATAATGTATTTTAGTTATATCGCTATATTGCATAGAATAGGCTAGATTAGTATTGCCTACTGAAATATCAACACTTAAAAACTTATGATAAAACGTAAAGTATAAAGTCATTTCATCATTTAATTGAAATTTTTGATTTACATCACGATGCATTAAAGTTTGTTTTTGAACTCTTGCAGCTATCACAATCACTAACGATGAAATGCCAACGGCAAGTAAGATAATCTGAACATCCACAGGGATAATGGATATAATAATGACACAAATTGAAATAATCGCAAAATAAATTAAAGCAATTAAATAATTAATAATGTAGTCGCCTCTGTTAATTAATTTATATCCTTCAAGAACATCTTGCTTGTTGATGACTGTTCTATTATAACCAACAACAAAATCATCCATAATGCCACCTCTTGATTTCTAATGATCAAAGGTCATTTATATATGTTTATTTTAACAAATAATCACAGTAATGTCATTAAACAAAAAAGATGCAGAACTGAACTGCTCCCTGTCAAGTAGACAGTGAAAATAATTAAATATTTAATTGACTTAAGGCTTGATTTCGATATTCAATCGGAGTTAAGCCTTTTAGCTTAGCTTGAAATCTTTGTTCATTATAGAATTTGATATATTTGATAATACTTGATTTTAGTTCATTGATATCATGAAATTGATGTAGATAATACATCTCTGCTTTAAGTGTCCCCCAGAAACCTTCCATGGGTCCATTATCTATACATCTTCCAACTCTTGACATACTTTGAGTCATACCTTGTTGTTCCAGTTTGTTTTTAAATATTTTACTTGTGTATTGATAACCTCTATCACTATGAAATATTGGTTTAGCATTTGGGTTTGATTTAATGGCTAAATCAAATGTTTTAAATACTAATTGATTGTTATTGGATGTAGACATATAATAACTGACAACACGCTTGTCATATAAATCTATAATGGCGCTTAAATAAAGTTTTGTTTGCGTGCCTATCATTTTAAATTCTGTAACGTCTGTTAGCCATTTCTCATTTGACTTTTCTGCACTAAATTCACGATTTAACACATTCTCAGCTGTGACTTCAGGTGTTGATTTCTTATAACCTTTACGTTTTCTTCTAATTACCGCAGATATACCCATCATACGCATAAGTCTCCTTATGCGTTTTTGATTATATTTTCTTTGATTAAGTCTATTTATCCAATAGGTCATTCTTCGATAACCTAGGATACCTTCAAAAAATTCATGATACTCTAGAATGATTTGTGCGATCTCATGGTTTTCTTTTTCTTGCTTTGTTTCTACTCTATTTAACCATTTATAATAACTACTTCGAGTAATCTTTAATATCTTACATAATACGAAAATTGGATAGTTCTTGGCTTTGTGAAGTTCTTTTATCGTTTTGTATTTGGTTTCTTGGCGAATTTTGTTGAAATAGCCCTCCTTTCGTTCGCCTGGTATTTTTTTATCACTTCAGCTTCCATTTCTAATCGCTCATTTTTTTGTTTTAATAATTTAATTTCTCTTTGTAATTTCTCAACCTCAGATAGTGATTCAATAGCTTTACGCTTGCCTCTAGTATCTAATAAGCCTTCTTCACCATCTTGTCTATATTTCTTTACCCAATTATAGACTTGTGCATAAGATGTATGATATTTCTCTGCTGCCAGTTTATATGCGTCATTATGTGCAATTGTCCATTTGATGATTTCTAGTTTTTCTTCATAACTTACTTTTCTTGTTTTGGCCATATAGACATACCCCTTTGGATCATATGTTTTTATCTCGTTATGTCTATTATACTTCATGACCCAACTTTGAACGATTGATGGTGTCGTTATTTTATATTTTTTAGCGATTTCTTGATAGGATCCTTCCCCATTTAAATAAGATTCAATAACTTTATGTTTAAATACTTTGGTGTATGTCTTATTTCTTGGCTTATCATCAAAAGCTTTTTCTCCGATTGATTCATATCTTGATATCCACCTTCTGATTGTTGTTGTACTTACACCTAAATCATACGCTTTCTTTCCTATTGATATTTCACCTGATAAATAGGCTTTAATTATATTAAGTTTTTCTTCTTTACTAATATTTGATTGTCTTCCCATAAAGAAAAGACCCCCTTTCTTATAAACATCTACATTTTAATTATTTGTAGTGTCTACTTTAAGGGGATCATATCAAACATCCCGCATCTTTTATATCATTTGTTTTTTAATTATGGCGCTGTTAATCCTAAAATATCTTCTAATGAGAAATCAGAACCTTCTAAATCAGCCATGAGGTCATCAAATAATGCTTGTTGTGTCGCATCATCTAATTCAGAGATAGCATCTATTAAATCTTGAGCTGCTGCTTCTGGATCATCTGTAGATGTGCCATCAACGATATCTAATAAATTTGTAACTTCATCTGCAACATCTGCATAATCAGGATTTGTAGTCAGTGTATCAAGTGCATCACCAACGGCATCTTGAAGTGCTGCTACATCCACTGTTTGTGATAAGTCAACATATAGTCTTAAATTAGATCCATGTACTTCAACATTATTAATTGACATACCGGCTTGTTGCATTTGAGCATCAAAGTCTTCTAAAACAATATTACCATCTTGGATATAATCATTTTCTCCAATAAGTGCTAAAACTGCGTCCATATTCTCACCATCTAATGTTACTTCACCAGCAACTAAACTATTGAGTTCAATGACTAGATCTGATTCATTTTGAATTGATGGGGTCGCATCAATTTTAATAATTGTGTTAAACACTTTTGCAGGATCATTGTTATCAGATATTTCTAATGGAATATTAACAACAAAGTTATCGTCCATTTTGACATATAGCATACCTGCAGTTACCGTATAATCATCTAATAAAGGTGTTGAGAATAAAACCCCAGGCGCACTCGAGTTTTCTCTCATCATATAATCCATAATTCGATTTAATGTGAATTCATCTAAATCAATAAAAGGATCACTATCAGTAGTTAATACACTAACAGCAATAGAGGTTGCTTTCGCTTGTAATATTTCTTGTAAATCAGCTTGATCTTGAATTTGATCTTGTGCTAATACAACTGATGGCGTTGAGTCATCCAAAAGTTTTCCTAATTCTAAAGATGCATCAAAACTTCCTTCATTAAATCCAATATCTAGTAATTCATTTTGTCCTAAGAATGTAAGTAATGAATTTACCATGTTTGCAGTATCAGGATTATCTTGACCAAGTTGTTGGTCAATTAAGTCTTGTACGTCAAATTTAATTTCTCTTGTTTGTGGATCAAATGTAGCAAGACCGTTTAATTGTTCGTTAATCATGGTTTCAATCGAATTGCCCGTAGCTGTTTCGACTGCCCAATCAGCAACGCCAAAAATCCAAGCAAACGGAATATGTCCGATATTTACTTTCTCTAGAGTTAGTGTCACTTCTTCAGTATTTACATCTAGTTTAAATGTAATAAGTAAACTTGTTCTATATGTAAATCCGCCAACAAATACGTGTGCACCAGATTCAATTTCCACAATATCATCTTTGAAACGTACCCATGAACCTTGATACCCATAATACTCTTCTTTAAGTACATATGAATCATTATCTCCACCTGAACCATCTAAGTAATTCGCGTTAAGACCTTCTAATAATTGATCTTTAATTATTGTATTAACATCAGCTTGTTCAATACTAATTGTTAATGCAGAATCACTTGTAGGTGATGTTAGAAATGTATCGACTTCATCTGAAACCATACTTGTTAGATTGATATTTCCAGATGCATCATAATCATCTACTGGAATAGATACATCACTATACATAAATGCAAGTATAATTGCAGGAATCGCTAAAATAATTAAAATCGGTAAAATTAAATGTTTGAAAAGGAATTTCATATTTTTCTCCTCCTTGTTAATTTAATCATATTAGATTATGCTTAAAAATACAAATAAATTGTATAGAAACTATATAGATAATTAATAATATTCGTATTCTAAATAAAAAAAGAAATCACAAAAGTGATTTCTCATCAATTATTTTTCTAAAACATCAAATGAAAGTGTTGATTCTCCACCGATAAGGTATTGTTTCTTAGCGCCTTCTTTTTGATATTGATAATAGGCAGCTGCACCAATCATTGCAGCATTATCAGTACAATACTTCATTGAAGGAATTAAAATTTCTTTATCCGGAATTTCTTCAAAAATTCTAGATCTTAACCCTCGATTTGCAGCAACCCCACCCGCTAAGATAATTTGATTAACATTCAAATATTCAGCAGCTTTTTTAGTTTTACTGATTAAGACATCAATGACACTGTTTTGAAATGCAGTACACATGTTATTAACATTAATTTCACGACCACGTTGTTCTTCGTTGTGGACTAAATTAATAACTGCACTTTTTAAACCTGAAAAACTAAAATTAAATGAATCGTCATCAATAAGTGGTCTTGGTAGGTGATATGTATCCTCACCTTCCTTGGCTAATTTATCAACAATCGGTCCACCTGGATAACTAAGACCTAATGTTCTTGCAACTTTATCATATGCTTCGCCAACGGCGTCATCTAAAGTTGTTCCAAGCATTTTAATATCCATGTGGTCTTTTATATATAATAGTTCAGTATGTCCACCACTAATAAGTAGTGCAAGTGCTGGTAATTTAAATTCATTTTCAATGTTTGCGGCATAAATATGACCAATTAAATGGTTAACACCGATAATTGGTAAATGATTAACAAACGCAAATGCTTGAGCTGCATTGATACCAACTAGAAGTGACCCAATAAGGCCTGGACCTTTAGTTACAGCAACTAAGTCTAAGTCTTTCGCTGTCATATTTGCTTCTTTTAAGGCTTGTTCAAAAACTCTAGTCATATGCACGATATGATTTCTAGAGGCAATTTCTGGAACAACCCCACCATATAATTTATGAATATCTATTTGTGATAGTACAACATGCGAGATAACTTTTTTGCCATCTTCTACAATTGCTACACTACTTTCATCACAGCTTGATTCAACTGCTAAAATTCTCATATTTGCACTTCCTTTATATAAACAATCGCATCCTCATTTTTATAATACTTCTTTCGCTTATGTGATTGTTTAAACCCAAGTTTTTCGTAAATGTGTTGGGCTTTAATATTACTCATTCTTACTTCTAAAGTCGTGATTTTGGCACCAAGACTTAATAATTTTTCTAATGCACTAGAAAGTAATTTTGTCCCATATCCATCTCCTTGATGAGAAGGTGCGACACAGAAATTCATCATTTCTGCATATTCTACATCTAATCTAAATCCTATATAACCAATAACCTCATGTCCTAATTCATAGACATAGTATAGCGCTAAAGGATTATCGTTAATTTCTTGATATAGAAATTTTTCGCCTAAAGTTTCCTTAAATACTTTCTTTTCAATTTTTATAATCGATGGTATATCATCAATTGTTGCGTTTCTTATCATAATTATTTTCCGCTTCTGTTTTTCTTAAATAGTTTGGAATTAAATCGTGAATGTTTTCAACCTCAGTTGCTCGATCGATAATACGCTTAGCTGATACTTCAAAAGTTCTATCATCAATAAAAATAGTATCTGCACCTTGATAAATTTCATCTTCTTGAAGATCTTTAAATAAACGATATCCATCGTCTAATAAAGTTTTTCCCTTATCAAAGACTGCAGAAAATACATAACCTCTTCTGGCATCAATTAATGCAGCGACTGGTTTATCATATCCGCTCGTCATAAAAAATAGACTGCTTACTGTTTTTACTGGTATACCTTTAGAAAAGCCAATCATCTTAGCAACCATAACTGCAACTCTAAGTCCTGTATATGAACCAGGTCCTACACCTACAACCACTTGATCAATATCATCAATTGTTAAATGATTTCTTTTTATCATTTGATCAATTCTGTCGACTAAATATTTTGCATGATCTCTAGCTGCAATTCTAATACTAAAGTCAACGAGTTCA
Organism: Acholeplasmataceae bacterium; assembly: GCA_963678355.1. GTDB lineage: Bacteria > Bacillota_I > Bacilli_A > Acholeplasmatales > Acholeplasmataceae > WOFB19. The sequence continues at coordinate 1,572,548 of OY782823.1, read as the reverse complement.
TCATCTTTAGCGTAACCAACATACATTACTGATGTTGATGCGTCAAATAAAATAGTTTTCATATAGATTCAATCGCTCTCTTACATGGATATCCTACACATTCAAGCGTAAACTCTCTTGAGGAATCTCCTGTTTTTTTAATACTTACTTTTAAATGGTCAGTTGGCATGAACTCTTCCACTTGGAATGGCCATTCAATGACAACCACACCACGACCGTCAATATATTCTTCCAAGTCAAAATCACTACCGGCTTCGTGAAGTCGGTAGAGATCTAAATGGTATAAATTAATTTGTTTATCCGGTGTGCTATATTTTTTCATAATTGTGAATGTTGGAGAATTTACAATTTGCTTAATCCCTAGACCATCTGCTAAGCCTTGAGTGAACGTTGTTTTACCTGAGCCAAGATCACCATCTAATAAGATTGCGACATGCTCTTCACCCTTTAACAACAAGCCTAATTCATAACCTAAAAATTTAGTTTCTTCAACACTATTTGTTTGCTTTACCTTCATCTAAAAACCTACTTTAAAATGTTTTCGTATCCTTTTTTACCAAGTAATGCGAACATATTTTTCTTATATGCTTCTACACCTGGTTGATTAAATGGATTAACTTCTAATAAGTAAGCAGACATTGCACATGCTTTTTCGAAGAAATAAACAAGGTAACCAAATGTATAACTATCTAATGTAGGAATTTCTAATAATAAGTTAGGAACATTTCCATCTTTGTGAGCCATCATTGTGCCCTTTAACGCTTGATCATTTACATATGATAATTTCTTACCAGCAATATAATTTAATTGATCTAAGTCTTTTTCATCAGATGGAATAATTGTATCAGCTTCTAATTCATTAACTTTAACAACTGTTTCAAATAAATGTCTTTCACCTTCTTGGATATATTGTCCTAAAGAGTGAAGATCAGTTGAGAAACCTGCACTAGCTACGAAGATACCTTTGTTTTCTTTACCTTCAGATTCACCATATAATTGTTTCCACCATTCATTTAAGAATAGTAATCTTGGTTCATATCCAACAAGCATTTCAATCTTCTTACCTGCTTGATTATATAACATAAAGCGTGTTGCTGCATAAAGATATGCTTCATTTTCAGCTAAATCTGGATTGCTAAAACGTTCGTGAGCATCTTGTGCTCCCTTTAACATTTGATCAGTATCAGCACCAAATGCTGCAAGTGGTAATAATCCAACTGGTGTTAACACTGAAAAACGTCCACCAACGTTATCAGGAATAACAAACATTTCATATCCGTTTTCTTTAGCAACTGTATATAATGCACCACGTGCTTTATCAGTCGTTGCGTAAATTCTTTCTTTTGCTTCTTCTTTACCAACTTTAGATTCTAATAAATCTTTTAAAACTCTAAAAGAAATTGCAGGTTCGGTTGTTGTCCCTGATTTAGAGATAACATTAATACTAAATGATTTATCTTGTAGATAATCCACTAGATGTTTTAAATAGCTACCTGACATTTGATTTCCAGCAAAGACAATTTCAAAGTCTTCTTTAACAAATGGTTGTTTTAAAAATTCAATACCAGCTTTAGCCCCTAAATAAGAGCCACCGATACCAATAACAACTAATACATCACTTTGCTTTCTAATTTTTTTAGCAGAAGCTAATACTCTTGCATATTCTTCTTTGTCATAATCAAATGGTAAATCTAACCAACCTAAAAAGTCGTTTCCTTTACCTGTCTTTTCATGAATCATTTTGTGAACTTCGTTCACTTTGCCTTGTAATGATTCTGGTTGCGCGTCTAAAAAAGGACGTGCGTCGTCTAACACTAATTTAACTTGTGCCATAATTTTACACCTCTATTTTTTTGATTTCTCTATCCAAAAGGGTAATGCTTTTGATAGAGAGTGAAATCCTATTTGAATTTTAACCATCTTTTGAATTCTTGGATGGACGGGATTTGCTTTCTTGTAACTAAGTTTTAAACGTTTATGCTCTTCATCAATTTCTAATATAGCGACAACTAACTTGTCACCTACACACATCATATCTTCAAGCGATTGAACATATTGATCAGATACTTCAGAAATATGAATTAAACCAACGTAGTCCTCATATGCTACAAATACACCATAAGGCTGAATTCCCGTAACCGTACATACGATTTGGTCATTTACTTTCATATTTATTACCTCGTATAGATTATATCACAAATAAACACTAATTTTGAAAGGTTTACTATCTATTATGAGTATATTTTAGAAGAAATAAAATAAAAGCGTTTTACATATTTTTAAATAAAAATCCGCGTCTTCAAGGCGCGGTTTTTCTCAACGCCTACAAGGCTAGTTACTGGCGACCCCCATTTGAGGGTCTTTTTATTTGCCCAATTGCCTTTGTCACTCTTACTTACCCGTAAACGGGTCTTTATACTCTTTTAGACTTCTCTTATCTTTTACTTGATCCTCAAGTTCTTGATTTCTTATATAGTTTTGTACTGTCTTTTTGTTTAGACCTACGGTCGAAACGTAGTATCCTTCTGACCAGAAGTGACGGTTTCCATAATTATATTTGAGATTTGCATGCTCGTCAAATATGATCAAGCTGCTTTTTCCTTTCAAATATCCCATGAATGAACTCACTGAAAGTTTTGGTGGTATCTTGACGAGCATATGTATGTGGTCACTCATGGCGTGTGCTTCGACAATCTCGACCCCTTTGTATTCACAAAGGCGTCTTAAATACCTTCCAATGTCCGACCTTAATTTCCCATAGATTGCTTTCCTCCTGTATTTCGGACAAAAGACTATGTGATATTGGCAGTTCCATTTTGTATGTGATAAACTACTAGTGTCATCGTTTCTTTTAGACATTGATGATAGAATCCTCCTTGATTTTATTGGTGTAAGGCAATTGGTCATTACCATTATACCAATCAAGAGGATTCTTTTTATTTAACGCTTCCGCTTTTCCGGTCTCACCCGCATAGCAGGTGGTTTTATGTTACTCTACGAGCAACATAATAAAAGATAACCCCATATCATCATATATATGGGGTTACGTCATCGTATTTATTTAATTTATTCAAATGCTAAGTAGATGCCTAATCCACCTAGTCCAACATGAGCAGAAATCACTGGAGATATTAAACCAGTAATTTGAACATCAACATCTTTACCTAATTGAAATAATTCGTGTTGTAGTTCTTTAGCTTCAACACTTCTATCAACATAAGCAATTCTAACAATTGCCTTACGTCCAAGTGAAATCATATTTTTAACTTCATCTACTAAATACTTATATGCTTTTGAAAATCCTCTAACTTTAGCTTCAACATCTAAAACACCTCTTTTAAATCTTAAAATTGGCTTAATCTTTAAAATGTTTCCAACTGCTGCTTGAAGGCGACTCAATCTACCATTATCATGTAAAGTATTTAAGTTATCAACTGTAAAGATAAGTGTACCTTGATTTTTATATTCTTCTAAAAGCACGACACCTTCTCTTGCACTATGTCCTTTTTCAAGATAGGCAATAAGTTTTTCTGTTAAATACGCTGATCCACTAATCGCTGTTTCTGAATCAATGACAATAACATGATCATCATCTAAAATGGTTTGTGCTAAAGAAGCACTATTAAATGTGCCACTTAAAGATTTGGATAATGTTAAACAAATAACTTCATCATACATTGTAAGCTGATGTTTGTATGCTTCTAAAAATGCATCTGGGGAAGGCTGACTCGTCTTTACCTTCATGTGTTTTTCTAAAGCCTTAACAACAAGTCCCGCATCGAACTTACCATCAACATACTCTTCTTCACCAATCATCACATTTAAATGTGCTACACTAATATTTTCTTTTTCAATAAATGCATCTGTTAATCCAAAAGTGGAATCAACAACAATACCAACTTTTCTACTCATACTAATTCTCCTAACAAAAAGGCGACTTCATCATCGCCCATAAATATATTTAATCAACATTTACTACCGCAATGACCCCGGGTACATTTTCTAGTAACATTGTTTCTATACCTTGTTTTAACGTTACATCAAGTGCTACACAACCATCACAAGCGCCGACCATTTTAACATATACAATACCATCTTCTACGTTTAGAATTTCGATGTCTCCACCGTCTCTTTGAAGATAAGGTCTTACTTTTGTGATTAGACTTTCCACTTGTGCTCTTGTTTCATCCATATAATCACCATTCCTTTTGCATGTATAGTATATATCAAAACATATTTACATGCAATTTATTTAATTGTTTTCACACATTATTATTTTTTCACGCGTTTCAATATATAATATGCACAATTAAAACTACAAGATTCATTAAGATAATCAGGAATGCGTTTATACCCGTTTTTACTTTTAGCATCGGTATTAAAACCTTTTAATCTTAATTTTTCTGATGATAGGTCTCCAACGATGTATGTATATTTGTCAAATGCGACATTCACATAACGCTCTTGAAATTTAACCAAATCAAAAGCTTCGCGATAATCCTTTAATATTTCAAAATTTCCAAATTCTGTTTCAACAATCATGTTATACCTTCTTTACTAATAGGGTTGCTTCAGAGGCAATGGCTAAGCCTTGTCCTATCGCATCCATTTTTTCATATGTCGTTGCTTTTATACTAATTTGATTTGCATCGACTTCTAATATCTTACTTATATTTATAACCATATCTTCTATGTATGGATTCAATTTTGGTTTTTCAGCATAGATCATCACATCCATATTTATAAGTCTATATCCTAAATCTTTAATCTTTTGATATACCTCTTTTAATATGATGGTTGAATCCATATCTTTATATTGATCATCATGATCAGGGAAATGTGTCCCTAAATCACCTAATGCAAGAGATCCTAAGAACGCTTCGCTGATGGCATGACATACAACATCTGCATCACTGTGTCCTAATAATCCTTTTTCATAATCAATTTTTATACCTGCTAGAATAAGTGGTCTATTTTCAACTAACTGGTGTAGATCAAAACTGTGCCCTATTCTCATAACGTCACCTTCAATTTTCTTTTTAAAATATACAAAGTCTTCGTAATAAGTCAGTTTAGTATTTGGTTCATCATTAATGATAACACCAATTTCATCTTCTGGATAAAAGTTTTGAAATAATGCAATATCATCATCGAATGATGATTCATTTCTTAAACTAGCATAACGAATCTTTTCTGTCAAAAACGCTTGAGGTGTTTGGGCAAGTAAATGCTCAGATCGATTTCTAGATTCAATGTGTTTACCGTCAAAGTATTTTAACGCAGGTGTTACTTTTTCAAAAAGACAAACAGCATCCATGAACTCTAAACTTTCTTGAAGCATTAAAATCTTTTCCTTAGATATCATAGGTCTTGCTCCATCATGAATATAGACATAAGGTGTGTCTACAAGTTTTAAACCATTTTGAACACTTTGTGATCTGGTTGCTCCACCAATCACAAGAGAAACTTGGTCATCAACATATGGTATTATCTCATCATAATCATCTTTTGAGACAACCAATATAACCTTATATCCTAATTTTAAAAACGTTTCTACGCTATATAAAAAGATTGGTTTGTCATTAACTTTAAATAAAATTTTAGATTGTCCAAGCCCTGAACGTACGCCCATGCCTGCAGCGACAATTAATGCTGTATTCATTTTATTCACCTACAAAATAACCATCCAACATTTGATCATGAGTTTCATGTTCAAATGTTTCTACTTCTTGAAACGGATAAATTGCTCCTACTATTCTTACTGGTTTAAACTCTTTTACATATCGATCATAATAGCCTTTACCATAACCAATACGATGCCTATTTTTTGATATTGCAAGGGCAGGTAAAACCATATAATCAATTTTATCTTCATATGTTAAACAATCGTTATTTGGCTCACTTGTGCCAAATAATGATTTACTTAATACCATGTCTTTATGATAGGTTACAAATGATAAATTTTCACCTTCAATTCTAGGAATCAAAAAAAATTTATCATCTTTTGTTAAATCTAAAAGGTTACATTCATATTTCATTGGCATATAAATAGCAACTGTTTTAGCTTTTTGATAATGTTCGTCTTGTCTAATTTTTTCGACAAGACTTTGATCATATTTTTCTTTTAATTTAGAATCTAATTGCTTTCTTAATTCAAGCATTTGATTTCTAATGACTTTTTTTATCATACATTTATATCTTTATAATAACAAATTTGAGCACTGTATTTTGGATTTTCTGAAACCTTAATCGCTTGAATAGCAGCTTGATATAAATCATGCTCTTCAGACGCATCAGATCCACCAATCGCGATACCTGCAACAACTTCAAGTTCTGCAAGAATAGATCCGTATTGCATTTCTAAATTTAAGAACTTAGGATTTGAAGCTGTACCATTTTCAAGCACATCAATCTTTCTTGGATCAGTTAATAGAACCGCGAACTCTACACCTGTAATTCTAAATATACCGCCACTTTCAGTGACGAAATTAAGTCTCATCTTTTTGATATATTCAGCCATAAGCATATTACCAACTTCACGGCCATACTCTTCATTGAGTTGAGGCATATTCTTTAATCTAAATATCATGCATTGGAAATATCTTCCATCATTAAATAATTTATGCATATGCAACATAAATTCATTTTTATCTTTCAATAAATCAAGCTCATCAATATTAGATGCTTGAAAATGTCTGGTACGTTGTGGCTTAAGTGTACCCATAATTGTTGATGTGTTTTGATCTTCAAAAAGGCGGATACCTTTTTCTTTAAACCATAAATAACGACCTTCAACTAGTATTCTATATGAGATGCTATATTGTCTCTTATTCATGCTTAGTTCACCAAGCATCGCTAAATATTTCTTTAAGTCTTCGGCATCTATTAATCTTCTAAAATCTGTTAAGTCTAATAAATTCCCTGGAAGATGTAGCGTTTCTACTAAGTGATCACTTGCCCAAATACTTCTCTCATCTAGATCTATATAGAACAAACCTTCTTCAGATAAATCTAGGGTTGCGATAAACTTATGTCTAATGCTTTCTAATTCACCACTGCGTTCATTTAACTCTTTTTCAACAGCTAACAGGTCAAAATCTGTTTTCTTCTCACCAACACAGATTCTGCCTCTATATTTACCCATCACAAAAACAGGTTGCATCACCATATGAAGAAATACCGGATCACCCTCACTATTTAAAAAGGATAACTCTTGAATTTCTTGGTCGCCCATTTTCGCTCTTTTTTTGTATTCAAGATAGTAATTTTCTAATTGTCTATTATTAATATCCGAACCATTAAATTTTGTAAATCTAATCGTTTGGTTAAATATGTTAAAAAGTTTTTTACCAATCACTTCATCTTTTTCCATATTAAGTTCTATTAATAGACTTGCTGAAACATCTTTGATCTTATCTTTTTTATCAACGACATAATAAGCATTCCATCGACTATTTTTAATAGATTTTACGAAAAGTTGATAATGATTGGCTTTAAGTACTGAAGTCTTAAATGTCGCATACATCACAATAATGAAAATACCATAAATCGCTAAATCAAAAATCATATATGCTTGTTCATAAGTATCATTACCTAAAATCATTTGATTGTATATAGAAAATACAAAAATAGTCATTGCCAAATCAAAAAAGGCAATCACCATTCTGAATTTTAAAACTTTTTCATTTTGAATACTTTGCATAACAACAAGCACAAGTGTGAAGACTGCTATGATCAAAGGATATATTGGATGTTGAACCATCATTGCCACCCCTCGTATTTTTTAACTATAAACCACTAATACTAAATACATAATACCCACTGTAATTAGTAATGCAAAAAGATATTGGAAAACAGGGTATTTCTTTAAAAAATAAATAATCTTATCTGAGAGTTTTCTTTGATATAAATAATAGAATGGTTCAAATAAACCTTTTAATACTTTTTTCATATAGACCCTCCGCTTATTTCATAAACATGTTAATGTATTCTGATAACTTTTCACGGTCATTCATTTTTAATAAAATGCCTTCAACAGCGATTGATACATTACCTGTTTCTTCTGATACTAAGATTGTTAAACTATCTGTAATTTCGCTAATGCCTAAACCAGCACGATGTCTAGAACCCATTGTTTTATCATAACTTTCGTTTTCAGTTAAAACAAAATAAGCACCAGCACATAATATTTTATCACCACGAATAATGACTGCACCATCGTGTAATGGTGTTAGTGGTGTAAATATATTAACTAATAATTCTTTTGAGACTTCACTGTTCATTTGAATAGCACGCTCTGCAAATTGGTCTAGTGTATTATGTTTTTCAATAGTAATTAAAGCACCGATCTTTTGACTTGCTAGTTCAAAAGTTGCATTTACGATATTTTGTTTTGTTTGATCACTACCAACCATAAACGATGTGCGGTGTTCTTTTTTCCAAATGATATCAAGTCCGCGTCTTATTTCAGGTGCCATAATAATCACGATCACGATAGGGAAATATATACTGAAATACTGAAAAATATCAGTTAATAAAGATTCATCTAATGTTAATAGAAATTGATAAAAGACAAAAATAAGGAGATAGATAATCCCTAGACTCATAAATTTTTTGTGACTAATCAACACCTTAATCGTGAATAAGACAAGCACAAAAATAATATAAAATTCTACAATAAATTGCCAAATAGGTAGTCCCCAGATCATATGAATATCGCTCCTTTTATGCTTTTATTATATCATAGTTCTATTTAAGAATTTCTTTAATTCTACCTGCTAGACCATCAATTTCTTTAAGTGGTAGGCTGCAAAGAGAAAGTCTAATTCCACCTGCCATAGGAATTGTGTAAATATCTTGGTCTAATAATTTTTTAAATGCTAAATCAGGATCCTCTGCTAAAACGATAGTATAAAAACCTGATTCAAATGGATGTGTTAATAAATGATTTTCTTCTGCTTGACTCTTAAATAAATCACTTCTTGCTTTAACACTTGTTTTAATATGTTCCAAATCTTTTAAGAAATCATTTTGATGTTCTTCAAGTGAAAAATAATTTAGTAGTTCAATCGCAGGAGTTGGTGTAGATGACCAAGAACCTCTAGCGTGAGCAACAGCATTTTTTTGATAATCTAAAATCTTTTGTTCATTTTTAGATATAGCAATTGCTGCACCTAAGCGTACACCATAAACACCATACGTTTTAGAACCGCTAAATGAAACGATTGTTATAACGTGATCTTCTAAAACATTTAAATATGAAAGTTTTAATCTTGAATCTTCTTCATTCGTAAATTCTAGGTATGCAATATCATATAAGAAGACAATATCATTATCTTTAAATTGATTTAAAATAGAAAGTATTTTCTTCCATTCACACATTGATAAAATATAGCCTGTTGGATTGTGACATGGATCATTAATAATAACAATCACTTGTTTTTGAATTTCACACAATGCTGCTAAACGTGATTGAAAACTATCAATATCAAAATGTCCATCAACGAATGTATTGTGGTCAAAAATTGATAGATGTGCACGACTAGCGAATCTGTCATATTGCCAACGCACATCAGAAATAAAAACTTTATTACCTGGTTTTCCGTATAAATCGAAAGTTTGCGTGATCGCACCACTTCCTCCTGGTGTTGCACATGCTGAGATATATAAGTCTTTTCTTAACTTATCCTCATATTGTCCCAATACCCATGAGATGACATTTGATTTAAAAGGTTCTCCTCCATCAGCTGCAGGATAAGGTAGTACTTGATCTTCATTTAATGCTTTTAAACCTTTAAAAACAGATGGCATGCCACCGATGCGTCCTTCTTCATCATAATACATACCTATAGTTGCATTAATGACATTGGGATTTGTTTGTTTTTTTGCTGCTGCTTCTTTGGCTAACTGTAAAATATCAACTGACATCGTCTTTCATCTCTCTTTCATCATTTAAATATTCATCTAAGAATTTAGCAAACAAGAATAACCAATGTTGGTTTGTTCCTTTTGTATTCATCGTTAGATAAATATGTCTTCTCTCATACTTAAGTTCAATCTTTGGTACAAATGCACTTGCTTTTCTAAAAAGCGTTTGCCCATTAAGTTTTTGTGATGCTTCTTGTGTTAACTGCAATGTTGTAGAAAATGCCGCTGGCATTGTCTTTTGCACACCAAACTTATAAGCGAGCTTTTTAAATAATTTTTCATACATATATAATAACAAATCTCCATCTAAAGCGCCATATCTATCGGTAAGTTCGTCTTTTAAATCATTGACATCGCTGATATGATTTAACTCACTGATGCGTTTGTGAATCTCAATTCTTGCAGCATCTTCACTTACATAACTTTGATCGACATGTCTTGGAGCGAATATTTCATCTACTTGCGTTGGTCTCTTATCTTCAAGTGTTTCCCCAGTGATTGCTTCTTCTAATAACTTCATATAAAGTTCAACCCCAACACTATCAATAAATCCAGATTGTTCGGCACCTAAAATATCGCCGGCACCTCTAATAGATAAATCCCTTAAGGCAATTTTATATCCACTGCCTAGTGCAGTAAAATCTTTAATTGCAGTAAGTCGTTTTTGAGCTTCTTCATTAATGATTTTATTGCTATCAAAGAGTAGATAGGCATAAGCGATACGATCGCTTCTTCCAACTCTACCTCTTATTTGATAAAGTTGAGACAACCCTAGTTTATCCGCATCGTGGATAATCAATGTGTTTGTATTTGGAATATCAACACCTGTTTCAATAATGGTTGTAGAAACTAAAACGTCAAATTCATGTTCAATAAAATCACTTAGGGTATTTTCTAATTCTTGTCTATTCATCTTTCCATGAGCGAAACTTATGCGTGCATCAGGTACTAATTTTTGAAGTCTTTTGACCATGCCCTCCATGCCTTGCACTTTATTAAATAAATAAAATATTTGTCCACCGCGTGCAATCTCTCTTGTGATTGCTTCTTTAATTAATGCATCATGTCGTTCAACAACATAAGTCTGAACTGGATAACGATTCATTGGTGGCGTTTCAATCATTGATAAATCTTTTAGTCCAAGTAGTGACATTTGTAATGTTCTTGGAATTGGTGTTGCAGAAAGTGTTAAGGTATCAACGTTTTGTTTGATTTCACGAATTCTTTCTTTAGCCTCAACACCAAAGCGTTGTTCTTCATCAATAATAAGTAATCCTAAATCGTGAAATTTAATATCTTTTGATAATAGGCGGTGTGTTCCAATGACAACATCAACATATCCTTTTTCTAAACGTTTGATTGTATCATTTTGTTGTTTTACAGTAACGAAACGGCTCATCAAGGCGATATTCGCACCATATTTTTCAAAGCGTTCTTTAAACGTATAAAAATGTTGTCTTGCTAAAACAGTTGTTGGTACTAAATAAAGTACTTGTTTTTGATTTAACACTGCTTTAAAAGCTGCACGCATAGCAACTTCGGTTTTACCAAAGCCTACATCACCACAAATTAAACGATCCATAGGACGATCGGATTGCATATCACCTTTAGTTTCTAAAACTGCTTTAACCTGATCTCTTGTCGGCTCATATAAAAAGTCTCTTTCAAATTGTGCTTGCATCTCATTGTCGTCGCTAAATTGGAACCCTTTTGTTTGTTCTCTAGTTGCATATAGTTTTATAAGTCTATCAGATAAATCTTTAATCTTCATACGAACACTAGCTTTAGTCTTCGTCCAAGTCTTACCACCCATTTTAGAAAGTTTAGGTGTAATACCGTCGTGTGATGCATATTTTAAAACCATATCAATTTGGTCCATAGGTACATATAGAGATTCTTCGCCTGCATAGATGATTTTTAAATAATCTCTTTTTTCACCTGATAATTCCATGGTTTCTAAACCTACATATCTACCAATACCATAATCGTAATGAACAACATAATCACCAATCATTAGATCATCGGTTGTTCTAATTTTAGTTGATTGATTAAGTACACTTCTATATTTGATTGCTTTTCGAATACGTTTCGTAAAAATCTGAACCTCATCGATTAAAACAACTTTTTCTTGATGTGCAATAAACGATCCATGTCCTTCTTTATCAAGAATATAGAATCCAGGATGACTTTCTACTTCGTTATATATAGCCTCACCTTGATTTCTTAAAAAAGAGCGGATTTCCATTGCATAAGCTTGTGTTTTAGCTAATATGAAAATACGATAATCTTTTGCGTAAGTCACCATGTCGTGATAGAAAAGAGAAAGATTACCTTGATACTCATTAATTTGACTAACCTTTAAATCAACACCTTTATCTTTATTAAATCCTAAATGATCAATATCGATATGTGTTAAACTCATGAGTTCACTAAAATCAACTCTTATAGGTATATCTAAAAATGCACGTCCATTCATGGTCGTTGCATATGTATTTAAATCTTCAATCGCTTGTTCTTCATTAATTACCATCTTTTCAACATCAATATAAACAAGTCTATGTGTCTTAGAAAAATCAAGCACTGTTGTTTTTTCTTGATTAAAAAACGGAATATACATACCCATACCATCAAGATGTGATCGCTCTTCAATGCTCAAAATATCTTCTTCATATTTCTTTAACTCTTTTTCGGTTAACGTATATTTTTCAAAATGTTTTCTAATCTTTCTTAATGCACTATCTCTCATCTCATCAGTATAGAAAAGTTCGTGCATTGGTGCAATTTCTATTTCATTAATTTTTTCGAAACTTCTTTGTGTATCTACATAGAAGAATTTAATTTCATCAATTTCATCACCAAAAAAATCCAGTCTAAATGGATGTTCATGATTTAGAGAATATATATCAACAATATGTCCTCTAACGCTAAATTCTCCTGGTTTTTCAACAGTATAAACTCTATCGTAACCGCTATATACTAAAAACTTTACTAAATCTTCTAGAGACGTTTCTTCACCTTGTTTTAACAATTTAACACTTGCTTCATAATCTTTAGGTGTTAACTGTCTTTGCGCAAGACCTTGTTGCGTAAGAATCACAATAAATGGTTTTTTAGTCATTAATTGTTTTAATGTAAATAGTCTCTCACTTTTAAACTCTGGACTTCCTAGTGCCATCATAAATGTCAAAATTTCATCTGATGGATAAAATAAAACGTCATCGTAATGATTGGTTTGATTAAATAAATCATAGTATTTTTGAGCCTCATATAAATTTGGACATACGACAAAAATCGTTTCATTGACTTCATGAAACAATTTTGTAATCATATAAACATCATATATATCATGGCTATGTTTTAAATAAACTGTTTTTTTATCTTCTAAAAAGCCAGGATGCAATTTTAATAAATCAATCATATTGCCTCCATAATAAATTAAAACCCAAACCTATGTTTGGGTGTTAAATTTCGTCATTATATCTAAATAACTCTTGCCGCTAATGACATCATCAATCATCTCAACACATCGATCAGCTGCTAATTTTATTGTGATGATTTCATTTTTTGAAAATTCACCTAATACATAGTGATCTAATCTTTTTTGTGTATTCTCACCAATACCGATGCGAATACGTTTAAAATCTCTTGTTTGTGTTTTTTGAATAATGTCCCTTAAACCATTGTGTCCGCCATGGCCACCTTTTTCTCTTAAGCGTAATCTTCCAACTTCCAAATTAATATCATCGACAAATACAAATACATCTTCTATATCAATATCATAATAATGCATAATTTTTGATATTGCATCGCCAGAAAGATTCATAAATGTTGATGGTTTGCATAATAATATTTTTTCTTGGTTTTGAGTGAACATTGCAATCTCTGCATCAAATTTAGATTCATACTTGAAACTTAACTGATTTCTATTTGCAAATGTATCAATAACCATAAAACCAACGTTGTGTCTTGTAAACGCGTATTTCTTACCCGGATTGCCAAGACCTACGAATAATTTCATTAAACTTCCTCTTCGTGTTGGATTTGGTCGAAGATTTGGCTAATTGGTTCGTCTTTAATAACGTGTAAGATAGATTGTCCTAATAATGGCCCAATTGAAACTTGGTGAATCTTAGTTGATTTACAATCTTTAGGTAATTGAATTGTATCCGTAACAACCACTTCTGAAATCACTGAGTTTTCAATACGTTCAACAGCATTTCTAGAAAATACTGGATGAGTTGCTGCTGCATAAACTGCTTTAGCCCCTGCATCAATTAACGCTTGTGCACCAGCACAAAGTGTACCTGCAGTATCAATAATATCATCAATCATAATTGCAATTTTACCTTCTACATTACCAATGATGTTTTGTACAACTGCTTTATTAGGTTCGGGTCTTCTCTTATCAATAATAGCAAGAGGTGCATCAAATGCTTTAGCAAAACCTCTAGCTCTTGTTACACCACCATGGTCTGGTGAAACAATAACAGTGTTTTCGTTTTTTAATTTCTTATCATGTATAAAATAATCTGCTAGCAATGGACCAGCTGGGAAATTATCAATCGGGATATTAAAGAATCCTTGGATTTGGGCTGCATGTAAATCAATACTAATAATTCTATCAATACCTGCTGCTGTTAACATATCCGCGATAAGTTTAGCTGTGATTGGCTGTCTTGATTTAGATTTTCTATCTTGTCTAGAATATCCAAAATAAGGCATAATCACTGTTACTGATTTTGCAGATGCACGTCTAACAGAATCTGCAAAAATTAACAATTCCATTAAATGATCATTTGCTGGATTTGATGTTGATTGAATCACAAATACGTGATGCCCACGAACACTGTGTTCAATATTTACAGATGTTTCTCCATCAGCAAATCTAAGAACTTCCACATTACTAATTTCAATCCCCGCCGCTTTTGCAACTTTTTCCGCTAATGGTTTATTGGAATTTAATGCAAATAACTTAACTTTTTTTCCATTTACTACTGACATAATTACGCTCCTCATTATTACTACTTTCATTATACATGATTTTACATATTTTTAAATGCAGAAACTTGAATTTTTTAACCTTTTTTATCAAAATAAAAAGCCCCTAAAAAGAGCTTTATATTTTCATTTAAATTATGCTTCTGCGTTTTCAGTATTTTTTAATTCTACTTTATATTCAGCAGCAATTGCATCTTCAATCATTTTTCTCATATCACCATGGATTGGATGTGCAATATCTCTAAATGTTCCATTAGGTGTTTTTTTACTTGGCATTGCTACAAACAAACCATTTTCACCTTCAATAATTCTAATATCGTGGACGACGAAACTTTCATCAAAAGTTATCGTAGCCACTCCCCTTAATCTACTTTCGCTATGAACGATTTTAACCCTTACATCTGTAATTTTCATTTGGCCCTCCAAGACGCTATTTGTTATCTGTTAACTTACTTAAATTATAGCATATTGGTATATATTATTAAAGAATTAGACCGCTTTTGGGCTTGTTTTTATGTATTTTAAGTTGATTTTTTTGATTTTTTTATAGAAATCTTCATTTCCTTCATCATTTTTTATAAAAAAGAAGGTAGAACCGCTTCCGCTCATGTATGCGTTTTTATCGATATTTTTTAATTTTTTTTCGTATTTTTCTAACTTTTTATATATGAAACATGCAGTTTTCTTTAAGTCATTATACGTGTTTTCAAAGAACTTTTTCATCTCATTTTTTCGATAAAAATCAAGAATTTCATCAAAATGATTGGACTTTTCTTCTGGCACATATGCCTCAAATATTTTTTTTGTAGAGACTTCAATACCTGGATTGAATAAATAAACTTCTTTGATATCTAATGCGTTTAAAAATTCTATCTTGTCGCCTCTTCCATAAACATATGCAGGCTTGTTATATAAACAAAATAATGTGTCAGATCCTAGGTTATTTGCATCCTCTTCTAAATCTTTTAACGACAACCCTAAAGACCATAATTTATTAAGGCCTCTAAGCGTTGCAGATATATCAGCAGAACCACCACCAAGACCTGCGCCAATTGGTATGTTTTTATCTAATAATATCTTTACATCTCTATCGATTTTATATTTGTTTTTCATATATTCAACAGTTTTTATAATCGCATTATTTTTAATATAAACATTACTGTCTAATTGTGTCTCATCTGAATCTTCAAAGACAAGTGTATCATGAAGTTCAATGGGTATCATAATCATTTTTAATTCATGATATCCATCTTCTCTTTTACCGACAACTTCTAATGCTAAATTGATCTTAGCATACGCTTTTTCCGTAATCATAGATTCCACTCCTTAGAAAGTCTAACGAAATCTTCTATAGAAAGTTGTTCTGCTCTGATACGTTCATCAAAGCCTAACGATTTTAAGAACTCTATAACATCACTCTTAGTAACTTCGGGATAAAGCGAAAGATTGTTAACTAGCGTTTTACGTTTTTGTGTAAATGCTAATCTGATGAGTTTGATAAATTGTTCTTCATCTTTTGCTTCAAGCATTCTCTGATCTCGCTTAGTGATTTTAATCACGATGCTATCTACATTAGGCGCAGGATTAAACATATGTCTTTTAACGTCCATAAGTTTTTCAACCTCTGCAAAATATTGAATTAAAACGGATAGGTTATTATATTGTTTTTGATTAGGTTTAGCATTAATACGCTCTGCAACTTCTTTTTGAATCATGATCGTTGCTGATTTTAAATTCGTTGTTTCTAAGAATTTAAAAATGATTGGTGTTGTTATATAATAAGGAACATTTGCTACAATATGAGTCTCTTCTTTTATGTCTAAATCAATTTTCATAAAATCTTCATAGATAATTGTTAAGTTGTCATTTGCCGCTTTTATTTTATTTAAAATAGGTTTTAGTGTTGTATCTATCTCATATGCAACAACGTCTTTTGCATCGCGTGCTAAAAACTCAGTCAATGCTCCTCGCCCTGGCCCAATTTCTATGACATGTTGATTTTTAATATTGGATAGTCTTACAATCTTTTCTAATAGATTTCTATCTGTTAGAAAGTTTTGTCCAAATTTCTTTTTAGCTTGATGTTGCATGTAATACCTCAATGACATCTTTTTGAAGATATCCAAACATCTTTAATCGATGTAGTAATGTTTTACCATTAACATGACCTAAATGCATATATTTGGAGATATCTTCTCTTAATTTTTTACTGTAGGTTTGACCTATCAATCCTACATCATATAAAAATGATATATCTATATCACTTTGAATATCTGTTTGTTGATATTGAATATGAGAAAGAGCTTCTAAAATGATTTCTTTAGAGGCATGTTCAATACCTACCTTTTTTCTATTTTTACTAATCGCATGTTTTTTTAGTATATGAGCATGCGCCACATGTGTTAATTCTTTTTCTATCTTAGATCTAATGCGATCTCCTGGATAATCAGGATCTAGAAATAAGATCATGTCATGTGTTTTATCCAGTTCTTTTAATAAATCTATTGTTTCATCACTAATTTCACTACCATTGGTTGTTACTACTTTTACATCACCTAAGATTTGATATAATCTTGATGCATCATTTTTCCCCTCAACGACAAAAATCTTATGTCTCATATTGCTCGATAAAAGAATTTAGGGTCGTTTCGTTTCCCTGATTCTACTAAACTTTTAATAATTTGTGATGCTTCTTTTAGTGTAACAATATCTCCGTTTGGTTCTAAAATATAAATTTTATCTCCAAATTTCTTCCCACCATCTGTATAAGTTAAATTTGATACAGTTTTCTCTGCTGTATAAAATTTAAGTTGTTCTTCTGTGTACTGTGATTTAATAAGATCAATTTGTTTCTTGTTTTCTTTTGTATCATCAATATATGACCAAATATGACGATTCAAGAAATCTGTTGATAAATTTTTAAGTATTTCATCATCGCTATGAACAAAACTTGCAATTAAACCATTCATATAAAAATCATCAATCATCACATAATGCTTCAAATCCGTTGGATCATGAATGACACTCATTAAAGGAATGATATTTGATTTAAATGGATAATTTTCTAAGCATAATTGTTTAATGCGTTGATATATCTTTTCTAATATCGTTTCATATGCTCTTGATACTGGATGATAATACACTTGCCAGTACATGTGATAACGACTTATCAAATAGTTTTCAATCGCGCCGATGCCACTTGCTTTAAAAACTATTTTATGATCTTTGATTTGGCATACTCTTATGATTCTATCAAGATCGATATGTCCATATGCCGTACCTGTGAAATACGCATCTCGTTCAAGATAATCCAGACGATCAGCATCTAACTGACTAGATACTAAATGTTCAATTAAAGGAAATCTTTTTTTCTTTAATAAAATATCGGCGACATCTTGTGCAAAATTTTCATCAACTTGATCAAAGACACCGCGCAATTCGCTATCTTCTAAAATCAATCTTGCACCAATTTGTTCGTGATTCGTTCCTACGATATCTTCAAATGCATGTGAATATGCGCCATGACCAATGTCATGAACCATTGCAGTAGAGAGTAAAAGTCCTTTTTCTCTCTCGCTGAGTGTTTGATCAATGTCAGGCACACTTAAAAAACGATTAGCAACTTCATAAACACCTAATGAATGACTAAATCTTGAGTGCTCAGCACCATGGAATACCATTTGTACGCCACTAAGCTGTTTAACTCTTCTTAATCTTTGAAATAAAGCGGTGTTTAATACATCCTTAATCACCTTATAATCGATGTGAATATATCCATAAATTGGATCTTTTAAGACTTGTTGTCTTTCGAGTTTTATCATATGCCCTCCAAAAGCCAAAAAAGTGCCTATCAGGCACTTATTCGTTAATTGTGTAAGATTTAACTAGTTCTACTTCGTCACCTGTCGATAACATAAATGCACTACCATCATCAGTATCTAAATGACAATCTAATTCATATTTTGAACTAACACGGCATAATACATTACCTAAGATACCAGGTTTTTCACCTGAAACTTTAAGACTTACTTTTTGTCCGTTGACAACGCCAAATTCTTTAGCTTGTTCTTCGTTGAAATGAATGTGACGATCTGCAATAATAACACCTTCAGATAATTCAACAGTGCCCTTAGGGCCAACTAATGTTGCAGGACCAGATCCCTTAACATCACCTGATGAACGAACAGGTGCAACAAATTTACCTCTAATAGCGTCGCTCTTAGAAATCTCAACTTGAGATGCTGATCTCACTGGACCTAAGATACGTACACCTTTTAATTCTCTACCATTTGGACTAATTACGTCTACTTTTTCTTCAGCTGCGTATTGCCCAGGTTGGCTTAATTCTTTTAATGGTGTAAGTTCATAACCCTTACCAAATAATGTGTCTAAATCTTCTCTTGTTACATGGAGATGACGACCAGAAATTCCTACTGGTATTTTTTTCATGATATAATTCCTCCTATATACGCCAATATTATAGCATTTAATCATATTTAATTCAATTAAAATATGTTACAATAAGGCCATGAAAGAAGGTTAAAAATATGACAATTTTTGAAAAAATTATCGCACGCGAAATCCCTGCTTATATCGTTTATGAAGATGAAGATGTAATTTCATTTTTAGATATTTCTCAGGCAACTAAAGGTCATACTTTAGTCGTTCCAAAGAAAGCTTATAAAAATATTTATGAAATGCCACAAGACCTATTGTCTAAAGTGATGGTTGTTACTCAAAAAGTATCACTAGCCATTAAAGAAAGTTTAAACCCTGATGGATTAAACATTTTAAATAACACTAATGAAGTTGCTGGTCAAACTGTTTTCCATTTCCACATCCATATCATACCAAGATATGAAAAATCAGATGTGACATTCAAATTTCAAAATCATATGAATGATTTATCACAAGATGAATATGAAAAAAGAGCCCTTTTAATTAAAAAGGCTCTATCGTAAATTCAACACCGTTATCTACATTTCTCACTGATAATGATAAATTAAAATGTTCACATGTTTTTTGAACAATGCTCATGCCTAATCCAAATTGACCTTTGTGTCCTTTTTCATAAGGCTTAAACATACGATCAATAAATTTTTCACTAATCGGCTCGCCATCGTTATAGAAGGTGAGTTTTTTATTTTTTAGTGTAATCTTAATGGTTGTTTCTGCATATCTTAATGCGTTATCTACAATGTTTGAAAACATATTTGTAAAATTTTCCTGAACACCAAAATATTTTGAATCGTCCAAGTCAGTTTCAAACTTGATATTAGAACGATACTTTTGTGCATTAACGATGTTTTGAATAACATCTTTAATTGATACCATTTCAAATTCATCAGGATCTTTTAGATATTCTAATTTATTATATTCTAATAATTGTCTAACTTTTTGGTTTAATAAATCAACTTGTTTTACGATAATATCTGCTTCTTCAGGATCCGATATACCATCAGCAATCGCTTCTGCATAAGATTTAATAACTGCAATCGGTGTTTTAAAATCATGTGAAACGTTTTGTAACATCTCACGTTTTGTCTTATCGCTGATTTCAACTTCTCTACGCATTTTTTCAATCGCTAATGCAAGATCTGTAATTTCATCATGACCGGTAATTTCAATAGGCTCCTGGTAATTGGTCTTCACAAGTCTACCAACATCACTTTGGAGTTTTCTAACCCTATCAACCGTAACTCTTGACCATGTAAGAATAATCACATTACCTAATAAAATTAACGCGATAAAACTAATTTGAAGCAATGCTGAAAACTGATTGGTTGAAAGTTCTACATAGTCATTACCTGTAAATACAATAGAAACTCTATTTCTTGTGATTTCCATCATAAAATAATATGTCTCTTTATCTACAGTAACTTCTTCCATTTTTTGTTGAACGCCACTAAATACTACAGTAGGTCTCCAATTTCTAAAGTAATAGTCAAATAGACTATCTACATCAAAAACATTATCAATTGATTCAAAATTATTATATTCAGAATAGGTTACAAACCCATTTTCATAAATCACATATCCATTATATTCACTTTCAGCCAAATTTCCCTCAGTTAAAACTTCTTCAAAGAAAACACTTAACTGGTCAATGTTTTGACTTTGTCTAGATTCCGCAAAAACGCGATTAATAGCAATAAGAAAAATGAGACTTGACAACAACGTCACAACCGTAAAAATAATATTGATTTGTGTTGCAAGTTTCATTTTTTTCATAATAATCTATATCCATACCCGTAAATTGTTTCAATTTTTAACTCTGGCATCTTATGACGAAGACGTCTTAATAAGTCGTCAACGACACGATCGCTACCATAGTAATTTTCGCCCCATACATGTTTTAAAATATCTTCTCTAGCAAAAGCTACATTGATATTTTTCAAGAAGAATAAAAGTAATTCAAACTCTTTATTTGTTAATTCAATTAATTCACCGTTAAATTTAATTTCTCGTTTTGTTAAATTGATTTCATAAGGATCATAGTGAATCATTTCACTTGATTGTGCTTGTTGAGAACGTCTGAGCACTGCTTTAACTCTTAGAATTAATTCTCTTGGAGAATAAGGTTTAGCTAAATAATCATCACTACCAAGTTCTAACCCCATAATTTTATCTAGGTCTTGATCTCTTGCTGATGTGAATATAACAGAAGGAGAATCTTCTCTTTCTTTAATCGCCTTGATTAAATCATACCCGTTAATTTCTCCCGTAAGCATAATATCTAAAATCCATAGATCAACTTCATCATGAATATGTTCCATCGCTGTTTCACCATCATGGAAAACAACAGTTTCAAATCCTTCACGTGTTAAATATTTTCTAATAATTTCCGCTAAGTCTTTTTCGTCTTCTACATAATATATTTTCATACTAAACCACCTTTTTATTAATAAAATAAGCGTGCTTTCGCACACTTATTATATCATATTGAGATAAAACGAGAGAAAAAATGAAGTACCTATAGTATACAAAATAAGTATGTGATGTCTATGTATATCTCGTGTGAAATTGTGTTATTTAATGACTTCAACTCTCATATAAGGTACTAAAGCTTTTGGTACAGTGATTGTTCCATCAGCATTTTGGTAGTTTTCAATGATTGCAATCATTGTTCTACCAACTGCAAGTCCTGATCCATTCAATGTATGTACATATTCAGTCTTAGCATCTTTAGTACGTTTAAAACGAATGTTTGCGCGTCTTGCTTGGAAATCTTCATCATTAGAAATAGATCCGATTTCTCTATATTTATCTTGTCCAGGTAACCATACTTCAATGTCGTAAGTTTTAGCAGCACCAAAACCTACATCACCTGTTGATAATGCAACAACACGATAAGGTAACTCTAAGCGTTTTAACACTTCTTCAGAATTTAATAACATCTTTTCAAGTTCATCATAAGAATCTTCTGGTTTCGTAAATTTAATTAATTCAACTTTATGAAATTGGTGTTGTCTTAAAATACCTTTTGTGTCTCTACCAGCAGATCCTGCTTCAGATCTAAATGCTGTTGAGTATGCACAAAATTTCATAGTTAAATCATTACCATCTAATATTTCATTACGATACATATTAATTGTAGGTACTTCAGCTGTTGGATTTAAATAATAATCTTGATCAGCAAGTTCTAACTTAAATGCATCTTCTTTAAATTTAGGAAATTGTCCTGTACCATACATACTGTCACCATTGATAATATAAGGTGGAATAATTTCTGTATAGCCATGCTCAAATGCGTGCATATCCATCATAAATTGAATTAAAGATCTTTCAAGTCTAGCACCTAATCCTTTATCATAGACAAATCTAGTACCTGTAACTTTAGCAGCTCTCTCAAAATCTAGGATATCTAGGTTTTGCGCTAATTCAACATGATCTTTTATAGGAAAATCAAACACGCGTGGTTCTCCGACATGTTTAACTTCTACATTATCGTTTTCATCCTTACCTACTGGTGTAGATTCACTTGGAATATTTGGTGTAACATCTAAGATATCTTTAATTTTCATTTCAGTATCTTTTAATTTTTCATCAAGTGCTTTAATATCATCACCAATCGTAGCAACTTCTTTTAAAACTTCTGAAGCATCTTGTTTATTTCTTTTTAACTCACCAATTTTTTTAGATGTTTCATTTCTTTTAGCCTTTAAAGCTTCAACATCTAAGATGGTTTGTTTTCTCTTTTCTTGTAAATCAACAAGTTCTCTTAAATAAGAAAAATCACCTTGTCTTGTTTCTAGTTTTTTGATAACTTCATCTATGTTATCTACAACAAATTTTAAATCTAACATTTTCATATCCTCCAATAAAATAAAAAAGTCCCTAGACATTTGTCTAAGGACGAAAATTTCGCGGTACCACCTTAGTTCTAGAATTTCTTCTAGCCCTCATCAAAGTCTTTAACGCTGACATGCGGATGTGATTAGCATCACTTGGGAATAGATTTCGTTAATTCCTTTAAAACACTTCCACCAACCGTGTTCTCTCTAAATAAATTCATTAACTACTTATTTCCTTCTTCGTGTTACCTATATTATAAATTTCTATTGCTTAAAAGTAAAGCAATTACTTCACTTTCTTAGCTAATAATTCTTTTAATTCTTCTTTTAAATCATCACGTTTTAAACCAAAGTCGATGATTGCTTCAATGTAATCAATTTTTTTACCAACATCATAGCGTCTAGCATCAACATCAAAACTGTATACTTTTTCTTCTGCCATTAATCTTAAGATTGCATCAGTTAATTGGATTTCGTTTCCTTTTCCTTTTTCTTGATTCTTAAGATATTTAAATATTGTAGAAGTTAAAATGTAACGTCCACCGATTGCACTTCTTGAAGGTGCATCTTCTGGGTTTGGTTTTTCAACAACACTTTTTAATTCTTTTAATTGGTCGTTTGATTGTTTTACAGGATTACAAATACCGTATTTTTGTGTATCTTCATAAGACACTTCAATTGTGCCTAAAATAGAACTTTTAACTTGGTTGTAAGCTTCTATCATTTGTTTAGTTGCAGGATTTTCATCATTAACATAAACATCATCACCAAGCAATACAGCAAAATCGTCT
Source organism: Acholeplasmataceae bacterium (assembly GCA_963678355.1). Classification (GTDB taxonomy): domain Bacteria; phylum Bacillota_I; class Bacilli_A; order Acholeplasmatales; family Acholeplasmataceae; genus WOFB19. Next base: position 1,548,538 of record OY782823.1, on the reverse strand, counting down.
GATCCAACAAATGTTTCTGCTTGGAGTACGGCATGTCCTAATCCTAATTGTTCTTTTTGTCTTATGAAATATATATTAGCACCAACAGCAATATTGGTGATTAAGCCATATTCATAAGTTTTATTTCTTTCTTTTAATGTATATTCTAATTCTAAGTTTCTATCAAAATAATCAACGATAGAATTTTTATTTCCACTGACCACTAATAAAATATCTGTAATACCACTTTGGATAGCTTCTTCTACAATGTATTCTAATGTAGGTCTATCAATGATTGGTAGCATCTCCTTTGGTAATGCTTTTGTAACTGGTAAAAATCTTGTACCATATCCCGCTGCTGGGATGACTGCTTTTTTAATCATTTAATGTTTCCCCTTCCGTTTTCTTTTGTCCGTTTGCAAGTTTTAATGTTGCATATATACCAATAATAAATGCAACTAAACTAATTAAATAGATATACCATGGCTTAGCGTAAACATTGCCAACTGTATCTCTTTGTAATAAAACTAATATATTAATCGGTGAGACAACCACGATACCTAAAACCGCGACAATAAAATGCTTTGGAAATCTTTTCATAAAGATAGCCATAATTTTACCCATCACTACAAGTCCTATAGCTGCACCTAAAATAAGTAATAACAAGACTGGTAATTGTGAAACACCAGCACCAATATCGCCTGAGGAGACCACTGTAGAAATACTATCAACCATTTCTAATAAAATATCGTAGAACCCAAATGCCATCAACATGGTTGCTCCTGATAACCCAGGAATAATCATTGCGATTGCATAGATTACACCAACAAAAACAACTGATACATGATACCAAAAACCATGCACTTCACTCGTGTTCTCTGGCAAGAAAATGACACTTAGCATCATCACTGCTGCCGCTAAGAAAACGACGATGTGATGCCATTTAACGGTTGTACCTCTAAACTGTTTATAAAGTGTAGGAATCGCACCAATAATAAAGCCTACGAATAATAAAGTAATTGGAAGTGGTATGATATCTAATAAATAACTCACAACCAATAATCCTAATAAAATACCTAAGATTGCGCCAACAATATACTGCCAAACACTCTTAACCGCCTTAACGGGATGGGTGAATATGTTATTTAGTGCATCAATTAATTCTTGATAGATGTTTAAAATAACGGCAATCATTGATCCACTAATCCCAGGAAGAATGTTTCCTATACCAATGAGACCGCCTTTAATAACTTTGATGATTGATTTCATAAGTATCTCTTTTCTTTGTTATTATCTCATTTAACCTTAATGATATTTTAACATAAAAAGCCATATTTTCTATGCTATAATATTTATGGTGATGATATGGACAGAGTAATAGAAATTATAAAATATATTGTTTTAGGTATTATTCAAGGTGTTACAGAAATTTTCCCTGTTTCAAGTTCTGGGCACTTAACAATCTTTAGTAATATTTTAGGTATGGATTTATCCCACCTAACTATTTTTTTAATGGTCACAAATACAGGATCGTTCTTAGCATTATTATTTTATTTTAGAAAAGATATCGGTGCATTAATTTCAGGTACATGGAAGTTTGTATTTAAACGAGATGATTTGTTTAAAGAAGATTTCATGTATGTTGTTAAGTTGTTAATCGCAGTCATTCCAATTGGAATCGTAGGATTTTTTGGAAGAGACTTATTACCAGACGATCTATTAACTGTAGGTTTTTCTCTACTTGTTACTGGTGCTCTATTATTTTATGTATTCTATACTAGAAACGCTCAATGGCATCGTGATATCTCATGGCGTAACGCACTTGTTATTGGTGCTTTTCAAGCCTTTGGTATTCTTCCAGGCATCTCTAGAAGTGGCATAACAATGATTGGTGGTCTTACACAAAAGATTGAATTAAAGAAAGTCTTAAAGTTTTCTTTCTTAAGTTATATTATCGTATCTGTGCCTGTGATGTTTCTAGGATTCTATGAAGCAGCAAGTGCAGCGGAAGCAATTGATTATCTAGGATATGGTTTAGCATTTATCATGAGTTTTGTATTCAGTTTGTTATCTGTTAGAGTGCTATATCAATTCGTTAAAGTTAGAAATCTTATCTATTTTTCAATCTATTGTTTAATCGTTGGTGCAGCATCAATTATTTTAAGCATTTGGGTATTTTAAAAAAACAAGGCGCTCATTTGAACTGCTCCCTGTCAAGTAGACAGTGAAAATAATTAAATATTTAATTGACTTAAGGCTTGATTTCGATATTCAATCGGAGTTAAGCCTTTTAGCTTAGCTTGAAATCTTTGTTCATTATAGAATTTGATATATTTGATAATACTTGATTTTAGTTCATTGATATCATGAAATTGATGTAGATAATACATCTCTGCTTTAAGTGTCCCCCAGAAACCTTCCATGGGTCCATTATCTATACATCTTCCAACTCTTGACATACTTTGAGTCATACCTTGTTGTTCCAGTTTGTTTTTAAATATTTTACTTGTGTATTGATAACCTCTATCACTATGAAATATTGGTTTAGCATTTGGGTTTGATTTAATGGCTAAATCAAATGTTTTAAATACTAATTGATTGTTATTGGATGTAGACATATAATAACTGACAACACGCTTGTCATATAAATCTATAATGGCGCTTAAATAAAGTTTTGTTTGCGTGCCTATCATTTTAAATTCTGTAACGTCTGTTAGCCATTTCTCATTTGACTTTTCTGCACTAAATTCACGATTTAACACATTCTCAGCTGTGACTTCAGGTGTTGATTTCTTATAACCTTTACGTTTTCTTCTAATTACCGCAGATATACCCATCATACGCATAAGTCTCCTTATGCGTTTTTGATTATATTTTCTTTGATTAAGTCTATTTATCCAATAGGTCATTCTTCGATAACCTAGGATACCTTCAAAAAATTCATGATACTCTAGAATGATTTGTGCGATCTCATGGTTTTCTTTTTCTTGCTTTGTTTCTACTCTATTTAACCATTTATAATAACTACTTCGAGTAATCTTTAATATCTTACATAATACGAAAATTGGATAGTTCTTGGCTTTGTGAAGTTCTTTTATCGTTTTGTATTTGGTTTCTTGGCGAATTTTGTTGAAATAGCCCTCCTTTCGTTCGCCTGGTATTTTTTTATCACTTCAGCTTCCATTTCTAATCGCTCATTTTTTTGTTTTAATAATTTAATTTCTCTTTGTAATTTCTCAACCTCAGATAGTGATTCAATAGCTTTACGCTTGCCTCTAGTATCTAATAAGCCTTCTTCACCATCTTGTCTATATTTCTTTACCCAATTATAGACTTGTGCATAAGATGTATGATATTTCTCTGCTGCCAGTTTATATGCGTCATTATGTGCAATTGTCCATTTAATGATTTCTAGTTTTTCTTCATAACTTACTTTTCTTGTTTTGGCCATATAGACATACCCCTTTGGTTCATATGTTTTTATCTCGTTATGTCTATTATACTTCATGACCCAACTTTGAACGATTGATGGTGTCGTTATTTTATATTTTTTAGCGATTTCTTGATAGGATCCTTCCCCATTTAAATAAGATTCAATAACTTTATGTTTAAATACTTTGGTGTATGTCTTATTTCTTGGCTTATCATCAAAAGCTTTTTCTCCGATTGATTCATATCTTGATATCCACCTTCTGATTGTTGTTGTACTTACACCTAAATCATACGCTTTCTTTCCTATTGATATTTCACCTGATAAATAGGCTTTAACTATATTAAGTTTTTCTTCTTTACTAATATTTGATTGTCTTCCCATAAAGAAAAGACCCCCTTTCTTATAAACATCTACATTTTAATTATTTGTAGTGTCTACTTTAAGGGGATCATATCAATTAAGAGTCGCCTTTTTTATTAAATATCAAATAGTATACAATATGTATCATCGTGAGTATAACAATAAATCCTATAAAGAAGTAAAACTGCTCTACAATGCCATTTAACATAATATCTAATCTATAAAAATCCCATGAATTTAATCTTAAAAATCTTCCAACATATATGCCAATACTTGATAAAACAAATATACCTAATATACTTAGAATCTTATATAGATTCTTTTTTATTTGCCAAATATCAAGCATCATATTTAAGCTTTTTATCCCTATTTTAGCACCGATGAGCGCACCAACAAATATTAAAAATAAAACATACCAATCGCTAATCGTATATGCATAAATACTGTTGTAGCTTATAAAGAAATCATAATTTTGTAAGTGAATAAAATCGGTTGTTATATATATAGTATTTGGGAAAAAAAGTAGCCAAAGCACACTTAAAATAATTAATATAGATACTTTGTTTTTCTTATCATTTAGATAACTTGCCAAAACGGATATAGCATAAGCTACACCGGCTAAAAACATATTGATGGTTAAAAACAGTACCAATCCATCTCTAAGTATCGTACCTGAGATAACTGTTGTTAACATATATCCAACAATACTAAATATATAAAACTTCTCTTTAATCAACTTACCTATAAACATCGGCAATAGCTCCCTCTATTTGTCCTTGCATATCTTTTGTTGATAACAAATAATCACTTAATAATTTATATCTTAACACATAATCATAAACATTTTGATCAACAGTTTCTGACATCGGATAGACTTGTCGTTGATCTCTCATTGAATAAAAGTATTGATCTGTAACAACATCTTCTAGTCTATTCTCTAAGGCAAATGTCGGTTCAGTGCTCAATCCATTAACACCAAAATATAGGTCGCCTTCTGCATCTAAATTAAACAGTTCAACGATTGTTCTATAAATATCTATCTCTGATCTTACTAAAGGTTGTGTACCTGTAAGTAATCCTTTTCTAAGTTGATAATCACCATAATCAACATATTCATCATCACTTGGAACATAGATAAATGATACGATTTGTTGAAGTAGTTTTCGCTCATGTAATTTACTATAATGCAAATCCATGATTTTAGATACATCGCCACTCTTTAAATCTGATCCATGATCACTATAAAATACGTATGCTGTATTGTCTAACGTTTGATCTGTATTGCCATCAGCAATAAAGAATCTTTTAATAATATCTGCATAATATGGACTATAGTTAATATAACGTTTAGTCACTCCTAAGACTTCATCTTCATAATCAGGATATAAGTCATCATCTTCATATGGACCAAAGTCATAAGGTGTATGTCCCATCATCGTAATTGGAAATAAGAAATATGGTTGGTTTAAAGATCTACCTAAATTTGATACATGATCAGCTAGTTCAAAATCACTAATCCAAGGACTTACATGATATAGGTTATTAACCATATCGTATAAATACCCTCCTTCAATTGTAGATCCATCTCTTAAAAAATCATCAATTGAGTAATATGCATCAAAACCGTACATTTCTGGATAAACGACATCTCTATTATAAAACTCAGCTTGGTCACCATGAATCGCCTCGGTATAATAACCTTCTTGATTAAAATAATCAACTAATGAATGAAGTTCATATGGCATATCAGAATATTTCCAATAAAGCGTTTCATTACCTGTAACATTAAGTCCTGTTAAGATTGATAGTTCTCCATCAGATGAAACACCCATACCAACATTGTTATAAATATTTTCAAAAACAAAACTTTGTTCAAACATGTGATCAAAGAATGTCACTGCCTTTTCGACAACTTCATTATTGCCTTTTTCTGCTTCTTTTTCCATAAACTCAAGTAAGAAGTGGTTGAAAGATTCCAAATGGATTAAAACAAGATTTCTACCTTCCAAAATGCCATTTAGGTTATTGCCATCTGCGATACTTGGATCTACATATAAATCCTCAACAGCTTGATCTCTAGTAAGTTTGTTGGAATATGTTTTGCCATCAAAGAAATTCACATAACTCTCTTGATTCTTATTATATACTTGATAAGCTTCTGCTAAATCATTCTCGTTTTCGATTTCTAAAATGCCTTCTAAATCTATTTCATAATCAATACCTAGCAACTCACCTAAATAATAAGGATAAACGCCATAGTTTTGTAATGCATAAGAAGCTATGGTTGATTTCACTGGTAAATCTCTTCTAAAGTTTCTAATAAAAACTGAAGAACTTACATATCCTAAAATAGCAATTGCTAAAACAACAGTAATTGTTTGTTTAATGTTTGGTTTTAATTTGAGTTGATTTAGTTTTTTAATACTTGACCATATGGTTACACCTAGAAGTGCAAATGTCGGTATAAAGACAACGATTCTATAGTATGAAAATAATTCATGGAATATCTCTCTTACTGTGGATGAAGCAAACCCTTCAGCTGGATTGTTAAATATAATAAGACCTTCAGCAGAAAGTGCCGTACCAAAAAATAATGTAAACACACCAAAAGCGAATATGAAGAAATTTAATATAAATGTGATCGCTGTTAAATATATCATTCTATATTTTGTACGTTTAAATATATGATTGCCGAGTGTCACAAATATCATTAAAACCGCTAGGTTTCCGATGATTGCAGTCATCTCTCCGATGAAAGTATGCGGAAATGGTGCGATATATTTATTGAGTAATAGCGTCGTTAAAAAATAAGTATTAAAAACATTTAATACTAAAAACAATCCTACAAAAATGATGTATATTTGTTTTTGTTTATTGATTTGCATGAAATTCCCACCTGTCTATTTATGTCACTGATATTATACAATAAAAAAAACATACACGTAAAATGTATGTTTAATTGTGTGATAAAAATTTCTATTTATGCAATGTTTATAAACTTAAGAAAGTTTTGAATGTTCATTTTTCCAAAATTATGTTTTCTAACACCCTTAGATGATAGTTCAATAGTTTCTTCATTAAATTTAACTTCTGCCTTAATTGTCCCTTGTTGCTCATATGAAACTTGATCAGCAATCCCCGCAAGACTCAATCGTCTTTGATCAGGATATGAAGCTTTTAATTTCTCAATTTTATCTTTTGAATCAATTGAATCAAACATATCTATAATAGGTTCCTCAGATGTGAAGACTGCATTAAATGATAGTGTTAAAGGTTTTTTATCATCTGATGCTGTATTAATCACTTCACCATTAAATGAGAATTTCCATTCTTTTTCACTTGTCATACAATAAACTTTAACAGGCACATCTTTTTCTTTGAATGTTTTATCAACATTAACAAATCTGCCCCTACTTGTTTTTAAAATAAAAATAACATCAACAATTTGATCACCACGTACTGTTTTTCTTAGTGTGAGTTTATTACCTTGATTATCTTCTAATCTAAAATCATAATTATTGAAATCATCATGACTTCCGGTTTCAATAAGTGCATAATTTTCTGCATATTCTGCAATAAACTTATGTTGTTTTTTTACTCTCTCTAATTGTTTTCTAATTTTGGATTCGCTCATTTTTTTCATTATAAGAACTCCTTTTGGTATAAGTGTAATGCTAATTTATTTAGTGTTGGTAATTTATATGATTCACCATATGTGTTTAACATATAGTTTATGATTTCTTCTACGATTAACCCTTCGGCATACATCGTTGGATGAATACCATCTAAACATATCATTTGATTAGGATTACCATTATTTAAAAACACGCGTCTGATATCAATCGTCTCAACGTCCATTGCTTTTGCGACTTCAAGTAAAGTGACATTGTATAATTCATGATGTCTATAAATATGTTCTACATCTCCTAAAAAATATAAAATGTTTTTCATATTTAAACCATTTCTTCCAATCCACTTATAATATTTTTTAGCGTTGATTGAAGGTAACGTTAATATGATTGGTTTAATATTTTTTTCTCTTATGAGTTTGACCATTTCTTGTAATGTTTTTCTATACTGATTAATGGTTGTATTTGGAAGATAATCTTTTGATTTAACTTCAGCAACTTTAGCCCAATCATAATCACAATCATTTCCACCATATTCTAAAACGATGGTATCAACATTTGGGTTAGTATCTAGAAATTTTTTTAATTTTTCAAAACCATAGGTGATCGTCGCCCCCATTCTAGAATAGTTTTCTATTTTTATATTTAATTTTTGTTCAATGGTATGCCAGTCAATACCATGTCCAGTTGTATATCTTTTTAACTTTTGATCATAGATAACCCCTTTAGAAACAGAGTCACCAAATATAGCTACATGCTTCATGATAATCACCTTGCCTTCCTATAAGTCCATAATATAACGAAGTTAGAAAAAAATGTATCTACCCAGAAAAATCACGACTATACGGAAGAAAATCACTCAGTAGAGTTGAAATTTTACACTCTACTGTCCGTAGAATTGTAGATTTTTTAATAAAAAATGGTAGAATATATGTATGGAAAATGAAATCATAAAGGCTACTCTAGCCGAAAACATACAATTTTATCGTAAACAGAAATTAATGACTCAGCTTGAACTTGCCGAATATTTAAGTTACTCTGATAAGGCTGTTTCTAAGTGGGAACGTGGTGAAGGTGTACCAGATATCTATGTTTTAGATCGATTAGCAGAACTTTTTGATTTAACATTAGATGAGTTGGTTTATAAAAAACATAAGACAATCATACCTCAATCTGTTCAAAATAAAAGACACCTAACGATTACGTTAGCTGCCTTTACTTTAGTATGGGTAATTGCCGTAACTTTCTATAGTGTAACCATGATGGCTGGCATTGATTCATTCCCACTTTGGTATGCATTTATTGTTGCTATCCCTGTGTCAACGATTGTCGTACTCGTGCTTTCAAGTATATGGTCAAGAAGACCTATTGTTATCACTGTCATTTCTGTGTTGGTATGGTCAATAGCACTCACACTTACGATTCTTTTATATGGACATCTGCAAAACAGTTACTTGTTCTTTATTATCGCGATTCCAGTACAAGCCGTTATCTTATTTGTAAACTTTAGTATTAAATACTCACAACGAAATAAACCTACAATATAAAAATAATTTAAAAGGGAGAAATGTATGAATTTTTATATTAAACAAAAAGTATTTTCTTTAAAGGATCACTTTAATATTTTTGATGATCAACAAAAAGTTAAGTATCAGGTTCAAGGTAAATTTATGAGTCTTTCAAATAAACTCGCATTTACGAATGAAAATGGAGAAACATTACTTAGAGCTCAAAGACAAATTCTATCTCTATTTCCTAAATATTTCATTTATGATCCTAGTGGTGCAGAGATTGCTACAATAAAAAGAAACTTCTCATTTAGACCTAACTTTAGTGTCATGATCAAAGATCGTCCTTATGAAGTATCTGGATCGTTTTTTGCCCATTCATTTACAATCTCAAGAGATGGCATGATTGTCGCGTCCATTCAAAAACGTATTATTTCATGGGGCGATACTTATGAGATTATCATTGATCAATCAAATGATATTGAATTACTATTATTTATCGTTATCGTTCTTGATCAAGTTGTTCATGAAAATAACCGTTGATAATTTATTTTAAAATAAAACAAGTCCTTATACTTTAGGACTTGTTTTTTTATATTTGATTATATTTATTATTTAGTTATAACAGGATTCTTTTTTGAATCTTGTTTTTCTTTTTTGTTATCCGCTTTTAAATAATCTATTAAGATGACGCCAATACCACAAAGTGGAATAGCAAAAATAATACCCCAAACACCTAATACACTACCAAAGAATAGCATCGCAACCAATATGAGCAATGGATTGATGTTCATCGCTTCTCCAGCGAGTTTTGGAATAATGATATTATTTTGAATAAATTGAATAATCATATTTAAGCCTAGTAAAATCACTGTACCCCAGAAAGGTGTTACAGTAAAACTATCAATCCAAAGGAATGTAACTTCATTTACAGAGAAGAAATATACGATCGGAAGCAATAGTCCTAAAATAGGTCCTAAGTATGGGATTAAATCTAAGAATGCAAGGATTGCCGCAAAGAATATTGCATATCCTAAAGGTATGCCGCAAAAAATGAAGACACCTAGGAATATAACAAATAAGAATACCATTGATAATAGTTTACTTCTAAAATATGCAACAACTGCATGATTTGATTCAGATCCTATGTATGCAATATGGTTTTGCCACTTATTTGGTAAAACTGCATTAATTGCGTTAAATATGCGTTCTTTTTCAAATAAGAAGAACCATAAGAATATTGGTACTAATACAATTGTTGTAATACTTTGGAATGTTGCTATAGCAACCGATCCAAATGATCCAGCTAGTGTTGAATAATCAAAATTAGTAACTAAGCTATAGAAATGATGATAAACTGCCAATAAATTATTTGCGTCTGCCCAGGATTCTAAAGTGGTTAATATATTAGAATTAATAATACTATCATAAATATTAGCACCCTCGTTTATCATAAATGCTATGATAAATACGATCACACCGACAATTAATCCTATGGATATGATCATTGCGATGACGATCGCTAACCATTTAGGAAATTTATGTTTGATCATACGCTCGACGAAAGGGTTCATTAGGTATGTAATCATTAAAGCGATTAATACCGGCACTAAGACTAAGTGAATACCTTGTAAAATACGATTGATAATATTTGATGGATATGTTGCATTTAGCAAGTGTAATAAATAGAAACTAAAGAGCACACCAATGATAATCAATACAGTATATAATATTTTTTTATATGTAGACATGTTTTCCTCCCTTGATAAATAAAAGGCACATCAAAAACGATGTGCTTTTATATTATTTTTCATCAAATAAACTATCTGTTGATATAACTTCTTCTTTTTCTTCTTCAACTTCTTCTGGTGCAAGCTCAACAGCTTCAATCACTTTTTTCTCAACTTTAACATCTAAAGATTCTTGAACAAATTGTTCTTCCTCTTCTTTTTCTTCATCTTCGCTTCTTGGGACAAGTGCGATTGTTGATACTTTATGATCAGGTCTTAATTTAATGATTCTAACACCTTGTGTCGCACGTTTAGTTTGTGAAATTTGATCAACATGTGTTCTAATCACAACACCTTTATCAGATATAACAATTAAATCTTCATCGTTTGTTACTGACCTTAGTGTAGATAATTTACCATTCTTATCTGTGATGTTAATTGTTTTAACACCTTTACCACCACGCATTTGAAGTCTATATTCTTCAACGTTTGTACGTTTACCATAACCTTTTTCAGTAATAACTAAAATTTCTTGATCTGAGTTTTCAACAACTGCGATACCGACAACTTCATCGTCATCACCTAAAGTCATACCACGAACACCAGCAGCTGTACGACCTACTGGTCTTACATCTGATTCATTAAATCTAATGGCTTTACCATTAGATGCACCTAAGATAATTTCTCTTGTGCCATCTGTTGTTCTAACATTTAGTAACTCATCATCATCTTTTAGACCAATTGCGATAATACCGTTTGTTCTAATATTCTTAAATGATGAAACAGGTGTACGTTTGATAATACCTTTCTTCGTAACGAATGTTAAGAATTGGTTTTCATCTTCAAAGTTTTTAACGCTTGTAAAGTTTGCAAGTGTTTCGTCCTTATCAAATTGAAGTAAGTTAACGATAGGAAGACCTTTAGCTTGTCTAGATAATTTAGGAATTTGATATCCCTTAATCTTGTAAACACGGCCTTTATTCGTAAAGAATAAATGATAATCATGTGTTGATGTCATCAACATATGTTCAACATAATCATCTTCGTGAACTTTAATACCAGACATACCAACGCCACCACGATTTTGAGTCTTATAGTGATCAACATTCATACGTTTGATATAACCATTGTTTGTTACTGTGATGATAACATCTTCAACAGGAATTAAATCTTCATTTTCAATACTTAAATCTTCGTGAAGGTTAATTTCAGTTAAACGAGCATCTGCATATTTATCTTTCATGTCTAATAATTGTTCTCTAATAATCGCGAACTTACGATCATGTGATGAAATGATATCTTTAAAATCAGCAATCTTAATTGTTAATTCAGCAGATTCGTTTTCGATTCTTTCAATTTGAAGACCTGTTAAAGTTTGTAGTCTCATATCCAGAATAGCACGTGCTTGAATTTCAGTTAAATCATATCTTTCGATTAAACCGTTTCTTGCATCTTCAGGTGTGCTTGCTTCTTTAATGATTTTGATGGCTTCATCAATATCATGAAGTGCTTTAAGAAGCCCTTGTAAAATATGTTCTCTTGCTTCTGCTTTATCAAGTTCAAATTGCGTTCTTCTTTGAATAACTTCTAATTGGTGTTCAATATAGTATTTTAAGATATCTTTTAATCCAACCATCATTGGTTGACCCTTAACAAGGGTAATCATATTAATACCAAATGTTGATTGTAATTGTGTATATTTATATAAATTATTTAATACGATTTCAGGTTCTACATCACGTCTTAATTCAATAACGATGCGCATACCTTTTCTATTTGATTCATCGCGTAAGTCTGTAATGCCATCAACAACTTTATTTTTTGCAACATCAGCAATTTTTTCAATTAATGTTGATTTATTCACTTGGTAAGGAATTGCAGTGATGATAATACTACTCTTATTTTTATGTCTTACAATTTCACTTGATGCTCGCATCGCGATAAGTCCACGACCATTTTCATAAGCTTCACGTAATCCTGTTAAACCTAAAACTTGCCCACCTGTTGGAAAATCTGGCCCAGGGATATAATCCATAAGTTCTGTAACACTAATTTCTTCATTATCCATATAAGCAAGTAGTCCATCAACAACTTCGCCTAAATTATGTGGTGGAATATTTGTTGCCATACCTACGGCAATACCTGTAGATCCATTAACTAATAAGTTAGGAATTTTAGTAGGTAAAACGCTAGGTTCTTGTTCTGAACCATCATAGTTATCAATAAAATCAACTGTATTTTTATCTAAATCAGCAACTAATTCACCAGCAATTTTACTCATTCTAGCTTCTGTATAACGCATCGCAGCAGCACCGTCGCCATCGACTGAACCAAAGTTACCATGACCATCAACTAAAGGCATTCTGTAACTAAATGGTTGTGCCATACGTACCATTGCGTCATAAATACTTGAGTCACCATGAGGGTGATATTTCCCCATAACTTCCCCAACGATTCTCGCTGATTTTTTATGAGGTTTATCTGCTGTATTATTTAACTCTGACATACCAAATAAAATACGTCTTTGAACAGGTTTAAGTCCATCTCTTACATCAGGTAGTGCTCTTGAAACGATAACGCTCATCGCATAGTTTAGAAATGAGGTTTTCATCTCAGATGAAATATTTATTTCTTTGACTAGACCCTCTGTGGTTTTTGTTGTTTTTTCATCCATTTCTCTCATCTCCTATGCATCAATGTTATCCGCATAAATTGCGTTATCTTGAATAAATTGTTTTCTTGGTTCAACTTCTTCACCCATTAACATACTAAATACCATATCAGCATCCATCGCATCTTTAAGTGATACTTGTAAAAGCGTTCTAGCTTCAGGATCCATAGTTGTTTCCCATAATTGTTCAGGGTTCATTTCTCCAAGACCTTTGTATCTTTGGATACTTGGTCTACCATTCATTTCTTTTAAAGTTTTATCTAATGCTTCATCAGAATATAAATATTCAACACGTTTACCTTGTTGAACTTTATATAATGGTGGTTGTGCAATATATACATATCCTAAGTCAATTAATGGTTTCATATATCTAAAGAAGAATGTTAATAATAGTGTTCTAATATGCGCACCATCGATATCCGCATCGGTCATGATAACGACTTTGTGATATCTTGCTTTAGATGCATCAAACTCTTCGCCAATACCTGTACCAAATGCTTGAATCATTGATAAAATTTCTTTATTATTTAAAATTTTATCAAGTCTTGCTTTTTCAACGTTTAATACTTTACCACGAAGTGGTAAGATTGCTTGATATTCTGATTCTCTACCTTGTTTTGCAGAACCGCCGGCAGAATCCCCTTCGACGATATAAATTTCAGAAATTGATGGATCTTTAGATCGACAATCTGCAAGTTTAGATGCGAAACCTAATGTGTCTAAAGGTGACTTTCTTCTTGTTGCTTCTCTTGCTTTCTTAGCAGCTTGTCTAGCGCGTGATGCCAAGATACATTTATCAATAATTAATTTAGCATCATTTGGATTTTCCATTAAATAACGCTCTAAACCTTCACCTGTAATTTGACTTGCGATTTGTCTAACTTCAGGATTACCTAATTTAGTTTTTGTTTGTCCTTCAAATTGAGGATCTGGATGCTTAACAGAAATAATTGCTGTTAAACCTTCACGTGTGTCATCACCAATTAAAGATTCATCTTTTTTGAAAATGTTATTTTCATTTCCATATTTATTAATGACACGTGTAAGTGCTAATTTAAAACCATCTTCATGCATACCACCTTCGTGTGTATGAATGTTATTGGCGAAAGAATTAATATTTGAAGCATATGAGTCATTGTATTGCATTGCAATTTCAATAGATATGCCATCAACTTCTTTTTCAATGTAGACGATTTCTTGATTAACTCTACCTTTATTCTTATTTAAGAATTCAACATATTCAATGATACCACCTTCGTAATGATAAACATTTTCAACTGGTACCTCTTTTCTTAAATCAACGATTGTGATTTTAATACCACGATTTAAGAATGCTAACTCTTGGATTCTATTTCTTAAAGTTTCATAGTCATAAACTTGTGTTTCTTTGAATATTTCAGGATCAAATTTAAATGTAACGATTGTTCCTGTGTGATTGCTTTCTCCAATTTCTTCAACTGAAGTTACTGGTAAGCCTCTTTCATATTTTTGTTGATAACTCTTGTTATTTCTATGAATTTCAACTAAATACCATTCTGATAAAGCATTTACAACTGATGCCCCAACACCATGAAGACCACCTGATACCTTATATGATTGACCATCAAATTTACCACCAGAGTGTAACGTTGTTAAAATTGTTTCAACAGCAGGTCTACCTGTTTTAGGGTGCAAATCAACAGGGATACCACGTCCATCATCTGTTACACGAATAAGTTCACCAGGTAATATTTCTAATTTAATATTTTGAGCATATCCACCTAAAGCTTCATCAATTGCGTTATCTACAATTTCCCAAACTAAATGGTGTAGTCCTCTTGATCCTGTACTACCGATATACATCCCAGGACGTTTTCTAACAGCTTCTAATCCTTCTAATATTTGAATATTCGATGCATCATAATTTGACATAAGTTATCTCCTTCTTTAGTTCAATGCTTTGCATTTGACTATTTTCTATTGGTATGGCACTGTTCATCATTATTTGATGGTGTTTTGGTAAATTTTCAATTAAGATTTTTTGTTTATCTAAATCTAATTCACTTAATACATCATCTAAACATAAAATAACTTGCCTATTTGTTTTATTTTCAATCCATTCTAATAACGCTAATTTTAGCGATATAACGATTAAACGTTGCTCTCCTTGGGAAGCGTAGTTTTTTGCCTCAAAACCGTTAAAATCAAAGCCTAAGTCGTCTCTATGAGGACCTGAGAGTGTCGTTTGATATAAAATATCTTGTTTTTGTTGTTTTGTAAGATGTTTTTTAAATTGTTTTTCATCAACATCTGGCTTGTAAATCAATGAAACTTCATGATTGCTAAACTTTTTATAAACTGTTTTTAAATATATATTGATTTCATCAACGAATTTCTCTCTAGATGCTATTAATTGAATACCAACATCATAGAGTTGTTCTCCTAAAATATTTAAAAAGGTATAATCATCATCTAATTTAACTTTTTTTAATAAACTATTTCTTTGTTTCAATATTTTTTTATATTGATTAAGTAAAGTTAAATACTGCTTATTGATCTGTAACATTTCTAAATCAATAAACTGTCTTCTGATACTCGGTGCACCAGATATGAGTTCTAAATCTTTAGGTGAAAATAAAACAACACTCAAATGACCAACGAACTCGCTCAATCTTCTTTTTTCAACACCATCAATAAATGTTCTCTTTCCTGTTTTGGAAATTGTAATTTCATATTGGTGTTTGTCAGCTTCAAGTTTAACTTGAGCAAATGGTTTATCTTTTTGAATCATTTGTTTCTCATCTGTTGTTCTATGTGATTTAGTCGTTGCAGCAAAATAAACACTTTCTAAAATACTTGTTTTACCACTACCGTTTTCACCATAGATGTAGAGAAAAGGTTGATTGATTTTCAGTTCGTAATTTTCATGATTTCGAAAATTTCTTAATTTAATTTTTTGAATCATAAATGATACGATAGACATCATTTAAAACTTTAACTACATCGCCGTTATATAATTTTTTGCCACGCTCTGTTCTTTTTTCATCGTTGACATAAACATCATTGTTCCATAAAAAAAACTTAGCTTCTCCACCTGATCCAATGTAAGCTTCAGCTTTTAAAAATTGACCTAAAGTTATAAATTCTGTGTGTATATTAAAATCTTTCATGAGTCAAACCCCTTTGTTTTCTTTTTATATTATATCATAATATAAAGGAAAAATCACGCATTTTCGGCGTTTTTATGACACAACTTATACTCGTTTGCCTCTAATAAATAAAAAAAGCCTGAAATCTAAAATTTCGGCTTATTTTTTAGGTATTTTTAATTAGTCAATTCTTACTGGTAAAATCAAATGTAATAAATCTTGATCTAAATTACCTTTGATAATAAATGGTTTTACTTCACCAGCAAATGAAATAATAACTTCACTTGAACTAAATGATTTTAATGCTTCAACTAAGTATTTAGAACTAAATGCAATCTTAATAACTGGTCCAATTGCATCACCTGAAGGAATGATTTCTTCTAATGCATCCCCAATTTCATGATTTGTAGAACTCATCTCAACAACATGATCAGGTCTTAAACTTAATTTGATGATATTATAGTTTGTTTCTCTATCTTTTGGAGATAGTAATGAAACACGTTCAACTGCTTTAAGTAATTCTTCTTTGTTAAATGGAATTTCAACAGGAAATTCTCTTGGAATAATTCTTAAAGTATCAGGATAATTACCTTCTAATAATCTCGTTTGGAATAAAATGTTTTTCATTTTAAATAAAACTTTATTAGGGTTGATATATAATTCTACATCATCGTTATAATTATCTAAAATTCTGCTTAATTCATCTAAACTCTTATTTGGGATAACGATATCAAAGTTTTTAGCATGTGTTCTTAATTTAACACTTTTTTGAGATAATCTATAACTATCTGTTGCGACACAATATAATTGATTATCGTGATATTTAAAATTAACACCAGTTAAAATAGGTCTTTTTTCACTTGATGCTGTTGCGAAATTAGTTTCACGAATCACTGTTTTTAATAATTGACTATCTAAAACAACTGGATCATCTAAATCAAGAAAATCTACTTCTGGATAATCTTCTACATCCATAAGACGAAGTTTGAATTCTGAACGATCAGCTTTAATAACGATAATCTTTTCTTCAATCAATGCAAATTCAACAATGCTTGAAGTAATCTTTCTCATAATATCTATTAAATAACGTCCAGGTATAGCTACTTTACCAGTTTCTTTAATCTTTAAGTCACTTTCATCAACAAAAACTTGAATAGCAACATCTGTATTACTTGAAGTTAAAATCATGTGATCTTCATGAACTTCAAATTTAATCGCGTATAGAATAGGTAAAGGTGTTTTACTTGGTAACCCTTTTTGAACATTAAGTAAGTGGTTTAATAAAGTGTCTCTTTCGATACTAAAAATCATAGCGTAGCTCCTTTATTTTTTTATTTTATTTATTAATTATTGTTGTTAGTCACTGTGGACAAGTGGAAAACCGAGATAACGGCTTTATTCACCTATTATTATACCATATTTTCCACAATTTATAAACATTATTTTTGTGTAAAATGGTCGATTTTTTTATTGATTGTTTCAACAGCTAAACGAAGTGCTTGATCCTGTTTTAATTCGTTTTCAATTTTCTCACAGGCAGCTAAAACTGTTGAATGATCACGGTTATTAAATAGGCCGCCAATCGTCTTATAAGGTATATTATATCTATTTTTTATAAGGTACATAGCGATATGTCTTGGAAGAATATATTTAGAGTGTCTCTTCTTTCCAATAAGGTCATCTAAAGTAATACCGTAGAAGTCACTAACAATAGATTGAATTCGATCATAATTGTTTTCATTTAAAGAATCGCTCTTTCTTTTTGTCTTCAACAATGGCTCTAGTGCCTCGTTAACTGTATCTAACGTCAAATCAAGGTTATTAGCTAGACAATAGAATAAAACACGTTTAAGAGCACCCTCTAACTCTCTAATATTAGTTACAAAAGATGATGCGATAAATTCTAATACTTCGCTTGGAATATCATGAATATCAGATGATTCTGTCACTAACTTACGTTTTAGAATTTCAATTCTATGTGTAAGATCAGGTACTTGAATATCAACTGTTAATCCAACCTCAAATCTAGAAGTTAAACGTGACATAATATTCTTAAGTTCAGATGCTGGTTTATCACTTGTGATAACAATTTGCTTGTTATGATGATATAAATAATCAAATAACTTAAAGAATTCCATCTGTGTCTTAGTCGCACCACCCAAAATTTGGATATCATCGACTAAAAGCACATCTAAATCCCTATATTTTTGATTAAAATCATCCATTTTTTCACGTTTTAAAAGATTAGCAAAATCTTCAATAAATCCATCCGCTTTAACATATAAAACTTTCTTATTTACATCATTATCTAAGACATAATTACCGATAGCTTGCATTAAGTGTGTTTTACCTAGTCCAACATCACCAAATATGTATAACGGATTGGCGACTGTCCCTGGTTGATCAGCAACTTTCATTGCCATTCTAAATGCGAAATTATTACTTTTACCAACGACAAAATTATCAAAAGCATAGGTCGCATTTAAATTTCCTGGGCGATATTTTAATTCTAAGTTTCTCTCAGGACTTACTAATGTCTCTTCTGGGACTAATTCCGATTCAATAACAAACTTAAATCGAATTGGACTACCATTATATTTTGTAGCTAAATCATTAATTTTATTAAGATAAAAGCGATTAATACGATTTTTGATAAATTCATTTGGAACAAGTACATAGACATGATTGTTTGAATACTTCAAAGTTTCCTTTAAAGGTTCAAAAACATCATTAAATGTCTCTTCAGAAAAAATATGTTCCAAATCATATCGTATTTTTTGCCATAATTCATTATATGTATTCATATTAAAACCCCTTTGTATGCACTGTAAAAATATAATATCATGTATCCTTTTGATCCTAACAAAAAATTACCCACATTATTTGTGGATAACTTTTAAAGTATATACTTAAAGTGTGGAGAAAATGTGGATAAATAGGGTAATTGAATGGCTTTATTAAGATATTTTTTATATTTTTACACTTATCCACAATATGACCTAAAAAGTGGAAAAGTTTTCCACATTTCTTAGGTTCTAAGATGTGTGGATAACTCACTTTTTTTGATAATAAAAAAATTATATAAAAAATAAATTATTTCTTATTGACAATATCTTTCTTATTATATATAATAAAAAAGCATGGTTTCGCAAGGAAAGGTGGTTTTATTGTGAAAAGAACTTATCAACCAAGTAAACTTAAACGTCAAAAAACACATGGTTTTAGAGCTAGAATGGCTACTCCAGGTGGTAGACGTGTATTAAAAAGCCGCAGAGCAAAAGGCCGCGCGCAACTAACTGTATAAAATTGATTATTTTAAAAAACCAGGACTACTCGATTGAAATAAAAAACAATTTATTTTTGAGTAGTCCTTTTTTTACAGTTTAATATGAAAAAAGAATATCGCATAAAAAAAAGTAGCGAAATCGACGCGATTTTTAAACATAGGAAATCAAAAAATAATCAATATTATGGTTTACATCAAAAACCAAACAGTTTAAACGAACATTTTAGATTTGCCTTGTCTATAGGTAAAAAATACGGAAACGCAGTAGAACGGAATCTAGCTAAGCGACGTCTTAGAATGATTGTTGCTGAATTTAGTCCTTATATGAAGAAACATATAGATTTTGTCATTGTTGTAAAACCACAATCTAAAATGTTAAATTATCAAGAAATGAAAAACAGCATAGAAGAATTAATCAAAAAATCAAATTTAACGGAGAATAAACATGCATAATATGAAAAAAGTATTATTTGTTTTCGTCATAATGTTTGCGTTAGTCGCTCTTGTTGGTTGTAGTGGTGAAGATCCTCTTGCAACAGTGATTACTAACAACCCTATTGGGGATGCTTCTTATGATCAATTAGTTTTTGAATCAGGTGAAGCCATCGATGTTCGTGGAGAAAACGGATACTCATATTGGGAAGTTAGAGAAAGCGGAGCAGCGACGCTATATTCAGTATCATCTGAAGATACAATGCTATATGAAAACTATACTGATGAAACATTAGACAATGGCGGTATTATTAGAACTTATGAATATGGTGAAAACTCAGCTGTTAATGCTTATACACCTCAATATCAAGTATACATTTTACCGGAAACAGTAACACCTAGTGACGAAGTTGTCCTAGTTGTATTTAGATTTAATGAAGCAAGCAACATTGTTTACAATGTTGGTGAAACATTTAAACCAGAAAATGTTGAAGCTTATGCAGTTGAAGCTGATGGTGATGTGGTTGCACTTCACGAAACATTAAACGCTTCAGAATACGCTGCCTTATTTTCAACAACTTTCGAACCATTAAGTGATGGTGAATTTGCTGAAACAGAATCATTTACAGTGAGTTTTACATATAATGGATACACGACTTCTTTTGAATCATATGTAGGTGGTGGACAAAGACCAATTGCAAGTGAAGCAGCAAACTGGTTTGATTATATCTTAGTCATTCCTATTGCATTTATCATGCAACTTATTGCAGGTATTTTTGGTAACTCATTCGGTGTAGGTATTATCTTTACTACATTAATTGTTAGAACAATTGCATGGCCAATTTATGCAAGAACTAACGATATGACAATGAGAATGAATTTGGCTCAACCAGAAATCCAAAAAGTACAACAAAAATATGCAACACGTAAGGATCCACAGTCGCAACAAATGATGCAAATGGAAACTATGCAAATCTATAAAAAACATAAAATTGGTGCAAGTGGATGTTTAATGCCATTCTTGCAAATGCCGATTTTCATTGCGATGTATCGAGTAGTATTAAGAATTACACTTGAAGGTGGTATGTATGCAGATAAAGTAGCAAATACGCGTATTTTAGGTATAGATCTTGCTGCAGGTAGCCAAGGTATCTTATCAGCAAGTGGTGTATTAGCACTTATCGTTGGGGCAACAATGTTCTTATTACAACAAATTTCTCAAAAGAAACCAAGTTATGCTAAAAACACATCAACGCATAATCAAGCAGCTGGTAATGCACAACAAACTCAACAAACAATGAAGATGGTAAGTTATTTTATGGTGATCATGATGGCATCATTTGCATATAGTAATAATGCCTTAGCGTTATATTGGGTTATTGGTAATATATATTCAATAGGTCAAACTTTATTAAATCGTAGACTTAACGAAAAGAGACATGAAGAATTAAGACAAAAAGAAATTTTGGGGTGATTTGATGTTAAAGAGAGTTGAAATTGAAGCAAAAACAGAATTAGAAGCATTAAAAGCAGCTTCTGAAATGTTAAAAATACAAAGTGATAAAATCAAACTTGAAGTCATTAAAGAGAAAAAAGGATTATTAGGTATTGGTGCATCAGTTTTATATGAAGCAACACCTAATATCACTTTAGTTACCGAAGGTAAAAGATATTTAGAAAACATTTTACAAACACTTGAAGTTGAATGTCGTATGGAAGCAAGATCATTAAATGATGGTCAAGAAATCCATTATTTAGTCGAAAGTGATGAAAATGCATTATTAATTGGGCGTGAAGGTAGAACATTAAGAAGCCTTCAATTCCTTTTAAGAAATTATTTAAATACTTTTGTTGATGGTAAACTAGTGGTTGCACTTGATATCGGTAACTATTATGAAAATCATCAACGACAATTAGAAATATTAGCAACTAAAACAGCTAAAGAAGTTGCGAAAACAAAAATTGCAGTTAAACTTGATCCAATGAACGCATTTGATCGTAGAATCATCCATACAAAATTAAGTGAATGGCGTGATGTTATTACTGAATCAGAAGGCGATGGCGAAGAACGCGCATTAGTCATTAAACCTAAAAAGTAGTCTAGTACTACTTTTTTTTGTGATATAATTTAGATAAAGTTTAAAGGAAATGATGCGTATGATATTTACAGTAAGACATAGTAAGAAAAAACGAAAAAAACATATCATAAAAAGAGTATTGAATATATTTCTTTTTATTATCATAGCAGGGATTTTATACAGCTTAGGTGTCGCATCTTATGAAAATATGCAAGTACATATTGATGTTGAAGCATTTAAAGCCCGCGCAGTAAGCGAAGAAGCCGTTGATTTTGAATATCAAAGTGGTGTCATTCAGAAAAGAGTTTATCATATTGTTCCACGTGAAACATCGGATGAATTAAGTGATACACGTAGTGTATTTTATGACGATACGATGAAATATTTAGGTCAAACAGGTGATATCTTCTTAACTCAGCAATCACCGTTGCCTGAGATTCCTGTTATCCATCAGTTTGTCAGTTTTTATTTTGGTGGACATGCGGCATTTAAATCTAGCGATAATAGATTTTATGAAGCTACTGGTATGACTGGTGATATTAACGATATTCTTGCAGCTATTAGATTACCTAATGACGAAGTTAGCGATATCGGGGTTGAAGCGACAAAGTCATCAAGAAATAATTGGTTAAATCCTAATTATAGAAACGAGACTTCAGACGGTTATGATCGTTATGGTACGTATTATAGAACAAAATTTTTTGGTGTAAGAGTTAAAGACATTGACCCTTCTAAGTTTGATGATTTAGAAGCTTTTGGTGAATCAATTCGTGGAAAAGCACCATATAATTACTTGTTTTTCCTTGATATGACAAATAAATATTACTGTACAGATATGGTTAGTAGAGCATATCAAAGTATTATGCTAGATGAAGATGATCAAAAATTATATGCAAGAACATTAAATGATGATGGATTTATTACATCTGTCAATGACATCATTTTATCAAATGACACATATTTAACATTTTATGTTGAAGTTATTGATGATGTTGTACATATTTATTATTTAGAAGATGTAAATTAGGAGGAAAATATGACTGAAATCATAGCAATTATATTATCTGGTTTATCGATGGTATTAATGATTGTTGTCGTGATTATACTTTTTCAAGTAAGAAAAAATGATAATCAAGCAGATAACAAGCAAAATGACCATGTTGACTTAAAATTATATTTAAAAGATGAATATGCAGATTTAAGAGAGCATATGTTAAAACTATTTAATGATTCTAATAAGGTTAATAAAGATGAGTTAAATATGTTTAAAGATTACATGATGAAAAACATTAATGACCAAATGAAAGGCATTAATGAAAAGGTAGAAAATAGATTGGGTCAAGGTTTTGATAAGACAAATAAAACCTTTCAAGATGTTATAGAAAGACTTGCTAAAATCGATAGTGCACAAAAGAAAATTGAAACACTTTCTACTGAGGTTGTTCAACTGAATAACATCTTAACAGATAAGAAATCTAGAGGTACTTTTGGCGAGGTTCAACTGACTCAAATTCTGCAAGCTGTTATGGGTGATAATAAGGCACTATATGAACTACAAAAAACACTGCCTAACAACACTAAAGTAGATGCTTTATTACATGCACCAAAACCACTTGGAGACATCGCTGTAGACTCTAAATTTCCACTTGAAAATTATCAAAGAATGGTCGATAAAAATCTAAGTGATTTAGAACGTCTAGCAGCAGAAAAAGAATTCAAGAAAGATGTTAAAAAACATATTGATGATATCGCATCAAAATATATCATTACAGAGGTTACTGCTGATCAAGCATTTATGTTTATACCGGCTGAAGCAATCTTTGCTGAAATCACCGCTTATCATGAGGATATTATAACGTATTCGCAAAAACGAAATGTATGGTTAGTATCACCTACAACACTGATATCAACATTAACTACAATTTTGACAATTGTTAAAAATATCGAGCGAGACAAACAAACATCAATTATCTTAACAGAGTTAAGAAAATTGGGTGATGAATTCCAAAGATATTCAGATCGTTGGGATAAGCTAAAAAGATCAATCGACACTGTATCAAAAGATGTAAATAGCGTTAATATTTCAAGCGAAAAAATCAGCAAAAAATTTAATTATATTCAAGACGCTAAGTTTGATGATTTATTAGAAGAAAATATCAGTGATGATCAAACATTGACAAGTGATAACTAATCACATATAATAGTCGTATAAATCAGTGAAGAGACAGTGCTAAATAGATACTGCGTAAAGCGAGTTAGTGAGGGTGAAAGACTAACCGTAAAGACCTATGTAGACAACACTCTGAGAGATGGAAGAAATTAGAGATAAAAGTAGAACCATCCGTATGATCTGCGTTAAAGATTTTTGAGGGCTAGAACACATTCTAGAACTAAGGTGGTACCGCGAAAATATTTCGTCCTTAGATATATATTATTTAAGGGCGTTTTTTTATTGATAAAACGCCTAGTAGAAAGAGGTAAAATATGGAGTTAACAGTTAAAGAAATATTTAGAGATTCTAAAGCATTTGCGGGTAAAGAAATTACGCTTTATGGATGGGTTAGAAATCATAGAGCCCAAAGCTCTTTTGGATTTATTAACTTTCATGATGGTAGTTTTTTTGAACAACTTCAAGTGGTCTATGAAGACGAAAAATTAGAAAATTTTAAAGATGTTCAAAAAATTAGAGTGGGTAGTTCAATTATGGTTAAAGGTATCTTAGAATTAACCCCTGAGAGAAAACAACCTTTTGAATTAAAAGCAACATTTATTGAACTGCTAGGAGATTCAGAAGAAAAATATCCAATTCAACCAAAAAGACATACGAGAGAGTTTTTACGTGAAGTTGCACATTTAAGAACAAGAACAAATTTATTTCACGCTGTATTTAGACTTAGAAGCGTTGCAGCGTTTGCAATCCATGAATTTTTTAACAAAGAAGGCTTTGTTTATACACACACACCATTAATCACAGGTAATGATGGGGAAGGCGCTGGACAAATGTTTAGTGTTTCAACTTTTGATTTTAATGATATCCCTAGAGACGAAGAAGGCAACATTGACTATAAAAAAGATTTCTTTGGTAAAAGAACTAATTTAACTGTAACAGGACAATTAGAAGCGGAAGCTTATGCATTATCTTTTAGAAATGTTTATACATTTGGTCCTACATTTAGAGCTGAAAACTCAAATACTCAAAGACATGCTTCTGAATTTTGGATGATTGAACCTGAAATGGCATTTGCTGATCTTGATAAAGATATGGAAGTTGCTGAACGCATGGTTAAATATGTGATTCAAGCAGTCTATGATAGACTTCCTGAAGAAATGGCATTCTTCAATCGTTTCGTAGAAAAAGGTTTAGAAGATAGACTTAAAAATGTATTAGAAAATCCGTTTGCTCGTGTAACACATAAAGAAGCTATTGATATTTTATTAAATGCGAACGTTAAATTTGAAAACAAACCAGTTCACGGTGAAGATTTAAACACAGAACATGAAAAATATTTAACAGATGTTTATTTTAAACGTCCAGTATTTGTAACAAATTGGCCAAAAGATATCAAAGCGTTCTATATGCGTTTAAACGATGATCAAGAAACGGTTGCAGCTATGGATTTACTTGTTCCAGGTAGTGGAGAACTTATCGGTGGATCACAAAGAGAAGAGCGTCTTGATTTATTAATCAAGCGCATGGATGAAATGGGTGTACCTAAAAAAGATTTAGATTGGTATATTGACCTAAGAAGATATGGTGGATGCGTACACAGTGGCTTTGGTATGGGATTTGAAAGATTAATTATGTACCTAACAGGCGTAGAAAACATCAGAGATGTTATTCCATTCCCTAGAACACCAAAAAATTGCGAATTTTAATTAATATACTAAGAAGACCCTATGGGTCTTTTTATTTATGCTAGGAAACATTGACAAAAATAAATAATAATCTTATAATCAAAGCACACATGATAAAAGCGCTTCCAAAAAATCTTTTGAAAAAAAAGTGTAAAAAACAAGCAGTTTAACTCATTTAATAGATTGTAATTTATAGAATATTATTATATAATATGCCTGTTGAGGTGAACAGTCTATGTATCAGTTGTTAAACAATAATTCAGACATCGAAATATCAACCACTAAAGTTTTTTTATACTATTTTTAAAAAGATAGTGCTTTTGGATAACCAAAAGTGCTTTTATTTTGCATAAAATCAAAGGAGCAGACGATTAAATATGGAAATTAGATTAGAGAATTTAACAAAAGTATTTGTTGACAAAAAATCAGGCAAGGACACTAGAGCAGTTGACGATTTAGATATCGTTATCCCATCTGGAAAACTTGTTGGTTTACTTGGGCCATCTGGTTGTGGTAAATCAACAACGTTATACATGATTGCTGGGTTATTAGATCCAACAGAAGGGAAAATCTTTTTTGGTGATGAAGATGTAACTCAATTATCTCCTGAAAAACGTGGCATTGGCTTAGTTTTCCAAAATTATGCGCTTTATCCACATATGACAGTAAGAAAAAATATTTTATTCCCATTAGAAAACATGAATATGCGTGAAGAAGCCATTAAGGCTGCTTACAAAAAAGCACATATGTTAGAAACACCAGAATTAGCTGAAACTTTCTATAAATATAGTGAAAAACTTGAATCTTTAAGAAATAGATATAGAAGATTAGAAGCTGAAGCTAAAGCTAACGCTAAATATAAAACTGATGTTGAAAACGGAACTTTTAAAACATTACTTAAAGAAACTAAAGCAAACAAAGGTGATGTTGCTGGAGTTAAAGCAGCACACAAGGAAAAATTAATTGCTATTAAAGCTGAACTTTCTGAATTATTAAGTGGATATGAAGCTAAATTTATTGAAGAAAGAACAGCAATCACACCTGCTAACCTTGATACATTAGAACCACAAATCAAAGCTAAATATGAAGCAGTTGAGAAAGCTTACAAAGAGCAAGAAGATGCATTAAAAAAATCAATAAGAGCTGAATTTGCTGGCGATAGAGATAGTTACGAAGCTAAATTAAGCGTTGAAATTGAAAAAATCAAACCACAAAGCGTTAAATTTGTTGAAGAAGCTAAAGAAACAAATTATCGCAATCTTATGAACGAACAAGCAGTTGAAATGGCAAAACTTGTTGGTATTGAAGATCAATTAGAAAAAACACCTGCACAACTATCAGGTGGACAACAACAACGTGTTGCTATCGCACGTGCATTAGTTAAAAAACCTAGAGTATTGTTATTAGATGAACCACTTTCTAACTTAGATGCTCGTTTAAGACTTCAAACTAGAGAAGAAATTAAACGTATTCAAAGAGAAACTGGTATTACAACAATATTCGTAACACATGACCAAGAAGAAGCAATGTCAATTTCTGATGAAATTGTCTTAATGAACTTTGGTGAAGAACAACAAAAAGGTGTTCCTCAAGAAGTTTATGATGAACCAAGTAACATGTTTGTTGCTAAATTCTTAGGTACGCCACCAATTGGTCTATACAATGCTGAACTTAAAGGTGAAGATGTGCATATTGATGGAAAAGTCGTTTTCTCTAATAAGAAACTTAAAGGTGAAGATGATAGAGCTGTTGTCGTGGGTATTAGACCAGAAGGGTATAAACTTGATGAAAACGGACCTTTATCAATCGAACCACAATTTATTGAAACCATTGGTCGTGACTTATCTTTAGTATCTACACATAAAGATGCAATCACACCATCATTTAGAATCATTTTACAAAGTGCAAACCTTAAATTAGAGGATAAAAAAGAAGTAACATTTAAACTAAATCCAAAGAAAACATTTGTTTTTGACAAAGAAAACGGTAGGAGACTTGCGTAATGTTAGAGAATAAAAACGATCGAAAAGCGTGGATATACCTTGCGATTCCTATTATCTTATTATCTATATTTACATTCTACCCTCTAGTTAAAACTATTTTAGTTTCAGTATTCTCACAATATAATGTGATTAGTGATTCATTTGGATCTTTCTTTGATTTAGCAGCATATCAAGTAATCTTCCAAGATCCATATTTCCTATCATCAATTGGAAATACATTAATCTTAGTGTTTGTATCTGTACCACTATCAACAATTTTAGCGTTGTTAATTGCAGTTGCACTTAATTCAATTAAACCGCTACAAAGAATATTCCAAACAATATTCTTCTTGCCTTATGTAACTAACGCATTAGCTATTGGTATGGTATTTAGTGTCATGTTCTCACATCCGTTGATTGCTGGAACAGCATCAGAAGGGTTGATTAACACGATTTTAGGGTCTCATACAAACTGGGTTGGCGAAGGTGCAACTAAAGCTCACTGGATGTCAGTTGTATTAATTTACACAATTTGGCATGGACTAGCATTTAAGATTTTAGTATTTATTGGTGGATTACAAAACATTTCTAAACAATACTATGATGCAGCTAAGATTGATTCAACACCAAAACGTCGTGTATTAACAAGAATAACAATTCCTTTGTTATCACCAATCATTAGTTATATTTTAATTACTTCATTTATTGGGGCATTTAAATCATATGAATCAGTATTAGCCGTTGCCGGTGGTACTGGACGTTCGCTCGATAGAAGCAGATGGACAGTAGTTGCATATGTTTATGATAAAATTGGTATTTCTGGACTAGATAATAACTTTGTATCTTATTATTCTAGAGGCGCTGCAGCAGCCGTTGTATTATTTATCATAATTATGATTTTTACATTTATTAACCTTCGAATTAGTAATCGAAGAGTTCACTATTAGGAGGCGGACATGCAATATTCTACAAAAATTGTCGCTGACTATAGCGAAAACAAAAGATTAAGAAGACAAAAAGCGGCTACGGTTGCAAGTAAGTCTGTAACATATTTATTTTTAACAATCATGGCATTGATCATTATCATTCCGTTCTACTGGATGCTTAATGTATCTTTCCAAAGTAATAATGAAGTTCTAAACTCATTAAACTTGAGTTTATTTCCAAAAGTTTTTTCACCTAGAAACTATGTTAATGTGTTCTTCTATGCATCTGCATCTCAAGGTGGAATTGCTTTCCCTAGATATTTATTAAATACAGGTGTTGTTGCGGTTTCTTCTACTATTGGGGGCACATTTTTCTCAATTTTAGTTGCATTCGCACTTGCAAGACTAAATTTCAAAGGTAGAGAAGCAGTGTTTGCTATCCTTTTAGCAACAATGATGATTCCTGGTGAAATGTTAGTTATCTCAAATTACATTACAGTATCAAGATTAGGCTGGGTTAATAGTGAAGGTGCTGGTTCATATCTAGCAATGATTATTCCATTCTTAGTTTCGATATTCCACATATATTTATTAAGACAAACATTCAAGCAAATTCCTGATGAATTATATTATGCAGCAAAAGTTGATGGATGTCGTGATTTTAGATATTTATGGAAAGTAATGGTTCCAATGGCAAAAAGTAGTATCATTACAGTTGTCATCCTTAAGTTAATGGGTGCATGGAATGCCTACATTTGGCCAGATATCGTTGCCAATGAAAAATTCAAGTTAGTAACCACTTGGTTAAGATCATCATTTACTGACCAAGCAGCTACAGGATCAGGTAGATTATTAACAAACTATCAAATGGCAGCAACAGTAATCGTAACCGTTCCACTTCTTCTATTATTTGTTTTCTTTAGAAAATACATCATGAGTGGTGTTTCTAGAAGCGGTGTTAAGGGATAAAAGTAGTAAAAAAAACAAAAAGGAGATAAGAATGAAAAAACTATTTATTTTAGCATTTTTCGTATTCGCAAGCGTTGCATTAGTAGCTTGTGGCGGTGGTGACCGTACAGGGGATACAAGCGCTAAACTTGTAGAATGGTATGAATTACCAGCCGACGCACAACTAGATACAACACAACAAATCGAAATTAAATTTTGGCATCGTATGGGTGCCCAAAGTCAAATATTAATCCAAGAATGGATTAGTGAATTTGAAGAAATGTATCCAAACATTACAGTTATTGAAGAAAAAGCAGCAGCAGATTATGGTGCATTAGCAGATAAAATCTCACTAGCTATTCCAGCAGGTAATGCTCCAGATATCGCAGAAAGTTATCCTGATCATATTGCAAGATATGCTGCAGCAAATGCACCACTTGCATTAAATTACTTTATTGATAACGAAAATATCGGTTTTACTGCTGAAGAACAAGCAGATTTCTTACCTGGTTTATGGGCAGAAGGACAATCATATGATAACGAAGGCACAATCCTTTCTCTACCTTTCTCAAAATCAAGTGAAGCATTCTACTATAATAAAACATATTTTGATGCACACGGATATTCAGTACCTACAACTTGGGATGAAGTATTCGCAATTGCTGAAGATATTAAATCAAGAGAAGCAGATGCACTTCCATTCGGGTATGATTCAGAAGATAATTTATTTATCACAGCTTCAGAACAATGGAACGCTCCTTATACAGGATATAATGCAACTACTGGTTTAGGTGAAGTTCAATTTAACAACGATGAATCTAAAGCAATGGTTACATATTTAAAAGATAAAGTTGACCGTGGATTAATGATTACACGTAGCTTAAATGGTGATGCTTATTCATCAGATACATTCAATACTGGTGAAAAACTATATATGTTAGTTGGTTCAACTGGTGGTACTCGTTATAACATCCCTTCATGGACTACTGAAAAAACATCATTTGAAGTTGGTGTTGCACCACTTCCATCATTTGATGCAAACAACCATAAACAAATTCAACAAGGACCAAATATTAACTTATTTAACAGTGGTGATGAACAAAGAATGATCGCTGCTTGGTTATTTGCTAAATTTATGGTTTCACCTGAAAAAACTGCAGAATTCTGTATTCCTTCAGGTTATGCACCATCAAGATATTCAGCTTATGAAACACAAGCTTGGTTAGACTATGAAAACTCAATCGTAGCTGAACCAACAAATAGAACACAAGCTTCTAACAAATTAGTTTATGAAGCAATTAGTATTTTCCAAGATAATTCAGACATCTTCTTTACATCAGCAGTATTTAACTTAAGTTCTAAAACTAGAACTGAAGTTGGTGCACTTCTTGTAAAAATTCTTGCATACAAGAATGAAGATGGTTCAATAGCTTCTGATGCTGATATTGCTGCTTATATCGATCAACAATATCAAGATAGCTATGATTTTATTACTAACTAAGGTATAAATTAAAATTTATATAAAAAATTAAGGAGATATTAAATGAAAAAAGTATTATTGATTTTGTCAGTCTTTTTTATGGGATTAGTACTAGTTTCATGTGGCGGAGAAGATCCAGTTGATGGTGCCGTTGCTAAACTAGATGCAGCTAAAACAAGCTTAAACGCTATTATTAGCGATCCAAGTAATATTACAGAAAACTTTGAAGTGCCTGCAGTTGTAGGTGGCGGACAAGTTACAGTTGAATGGTCTTCAAGCGAACCAGGCGTACTTAGCTTTGGTGAAGCAGAAGGTGGTTTCGTAACTGCTACAGTTAATAGACCTTCATTAGGTGATGGTGATGCAACAGTAGAAATTACTGCAACACTTACTATTCCTTCAGAATTAGAAGATACAGCAGATTTAACAGGTGAATGGACACTTACTGTAACTGTTAAAGAAAATACAGTTGCTGAAGTAGAAATTAACAATATTGCAGATATCTTAGCAATTACTGATGCAAGTTATAGTGGTGAATACCAAGTAACAATCTCTGATGTTACAGTATTTGCTAAAGGTGATGATGCAGCATTCGCTTATGATGGTACTGGTACTATCGAAATCTACGGTGGTGCAAGCTCAGACATGGAAGTTGGTAAAGTATACACTGTTTCTGGAACAATCTCTTGGTACTATGGTCTATGGGAAATCACAGGATCAACTGCTTCAGAACAAGCAAGTGCAACTCCACAATATCCTACTAAAGAAACAATTGACGGCGTTAGCGCTTATGTAGCTGCTTTATTAGAAGCAGGTGAAGACGCTCCTGCCAAAGGTACAGTTGCTGATGGTTCATTCGAACCAATCTATGCATCAGTTACTGGTGTTGTACATTTAACAGATGATTCAAATTATGGTACATTCGTTGTAGATTCAAACGCAGACTTAGCAACAGTTGCTGTTCCTGGTACTGCTGAAGCTCCAGCTGATGGTTTCATGGTTTATTATCATACAAACGACTTCCCAGCATTAAAATTATATGATGGTCTTGAAGTTACAATTGACGTAGTTATTTATACTTATCGTTCAAATAATAATGCATTCGCTATTTACTATGTTGGTGGTCCAAATGGTATTGCTGCTAACTTAAGTGATGCAGAAAAACAATCAATCGATGCTAATTCATTATCAATTCCAGAATCAACAACTGAAGCATTGACATTAGAATTACCTGCTACAGGTGCTAATGGTTCTACAATTGCTTGGTCATTTACTGATGCTGAAAATGCAGCTAACTCATATGTAGATTTATCTACAGGTGCAGTTACAGTTCCATCTGATGAACAAGTTTCAGTTGGTATTACTGCTACAGTATCATTTGCTGGTTTAGATGATGTAGTCGTTAATTTTGTTATTAAAGTTGGTGAATATCCAGTTTCAACAGTTGCAGAAGCAATTGCAATGGGTGAAGGTGCTACAGTTAAAGTTGTAGGTATCATCACTGACATCACTGATGCTGCTGGTTATGGTGCAGCTTATTTCCAAGATGCAACAGGTGGTTTAAACTTATTCAGTGGTTCTACATTAGATGTTACTGAAGATATGATTGGTAAAACTTATGAAATCGTTGGTGAAGTTGATTTATATAATGGTTTATATGAATTAGCATTCTCAGGCGATGATATGGTAGAAATTACAGGTGAAGATGCACTTGCTATGCCAGATGCTTCAGATATTTCAGCATTAACATTAGATGCAGAAACTTTAATGGATTATCAAGCAGAATTAGTTGACTTAACTGGTTTTGTATTAAAATACGATTTAGAAACTTCTTACACTTCATCATTTAACATTAACATGATTAATGCAGCTGGTGAAGAAATCGCAGTTCGTGCAGATAAAGATATGCCAGGATTTGCTGAATTTGTAGCATTAGTTGCAGGTAAAACTGCAGGTACTGCATTAGATTTCACAAATGGTATCTTAGGCTGGTATTATAGTCCTCAAATCTTAGTAGGTTCAAATACTTCAGTTGCTGATGGTACAGCTTATACTGATGCTCAAAAATTACAAGCAGCATTAGCAGTATTTGAAGCGCCAGAAGCTGATTCAGAAGTTACAGCTGATTTAAGCTTAGCTACTACAGGTTTATTTGGTTCAACAGTTGTTTGGACTTCATCAAATGAAGCAGTAGTTTCTACTGCAGGTGTTGTTACAAGACCTGCTGTTGGTGAAGCAGACGCTACAGTGACTTTAGGATATACTATCTCATTAGGTGCAGAAACAGCTAATGAAGTTACAGTTTCAGTAGTTGTAAAAGCTGAAGAAGCTCCAGTTGATCCTCAACCATCAACACCAGACTTATTCATTTCAGAATATATTGAAGGTACTCCAGGTAATAGAAAAGCAATCGAAATTTACAATCCAACAGATGCTGCAATCACTTTAGATGGTGTTTACTCAATTATGAGAAACTCTGGTGATGCTGACGTTTGGGATGAAAATAGCCAAGTTGCTTTAGTTGGTACTATTCAACCAGGTGAAGTATTCGTTGTGTTCTATGATGATTCAGATAATGACTCTCAATTTGGTTCAGTTGGTGATCAAGAAGGTACATTATATTTCAATGGTGATGATGCAGTAGGTCTATTCAAAGATGGCGAATTACTAGATATCTTTGGTGTATTTGCTGAAGATCCAGGTGCAGCTTGGGACTTAAATGGTGTTACTGAAGCTACAAAAGATCATGTAATCACAAGAGATCCATCTGTAACTGCTCCATCTACTACTTGGGTAACAAGTGAATGGGTAGTTGTAGGTGCTTATGCTGATGGTACAACAACAACTTTAGGTTCACATACAGTATCAGCTGAATAATTAAAAACATAATAAAACACAATTTAAGGAATGAGTTTTCTCATTCCTTTTTTGTTTGTCTCAGTTTGAATAAAGCACACTAATGCGTTATAATATTGTTAGCACATGATTTATAAATCATGAATCAAAGAAAGTTTGGAATTTTGAATGAATAAATTTATTAAAATTGCAATTTATGTCATGTTAATGATATTTATTACATATCTTTTTATGTCTTTAGCACAAGCTTCAATTGTTGTAGATTTTTTAAGAGACCAACAAAGTGAAGTTGAAGGTGATCCTTATAAACTAATCGCTGTTACAGCAATTGCAAATCAACATGATGGATCAGATGTTTATGTTCAAAAAAATCCTATTTATACGGAGTCTTTTGAAACTAATAATCATAGTGCAGACATTTCTATTTATCCATTTGTTTTGTTTAGGGAAAATGAGACAAACAATTTTATTGCCATTATTATAACTGACTTAGAAATAGATGATCCAACGGCATATCTTGATGATGACGAATATCATCAAATTAAAGCGGATATTACATTTGAAGATGAAATCACAATTGGTGATTATACAGCAAGTTCATTTGAAGAAACATTTGCTACAGGCTATGATGATACAACTAAATTGATTTTTATCAATACATCTTTATTTAATACAACGGAAATTAGACATATTAATTTTTCTTATACGCTAGATAACGAAGAAGATGCAACCCTTGTGAATTTAGCAAACTCAACTTATGAGAACATTGATACAAACGATTTATTTGATGCTTCATTTGATAGAGATTTAATCAATGTGACATCATCAAATATATATATAGCAAATACTTATGGCACAAATCCTGATCACAGTGATTTATATCATGATGCAAATTGGTTAAACATCCTTGATTCATACAATCGTTACTATATTAGGAATGCCTTATATGAGTTGATTGTCATATTACCTTTAACTTATTTTATGTTCTTCCATAGCCGCGTAAGAGTAAAAATGAAAGAAAATAAAGAAAAGAAAAAAGAAGAAAAAGCATTAGAACAAGAAAAACTAAAACAAAAATTTAGAAATGAATCGAAATAGTTTTAGTAGATATAGTTAGGAGATTTTCAAATGAAAAAAAAATGTATGAGTGCATTACTTGTTGTTTTCGCACTTATGTTAGTAGCATGTCAAGGTAATGCAACTTCATCAGTTGTAGTATCAAAACTATTTGGAGCTACAAGCCAATCAAATAGTGCAATCGAATTATATAATAATTCTGATGAAGCTGAAGACTTATCAGATTATACAATTCAAGTTTATACAAATGGTGCAACTGAAGTATCTAAAACAATTGAACTTAGCGGTACAATTGAAGCTAATGATTACTTTGTAATCACTGGGTCAAGTGCATCAAATCAAGATGTCATTGCTGCAAGTGATTTTGAATATGCTGATGGATCACTTCCATTTAATGGCAATGATGCAATCCGTTTAGTTAAAAGAGATACAGTCATTGATTCAATAGGTACTATTGGATTAGATGTTAATTTTTCTTATCAATTAACACTTATTCGTTTAGGTGAAAAAGAAGATTATCAACCTGCACCTGAATATTATGCTTATAACTACATTTATTATGTACCAGATGCATTTAAGTTTTTGAAAAATGATAATCATGAAATTAAAACATTAGATGATTTATATGCAGGACCACAATTAGAACAAAGATTCTATGATTATCCATTTGCTGATGCAGCAAATGATACTGTTGGTGCTGGTGGTGTAGTAAGTGTTACACTATCATCAATTGCCGATGGTGACACAGCAACGTTTAGTTTTTCAAGTTCATCTGTAAGATATTTCTATATCAATACACCTGAAGTTGATGGTGGCTATGTTCAAGCTGAACCTTGGGGTTATGTTGCAAGTATGTATAATAAACAATACTTATTAAATGATGCATCAAATAAAGAGTTATACATTCAATCAATTCCAGGTTATTCTCTACATGAGACAAACGGTAGAAATTTAGGATTAGTTTGGGTAAATGGTGCATTATCTCAATTCTTAATCGTATCAGAAGGTTTAACAGAAGATGTTGGATCAACTTATGGATCTTATGACTATATCCTTACATACAAAGATGTACCATATTTAACATTTATGAGATTTGCTGAAGAACGTGCCAGAGTAAACGGCTGGGGTGTTCATGGATATCCAGCAAACCCTGAAGGAGAAAAATCTCCTGACTGGAATTATCAAGGTGATTCAAATGCAACACACAGTCCTGTTTGGACGCCACATTTAGATCTTCCTTGGGCTTAAAGAAAACATTCTATAAAGAGTCATTATAAATGACTCTTTTTTTATTTCATGTAAATAGAATCTTGAGAAAAATCGGATATAAGCATATAATGAAAGAAAGACGATTTAAATGAATAATTAAGAACGGGTTAATTATGAAGTCTTAAAAAAGTTGTTAAACAACTTATATAGGAGGCGTCAGTATGAAATCACATCTTGAATTGAAATTTAAAGAGATCTTTAATAGAACGGATGGCACAAGTTATTTTTCTCCAGGTAGAATCAGTTTATTAGGAGAATACACAGATTACACAGGCGGGTATGTTTTTGCTTGTGGTTTAGATTTTGGGACTTATGGTATTATTGGCAAGAGAAATGATAAAGAGGTACATGTATATTCTAAGAAATATTCAGAAGAAGTATATACATTTGATATCGATTCTTTTTTTCATGACCAAAACCACGCATGGACGGATTATATTAAAGGTGTGATTGCAGGATTTTATCAAAAATCCTATATTTTAGAAAATGGATTTGACTTATATATTTTTAGTAATATGCCAATTAGTACAGGACTTGCAGCAAGTGCATCTCTTGAAGTATTAATCGCGATGATGATTAATGATTTATTTGATTTTAGGTTAGATAAAACACATTTAGCGCATATTGCATTTTATGCAGAAAAGGCTTATGTTGGTACTAAAAATAATATTGCGAATCACTTTTCTATCATTCAAAGTGAAAAAGGATATGGCATCCTTTTTAACAGTATCTCAACAACTTTCGATTTGATACCATTTGATTTAAAAGATTATCAAATGCTAGTCATTAACAGCAATCAGGAAAGCGATGATTTAACAGAGGCATATAAAGAGCGATTTGTAGAATGTGAAGTAGGATTAAATATTTTAAAACCACTTTATCAAATCAATCATTTATGCGATATTCAAACAAGAGAATTAAACAATGTTGAAAAATTAGTGAGTCCACAGGTTTTCAAACGTATTAAATATCTTGTAATGGAAAAAGAGAGAACATTGCTTGCATCTAAATATTTAAAAGAAGGACTCGTTGAATCATTTGGACATCTATTCTATGATTCATATGAATCTGTAAAAAATGATTTTGAATTTATACTTGAAGCAAATGACTATTTAATTCAGTTATCAAAGAAATATGGTGCGATTGGTGCTAAAACATTATGCTCTGGTAGCAAAGGTGTTGTCGTTGCACTTGTACATGAAAAACTTGTGAAAAAATTTATGACAAGTATTGAAGAAGATTATCAAAAAGAAGTTGGTAGCAAACCGACATTCTATAAAATTAGTGCTGGAGAAGGCACACATAAAATTTAAGGAGGCAGTATGAAGGTACTAGTTGTAGGAGGCGCCGGTTATATCGGTTCTCATACCGTATATGAATTACTAAGAGCAAATCATGAGGTTATCGTTTTAGATAACTTATCAACAGGACATAGAAATTTTGTTCCAAAAGAAGCTAAATTTTATTTAGGGGATATTACAAAAAAAGAAGATGTAGAGAGAGTCTTCAATCAAGAACCAATTGATGCAGTTATGCATTTTGCTGCAAAAATTGTTGTACCTGAAAGTGTAGAAAAGCCATTGGACTATTATTATAATAATGTCGAAGGGGTTAGAGTTTTATTAGAAAGTGTAGTTAAACATAATATTAAAAGTTTTGTATTCTCATCAACTGCTGCAGTTTATGGAGAAGCAAAAGGTGTTTGTCATGAAGATGATGTAACACTTCCAATTAACCCTTATGGTGAAACAAAATTATCTGTTGAAAAGATGATTAAATGGACAGCAAACGCTTCAGGGTTGAGATATGTTGTATTTAGATATTTTAACGTAGCAGGCGCAGATAAATCACTTGAAATCGGATATAGTTCAAAGAGACCAACACACTTAATTCCTATTGCTAATGAAGCTGCTTTAGGCATTAGAGATCACTTAGATATCTATGGTACAGATTATGATACAAAAGATGGTACATGTGTAAGAGATTATATTCATGTGACTGATTTAGCTCAAGCTCATGTTTTAGGTGTTGAGTATTTAAACGGTGGTGGTTCATCAGAAACTATGAATCTTGGTTCTAATGAAGGATATAGCGTTTTAGAAGTTGTTAAAACGGTAGAAGAAGTCGTTCCAATCAAATATCAATATGCAGATAGAAGACCTGGTGATCCTGCAGTTTTAATCGCATCAAATGATAAAGCAAAATCAATTTTAGGATGGGAACCTAAATTATCCTTAAAGGATATGATTGTTTCAGATCTTAATTATCATAAAAAATCAATGTAAAGTAAAAAGGACTGATTCTCTTTGGAATCAATCCTTTTTTTATAAAGTAAGTTAAGGGATTATTTTAATATAGCAAATCCGCCAGCCCAAGTGATTTGTTCTCTTGCTGCTAATGTAATTTGTAAGAAGCCCATAGCTTCTAATTCACGAGCACGCTTCAATGCGCCTGCGTCTAATACATTTAATCCACTACCTGCTAAGGCATTAGTAACAACTTCTTTAGCTTCTAAAGAATCAGATGCTAGTAAAACTGTTGTAGGTTCTTTGCCTGCAACAAACTTGCTGCCAAGCGTTCCTGCAAAAGTTGTATTAAATGCTTTTACAACAGTGCTCTTAGTTGCAATCTTAGCAATTTCTTGTGCAGCAGATCCATCTGCTGGAACAACTAAGCTATCAAAAGTAGCGAAATCTACTGGGTTTGTAATATCGATAATAATTTTATCTTCTAACTCAGCTTTGTAATCATTTAATATATCTAGAACCGCATTGTAAGGTACTGCTAATACAACAATATCTCCTAATGCTTCATTTTTTTGTCCAACTTCAACGAAGTTTACATCATTACCACCATCTGTAAAACGAGCGCCAATGGCAGTCCCCATATTACCTTGTCCGAAAATTGTAATTTTTTTCATAATAAATCCTTCTTTCAAAATTTTATTTGATATTTCTTCATATCATGTTATAATTTTACTATGAAAGTATTTTTATGACAAGTACACACTTTAAAGTGGTATAGTACCTAAAAAGATACTATGGAGGTAAAATATGGAAAATACACAAGAAAGATGCCCTGTTGAAGTTACATTATCATTAATGTCAAACAAATGGAAATCACTTATATTAAGAGATTTATTAACAGGCACTAAAAGATTTAGTGAACTTAAAAGATCACTAGGCACGATTACGCAAAAAATGCTAACACAAAGTCTAAGATCAATGGAAGAAGATGGACTAATTATTAGGAAGGTCTATGCAGTTGTACCACCTAAAGTTGAATATAGTTTTAGTGAATTAGGATATCAATTAAAACCGGTGATTGAAGCGATGAGATTTTTCGGTAATCAATATATGAAACTTCAAGATGAAGGAAAAATAGCAGCTTAATTAAATCGTATATGAAAAGAATCTTTATAAGTGATATTAAAAAAGATTCTTTTTTTGTTTTTTAGTAAATAAGTAAATTTTGCTGTGGACTGCAATATAAAGATATGTTAGAATATCAACAATTAAATAGGAGGATAAGTAAAATGATGAATGGAAAAGTAATCAAAGAGGGATATACCTTTGATGATTTGCTGCTTGTGCCAGCATATTCTGAAGTTGTACCAATTCACGTGAAGTTAGATACGCATTTAACTAAAAAAATTAAGTTAAATGTACCTGTGTTATCTGCTGCTATGGATACTGTTACTGAATCAGAAATGGCTATTGCTTTAGCAGAATTAGGTGGATTAGGGATTATTCATAAGAATATGTCTATTGAGGATCAAGCAGAGGAAGTAAACAAAGTTAAAAGATTTTCAACTACAGAAAAATTAGCTTCAAAAGATGAAAAGGGGCGTCTTAGAGTTGGTGCTGCTGTAGGTGTTGCGAAAAATACAATTGAACGTGTAGATGCATTAGTTGAAGCTGGTGTTGATATTATTGCTGTTGATAGTGCACATGGTCATTCTAAAGGTGTGATTGACACGATTAAAAATATTAAATCTAAATATCCAGATTTAGATATTATCGGTGGGAATATTGTATCTGCGCAAGCAGCCATAGATTTGATTTATGCTGGCGCGACTTGCTTAAAGGTTGGTGTAGGTCCTGGATCTATTTGTACAACTAGAGTTGTATCAGGTGTCGGTGTACCTCAACTTTCTGCAATCAATGATGTCTATCAAGTTGCCAAACAGTACAAGATTGGTATTATTGCTGATGGTGGTATAAAACTATCAGGTGATATTTCTAAAGCTTTAGCTGCGGGTGCTGACTGTGTGATGTTAGGATCGTTATTAGCTGGATGTAAGGAATCACCAGGAGAAGTACTGGAAATTGATGGAGAACAGTTCAAGGCTTATATTGGTATGGGCTCACTTACTGCAATGCAAAGAGGATCAAGTGATCGTTATTTCCAAGGTGGTGTCAAAGAACTTAATAAATTAGTACCTGAAGGTATTGAAGCAACCGTGCCTTATAAAGGGTTAATTAGTGATGTTATTTATCAAATGATGGGTGGA
Source organism: Acholeplasmataceae bacterium (assembly GCA_963678355.1). Lineage (GTDB taxonomy): Bacteria > Bacillota_I > Bacilli_A > Acholeplasmatales > Acholeplasmataceae > WOFB19. Next base: position 1,507,398 of record OY782823.1, on the reverse strand, counting down.
CTTCGTTCTGGTATGGGATATTGTGGATGTGGTACAATTGAAGAGATGAAACAACATGCACAATTCATGAAAATTACCAATGCAGGATTAAAAGAATCTCATCCGCATGATGTTAAAAATATTAAGAAAGCACCAAATTACAATGAATGATAAAATTATAGTTTTAGATTTTGGAAGTCAATACAATCAATTGATCGTAAGACGCATTAGGGAACTAGGCGTTTTTAGTGAATTGTTACCACATGAAACAGATGTTGATAAAATTAGAAATGATCAATCTGTTAAAGGCGTTATCTTATCAGGCGGACCTCGTTCTGTTTATGATATGGATAGTTTCCAAGTGGATCCAAAATTATTTGAATTAGACTTACCTATTTTAGGTATATGTTATGGTATGCAATTAATGATGCATACATTAGGTGGAAAAGTTGAAAAAGGTAATCATCACGAATATGGAAAGACTTTAATAGAAGTGACTCAAGATGATCCTTTAACAAAAGACTTAGATAAAACACTAACAGTTTGGATGAGTCATGGTGATATCGTCTCAAAGTTAGCACCTCATTTTTATGAGACTGCAACATCTAAATCAACACCTTATGTGATGGTTAAACATGAAGATAGACCAATGTTTGGTATCCAGTTTCATCCAGAAGTTACACATACAGAAAAAGGTATGGAAATCTTAGAAGCGTTTGTTAAACTAACAAATGCCTCTAGAGACTGGGATATGAGCCATTTTATCGATTTACAAGTTAAAGACATAAGAAGTCGCGTTGGAAGTTCTGGCGTGATATTGGGCTTATCTGGAGGCGTGGACTCAAGTGTAGCTGCAGCGCTACTTGATTTAGCTATTGGTAAACAATTAACTTGTATTTTTGTTGATCATGGACTACTCCGATTAAATGAAGGGGACCAAGTAGAAAACTATTTTAAAACCAATTTTGATTTAAATTTTATCAGAGTGGATGCGAAAGCACAATTTCTAGATAAATTAAAAGGTGTAAGTGATCCAGAGAAGAAACGGAAAATTATTGGTAACACATTTATTGATGTTTTTGAAGCAGAGGTTAACAAACTTAAAGATGTTGATTTCCTTGCCCAAGGAACACTCTATACCGACCTTATTGAATCAGGTACTAAGAGTGCACAAACTATTAAATCTCATCATAATGTAGGTGGCCTTCCTGATTACATGAAATTAAGCCTTATAGAGCCATTAAACACTTTATTCAAAGATGAGGTTAGAGCTTTAGGTATCGCTTTAAACTTACCGAGAGAACTTGTTTATAGACAACCTTTTCCAGGTCCAGGATTAGCGATTAGAATCATGGGCGATATTACAGAAGAAAAGATAGAAATTGTTCAAAAGAGCGATTATATTTTAAGATCTGTTTTTGAAGAAGAAAAACTAGATAAAGATATTTGGCAATACTTTACTGTCATTACACCTGTAAAGACCGTTGGTGTTAAGGGTGACCAAAGAAGTTATGATTATGTCTTAGCGATTAGAGCGGTAACATCTATTGATGGTATGACTGCTGATTTTGCAAAAGTACCTTATGAGATATTAGCAAAAGTATCTTCTAGAATTACCAATGAAGTCAAAGGTGTTGGTAGGGTGGTATATGATATTACATCTAAACCTCCTGGAACAATTGAATGGGAATAAAAGTCATTGAACACCTTCTAAAAATGAAGGTGTTTTTTTGTCTTCTCAAGCCGTTTTCAATAGGAAAAAGCACAAAAGTGTGTTATACTATTATAATCTGCACAGGGGAAGGTTTTTATATGAATATAAAAAATGAAATTAAAGAAAAGATTGAATCGTATGATACAATCGTTATCCATAGACATCAAAGACCGGATATGGATGCAATCGGTAGTCAAGTGGGACTTGCTTTACTACTCAAAGAAAATTATAAAGATAAAAAAATTTATATGGTAGGCGATTCTAATCGCATGAGTTATAAATCAGTTATGGATGAGATCAGCGATGATGTTTATGAAAATGCATTAGTCATTATTACAGATGTTTCAGTAACACATATGATTTGTGATGACAGATACAAACTAGCCAAAGAACGTGTCATTATTGATCATCACACTAATGATACAAATGTTGAAGACTTAAGTATTTTCTATAAAGATGAAAGTTTTGCATCGGCTGCTGAAATGATTATTGATTTAGCAAAAACATTTGCTTGGGAAGTCACCAGTGAAGCTGCCACTTATCTCTATGGTGGTATGGTTACTGATACAGGAAGATTTATGTATTTAAAAGAAGCAAGTCAAACGTTTGAACTTGCTGCATATATTACGAAGTTTAATCCTGATATTAGAGACTTTTACAATTACATTTATACAGAACCACTTGCTAGAAGAAAGGTTAAAAATATGTTTACAGATTTTAACCTCACAGAACATTTGGTAGCTTATAGAAAAAACACAAAAGAGATTATCAAAGAAAGTGGATTAGATTTTCAATCGGTATCGCGTGGTATGGTCAATCAGATGGCTGGTATTGAAGAAGTCAAAATCTGGGCAAGTTTTTCTGAAGATGAAGAGAATAATGCAATTATTGCTGAGTTTAGAGCAAGAGGCATAAGTATTGTCGATATTGCTAAGAAATATGGCGGAGGCGGACATGCTGAAGCATGTGGTGCTACTTTAAAAGATTGGCAAGAAGTAGATTTAGTATTAAAAGATTTAGATGAAAGGGCGAAAGAAAATGAATAGAATTTTAGAAAAAATAAAAGCTTATGATACAATCATTATCCATGGACATAAAAGACCAGATGGCGATTGTTATGGCGCACAGTTTGGATTAAAAGATGTGATTGCATCATCTTTTCCTGATAAGAAAGTATATGTTGTTGGTGGTACAAGTGATTATGTAGATTACGTTGGCCAAGTTGATGATATTGAAGATAGTGTCTATGAAGGCGCATTAGCAATTGTTGTTGATACTGCAACTAAAGAACGTATTAGTGATGTCAGATATGAAACAGCTGATTTTGTGATTAAAATTGATCACCATATTCCAGTAGATGATTACGGTGACTTAAGATGGGTGGATACAAGTTTTCCATCTTGTGCTCAAATGATCACATATTTTTATTACAAATTTAGAGACGAATTAAAACTTACTGAAAAAGGTGCGATTGCATTATATACGGGTATCGTTACTGATACAGGACGTTTTAGATATCGTGGTGTATCAAAATTAACACACCAACTTGCTGGACTTTTACTAGAAAAAGGTGTTGATATTGAATATATCGATCAAAAACTTTCAAGAGAAACAATTGATATGGTTGCATTAAAAGGATATGTATTTTCTAATTATGTAACAAAAGGGCACTTTATCTATGTGAAGATCACAAGAGATGTGATTGAAAAATATGGTGTTACTGATGAGCAAGCAGCATCTGTTGTTAATGCGTTATCAGGCATTGATGGATATCCTGTTTGGGCATTATTTATTGAATATCCGAATGAGATTAGAATAAGACTTAGATCTAATGGGCCAGTAATTTCAACACTTGCTAATGAATTTAATGGTGGCGGTCATGCTAAAGCAGCTGGCGCTAAATTAGAATCTTGGGATGAATTAGAAACATTTGTTGAAAAAGCAGATGAAATCGCAACCGCATATTTATCAGAGGAAAAATAATGAATCAGTTTTGTGAAATGATTGAGGTTACTGCACCTAAAAGACCACTTGAAGAAATTGAAAAAAGTTTAACAACAACGTATCGGAAAGATATTTTTAGACCGTTTGTTAAAGCAATTAATGAATTTAATCTTGTGGAGCCAGGGGATAAAATCGCAATCGGTATTTCAGGTGGGAAAGATAGTTTAATACTCGCTAAGCTTTTCCAAGAATTAAAAAGACATAATAAAATTCCATTTGAATTAGTATTTATTTCTATGGATCCTGGATTTAATCAAAAAAATAAGGATCTAATTGAAACAAATTGTAAGTATTTAAATATACCAGTTCAAATCAAAAATTCAGATATTTTTGAAGTCGTAGAAAAAATAGCTAAAGAAAATCCATGTTATATGTGTGCAAGAATGAGAAGAGGATTCTTATATAATGCAGCTAAAGAACAAGGATGTAATAAGTTAGCTTTAGGTCATCATTTTGATGATGTGATTGAAACAACCATGCTTAATATGTTTTATGGCGGACAGTTTAAGACAATGGTACCAAAAATTAAAGCACAAAACTTTGAAGATATCGAGTTAATAAGACCGATGATGATGGTTAAAGAAAAAGACATTATCAGATGGCTTAAGAAAAGCGGTATTCAATCAATGAATTGTGGATGTGTGGTTGCAGCTGAAAAGACTGCATCTAAACGCAGAGAGATTAAAAACCTAATTGAAGATTTGAGAAAGATACATCCGGATGTTGATCAGTCTATTTACAGAGCAGCAACCAATGTTAATCTAAGAGCGATATTAGGGTATGTAGTTGATGGAGAAAAAGTACATTTTAACGATATATATAAAGAAGGGAGTAAAAAGAAATGATTGATGGCTTAATTTTAGAAAGCGCAATTCTAGATGCTGGCTTGAGTGTTTCTGACATTTTATTAAAAATATTATTACCAATTGTATTAACGTATATCATTGCTGCATTTGTTGGTTTTGAAAGACAAAATGTTGGTAAGGCTGCAGGACTATCTGCACATATTTTAGTTGCACTTGGTAGTGTTGGTATTGCTATTATGCAAAGACTTATGTTTGAATCTCAATTAGCATCAAATGCCTTTACGAATCCTGAAGGACAACGTATTATTGCACAAGTTGTTACTGGTATAGGGTTTATTGGTGCAGGTGCAATTATCAAAGATGGAGGGCGTGGTATCAAAGGTATTACAACTGCATCTACGATTTGGGTCACTGCGATGGTCGGTTTAATTTTAGGATCAGGATATATCATTATTGGATCAGTTGTTGGTGCATCGATGATTATTATGATTTTAGTAAGAGATTTAATTCGTGGTTTTAATCCTATGAAACCAGCGAAAAAGCAAGGGAAGAGTGTCGATGATCAATGATACTATTGCGGCAATCTCTACAGCTTATGGTACTGCAGGCATTGCAGTTATTAGAATAAGTGGAGACGACGCGATTAAAGAATTTAATAAAATCTTTAAAGGTAGAAATTTAGAAAAAGTTAAATCACATACTGTTCATTATGGACATGTCATCGGATCAGATGGCAAATTTCTTGATGAAGTGATGGTGACTATTTTAAGAGCGCCTAAAACTTTTACGAAAGAAGATATGGTTGAAGTGTCTACACATGGTGGTATTTTAATTGTTCAAAAAGTTCTTGAACGCATATTGACTTTAGATGTTAGACTTGCTACACCAGGTGAATTTAGTGAACGAGCATATCTTAATGGACGCATTGATTTGGTTGAAGCTGAATCTATTATGGATTTAATTCATGCAAAAAACAATCAAGCATTAAAAATTGCTAGTCTTGGTATTCAAAAAGAAACATCTCATCTGATTAAAAGTTTGAGAGAAGAACTTTTAACAATTATTGCTCAAATTGAGGTTAATATCGATTATCCTGAATATGACGATGCGGTTGTTATGAGTAAAGAAATTATTTATCCAGAGACCGTTAAACTTATTCATAAGATGAAAATCGTTTTAAAAGAATCAGAGAAAAATCAATTGATTAGAGACGGTATTAAAACTGTTATTATTGGTAAACCAAATGTTGGGAAATCAAGTTTACTTAATGCACTTTTAAATGAAGAAAAGGCAATTGTTACTGATATTGAAGGTACAACACGAGATACGATTGAAGCCTATATTAATATGGGTGGTGTGACACTTAATTTAATGGATACTGCAGGGATTAGAGACACTAAAGATGTCGTAGAGAAAATTGGTGTAGATCGCTCTATAAAAGCATTACAGTCAGCGGATCTTGTTTTATTAGTACTTGATCAAAGTAAGAAGTTAAGTGAAGAAGATAAACGACTTTTAGAGATAACAAAAAACCATAATCGTATCATTATCGCGAATAAATCAGATTTGGTAAATGTATTAAATATTGAAGAGGTTGTACCAATTTCTGCGCTTAATAAAACTGGGTTAAAAGAGCTTGAACATGCGATATTAAAGAAACTCGCTTTAGAAAATATTGAAACAAGAGATATGAATTATTTATCTAATGCTAGACATATTGCAAAAGTTAGAGAAGCACTTAGCGCTTTAGAACAAGTTTTAGAATCTATTGAACTAGATATGCCTGTTGATGTATATGCAATAGATTTAACAGAAGCTTGGAAATTATTAGGTGAAATTCTTGGGGAATATTACAAAGATGATTTGTTAGATGAATTATTCTCTAAATTTTGTCTTGGAAAATAGAAAACAAATAAAAAACTTATAACATATATGTTATAATGAAAAAGATAGATAAGGAGGGTGATTGAATATGAGTTATGTTGCTTTATACAGAACATATAGACCTAAATCATTTGAAGAAGTTGCAGGACAAAAAGTTGTGATACGTACGCTTAAGAATGCACTGATTCATGATAAGATTCAACACGCTTACTTATTTAGTGGACCTAGAGGAACCGGTAAAACATCTGTTGCAAAGATATTTGCAAAAGCTGTAAACTGCCTAAATCCTGATCATGGGTCACCTTGTAATACCTGTGATGTATGTAAGGGTATTGATCATGGCGATATCGCCGATGTGATTGAAATCGATGCTGCATCAAACAATGGTGTTGATGAAATTAGAGATTTAAGAGATAAAGTTAAATACATGCCAAGCGTTGGCAAGTATAAAGTTTATATTATCGATGAAGTCCATATGTTGACAACAGGGGCATTTAATGCATTATTAAAAACATTAGAAGAACCACCAAAACATGTGATATTTATTTTAGCTACTACTGAAGTTTATAAAATTCCTTCAACGATTTTATCAAGATGTCAAAGATATGATTTTAAAAACATTGAAGTTAATGATATCATGGATAAACTTAAAGAAATTATTGATCATGAACAAATTGAAATTGAAGAGGAAGCCATTAGAGCGATTGCTGAAGATGCTGAAGGTGGACTTAGAGATGCGATTAGTTTATTAGATCAAGCTATCAGTTTTGCTGAAGGGGCTATAAATGAAGAGGATGTTCATGAGGTAGCAGGTAGTGTATCTAAAAAAGCATTAGCTGAAATACTTTCATCAATAGCGAATAAAGAAATTACAAATACATTAGTGATTTTAAAGAATTTATTAGCACAAGGAAAAGAAGCAAGTCGTATTGTTAATGATCTCATCATTGCATTAAGAGATATTTTATTAGAAAAAACAACTGTTGTTGAACACCCTAAGTATGATTTATTGACTGAGGTTATTTCAACACCTAAGATATACTATTATTTAGATGTACTTAATCAATTGCAACAAGACATGAAATGGACGCATCAAAAACGTGCATATGTTGAATTGGCACTGATTAAGATGATGGAGCATGAAACATTAAAACATCTAGATTATGATGCAGCGATTGCTGATATTAAATCTGATTTGCATAAACTTAAACAAAATGTTGATGATCGACCTATTGTTGTTGAGACAAAAGGTAAAGCTAAAGGTAAGAAGTTAGAACCATTAGTGACGATTAAAGATGTGGAAAACATCCTTCATCATAGTGATAAAGATAAAAAAGATTTGATGTTAAGAGGATGGGAACATTTAAAAAACTATCCTATTGACTATCTTCAAATGGCAGCTTATCTTTTATCACAATCAGAACTAGTTGCAGTATCTGATGACAACATGTTAATCGTTTATGATGATTTAGAATCTTGTAAACGCATTATGGATGATGAAATCACGACACAAGTATTGCAGATACTAAATCATAAGCAAGAATTTATTAAAGGTTATTATGCAATTTTAAGAAGCGATTGGCTTATTATTCTAGAATCATTTAAGAGTCAATGGAAGAAAGGTATTAAAAAACCTAAGCTTGCTGCACAAGACTTAAAATTATATAAAGAGTTTAAAGAAAAAAAAGAACCAGAAATCATAAAAGTTGCTAAAGAATACTTTGGTGATAAAGCGGTTATAAAGGAGTAAAAATTTATGAATCCAAATATGTTAAATAGATTAAAAAAAATGCAAAAGCAAATGATGGAAGCACAAGAAGCTCTTGAAGCGAAAGAGTTTTTTGGTAAAGCAAGCGGTGTGACTGTTGTTGTTCAAGGGACACGCCAAATCATTGATGTACAAATAAACCCAGAAATGTTGGAGGAAGTTGAAATGCTACAAGATGCTATTTTATTAGCAACTAATGATGCATTAAAACAAATCGAAAAAGAACAAGAAGAAACAATGGGACAATTTGCTGGTGGTATGGGAGGATTTGGATTTTAATGTATCCAAAGAGTCTAAAATCCGTCATTGAAGACTTACAAAAATTACCAGGTATTGGTGAAAAGACTGCAGAGCGACTTGCTTTGCATATGGTGAGTGAACTAGATGATGAATCTGTATTAGATTTTTCAGAACACTTAAAAGATTTAAAAAATGAAATTAGAACATGTGAGAAATGTCATATGTTAACTGATCAGGATGTTTGTGACATATGTCAAGATAGCACAAGAGATCAAGATACCATAATGGTGGTTGCTGATGCTAAAGATGTATTTGTCATGGAAAAGATGGCAACCTATCATGGTTTATACCATGTGCTAGGAGGACTGATTGACTTTTCTAGAGGCATCACTGATAAAGATTTAAATATAGATACACTTGAACAAAGAATGAAAAACATCAAGGAATTAATTATTGCTACCAATGGAACCGTAGAGGGCGAAATGACAGCTAAATTTCTTAAGCAGTTATTTGATCATGAGAACCTTTCGATTACAAGACTTGCATCAGGACTTCCGGTCGGGGCAGATTTGAAATATGCAGACGAATTGACACTTGCAAAAGCAGTTGCCAATCGAATGAAATATTAAGGAGGCTTACTTATGTGGGAGATAATTAGAGATTTCTTTATGAATCAATACGAAAGATTCGATGGTTTCTTAGGAGATACATTGGATATTGATGGTAGACTACTTGATTTATATAATCAATTTATAAGTCCGTTACCAGAAATTATTAAAATTTTAGGTGGCTTATTTGTAGTCGTACTTCTTATTTTTGGAACGGTCAGTTTCGTTAAAAAATTATTAAAATTATTTGTTGTTATCGCAGTAATTTTAATCATTGTTTTAGCAGTTACACAACTTGGATAAAAAAGTACTTGCAAAATGAATAGCTTTCATATACAATATATACGGTTTTAGGAGGCATGTATGAGTCGAAATTTAGAATCACTAGCAATGATAGACGTTGCTGAAATCATCTTAAAAGAAAATAATGAGCCAATAAAGATTAAAGAACTTATTGAACGAGTAAGAGAAATTAAAGGCGTTTCAGAAGATGATTACGAAAGAATAACACAATTATATATGGATATTACTCAAAGTGGTAAATTCGTGTTCTGTGGAGATGAACTATGGGATCTTAAAGAACGCAATTTAGAACTATGGGATAAAGACGGTTATGCATTCGTTAAATTTGATGACGTTGAAGAAGAAGACGTATCAGAAGACGAAGATGACGAATTAGAATTCACAGAGTTTAACATTGACGACATCGAAGATGAAGAAGATGAAGAAGACGAAGATGAAGAAGAAGACGATGAACTTCTTGACAAAGAAGAACTTGAAGAAGAAAAAGAATATATCGACGTATCAGAACCAGTTAAATCTACAGATGATGACGATGTTGATGATGACGTTGACTTAGAATTCGATGATGACGATTATGATGAAGAAAATTATAACGAAATCATGGATGACTATGAAGATATGTACGACAAATAAGAAAAAGGCCTACAATGTAGGCCATTTTTTTCCTATAAAGAAAGGATAATACAATGATAGATATAGTAGAAATAATTGGATATGTTGCATCTTTTATTATATTAGTTTCATTATTGATGAGTTCAGTCAAAAGACTAAGAATGATTAATCTTTTTGGATCGCTTATTTTTACAGGTTATGGATTTGCTATTGAATCTTATCCAACAGCCATTATGAATCTAGGTATCGTAGCAATTGACCTATATTATTTAATTAAAATGAGTGAAACAAAAGATCGATTCAATATTGTTGAACTCTCTAATGATTCAAAATTGTTTTTAGATTTTGTTGAAGTTTATAAAAAAGACATTTCACTTTTTATGGACATCAACTTTGATTTTAATAACAGCGAATTAAAGAAATACTTTATAACTAGAAATACAGTGCCTGCAGGACTTTTCATCGGTAGGGTTGATGGCGAAAATATGGAAATTCTATTAGATTACACAACACCAACGTACCGCGATTACAAGGTTGGACAGTATTTATACGATTCGTCTTATGAGTTTAATAAGTATTTTGGTGTAGAGAATTTTATATCTAAACCAGGACAACCTAAACACCAAGCTTATTTGAAAAAAATGGGGTTTGAAGAAGTCGAAATTAACGAACAATTATTCATGAAAAAACACATCAAAAAACAATCATAAAGTGATTGTGTTACGATTTTCTTTTTGATATAATGAATAAGAGCCATATAACAGAGTCTCTTCGCGGGGACTCTTTTTATTTGAAAAAAAAGGAGGATCGTATGACAAAATATATATTTGTTACTGGGGGCGTTGTTTCAAGTTTAGGAAAAGGTATAACTGCGTCTGCAATAGGTCAATTGCTTAAGAGTAGAGGATTAAAAGTTTTTATGCAAAAATTTGATCCATATATCAATATAGACCCAGGTACTATGAGTCCTTTACAACATGGTGAAGTTTTTGTTACAGATGATGGGGCAGAAACGGATTTAGATTTAGGACATTATGAAAGATTTATTGATGAAAATTTAAATAGACACTCAAGTGTTACAACAGGTAAAATTTATCAATCAGTTATTAAACGTGAGCGAAGAGGAGATTATTTAGGTGCAACTGTACAAGTTATCCCTCATATCACTAATCAAATTAAGAAGAAGTTAGTTGATGTTGCTAGACATACTGAACCTGATGTCGTGATTACTGAAATCGGTGGGACTGTTGGGGATATCGAATCTCTACCTTTCTTAGAAGCGATTAGACAAGCACGTAGAGATTTTGGGTATCATAACACTATGTATATCCATAATACACTTGTACCTTATTTAAAAGCTGCTAATGAGTTTAAAACAAAACCTACACAACATTCTGTTAAAGAATTGATGAGTCTAGGAATTCATCCAGATATTATTGTGCTTAGAAGTGAAAAAGCAATCAGTAGAGAAAATAAAGAAAAGATTGCATTGTTTTGTGATGTTGATACAGATGCTGTTTTTGAATCTATTGATGTTGATGTTTTATATGAAGTTATAACTGAAATGAAAAAACAAAAAATTGATGATCGCATTTTAAAACATTTTCAGTTTGAAAATAAACCAGAAGCTGATGTGACACCATGGATTGAATTAATTGATCGCATTAAGCATCTAGAAGGTAATGTTAGAATTGGATTAGTTGGAAAATATGTGAGACTTCACGATGCTTATTTATCAGTGAGTGAATCATTACAACATGCAGGGTTTTTCCACAAAGTCAATATTAGTATTGAATGGATTGACGCTGAACATGTATGTGATCACAATATTGCAGATGCGTTAAAAGATTGCGACGGTGTTCTAGTACCAGGAGGATTTGGTAAAAGAGCAACACCAGGTAAACTTGCAGCGATTAAATATGCTAGAGAAAATAACATACCATTTTTAGGGTTGTGTTATGGGATGCAATTAGCTGCAATTGAATATGCTAAAAATGTACTTGATATAGAAGATGCAAACTCTACAGAGATTGATCCAGAGACAAAGAATCCTGTAATCTCACTTCAACGTGGAAGAAATGCATTTGAAGATATGGGTGGTACATTAAGACTTGGACTTTATGATTGTGAAATTAAAGAAGGTACAAAAGCTTATGAAGCATATAAAAAACCTTTAATTCAAGAGAGACATCGTCATAGATATGAGTTTAATAATGTGTATTTAGATAGATTTGAACATAGCGATATGATCATTTCTGGATTCAATACTAAATACAATTTAGTTGAAATGGTAGAGATAAAAAATCACCCATGGTTTGTTGCTGTTCAGTTTCATCCAGAGTTTTTATCAAGACCACTTAGACCACATCCGTTATTTAGAGACTTTATTGGTGCAATCATCGCACGAAATGTGAAAAAATAACGATAATAACGGTTACAACATGCAATAAATTGATTTACAAACATGGTTTGTAATATAATATATATGGACAAAATCAAGGAGGAATTGAATATGTTAGTATCTGCAAAAGATATGCTTGTTAAAGCACACAAAGAAGGGTATGGTGTTGCCCAAATTAACATCAACAACTTAGAATGGACAAAAGCTGTTCTAGAAGTAGTTCAAGAAACAAATTCACCAGTTATCTTAGGTGTATCAGAAGGTGCAGCTAAATACATGGGTGGTTACAAAACAGTAGTTGCAATGGTTAAAGCATTAGACGAACACTATGGTATTAAACAACCAGTTGCAATCCATTTAGACCATGGTTCATTTGATGGTGCATTCAAAGCTTTAGAAGCTGGTTTCACATCAATTATGTTTGATGGTTCTCATTATGCTTTCGAAGAAAATTTAGCTAAGACTAAAGAAGTAGTTGTTGCTTGCCACGCTAAAGGCGTTTCAGTAGAAGCTGAAGTAGGTTCTATTGGTGGTGAAGAAGACGGCGTTGTTGGTATGGGTGAAATCGCTGATCCAGTTGAATGTAAAGCAATCGCTGAAACAGGCGTTGATATGTTTGCTGCTGGTATTGGTAATATCCATGGTAAATATCCTGCTAACTGGCAAGGTTTAAACTTTGAAACATTAAAAGAAGTACAAGATGTAACAAATGGTCTTCCATTAGTATTACATGGTGGTACAGGTATCCCTGCTGATCAAGTTACAAAAGCTATTTCATTAGGTGTATCAAAAATTAATGTTAACACTGAATTACAATTAGCATTCGCTGCTGCAACTCGTAAATATATTGAAGAAGGTAAAGACCTTGAAGGTAAAGGTTTTGACCCAAGAAAATTATTAAAACCTGGATTTGAAGCTGCTAAAGCAACTGTAAAAGAAAAATTTGAAATGTTTGGTTCAATTGACAAAGCATAATTATCGAACCAATTTTGAGGTGATATGATGCGTGATGAAAAAATTTATAACGAATATGCAAACTGGAAATTAGAGTATCATGAACTAATCAAATATCTACGTGAGCATGATTCTGCTTTAATTTTAAGATTCAAGCACATATTTGAGGTTACTGATTATCTTTATGATCAACTCATTGATGATCCTGAGTATACAGAAGAACAACATGAAATATTTGAAACTGGATTTTATTATCTATTTGATCAAATTGACAAAATACAAGAATTACTTAAAGGATCATACAAAAATGATATTAAGCAACTAGAAAAATTCTCTAAAGAAGTTAATCTTTTATTAAGTACAATTGATTTTCAAAACGAATTATTAAGTATTGATGAATATGATACAGAACATATGAATCAATTATTAGATTTTGAAAATGATGTATTAGATAAATTAGAGCATCAACAAGAAGTCCCTGCTGAAATGTATAAAAAACTAGATGACATGACTTATAAGATGTTTAATGAAATGGATGTTGATTTTTATCCTATCCAAGACATTTTCTTAGAGATTGCAGATGAATTAGGTATTATGTAAATACAAAGCCCCTCTCAGGGGCTTTTCTATTTATATTGGAAATGATATAATAAGTTTAAAAGAAAATGGTGGGGTTAATGATGAAAAAAATATTAAGTATGATGATGTTACTTGTTTTAAGTATGCTTTTATTTGCGTGTCAAGAAGGTACGGTTAATCAAGGAGAATATCCGGAGTTTACAGAAAATGATATTGTTGAAATTTCGAATGAGGAGTTAATCAAATTATTGTCAACAGCAGTAGAAAAAACAACGACTGATGATCAGGGAATTTATATGTCAAAAGGCGACATATCTTTTAATTACTCAGAAATAATTAATTCAACTGATGAAGAAAATATAATGCAGCATATAACTAATTATATTGCTGATATTGATTTTGAGGGATATTTTTCTACAACGGATGTTTTTGCAGATACAGCAATTAATTTTGAGGCAAATTTAGATGTTGAGATCTCAAATGAGACAAAAAATAATAATGAAACCACAGCATCTACAAAAGCTTCTTTTGATGGTTCATTAGGGGTATACCTATTAGATCAATGCCTATATTTAGATTCTGATATAAATGTTGAAAATATGAATAGGGGTATAACTACGACTTCTTCGATTTCAGGTAAACAAATGTTAGATGTTTCATCTTATTTAGAAGATTTAACATATCCAAATATTGATGAAGAAGTGAGTTCTTTGTTGCCAGAAGACTTTGATTTGGATGAGATTGAAGGATTATTAGAGGCTTTCCCAGTGTTTAACGTATATGAAGTTAATCAAGTTACATATATTGAGTTTAAGGTGGATAAAGAAGCAATTAAAGACCATCTAGTTGATGGTTATTCATATTTATATACAATGATCGCTGGTGAAGGACCAACCCAAGGACAAGTCGATAATGTTATTCAATTTATTTCTGAAGTGGATGACAATTTTGACGAACTAGATTTTTCATTATCCATTGCATTTTCAAGTAATGGCTTATTACAAATTGCATCTAAGTGTAATATATCTATGGATGTTGAAGAAGGTTCTTTGGGTGTTAATTATTCTTATACACTAGATAAGGTTTCGGAAATGAAGGATAATCCAGATGATTTAGAGAACTATACAGAAGTTGATAGTATAGAATCATTAATATATGGATTCATCTCAAACATCTATTAATTTTATAGTATTACTAGAAAAAAAGGAAGCAAGCATTTAAATGGCTTGCTTTTTTGTTCTTTTGTGACATATATGGCATAGGCAAATAAAAAAATGTAGTTTATAATATAAGGGTATTTTCTCATATGAAAGAGCAACAAATCAATTATCCTTACTTCGTTTAAACCTAAAATAATTTATTTGGTATGCATCAAAAATATGGGGGATAAAAAAAGCGATCCAATTTAATTGGTATTCGCTTTTTTTATATATTCTAGAACAAATGATTTGTAATCAATTTTAAAAATATTGTATATTTTCTTTTTATAAGATTCTATGAGTGATGGTGAATCTATGGTTTTAATTACATGATAAAGATTGATAAGTGATTTATGAAATAACGAAATTTTATTGAGTCTATGATAGCCTACAGCAATCAATAGATATGCATGATCTAAATATAAAAAACTGTGGATTTCTTTATTATAAGCAACAATCATTTTAGCAAACTTTATGGAGTCTTCATAGTTTTCAATACTACTTGAGTATCTTGACAATCTATATAATGAAAGAAGATAAACTGAATGATGTTTATTAGTTAATACCATTGTATCATCATTAATGATAGACACTAATTTATGATAAAGTGTTGTTTTATCTTTAAAGGTATTAGCAGTTAGTAAAGATGATAGTATTAAAAACTCATAGATATTGAGTAAAGCTACGTTTAATACATTGGGATAATCAATTAGCGAAAGTGTTCTGGAAAGCATTTCAATATCTGAAATTTGATTACGCTCAAATAAACAAAGGTCTTCAGTGTGATTATAAAGTAATAAAGATGGATTAGAATAGAAGTTTGAAGTGTTAATTTTCCTTTTAATAGTTTCTGCTAAATCTAAATTATGATTTAAAGTTGCATGATAATACTCAATGATAAGCTTGTTTTCAAGTTTTTTATCCATTTGAAAATTTTCTAAGATAATATCAAAACTAATATTTAATTTTTTTGATAAAGGTTCAAATAAACTATATGGAAAACTAGATTTTCCTGCAATGTATCTATGATATTGTCTAAGTGAAATAACGCCTTCAACAAATTGATCTTGTGATATGTTTTTAAGAGATCGCAAATGATCAATATATATAATAAGCTCGTTCACTTTATCCCCTCCAATGATAAATTAATGACGCTAAAATTATTGTAGCATAATATGCATAAAAAAATAAGTCCTAAAAGGACTTATTCATATTATCTATTTTTTAAATGTGGGAAAAGAATAACATCGCGGATATTTGGTGTATTTGTTAGTAACATAACTAATCTATCAATACCAAGTCCTAGACCACCAGTAGGTGGCATACCGTATTCTAAAGCCTCAACGAAGTCAGTATCCATTTCAGATGCTTCATCGTTGCCTAAAGCTTTTTCTTTTAATTGATTTTCAAAACGCTCTTTTTGATCAATTGGATCATTTAATTCACTAAATGCGTTAGCATATTCAGCACGCATAATGAATAATTCAAAACGATCTGTAAATCTTGGGTCTTCAACATTTTTCTTAGCAAGTGGAGAAATTTCTAGTGGATGACCATAAACAAATGTTGGTTGAATGATAATCGGTTCAATGTATTTGTCGAAGAAAGCTTCAACAACATGTCCGAATTGCCAGTGTTTTTGAACTTCAATGTCATGTTCTTTAGCAATGACTCTCGCTTCTTCATCACTCATTTGTTTCCAGAAATCAACACCAGTGACTTCCTTAATAGCATCAACCATATGCCAACGTTTAAATGGAGCTTGCATGTGGATGACTTCATCATTAAATGTAATATCATGTGTACCTAGAGTTTCATATGTTACTGTTGATAGACAACCTTCGATAATATCCATCATATCACCCATATCAGCATAAGCTAAATAAGCTTCAATGGTTGTGAATTCAGGGTTGTGTTTTGCATCCATACCTTCATTTCTAAATAAACGGCCAATTTCATAGACAGCTTCCATACCACCAACGATTAATCTCTTTAATGGTAGTTCAGTTGCAATACGTAAATAGAAATCCATATCTAATGCATTATGGTGAGTAACGAAAGGTCTCGCTGCAGCACCACCTAAAATAGATTGTAGTACAGGCGTTTCTACTTCAACAAATCCTCTTGAATCAAAGTAGTTTTGAATTGAACGAATGATTCTTGGTCTTGTCATTGCAACGCGTCTTGCATCTTCATTCATAATTAAATCTACATAACGACGACGTCTAGCTTCTTCTTTATCTTGTAAACCGTGGAATTTATCAGGTAGTGGTCTTAATGCTTTAGTTAAATGAGTATATGTATCAGCTTTAACAGTTAATTCACCTGTGTTTGTTTTAAATACATAACCATTAATACCAACTATATCACCTAGGTCAGTTTGTTTAAATATTTCATATTGGTCATCACCAATACGGTCTTTTCTTACATAGATTTGAATTCTTCCATCTCTATCTTGAATTTGCATAAAACCAGCTTTGCCTTGGCGGCGTTTTAAAACAACTCTACCAGCAACAGATACTTCTGTGTGTTTTTCTTCTAAAGTATCATGGTCAAATGCTTCATAAGCGTCTTTGATTTTTTGAGAACTATGTGTTCTAATAAATTTTTGTCCGAATGGCGCAATACCCATCTCTTTAAGATTTTCGGCCTTTTCGCGTCTAACGCGTTCTTGTTCAGTTAAGTTATTTAGATCCATATATGAACCTCCTAATCGCAAAATATTATATCATAGAAAAAGCCATAATGGTAGTTATGGCCTTTTTTCTTCGTTTAAAAGTTCATACATGAGTCCATCTTTGACTAATGATAAACTTGTGACCTTCACTGTAATCACTTTAGATCCTAAGTGAAGTGTCAATTGATCGCCAACTGAAACAGTAGAAGAAGGTTTGGCAACCTTATGGTTGATTTCAACTTTTCCATGTTCAGCAGCTTCTTTAGCTAACGTGCGTCTTTTAATGATACGAGATAGTTTTAAATATTTATCAAGCCGCATTAACTTCTAGTTTTGGTTCTGGTGTTCTTGGATTTTTTTCATCCCACCAACCAAGTTTTCCTGTTTCTGTGATTTCTTCAATATCTTGTTTAGTTAGTGTTTCCACATGAATTAAATAATATGCGATATTGTCTAATAAATCACGATTTGCAGTAATGACGCGTTTAGCTTCTTCATAACAACTTGTAATGATATGTCTAACAGCACTATCAATTTCGTGAGCAACTTGATCAGAGAAATTCTTTTCTCTCATGTAATCTCTTCCTAAAAAGACATTACCACCACGTTGTTCATATTGAACTGGTCCAAGTTCACTCATACCATATTCAGTAACCATAGCTCTTGCAATAGAAGTAGCATTTTGGAAGTCGTTATATGCTCCAGTAGTAATCGTGTCGAAGACTAATTCTTCAGCAACTCTACCACCAAGGAAACTTGTAATTTGTGATAATAATTTTTTCTTTGTATCTAACATGGTTTCATTTTCTGGAGTCATTAAGTTATAACCACCAGCACGACCACGTGGGATAATTGTTACTTTTTGAACAACATTTGCATCTTTTACTTTAATACCGATAACGGCATGTCCAGCTTCATGATAAGCAACTGTTTTCTTTTCTTCTTCTGAATACTTACGACTCTTCTTAGCAGGTCCCATCATGACACGGTCAATAGCTTCATCAAGGTCTTGTGCAATAATCATTGTTCGATTATCTCTTGCAGCCAATAAGGCAGCTTCATTAAGTAAGTTTTCAATATCAGCACCACTAAATCCTGGAATACGTTTAGCAAAATCATCTAAAACAATTTTAGGATCTAGTTTTTTATTTCTAGCATGTACTTTTAGGATTGCTTCACGCCCAGTAACATCAGGTAGACTGATTGTTATTTGACGGTCAAAACGACCTGGACGAAGAAGTGCAGGGTCTAATACATCAGGACGGTTAGTTGCAGCCATGATGATAATACCCATGTTGCCTGAAAATCCATCCATTTCAACAAGTAATTGGTTTAGTGTTTGTTCACGTTCATCGTGACCACCACCAAGACCAGCACCACGTTGACGACCTACAGCATCAATTTCATCAATGAAGATGATACATGGAGAGTTTTCTTTTGCAACTTTGAATAAGTCACGTACACGAGAAGCACCGACACCAACAAACATTTCAACAAAATCAG
Source organism: Acholeplasmataceae bacterium (assembly GCA_963678355.1). Lineage (GTDB taxonomy): Bacteria > Bacillota_I > Bacilli_A > Acholeplasmatales > Acholeplasmataceae > WOFB19. Next base: position 1,488,167 of record OY782823.1, on the reverse strand, counting down.
AACCTGAAATTGAGAAGAATGGTACGTTTGCCTCTCCGGCAACTGCTTTAGCAATTAATGTTTTACCAGTACCTGGTTGACCAACAAGAAGTACACCTTTAGGGATTCTAGCACCCATATCAACATATTTTTTAGGTGTTTTAAGGAAATCGATAAGTTCAGCCATTTCCTCTTTTTCTTCATCAAGACCCGCAACATCTTTAAATGTTACAGTTTTTTCTCTGTTTAATTTAGCTCTATTTTTAGCGAAATCAAAAGCTCTATTGTTTTGACTATTTGCATTTCTAAAAATAAAGAATAGGAATACAACCATTAAGACAATTGGTACAATGTAGATTAATATTTCTAAAATATTAAATCCTGATTGAGGCACAATACCAGTTTCGGCATTAGTGTTTGTTTCTACAATAAGCATGATCGTCTCAGCTTGATCTTGACTTAACACAGCAGTAAAGTTTGATAAGCCCTCGTAAGTTGCATTATCTTCAACAGCTTGGTCCACGAATGTACCATTGATTGTAACTAAATCTAAGTTATCCCCACCATAAGGTTGGTAATAAAATGTTGAAATATCACCAGCAGTTGCTGCTGATTCTAATTGTGTATAATTCATATCAAGTGATTGTTCACTAAATGCATCACGCATAAAGATGAACACGGCGAAAATGACGATAACTGCGAAAATCAAAATGAGATAATCAGGTTTTTTTCTTATATCAGGTCTTTTCGGTGTGTTTGGTTTTTGATTCATCTATATATTCACCTCTTATTTTTCATATACTTCTGGTTTAAGAATACCTACGTAAGGTAGGTTTCTATAATATTCATCATAGTCAAGACCATATCCGACTACAAATGCTTTTGGAATGACTTTTCCTACATATTCTGGTTCATATGCTTGAGTTCTTCCGCCTGGTTTATCAAGTAATGTAGCAACCTTAACAGAAGCAGCACCGCGATGCTTGAATAGGTCAATGATTGTTACAATTGTGTTTGCTGTGTCAACAATGTCTTCAACGATGATCACGTCTCTACCTTCAATAGAGACATCTAAATCCATTTTAATTTTTACGTTGCCTGATGAACTGATGCCACCATGATAACTGCTTACTGACATATAAGCAATTTCTAATGGAATGTCAATTTTTTTTGCAAGATCTGACATAAAAGGTATGCAGCCTTTTAATAATCCTACAAGTAAAGGTTTTTTATTAGCGTATGCTTTGGCTAATTTTTCACCTAAATCAGTACAAATTTGATCGATTTCTTTTTCTGATACTAAGATTTCTTGAATATCGTTGTGCATAGTTAAACTCCTTTTGATTTAAAGTATAATGTTTTCGTTTGACCAAGTGTTTGGTTCAAATAATAATCTTCAACCCACAAAATTTGATTATTGTTGTCTGTGAGTATCCACAATTGATCGCGTTTTTGCATTGGAACTTTTTGATCAATCAGCAATTTTTTAAGTTTTTTATGTCCATAGCTGAAACTAAGCATATCCCCATTAAGACGGTGTCTTAACCATAAAGGAAACGCTAATTCATTATAACATAATTTTGTGAATTCTTCGGCTTTGATAGATGTTTCATCTAAAAATGTGAAAAACTCCACATTTTCTACTGTATTTTTACCATTTTTAAGTTTAATAAATACAGGATCACAAGTCATATATTGATCAATATATGCTTTATGGTAAGCTTTGATAAAAACTAGGTTTTGATTAAGTCTATAAGTTTGATTTGGATTTTTTGATAACAACATATTTTTAATTGATGTTAACTTATCAAAGTTCAGTTCTATGTTGTTTTTTTCAAGTAGATATGCAATCATATCGCTTTGAATAGCTCTATCCAAAGTTTTAAATATATTTAGATCTATTTGATGATCTATGATGGTTTTAATTGATGTTTTTCTAATAAAATTAAATGCTTCACTTACCTGATAATTATATTGTTTAATCTGTTCTAATAATTGAGGGTTTTCTTGTTTCATAATAGGTGATACAGCATGTCGATATCGATTTCTCAAATAGTTATTTTCATCGTTAGATGCGTCATGCATAAAAGGGATTTTATGCTTTGTAGCATAATTGATTAAATCCTGTTTTTTAGCATAGAGTAGCGGTTTAACATAATGCATGCCCGCTTTTTCATAAATGGGTTGCATACCAGCATAACCAAGCAAGTTACTACCTCTAGTAATCTTTATTAAAATGGACTCTAATAAATCATCTAAATGATGTGCAGTTAAAATATATTTTGATTTAATTTCTTTTGCGACATCAAGCAAATAGTGTTGTCTTAATTGATGAGCTTGACTTTGGAAGTTACCTGTATCATCAAACTCAAGTAAAAAATAGTGAAAAGGAATGCCTCGTTTTTCACAATATGTTTGAACCATAACAACTTCTTGATTAGATTGTTCACGTTTTTGATGGTTAAAATGGACGACTTCAATTTGATAATGCTGATGATATAGTATATCTAGTAATACCATTGAATCAACACCACCAGAAACGGATAAAACCATTTTCTTTTGGTTGATATGTTTAAGTGATTGATTTAATAAATCAATGATTTCTTCCATAATAGTCTCTCCTTATGTGTCTATTATAACATGTTAAATTGTAAAAAAATGAGTCAAGTTATATTATTACATGTTATAATAATTGCAAGTAAAGGGGTAAGCAAATGATAATTTTAGCAAGCAGTTCGCCAAGGCGAGCAAAACTTTTAAAAGATGCTGGTATCGAGTTTATCGTTGAAGCAAGTGATATTGAAGAAGTCATCGATGATCATTTAGCACCTAAAGATATTGTCATTGATTTAGCAACTCAAAAAGCAGAAGCTGTTTCAAAAAAACATCCCGATGATACAATTATTGCAGCAGATACCATTGTTGTTTATAACAATAAAATATTAGGCAAACCTATAGATGAAGAAGACGCTTATGACATGTTGAAAATGCTATCGGGTGAAACACATGAAGTCTTCACGGGTGTTGCACTTCAACAAGGTGAAAAGACATATAGTTTTTGTTCTAAAACAGAAGTTAAAATGAAAAAATTAAGCGACTTAGAGATTAGAGAATACATTAAGACTAAAGAGCCAATGGATAAAGCAGGTGCTTATGGTATTCAAGGCTTAGGTGGCGCACTTGTAGAAAGTTATCAAGGTGATTTTTTTACAGTTGTAGGATTACCACTTAAAGATGTGCTATCAGCACTTAATAAATTTACTAAAGAAGTCCAAGCATAGTTGGACTTTTTATTTCATTGTTGCATGCTAATATGAAGTCGTGTAATATAGATATGCACATAAAAGTGTTGTTTACAACACTAGTTGATGAGGTGTGATGTTATGAAATTAAATTTGAATGACCAAATAAAATTATTAGAAGGGCAAGATGTTTGGCGTACTAATACGCATGAAGACATCCCTACACTATTGATGACTGATGGTCCACACGGTGTTAGAAAACAAGTTGATCTAGATGACCCACTTGGAAGAAATGGTAGTGTTAAAGCGACATGTTTTCCAACTGCGAGTCTAACAGCGTGTAGTTTTGATAGACAACTTATTAAAAAGTTAGGTGTTTCTCTTGCGAAAGAATGTAAACATTATGGCGTACAAATGATATTGGGGCCAGGATTAAATATAAAAAGAACGCCTTTGTGTGGGCGTAATTTTGAATATTTCAGTGAAGATCCTTATCTTTCAGGTGAACTTGCAGCTAGTTTTGTAAGATCAGTTGAAGATCAAGGCGTTGGAACTTCTGTAAAGCATTTTATTGTGAACAATCAAGAAACTAATCGTTTTACAATTGATAGTATTGTTGATGATAGAGCACTACAAGAAATATATTATAAAAACTTTAAACGTGTGGTTAAAGAAAATCCAGCATCAATTATGGCTAGTTATAATAAAATGAATGGATATTATTTAACTGAGCATCCTGTATTAAATACGCTCTTAAGAGATAAATGGAAATATGATGGTGTGATCATCAGTGATTGGGGTGCGATTAATGAACGCATTGATAGTGTTAAAGCAGGCTGTGATTTAGCTATGCCTTCTGCATATGGTTACTGGAATCAAAAAATAAAAGATGCTAGTGCTAATGATCAAGTGTTAAAGACATCAATTAACACATCAGCCAATAGAATCAGAAATTTAGCATATAAATATCCTCTAGATGAAGAAAGCGAAGCAATTGATTTTAAGAAACAAAACGAACAAGCACGTATCATTGCTAGAGAATCGATGGTACTCGCTAAAAATATTAATAATATCTTACCGCTTAATCCATTAGAAAATGTTGGGATCATTTCAGGATTTGCATATCAAATGAGATTCCAAGGCGGAGGGTCTTCTAATGTTAATGCAGCAGAGGTAAGTCAAATTGTTGATGTTGCTGCTAACTTTTCTAAGAGTGTAAAAATAGCTAAAGGTTTTCATTTGAGCACACAAAAAATAGATGCGAAATTAGAAAATGAAGCGATTGAATTAGCAAATCAAGTGAAGAAGGTTGTCTATATTATCGGGATGCCAGAAGCACTTGAAACCGAAGGTTATGATAGAACATCTTTAAATCTACCAAATAACCAAATCGAATTATTTAAAAAACTTTATGCTGTAAATCCTAATATTATTTGTGTTGTCGTTGGTGGATCAGTTGTTAACCTAGAACCTTTTAGAAAAACGAAAGCAGTGCTTATTTCATATTTAGGTGGTCAAGCATCAAGTTTGGCAATGCTTGATATTTTATATGGTAAAGTGAGTCCATCTGGACGACTTGCTGAAACTTGGATTGATGATGTGAATACATGTAATGTGAAAATAACTAAAGATAACAATGCAGTTTATTATGATGAATCAATATTTGTTGGATATCGTTATTATGAAACATTTAAAAAGCCTGTGAGATATCATTTTGGTCATGGATTAAGCTATGTAAAATTTGTATACAAAGACTTTAATATAGAACAAGTTGATGAAGGTTATAAAGTATCAGTGGCTGTTAGAAATATTGGTCAAATGGTTGCTAAAGAAGTCGTTATGCTATTTGTAGGTAATAATGTAAGTTCAGTATATAAAGCCGCAAGAGAATTAAAAGCATTCGATAAGATTGAATTAAAACCTAATGAATGTAAGACAGTAGAGTTTATGTTAACTAAAGATGATTTTAGTTATTATGATTTATTTAAAAAGAAATTTATTGTTGAAGAAGGTAAGTATCAAATATATATTTGTAAACACGCAGGAGAAGCGATAGAACAAGGTGAAGTATTTGTAGAGGGCGTACAAATTAAACATCCAATGATTAGTTACAATCAATACGAATATAATCCAAGTGATTTTTCAAAAATATATCAAAAACCTTTGCCTAACAAAAATATTAAGAAAAAAAGACCATATGATCTTTCCACGACTATGAATGATGTTGATCATACAATTATTGGTAAAATTATGAAGCGAAGAGTTGTTGGTCAAAATATTAAAAATATTAAATCAACGGATGTTGCTTGGACTAAAGAAGTTATGAAAAAGACTATTTTAGAAACGCCAATCAGAATGTTGACATTATTTAGTGGATCAGCATTTACATTAGAAAAAGCTGAAGGCATGGTCGATATATTGAATCTGCATATTATTAGAGGATTAAAAAAATTACGAAAAAAATAATGAGGCATATCTATGAGATATAAAGTAAAAAAAGATAAGTGGATTATATCAACGCTTTATGGCATTTTAATATTCATGATTATTATCCCTATTGTGGTTGCCGATTTGGTTGAACCCGATGAGAGATTTGCAGTGATCATAGTGGCGCTTATCAGTGCATCGTTTATTCTTCCGATTACTTGGGGGTCTGTCTATATACTAGAAGGTGATCGTCTTCATATAAGATTAGGCTATATTATAAAAAATGTTAAGTATGAAAACATTATAGAGATTAAAGATCAAAAGAAATTAACAAACAATAGTTTTGCACTATCTTCTGATATCGTAGATGTCATAACTGATAAAGGGCTTATTAGACATGTCATTATATCACCTATGGATAAACAAAATTTTATGATTGATTTAAAAAGCAGATGCCCGAATTTGAAAGGCAGATATAAAATAGAAGAGGACTATGATTTTTAATCAAGTCCTCTTTTTTTATTGGTTATCTTTAATTGCTTGCAATTCTTCTTTATTGAATTGATATTTTTTGTGGCAGAAATGACATTCGATTTCAGCGTGTCCATCTTCAATCAGTTCATCTAGATCAGTTTTAGGCAAAGCCGAAAGACTCTTAGCAAAGCCATCTTTCGTACATGGACAATGATATTTTAATTCGTGTTTTGATAGTAATTGGTAATGCCCATCAGATAATATATTGGTAATATCTTCTGGTGTTTTGCCTTCGTTGATTAAAGTGCTCATTGGTTTGATCGTTTTTAAAATTTCTTCAATTTTAGCGATGGTTTCTTCTTTCACACCAGGCATTAATTGTAAGATGTATCCACCACTTGCAAGGATGCTTTGATCCGTGTTGACTAATACGCCAAGACTAACTGAAGAAGGCACTTGTTCACTGACAACAAAATAGTACGTGAAATCATCTGCAATCTCTCCCGTTTGGAGTTGAGCTGATGACGTGAAATATTCTTTCATGTTTAAGTCTTTTGTTACAAAAATAAAACCTTGTCCGACAGCAGCGCCAACATTTAATTTGCCTTCTTTTGGACCACTGTTGTATTTAATATACACGTTAGGATTTGTAATCTCTCCGCGAACCTCTCCATTGGGGTTGGTTTCAACAAGCATTGAACCGATTGGCCCATTACCTTTAATTCTAAGGGTAATACGTTCACCTTGTTTATACATTAAACCCATCATCGCAGATGCTGTTAAAAATCTTCCAAATGCTGCAGATGCAGTAGGCCAAGTTTTGTGTATTTGTCTAGCTTCTTCGACTAGATCTGTTGTTTTTGATGCATAGATTCTGACTGTTTTATCATATGCATAACTAATAATTGCGTAATCTTTCATATATATCTACCTCATTTCATATTGTAGCATAATTGAAAGGAAAGTAGGAACATGATACAATAAAGCGGGTGATAATTATGTCATTTTATATTGGTGATATTGAAATTAAAAACAAACTTATATTAGCGCCGATGGCTGGCGTGTCAAATAGTGCATTTAGAGTGCTTGCAAGAAAATATGGTGCAGGCCTTGTTTATGCTGAAATGGTAAGCGATAAAGGTTTATTGCACAAAAACGAAAAAACACTTAATTTATTGTTTATGACTGACTTTGAAAAACCAATGAGTCAACAAATTTTTGGATCTGATAAAGAAACGATGGTCGATGCTGCATTATATATTGACACACATTCAAATTGTGACATTATTGATATTAATATGGGATGTCCTGTGCCAAAGGTAGCACTACGTGCACAAGCAGGCGCGAGCCTCATGAAAGATCCTGATAAAATCTATGATATCGTAAAAGAAATTGTTGAACGTGTATTAAAACCTGTGACAGTTAAAATTAGAGCAGGTTGGGATGATTCAAGTAAGAATGCAGTAGAAGTTGCTAAAAAAATAGAAGCTGCTGGAGCGAAAGCAATTGCAGTTCACGGCAGAACAAGAGCACAAGGATATAGTGGACTTGCTGATCTTGATATTATAAAAGCCGTAAAAGAAGCTGTATCTATTCCGGTCATTGGTAATGGTGATGTCGTTGATGGGAAGTCTGCTAAACATATGCTTGAATATACAGGTTGTGATGCTGTGATGATTGGTAGAGGGGCATTGGGTAATCCTTGGGTATTTAGAGAAATTAATCAATATTTAGAAGATGGAACCATTATGGAAAAACCAAAACCATCTGAAATTAGAGATATGATGATTGCACATTTGGATGCGTTAATTGAACTAAAAGGTGAAACGGTTGCTTGTTTAGAGATGAGAAGTCATGGACCTTGGTATTTAAGAGGCATACCGCATGCTAAAGAATTAAGAGGTAAATTAAGTAAGACGCAATCAAGAGCAGAGTTTATAAAACATTTAAATGATTTTTTCGAATCTAAATAATTATTTTTATAATGATTATAAAATCATTTTACTAAATAAAAAGACAGAAACTATAAACTTAATTATAATTTCTGTCTTTTTTTATTCATTGTACTTTTTTATCAAATAGTTTCAATATTGAGCTTTTTTGTTATCTGATGTATTTTCCAGTTTTTTTAGCATACTTAACAATTTCTTCAGAATATGCCTTAGTTAAGTTTTGTTTCATTTTGTACATATCAACATCGGCATCTTTAATTAATTCAAAAATTGTTTGATGATTGTCTTGGTATGCGATACCGATAGAGACACTTATTTTCTTTTCAATATCAGCATGATCGCATAGACGCAATATAGAGTCTTTAATATAAGATAAGGACATTTGCTTAGCATCATATAATAATATCAAGAATTCATCGCCACCAATTCTTGCCACATCGTGATCAGGATATTCTTTTAAAACAGATACCATATGTTTTGCTAATGTTTTTAATAAATAATCTCCACGTTCATGACCTAAATAGTCATTGTTGGCTTTAAGTCCATTTAAATCTAAGGATAATACACCAATATTTTTGATATCTTTTAATTGTTCTAATTTGGTTTCCATATAGTTACGATTATGGAGACCAGTCATATAATCATAGTAACTTAAATGGTTAAGTTCTTGAAGCAATTTATAAACTTGAGTTTCATCATATAGTAAAATCATATAGCCATGATGTCTAAATCCTTTTTGAACAAATTTCTTTTCTCTAATATGATAGTGATCTTTATCGATATATTCACCCTCATCAACATCATAGTCAGTATATAGGACGATGATTTCTTCTAAATCATCTCTTAATAATTCAAAAGATTCTCCAATATATTTTTCTTTATTTAAATGATATTTATTAACAAGTAGAGGACTAATATCTATAACAATCTTATCTTTATCTGTCAAAATGTAAATCTCTCTCATATTAGATAAGATTTCGCTTCTACCAGAGACTTTTAGATTGTAGACCATATCTAAGTTAAAGATAATCTCATAAAGTCCAAATGAGCCAATAATCAGTGCGACATAAGTAAGGTCAAGTGGTATATCATGAATATAGAACTGTATTAGATTTAAAGCAAGTGCTACAAGCACACCAATAATAATAAAAATAGAGATTGATCTATAGTGATGAACTTTAGGATGTCTTAAGAAGAATATACCTAAATATAAGATGCCTGATAATAACACGATATATAAAACAATCATATGATAAATGAAATACCATCCATGAGGTGCACTATATAACATATCTAATGAGGCAAGTGTTGATGGTGCTATATCGATGATTATAGGACTAAATCGATTGTATATAGCCGCAAGTATTTCATACTCATACCCAAGATAAAAAGATGAATGAGTATTTTTGGTACTTTCTTGTTCGTATAATTAATAATTGTGCATACCATAAAGGATGCTACAAAGAACTTAATAGGATAACTGATCATATGTAGATAATAGACAATGGACATATTTGTAATCAGTTTTTCTGATAATGTAATTAAAGTCCATAGAAAAGCAGTGTTGACTAAAAACTTTAGACAACGATACTTATAGTCATCTTTAGTCGCGTTCATTTTTATGACAGGGATAATAGATATGACTATAGTAAATAATAGGATGAGTGAAGATACGATATTCATAAGGACACCTCATATTCATATTTTATAGTTTGATTTTATCACATAACAGTAGAGAATAAATAATAAAAGCGCCCGTTTTATTGGGCGCTTTTTACTTTATGATATAGGATTTATATAACTCTTTTTGTTTAGGGGATAACACAGCTGATAAATATATGCCATCATCTTTATATTCAGTATTTAAAATTGTCGTTGTCTCTTTAAGCGCTGAGTAGATTTGTCCATCAGTAAAAGGTATTTTTAATGCTGAGATTCGATGATTTTTATAAATATGTCCATAGATTGCATTGACTAACGCATCATAGTTTTCTTTTGATTTATTAGATATATATAAATAATCTTCACTCAGTTCTAATGGTCTAAAAGCTAAATCTTTTTTAGTAATGACTAGTAGTCTCTCAATATCATCTGCTTTAATTTGGGATAAAACATGCTTAGTGACTGACATTTCATCTTGGTAATTGCCTGTCGCATCAACTACATGAAGCAGTAGATCAGCATCTAATACATCTAAAAGGGTTGTTTGAAATGATCTGATAAGTTCATGCGGAAGTTTTGATACAAATCCAACAGTATCAATTAAGATAAATGGTGGCTTGTTTTCTTGCTGTATGCGTCTAGCTTTAGTATCAAGGGTTGCAAAGAGCATATCTTTTTCGAATACGGGTTCTTGAGTTTGTTCTAAGTATGAAGTTAAACCATTCATTAAAGAGGATTTACCAGCATTGGTATAGCCCACTAATGCAACTACTGGGATATTGCTATCTTTTCTACGTTTAACAGCGATATCTCTTTCTTTTTCAATCTTCTTAAGTTGATCTTTGATTAAAGATATTTCATGTAGAAGTTTACGTCTATCTAATTCAAATTTTGTTTCACCAGGCCCCTTTGCATTATAAGTACCTCCACCTTGTCTAGATAAAACTTTACCCATACCGGTAAGTCTTGGAAGCATATATAATTTTTGAGCAAGAGAAACCTCAAGCATTGCTTGTTTAGTCTGTGCACGTTCAGCAAAGATAGATAGTATTAAAAAACTTCGATCAATGACTTGAACATCTAAAATCTCTTCTAAATTTGACAATTGAGATGCAGAAAGCGTATCATCAAAAATAACTAAATTAGCATCAAGAATTTCGATCATCTTTTTGACTTCATCTACTTTTCCTTTTCCAATAAAGTATTTTGGAGATATTGTTTTAGGATGTTGAATAATTTTATCCTTTGTTTTTATGCCTACGGCAAGCGCTAATTGTTCTAATTCATCTAAATTGCTTTTAATAAAAATATTGTTTGAGTCGATGTCTACACCGACTAATATTGCTTGATCCATATAATCACCACCACATTAAATATCATATCATTTTTAAAACGTTTTCAAATATAAAAATGAAAGATTTTGTGGCTTTTATAAATTAAGTACAATATAATGGGTTTGACAATTTCGATTAAAAACTAAATATGCACGGAGGTAGTTAACATGAACGCATGGAGAGGCTTTAAAAAAGGTTCTTGGGAAACAGAAATTAACGTCAGAGATTTTATGATTCAGAATTATTCTGAATATCTAGGGGATTCATCATTTTTAGAGGGACCTACTGAAAGTAGTTTAAAATTAAATGAACGATTCTATGAACTGCTAAAACTTGAAAAAGAACAAGGTGGCGTCATTGACATGGATACAAAAGTTGTATCTTCTATGACAAGTCATGCAGCAGGATATATTAATAAAGATTTGGAAAAAATCGTAGGGTTACAAACAGATGCACCTTTTAAAAGAGCATTCTTTCCTTATGGTGGTATAAAGATTGCCTACAAAGCAGCTAAAGCTTATGGTTATGAAATCGACCCAGAAATGATTCATATATTTACTGAATATAGAAAAACACACAATCAAGGTGTATTTGATGTATATTCATCTGATATTAGAGCAGCACGTAGAAACCACATTATCACAGGACTTCCTGATGGTTATGGCCGTGGACGTATTATCGGAGATTATAGAAGAGTAGCACTTTATGGTGTTGACAAATTAATTGAAGAAAAGAAAGCAGAAAAAGCACATTTCCAATCACTTGTCATGAATGAATTTAATATTCGTGCATGTGAAGAAACACAAGATCAAATTAATGCATTAAATGAGTTTGCTAAAATGGGTGATATTTATGGTTTTGATTTAAGAAAACCAGCAAGTAACGCATTTGAAGCGATTCAATGGACATATTTTGGATATTTATCAGCAGTTAAAGATCAAAATGGCGCTGCGATGAGTTTAGGGAAAACTGCATCATTTATTGATATCTATATTGAAAGAGACTTAGAAGAAGGTATCATTGATGAAATTGATGCTCAAGAACTTATTGATCATTTTATCATGAAATTACGTATGGTCAGATATGCAAGAACACCTGAATACAACGAATTATTTACAGGTGATCCTACATGGGTTACTGAAAGTTTAGGTGGCTTAACTGATGACGGACGTTCATGGGTAACAAAAACATCTTATAGATATTTACAAACTTTATATAATTTAGGTACATCAGCAGAACCTAACTTAACTGTTTTATGGAGTGAAAACTTACCTGAAAACTTTAAGAAATTCTGTGCAAAAGTTTCTATAGATACAAGTAGTATTCAATATGAAAATGACGAACAAATGAGACCAGAACACGGTGATGATTATGGTATCGCTTGTTGTGTATCTCCAATGACTATTGGTAAAGAAATGCAATTTTTCGGTGCTAGAGCAAATTTAGCGAAGGCATTACTTTATGCATTAAATGGTGGTCGTGATGAAATTTCTGATGAACAAGTTGGTCCTAAAAACGATGTGTTACAAGCTGAAGTTTTAGAATACGACGTTGTTATGGATCGATTTGATCATTTCCTTACATGGTTATCTGAAGTGTATGTGAGTGCGCTTAATATCATTCATTATATGCATGATAAATATTCATATGAAGCAATTCAAATGGCATTTCATGATCCTGAGGTCAAGAGAAATTTCGCAACCGGTATTGCAGGACTTTCAGTGGTTGCAGATTCATTATCAGCGATTAAATATGCTAAAGTAAAACCTATCTATGACGAACGTGGATTAATCACTGATTTTGATGTTGAGGGTGAATTCCCATGTTATGGTAATAACGATGATAGAGTCGATAGTATTGCTGTTGATGTTGTTGATCGTTTTATTGGTAAAATTAGAAATCATTATACGTATAGAGAATCAATCCCAACAATGAGTATTTTAACGATTACTTCAAATGTTGTTTATGGTAAAAACACAGGGACAACACCTGATGGAAGAAAGAAAGGCGAACCACTTGCACCTGGGGCTAACCCAATGCATGGTCGTGACAAATCTGGTGCATTAAAATCATTATTAAGTGTAGCTAAAATTCCACATGAAAGTTGTGAAGATGGTATTTCAAACACGTTCACATTAGTACCTCAAGCATTAGGTAGTGATGTTGAAGATGTTGATACATTCGTTCACTCATCATCAATTAAAGTAGAAAATTTAGTTTCTATTTTAGAGGGATACTTTAAAAATGGCGGATATCACTTAAACGTTAATATTATGAATAGAGAAACGCTTCAAGATGCTTATGATCATCCTGAAAAATATCCAAACCTAACAATCAGAGTATCTGGATATGCAGTCAACTTCTCTAACTTAACTAACGAACAAAAGCGTGAGGTTATTGCAAGAACTTTCCATGAATCAGTTTAAAGGTAATATTCATTCTATTGAAACACTTGGGGCTTTTGATGGTCCTGGGTTAAGATATGTCATTTTCTTTCAAGGGTGTCCATTTAAATGTCAATATTGTCATAATAGAGATACATGGTCGACAACTAGAAATAAACTTATGACCGTAGATGATATATTAAATGATTATAAAAAATATGAAAAGTTTTATAAAAATGGTGGCTTAACTGCCAGTGGCGGAGATCCAGTTTTACAACTAGACTTTTTAACAGCGTTGTTTAAAGAAGCCAAAGCAAGAGGCATTCACACTTGCTTAGATACTGCAGCATCATGCTATAATCCAAAGCAGGATGAAGCATTTACAGCGTTATTACAATATACAGATTTAGTCATGCTTGATATTAAGCATATCGATTCAAATAAGCATAAAGAGATTACAGGTTCGAAAAACGAGCACGTACTTGAGTTTGCAAAACGCTTGGATCAATTAGGTAAGGATATGGTGATAAGACATGTTTTGGTGCCTGGACTAACAGATGATGAAAAAGATCTTGTAGCATTAAGAAATTTTTTGGATGAATTAAATCACGTGGTTAAAATTGAAGTTCTTCCATATCACTCAAAAGGTGAAATGAAGTGGAAAAAAATGAATTTAGAATACCCTTTAAAAGGTGTTAAGGAACCAAGTGATCAAGAACTAAAAAAAGTGCGCCAAATCCTAATAGATGGGTATCACTTTTATAAAGATTAATATGCTATAATAAAAGTACCGGTTTCGGTACTTTTTCTTTTACGGGAGGATGATAAGATGAGTCAAATCATAGATGTAGCAAAAAAAGCAGGTATTTTAGATAGTGAAATTCTACCTTATGGTTACGATAAGGCAAAGGTATCACTTGATCTTTTAAAACGTTTAGATAATAAGCAAGATGGAAAACTGATATTGGTTACTGCCATTAACCCAACACCAGCAGGTGAAGGAAAGACAACAATATCAATTGGACTTGCTCAAGGATTAAATGAAATTGGAAGAAAGCCTGTGCTTGCATTAAGAGAACCTAGCCTAGGACCAGTATTTGGATTAAAAGGTGGTGCCACGGGTGGTGGTAAATCGATCATTATTCCAGAAGAAGCAATCAACCTTCATTTCACAGGTGATTTGCACGCGATAACTTCAGCACATAATTTGCTTTCTGCAGTCATTGATAATCATATTTTTCAAGGAAATGGATTAAATATTAAAGATGTGATCTGGCGTAGAGCAATGGACATGAATGATCGTAATTTAAGAGTTATTGAAACAAAGCAGAGAAAAGATGGATTCATGATTACGGCAGCCTCAGAAATTATGGCAATACTCGCGCTATCTTCTGATCTTTTAGATTTAAAGAAAAGATTAGGTCAAATTTTGATTGGATACAACGAAGATGATAAACCTTTATATGCAAAAGATATAGGTTGTGTGGATGCTATGGTTTTATTGCTAAAAGAAGCAATTAAACCTAACTTAGTTCAAACAATAGATGGTATACCAGCATTTGTTCATGCAGGTCCTTTTGCGAATATTGCACATGGCTGTAATTCTATAAATGCGACTAAGATGGCATTAAAACTTGGTGATTATGCGATTACAGAAGCAGGTTTTGGTGCTGATTTAGGGATGGAAAAATTCTTGAATTTAAAGGTACCCCATCTTCCAAAATCACCAGATTTGGTTGTTTTGGTAGCAACCATCAGAGCACTTAAATCTCATGGAGCAGCTGAAGATTTTTCTAAACCTGATATGGAAGCTTTAAAACGAGGTATTCCTCACATTGAAAAGCATATTGAAAATATTAAAAATTTCGGATTAAACTTTGTAATTGCACTTAATCATTTTGATACAGATCCAAAGGATGAAATAGATTATATGATTAACTGGGCAAAAGAAAATAACTATAATCTAGCATTTGCTGATGGTTTTGCTAAAGGTGGTAAGGGCATGGTTGAACTCGCTAACGTATGCGAAGAAGCGATGCTTGGAGAGCAACATTTTAAACCTACTTATGAAAAGTTGGATAGCATTAAAGAAAAAATTGAAAAAATTGCTAAGTCTATTTATGGCGCTGATGGTGTTACTTTTAGAAAGAAAGCTTTAGCACAATTGGAAACATATGAACATCTAGATTGGAATCTACCAGTGTGTATGGCAAAAACACACTTATCGCTTTCTGCGGATAAAAATTTAATTGGTAGACCAAAAGGGTTCATGATTGAAATTAAAGAAGTTAAACCTTCACTTGGCGCTGGATTCTTTGTGGCATTAACAAAAGGCATCGTCACAATGCCAGGACTTAATAAAACACCAAGAGCATTAGATATGAAAGTTGATGAGAACGGTGAATTGATAGAGGGGTAGTACATATGGAATTAATGAGTGGAAGAAAAGCATCAAAAGCTTTAAAAGAAGCACTTAAATTAAAGATTGATGAAACAAATAAAATATATGATAAATCGCCTTGTTTAGCGGTTATATTAGTTGGAGACAATCCAGCAAGCTTATCTTATATCAAAGGTAAAGAGAAAGCTTGTAAACTTGTTGGTATTGAATATAAGTTATATCATTTAGATGAAAATATTGAGCAAAAGGCACTTGAGGATGTCATTGTTGGTATTAATAACGATGATGAAATCGATGGTATGATTTTACAACTTCCAATACCCAAACATTTAGATGAAACATATCTCATTGACTTAATAAGAAGAGATAAAGATGCTGATGGATTTCATGTGATCAATCAAGGATATCTATATCAAAAGAAACCAACGACATATCCAGCAACACCTAAGGGCATTATTGAATTATTATCATTTTATGATGTTGATGTAGCTGGCATGAACGCGACTATCATCGGTCGATCAAATATTGTCGGTTTTCCTGTTGCGCGTATGCTTATGGATAGAGGTGCAACCATTACGATTTGTCACTCTAAAACAAAAGATTTAAAATCACATACGATCAATGCCGATTTAATCGTTGTTGCAACCGGTAGACCAAACATCTTAACAAAAGATATGGTCAAACCAGGTGTGGTCGTGGTTGATGTAGGAACCAATAGAGTTGATGGTCATTTAGTAGGTGACGTTGATTTTGAAGGTGTAAGCCAATTGGCAAGCAAAATTACACCAGTGCCTGGTGGCGTTGGACCGATGACGATTTTAGGCCTTTTAGAAAACACTTATGAACTCTATTTGGCACATCGTAAAGGTTTGGAAAAAAACTAATTTTCCTCTTTACTTTCAGCATGTGAAATTGTTATAATGATATCGTATTTGATGTCGTATAAGTCATCTAATAGGGGTGATGACGTATCTACCATGGTGCCGGAACACTGTGACTACGATTATGAAGCTCGATTTTATAACGTACCTGACGACCGAATACGTCAAAGGGGGCAAACGAGGATAAGTAACATTTTCGATTGCTATAGAAAAAGCACTCTCTTTTGGGGTGTTTTTTTTAGGGCTTAAATGCTAAAATAGAGTGTGTAAGAGAAAAGAGGAGAAAAATATATGAATATTTGGCATGATATCAATCCAAAAAGAATTACTCCAGAAAAATTTGTTGCTTGTATTGAAATCTCTAAGGGATCTAAGAAAAAGTATGAGTTAGACAAAGAAACTGGCATGATTATTTTGGATCGTATTTTGTTTACTTCTACACATTATCCTGCAAATTATGGGTTCATTCCTAGAACTTATGCGGGTGATAATGACCCACTTGATGTTTTAGTTTTATGTCAAGAAGATATAGAACCATTAAGTATCGTTGAAGTATACCCGATTGGCGTTATGAAAATGATTGACTCAGATGAAATCGATGAAAAAATCATCGCAATTCCATTTGGTGATCCATCATTGACACAATATAAAGATATTAGTGAGTTACCTAGTCATCTATTAACAGAAATGGGACATTTCTTTGAAGTGTATAAATCGCTTGAAGGAAAGAAAACATACATTTTAGATGTTGAAGGTGCTGATTCAGCTAAGAAAATTATTGCGCAAAGTATTGAAACATATGAAAATAAATTTACGAAAAAATAAGATAGGTGATTAATTATGGGAAGAGCACATGAAGTCCGCAAAGTAGCAATGGAAAAAACTGCTGCAGCGAAAAGTAAACTATATGCAAAATATGGTAAAGAAATTTATATGGCAGCGAAATCAGGTGTACCTGATCCTGAACTAAATGCAAACTTAAAACGTATTATTCAAAAGGCTAAAAAAGACCAAGTAACCGCTGATGTTATTAAAAGAGCAATTGACCGTGCAAAAGGTGGCGGTGATGACAACTATACAGAAGTGCGTTATGAAGGTTTTGGACCTGGGAATTCTAACGTTATCGTTGAATGTTTAACTGACAATGTGAATAGAACTATCGCAACTGTAAGAAACTGTTTTACTAAGACTGGTGGAAAACTAGGTGTGTCTGGTTCAGTATTACATATGTTTAACCATCAAGCTGTATTTACAATTCCTGGATTAACTGAGGATCAAATTTTAGAAATCTTAGTGATGAATGATATTGATGCTGATGAAATCGAATCTGATGAATCCGGTGTTACAGTGCTTAGTGAAGCGTCTAACTATAATGCAATTAGAACTGCAATTTTAGAAGAAAACCCTGATTTAGAGTTTGATACAGATGAAATTATGTGGATGCCAATGATGGATACAGAATTAACTGAAGAAGAAAAAGGTAAGTTTGATCGTCTATTAAGTATGCTAGATGAATTAGATGACGTTCAAGATGTTTACCACAACGTAAAATTATAAGAAATATAAATAAAATAGAGATAGGTTTATTTGTTATAACCTATCTTTTATTTTGCAGTTTATTATGTTATAATAAGCCACGAATTAAAAAGGAGAATTTCTATGAAATTAGATCAATATGATGCAGTGATTAATGAATTTATTTTAAAAGAAAAAAATAGACAAGAAACTCATTTGGAATTGATTGCCTCTGAAAACTTTGTTTCAGAAGCTGTTTTAGAAGCTCAAGGCTCCATTTTAACAAATAAATATGCAGAAGGTTATCCTAACAATCGCTATTATGGTGGATGTGAATTTGTTGATGTTATCGAAGAGGAAACAAGAAGTAGATTGAAAAAACTTTTTGATGCAAAATATGTTAATGTTCAACCACATTCAGGTTCACAAGCTAATATGGCTGTTTATCAAGCACTTATTAAACCTGGTGACACGATTTTAGGTATGTCACTTAACGAAGGCGGACATTTAACTCATGGATTTAATTTAAACTTTTCAGGGCGTTTTTATAAATCAGAGTTTTATGGTGTTGATAAAGAAACTGAACTTATTGATTATGATAAAGTTTTAGAAATAGCATTAGAAGTAAAACCTAAGTTAATTGTTGCAGGTGCAAGTGCATATGCAAGAATTATCGATTTTAAGAGATTTAGAGAAATCGCTGATCAAGTTGGCGCTTATCTGATGGTTGATATGGCACATATCGCAGGATTGGTTGCTGCTAAAGTACATCCCTCCCCTATCCCTTATGCACATGTAGTGACATCAACAACGCATAAAACATTACGTGGTCCAAGGGGCGGAATCATTTTAACTAATGATGAAAAAATTGCTAAAAAAATAGATAAAGCAGTGTTTCCTGGTATTCAAGGTGGACCACTTATGCATGTTATTGCAGCAAAAGGGGTTGCTTTTAAGGAAGCGTTAGAACCTTCTTTTATAACATATCAAGAACAAGTTGTAAAAAACGCTAGACGTTTAGCAAAAAAGATGCAAGATTTAGGATATAAGATTATTTCAGGTGGTACTGATAATCACTTGGTTTTAATCAATGTTAAAGATAAATATGGTATTACAGGTAAAAATGCTGAGCACATTTTAGGTTCTGTTAATATTACAAGTAATAAAAATACAATTCCATACGACGAAGAAAAGCCGGCATATGCAAGTGGTATTAGACTTGGCACGCCAGCCGTAACAACTAGAGGATTTGAAGAAAAGGAAATGGATCAAATCGCAATGCTTATAGATGAAGCATTAAAATATAGAGATTCAAAAGAAAAATTAATGGAAATCAAAGATCACGTCATTGAGTTAACAAAAGCTTTTCCATTATTTGAGAAAGGAACGATTTAATGATTGAAAAAACAAGATATTTACCTGATGGTAAAAAAGAGTTAAAACAATTACCTATTGATCATTATTTAGATGCTGAATATCTTTATTATCCAGTAACCAGTGCACGTTGTCCCGATGGAGAAACATGTGTTGTTGGTGGTGAATTTGTAAAAGTTGGAGAAGTGATTGGAACAAGAAAGGGTGCTTTCTTTGAACAACCTATTCATTCTACTGTAAGTGGTGAGGTTGTCGGTAACGAAAACCATATTGACCAAAGTGGGAAAGTTGTTGACTGCCTTATTATTAGAAATGATAAGAAGTATGAATTACACGAAAGTGTTAAAGACCGTAGTGAAGAAGAAATTGATGCTTTAACCAAAGATGAGTTTATCGAGATTGTAAAAGAAGCAGGACTTGTTGGTCTTGGTGGTAGCGGGTTCCCTACATATATCAAATTACAAACCGAAGAAAAAATTGATATTGTTTTCGCTAACGGGGTTGAATGTGAACCTAATTTAATCGCGGATTATGGGTTGATGATTCATGAACCTTCTAAAGTGATTCAAGGTTTGATCTATACAATGAAAGCAAGTGGTGCTAAGCACGGTATTATTGCTGTCAAAGAAAAATATAAAGAAATAAATGAACGTATCAGTTTTTGTTTAAGACAATTTACTGATTATGATATTAAAGTTGTTGAAGTCGGTAATTATTATCCTCAAGGATGGGAACTTGAAATGATTAAGAGTGCCTCAGGTATTAAAATCCCTCAAGGTGAATTACTGTCTAAATATGGTGTTTTAAACTTCAATGTTTCAACGCTTGCAAGTATTTATGAAGCTGTGAAGCATCGTCTACCGGTGATGGAAAGATTATTCACAATCAGTGGCGACGGCATTCATAATATGAGTTTTAGAGCGCGCATTGGCACATTGGTCACTGAGCTTATTGAAAAAGCAGGTGGCTATAAAGACTTGGATAAAAACAAAGTACTTATCTTAGGCGGACCTATGATGGGTACAAATGTGACTCGTGATGATATCGTCATGACACATACAACAACAAGCCTTATTGTGAACAATGCAGAAGTATATGTTGAAGAACCATGTATTCATTGTGCTGCTTGTGTGTATTCATGTCCAGTAGAAATAAAACCTACACAAATCATGGATGCATATAAATCAAAAGACAAAGATATGATTAAGACACTAGAAGTAAATAAATGTATTGAATGTGGATTATGTTCTTACGTATGTCCTTCTAAGATACATTTAACAGATTATATGCGTTTAGCAAAACGTTTCTTAAAGTAAGCAGGAGGTAGTATGGAATTCGTTAAGCAAACAGGTCCTTATATTCGTAAGGACAATTCGCTCACTAAACGAATGATGATTGACGTGTTGATTGCATTAATGCCGGTAGTCATTTTCGCAATTTATCGTTTCGGATGGGATGCAGTCATCCGTATCGTTGTCAGTCTTGTTATAATGATTGGTCTTGAAGCTGTTGCAGTTGCAATGATGCAAAGACCTAAAGGTGAGACTTTTAAAGAAAAATTAAAATCGAGATTTCAAAAATATACTATCAATAACGTAACAGCACCTGCCGTGAGTGCTGTTATCTATGCAATGATCATCCCTTCACAATTACCATTGTATGCAGTTATTGTTGGTGCCATTTTTGCAATTGTTATTGTAAAGATGTTATTTGGTGGTTTAGGCAGTAATATCTTTAATATTGCAGCAGCTGGTCGTGTATTCATCGCATTTGCATTATCAAATATGTTTACAGCAGCTTATGTTGGTGTTGATGTTGTAGCTGGTGCTACACCTCTATCAGCGTTGTCAGGCATGGGATTTACTAATGCAATCTTTAGTTATCCTATTAAAGACTTATTCTTTGGATTCATTCCAGGCGCAATGGGTGAAGTAAGTGTTATCCCTATTTTGATTGGACTAGCTTATTTACTTATTAGAAGAACAGCAGATTATAGAATCGTTGTTTCTACATTATTTACATTTATTGTATTAATTGCACTTATTGGCTTAAGCATCTACCCAGAAAATTGGTTTAACTTTGTACTATACAACCTATTATCAGGTGGATTATTATTTGGTGTAACATTTATGGCAACAGATCCAGTGACAGCACCAGTGACAAAACCTGGACGTTGGATTTATGGTTTATTAATTGCGACTTTCGCTGTATTGATTAGAGCGTTTGGTTCTTATCCAGAAGGCGTTGCATTCGCATTGTTATTTGCTAATGTATTCGTACCATTAATTGACTATCCTAGTTGGGCTAAAAACAAATACACTTGGAAGTTCTTTGCTTCTTATGCAGTTGTACTGATTATCATGGGCTGTGTTGTATACTTCTCAGGAGGTGCATTCGCATGAAAAAGTTTTTAGAAAAAAATCCAATGATTCACTTCACTTCAGTGTTAACAATTATTGCGATTGCATGTGGATTAATTATTGGTTTAATTAATTTAGCAACTGCTGATACAATTGAAGCAAATCAAGAAGCTAAAGCAAAAGAAGCTTATTCAACTTTATTATTTGAAGTATCATATGGTGATGCATATAATGCGTGGGCAGAAGACTATGTGGCACCAGAATTAAATGGTTTTCAAGTTTTTTGGAATAAATTAACTCAAGAACCTACAGAAGGTGTGCCTTCTATTGAAGAATGGCAAGACCTTGAAGGTATTGCATTTGATATTAATGATTACAGTTTTACTAATCAATTATCATCAGATGATCCAGATACAATTCTTGCTAAAGAAGAAGTTACGGATGCTGATGGCAAATTAGTCGGTTATATTTTTCAAGCTGTTGGAACAAACGGTTATGGTGATATGACAATGGTTGTATTGGTTGGTGCTGATGGCACAATCTTAAATGCAACTTTCCAAACATTAAATCAAACATTAAATTTAGATCGTACAAGAGCTAATTTACAATTATTTGTTGGTACTAAAATTGCATCACTTACACCAAGTGGAGATTTACAATCTGGTGCAACTTATAGTAGAACAACAATGATTGATTTATTATCAGATATTGCAACATCATTTGCAAGTGTTGAAGGTCCAGTTGTAGAAGTTGATCCTTATGTCGCTATGTTTGGTGAAGGATTCACTTTAGCAAATGATGATACATTTGTTGGAAATGATTATGTTGTAGCTAGACAAATTGCATCTGATGCAGATGGTGTTGAAGTAGGTTACTTATATCAAGTGACTGGTCAAGGTATCTATAATTCAGGTGATCAAACACAAGCATCAATTACATTATATGTTGGACTTGATAGTCAAAATAACATTTTAGGTATCGATGCACCAAAAGATGAATATCATCATACACCTGCAGATGCACTATATGGTAACGTCGTTTCATATTTAGATTCATTAGCAGGTACAAACTTAAGTGCATTTGATTCAAGTGCAGATTTAACATCTGGAGCAACAAACTCTAAAACACTTGTCAACAGTCTGCTTGATCAGTTGAAAGGAGTAGTGATTCCAGGATGAAAAAACAATCATTATATTTATTAATTAACGCAGTCGTTATGTTAATTATTGCATTAGCTGTTACATATGTAATCAGCGCTACAGTCACTCAAGATCCAGAGGATTTATTATTCGGTCAAATGGTTGATTTAGTTGATGAAGAAAGTATCGAAGATGCTAGTGGCACTTCATATGCAATCGTTGATTATAAAGCAACTGCAGTAGATCATAGTGGAAACGAAGTTGGCGTTGTTTATAACGTTAAAGTTAGAAACTCATTTGATTTAAGTACAGATGATCAAAGAGATTATGGTTATATTGAATTATTAGTTGGTATTAAAGATGATTTAGTATCTGTAGAAATTGTTGCACTTGAGCAAAGTGTTAGCTATGTAGCAGGTATCCAAAATTATATTTATTCATTCTATAATGAAGTACCATATTTATCAGTAGAAAATATTCCTAATTATAATGCAGCACCAGAAGCTGATTTAGCATCAGGTGCAACTGCAAGTACATCAACAGGAGCGATTCGTTCAATTGTTTGGAAAGCAGTACAAATCAATTATGATTTATTAGTAAGTGATCCATTTATTGCTGTATTAGGTGAAGATTATGTTGTTGAAAATGATCAAACATTTACTGCAACTGAACATATCTCAGCTAAACAAAATATCACAACTTCAAGTTTAGTACCTAATGGTTATATCTATACTGTTAGTGCTGAAGGTGAATATGAAGGTTACGATGGTACACACTCAGGATCAATTACACTTCAAGTCATTTTTGATTCGAATGATCAAATCGTTGCAGTGATGATGCCTGAAGATTTATATGGTCACACAGTAGGATTTATGGATCATAACTATGATTATTTAGATGCATTTGTTGGTAAAACAATTGCTGAAGTAAATTCAGTAATATCTGACAATTCAGATTTACAAACCGGTGCGACTTATTCTAAAGATTTGATTTCAGAAATCTTAGAAGCATTAGTAAGTGAGGTGGCTTAATATGACAGAAACTAAGACTACAAAACCAACACCTAAAAAGGTTGTTAAAAAAGTAGAAAAAGAGGATTCTTTATTAAGTACTTTCACAAAAGGTATTTGGAAAGAAAACAGTATTTTTGTTATGGTACTAGGGATGTGTCCTGCGATTGCCGTTACTTCATCATTTGAAGCAGGGCTTGGGATGGGTATCTTAGTATTCATTATCTTATCATTAAGTAATTTAGTGATTTCATTAATTAGAAATTTCGTACCTTCAACAGTACGTATTCCATCATATGTTATTGTGATTG
Organism: Acholeplasmataceae bacterium; assembly: GCA_963678355.1. Lineage (GTDB taxonomy): Bacteria > Bacillota_I > Bacilli_A > Acholeplasmatales > Acholeplasmataceae > WOFB19. The sequence continues at coordinate 1,463,722 of OY782823.1, read as the reverse complement.
CGACTGAAGTTACAGCGTTACAAATGTTAGTTGATGCATTTGCACCAGCATTAAGTGAAAGACTTGGTGTGTATTTAGCGTTAATCGTTGTTAACTGTATTATTTTAGGACGTGCAGAATCATTTGCATCTAAGAATAAAGTTCTACCTTCTATTTTAGATGGTATGGGAACTTCACTAGGATTTGCATTAGCATTAGTTATCGTTGGTTTCTTCCGTGAATTCTTAGGTACTGGTATGATTAAATTAGGTTATATCTTACCACTTGGATTCCAAGCAGAAATCTTTGGTGGTTTCGGATTAAGCACATATGCAATTTCGATTTTAACAGCGCCTCCTGGAGGATTCTTAGTCATGGGTATCATCTTAGCTTTCATTACAGCTAGAGCCAATGCTAAGAGAATCAAAGATGCTGAAAAAGCTAAAGCTGCGAAATTGAAACTAATTGCTGAAGCTAAAGCTAAACAAGCAGCTAAAGCAGCAGCCGCACAAGCGAAAGGAGTTGAAGCATAATGGATTTAATAGCACTTTTCTTATCATCATTACTTATTAATAATATCGTATTGATGCAATTCTTGGGATTATGTTCATTCTTTGGTGTTTCAACTAAAATGAAATCAGTTATCGGTATGAGCTTAGCAGTTATTGTTGTTACTTTCTTAGCAGCAGCAATTACTTATCCTATTTATCATTATGTATTAGTCGATCTAAACATCGAATATATTAGTACAATTGCGTTTATCTTAGTGATTGCCGCATTGGTACAATTAACAGAATTAGTCGTTAAAAAAGTTAGTAAGAGTTTATATAGAGCACTTGGTGTTTATCTTCCTTTAATTGCAACTAACTGTGCCGTTTTAGGTGTATCATTAACAAATGTTTCAGATATGTCAACAACTTATCCACAAGCATTGGTTTACGCACTTGGTTCAGCTATGGGTTATGGTTTAGTCATCATTGCCTTTGCAGCAATTAGAATTAAATTAAATGCAGCAGGTACTCCTAAAGCACTTAAAGGTATGCCTATTGCACTTGTCACAGCAAGTTTAATGGCATTAGCATTTATGGGATTGGCAGGTATTATCTAAAATGCCTATTATCATCGCTATAGCAGCAGTTATTATTATTGTCTTCTTATATGTTGGCACAGGTTTATTAAATGATAAAGCCGGTGTTCCAGAAGGCTGTGAACAAGCATATGCAGAAGCACAAAACTGTGAAGCATGCAATGCTGCAGGAAGTAGTTCTTGTAGTTTAAGTAGCGACTCTAAATTTCAAGATGCATTAGAGTTCATGAAGGAGGTTAAACTATAATGGAAAATCTATGGCCATTTATAGTACTAGGTATTATCGCTATTGTATTGGGTATTGTTTTGTCTTTAGCAAATAAATATTTAATTGTCGAAGAAGATCCTAGAATAAATGATATTGAAAAATTATTACCAAATTATAATTGTGGGGCATGTGGGACACCTGGTTGTCATGCGTTTGCTGAAGCGATTGTAGATGGTGATGTACAAAAATTATCAAGATGTAAACCAGGGAAACCTGATAAACATTACAATCCTATTTTGGAATATTTAAAAGAACATCCTAACAAAGATGGTTCAATCATTAATGTAAAGATTTAGGACATATATATTTATGTCCTTTTCTTTCAAGATTAAGGTGAGTTTATGCGTAATAAAATTATTGGCGCGACAATTGTTGTTATTTTAATATTAGGTGCAGGTTTATTTGTTGCACTACAACGCTTATCATATACGTATGGTACATATGAATTTATGGACACATATATTCAAGTGAACTATTCAACGACAAGATTAAAACAACGTCGCATTGAAGAAGAAATTGCAAATATTTTCTATACTTATGATCAGGTTTCTAATAATTATAAGGCTCTTGATTCAAGCGATTACTTGGAAAATGTTTATTCAATTAATCAAAAAGTAGGTCAAAAAGTAGAAATCGATAAACCTTTATATGATGTTTTAGTTAAAGCTGAAAGTATTAAAACGTTAACCGATGGGTATTTTGATGTATCTGTTGGTAAGGCAGTTGATGCCTGGAAAGAAGTCATTGAAGGTAACTATGAAGGGTTTTCTATTGGAGACTCTATTTACGTTTATTATTACTACAACGGTGATATCACTGATGAAAATAAAGTTGACGTACACGATGATGGTTTAATTGAATATATCGAAAGAGATCCTAATGATTCAAATATTGTATTAAGTCTAACTTTAAATATCAATGGTGAAAGCATTGTAATTGATCATGATGACAGATATGAAAAAGAAGTACCTGATGCAGTGTTTAATCATGCGATGGCAACTGTTGATGCTCTTGATTTTTCGGATAACCAAATGATACTTAGTGAAGAAGCAGGTTCATATTATGTTGAAACACATGGCGACGATTTTAAAATTGACTTAGGTGCTATCGCTAAAGGCTATGCAACTCAAGTGGTTGCTGATTATCTTAAATCAGAAGGTGTTACTTATTTCTATATAAATTCTGGAACAAGTTCCCTTTATTTAGGTAAGAATTCAAATCCAGATAGAGATTACTATACGATTGGATTAACGTGTCCTGTATGTTCAGTTGGTGGTTCTTATGGCACATTAAGCAATGTGATGAATCAATCTGTGACAACCAGTGGTAATTATGAGCAATATGTGATGCACGATGGACTGAGATATCATCATATCGTATCGCCTAAAACAAAAGTACCGATGCAATATTATCATTCAGTATCACTTGTAAGCGATGATGCTGGATTATTAGATGCACTTACAACTGCGATGTTCTCTATGCCAGAAGATGTATTCGATCTTTGGGTAACAGAACATCAAGAAGAATTAAATTTAAGTATCGTAAGATATAATTATAATGTAGATACAACTGACATCATATATTTGAACTTACTTGGCGATATTACATTCGAAGAGGAATAACATGAACGAAAAGAGAACAATGCAAAAAAGAGATATATATTTAGCAGTGATATTGCTTGCTGTTTTTGCGGCATTGTTTTTAGTATTCCAATTTAGTATATATAGTGCTGATGCAGCATCTGCACAAATATATTATGGAACAAGTGATCCGATTGTTACGATAGACTTTGAATCAGATGAAATTGCAATTAATTATGATCAAGAAATTCCTGATAGTTATGATGGCGATTATCCTAGTATACGTATAAACGATGAGGGTAATCAAGAAATCACTTTATTAGGTGATTATGAAATTAACGATATAAGACAACTCGTAGTTATTGAAGTTGACTTCAATGAAAACCGTGTGCGTGTCAAATATGAGAAAAGTCCTCAAAATATTTGTAGCAAACAAGGATGGTCTACAGCGGCACCGCTTATTTGTTTGCCAAATCATGTACGTGTTGAATTTGATGCACACACATCAGAAATTGATATTATTCAATAGTAAGGAATAAAGATGAAGAGAAAAAGACTTAGAAAAATGGTATTGCTTGCTAACTTATTGGCAATCAGCATCGTTTTAAACATCATAGAAAGCTTTGTGCCGGTATTAACGATACCAGGCGCTAAAATAGGATTTGCTAATATTGCGACACTTATAGTCATTTGTCTATATGGTGCAAAAGAGGCAGCTATTTTGACTATATTAAGAATATTTTTAGTCGCAGCTTTACTAGGGACTTTTTTATCTCCAACTTTCTATCTAGGCATCGGTGGTGCAACACTTTCTTTAACTGTAATGATTATATTGAAAAAGTTTAATTACTTCGGATTAATAGGTATCAGTGTTTTGGGATCAGTATTTCATGCCGTTGGACAAATATTGATTGGGATTCCCGTGATTGGGTCTTCGACCATTGTATACTGGCTACCGGTTATGTTACTTGTAAGTATACCTGCAGGTTTTTTAACAGGTGTTATTTCAAACAAATTTTTAAATGTATGGCAGGCAACACATAATGAAAAAAGTTAAAAATAAATATTTTAATCGTTAAGGCTTGTTATTCACTTTTTATAATGATATAATGTATTCGCAAAAACTTACTATGGCTAAAGGCTATGGCGGAAGGAGAGTCAATATGAAACAAGGAATTCATCCAAATACTCGTTTAGTAATATTTGAAGATGCACAATCTAAAAAACAATTTTTAATCGAATCAACAATTAATACGAAAGACGAAGCAGTTTACGAAGAAGATGGTAAAACTTATCCAATAGTAAGAATGGAAGTAACATCAGATACACACCCATTCTATACAGGACAACAAACTTACATTCAAGCTGCTGGACGTGTTGAAAAATTCAACAAACGTTATGGTATTAACTCAAAGAAAAACGATAACGAATAACGTGATAAATTATCACGTTTTTTGTTAAATGAGATAGTAAAAGAGGGGTTTTGTTATGTATAATACGTATAAAAATGGATTTATTGAAGTTGTTTGTGGACCGATGTTTGCTGGTAAAACAGAAGAACTTATTAGACGTATAAAAAGATTAGAGTATGCGAAACAAAACGTCCTAGTTTTTAAACCAAGTATTGATAATAGATATGATGCAAAAGAAGAAATTGTGTCTCACAATTTAAGCAAAAAACCATCAATCATTATTGATAAAAGCAGTGAAGTGTTAACTTATATTAAAGATGATACTGATGCAGTTGTTATCGATGAAGTACAATTTTTTGATAATGACATTGTAGAAATTGCCGAAGTGTTGGCTGATCGTGGTATTCGTGTGATTGTCGGTGGATTAGATCGAGATTTTAGAGGCGAACCATTTGGGCCAATGCCACAACTGCTTGCAAGAGCTGAATTTGTTACAAAATTAACAGCCATTTGTGTAAAGAGTGGAGAACCTGCAACTAGAACACAACGTATCATTGATGGTAGACCTGCTAACTATAGCGATCCAACGATATTAGTTGGTGCTAATGAATCGTATGAACCAAGATCGAGACATTATCATGAAGTCCCAGGAAAACCAAAAAAAATATAAATATATGAGGGCAGCACTAAAAGAAGCTCAAAAAGCATTTGATAAAAATGAGGTTCCAGTAGGTGCAGTTGTCGTATATCGTGATAAAATAATAGCAAGAGCACACAACTTAAGAGAAAGTAAGCAACAGTTTTACGCACATGCTGAATTTCTCGCAATGCAAAAAACTGCAAAAAAGATTGGCTCTTGGAGATTGGAAGACTGTGAAGTCTATGTAACACTTGAACCATGTCCGATGTGTGCGGGTGCTATGATTCAGTCAAGAGTTAGAAAAGTCTATTATGGAACAACAGATCCTAAGTCTGGTTCAACTGATAGCCTTACACAGTTATTTGATTTAAAATTTAATCATCATGTTATATGTGAAGGCGATATTCTAGCAGAAGAAAGTAGTGCCTTACTCAAGACTTTTTTCAAAACTTTAAGAGAAAAATAAGTCCCTATCAAGCATCATCACTCAATAGTAGCTTGTGAACCTGGTCAGATCTTGATCGAAGCAGCCATAAGCATAGTCTATTATGTGGGTGGTGATGCTTGATGGGGATTTTTAATGAAAAATGTTTATTTAACATATTCTAAAATATTTAGAATATATAATGATATAATGTTATTGTTGGAGGTAAAAACTATGAAAATCAACCCAAAAGTATATAAAAATTTAACTGGAGAACCATTTAAAAGTGAAGAAATTGATGGTAATACTGTTTCGTTTTATGATATGAATGAAACACAGTATTTATCACAATATGCAGGACGTGGAAAGTTTGCGATATGGACATCAGGTGGAGGAAATGATTACAAAGTTTTAATTGAAAAATCTTACTACGAAGCTTTAAAACCATTTTATGAATATGAGATCAATAAGATTTGGCTAGGGTTTTTAACTGAAGCTGAATCTATTAATAAGAGATATAATAAATTATTTTTAATTCCTATGCTTAGTATATATCTTGTTGTTCTAGTGGCATTTTCATTTATTGCCCAAGGTGCATACTTATCTTATGCATTTATAGGATTAATCGCAGCAGCGCTTATTGCTAACATGGCACAAACTCGCGTTGTTAGTAAGAAAATTCGCGATGCTAATTATGCTGCTCAAGATAAGATCAAAAATGCTATAGGTGACGATGAGTTTGATCGCTTAGTTCAAGCACAAGATGCACATTATAAAGCATATTTTAAATTTGAAGATAATGAAGAGGTTTCTGAAGAAACAGTTGAAATTATAGAAAATAAAGAAGAAAAGGATAAATAATTATGAAAGAATTAGCAATTAACGCAATTAGATTTTTAGGTGTTGATGCGATTAATAAAGCAAACAGTGGGCACCCAGGGATTGTTCTAGATGCAGCACCAATGGCTTTTCAATTATTTACTGAACATTTAAATATAGATGTTAAGAAAAATGACTGGATCAATAGAGATAGGTTTATATTATCTGCTGGTCATGGTTCAATGCTTTTATATGCATTAAACCATTTATCAGGGTTTAATTTATCAATAGAAGATTTAAAACAATTTAGACAAATTGGTAAAACACCAGGACATCCAGAATATGGACATACTGCAGGCGTGGAAACAACTTCTGGTCCACTTGGTCAAGGTATATCAAACGCTGTTGGTATGGCATTAGCAGAAGCACATTTAGCAGCGAAATTTAACCGTGATAATTATCCTATCATTAATCATTATACATATGCGATTTGTGGAGATGGAGATCTTCAAGAAGGTGTAGCTATGGAAGCTGCAAGCCTTGCTGGTCATCTTGGATTAGGGAAATTAATTGTTTTATTTGATTCAAATGATATTCAACTAGATGGTCCAGTAAAATGGGCAAATAGTGAAAATATTAAAGCGAAATTTGAAGCGATGGGTTGGCAACATATTGAAGTTGCTAACGGCAATGATTTAGCAGGCATTCAAAAAGCATTGAATAAAGCTAAAAAAGCACTTGATAAACCAACAATCATCGAAGTGAAAACTGTGATTGGATATGGTACGGATCTTGCAGGTACTTCAAAAGTTCACGGAGCTGCTATCGGTAGTGAACAAAGAGAGGTATTGGCTAAAAATTTAAATTGGCCATATGCACCATTCGAAATCCCTCAAGATGTTTACAGTTATTTTAGAAAACGTGTATTTTTAAGAGGACAACGCGTAAGAAGAAAATGGAATAACTTACTTGCTTCATACAAAGAAGCATACCCAGAAATGTATGATTTATTCAATCAATATATCAATCAAGATGTTGATGTGAATTTAGAAGATTTTAAAGTATTTGCTGAAGCTGAAAAAGAAGCAACCAGAAGTGTAAGCGGGAAAGTTATTAATAAATTATCTGAACAATATCCATTCCTTGTTGGTGGGTCAGCAGATTTGACATCATCAACAAAAGCTAAAGGTGCTGATGGAAACTTCTCAAAAGAAGATAGATTAGGTAGAAATATCAACTTTGGTGTAAGAGAACACGCTATGGGTGCAATCACAAACGGTATCGTACTTCACGGTGGATTAAAAGTTTTCTCAGGTGGATTCTTTGTATTTAGTGATTACATGAAACCAGCGATAAGACTTGCTGCTATTATGAATATCCCTTCAATCTTTGTGTTTACTCATGATTCAGTAGGTGTTGGTGAAGATGGTCCAACACATCAACCAATTGAACAATTAGCAGGATTAAGAGCAATTCCAAACTTAAATGTGATCAGACCAGCTGATGCTAATGAAACGATTGCAGCATGGAAAGTTGCGATGGAATCAAAGACAACACCAACAGTTATTGTTTTAACAAGACAAGCGGTTAAGAACCAAAGCACTACTTCTTATGAAGGATTAAAACAAGGTGCTTATGTTGTTAAGCCAGAAGAAGAAAAATTAGACGGCGTAATTATTGGTTCTGGATCAGAGTTAAATCTTGCTATTCAAGCTCAAAGTATATTAAAAGGAAAAGGTTATGACCTTAGAGTTGTAAGCATGCCTTCAATGTTTATGTTTGAACAAACAACTAAAAAGTATCAAAAAGAAGTTTTACCTAGAGCTAAGAAAGCTGCCATTGAAATGGCAAGCACTATGCCTTGGTATAAATATAGTAAAAATGTCTATGGCATCGATTCATTTGGTATCAGCGCGCCATTAAATGACGTTTTAAAGCATTTTAAATTCACAGCCGAAGACTTTGCTTCATATGTGGAAAAAGTTCTAAAATCATAAAAAAAGAAAGTGATAATATGACATACGATGGTATCGTAGTAGGCGGAGGTCATGCCGGTGTAGAAGCTGCACTTGCAATGGCGCGCATGAATAAAAAAACAATACTAATCACAGGCAACCTTAACAAGGTTGCTTCTTTGCCTTGTAACCCATCTATTGGTGGACCTGCTAAAGGTATCGTGGTTAGAGAAATAGATGCACTTGGTGGCCAAATGGCTAAAAGTGCGGATAAGACGCAAATTCAAATGAAAATGCTAAACGCATCAAAAGGGCCTGCAGTAAGAGCACTTCGTGCACAAATAGATAAACTTGCATACCCTAGAGAAATGCTTAATGTGTTAAAAAATACTGAAAACCTAACGCTTTTAGAAACGCTTGTTGATCATATGATTATAGAAGGAGACACGGTTAAAGGTGTCGTCCTTAATTCAGGTGAAGAGATATTAGGGCATACTGTTATATTAACAACAGGTACATATTTGAGCAGTAATATTTTAATTGGTAAAGAAAAGACAAAGAGTGGTCCTGGTGGTGAACCAACAACATTTGGCATTAGCGCCCAACTTAAAGATTTAGGTTTTGAAGTGATTAGATTAAAAACAGGTACACCTCAAAGAATTGCTAAAGATAGTATCAATACGTTAAAAATGACTGTTCAACCAGGTGATGGAATGAACTATACATTTAGTTTCGATAATAAGTACTATAGTGAAAATCCTCAAGAATTTTGTTATTTAACACATACATCAGAAAAGACACATGAAATTATTAATCAACATTTAGATGAATCTGCGATGTATGGCGGTGTCGTTGAAGGTGTTGGCCCTAGATATTGTCCTTCAATTGAAGATAAGGTTGTTAGATTTAGTGATAAACCTAGACATCAAATTTTTATTGAACCAGAATCATTAGAAATCGACGAACTATATGTTCAAGGTTTTTCAACATCTATGCCAAGAGAAGTTCAAGAAGAAATGATTAGAACAATACCTGGGTTAGAAGATGTCAAAATTGTTAGATATGCTTATGCTATTGAATATGACGCAATCAATCCTGTTCAATTAAATCCATCCTTAGAAACGAAGAAAATCCACCATTTATTTTGTGCTGGACAAATCAACGGGACAAGTGGTTATGAAGAAGCGGCATGTCAAGGACTTATGGCGGGTATAAATGCAAGCCTTAAGCTAGATGGAAAAGATCCATTTGTTTTAGAGCGTCATGAAGCATATATTGGCGTGTTAATTGATGACTTAGTAACTAAAGGTGTATTAGATCCTTATAGACTTTTAACATCAAGAGCAGAACACAGATTACTACTTAGAAATGATAATGCTGATTTAAGACTTATGAAATATGGTCGTGACATTGGTTTGATTGATGGCGAAAAGTTTGTTAAATTCACTCAAAAAGAAGAACAAATTAATAAACTTATTGAACAAATAAAAGAAGTAAGAGTTTTACCTAATGAAGAAAATTTGGCATATTTGAAATCTAGAAACTCTGCACCTATTTATGAGGGTGTTACGGTACACGATCTTATCAAACGACCTGAAATGGGTGTGGAAGATATAAAACACTTTGTTGGCAGCAATTTTGAACAAGCCGTATTAGAACAAGTTGAGATTATGGTTAAGTATGATGGCTATATTAAAAAAGCCAGAAGAGAAGCTGAAAAGATGTCTAGACTTGAACAAAAGAAAATTCCAAGTGATATAGATTACATGGCTATTCATAACATATCTTCAGAAAGCAGAGAAAAGTTGAACAAAATCAGACCGATGACCGTTGGACAAGCATCACGTATTTCTGGCGTTAATCCCGCGGATATTTCAATTTTACTTATATATATAGAATCAGGAAGTTATAAACATGCTTGATATATTTATAAAAGAAGTCAAAGAAAAATTTCATATTGAACTTTCAGATAAACAAATTAAGCAATTTGATGTTTATTACAACTTTTTGATTGAATATAACCAAAAAGTTAATTTAACACGTATTACGGAAGAAACAGAAGTTTATTTTAAGCATTTTTTTGATTCTCTTATGATGATTAACACGATTGATTTAAACCAGTATGTAACGATATGTGATATGGGTGCCGGCGCTGGATTTCCAAGCATTCCGTTAAGGATAATTTATCCACATCTAAAAGTCACAATCATTGATTCATTAGGCAAAAGAATTAAATTTCTAGAAAGTCTACTTGAACAATTGCAAATAAATGATGTAAAATTAATTTACGACAGAATCGAAATGCATGCTATGAATCATCAAAAAGAATTTGATATCGTTACAGCAAGAGCACTAGGGTCATTACAATTGATATTAGAATTAGGTCTTCCGATGGTTAAAGTTGGGAAGCTTTTTATAGCCTACAAGGCATCTAATTATCAAGAAGAAATCAAAGATGCAGAAAATGCATTAAATGTACTCAAAGGTCAAATTATTGATCTTAAAGAAATAGAATTACCATTTGATATGGGATTTAGATCACATATCGTTATTAGAAAAGACAAGCACGTTACAGGATATCCTAGAGCGTTTGCTGCAATTAAGAAACATCCATTATAATAAGGAAGGTATAAGAACAATGGGGAAAGTTATCGCTATATCAAATCAAAAAGGCGGTGTAGGTAAAACTACTACAAGTGTAAATTTATCTGCAGCTTTAGGTATATTAGGTAAAAAAGTTCTCCTTGTCGATTTAGACCCTCAAGCTAGTACTACAACAAGTCTTGGCATCAATAGAAGTATGCTATATTCAACAATAAACGATGTTATGTTAGGTACAAGGGATATCAAAGATTCACTTATTCATTTAAATGATTTAAATTTAGATGTAATTCCTGCAACCATTGAATTAGCACATATTGAAGTGAAACTTGCAGCGGAAGATAGAGAATATATATTAAGACATAAGTTGGATGAAATATCTGATCGATATGACTATATTTTTATAGATTGCCCACCTTCATTAGGGTTATTAACATTGAGTGCATTATATGCATCAAATTCAGTTTTAATTCCTGTTCAATGTCAGTTTTTAGCAATTGATGGACTTACACAATTGCTTAACACTATTAGAATTGTTCAAAAAAATCTTAAGATAAATAATAGACGTTTAGAAATCGAAGGCGTACTATTAACTATGTTAGATCGAAGAACAAAAGCAGGTTGGGAAATCGTCCATGAAATAAAAAACTATTTTAAAGAAGGCGTTTTTGATACAATAATTACAAGCAATGTAGCTGCACAGGTTGCACCTACATATGGTATACCAGTTATAACTTACGCACCTAAGGCTCCAGCATCACGACTTTATAAGTCTTTAGCAAAGGAGATTTTAAAGCAAAATGAAGGAAAATAATAAAGCTAGAACATTTGTAGACCTTCTTAAAGAACATCATGTTGATGATGTTTTAGAAGGTGAAGTTATTGTCGAAATTAATCTTTCTGATGTGATACCAAATCCTTTCCAACCAAGAAGGATTTTTGACCAAGAAAAAATTGACGAACTTGCGCAATCTATTCGCGAACACGGTGTATTTCAACCGATAATCGTAAAAAAAGTTGCACAGGGATTTTTAATTGTGTCTGGTGAAAGACGTTATAGAGCATCAAAACAAGTTGGGTTAGAAACAATCCCAGGTATTGTTAGACAATATGAAGAAATGAAGATCGCAGAAATTGCGTTAGCTGAAAATCTTCAAAGAGAAAACTTATCGCCAATTGAAGAAGCAGAAGCATATAGAGTTGTTATGGGAAATATGAAACTTACTCAAACACAACTTGCTGAAAAAATTGGCAAAAGTAGATCTCATGTTACAAATATTTTAGGTTTGTTAAATTTACCTCAGGAAGTGCAAGATCTTATTTTAGTGAACAAAATTAATATGGGACATGCAAGAGCTTTGAGTAAATTACAAGATAGAGAACAAATTATCAAACTAGCACACAAAATTACAACACAAGGACTAAGTGTCAGACAAGTAGAAGAATTAACTAAAAAAGAACAAAAGACTAATAAGATAGTTAGAAAGAATATTAATAAATATTCAAAGCAAGAAAAACAACTTAAAAAATATCTAAATAATCATAAGGTTTCAATAAATGAAAAGCGTATTACTATATATTTAAATGATAATGAAGATATAGATGCACTTTTAGAAAGAATTACTGAACATGAAAATTAATATAAATGATGTCTTGATTATGAAAAAACCACATGTCTGTGGTTCTAAAAGATGGATCGTAACCAGAAATGGTGCTGAAGTTAAAATTAAATGTGAAAAATGTGGACGCGAAGTCATGCTATTTAAGCCTGACCTTATGAAGAGGATAAAAGAAGTAGAAAATAACCCAAAAAACGATTAATATGATGTTTTTAAAGGGTTGAAATATAATAAAATATTATCATTTAAAAAAAAGTAAAAAAATAGTAATAAAACAGTTGCAATTTTATGAATGATAAGTTAGAATATATAGGCAAGCCTAAAAACGGAGGGGTAGCGAAGTGGCTAAACGCGGCAGACTGTAAATCTGTTCCTAACGGTTCGGCAGTTCGAATCTGTCCCCCTCCACCATCTATTTTAAAAAGCCTTGTTTGATAAAAATTATCAAAATGGAAATTAGTTATTGACAAGGTTATTTTATAATGATAGAATAAAAAAGCACGCGAAAAACAGTGTGCGAGAAATGGTCTTTGAAAACTGAATGATGATGAGCGAATCAAAGAATAAAAAGAGCTATTAACAAACAAAACAAAAATAAATTTTTGGAGAGTTTGATCCTGGCTCAGGATGAACGCTGGCGGCGTGCCTAATACATGCAAGTCGAACGCTCTAGTTTACTAGAGAGTGGCGAACGGGTGAGTAACACGTAGGTAATCTGCCCTTAAGACGAGGATAACAGTTGGAAACGATTGCTAAGACTGGATAGGAACATTGAAGGCATCTTCGATGTTTTAAAAGACCTTCGGGTATGCTTAAGGAGGAACCTGCGGCGCATTAGCTAGTTGGTAGTGTAGTGGACTACCAAGGCGACGATGCGTAGCCGGACTGAGAGGTTGAACGGCCACATTGGGACTGAGACACGGCCCAAACTCCTACGGGAGGCAGCAGTAGGGAATTTTCGGCAATGGGGGAAACCCTGACCGAGCAACGCCGCGTGAATGACGAAGTACTTCGGTATGTAAAGTTCTTTTATCAGGGAAGAATGACTGGTGGAAAAACCAGTGTGACGGTACCTGATGAATAAGCCCCGGCTAACTATGTGCCAGCAGCCGCGGTAATACATAGGGGGCAAGCGTTATCCGGAATTATTGGGCGTAAAGGGTGCGTAGGCGGCCTGTTAAGTCTAAGGTGTAAGTGCAGTGCTTAACGCTGTGATGCTTTGGAAACTGGCAGGCTTGAGTGTGGTAGAGGTAAGTGGAATTCCATGTGTAGCGGTAAAATGCGTAAATATATGGAGGAACACCAGTGGCGAAGGCGGCTTACTGGGCCACAACTGACGCTGAGGCACGAAAGCGTGGGGAGCAAACAGGATTAGATACCCTGGTAGTCCACGCCGTAAACGATGAGTACTAAGTGTTGGAGAAATTCAGTGCTGTAGTTAACGCAATAAGTACTCCGCCTGAGTAGTACGTACGCAAGTATGAAACTCAAAGGAATTGACGGGACCCCGCACAAGCGGTGGATCATGTTGTTTAATTCGATGATACGCGAAAAACCTTACCAGGTCTTGACATACCATGCAAAGCTATAGAGATATAGTGGAGGTTATCATGGATACAGGTGGTGCATGGTTGTCGTCAGCTCGTGTCGTGAGATGTTGGGTTAAGTCCCGCAACGAGCGCAACCCTTATTGCTAGTTACCATCATTAAGTTGGGGACTCTAGCGAGACTGCCAGTGACAAACTGGAGGAAGGTGGGGATGACGTCAAATCATCATGCCCCTTATGACCTGGGCTACAAACGTGATACAATGGCTAAAACAAAGGGCAGCTAAGCAGTGATGTGGAGCGAAACCCATAAAAATAGTCTCAGTTCGGATTGAAGTCTGCAACTCGACTTCATGAAGCCGGAATCGCTAGTAATCGCGAATCAGCATGTCGCGGTGAATACGTTCTCGGGGTTTGTACACACCGCCCGTCAAACCACGAAAGTCGACAATACCCAAAGCCGGTGGCCTAACCGTAAGGAGGGAGCCGTTTAAGGTAGGGTTGATGATTGGGGTTAAGTCGTAACAAGGTATCCCTACGGGAACGTGGGGATGGATCACCTCCTTTCTAAGGAGAAGGGCGAATACTAAATAGTATTCAAAAACAATTCTCACAAGTACTTATTTAGAGAAGTACATGCTCATCATATTCAGTTTTCAGAGACGCATTTCAATCAAATGGGCCTATAGCTCAGGTGGTTAGAGCGCACGCCTGATAAGCGTGAGGTCGATGGTTCGAGTCCATTTAGGCCCACCATTATCGTATCTGATAATAAATTAATAATTCTCATGGGGCTTTAGCTCAGCTGGGAGAGCGCCTGCCTTGCACGCAGGAGGTCAGGAGTTCGATCCTCCTAAGCTCCACCATGAAGAGATCTTTGAAAAGTAGATAAAAGCTGTCAAAAGCAAAAAGAAATTGTAAGGTAAAGGAAAAAAGGGCACACAGTGAATGCCTAGGCACTAAGAGGCGATGAAGGACGTGACTAACGACGAAACGCCACGGGGAGCAGTAAGTACGCGACGATCCGTGGGTATCCGAATGGGGCAACCCACCATGTAGAAGACATGGTATCGTATTTATACGAAGTGACACGTAGGGAACTGAAATATCTAAGTACCTACAGGAAAAGAAAGTAATAACGATTCTGCTAGTAGCGACGAGCGAACGCGGAGCAGCCAGTTACCATAATAGTTACAAAACTATACATTAGAAGAACGGTGTGGGAAAGCCGACCAAAGAAGGTGAGAGTCCTGTATTTAAAAATGTATAGACTAGGGTAACAAGAAGTAGGGCGGGACACGAGGAATCCTGTTTGAAGATGTGAGGACCATCTCATAAGGCTAAATACTACTTAGTGACCGATAGTGAACCAGTACCGTGAGGGAAAGGTGAAAAGAACCCCGGGAGGGGAGTGAAAGAGAACCTGAAACTGTGTGCTTACAATTAGTCAGAGCTCGTTAAGGAGTGATGGCATGCCTTTTGTAGAATGAACCGGCGAGTTACGGTATCTAGCAAGGTTAAGCTTGAAGGAGTGGAGCCGAAGCGAAAGCGAGTCTGAATAGGGCGAATAAGTTAGGTGCTGTAGACCCGAAACTGGGTGAGCTAGCCATGAGCAGGTTGAAGTTTGGGTAAGACCAAATGGAGGACCGAACCAGGACACGTTAAAAAGTGTTTGGATGACTTGTGGCTAGGGGTGAAATTCCAATCGAACTCAGAGATAGCTGGTTCTCCCCGAAATAGCTTTAGGGCTAGCGTTAACATATAAGTTTTATGAAGGTAGAGCACTGAATGTGTGATGGCCGCACCTCGCGGTACTGAACTCAATCAAACTACGAATGTCATAAAATATGGTTAGCAGTCAGACTACGGGTGATAAGGTTCGTGGTCAAAAGGGAAAGAGCCCAGACCGTCAGATAAGGTCCCAAAATTTATGCTAAGTGGAAAAGGAAGTGAAGATGCACAAACAACTAGGAGGTTGGCTTAGAAGCAGCCATCCTTTAAAGAGTGCGTAATAGCTCACTAGTCGAGTGACTCTGCGCCGAAAATGTACCGGGGCTAAGCATAATACCGAATCTACGGATTTGACTAAGGTCAAGTGGTAGGGGAGCGTTCTAACAGCGGAGAAGCATGATCGGAAGGACATGTGGAGCGGTTAGAAGTGAGAATGCCGGTGTAAGTAACGAAAAGATAGGTGAGAATCCTATCCGTCGAAAACCCAAGGTTTCCAGGGGAAGGTTCGTCCGCCCTGGGTAAGTCGGGACCTAAGGTGAGGCTGAAAAGCGTAGCCGATGGACAGCAGGTAGAGATTCCTGCACCAGTATATAGACTGATGGAGTGACAAAGGAGGCTAACATCCGCCCCTCTAGTGGATTGGGGACAAGGGATCGAGCTTAATGTGTAGGCAAATCCGCACATTATAAAGAGTGAGATCCGGTAGGTAAAGGATGATGATGTCAAACTTTCGAGAAAAGCTTCTAGGGTTAATTTATGTACTGCCCGTACCGTAAACCGACACAGGTGGGTGGGTAGAGTATACTAAGACGCGCGAGAAAACTCTTGTTAAGGAACTCGGCAAAATGACTCCGTAACTTCGGGATAAGGAGGACTTTTAATGAAAAAATAAAGTCGCAGAGAATAGGCCCAAGCGACTGTTTATCAAAAACATAGGTCTCTGCTAAACCGTAAGGTGACGTATAGGGGCTGACGCCTGCCCGGTGCTGGAAGATTAAGAGGAGATGTTAGGCAACGAAGCATTGAATTGAAGTCCCAGTAAACGGCGGCCGTAACTATAACGGTCCTAAGGTAGCGAAATTCCTTGTCGGGTAAGTTCCGACCCGCACGAAAGGCGTAACGATTTGGGCACTGTCTCAACAAGAGACTCGGTGAAATCAAGCTGCCGGTGAAAACGCCGGCTACCCGCGACAGGACGAAAAGACCCCATGGAGCTTCACTGTAACTTGATATTGACATTGGGTGTAAGATGTACAGGATAGGTGGGAGACTGAGAATCTGGGACGCTAGTTTCGGAGGAGTCAACCTTGGGATACCACCCTTCGTGCATCTGATGTCTAACTTGCGTATGTGTAATACGGAGGACAGTGTCTGGTGGGCAGTTTGACTGGGGCGGTCGCCTCCTAAAGAGTAACGGAGGCGCCCGAAGGTACCCTCAGAATGGTTGGAAATCATTCGTAGAGTGCAAAAGCAGAAGGGTGCTTGACTGTGAGACATACAGGTCGAACAGGGACGAAAGTCGGGTTTAGTGATCTCTCGGTGCTGAATGGAAAGGCCGAGACTCAACGGATAAAAGCTACCCTGGGGATAACAGGCTTATCGCTTCCAAGCGTTCACAGCGACGAAGCGGTTTGGCACCTCGATGTCGGCTCGTCGCATCCTGGAGCTGGAGAAGGTTCCAAGGGTTGGGCTGTTCGCCCATTAAAGCGGCACGCGAGCTGGGTTCAGAACGTCGTGAGACAGTTCGGTCTCTATCCGTCGTGGGCGTTGGAGATTTGAAGGGAGCTGCCCCTAGTATGAGAAGACCGGGGTGGACATACCACTGGTGCACCAGTTGGCCTACCAGGGCCACAGCTGGGTAGCTAAGTATGGACGGGATAAACGCTGAAAGCATCTAAGCGTGAAGCCCCCCTTAAGATGAGATCTCCCAATTAGTAAGATCCGTTATAGACGATGACGTTGATAGGCTGGGTGTGGAAGTATGGTGACATATGAAGCTGACCAGTACTAATAGATCGAGGACTTTACCTTAAATAAGCAATTTTAAATAATCTTTTGACAAATCTTTTATCTAGTTTTGAGAGAAGTCTGGTGACGATGGCGAAGTGGTCACACCTGTTCCCATCCCGAACACAGAAGTTAAGCACTTCAGCGCCGACGATAGTTCCAAGGAGCGAAAATAGGACGTTGCCAGGCTGTATCTCTTTATTATATAATATAAATAATGGGAGTTTAGCTCAGTTGGGAGAGCATCTGCCTTACAAGCAGAGGGTCAGCGGTTCGAGCCCGTTAACTCCCACCATTATTTTATGCCGAAATAGCTCAATTGGTAGAGCACCTGACTTGTAATCAGGGGGTTGCGGGTTCAATTCCTGTTTTCGGCACCAGCAATTAGTCCCGTTAGCTCAGGTGGTAGAGCACTTGACTTTTAATCAAGGTGTCAAAGGTTCGAGTCCTTTACGGGACACCATTTACAATATGCCTCGATGGTGAAATTGGTAGACACGTGGGACTTAAAATCCCATGGATGATGAATCCGTGTCGGTTCAAGTCCGACTCGAGGTACCACTTATGGGGCCTTAGCTCAGCTGGGAGAGCGCCTGCCTTGCACGCAGGAGGTCAGGGGTTCGATCCCCCTAGGCTCCACCAATATTGTATTAAAATGATATTGTTTATTTAGCTTGGGTTAAGCGGTAGACATAATCTTTTTTAAAAAAAGGTTCTATGGCGGCGTAGCTCAGCTGGTTAGAGTGCACGGCTCATACCCGTGAGGTCGAGGGTTCGATCCCCCCCGCCGCTACCAGCTAGGACCCGTAGCTCAGTTGGTTAGAGCTACCGGCTCATAACCGGTCGGCCGTAGGTTCGAGTCCTACCGGGTCCACCAACTTTAAAAAATTAAAATTTCATATTGTATGTTATAATAGTGGAGGAATACCCAAGTCTGGCTGAAGGGACTGGTCTTGAAAACCAGCAGGCTGTAAAAGGCGCGGGGGTTCGAATCCCTCTTCCTCCGCCATTTGAGTATTTTACCTAATATATTTATTATATAGCGCGGGATAGAGCAGTCTGGTAGCTCGTCGGGCTCATAACCCGGAGGCCGTGGGTTCAAATCCCTCTCCCGCAACCAAATATTAGGTCCGGTGGTGTAGGGGTCAACATGCCTGCCTGTCACGCAGGAGATCGCGGGTTCAAATCCCGTCCGGACCGCCATTCTTTTGGCTCTGTAGCTCAGTCGGTAGAGCAAAGGACTGAAAATCCTTGTGTCGGCAGTTCGATTCTGCCCGGAGCCACCATGAAGAACTTAAATAAGCCATTTAGTGGCTTTTTTTGTTTATAAAGATATAATGTGTCACACTTTTGCCATTTTTATTTGATATACTCATATTGAAATAGAAGATAAACGTATAGAATTAAGGGGAGTTTATATGAGAAAAGTGCTGTTATTTTTAATTGTTACTTTATGTTTTTTATTAGTTATTCCAAGTGTACATGCAGATATGGGGCCAAAGCCAACTACAACAGTAGAGGTTATTGGGTTTGATGTTGATTATAAGTTTGATTTGTTAGCTCAATTTGGTGACGAACAAGTATATGTTTTAAATGATCAACAATTTGTAGAGTATACAGAAGTAGAATATTACGATCAAGTTTATCCGAGCATACTAAATGGATTTCAAGATCAGGATGGATTTGCTGCCTACTCTTTATATACTAATGCACCACACGTTATAAGTGTAAGTAGCGATAATCCAAATATATTTCATTGTGGATATTTTTCTCCACCAGATGTTTTCAAGGTAGTCTTAGTTACTGAAAATAAAGATATTATCATATCTAGTGTTGTTGAAAAAGAAATGTTTGCTGCTTTCGTAACATTTGATTTAAGGGAATTGTCACTTGATAGTCACTCATATCAGGCATACAATGATTATAAGGTGTATCAATTAGATGATTCATACATTCACGAACACATCCCAGTTGGTAGTACAATTGCTCAAATTCTAGTTACAGTTTTGTCTACAATAATTATTGAATTAAGTGTGTTATTTGCATTTAAATATAAAAATAAGAAGTCATTTACTTTTGTTACAAGCGTAAATATTGGTACACAGTTGTTACTCTACAGTGCAATGGCTTTATCTTATCTGTATGGTAATTTCTGGGGATATATAGGAGCTCTCTTTATAGGGGAAATACTCGTATTTATAACAGAAGTTGCTTTATATGCTATTTTTCTAAAGGAACATAAAAAAGGAAGAGCGATTGCTTATGCAATTGTTGCAAATTTGGCAAGTGTTATTTTAGGTTTAGTAGTTATGTCAATTTGGTTATAAAATAATTTAAAGTCCATAATCTGATATGATCCCCTTAAAGTAGACACTACAAATAATTAAAATGTAGATGTTTATAAGAAAGGGGGTCTTTTCTTTATGGGAAGACAATCAAATATTAGTAAAGAAGAAAAACTTAATATAATTAAAGCCTATTTATCAGGTGAAATATCAATAGGAAAGAAAGCGTATGATTTAGGTGTAAGTACAACAACAATCAGAAGGTGGATATCAAGATATGAATCAATCGGAGAAAAAGCTTTTGATGATAAGCCAAGAAATAAGACATACACCAAAGTATTTAAACATAAAGTTATTGAATCTTATTTAAATGGGGAAGGATCCTATCAAGAAATCGCTAAAAAATATAAAATAACGACACCATCAATCGTTCAAAGTTGGGTCATGAAGTATAATAGACATAACGAGATAAAAACATATGATCCAAAGGGGTATGTCTATATGGCCAAAACAAGAAAAGTAAGTTATGAAGAAAAACTAGAAATCATCAAATGGACAATTGCACATAATGACGCATATAAACTGGCAGCAGAGAAATATCATACATCTTATGCACAAGTCTATAATTGGGTAAAGAAATATAGACAAGATGGTGAAGAAGGCTTATTAGATACTAGAGGCAAGCGTAAAGCTATTGAATCACTATCTGAGGTTGAGAAATTACAAAGAGAAATTAAATTATTAAAACAAAAAAATGAGCGATTAGAAATGGAAGCTGAAGTGATAAAAAAATACCAGGCGAACGAAAGGAGGGCTATTTCAACAAAATTCGCCAAGAAACCAAATACAAAACGATAAAAGAACTTCACAAAGCCAAGAACTATCCAATTTTCGTATTATGTAAGATATTAAAGATTACTCGAAGTAGTTATTATAAATGGTTAAATAGAGTAGAAACAAAGCAAGAAAAAGAAAACCATGAGATCGCACAAATCATTCTAGAGTATCATGAATTTTTTGAAGGTATCCTAGGTTATCGAAGAATGACCTATTGGATAAATAGACTTAATCAAAGAAAATATAATCAAAAACGCATAAGGAGACTTATGCGTATGATGGGTATATCTGCGGTAATTAGAAGAAAACGTAAAGGTTATAAGAAATCAACACCTGAAGTCACAGCTGAGAATGTGTTAAATCGTGAATTTAGTGCAGAAAAGTCAAATGAGAAATGGCTAACAGACGTTACAGAATTTAAAATGATAGGCACGCAAACAAAACTTTATTTAAGCGCCATTATAGATTTATATGACAAGCGTGTTGTCAGTTATTATATGTCTACATCCAATAACAATCAATTAGTATTTAAAACATTTGATTTAGCCATTAAATCAAACCCAAATGCTAAACCAATATTTCATAGTGATAGAGGTTATCAATACACAAGTAAAATATTTAAAAACAAACTGGAACAACAAGGTATGACTCAAAGTATGTCAAGAGTTGGAAGATGTATAGATAATGGACCCATGGAAGGTTTCTGGGGGACACTTAAAGCAGAGATGTATTATCTACATCAATTTCATGATATCAATGAACTAAAATCTAGTATTATCAAATATATCAAATTCTATAATGAACAAAGATTTCAAACTAAGCTAAAAGGCTTAACTCCGATTGAATATCGAAATCAAGCCTTCAGTCCATTAAATATTTAATTATTTCCACTGTCTACTTGACAGGGAGCAGTTCAATCTGATATGGACTTTTTATTTAGTAAAATATATATTTTTCTAATAGTATTAAATGAGGTGTAAATATGAAGTTAAAGTGTTTATATGAATTTAATAGTTGTAGTGAATATTCTAATTTTACAGATTTTACAAGTGAACTCAATTGGAAGATTGAAAAACAATTGTTGAAAAATAGAGTTTTGAGATATAAAAAACTTAAACAGTTTAATATGATGAAAGATAAATTTTATGAAAATGAAATTTCTATTTTTCCTTTGAAAGATGAAGAGGTTATTACATGGTTTGATACTGCTGTACTGTTGAGACGTACTATTTTCGAGTTGTATAAAAAAGGATTTAATACTGAGAATATAGCCATTATCATGGAATATCCTGTCGTGTTTGGTAACCATATGCGCTCAGATTATTTATTAGTATATGATCGACTGATCATCGTATTAGAGTTTGGTATGTTTAATCAAGATGAAAGAAGAAGTGAAGAACGCTATACAAAAAAACTTCAAGAATCCATTAGTTATAGACAAATAATTTCTAATATGATGCCCAATGAAATTAGAGTAATTAATTATGTTTTAATATATAGACCAGAATATAATAATGACTTAAAGCAAGATATGCAAGAAAATATAAAATATAACCAAGGAGAAATAAACAAACTGGCATCCTTTTTAAAGTACCATTTAAATATGGAAATTTCCTATAGGGCAATAAATAAATTACATAAAATGGCAAGTTTTGAGTAATTTTTAAAATTTATGATATGATATATATATAACAATGTTTGATATTCAAAATATTTGAAGAAGGAAGTATATATATATGAATAAAATAGGATTGGTTGTATGTGGTAATTCTGGAATTGACTATATGAAATTAGATTACCCAGTGAAAGTACTTAGATCTACTTTAAATTTGGGTGGAAAAGAATATGAAGATTTTGTGGATATTACTGCAGAAGAATTTTATAAAACAATTGATGCAAATCCAGATATCGATGTTTCTACATCACAAACTTCAACAGGTAGAATTGCTCAAGTATATCAAGAATTAAAAGATGAGGGCTATAAAGAAATTTTAGTAGTTGTTATATCCTCTAAATTAAGTGGAACATATCAAGGTGCAATATTAGCAAAAGAAATGGTTGACGATGTACATATTTATGTCATAGATTCTAAGAGTGTATCTTATGGTGAAGCTTATATGATTTTAGAGGCAATCAGGATGATTAAAGAAGACAAAGCTTTGGTTGAAATTATTGATCACTTAGAAAGAATTAGAGATCATATTAAGATTTATGTTTTAGTAGATACTTTAAAATATTTAGTAAAAAACGGACGATTGTCTGCTGCAAATGGTTTTATTGGTACATTATTAAAAATTAAACCATTGTTACATATTCAAAGTGATGGTACTCTAGTGCCTTTTGAAAAAATAAGAACTACACATAAAGCTCAATCTAGACTCATTGAAATTATCAATAATGATATTCATGAAAAAAATGTTATAATGTTTGTAGTATATACAAATAATAAGGAAAAAGCTGAAGAAATTAAAGGTCTTATTTCCAAGAAAAATCCAAATGTACAAATTGAATTAGTTCCTTTAACTCCAGTTGTAGGCGCACATGCCGGTCCAGGAACAATCGCTGTGGGGTACATTTTAATTTAGTATGGAGGGCACAATGGCAAAAGCAAAAGAACTTATAAATGAGCTATTAGTTGAAGTTTTTAACCAAATATTAAGCATAGAGTCTGTGACATTAAAAGAGAAAGGCGTTAAGCTTTCTATGACAGAGGTTCATGTTTTAGAAGCAATTAGAAATACTGAAGTACCAACAATGGGAAATGTAGCACAAAAACTTAGAATCACTTTGGGTACACTAACTACATCTGTTAATGTACTCGTTAAAAAAGAATATGTTAAAAGATATAGAGATGAAGATGATAGAAGAAAAGTTTATTTAACTTTGACTGAGTCGGCACTTGCTACTTTAGAAATACATGACATGTTCCACGAGGAGATGATTTCATCTTTAATTGAAGACTTAAAACTTGATGAAGATGAAGTTTTAATTAAATCTTTAGAAAACATAAGTGATTATTTTAAAAACAAATATTGATGTTAAATGAGCAAAACATTTATGTTTTGCTTTTTTTTATTCTAAATTGTTATATAATACTAGGTGTGTTATAATAATTTTGCATAAAAAGTTTGAAACGAAGGTGTATTCAATGAAACAATATATATATGGCATAGATGTCGGTGGAACATTTATTAAAATAGGCTTATTTACAAATGAAAATCATGAAATTATAGACAAATCAGAAGTCCCTACACCAAAAGGCGATCATGTTAAATCTATTTTCAATGCGATATTAAAAGAAATTAATCATATTAACAATAAATATAATCTTAAAATGGATGATGTATTTGGTATTGGATTAGCAGTACCATGCCCTACAAAAAATGGTTATATTTCAACATGTGCAAATCTAGATTTTTGTGAATTCGATTTAGTATCAAATTTCAAAAAAATATTACCAGATCACGTTATTGTGAAGGTTGGTAATGATGCAACATTAGCAGCATTAGGTGAAAATATGAGTTTGGAAAATCCATATGACAGTGCAGTGCTTTTTACATTAGGTACTGGTGTTGGTGGAGGTATCATTCTCGATTCCCATATCATAGAAGGAAAATCAGGCTTAGGAGGGGAAGTTGGTCACATTAAAGTTTTCGAAACAGAAGAACAATGTGGTTGTGGAGCCAGTGGTTGTCTAGAACAAGTTTGTGGTACAAAAGCTATCTTAGAATATGCAGCTAAGCAAAGTGCATTACTTGGATCCGCTCTAAAAGGAGAGTTTACAGTTAAAGATGTTTTTGATGCTGCAAAAGCGGGAGATCAAGCGGGGTTAAATACAGTCAATAGAGTCACTGAATACTTAGCCATCGCTGCAGTGAATTTAGCAGTATCTATTGAACCAGAAGTCTTCATTATCGGTGGCGGTATTTCAAGAGCCGGAGATTTCTTATTAGACTTAGTTAAAAAGTATTTCTTAAAACATTCAAGATTTAACACGGGGGACATACCAGTATTATTAGCTAAAACAGGAAACGATGCAGGTATGATTGGGTCTTATTTTTACATTATGCAAGATTATAAATAAAACGTTGACCAACAAAAATTAATATGTTTAATAGTACAAAAAAGTATGATAAGCATACTTTTTTTGAGTTTGAAGCTTATGGAAAAGCGGTTGTTTTTAACCCTGATAAATTATATAGGTTCAGCTCTAAAAAACGAATCAAAGGTATTGCAAAAAGGATTCAAAAAGCATTATCTGAATTATCAAAGTCAAATTATCTCATTGGTGATTATGAAGGAAATGAAGCACATTACAATTCATGTACAGAAGCTATTGAGACGATGTTTTGGGATCCTATTCTTTACAACAAGATTTTAATGCATAGAAAAGAAGAAAAATGCTCATTTAAGTCCTTATATGATAAGTCATTAGAAGATTTGATAGGGCGTATAAAATCAAATCTTGTGGTAAGTTATATAGGGCAAGAGGGTGTTGATCAAGCAGAATCTTTTATAAGATCATCCGATGAACAAATTAAGAAAATAATCTATAGAGAATTATTAAGAGAGTCATTAGAGCGATACAAAGAGCCGATTATTTTGATTGTTGATAAGTTCTATAAAGAATATTTATACAACTTGTCTCCATATGTCAAAGGCTTTGTTATTAGAGATGCGTATGATAAGGATGAAATCGTTGAGTTTGCTTATGCATATGAAATTCCAATGGTTGAATCTGATGTGCAAATTAAAAATGGTGATCGGATTATTATTGATAATTATCATGATGCATTAATCGTTAATCCTAAAAGAAATGTTTATAACGAAAAGAAGAAAACAATCAATCAGTTGATATACAAAGAAGAAGATATTGCACCATATAAAATGACAAGAATAAAATTCTATGTACCACTTGTCGATACAAGATATCTTGATGTAGCTTCAAATCATACTTATTATGAAGGACTTGGTATGTATAGAAGCGAATATTATTATATGGTAAAAGGTATGCTTCCAAGTGTTGAAGAACTGACGTTAGAATATATTGAAATACTGGATGCATTTAGAAGAAAAGAAGTAATTTTTAGAATCCCTGATTTTGGAGAATATAAAGTACTTGATTACTATAAATCGACGATCACTTCAATTACACATAAAGATGGATTCAACATCGTTTATCGTATATTCTTTGAGGCTTTAACCAATGCAGTAAAAGAGACGCATGTGAAGGTTAACTTGGTTGCACCTATGCTAAGAGATAGTGACGACATTAGATGGTGGAAAATCAGATTAGAATATGAATTTAGAGACATAGATTATATGTATAAACCTGATTTTGCAGTGATGTTAGAAACAGAGACTGCAATAGACTATATTGAAGATTATGTAAAGACAGATTTCAATGTTATTGGACTAAATGATTTGACTGAAGAGATCACTGATGATTATAATCGCTATGATTTTATGCCAATAAAAGCGATGAAAGATGAACTTTTTAACTATTTACAGTATGCTCATCAACATATGAGAAGGACAGGTATTAGATTGAGACATTTAATCTCAGGTAATATGTTAACCAATAAAGAGGTGTTTCAAAGATTTATTAATGCCGGCTTTATTAATTACATTGTGCCACTATCAAACATCAGATTAGCAGAGTCACTACTATCTCACTATGAAGAGACTAGAGGTCGATTTAAAGGCGTAGCAAAGCGACGCAGAGAAGCTAGAGAAAAGAAGCAAAAAGAACAATCTCATAAATCATAAATTTTATTTAAAAAAGAGGTAGAAAAAGGTTGCATTTCTATCTCTTTTCATATATAATAGTAACGCTCGTGTGAATACACGATAAGGCTGTGAAATGGAAGGTTGCTGACACACGGATAGCCGTTGTCTATGTAGTTGGGTTTTTCCACGGAGCAAGTCTATAACATGAATATAGGCGAAAGGAGCTAATAAGAAATGGCAAAAGATGTAATTAAAATTCGTTTAAAGGCATACGATCATAGATTGATTGATGACGCTGCTAAAAAAATTGTTGAAAGTGCATTAAGAACAGGTGCGACTGTACAAGGTCCAATTCCACTTCCAACTCAAAAAGAAATTTTTACAATTCTTCGTTCACCACACGTTAACAAAGATTCACGTGAACAATTCGAACGTAGAACTCACAAGCGTTTAATTCAAATCGTTGATCCAAATCCTAAAACAATTAGTGCATTAATGGATATCGATTTACCATCAGGTATTGATATTGTACTTAAAAAATAATTAAGAAAGAGGTAACAGGTTATGGCCAAAGGAATCTTAGGTAGAAAAGTTGGAATGACTCAAATTTTCGATGAAAATGGCAAGTTGGTTCCAGTAACTCTTGTAGACGTGGCTGACAATGTTGTGTTACAACAAAAAACTGTTGATACAGACGGTTATGTAGCAACTCAAGTTGGTTTCGAAACTAAAAGAGAAAAATTAAGCAACAAACCTGAAATGGGACATGTTGCAAAAGCTGATACAGCACCTAAGCGCTTCATTAAAGAAATCCGCTTTAAAGAAGAGCTAGGAAATGAACTTACAGACTTAGCGGTAGGTGCCCCTGTCAGTATAGAATTATTTGCAGATGGCGAAACAGTCGATGTAACAGGTACATCAAAAGGTAAAGGTTTCGCAGGTAGTATTAAGAGACACAATCAACATCGTGGACCTATGGCTCACGGTTCTAGATACCACAGACGTCCAGGTTCAATGGGTCCAGTTAAAGGAAACATGAAAGGTAAAAATCTTCCAGGACAAATGGGTACTACACAAGTCACAGTACAAAACTTAAAAGTTGTTAAAGTTGATGTTGAAAATCAATTATTATTAATTAGCGGTAGCGTTCCTGGACCAAACAAAGGTTTAGTTGTTGTGAAATCTGCTGTTAAAGCTAAATAAGGAGGAACTTGAAAATGCCAAAAGTAGATATATTAAATCAATCTGGTAACAAAGTTTCTGACTTACAATTATCAGATTTCGTATTCGGTATTGAACCACACCAACAAGCACTATTTGATGTAGTCAATGCACAAAGAGCTGCTATGAGACAAGGTACTCACAAAGTTAAAAACCGTAGTGAAGTATCAGGCGGTGGTAAAAAACCTTGGAGACAAAAAGGAACAGGGCGTGCACGTCAAGGTTCTACACGTTCTCCTCAATGGAGACACGGTGGTGTTGTATTCGGTCCAACACCAAGAAGTTATGCTGTTAAATTAAATCAAAAAGTTAGACAACTTGCATTTAGATCAGCATTATCTTACCAATTAAAAGAAGGTCAATTAAAGATTGTTGATTCAATTGAATTAGCATCACCTAAAACAAAAGAGTTCGCTGCATTCTTAAGCGGTCTTGGAGTTGAAGGCAAAACTTTAGTTGTATCTGCAACTTTTGATGACAACTTAGTGTTAGCATCAAGAAACATCCCAACAGTTGCATTAGCTTCTGCAAATCACGTAAGTGTATTTGATTTACTTAACTGTAAAAACTTAATTCTTACTAAAGATGCAGTTGCAACTTTAGAGGAGGTACTAAATAATGACTAAGTATTATGAAATTATTAAAGCCCCAATTATCACTGAACAATCAATGAAGTTAATTGACGGTCAAAACAAATATACTTTTAAAGTTGATAAAAGAGCTAATAAAGTAGAAATTAAGAAAGCTATTGAAGCTATCTTCAGTGTTGACGTAATTAAAGTAAACACAGTTAATGTATTACCAAAAGCTAAAAAAGTTGGTAAATACGAAGGCTTAAAGCCTGCATATAAGAAAGCAGTCGTTCAACTTCCAGAAGGACAAAAAATCGACGCTTTCACAGTATAAGTGAAAAAATAGAGGAGGTTTAACCAAATGGCGGTTAAAAAATACAAATCGACGACAAATGGACGTCGTAACATGAGTGTTTTATCATTTGACGAAATCACAACATCTACTCCTGAAAAATCACTACTTGAGCCATTTTCTAAATCGGGTGGTCGTAACGCCCAAGGTAAAATCACTGTAAGACACATCGGTGGTGGAACTAAAAGAAAATATCGTGTAATTGATTTTAAACGTAACAAAGACAACGTTGTTGGTAAAGTTGCAACTATTGAATACGATCCAAATCGTACTGCAAATATTGCATTAATCAGCTATGTTGATGGTGAAAAGAGATATATCTTAGCACCTAAAGGATTAGAAGTTGGAATGCAAGTCATTTCTGGTGAACAAGTAGATATTAAAGTTGGTAATGCAATGCCAATTATGAATATCCCTGTTGGTACAATTGTTCACAACATTGAATTAAGTCCTGGTAAAGGTGGACAAATTGCACGTAGTGCTGGTGCGTCTGCTCAAATTCTAGGTCGTGAAGAAAAATATGTTCTTGTTCGTCTTCAATCAGGCGAAATGAGAAAAATCCTTGGTACTTGCCGTGCAACAGTTGGTGTTGTTGGTAATGAATCTTGGGAACTTGTTAATATCGGTAAAGCTGGTAAGACAAGACATAGAGGTGTTAAACCTACTGTAAGAGGTTCAGTAATGAACCCTAACGATCACCCTCATGGTGGTGGTGAAGGTAGAACACCAATTGGTAGAAAATCACCAATGACACCTTGGGGTAAAAAAGCTCGTGGTGTTAAGACTCGTGATTCTAAGAAAGCGTCAAACGACTTAATCGTAAGACGTCGTACGAAGTAGGAGGAAATTTATGGCACGTTCAATTAAAAAAGGCCCATTTTGTGATCACCATTTATTAGAAAAGGTGCAAAAACAAAATGCTGCTAATGAAAAGAAAGTTATTCAAACTTGGTCACGTCGTTCAACAATTTTCCCAGATTTCGTTGGACACACAGTCGCAGTTTATAATGGTAAATCACATATTCCAGTCTATGTTACAGAAGATATGGTTGGACATAAATTTGGTGAATTCGCACCAACTCGTACTTATCATGGACATGGTAAAGACGATAAAAAAGCTAAGAAGAAATAATTGGAGGAGATCACATGGAAGCAAAAGCTATAGCTAAAACAGTTCGCGTTGCGCCACGTAAAGCAAGATTAGTTGCTGATCTAGTTCGCGGTAAAGATGTTAAAGAAGCACTTGCTATTTTAATGTTTACACCTCGTGCTGCCTCACCACTTATATCTAAAGTTTTAAACAGTGCGATTGCAAATGCAGAACATAATTTAAATTTAAATGTTGACGATTTATTCGTTAAAGAAATCTATGTAAATGAAGGAGTTCGTCTTAAGAGACTATTGCCTCGTGCAAAAGGTCAAGGCGATATCATTCAAAAGAGAACAAGCCACATTACAGTTGTAGTGGCTGAGAAAGAGTAAGGTGAGACAACATGGGACAAAAAGTTAATCCAGTAGGTATGCGTGTTGGTGTCATCCGTAATTGGGATTCAAGATGGTATGCAGATAAAAATGCAGTTCCAGCCCTAATTAAAGAAGATGCTGATATCCGTAAATTCCTAAATGAATATTACAAAAATGCTGCTGTTTCTCACATTGAAATCGAACGCGTTAAAGGTAAAAGCGGAGATAGAGTGAAACTTACTGTATTCACTGCTAAACCTGGTGTAGTTATTGGACGCGATGCAGTAACTAAAAAAGAAGTTGTTACTAAATTAGAAAAATTAACTTCTAAAGAAATAGTATTCAATGTAGTTGAAGAACCAAGACCTGAAAGAGTTGCAACATTAGTTGCTCAATCTATTGCACAACAATTAGAAAACCGTGCATCATTCAGACGTGTTCAAAAAATCGCAATTTCAAGAGCGCTTAAATCAGGAGCTAAAGGTGCAAGAACTTTAATCTCTGGTCGTTTAGGTGGAGCTGAAATGGCAAGAAGCGAAGGGTATTCAGAAGGTCAAGTGCCTCTACATACTATTCGTGCTGATGTTGACTATGCGACAGCAGAAGCTCATACAACTTATGGTATCTTAGGTGTTAAAGTTTGGATCTATAATGGTGAAGTATTACCAGGACAAACTAGAGAAGAAAACCTTAAGAAAGAGTTTGCTAAGGGTGGCCGTAACAATGGTCCTCGTCGTAATAGAAGAAATAACAACAGAAATAATAGCAATAATAGAAACGATAAAGGAGGAAGATAATTATGTTAATGCCTAAAAGAACAAAATATCGTCGTCCTCATCGTGTAAGTTATGAAGGTAAGGCAAAAGGTAGAAACGAAATCATCAATGGCGATTATGCATTAGTTGCACAAGAAGGTGCATGGATTACTAACCGTCAAATCGAAGCTGCCAGAATTGCTATGACAAGACATATGAAAAGATTAGGGAAAGTATGGATTAATATCTTCCCTCACTTAGCAAAAACAAAAAAACCACTTGAAGTGCGTATGGGATCTGGTAAAGGTGCTCCTGATCACTGGGTGGCAGTAGTTAAAAAAGGTAAAATTATGTTTGAAATCAATGGGGTTTCTGATGAAATCGCTAGAGAAGCATTACGCTTAGCATCACATAAATTACCTATCAAATGTAAAATTGTAAAAAGAGGTGAGCAAGCGTGAAAGCAGAAGAAATCAGAAAAGCAACAACAGCTGATTTAGAAAAACGTATTGTCGAGCTAAAAAAAGAGTTATTCAACTTACGCTTTCAACTTGCTGTAGGACAACTTGAAAATACAGCTCGAATTGGTAAAGTTAAAAAGACGATTGCACAAATGAAGACAATCATCAGTGAACGTACAGAATAAGGAGGATACCATGGAACGTAAACAAAGAAAAGTATATACGGGAACAGTTGTATCTGACAAAATGGATAAAACGATTACCGTGGTTGTTAACAGCTATAAAAAATCACCTTTATATGGAAAACGTGTAAAGGTTTCAAAGAAATTTCATGTGCATGATGAAGCAGGTTTAGCACAACTTGGTGATACTGTTACTATTATGGAAACAAGACCACTATCAAAAACTAAGAGATTCCGTCTTTTAGAAGTCGTTGCTAAAGCTGACTTAGTATAAGGAGGAAGTAAACAATGATACAATCAGAAAGTCGTATGGCTGTTGCTGATAATACAGGTGCTAAAGAAGTCCTTGTCATCAAAGTATTAGGTGGTACTCGTCGTCGTTATGCTAATATTGGAGATGTTGTTGTTGTAACTGTTAAAAAAGCTACACCTGCCGGTATGGTTAAAAAAGGTGATGTTTTAAAAGCAGTTATCGTAAGAACAAAAAGAGGTCTTCGTCGTGCAGATGGCTCATACATCAAATTTGATGAAAATGCAGCAGTAATTATTAAAGATGATATGAATCCACGTGGAACACGTATTTTCGGTCCAGTGGCAAGAGAGTTAAGAGATAAGAACTTCATGAAGATCGTTTCTCTAGCTCCAGAAGTGTTATAAGGAGGTCAAGTCTATGTATATTAAATCTGGAGATACAGTTGCAGTGATTGCTGGGCATGATCAATTTGTAACTGATAAAAAAGGTAACAAAACTCGTAAGACAGGCCGCGTCTTAAAAGTTTATCCTAAAACAAACAAAGTTTTAGTTGAAGGTGTAAACATGGTTAAAAAACATGAAAGACCTAAAACTCAAAACGATAAAGGCGGTATCGTAGAAGTAGAAGCACCAATCAATGCATCAAATGTTGCAATTGTTGATCCTAAAACAGGACAACCTACTAGAGTTGGTTACAAAGTTGTAACTGATAAAAGTGGTAAAGAAACTAAAGTGCGCTACGCTAAAAAATCTGGCGAAAGCCTAGATAAATAAGGAGGTTTAACATGAGCTCAATTCAAAACAGATATGAAACAGTTGTCAAACCTGAACTTGTTAAATCTTTTAATTACTCTTCTATTATGGAAGTTCCAAAAATTGATAAAATTGTAGTTAACATGGGTATTGGTGATGCAGTATTTAATCCTAAAGTATTAGATGATGCAGTTGCTGAACTTGAGTTATTAACTGGTCAAAAACCAGTTGTAACTAAAGCTAAAAATTCTATCGCGAACTTCAAATTAAGAGAAGGTATGCCAATCGGTGCTAAAGTAACACTTCGTGGAGCTAAGATGTATTATTTCTTAGAAAAACTAATCTCAGTTGCACTTCCACGTGTACGTGACTTTAGAGGAATCTCTGCAAATTCATTTGATGGTAGAGGTAACTACACAGTAGGTATCAAAGAACAAATTATCTTCCCTGAAATCAGTTTAGATAAAGTTAAAAAGGTTCGTGGAATGGACATTGTAATTGTTACAACGGCTAAAACAGACCAAGAAGCAAGAGAATTACTTCGTGGCCTAGGTATGCCGTTTAAGAAATAGGAGGCGCAACATGGCAAAAAAATCAAAAATCGTTAAAAACGAAAAACGTAAAGTTATTGTTGAACGTTATAGAGACAAAGTTGCTGAATTAAAAGCTGCTGGTGATTATGAAGCTCTTCAAAAATTACCAAGAAATGCTTCAGCTACAAGAATCAAGAACCGTGATTTAATTGATGGCCGTCCAAGAGGATATATGCGCAAGTTTGGCTTATCACGTGTGAAATTTCGTGAATTGGCACATAAAGGTGAACTACCTGGTGTCAAAAAAGCAAGTTGGTAATTAAGGAGGAACAAAAATGGTTATGACTGATCCAATTGCGGATATGTTAACACGTATTCGTAACGCTAATCATATGCGTCATGACAAAGTTGAAATCCCTGCATCTAGACTTAAAGCTGATATTTTAGCAGTTTTAAAGAAAGAAGGATTCATCGTTGATTATGTTGCCGCTAAAGATGGCGTTCAAGGTAAATTAGTAGTGACTTTAAAATACACTTCAACTAAAGAACGTGTAATTAAAGGTTTAAAAAGGATATCGAAACCAGGACTTCGAGTATATACATCAGTAGATGAATTACCAAAAGTTTTAAATGGCTTAGGGATTGCATTAATCTCTACATCAAAAGGTATCATGACAGATCGTGAAGCACGCTTAGCCCAAGTTGGTGGCGAAGTGTTAGCTTATGTATGGTAATATAAGGAGGAAACTATGTCACGTATAGGTAATAAAGTGATTCAAGTTCCTGCTGGTGTTACTGTAACTATTAGTCCTGAAAACTACGTTGTAGTTAAAGGGCCTAAAGGCGAACTTGAATTTCAATTTAATCAAACATTAGGTATTAAGTTAGAGGGTACTGAATTATCAGTTACACGTCCTAACAACGATATCTTCTCAAGAAAAATTCACGGAACAACTCGTGCCTTATTAAATAATATGGTTGTTGGTGTTAGTGAAGGATTTAAAAAAGAATTAGAAATCCGCGGTGTTGGTTATCGTGCACAATTACAAGGCAACACAGTGAATTTAAGTATGGGTTTCTCTCATCCAGTATTATTAGATGTACCTGCTGGAGTTAAAGTAGAAATCCCTAAAAACACATCAGTTATTATTTCAGGCGCTGACAAACAAGCCGTTGGCGAGTTTGCAGCTAAAATTAGAGCCGTTAAAAAACCAGAACCTTATCTTGGAAAAGGTATTCGTTATGTTGACGAATATGTTCCACGTAAAGCTGGTAAAACTGCTAAGTAAGAGAGGATGATTTAAATGATTAAGAAAATTTCAAAAAATGTTAGTCGTCAAAAACGTCATCTTCGTATCCGTAAAATTGTTACAGGTACAGCTGATAGACCTAGACTTAGTATTTATCGCTCAAACACAGCAGTATATGCTCAATTAATCGATGATGTTAATCAAACGACTTTATGCAGTGCACGCAGTCAAGAATTAGGTCTTAAGCATGCTAATGTAGAAGCAGCTAAGGCAGTTGGTAAGTTAATTGCTGAAAAAGCGATTGCTGGTGGTATCAAAAATGTTGTATTTGATCGTAGTGGTTATTTATATCACGGACGTGTTAAAGAACTTGCTGATGCAGCCCGCAGCGCTGGCTTAGAGTTCTAAGGAGGAAGCATATGGCTAGAGAAAGATTTAATAAAAATCAAGAAGAAAAACAATTTGAGGAACGCGTAGTTGCTATTAACCGTGTTACTAAAGTTGTTAAAGGTGGACGTCGCTTCCGTTTTGCAGCTCTTGTAGTAATCGGCAATAAAAAAGGTCAAGTAGGTTTTGGAACTGGTAAAGCTTCAGAAGTACCTGATGCTATTAAAAAAGCAATTGAAAATGCTAAAACAAATTTAATCACTGTACCTACAGTTGGATCTACGATCCCTCATCAAGTTACAGGTGTATTCGGTGCTGGTAGAGTATTCTTAAAACCTGCATCAGAAGGTACCGGAGTTATCGCTGGTGGTCCAGTTCGTGCTGTTTTCGAACTTGCAGGCGTTAACGACATCTTATCAAAATCTATTGGAACAAGTACACCAATCAACATGGTTCGTGCAACATTCGAAGGTCTTAAATCTTTAAGAACTGCTGAACAAGTTGCTGCACTACGTGGTGTAGATGTATCGGAGTTAGGATAATATGAAAGTACAAATCAAATTAACAAGAAGTCTAATCGGACGCAAACCTAATCAAGTTAAAACAGCACATGCATTAGGTTTAAGAAAATTAAATTCAGTTGTTGTTAAAGAAACTAATGAAGCAGTTGATGGTATGATCAAAACAATTGCACACTTAGTGACTGTAACAGAAGTTGAGTAAGGAGGTATACCATGTTAAATGAATTAAAACCAGTTGAAGGTGCTCGTAAGAGTAGAAAACGTATTGGTCGTGGTCCAGGTAGCGGTACAGGTAAAACTTCCGGTAAAGGTAACAAAGGTCAAAATGCTCGTTCAGGCGGCGGTGTTCGTCCTGGATTTGAAGGTGGACAATTACCTTTCTTCCAAAGACTTCCAAAACGTGGATTCAAAAATTTCAACCGAAAAGAATATGCTATCGTAAATTTAAAAGATTTAAATCAATTTAATGACGGTGACGTTGTGACACCAGAAGTATTAGTTGCAGCTAATTTAGTTAAAGAAGTAAAATCAGGTATAAAAGTACTAGCAAACGGTGAACTTGAAAAGAAATTAACTGTAAAAGCTAATTTATTCTCAAAAGCTGCTGAAGCAGCAATTACTAAAGCTGGTGGAACAGTAGAGGTGATTTAAAGTGAAGGAATTATTGGTACGTATCAGAAGAGTTCTAAGTAACAAAACAGTTATGCTTCGTATAGCATTCACATTACTAATCCTGTTATTTGTAAGAATCTTGGCAAATACTACTATCCCACTAGTTGAAATTGGGTCAGTTGTGGATTATATTCAAAATAGTGATTATTTCGCAATTTTAAACAGTTTCAGTGGGCGCTCACTTCAAAATCTATCTATTATGTCTTTAGGTATTACACCATATATTACTGCATCAATCGGTGTTCAGTTATTACAAATGGTTATTCCTAAATTAAAAGAATTTAGTGAACAAGGCGAAACAGGTAAACAAAAACTTAACAAGGTAACTCGTTATCTTGCAATCATTTTAGCCTTTATTCAAGCATTAGCTTTAATCATGGGTCTATCTAATAGAGGTAGCTTAATTAGAGCAAGTGTTGATGCGGCAATTGTTGATCAATTCCGCTATCTATTCTATATCTACATGGCATTAGTTATGTCAGCTGGTACTGCATTAGCAATGTGGTTCGCTAGTTTAATTACTAAAAAAGGTGTAGGTAATGGTTCTTCAATGTTAATCGTTGCAGGGATCGTAACAAGTTTACCAACAATGTGGACAGTATTATATTCTAAATATATTACAGGTGCTACAAGTGGTTGGTCTTATGTATGGTTTGGCGTTATCTTATTATTATATTTCGCAATTCTATTTGGCGTTGTTTATATGCAAATTGCTGAACGTAGAATTCCAATTCAATATGCGAATCGCCAAGGTAAGTCTGATTCAAATATTCCAATGAAGCTTAATGTTGGTGGGGTTATTCCAGTCATCTTCGCACAAACAATCATGTCAATCCCATTATCAATCGTTGGTGCTACAAATGCACCTGCAGGCTTAACAAATTGGTTTAATAATATCTTTAGTACTGGTAGACCTATTGGATTTATCCTTTATGTAATCTTAATTGTAATCTTTGCATTCTTCTATGCATTTTTGCAAATCCATCCACAAAAGATGTCAGATAACTTATCTAAATCAAATTCATACATTCCAGGGGTTAGACCTGGTATTGATACGCAAGATTATATTGCGAGCTTATTATTCAAAATTACCGTTATCGGTACATTATACTTAGTCGTTTTAGCAGTTATTCCAATCTTAACTTCTGCAATCTTCGGTTTCACTGGAAACGAAGCAAGTGCAATTCGTTTAGGTGGTACATCACTTCTAATTATTGTTGGGGTTGCTATCCAAACAACTGAACAAGTAGAAACAGATTCTGCACAAAACGAATATGGTTCAATATTTAGATAATTAAGGAGATGAATGGAATGCGTTTAATTATCATGGGCCCTCCAGGTGTTGGTAAGGGTACCGTATCTAAATTATTAATTAAGCAGTATCATATTCCACACATTTCTACAGGCGATATATTCAGAGAATTATTTAGTGGCGATTCTGAACTAGGAAAAGTTGCTAAAGGTTATGTAAATCGTGGTGAATTAGTTCCCGATGAAATAACAAATGAAATTGTTAGACAAAGACTAGAAAAAGAGGATGTTCAAAATGGATTCTTATTCGACGGATATCCTCGAAATCTTGGTCAAGCCGAAGCACTAGATCAAGTTTTAGCTGAAAAAGGATGGAACATTGACGCAGTGATTGACATGCAAGCAGACAATGACATATTGATCAGTCGCATCAGTGGTCGTAGAGTCTGCGAAACATGTGGCGCTGTATATCATATCGAAAATAAAAAACCTAAAGTAGAAGGCATCTGTGATTTAGATGGTGGTAAATTGATACAAAGAGCTGATGATAGTGAAGCAACGGTTTTAAATCGTATTCACATCTATCAAAGCGAAACAAAGCCAGTTTCTGGCTATTATGAAAAACAAAATTTATTAGTTCATGTAGATGGCTCAAAAGATGTAGCATCATCTTATGAACAAATTACGAAAGTTTTAGGTGAGGTCAATTGATTCAAATCAAATCAAAAAGAGAAGTTGAGTTGATGAGAGAAGCTGGTAGAATTCTTGATTTAACAAGACAAATGTTAAAAGAACATATTCGTCCAGGTATTTCAACACATCATCTTGACCAACTTGCCGAAACACACATTAGAAGTCTTGGAGGTACGCCTTCATTCAAAGGATATCAAGGATTTCCAGGATCAATCTGTGCTTCAGTAAATGAAGTAGTCGTACATGGTATACCATCAAAGAGTATTATACTAAAAGATGGGGACATCATTTCATTAGATTTTGGTGTTTACTATAAAGGTTACCATGCAGACTCAGCATCAACATTCCCTGTAGGAAATATTAGTGATGAAATCAGTAAATTATTAGAAGTCACTGAACAATCTCTATATGAGGGATTAAAATTTGCTAAACCAGGCAACCGTATCGGTGATATTTCACATGCGATAGAAGCTTATGTTAAACCATTTGGCTATGGCATTGTTGAAGAGTTCACAGGACATGGTATTGGTAGAGACTTGCATGAAGATCCATTTATACCAAATTATGGACCATCAAATGTTGGGCCGGTTCTTAAACCAGGCATGACGATTTGTGTTGAACCAATGGTTAATTTAGGCACTAAACACGTTAGAGTTCTAAAAGACAATTGGACAACAATTACAACCGATCATAAACCCAGTGCTCATTTTGAACATATGATTGTTATTACAGAAACTGGATATGAGATATTGACATCTTTAAAAAAGGAGTGAATCTATGGCGAGACAAGACTTAATCGAAGCCGAAGCAAAAGTTATTGAGGTGTTACCTAACACTAAATTTAAAGTTGAACTTATACAAAATGGACATATCGTATTAGCCCATGTATCTGGTAAAATCCGCATGCATAACATACGCATTTTACCTGGTGATAAAGTAACAGTAGAGTTATCACCATACGATTTAACTAGAGGCCGTATTACGTATCGTCGTAAATAAGGAGGAACATATGAAAGTTAAAGCATCCGTAAAGAAAAGAAGCGAAGATGACATCATCGTGAGACGTAAAGGTAGAGTTTACGTCATAAATAAAAAAAATAGAAGACATAACCAAAGACAAGGTTAATAGGAGGAACTATGGCTAGAATTTCAGGTATTGACATTCCACGTAACAAACGTGTCGTGGTTTCGTTGACTTACATTTATGGTATCGGACCATCAACATCTAAACAAATATTAAAAGATGCTGGTGTATCAGAAGATACTCGTGTAGAAGCATTGACAGAAGAAGAATTAGCAAACATTCGTACAGAAGTTGCTAAATATACAGTAGAAGGTGACTTAAGAAGAGAAGTCACAATGAACATTAAGAGATTAATGGAAATCGGTTCATACAGAGGTATGAGACATCGTAGAGGCTTACCAGTTCGTGGACAAAACACAAGAAACAATTCACGTACTAGAAAAGGTAAACCAAAGGCTATTGCCGGTAAGAAGAAATAAGGAGGAATAGAAAATGGCACGTAAAAAAACTACGAAACGTAGAGTTAAAAAGAATATTCCCCTTGGTATTGCACATATTCACACAACATTTAATAATACAATTGTAACAATTACTGACGTTGATGGTAATGCTGTTGCATGGAGCAGTGCTGGAGCACTTGGCTTCAAAGGTAGTAGAAAATCTACACCATTTGCAGCACAAAACTCAGCTGAAGCTGCAGCTAAAGGTGCAATGGATCAAGGTATGATCAAGGTTGAAGTATATGTTAAGGGTCCAGGTCCTGGACGTGAAGCAGCTATTCGTTCATTACAAGCTGCTGGGTTAGAAATCACAGCAATTAAAGATGTAACACCTGTACCACACAATGGATGTAGACCACCAAAACGTCCACGTGGATAATAGAAAGAGGGGTAACAGATGAAAGACTTAAAATTTGAAAAACCAACTGCAGTTGAAGAAATATCAGTTGATGGAAATAAAGGTAAGTTTGTCATTAAACCATTAGAACGTGGTTATGGTATCACTTTAGGTAATGCATTAAGACGCGTTTTATTATCATCACTTCCTGGAGCTGCTATCGTCAATATTAAAATTGATGGTGTAGAACATGAATTTTCAACAATTGAAGGCGTTTATGAAGACGTCATGGGTATTGTTTTAAACTTAAAGAAAGTTATTTTCACAGTTGAATCTGAAGATCCAGATTTTGAACAAAAATTAGAATTATATGCAGTAGGTGCTGGTAAAGTAACAGCTGCTGACTTCAACCATGTTGATGGTGTAGAAGTTGTTAATCCTGATCAAGTGATCGCAACTTTATCTGAAAATGGCTCATTATCAATGGTTGTTACTATTAGACGTGGTGTCGGATATGTAAAAGCTGATTATAATAAAGTTTATAGCAGAAATGAAAAAAGTGTTATCCCAATTGATTCAATTTATACACCAGTTGAACGCGTATCTTATCATGTTGAAAAGACACGTGGCGATGAAGATGAATTAACATTAGAAATCGAAACTAATGGTGCTATTGAAGTAAAAGACGCTTTAAGTCTTGCTTCAAAAATGTTAATTGATTACTTCTCAGTAATTAGTGAAATAAGTGAAGCTGCTAAAGATGCAGATTTCATTTATGAACAAGAAGAAGAACCAGTTAATAAGA
Organism: Acholeplasmataceae bacterium; assembly: GCA_963678355.1. Lineage (GTDB taxonomy): Bacteria > Bacillota_I > Bacilli_A > Acholeplasmatales > Acholeplasmataceae > WOFB19. Next base: position 1,423,215 of record OY782823.1, on the reverse strand, counting down.
AACTTGAAATGAAAATTGAACAACTTGACCTATCAGTTAGATTATTTAATAGTTTAAAACGTTCAGGTATTTATACAGTTGCTCAAATCATTAAGATGACTGAAGAAGACGTCATGAGACTTCGTAGTTTAGGAAGAAAATCTTTTAAAGAATTAAAAGAAAAACTTGCTGAACATGGTCTTGAATTTGAAAATACATCGAATAAAGAACCTAAGTTTGGTTTAGACGATGAAGATAAGGAGTAAAAACCATGGGTTATCGTAAATTAGGACGCAGAAGCGATCAAAGAAAAGCATTATTACGCGACTTAGTCACAGATATCATTATTAACGAAAGAATTGTTACTACAGAAGCAAAAGCTAAAGAATTAAAAAAATTAGCTGACAAAATGGTAACTTTAGCTAAAGATGGTTCTCTAGCTGCTCGTAGACAAGCTGCACAAACAGTACGTTTCGAAGAAGCTAAGGAAGGTCAAAATGCAGTTCAAAAATTATTTGATGAAATTGGACCAAGATATGCTGATCGTACTGGCGGATACACAAGAATTATTAAAACAGTGCCAAGACGCGGTGATGCTGCGCCAATGGCAATCATTGAATTCGTATAAAAATTAACAAGCCTTGTGCTTGTTTTTTTTGCTTTATAAGCTCATTCAGCTAATGAGTTTGCAAAATTGAAGGAGTTTTTATGTTTAAAAGAAGTTTACTCGTTATCCTATTAAGTATAACGACAGTTATATTATTTGCATGTGATAATATTCACCCATATACCATGGATGAAATTGAAGATGCCATTGAGATTACTTATGCAGATGGAGATCAAGCAAGTTATGTAACTCAAAACATTACATTGCCTTTAACTTTAGATATTGATAGCAATGTAACAATTAGTTGGTATAGTATGTTACCACAATATATTTCAGAAGAAGGTATCGTTAATCGTGGAAGCAGTGATCAAAATGTTGTATTATCTGCAACTATAGAGTATTATGATGAAATAAGTTATGTAGATTTTGTATTAACAGTGATTGGTCTAAATGCTAGTCATGTCTATAAAATCACATTTGATACCCAAGGTGGTAGTGATTTAGAAGATTTAGTTGCATATGAAGGTGATGAAGTATCTGCACCAGAGAATCCAACTAGAGATGGATATGAGTTTGCTGGTTGGTATACAACGACATCATTTTTAAGACAATATACGTTTAATACAATGCCAAGCGGTAATATTACAGTATATGCGAAATGGAATTATATTGATAATAATATCTATACGATCTCGTTTGATTCTATGGGTGGATCTAGTGTCGCACCTATTTCAAACAATGGTGGTGTCTCTATTAGTGAACCAACAGAACCAACAAAAGATGGATATGAGTTTGGTGGTTGGTATAGTGATCAAAATTTAACAAGTGAATTTAATTTTAATTTTATGCCATATGAAAGTATTGTATTATATGCAAGATGGATAGAACCTCTTGATATTACTTTTGAAGGTTATTATCAATCTTTAGATGGCATAGCTGAGTCTAATTTAAGACAAGCTGTTCACACTTTAATTAACACTGGTTTTCACGGCGTTGATTATGGTGAGGCAAGATATCGCTTAGATGATACTGATGCTGACCCAAATCATAGCGGAAATCTTATTTTAATCTATCTAGGGACTTCAGTAGATGGTAGTTGGGATAGTGGCTCTACATGGAATAGAGAACATATTTGGCCACAGTCACTACTTGGAGTTAGTGCATCAAATAGTGTCGTCAATGAAGCATCAGACCTTCATCATTTGAAACCATCAGATCCTCAGACAAATTCAAGTCGAGGTAATAAATGGTATGCAAATACAACAACTTCAGTTTCTTATGCGCCAAGAGATGAAGTTAAGGGTGATATTGCTAGAATGTTATTCTACATGGATGTAATGTATGACAGTTTAACACTTGTTAATTTAAGTGCTGGACAAGAACCTAGTGTCTATGAAATGGGTGATTTAAAAACACTTATTGAGTGGAATTCACTCGACCCTGTTGATCAATTTGAGATTTCCAGAAATGATGTTATCTATGGCATACAAGGTAATAGAAATCCATTTGTTGACCATCCAGAATTAGTTGATTTAATTTGGAATTAACAATTAAAATTTGTCAATGTAATATTTTTAGATACAAAAAGAACCAATTGATTGGTTCTTTTTTTGTATATGCATAGATAAACTAAAAGCAGTCAAAAAATATGATTATCTTAGAAAAAAACAAAATTTAAGTACTTAATTTTTTTCGGTTAAATTATAGTAAACTGGAAAACACTTTCATTTTTTGGAAAACGTTTACTTGTTTAATTGATATTGAATATCAAGTGTTATTTTGTTTTAATTAAGGTAACAAAAGTCGAAAGGAAATTTAATATGACAAAAGCGATTAATGAGACTACTACGTCTAAAATTAATGGCCTAGTTCAAAACGCTCAAACTGCTCTTGAAGATTTTTATGCGTTAAATCAAGAGCAAATTGATCACATCGTTGCTAAAGCTGGTGTTGCTGCTTTAGAAGCTCATGGAAGACTTGCTTTGGAAGCAGTTAACGAAACTAAGCGCGGTGTATTTGAAGATAAGGCAACTAAGAATTTGTTTGCAGTAGAGTATGTTGTGAATCACATGAGAAACATGAAAACTGTTGGTGTGATTAGTGAAGATGAGGTCAGTGGTATCACTGAAATAGCCGATCCAGTTGGTGTCATTTGCGGTATTGTTCCAGTAACAAACCCAACATCAACAGCAATTTTTAAGAGTTTAATTTCACTTAAAACGAGAAATCCAATTATTTTCTCATTCCATCCAAGTGCATTAGCATGTTCAATCTCTGCAGCTAAAGTTGTTAGAGATGCAGCAATTGCTGCAGGTGCTCCTGAAAACTGTATTCAATGGATTTCAGAATCATCTATGGAAGCTACAAGCTTACTTATGAATCACGATGGCGTAAGTGTCATCTTAGCCACTGGTGGGAATGCCATGGTTAAATCAGCTTATTCTTGTGGTAAACCAGCCATTGGTGTAGGTGCCGGGAATGTACCTGCATACATCCATGAATCAGCAAACATTAAACAAGCTGTTAATGATGTGATCATGAGTAAATCATTTGATAATGGTATGGTTTGTGCATCAGAACAAGGATGCTTCATTGATAAAAAAGTTTATAAAGAATCTATTGATAGATTCCAACAATTCGGTACATACTTTTTAAATGAAGAAGAAAAACAAAAACTAATGAAATTAGCATTTGGAGTTGATTCTAGTAATCCTTCGGAAGCTAGATTAAATCCTAATATCGTAGGTCAATCTGCAGTTTCACTAGCTGCACAAGTTGGTATTACAGTCCCTGAAAACACAGTTATTTTAGGTGTTAAATGTAAAGAAGTAGGGGTTAGTGAACCATTTAGTAAAGAAAAATTATCACCAATCTTAGCATTCTATGAAGTTAAAGATGCAACTGAAGGTATTGCGAAAGCTAAAGCAATGGTAGAATTTAATGGTTTAGGACACAGTGCTTGTATTCATTCAAATGACCAAGAAATCGTTAAAGAATTTGGACGTCAAATGAAAGCCATTAGAATCATCCATAATTCACCAACAACATTTGGAGGTATTGGTCAAGTTTATAATCAATTTGTACCATCACTAACATTAGGTTGTGGTAGTTACGGACACAACAGTGTTGGTAACAACGTGAGTGCAGCTAATTTAATTAACATCAAAAAGATTGGGAGAAGAAAAAACAATATGCAATGGTTTAAAGTACCTTCAAAAATATATTTCGAAAGAGATTCTATTGAATACTTAAAACAAATGCAAGATGTTCATAAAGTATTCATTGTTACAGATAAAGTCATGTTAGACTTAGGTTATGTAGACAAGATTACTGACCAATTAAATAAGAGAGATAATCGTGTACAAGTTCAACTTTTCTGCGAAGTAGAGCCAGACCCTTCAATTGAAACAGTTGAAAAAGGTACATCAATCATGAGAAATTTCCAACCAGATACAATCATCGCATTAGGTGGTGGTTCATCAATGGATGCCGCTAAAGGTATGTGGTTATTCTATGAACATCCAGATGTAAATTTCAATGATTTAAAACAAAAATTCATGGATATCAGAAGAAGAACATTTAAGTTCCCTAAAATGGGTGAAAAGACTAGTTTAGTATGTATTCCTACAACATCAGGTACAGGTAGTGAAGTAACACCATTTGCAGTTATCTCTGATAAGAAAGAAAATAAAAAGTATCCACTTGCTGATTATGAGTTAACACCAACAGTTGCGATCATTGATCCAGCACTTGCAATGACTCAACCTCGTTCAGTAACTGCTGATACTGGTATGGATGTGTTAACACACGCAATTGAAGCTTATGTTTCAACACTTGCAAATGATTATACAGACGCACTTGCATTATCTGCAATTGAAATCGTATTTAATTATTTAAAGAGAGCATATGATAATGGTCAAGACTTTGAAGCACGTGAAAAAATGCATAATGCATCAGCAATGGCTGGTATGGCATTTGGTAATGCATTCTTGGGTATCGCACATTCAATGGCTCACAAACTTGGTGGTGTATTCCATGTGCCACATGGTAGATTAAATGCAATTTTACTACCAGAAGTTATTAGATATAATGGACAAAAACCATCAAAATTAGCAACATGGCCAAAATATAATTTCTATCACGCTGATGAAAAATATCAAAAGATTGCTAAACTACTAGGCTTAAAAGCTAAGACTCCTGAGGAAGGCGTTGAATCACTTGCTAAAGCTGTATATGATTTAGGTACATCAGTTGGTATTAAGATGAACATGGGTTCTCAAAATATTGATAAAGAATCATATATGAGTCAAACAGAAGCTATTGCTTATCTAGCTTATGAAGACCAATGTAGTCCTGCCAATCCTAGACTTCCATTAGTTAAGGATATGAAAGAAATTTTAGAAAAAGTTTATTAATTAAGATATAAAAAACATCAAACATCAAGTTTGGTGTTTTTTTGTGTGATTATAAATCTTATAGTATCTAAATGTGTTATACTATCAGTAATAAAATGATAGATATATGAAAAGAGGCACACATATGAAATTTAAAGATTACGCATATAAGAGACCTAATTTAGACGAATTTAAGGAAGTTGTTGAAAAAGAACTTCAAGTCTTAGGTAGCGATGTGTCATTTGAAGATGAAGTTAAAGCCATTGATAACTTATTTAAAATCTTTGATGACATTGAATCACAAATGGTATTAGTATCAATTAGAAATAGTGTAGATACGACAGATAAATTTTATGAAGAGGAACAAGAGTTCTTTGATGAAAATGGTCCTGTGATCAGTCAATATGGTCACGCATTTAACGATAAGTTATTAAGTTCTAAAAATAGAGTTGAACTAGAAAAGAAATTCGGATCACTTATTTTTAAAAGAGCAGAACTTGCAAAGAAGACATTTAAACCTGAAATTATTCCAAACCTTCAAAAGGAAAACAAATTATCTACAGAGTATTCTAAGTTGATCGCATCTGCAAAAATTGAGTTTGAAGGTGGCACATATAATTTAAGTCAAATGGCACCTTTTGTTCAATCAAAAGATAGAGATGTTAGACATAAGGCACAACTTGCAGTTTCAAAATTCTTTGAAGATAATGAGGCACAATTTGATAGAATCTATGATGATATGGTTAAAGTTAGAACTGAAATTGCACATCAATTAGGATATGAAAATTTTGTTCAATTAGGATATGACCGTTTTGGTAGAACAGACTATGATTATAAAGATGTTAAAAACTATCGTGATCAAATCTATAAATATGTAGTACCTGTAGTTAATGATTTAACTGAGAGAAAAGCGAAAAGACTAGGTATTGAAAATCCTAAATCTTATGACCTAGCACTATCTTTCCTATCAGGTAATCCTACACCTAAAGGTGATAAAAACTGGATGTTGGAACGCGCTGTTAAGATGTATCATGAAATGAGCGAACCAACAGGGGAATTTATTGATTTCATGGTTGAACATGAATTATTAGATTTAGATAGTAAACCTGGTAAACAAGGTGGCGGTTATTGTACATATATCGCAAATTATGAATCACCATTTATTTTCGCTAATTTTAATGGAACAAGTCATGACGCTGATGTATTAACACATGAAGCAGGTCACGCTTTCCAAGTATTCTCAAGTAGAGAACAAATTCCTGAATACCGTTGGCCAACGATGGAAGCAGCTGAAATTCATTCAATGAGTATGGAATTTCTTGCATGGCCATGGATTGATCAATTTTTCTTAGAAGATACTGCTAAGTATAAATTCAACCACTTAGCTTCATCAATTTCATTTCTTCCATATGGTGTAACTGTTGATGAATTCCAACATGGCGTTTATGAAAATCCTGATATGACACCAGAAGAGAGAAAAGCATTATGGAGATCTATTGAGAAAAAATATCTTCCATTTAAAGATTATGATGATGACAAGTTTATGGAAAAAGGAACTTATTGGTTTAGACAAGGACATATCTTTGGCTCACCATTCTATTATATTGACTATACGTTAGCTCAAGTTTGTGCATTCCAATTTTGGGTCAAGAGTCAAGAAAATCATCCAAAAGCAGTTGAAGAATATATCGAATTATGTAAATTAGGTGGTTCTAAGAGTTTTGTTGATTTAGTTGAAAGTGCTAAATTACAAAACCCATTTAAAGATGGTACTCTAGAAGATATCATTGTGCCACTTAAGGCATATTTAGATAGTGTAGATGACACTAAATTATAATCATAAAAAAAGCTTGAGCGATGCTCAGGCTTTTTCTTTTTCTAAATAATCTTTAATTGATTCAGCAGCCATCATACCATCGTATACGGCTTTCGCGATTTGAAGTTTTCCACCAATGACATCACCAGCAGCAAACAGTCCAGGAATATTCGTTTGATATTTTTCATCAACGACTAAATTATTTTTTTCTAAAATGACACCTAGTTTTTGAGCAAAGTCTACAGAACTTGGTGTACCAAGTGCGAAGAATGCGCCATCAACATCATAACTACCGTTTTCTGTTTCTATAGTTCTTAATTTAGTGTCACCTTTAAAAGCAGTAATCTTATCACGGATTACAGTGTGCTCAACAGGTACTTTCAAATCATGATCGTTTGTAAAAACAGTAATTGAATCCGTTAGGTTTTCTAAGTATTTTAATTCATGTAACATGTAAGATCCGCATCCAACAATCGCAAGTTTTTTCTTACGATAGAAGAATCCATCACAAGTTGCACAAAAACTAATACCTTTGCCTTTGAACTCTTTAAAGCCTGGAATGCCAAGTTTTAATCTTTGGCGACCTGTAGCAAGCAAGACAACATCTGCTTCATAAGATCCCTTTTCTGTGATTACTTCAAATCTATCGTATAAGATAGTTTGTAGGTCAAGGACAGAATCTCTGATGATTTCAATGCCTAAACGTTCAGCTTGGGCAAGGCCTCTCTTACTTAAGTCTTTACCAGAAATAGGCTCTACAAAGCCATAATAGTTTTCTATTGGTACTTCACCATAAGAAGAGAACGCTCCACAATCTTTACCAATCACTATAGGATGATGTCCCGCGCGTTTTAAGTAGATTGCAGCAGAAATACCCGCTGGACCAAAACCTATAATTATTACTTTTTTCATAGGCCTAAATGTTTTTTAAGTGCATCCTTAGAATGTAGTCCAATAAGTTGTTTTTCAATTTTCCCGTCTTTGAAAATCATTAATGTAGGAATACTCATGATTTGAAATTGATCAGCAATTGCTGGTTCTTCGTCAACTTCAAGTTTAGCAATAATGACTTTACCTTCTACCTCTTTATCTAGCTCTTCTAAGATAGGAGCGACTCTTCTACAAGGTCCGCACCAAGATGCCCAGAAATCTACTAGAACAGGTAATTCACTTTTTAATACAGTTTCTTCAAAATTTTCACTAGTTAAATGTTTAATCATGTCAATCATTTCCTTTCAATCTTATACCTATTATCTCAAAAAAAGGTTAAAATTTAAAGGTTTTTGCGTATTATTAATAACTTTTTATTGTCAGCAATAACGCTTTATAAAGATAGTTATCCGTGATATAATGTTATAGATGAATTGTAGGTGATTATTATGCTAAAAATCAGTCATTTAAGTTTCTCATATACAGGTGAAACTGAAGCACTTAAAGATATCAATTTAGAAATTAAAAAAGGTTCATGGGTTTCTATATTAGGCCATAATGGATCAGGTAAATCAACACTGTCAAAATGTCTTGTTGGATTGCTTGAACCTAGCAGTGGACAAATAGAAATTGATGGTCTCGTTTTAAACGAGGAAAACCTTAGCGATATTAGAAGAAAAATAGGTATTGTTTTTCAAAATCCAGACAATCAATTTGTAGGCGTTACAGTTAGACACGATATCGCCTTTGGTTTGGAAAATCAATGTATTAGTCCAAAGGAAATGGAAGAGCGTGTGATCCATTATGCTTCGCTTGTAGGTATGCAGGATTTTCTATCAAAAGAGCCACATCAACTCTCTGGTGGGCAAAAACAAAGAGTCGCTATAGCAGGCGCATTAGCGATGGAACAAGATATCCTTATTTTAGATGAAGCAACATCAATGCTTGATCCTGAGGGTACTGAAGAAATTATTGAACTTATTAAAAAATTAAATAAAGATTTAAATAAAACAATTATTACGATTACACATGACTTATCATTTGCTGCAGATTCTGATGATCTTATCGTTTTAAGAGATGGCGAAATCATTTTAGAAGGTAAACCAGAAGATGTATTTAAAGAAGAGGCTTTATTACAATCTTCACATTTAGAATTACCTTTTGAAGTAAAACTATATACTAGAGCAGCAAAAGATGATGCGATAGATCCTAAGATTACGGAGGCGCTATGGGCATTCAATTCAAACAAGTAGGCTACGCATATCAAGGGATAAAGACTAAATATGTAGCACTTGATCAAATTAATTTAAATATCGAAGCGAAAGGTGAATTCATCGCGATTATTGGGCATACCGGTTCTGGTAAATCCACATTAGTTCAACATATGAATGCATTGTTGCTTCCAACGACTGGTGAAGTTTCAGTCTTTGATCAAAAACTTCCACCAAACAAAAAAGAAAAGATCAATCATTTAAGACAAAAAGTAGGTCTTGTTTTTCAGTTTCCTGAATATCAACTTTTTGAAGAAACAATTATAAAAGACATTATGTTTGGTCCAAAAAACTTCAAGCAAACAGATGAAGAAGCTTTAAAGAAAGCAACTGAAGCGGCACATACTGTTGGTATTACTGATGATTTATTTGAAAAATCACCTTTCAGAATTAGTGGTGGTCAAATGAGAAGAGTAGCAGTTGCAGGCATTCTAGCAATGGAGCCTAAAGTGCTCGTATTAGATGAACCAACTAGAGGATTAGATCCTAAAGGTAAAATTGATTTAATGAATATTTTCGTAGATCTTCATCAGAAAAAAGATCAATCAATCATATTGATTACTCACGATATGGATATTGTTAGCCAATATGCAAAACGCGTGATTGTGCTTGATCAAGGACGAATCGTTTTTGATGGTAAAAAAGAAGATTTATTTGAACATAAAGATTTTTCTACATTCCATCTTGATCTACCAACACCACTTAAAATTATGAAACATCTAGAAAAAACTTTAGGGATTGCTTATAAACCATTTTATGATTTTGATAGTCTATATCAATATCTTAAGGAGGTGAAGGCATGAAATCAATTATGATTGGTCAGTATATTCCTGGAAATTCATGGCTTCACAGACTTGACCCTAGAGTAAAACTGATTAGTGTTGTTTTATATTTGGTTGCTATATTTTTAGTACCACTTTCAACAGAAGTACTTGCACTTGCTAGTCTTGGTGTATTGCTTTTGGGCTCTCTTTTATTAACGATGAGTTCAGGTATATCTGTATTTAAAGTCTTAAGGGGATTAAGATCTATTATTGTCCTTTTAACATTTACATTTGTATTACAACTCTTTAGTGTACAAACAGGTAATTTAGTATTAGGACCTGTCCATATGAGTATTTCATTAGCAAGTATTGGTGCGATTATTTTAATTATTGCATTTTACCAGTTGACGAAACGTTATGTTAAGTTTAGATTAGTATATTTTTTAATTGCTGTATTGGCTGTTTTCTATGTGCAATCATTCTTACCTTATATTGAACTTACATCATATCAGTTAAATGTTTATAGTGATGGGTTACTTCGTGCAGGATTTATATTCATAAGAATAGCAACAATCATTATCACAACATCATTACTTACTTTTACAACAATGACAACTGATTTAAACTATGCAGTTGAATCACTTTTAAAACCACTTAAAGTATTAAAAGTCCCTGTTGATATATTCGCGATGTTATTATCTTTAACACTTAGATATATTCCAACGCTTCTTGGTGAAACTGAAAAAATCATTAAAGCACAAGCTTCAAGAGGTGTTGATTTTAATGAAAGCTCATTAAAGGATAAAGTTGTTCAAATCATTTCACTATTGATTCCAGTTTTTGTCATTTCATTTAATCGCTCAGAAGATTTAGCGAATGCAATGGAAGTTAAAGGTTATATCATTGGTGCTAAGCGTACTAAGATTGATCAACACCATACAAGCTTAAAGGATTATGTTACAGTAGCTGCGAGCTTAGTAATTATTGCAGCAACCATTTATTTACAGGTTATTCTATGAGATTTTTAGCAATCGTAAGTTATGATGGCACTGCATATGCAGGATTTCAAAGTCAAAAAAACGCATTAGGTATTCAAGAAGTCATTGAAAAAAGTATGAAATTAATGACAAGAACTGACATTAAAATTCATGCAAGTGGAAGAACTGATAAAGGTGTTCACGCGTTAAGACAACCATTTCATTTTGACAGTGACCTAGATATTGATTGGACAAGAGTTAATGACAGATTGCCACTCGATATTAGAATATTAAGTTTTAAAAAGGTATCTGATGATTTCCATGCAAGACATAGTGTGAAGTCAAAGAAATATAAATATGTGTTAGCGAAAGAAGAAAGTTCAGTCTTTAAAAAGAACTATGAGGTTTATATTAGAAATCTAGATATCGAACCGATAAAAGAAGCATATAAGCTTTTTGAAGGGACACATGACTTTAAAGGGTTTTGTCAATATGTTAAGGGTAAACCTACAATTAAGACAATATATGAAGTGTCTTTAAAAGAGACAAAAGATCATTATATTTTAACTTTTCATGGAAACAGCTTTTTAAAATATATGGTGAGATCTATGGTAGGCACATTAATTGAAATTGGTCTCCATAAAAAAGATCCTCAAGTGATTACAGAAATTTTAGAAACACAAGATAGAAAATTAGCAGGTAAAACTGCTGAGTCAAGAGGCTTATACTTAGAAAGAGTATTTTATAAGTAGTGGTATAATATGAAATAAAAGGAGCGTTAAATTATGTTTATTACATTTGAAGGTGGAGAAGGATCAGGCAAGACTTCTTTAATTGAATACATCAAAAAATCTTTATCTTCTATGGATATTGTATGCACGAGAGAACCAGGAGGTTCAGTAGTTGCTGAAGCAATTAGAGACATTATTTTAAATCCTAAATACACAAATGTAACCCCTTATACAGAAGCGTTATTACTTGCTGCATCAAGAGCACAACACTTAGATGAGGTTGTACTACCAGCACTGGAACAAGATAAAATTGTTTTATGTGACAGATATCTTGATTCATCACTTGCCTATCAAGGATATGCAAGAGATTTAGGATTTGATTTTATTTTAAGCATTAATCAATATGCCACAAATCATATGCCAGATTTAACATTCTATATTGACCTAGAACCAGAAGTTGGTTTAAGTAGAATATCAAGCCGAGTAAAATACGATCGATTAGATCAAGAATCTATGAAATTTCATCACGACGTTAGAAAAGGATATCTTAAAGTCTTAGACGCATATCCTCATCGTGTGGTTAAAATTGATGGTGATCGTCCATTAGAAGAGATTGCAGAAGAAATTTTAGGAATCATAAAGGGTAAATTATGAATAAAGCCATTACGTTTTTTGAACAAGCGATAAAGAAAAATCGCTTAGCGCATTTATATATTATTAGTGGTCCTAAAGGCAGTGGGAAATCAAAGCTAGTTGAAGATATCTGCTACCTTATTTTTAACAAGGATAAAAGTCAACAAGATGATCTTCAATTAAGACATCAGATACAAACGCGCACACTATCTAACTTAATGGTAATTGAACCCGATGGGTTAAATATTAAAAAAGATCAAATACTTGCACTACAACAAGAGTTTTCAAAAACTGCGCTTGTGAGTGGTCCAAGAATTTATGTGATTAAGAATGTTGAACGCATGAATCAAAGTGCTTCAAATTCATTGCTTAAATTTATGGAAGAACCATCGAGTCATCAAGTGACTGGATTTCTTCTAACTGAAAATTTGGATGATGTGATTTTGACCATTAAATCACGATCACAAATCATTCATCTAAATAGTGCTGATGAAATTAAGTTAAAAGAACAACTATCATCAGAAGGTGTTAGTGAAAATTTAGCAACACTATTACCATTTATAACGAAAGATCTAGATGACGCTCTACTTTTAGCAGAAGATCCAAATATCAATCAAATGATTGATTTCATTGATTCTATTTCAAACAATTGGAATCAAAGAGATGTTATCTATCCTATATATTTTTCCAAATACGGCAGATTCTTATTTCAAGACAGAATATTGTTTGGACAGTTTTTAGAATTATTAATACTCTATTTTATGGATTTAATTCATTATCGTTCTAATCAACCGATTGTCTATGAATTCTTAAGAGAAAATATTTTAGAACAAAGTGATACCATGGATGTTTTTGAAATCCAAGATTTAATTGAACGTATTCAAGAAATATTTAAGAAACAAAATTATTATATCAATCTAGAACTTGCGCTAGATGAATTAGCATATATATTAGAAAAAAAGAGGTGACAACATGCAGGTTGCTTTAATCAAGTTTAAAGAAGCAGGAAAAAAATATCATTTTTCTTATAAAGATTTAAATATAGAACAAGAACAACAAGTCGTTGTTGAAACATCAAGAGGTATCGAAATAGGTACAGTCTACATGATTAAAGAGATAGCGGAATCTGATTTAGTCAGTGAATTAAAACCTATTTTAAGAATTGCTACTGATGATGACAAGGAAACAGATGCATATAATCAGTCTTTGGAACACAAGGTTGTAGCAGAAACAAAAAAACTTGTGATTCAAAACAAACTTGAAATGAAAGTATTAGGCGCTGAATATACGCTTGATAGAAAACGATTATTAATCTATTTCGAAGCTGAAGATCGTGTTGATTTTAGAAACTTAGTTAAGGATTTAAATAAGTTATATCATACACGTATTGAGCTTAGACAAATCGGGCCAAGAGATGCAGCTAAGATGATTGGTGGTATCGGTCCATGCGGTCTAATTTTGTGTTGTTCAACGTTTATTGGTGAGTTTGACACTGTATCCATAAAAATGGCAAAGAATCAAAATTTAGCCTTAAATCCACAAAAAATCTCAGGTGTGTGTGGTAAGCTTTTGTGTTGTATCAGATATGAAGATGATACATACACTGAATTAAAGAAAACATTACCTGATGTTCATGAGTTTGTCGAAACTGAAGTTGGTAAAGGTAAAGTCATGGATGTGAATATTTTAAGTCAAAGAGTAAAAGTTCACTATAATAGTGAAGAACCTGATCAATGGTTAAAAGTTGATCAAATCAAGAGGTTAAAAAGTTGATTCGTAGAACACTTATTGGTTCAACAAAGGAAATTGAGCAAACTAGAAATCACTCATTTAATTTAGATACTGTATTACTTGCTAAATTTTTAAAATTATCAAAGAAGACAAAAAACGTTTTGGATGTAGGCACTGGGAATGGCGCATTATTAATCTATGTTAGCGAAATGGTTGATTGTAAGCTCATTGGTGTAGAAATACAAGAAGAACGTTATGGGTTAGCAGTTAATAATATCAAATTAAATCAGTTAGAGAATCGCACAGAACTCGTTTTAGGTGATTACTTAGAAACTGATTTTAAGAATCTTGATTGCATTATCTCAAATCCACCGTTTTTTAAAACAAATGATGAAAATCATTTAAGTGATGATGTTTCACAACAAATTGCAAGACATGAATTAACTTTATCACTTGATAAATTATTAGTACAAGTTGGGAAACAATTAAAGTTTGGTGGCTATTTTTATATGGTGCATCGCGCAGATAGATTTTCAGAAATTGTTGAGCAATTAAACGAAAATCACTTAACTGTAAAAAGAGTTAAATTTGTTCATCCATATATTGATAAACCAGCGAACCACGTATTAATACAATGCATCAAGCATGGAAAGGATTCCATGATTGTTGAAGCACCGCTTATTGTGTATAAAGATAAGCATATATATTCAGAATCTTTTGAAAGTTTTATTGGAGGGAAAATCAATGTTACTTAGTTTGTTAACAAGAAAAGAAAAATTGAAATTTTTAGACTTAGCCATGCATATGGTTAGTGTTGATGGTGAAGCATCAAAGATTGAAAAGAGATTACTTAATGTTATGCTTGCAGAAGTTGGCGATGATATTGCTAGTGAATATACGTTTAAGTTAAGTGCTGATTTAGCTGAAACAATTGATTTCTTTTCTGAAGCAAGCATCGCTGTTAAAAATATCGTTTACTTAAACTTGATCAAAACATCTATGATTGACGAGTTGTATAATACAGCAGAACACTTTTTCTTAGAAGATATTAGAGAACATTTTAAAATTGATGAATATAAGAAAAAACAAATTATTCGTCTCGTTTATAACGAAAGAGATTTACGAGAACGTGCAAAAAGGATTGTTACATCTTGATACAAAAAAGCTTTAAAGAACCCAAACCAACGCTATATGTAGTATCTACACCTATTGGTAATCTAGAAGATATGACTTACCGTGCGGTGAATACGTTAAAAGCAGTTGATTTTATTCTTGCAGAAGATACAAGAAACTCTGGGGTTTTACTTAAACATTTCCATATTGAAACTAAAATGATTAGTTATCATGAGTTTAATAAAGATGAGAAGAGTTTGGAAGCAGTTAAGCTCTTAGCATCTGGAAGAAACTTAGCGATTATTACGGATGCGGGTACACCGGGGATTAGTGATCCAGGATATGTCATTATTCAAAAAGCAATCGAAAGTGGGTTTTATGTAGTTCCAAACCCTGGAGCAAGTGCAACACTTTCAGCGCTTGTAGGTTCAGGACTATCTATGCAACCTCATACGTTTATTGGTTTTTTACCTAGAAAGAAAAGCGAAGCTAAACAGGTTTTAGAATCTTATAAATTACTTGCAACAACGCTTGTTATCTATGAATCTCCAATGCGCATTACTCAAACACTTAAAGTGATTTATGATGCGCTAGGTAATAGAGATATCGCGATTGCAAGAGAGCTTACTAAGACGTTTGAAACATGGATTAGAACAACTTTAGAAGAGGCAATCAACATGGAACATATCACTAAAGGTGAGTATGTGATTGTGATTGATGGATTCCATGGAGAAGTTGATTATAGTGAAATTTCAATAAGCGAACATGTGGAATCTTTTATTGAAGAAGGCCTATCCGAAAAGGATGCAATGAAGAAAGTAGCCAGTCTAAGAAAGATTGCAAAAAATGAAGTTTATAAAGCATTCAAAATTAAATAAAAAGTTATTGTAATATTGAATGTTATTATATATAATATAAGTGTTATTTTAATCGGCGATGAGAAAAAGAGTAATATATGTGGTCGCATAAAGAGAATTCGTGGTTGGTGCAAACGAATCATTACATATATGAACATGGTTTTTGAGCCTTTTAATCGATATGTAGATTAAAACGTTAGCCGCGTTAAGGTTTTGAGGGCTAGAAGCAATTCTAGAACTAAGGTGGTACCGCGATGATTCGTCCTTAGATATTTTTTGAGGACGATTTTTTTATTTCCAGGAGGTTTTATAATGAGTAAAAAATTTTATTTAACAACAGCAATCGCATACAGTTCTGCAGTGCCTCATATCGGTAATGTATATGAAGCAATTTTAGCAGATGCAATTGTTCGTTTTAGACGTGCTATGGGTGATGATGTATTATTTCAAACAGGTACAGATGAACACGGACAAAAAATAGAAAGTAAAGCAGAAAATAATGGTCTTTCACCAAAAGCATATGCAGATCATATTTCATCTGAGATCAAACGTATTTATGATATGGTTGGCGTAAGCTATGATAAGTTCATTAGAACAACTGATGATTATCATGAAAAAGCTGTACAAGCTATTTTTAAAAAATTATATGAACAAGGTGATATTTATCTTGGTAAATATGAAGGTTGGTATTCAGTTGCTGATGAGGCATTTATATTTGAAAAAGATATTGTTGATGGTAAGGGTCCAAGTGGTGATGAACTTGTTTGGACATCTGAAGAAACATATTTTTTAAGATTAGAAAAATATCAAGAAAGATTATTAAAACACATTGAAGATAATCCGGAGTTTATTACACCAGAATCTAGAAAAAACGAAATGATTCAAAACTTCCTAAAGGAACCACTTCCTGATTTATCAGTTTCAAGAACATCTTTTAAATGGGGTATTCCTGTTGATTTTGATGATAAACATGTCATTTATGTTTGGGTGGATGCCTTAAGTAATTATATTACAGGATTAGGGTATAACCCTGAAGAAGACATCACAGAACAGTTTAAGAAATATTGGCCTGCTGATGTACATTTAATTGGTAAAGATATCTTAAGATTCCATACGATTTATTGGCCAATTATTTTAATGGCATTAGGCGTTGAATTACCTAAGAAAGTATTTGGACATCCTTGGATTTTAGTGAATAAAGGCAAGATGAGTAAATCTGTTGGAAATACGATGTATACAGATGATTTAGTGAAATACTTTGGTGTGGATGCAGTAAGATATTATGTACTACATGAAATTCCTTATGCACAAGATGGTAATATCACTTTTGAATTAATGATAGAAAGAAACAATAGTGATTTAGCAAATACAATCGGGAACTTAGTCAATAGAACAATCGGTATGGCTAAAAAATATCGCGACGGTGTTGTTAAACGCGTTGATATGGAAGAACCATTTGAATTTAGTCTAAAAGAAAAAGCATTAGAAGTATTACCTAAAATGGTAAAACTTATGGATGAATTAAAGGTTGCTGATGCTTTAGAAGAAGTTGTTCAACTTGCAAGACATGCCAATAAGTATATTGATGTTGCGGCACCTTGGGCATTGTTTAAGGATGAAGCTAAACAAGAGGAACTTGATTATGTATTATATCAATTAATCGAAACCATTCGATTTGTTGGTGTGTTATTAAAACCATTTATTCCTGAAACTTCAACTAAGATATTAAATCTTATTAAAGTTACTGATAATACTTTTGAATCTCTAGATAACTTTACATCATTTGATGAAGTCACTTTAGAACCAGGAGAAGTATTATTTGAAAGATATGATATGAATAAGAAATTAGAGGAGATATTAAAAGATCAAAATGAATAAATTTTTTGATTGGATTCATTCTGAAAAATTTCAGATAAAAGTGTTTCCTGAACTTCAACGCATTGCAGCAGTAACAGTATTTACAATTATTTATGGGATTGGGGTTGCTTGGTTTTTAGAGGCTTCTGATGTACCACTGTATACTGGAGGTATTCCAGGTATTGGTCAGTTAGTCAGAGATATTTTAGTTAATATTTTTGGGGTGGATGTCTCAACACATTTCTTAGGGTTATTCGTTATTATATTTAATATACCAATTCTTATCTTAGGTTGGTTTGGCGTTTCACATAGATTTACGATTTACAGTTTGATTTCAGTACTGATTCAATCATTTATGCTAAGTTGGATCCCACAAGTTAATTTCGGCTTATCAAGCGTTGAACATGCGCTTGCTGCTGCGATTTTAGGGGGATTGCTTATTGGGGTTGGTGTCGGTGGAGCACTACGTTATGGTACATCTACCGGTGGACTTGATATCGTGGCTCAATACCTAGCTTTCAAAAAAGGTAAAAGTGTTGGTTTCTTCTCAATGGCGATGAATGTTGTGATTGCGATTTTAGGTGGACTCATCATCGGTGGACAAATGTCACCTTCAGGTGTTTTAATCACTGGTGGTGTAATCGCATCTTATACGATTATTCGTATTATTGTCTCTACAGTGATTACGGACCGTATGCACACGGCATATCATTTCTTAGCTGTTAATATTATTACAGTTGAACCTAAAGCGTTAGTCAGTGAAATTTTAAACAGACTTTACCGCGGTGTGACTTTAATAGATGTAAAAGGTGCATATTCAAATCATGAAAAAACAATGGTTTATGTCGTGATTTCATCATATGAATTGATATCACTTAGAAACTTACTTAAAAAACTGGATCCTGATGCATTTGTAGTGGCAAGCCCAGTTAAAAATGTATTTGGTAATTTCAAACGAAAAACAATTGCATAAAAAAATGGCACTTCAATTTGAAGTGCCTTTTCTTTAATCTTTTAGGAGTTTAAATAAACCGTATCCGGCAATAGAACCAAATAGCGGTCCTATGATAAATACCCAAACTTGAGTAAGTGCTTTTCCACCTTCTAAGATTGCTGGTGCAAGTGATCGTGCAGGATTTAATCCAGCACTTGATAAGTTAAATGCAACAAGGATTAAAGCAGCAAGCGTTAAAGCGATGACGAATCCAGAGACTTTTGCATTTTCTTCTTTTGCAGTTACATTCAAAATAACAAATAAGAAAATTGCAGTCACGATGATTTCAACGAATAATCCTAAGAATAGATTATCTTGAGCAAATGATTGCACTTGATTACCTGCTAAATTAGCATTAGAACCAAAAATTAAGAATAATGCTGATGTTGCTAAAAATGCACCGATGATTTGGAAAATGACATAAAAAAAGAAATCTTTCCAAGTCAATCTGTTATTTAAAACCATGCCAAGTGAAACTGCAGGGTTCAGTTGAGCACCTGAGATTGCACCGATGGTATAAGCCATAGCAATAACAACTAGGGCGAATGATAATGCAGTAATTAGTGCATTACCAGTGGTGATTGCCGCACCTGTTCCGACAAAAACCAAAACAAACGTACCGAATAATTCGGCCATGTATTTATTTAAATTTTTCATTTAAATAACTCCTTTATTTTAAATATCAAAGTTATTATATGGAAAAGCGATTTAAAATGGGAGTAATATACATTGGAAATTACAAAATTTACATAATATTTGGTATAATCAAACATAGAGAGATTTGAATAAATGAATAAGAAAGAAGATATGATATGATTACAACCTGCACACTCAATCCAGCCATTGATTATCATTTATATCGTGATCAATTTGAGAAAGGAAAACTGAATAGAACAGCACATCATCATTTTGATCTTGGGGGCAAGGGTATCAATGTATCAAAAACATTAAATCAATTGGCATGTAAATCAAGAAGCATTACATTATTAAATCCTGCATTAAAACCATTTTACAAAAAAACATTTAATAACTCACCTTACATAAAATTTGATATTGTTAAAACAAAAGCTTTAACACGTTTTAATGTAAAACTTCATGCGGATATAGAAACTGAGATTAATACATCTTTAGAAAGTGTTTCTAGCATGGAGATTCATCAGTTAAGAAGAAAAATCCAAAAAGTTAAAAATCATGATATTTTAGTATTAAGCGGCAGTAGTGTTAAAGGGGAACCTTATCTATATGATTGCATTATGTCTGGCTTGAGTCATAAAGATGTCGATTTTATTGTGGATATTCCTACTGAATTATATGATCAAATATTAAAATACAAACCTTTACTTGTTAAACCAAACAAGGATGAATTAAAGACATATTTTAATTTGGATGAAGATCCAGAAGATTATATACCTTATTGTAAAAAACTTATCGAGCTTGGTGCACAAAACGTTGTGTTATCACTTGGTGAAAAAGGTTCACTTTTAGTGACGAAAGAAGACACACATAAAATTGTTTTAGATGCAATAAAAACAAATCAAACCGTTGGTGCTGGCGATGCACTTGTCGCAGGATTTGCTTATTATTATGAAAAGACAAAAGATGTTCTAAAAGCTTATCAATTTGGCCACGCAACATCTTATGCTTATTTAATACATCCGAATTTTTATTTAATTGATGTTGAAAAAATATTTAAAGAGATTCAAGAAAAGGGGTAGGACATGAGATTAGAAGATTTTATGAGTATTGATGATATTAAGTTAGATCTATCATCAAAGGATAAAAAATCAGTCATCAAAGAACTAGCAGAAGTCATGAATAAAAAAGGATTCATTGACGACTTGGATCAATTGATTGAAGACGTTTGGAAACGTGAGTCTCTAGATACTACAGGTATTGGATTAAAAATTGCATTACCTCATGCGAAGACTGAACATATTAGCGAACCTTGTGTCGTATTTGGTCGTTCTGATGAAGGTATTGATTTTAAGAGTTTAGATGGTGATAAAGCACATTTGTTTTTCTTGATATGTATTCCTAAAGATGGTGTGAATCTTCACTTAAAAGTTTTAGCCATGTTATCAAGATCACTTATTCACGAAGGCTTTAGAAAAGAACTCTTAGAAGCTAAAACGAATGAAGAAGTATATGATTTATTAAAGAGGGTAGAATAGCATGAAGAAAATTGTTGCAATTACAGCTTGTCCTACGGGCATTGCACATACATATATGGCAGCAGAGACTTTGGAACTTGCAGCTAAAAAGATGAATATATTAATTAAAGTAGAAACACACGGTGCAATCGGTGTTGATAATGAATTAACAACTGATGAAATAGCATTGGCTGATGCTGTTATCATCGCTGCTGATGTTTCAGTTTCTGAAGATAGATTTGAGGGTAAAAAGATTTTTAGAACTTCGACTTCAGAAGCTATTAAAGATGCTAAACAAGTCATACTTGATGCATTAAATTAGAGGATACATAATGAAAAAAATTCTTGATGCGTTGATGAAAGGTTTTTCTTATTACTTACCTGTCATTGTTGTCGCAGCCATTTTAACTCAATTATCTAACCTATTTTTAACACACCCAGAAATGGTTGAGTTTTTTTCTTTTTCAGGATATTTAACATATAGAGTTGCTTATGTCGTTTTAGCTGCATTTATAGCATTTGCACTAGGCGATAGGTTAGCATTACTTCCAGGATTAGTTGGTGGCTATATCGTTATGCTTAATGATTTAGGATTTATCAGTGCAGTTATTGTTGGACTTTTATCTGGATATTTTATCATTGGACTAAAGATGCTCATAAAGAAATCCCCAAGGATACTTCAACAAACACTGATGATTGTCTATATTCCTTTAATGTCTGTGCTTGCGATTTATGGTGTGACATTGATCTTAGAATTATTCATGGTTAACTTTACAAATTACTATGAATCATTTTTTGTAAACTTAAATCAATATGCACTTTCTGCAGTTTGTGCTATCTTAGCGATGTTAATGGCATATGACTTAGGTGGTAGAGTTAATAAACTAGCATATATATTTGCGATATCAACGATTGGCTTAGGTGTTGAAAATGCATTAATCCCTGCAGTCATGTTTGGTGGCATGGTTCCACCGATGGCTATAGGTCTCTTTCATATTTTATTTAGAAATAGAAGGGTATTAGAAAAAGATAGAAGTGGGCTTCAAACATTTATACTAGGTGCCTTCTTTATATCAGAGGCAGCCCTACCCTTTTATCAATCATACAAAAAACAAGTTAAAAGTGCTGCGTTGGTTGGAAGTTTAGTCGCAGGTCTTCTAATCGGTATTGCAAATGTTAGTTCAAATGTCGTTCATGGTGGTATCTTGATGTTTTGGACAACATCAGATATGCTGATGTATTTTGCTGCATTATTTAGTGGTATTTTTACAACAATCATCATTATGATATTTACAATAAAAATAAATAATTCAAATGAAATTTAAATATGCTTTTTAATTTGTAAAAAAGCGAATTTTCTTCTTTACATGATATAGTGGCTT
Source organism: Acholeplasmataceae bacterium (assembly GCA_963678355.1). Taxonomy (GTDB): domain Bacteria; phylum Bacillota_I; class Bacilli_A; order Acholeplasmatales; family Acholeplasmataceae; genus WOFB19. Next base: position 1,401,029 of record OY782823.1, on the reverse strand, counting down.
TGGTATAATTTTAGAGTATTCAATCTATCGTATAATAGACCTAATGTGGTGGTCGAGTTTCTACCGTGCAGCCGTAAATTGCACGACTACGATATGGAAGCCCTTTTCAGGTTGTTTTCATAATGTAGAAACCACAAACTCGTGGTTTTTTTTGTTTTTAGAAGTACATATGTTGAATGCACAAAAAAACAAAAGGAGATTTTGAAAGTGAACTTTGTGAAAAAATTCTTCAAGATTGAAGAACGCGGAACGACAGTTCGTAAAGAACTAATTGGGGGATTAGTAACATTCTTGGCTATGGCTTACATTTTAGGTGTAAATCCTGGTATTTTAGGTGATACAGAAGCTTTAGGTGGTGCAGCATTCCCAGCTGGTGGTGTATTTATGGCAACTGCTATTTCAGCTGCTGTAGCAACATTATTAATGGGTCTATTCGCTAATTATCCAATTGCTCTAGCACCTGGTATGGGTATCAATGCATTTATTGCATATACTGTTATTGCACCTTGGGGTTACGGTTATACTTGGCAAGAAGCATTAGCTGCTGTATTTATTTCAGGTTTAATTTTCTTAGTAATTTCATTAACACCAATTAGAACTTGGATTATTAATGCAGTGCCTGCTGGTCTTAAAAAAGCTATCGGTGTTGGTATTGGTTTCTTTATTGCATTTATTGGTTTAAAGAACGCTGGTATCATCGTTGCAAATTCTGAAACTGCAGTTGCATTAGGTGACTTCACTAATCCATCGGTACTATTAGCATTATTCGGTATTGTTCTAGTATTAGCATTATTCGTGATTAAAGGTAAAATTTCTAAGTTTGCTTTAATTGTTTCAATGTTTGTAACAGCTGTTGTAGGTGTTATAGTAACATATGCATTCGGATTAACTGATGTTGTGGGTATGCCAACATTTTCTGAATTTGACTATTCTGGATTAAGCGAATTCAACCAAACTGCATTTGGTTTTGTTGATGGTTTACAAACAGTATTTGGTCATGCTGACTTATGGTTTGTATTATTCTCATTAATCTATTTAGATATTTTTGATACAGCTGGTACTCTAATCGCTGTTTCTGAACCTGCTGGTTTATTAAATGAAAAAGGTGAATTAGAAGACGTAGATAGAGCTATGTTAACTGATGCAGTAGGTACAACTGTAGGTGCTGTATTAGGTACTTCAAGTGTTACATCATTTGTTGAATCTAGTGCTGGTATTGAAGCTGGAGCTAGAACTGGTTTATCTTCAGTAGTGGTTGGGTTATTATTTGTTTTATCAATCGCATTATTCCCAATTTTCAATATTTTCATTGGTTCATTTGCTTTAACTTCTATGGCATTAGTACTTGTTGGTATCTTAATGTTTACACAAGTTAAGGGCATTGATTTCAGTGATCTTCCTACATTAGCAGCATCATTTGTAATCATCCTTATGATGGTATTAACTTACTCAATTGGTATGGGTATTGCATTTGGATTTATCGTTTATGTATTAACAATGTTAGTACAAAAGAGATTCAAAGAAGTAAGTCCAGTTATGTATGTATTAGCAGTAGCATTTGTTGCTTACTTAACAATCAACGCAATTTTCTAAAAATAAATAATATAACTAAATAAAAAAGGGCAATCCAAGATTGTCCTTTTTAATCGCTTTTAAGTATTAAGCAAATACAGTAATTTTCTTATTTAAGAATACTGTAATTAGGTCGATAATCCAAAGGATTGCCCAACCAGAGAAGATCCAGATGATTCCTACGATAACTAGTACCAAATCATTCTTCTTTACACCTTTAACTAAACGATAGATCCCATAAAGTAAATCAAGCCCTGGAAGTGCAATAATTAATTTTAAAATCCAAGGTAATCCATCAATTGCTTTTACATATCCCATCTTTATTTCCTCCTAAGCGTTTTCTTAAGTTTAGTATACCATGAAATATAATTCTTTTATTTAATATTTACACGTCTATGTTATAATATTGTTAAATAAGTTAGCATAAGAAGTTTAAGGACACAAAAGTTATGTATGAAATTCAAAATAACGTACTATCTATAATTATTGCCTTAATTCTTTATTTTAGTTTAAGGGCTCAGACTTATAGATCTGAACATGTCAATAAGTTTTTCTTTGTAGTGCTTTGGGCAAACATTGCAATCTTAGCACTAGAATCAACTTTGTTATTATTAAGTGGCACACCGGGGGCTTTTGTACACACGGTTATGATTGTTGTACTACTCCTATATTATTTAATGTCACCGGTCTTAGCATTTTTATGTGTGCTTTATTTGGAATTTGATATTTATAAGAATGAATACAGCTTTAGAAAACGATATATATATTTTATTTTCGTTGTTATAGTCTCTATGATTTTTACCTTCTTAAGTGTAAGAGGGAATTATATTTTTGAATTAACAAGTGACAATCATTTCCTATATGGTACGATGAATATCTATTATGTTATTTTCTTATTTATCAGTGTTATTATTGGACTTATACTAAGTGTTAACCAAATGAAATATATGCAAAAGAAGGATTTAACACCAATGTTATTATTTATTGTAACACCAGTGATCGCGATTATATTCTTTCTTATATATAGACAATCAACACTGATATGGAACTCCATTACAATCTCATTATTAATTAGTTATATCTTTGTTCAATTAAGAATATCCAATACTGATTATTTAACTGGTTTATTTAATCGAAGAGAGTTTGAGTATCAGCTTGCTAGAGTAAAAAACAACTCAAGTAAAAATGAAAAGATATATGGCATGATCATCGATTTAGATGATTTTAAATTAATCAATGATTTATATGGGCATGCTGAAGGCGATTTAGCACTAAGAGAAATTGGACTTATATTGCAGGCATCTGTTAGAAAACAAGATTTTGTAAGTCGTATTGGTGGCGATGAGTTCGCAATTATTCTATCTGCTAAAGGTGTTCAGGTCATCGAAAGTATTGTTGAACGTATTAAACTTAATTTGCAACAATTCAATCAAGAAAATGATTGCAAGTATAATTTAAAACTAAGTTACGGATATGACTTCTATGATGAAGAAAAATTCCAAACTGTTATCGACTTTTTCAATCATATTGATATGAAAATGTATCTTCAAAAACATGGTACAAAAAAGACTAAAAAGGCTTAATATATTTAAGCCTTTTTTTATTTATATTCTTATTTAGAATTATTACAAAATATGTTGACAATCATTTGACATGTTCATATAATATAGTGGTATGGCGTGAACGGAGTTGTAGCAAATGAAGAAGAACCACTTGAATATAGGTGATAAGACAACACTTGATCAACTTGAAAAAGGGATGAAGGGGCAAGTGACGTATATTCACACACCAGATCATATTTTCAAAAGAAGATTAATGGATATGGGTATCACCGAAGGTGTACACATTAAAATAAAAAAGATAGCGCCACTCGGAGATCCGGTTGATATTGAATTAAGAGGATACGAGTTGGGCTTGAGAAAAAAAGACTTAGCGTTTATTGATGTGGAGGTTATCAAATGAGAGTAGCATTAGTTGGTAATCAAAACTCAGGGAAGACAACGCTTTTTAATCTACTTACAGGTTCACACCAAAAAACTGGTAACTGGCCAGGCGTAACGATTGAGAAAAAAGAAGGTACTATTCGTACAACAGATTTTGAAATCATTGATTTACCTGGTGTATATTCACTTTCAGCATACAGTCAAGATGAAAAGATTACGGTTAATTATTTGTTAAATGATGACATTGATTTAATTGTTAATATTATTGACGCGACTGCGATTGAACGTAGTCTTTATTTAACGACACAATTGCTAGAATTAGGTAAACCTGTTGTGATTGCACTTAATATGAGTGATTTAGTTGATCAACATGGCATCAAGATTGATTATCAGTATATTGAAAATAAATTAGATACTACAATGATTAGAATTTCTGCTTTAAAGAAAACAGGGATTTTAGATTTAATCAATTGTATTAAAAAAAAGACTTATAGAGAAAATCATTATGAGCATATATTTGACTATATCATTGAAGAAACAGTGCTCAAAATAGAAAATCAAATTGATCATAAATATAGAAAATTTGTCGCATTAAAAGTATTGGAATCTCATGAAGACTACATGATTTATAGTAATGATGATATCAATTATAGCATTGATAACATCAGAGGAGAATACGAGAGAGATTTAGAACAAATTATTGTTGATGAAAGATATCGATATATCGAAAATATTAGAGATGAATCAGTCAAATGGCATAGATCACACATGGATATGACAGACCGTCTAGATCGAATATTTTTGAATAAGTATTTAGCACTTCCTATATTCGCGTTAATCATGTTTTTAATCTATTACTTAGCAACTGGTCCGATCGGTAGTGCAACAGTTGATTTTGTAGATCAAATCATTACTAGTTTTGGTGATTGGTTAAATGTTCATTTAATTAATTGGAACGCATCCGAATGGTCTAGAAGTTTGGTTATTGATGGTGTTGTCGCTGGTGTTGGTGCGGTATTAAACTTCGTGCCACAATTGATTATATTATTCTTACTTATCTCTATTTTAGAATCTACAGGATATATGTCTAGAATTGCATTCTTCTTAGATCGAGTATTTCAAAAAATTGGTCTATCTGGACAATCACTTATTCCATTTATTGTAGGTAGTGGATGTACTGTACCAGCAATTATGTCAGCCAGAGCAATTCAAAACGATACGGAAAAGAAAATGACGATTATGTTAACGCCATTTATTCCTTGTAGTGCTAAACTTCCAATTATTGCGTTATTTGCAGGTTATTTCTTTAGAGATCACAGCGGTTTAGTCAGTGCATCACTTTATTTCTTTGCCATTGCAATCATTATTGTTAGCTCGTTGATATTAAAGAAAATCTTCAATAGAAGATCATCTTCTAATTTTATCTTAGAATTACCAACATACAAGATGCTTCAAGTATCTTACATGGTTAAAGATGTTGCTAAAAAAGTCGGTCGCTTTATTGCCCAAGCAGGGACTATTATTTTCTTAGCATCCATGGTTGTCTGGTTACTTATTAGTTTTTCATTTAGATTTGAATATGGTGTGACACCAGATCAAAGTATGTTAGCCGGTATCGGTAGAGCAATTTCCTGGTTTTTCTATCCATTTCTTGGTACATTTAGTTGGGAAGCATCTGTTTCTGCAATTCAAGGTTTAATTGCGAAAGAACAAGTTGTTTCATCCATGGCAATCATTGCAGGCTTTAGTGAAGATACTAGTGCTGGTGTACTCATTTTTAATGCATCAAGCTTCGGATTCTTTACTGGTGCATCCGCATACGCATTTATGGTATTCAATTTATTTAGTGTGCCTTGTTTGGGGTCTGTCGGTGCAATGAGAAAAGAACTTAATTCGAGAAAACATTTCTGGTTAACACTTGCACTACAAACGGGTATTGCTTGGGTGTTCGCGACGATTGTTTATCAAATAGGTCATTTAATTGAGGTGTTATAATGACATTAGCTGATATTATTATTTTATTGATATTAGGTGTTTTATTATTTACAATCATTTTTTATCAAGTAAAACATAGAGACAAAAAAGCATGTAGTACATGCGCATATTCTAAAAAATAAGAAATGAGCCAATTTATGATTGGCTCTTTTTTTATATTTCATTGACAGTCTATCAGTATCATGTTATATTATTAATGTGCATATGCACATAAAGGAGTAATTATGAGATCGTTAAGAAAAAGAAGATATGCTAGAAAATTAGATAAACAAAAAATATACATGCCTAAAGGTATGAGTCAAAATACAGAAGCATTAAATGAGGTTTCACTTGATGAATTTGAAGCGTTAAGAATTTGTGATTATGAAGGTCTATCTCAAATAGAAGCTGCAGAGGAAATGGAAGTCTCTAGAGCTACTATCCAAAGGTTATTATTAAGTGGTAGAAAAAAAATTATAGAATCAATATTAAATAATCAGGGTTTTCATATTTTAAATGAAACTGACAATATAAAACTTAAAGGAGAAAACAAAATAAGTATGGAAGAAAAAAAAGTATTACATATCGCATTTCCAACAAGCGATAGAGTTCACGTTGATGAACATTTTGGTCACGCAAAAGAATTTGCTATTTATCAATTAGAAGATCATAAAGTCACAGGTATCAATTATGTAACACCACCACCTCATGAACCAGGTGTATTACCTAGATTTTTGGGGTCTCTAAATGTTGATATCATCGTAACAGGTGGTATGGGGGCTATGGCAATTAACTTATTTAAGAGTCAAAACATTGATGTTATCTTAGGCGCTAGAGGACCTTTAGAATATAATGTTAATGAATATATTAATGGCTTTTTAGAATCTACTGGTAGTGCATGTAGTCATCATCATGGCGAACATCATCATGGTGAAAGTAAATGATTTTGGGTATTAGTTCAAATGGCAAGTCAAAATCTAGTCTTACAAGTGAACGCTTTGCTAGAGCACCATTTTTTGTTATATATAATAAAGAAGAAAAATCATTTGTTTATGTGGATAATATAGCGAAGGAAGAAAATAGTGGTGCAGGAGCCAAAGCGTCTAAAATTTTATTTGATCATAATGTTGATGTAGTATTAGTACCTAAGTTGGGTCCTAAGTCTGTCAAAGCACTAGAAGGCTTTGAGATTAAAGCATATCAGTATCCTGAACAATTAAATGTGGAAGAAGTGATTTTACTATATCTAGAAAGTAAATTACCCTTAATTGAATCGTAAGGTATTTTATCATGAAAATAGCGATATTAAGTGGAAAAGGTGGTACGGGTAAAACAACTGTTTCCGTAAACCTTTTTTCTAAATTAGAACAAGCCGTTTTAATAGATACAGATGTAGAAGAACCTAATAGTCATCTATTTCTTGATTTAACTGAAAACGATAGAAAAGAAGTTTATAAAGAATTTCCTGTAGTCAATGCTGATGCATGTACTTTATGTGGAGCGTGTGGTGAGTTTTGTAATTTTAATGCGATCATGCCAACGAAAAAAAATGTTGTAGTCTTTGATGATTTATGTCATGATTGTGGTGGATGCAAACTTGTATGTAGTGAGCATGCTATTGATTATGGAAAGAAATCTATTGGGAATATTATTACAACTAAAACATCACAGGAGAAAACTTTCATATATGGGGATTTGAATGTTGGAGAAGTATCAGGTATTAAACTTATAGAAACATTAAAGGATATGACTAAGGATGAATCTATGGTGATCATCGACAGTCCTCCTGGAACAGCATGTTCTACGGTAGCAGCAATTCAAGATGTTGATTATGCAATCATTGTAGCTGAACCAACACCGTTTGGGTTAAGTGATATGAAAATGGTTGTAGAGTTACTTAGAGATGAACATATTCCATTTGGTGTTGTTGTCAATAAGTCACAACTGGGTGATAATTCTTTATTTAGATATCTAGAGATGGAAAGTATACCTTTGATTGCACATATCCCGTTTGATGAGGTATTTGCAAAATTGTATGCAAAAGGTGAAAATATATCAAATAGTAATCAAATATTTTCAAAAAAAATAGATGATATTATCAATTATTTGAATGGGGTGAAGCTATGAAAGAGATAGCAGTGATCAGTGGTAAAGGTGGCACTGGAAAAACTACTTTAACATTATCGATGATGCCCTATTTAGAAAATTATGTGATTGCTGATTGTGATGTTGATGCACCGGACTTAAAAGTTATGTTGGGGGATCATATAGTAACAGATATTGATTTTATTGGATTTCAAAGACCTGTCATCGATGAAGACTTATGTATTAAATGTGGCTTATGCTATGACCACTGTAAGTTTGATGCGATTACAGAAGAAATCAAAATAAAAACTAATAGATGTGAAGGGTGTAAAGTTTGTGATTATGTATGCCCGGTAGATGCTATAACAATGCAGGATTATGTTATAGGAAAAATTTATCAAAGACATACAAGTTATGGAACTATGATTGATGCAAGACTTATTCCCGGTGAAGAATCAAGTGGTAAATTAGTGACAGAAGTGAGAAAACTTGCAAATGAACAAGCAACAATAGAAGGCAAAGAACTTGTTTTAATTGATGGGTCACCAGGTATTGCATGCAATGTAATCGCAACGATTACTGGAGCTAGCAAAGTTGTTATCGTTACTGAACCAACTGTGAGTGGACTTCATGATTTAAAAAAGGTCATAGAATTAACAGAATCTGTTGATGTCTCAGTTCTCGTGGTCATTAATAAATATGATTTATCTATAGAAAAATCAAATGAGATAAAATCATATTGCAAGACCCGTGGTATAGATGTTTCATTAGAAGTGCCATTTAACAAAGGAATGGTAAGAAGTATATCTGAATTAAAAATACCTTCAATAAACAATATTGAATTTTTTAATAGTGATGCTTGGCATCAATTTATTGATAAAGTGAAAAAATAAAGACTTCCGAGAAACTGTTTGATTAAAACGGACAGTAAATAAAAAAGAACGGAAATTATAATTAAAAGTTATAGTTTCCTTTTTTATTTAGTAGAATAAATTTAAGGAGAGATTGAAATGAGAAAAAAAAGAAAACATAAAATATTTACAATTGAAGAGAAAAATAACATAGTAAGGCAGTATTTAAATGGTGAAACCGGCGGTATGAATAAAACCGCAAGAACTTATGATGTTAGCAATTCAGTCATCGCAAATTGGATAAAACAATATCACACATTTGGGACATGTGTAGATCGTAGAGGATTAGGCACTAAAAAGGATATACCAAGCAAAGGAAGACCTAAATCAAAGTTTGATTATGAATCAATGACAAAGAAAGAACTCATTGATCATATCAAGATGTTAGAAGACATAAAAAAAACTATGGCTTACCTAGAAAAACAAAAGAAAAATATAAAGTCATAGATGAGTTAAAAGACACATATTCAATTAAAAAGCTGTGTATAGCATTAAAGTGTTCACGAAGCGGTTATTATGATTGGATAGCACTAGGTAAGCCAATATATAAAGCATATGACAAAGCATTAAATCAATTGATTATAAATCAATATAACGAAGATCATCGTCAAGGTATTGTAAGACTGAAGATGAATATTAAAAAAATACACGGTTTAAGCCTTACCAAAGCAACCGTGTATCGATATATGAGATTGAATCAAGTTCAATCTATTATCCGTAGAAAGAAAAAGAAATATGGACATGTTAAGCACCATGTCATACCTAATCTTCTACAAAGAAATTTTACCACATATCAGCCGAATAAAGTATGGAGTATTGATATTAGTTATTTGTTTACGAAACATCGAACCCTATACTTATGTGCAATTAAAGATTTATATGACAAAAGTATCATTGCATATCAAGTGAAAAGATTTATGGATACGTCTTTAGTGATTGGTACAGTCAAACAAGCTGTTCAAGCAGTACCAATACATCAAAGAAAAGATTTGATACTGCATTCCGATCAAGGATCTCACTTTACATCTAAAATATATCACGAATATCTCAAAGAGCACCATATAACTCATTCAGTATCATTTAAAGGCAGTTGTGTGGACAATAGTCCTATAGAATCTTGGTTTAGTACGTTAAAAACTGAAAGTATTTATTTAAAGCCTAAATTATCAGAAAACGAAATGCAAGAACTTGTAAGTTCATATGTAAAGTATTACAATGAAGAAAGATTACAAGAAAAATTAAAAGAGCTCGCTCCGATTGAATATCGTCACCAAGCTCTTTCTGTTCTTTTTTAAAGAGTGTCCGTTTTTAGCAAACTAACTCCGAAGAAGTCTTTTTTCTTATAATTTAAATGTTTGAGTCGCTTCGACTGCAACTTTCCAGCCTTTTTTATAAGCATCTCTTTTTTTCTTTGATAGTTTTGGTGAGAATTTCTTACCAACAGCCCAAAGTGCCTTGATTTCATCCATATCTTTCCAGAATTTTGAAGATAGGCCGGATAAGTATGCGACACCTAAAGCGGTCGTTTCAAATACTTTTGGTCTATATACGTCTAAATCTAGAATATCTGATTGGAATTGGCATAAGAAGTCATTAGCAGCTGCGCCACCGTCAACCTTAAATGATTTAATCGGACAAGAAACATCTAACTGCATCGCTTCTAAAACATTCATTGATTGATATCCTATAGACTCTAATACCGCTCTTGATAAATGTTCTTTTGTTGTGCCTCTAGTTAACCCAAAGATTGCACCTTTAGCATGTGGATCCCAATAAGGTGTGCCCAGTCCAACAAATGCAGGCACCATATAAACACCTTCATTTGATGCAAGACTTTCTGCATGATCTTCTGTTTCACTGGCTTTATCAATAAGTTTTAAACCATCTCTTAACCATTGAACAGCAGAACCTGCAACAAATACGCTACCTTCTAACGCATAGTAGACTTTGTTATTAATACCCCATGCAATGGTAGATAGTAAACCGTGCTCTGATTTAACAACTTCTTCACCAGTGTTCATGAGCATGAAACAACCTGTGCCATATGTGTTTTTAACATCACCTTTATCAAAGCATGTTTGGCCAAATAATGCAGCTTGTTGATCACCTGCCACACCACTAATTGGTGTACGTTGTCCAAAGAAATGATAAGGTAGTGTATAACCAAAGATGAAAGAAGAAGGTTTAACTTCAGGTAACATCTTCATTGGTATATCCAACATATCGCATAATTCCTTATCCCATTTAAGGGTATGGATGTTAAATAGCATCGTTCTAGATGCATTACTATAATCTGTAGCATGAACTTGACCAGTGAGTTTATAAATTAAAAAACTGTCAATTGTACCAAAACACAATTCGCCTCTTTGTGCTTGTTCATAACTACCTTTAACATGATCTAAAATCCATTTGATTTTAGTTCCAGAAAAATAAGGATCGATGACTAAACCGGTCTTTTCTCTAATAAGAAGTTCATATCCATTATCCTTTAGGTCTTGACAAATATCTTCTGTTTGTCTAGACTGCCATACAATAGCATTATATATTGGTTGGCCTGATAGTTTGTTCCAAACAACTGTCGTTTCTCTTTGATTGGTAATACCAATTGAAGAAATATCAGAAGCTTTTAGATTAGCTTGTACAAGTGCTCTCGCCATCACTGTTAACACGCTAATCCAAATTTCATTTGGATCATGTTCTACCCAACCTGGATTTGGATAATACTGCTTGATTTCCTCTTGAGCCATACTTACAATGTCACTGTGCTTATCAAAAATGATAGCTCTTGTGCTTGTCGTTCCTTGATCAATAGATAATATGTATTTTTCCATGTATCTCTCTTCCCCTAAAGATTTTTTGTAGCAATCATATCAATGCCTGTACCACAAATGTTAGCGATTACTATATCTCCTATTTTAACACGTTTTTTTAAAGTCGTGTGGTTAATTTCAGACATTGCTTCAAAAATCTTTGATTTTGGAAGACCATCTTTTGATTTAATTGAAATTCTAGGATGATGTGGATCAAAAGTTTTAATTGTTGTTGTTAGAATACGTACAGGGTTTGTCATTTCCTCGATTGCATATTTTATACCATTGGGACAGAAGTTTCCTGATACTTCCATATCATCAGTGATTTCTAAATGACATCCTCTTGGGCAATTAATGCAAATTATTTTTTTCATTATATTCTCACCTCGGTTAATGCAATATGAATATCTTTTGTTAAGTCAACCTTATCAATTGGAATTGAAATTTTATTCATTTCTGCTGGAGCTATAAATTTTTGACGTTTCTTATATATTTCTATATTATCTTGAGTAACAACAAATGTTGCTTGTTCAAATTTTTTATTTGTTCTAAACAGTAATGTTAATTTGTTATTAAATGTATGATTTGTAATATGTTGTGGAACGACATATCTAATGTGATGGTCAAATGTGACAGCCTTTTTCTCATCGGATGTATCTTCTAAATGAGAAAGATATGCTTTAACAGACTCACCTGCTCTAAGAGACTCTAATACAACATCATCAACTAAGTCATGCACATGAAGTGCATTACCACATGCAAAGACACCCTTAATGCTTGTTTGATAATTCTCATCGACTGTGACGCTTTTAGTGATTGGATCTATGTTTAAGTCTAAGTGGTTAAAGACTTTTGTATCAGGTATTAAGCCAACAGATAGAAGAAGTGTATCAACTTCAAAAGTTTTTTCAGTATTGGGTACTGGATTAAAGTGATCATCTAACTGTTGAATCGTGATTGACTCAAGATTTTTCTCACCTTCAATTTTCGTTATGGTATGAGATAAATATAGCGGTATATCAAAATCATCTAAACACTGTGCAATGTTTCTGTTAAGCCCATTTGAGTATGGCATCATCTCTGCTACACCTAATACTTTAGCACCTTCTAGTGTCATACGTCTAGCCATGATGAGACCAATATCACCACTACCTAAAATGAATACATTTTTGCCAACTAAATAACCATCAATATTAAGATACTTTTGTGCAGTTCCTGCAGTCATAATACCATTAGGTCTTGTTCCTGGAATGGATATAGCTCCTCTAGGTCTTTCATAACATCCTGCAGATAAAATCACTGTTTTACTATGAATTTCATAAATGCCATCTAATGGAGAAGAACATTTTAATTTAAACCCATGATCTTCAATGATATCAATAACGGTTGTATCAACCTTAACATCAACATCTAAATCTTTTACTTGATCAATAAATCGTTGTGCGAATTCTGGACCTGTAAGCATTTCTTTAAACACATGTAGTCCGAATCCGTTATGTATACATTGATTTAAGATACCGCCAAGTTCTAATGATCTTTCAATAATTAAAACATTAAGATTAGAATCTTTAAAGGAAGTAGCTGCAGCTAGTCCTGCTGCACCTCCACCGATAATTACAACATCATATGTTTTCATTTTCCCACCTTCGATTCTTGATCTAGTACATGTGTATCCAATTGATCATAATTTATATCTGTAAAATCTTTTTTTGTTTCTCTAGCAATGATTCTTAATATTTCAGACTGGCAATATCCACCTTGACATGTGCCTGCGCCAGCTCTTGTGCGTTTCTTTAATCCCTTAATCGTATCACTTCCAACAGGACTATGAATCGCATCTATGATTTCCTGTTCACTAATTTGTTCACATTGGCATACGATTCTTCCATAAAGTGGATTCTTTTTGTATAGGGCTTGTTGTTTTTCTAATGATAAATCTTTAAATAAAATATCTTCTTCTAAATAGGGATTGAAATTATCTTTCTTTTTTAAGTTGAGTTTAACAACTTCTTCAATTAAGTATTTAGCAATAGCAGGTGCTGCAGTTAAACCTGGAGAATCAATACCTGCAACTTGATAGAAGTTTGGATATTTACTTGATGGTTTAATGTAGAAGTCTTTATAAGAAGAAGTTGCTCTAATGCCTGCAAATGATCGAATGACTTTATTGTATGGTATGTGATCACACAATGCTTTGACGTGTTCACGCACATAGCTTAATCCTGAACTGGTAGTAAATCGATCATAATCATTCGTATAATCGCTTGTTGGTCCTAAGAGAATATTGCCATGTGTTTGAGGTGTGATTAATACACCTTTACCCTTTTCACTTGGGAGTGGATAGATGACATGTTTAAACATACCATCTACATGACGGTCTAATACAAAGTATTCACCGCGTCTAGGCATCATTTTAAATGGAGGTTCTTCCTCAAGAAAAGAAGTTATAAATTCAGCATTTACACCACTTGCATTAATCACGTTTTGAGAAAAGATATGAACATCTTTATTGATTAATAAATCAAATAGACCATCGTGATAAGAAATATTAGTGACTTCATAGTTCTTTTTAAATTCGACGCCATTGTTCATGGCAACATGACAAGCCTTAATAGCAACTTCCCAAGGGAATGTTACCTTTGTTGTAGGTAGTGATAATGCACCAACAATAGACTTGTTTAAGTGAGGTTCTAACTGTTCAATATCTTTTTGAACAAGTAATTGATATGATGGCACGCCATTTTGTTTAGCACGTTCTTGAAGTTCAACAAGTCTTGATATATCTTTTTCTTCTGTCGCAACAACAAGCGCACCTGTACGACGTAGCGGAATATGCATCTCTTTTTCTAGATCTTCATACATTTTGTTACCTTCAACGCAAAGTCTCGCTTTAAGGGTATTAGGATGTGGATCATGACCGGAGTGAATAATTGCACTATTCGCACTGGTTTGAATATTGGCAATATCATTTTCCTTTTCAATTAATAGTGTTTGTAAATCATATTGACTTAAGTATCTAGCAATCATCGTACCAATAATACCTGCACCAATAATAGTGAAATCATAGATTTTTTGTGACATATATAAGCCTTCTTTCTTATAAAAATAAAAAGAGAAAAACAAGATAAATTGTTTTTCTCTCTAATCTCTTTTTAAATATTAACATGTTAAATCCATAGTTCTGGATTTGAAGTTGTGACTGCAATAGCTCCTGCATCAAGACATTTGTTAACTTGATTGATATTTTGAATTAATCCACCCATTAGAATTTCTGAGTTAACCGCTTTTTTAATGACTTCTATCATATCAGTGCAACTTGCCGGTAGAACTTCTAGATAAACGGGTTCAATTTTCAAAGTCAGTGCAATAGATTGTTCTAAAGACATGGAATCTTTTAAGAAAAATCTAAAGATACCAATGACTTTTCTTTTTTTACAAACCTCTATCACTTTAGGTTTGCTTGAAATAATTCCATCAACTTTGAGTTCTTGAATTAAAAAGATTGCACCATATTCATCATGAGATAATCCCTTAATTAGCTCTGAATGGATTAAAATCTTTTTGCCTTTTTGATGACAAGCATCAACAAGACCTTTGAGTTGAGCAAGCTGGAAGTTCATTAAAATACCATAGGTATAACTAGAATCTAGAAACTTCTTTAGTATTTGGTGGTTGGAGATTGCTGGTAAAACCTGTTGATTATAAAACATAATATTCTCCCTTAAAAAATAAAATAAAGCGACGCCAAAAAGTACCATCCATTTGACACACCGCTCTCGATTACTCTTTTTATGATTAACTTGTACTTAAATTATACCTAATAAGTGATATATTTGTCAATTCTAGTTTAATTTAAAAAAGTATTGTCAAAATAACAAAGATATGATACAATTCTTGCAAACGAAGATTTGGAAGAGTAAATGAAGAGGATTATTCCAGAGAGTAGATGTTTGGTGAAAATCTACATAATCACTTGATTGAAAAACGCCAAGGAGTGTTTACCGAAATCATAGTAGGCTAAGCCGGGTTCTCCCGTTATCGAGATAAAAGTTTGTTTGAACTTTAAAAGTGATCAATTTTTATTGATAATTTGGGTGGTACCGCGGATATATAAGAGTCATTCGTCCCTTCATAGGATGAGGCTCTTTTTTGTTTATACGAAAGGATGATATATATGTGCGGTATTTTAGTAACAACTTCAGATTTAGTATCTTTTGACCTAGGTTCAAAATCAATTATTAAAAGAGGACCAGATCAACAGATGAAAGTGATTGGAAAAGGATATCAATTCTATTTCAATAGATTGGCGATTATGGATTTACATGAGACAGGTATGCAACCCTTTTATGATGATAAAGTCATTGTTGCAGCGAATGCAGAAATCTATAATGAATTGGATTTAAAAAAGGAAGTTGATTATGACTTTAAGTCATCATCAGATTGTGAAGTCTTACTTCCGATTTATAAGAAATATGGCGTCGACATGTTTAAAATGTTAGATGCAGAGTTTGCTTTAATTATCTACGATGAAGAGAAAAAGGAAATCATTGCTGGTAGAGATCCAATTGGGATTAGACCACTATTTTATGGGTATACAAAAGAAGATCATAAAATTGTCTTTGCAAGTGAAGCAAAAGCTATTATTGAATTAGTGGATAAAGCATATCCATTCCCTCCAGGGCATTATTATTATGATTCAAAATTTATACCTTTTACAGAAATATTTGATCCAAAGACTTATCATGATGATGACTTGGAAAAAATCTTTGTTGAAATTGAAGAACGTCTTAGCAAAGGCGTTATCAAGCGTATGCAAAGTGATGCACCTATTGGATATTTATTATCTGGAGGATTAGATTCTAGCTTGGTTTGTGCAATTGCGTCAAAACACAGTAAAAAACAACTTAGAACTTTTTCTATAGGTATGGATACAGATCCGATTGATTTAAAATATGCAAAGATCGTTGCAGATTACTTAGGTACAGAACATCATGAAGTGATCATGACTAAAGAAGATGTGATTGGTTCACTAGAAGAGGTGATCTTTGCACTTGAGACATTTGATATTACAACGGTAAGAGCATCTATTGGTATGTATTTAGTTAGCAAATACATTCATGAAAAAACAGATATCAAAGTATTATTAACCGGTGAAGTTAGTGATGAACTCTTTGGATATAAGTATACAGATTTCGCACCAAGTCCAGAGGCTTTTCAAGAAGATGCGATAAAACGTATGAAAGAACTACATATCTATGATGTGTTAAGAGCAGATAGATGTTTAGCTCATCATTCACTAGAGGCACGCGTACCATTTGGTGATCTTAGTTTCGTAGATTATGTCGTCTCAATGAATCCTGCTAAAAAGATGAATACATATGGCATGGGCAAATACTTACTTAGAAAAGCATTTGATAAAGACGGATATCTTCCTGAAGAAATTTTATATCGTCAAAAAGCTGCGTTCAGTGATGCTGTTGGACATTCAATGGTTGATATACTAAAAGCTTATGCAAATGACTATTATACAGATGTAGAGTTTTTAGAAAAGAAAAAACTCTATAGTCCAATACCTTTTACAAAAGAAGCTTTACTCTATAGAGAAATCTTTGAAAAATATTATCCAAAACACGGACATTTAATTAAAGATTACTGGATGCCTAATAAAACTTGGGAGGGTTGTGATGTTGATGACCCTAGTGCACGTTATCTTAAAAATTATGGAGATTCTGGTAAATGAAAAAATAAGCAATCCTACAAGGGTTGCTTATTTGTTAAATAAATGATGGAAGAAACGTTCTGGTTGATCAAGAAATGCTTTAAGTCTTTGGATCGCATCTACATGTTCAAAACTTTCTTCATTGATTTCTTTTTGATTAATTGAAAAGATTTTAGCATTTGGGTATGCAGTAATAATCGGTGAGTGTGTGGCAATAATAAATTGAGCACCATCTTTTACTGCTTCATGGATCATATATAGAAGTGCAAGTTGATTATCAAAGGAAAGTGGTGTTTCGGGTTCATCTAAGATAAATAATTGATTAGGTCTAAGTCTTGATTTGAAAAATGATAAGTATGCCTCTCCATGAGAAGAAGTCAGTAGATCATGTTCATAAAGGTTTTTGATTTCATAAAGTGTTCTTCTATGTGCAGAAGATGCCATCATCTTAGCATAAGCTGACTTTTCCTTATAATTTTCCTCAATTTCATCTAATGCAGTTTTAGCTTCAGCTTTTTGTTTTTCAAGTGTATGTATATATGAAGTAAAATCTTCTGAAGAAAAATAGAATCCTGAAGGTTTTCTTAAATGATACTTAAGTTTTACATCAATAGGCTTAGGTAAAATAAGAGGTTCACCTATTTGAAATAAATTTAACTCATGACTTAAGAGTTCTAGAAAAGTTGACTTACCTGAGCCATTTTCACCAATAATGATATTGACATCGCCAAGTGTGATTTCTTGATTAAAGAACCCTAGGTTGTAGGGGAATCCATGATCTTGAGTCTTTTTAAGAAATACTAATGTTTCGATTAATTGCATTATATACTCCTAAGTAAAAAAGAGGACGAGTCCTCTTTTATTTTGCTTGATGAACGACAACTTGTGGGAATGGAATTTCAATACCATTTTCTTCAAGTGTCTTCTTGATAAACGCTCTACCGACACGTTCTACGTTGAAGTGTTGGTTATTAAGTGTTCTTACGATAACTCTGTAGTTAATTGAACTATTCGCAAGTTCAGTCACACCAAGAATTTGTGGGTCTTCTGTAATTTCAGGTAACATTGATTTTAATTTAGGAAGGTTTTCTTTTAAGACTTCTACAACCTTATCTAAATCTGAATCATAGGCAACACCGAAATCGATAATCGCAAGTGATTGAAATCTTGAACGGTTGACAACATCTGTGATATCACCATTGGCAAGTATTTTTAATTCACCTTTCCAGTTTTTAATCTTAGTTGTCTTTAATCCAATATCCACAACTTCTCCAATGAATCCATTGGTTTCAATAACATCACCAACATCATAGTGTTGTTCAAAAATAATGAATAGTCCATTGATTAAATCATTAATGAATTTTTGAGCACCAAGCCCTATGACTAACCCAGCAATACCTAATCCAGCAAGGGCAGGTCCAACATTAACCCCCCATATAGCAAGAACGATCAGTAATGTGATTAACCAAATACCATATTTTGATAATGACATTAAAAGTTTAGCGATTGTTTTTTTACGTTTTTGAGAAGGTGATTGTTTAGTCCCTACTCTTGATACGCTAAGTTTAATAACCTTTAATATGAATAATGCAATAAAGATAATAAGAGCACTTGTTACAAGTAACCCTATACTATTTTCTAGGGTATCAGTAAATCCAGAGAAGATAGCTGTAAAGTAGGTTTCTAGATCAAAATTCCATAACCATAATAGGAACCCTGCTGATGCAACTAAGGCTAAAAAACTGATGAAATAAGCAAGACCTACAAGAAATGCTTTGAATTTAACATCGGCTTTTTTATCTAGTAATCTTGATAATAAAAATATAACGACTAAAACAACGACAGTTGCAAGTGTAAGTAATATGTTTGTTGTTACGTTTGCAAATAATATGTTTGAAAACATCTATAACGCCCCTTTCATAACTATCTTTATGATATCATAAAATTAAGATGTTGTCTTTTAATTCAAAAAAGATTAAAAATCTTTGATGTAAAAAAAATAAAGCGTGATAAAATATATATGTTTTATGAAAGGTGGGTAGATATATGTCATTTGATCACTCAAAAACACCATTTTATTCAAAATTGGAAGCTTATGCGAAAAGCGATATAATCAAACATGATGTTCCTGGACATAAACTCGGACAAATCAATAATGATATGACCGATTATGCTGGGATTAATATATTAAAATTAGATGCTAATGCACCTAGAGGTTTAGATAATCTTAATAGGCCAAGAGGCGTGATTATGGAAGCTAATGCATTAATGGCTGATGCTTTTGGTGCAGAGAAAGCTTATTTTTTGACAGGTGGCACAACGATGGGTATCCTATCAATGATCATGTCTACTTGTCGTGCTAAAGAAAAAATTATTCTACCTAGAAATGTTCATAAATCAGCGATTAACGCTTTAATCTTAAGTGGGGCAGTTCCTATTTTTGTTAAGCCACATTTAGACCCTAAATTAGGGATAGCAAATCACATGCCACTGGAAAGTGTCAAAGAAGCGATTGATCAAAATCCTGATGCTCAAGCAATTTTAGTCATCAATCCGACTTATTATGGTGTAACATCTGATTTAGAAGAGATTGTAAAATATGCACATAAACATGATATGAAAGTCATGGCTGATGAAGCACATGGGTCACATTTTCCTTTTTGTGACAAATCGCCTATAAGTTCTATGAAAGCTGGATGCGATATGGCATCATGTTCACTTCATAAAACTGTGGGCTCACTTACACAAAGTTCTATTTTAATCACCCAAGGTGAAAGAGTAGACCATATCAGATTAAGATCAACAATTAATATGATTCAATCAACATCACCAAGTAGCCTATTACTTGCAAGCCTTGATGTTGCTAGAAAATACATATATTTTAATGGACAAGAAAAGATTAGTCATGTTATTGATCTTGCTAAAGATGCAAGAAAAGAGATTAATAAAATTCCTGGAATGAAAGCTTTATCCAAAGATTATTTCATTAAACAAGGAGCAACCAATTATGATGAGACTAAGATTTTAATTAAAGTCTCTGATTTAGGGGTTACAGGATTTACTGTTTATCAAGAACTTGCCGATATATATCATGTGCAAGTAGAACTTGCTGAGACACATTTAATTCTCGCGGTATTATCACTAGCGACAACTAAGGCTGATCTAGATGGTCTTATTATTGGATTAAAGAAAATCAGTGATACATATTATAATCAAAACTTAGACGTGATTAAACCGAAGATAACATATCGTTATCCTGAAGCTTATACGCGTCCAAGAGAGGCATATCATGCACCAAAGAAATATGTTTTAGTCGAAGATTCAATTGATGAGATTGCTGCTGAATCAGTTATGATTTACCCACCTGGTATTCCAATTGTTATTCCTGGTGAAGTGATTTCTCAAGACATCTTGGATGATTTTGAGTTTTATAAGAAAAACGGATCTACGATTCTAAGTGATACAGAATCTGGATATATAAAAGTCATAGATAAAGAAGAATGGATAAAATGGGATGGAGATTATGATGAATAAAGTAGATTTATCATTTCAAAGCTGTAAAAGCACCTATGAAGAAGCAGATGTAGTTATTTTTAGTGTACCGATGGATGCAACCACATCTTTTAGACCTGGTACGAGATTTGCGGGTAACGCAATTAGAGTAGATTCATTTGGTGTTGAATGGTATTCACCTTATCGCGATGCTGATTTAAATGATTACAAAACAGCAGATGTTGGTGACCTTGATCTACCTATTGGTGCAGTAGAAGATGCACTTGATATCGTATATCAAACAACAAAACAAATATTAGATGATGGAAAGAGACCAATGATGGTTGGTGGTGAACACTTAGTGAGTTACCCAGTCATCAAAGCGGTATTTGAAAAATATCCTGATCTACACATCATTCATCTAGATGCACATACAGACTTAAGAGAATCATTTTTTGGAAGAGAATTATCTCATGCAACATTTATGAGACATGTACATAAATTTGTTGGTGATGGTAAGATAAACCAATTTGGTATTAGAAGTGGTGAAAGACCTGAATTTGTTTGGGCAAACAGTGGTCATATCAATATGAGAAAATTTGATTTTGATGGCATGGATAAAACGGTTGAAAGATTAAAAGATAAACCAGTTTATATCACAATTGACCTAGATGTCTTGGATCCAGGCGTATTTCCAGGAACTGGAACACCAGAGCCAGGTGGTATGCAATATAAAGACCTATTATGGGCATTCGATCAATTTGCTAAATTAAATCATATTGTAGGTGCTGATATTGTTGAACTTGCACCAATGCTTGATCCAAGTGGTGCATCAACAGCAGTTGCTGCAAAATCACTTAGAGAAATGGTTTTATTATTACAACAAAGTATAAACAAATAAATAAAGATAAAAGAAAAGCACTTCGATGAAGTGCTTTTTTGTTTACTTAGATAATTTAACCAGTGCATATATGATCGCAGCTGGCCAAAAAACAATGATTAAAATAATTAACAAACAGATATTTAACTCATTATCTTTTTTTGCAGGTGCAGATGAACTTGAACGTTCATTAGATGCATAATCAGAAGTGAAAAGTGGCTTTTTAATCGTTTGTTTAAAATTTGGGTTATATGTACCACAATATGGACATTGTTTTTGATTTTCTGTAAGTGTATTACCACATGATTTACAAATAGAATGTTCCATGTGTTAATCCTTTTGTGTGCCTTTAAATTTACCATCTTCTTCAAAGAAAGAAGCATCATCTACAACAGGAATTGATTTTCCTTCTAAATCTTTTTCGACAGATTGGATTCTATCATTTAAGATATCAGATGAGAATAGTAGAACAAAGTATGCAATGATAACAACAAAACAGAAAATAACAGCCCAAACAATATGTGCACTATCGCCCATTAATAATAATCTTGTGATAAATGGAGCGATTTGTAATAATAGTGTGTTTCTAATTAGGATGTAGTAATGACCTGCATCCATTTTTTTAACTGATAACATGATATAGACCACAACTAATGCTAGAAGTGCTAATCCTTTAAATACCCAATAAATAACTGTCGCTGTATCATTTGTAATAGCGAAATCTTCAAGTCCATCTAAGACGAACCCTAGAACAAGAGAGAATGCTAAAACTAATAAAGCGATAATACCAAAATATAATCTTTTCTTCATTGTCTTAACCTTCCTTCACTGGCGTTCCGCATTCAGGACAGAACTTATCTTTAGGTGATAATTCAGAATTACATGTCTTGCAGTGAAGCACTTGAGGTGCACCACATTCAGGACAGAATTTATCATCATCTTCAATTTCCGCATTACATTTTATACAATGCACCATTTTTTTGTTTGAGTTGTTTTGTGGAATCATTTCTCCCGCAAAACCAGCTGTTTGCTTAGCAGCACCGAGACCGACACCTAGACCAACACCAACAGCAGCCATACCACCAGCAGCACCTTCATTTTTAGCTGCTGATTCTAAAACATCATAACCACGAGAAGTACGGTATCTATTGTCGCCAAGAATGTTGAATTCCGCATTTCTATTTAAGATATCATTGATTGTATCTAGATCTTCATCTGGAATATTAATACTTTCATAATAGAAATTAACGATTTCTAAACCATAAGTTTCAAACTCGTTTGTTAATGCTTTAAATGATTCTTTAGATATTTCTTCTAAATACATAGACATATCTAGAATACTAATTTTGTTTTTAATGAAATATTGTGCGATTAAAGTTTTAATCTTAGTGTTAATAATTGATCTAAAGAAGTCATTAACAACTTCAAAATCAACAACACTCTTGCCCCCAAGTGAACCTACTAAATTAGATATTAAAAATTGATAGTTAGAAATACGCATTGCATATTGACCACGTGCTCTAACATTGATTTTTACTTGAAATTTAGGATCAAGCAACTGGATAGGGTCTTTAGTGCCCCATAACATGTTTAACTTCATTGTTTTATTAACGAAGTAAACCTCCAATGTAAATGGAATTGCTCCATACGCTTTTCTTTGTAAATCTTTAAGAAAAGGAAAGTTTTCACTGTTTAAAGTATATGTACCACTTTCAAATATACTTTCTAGTTTTCCCCCGTGAACAACAACAGCGACTTGTCCAGGTCCTACGATAAGCTTAGACTTTGTGTTAAACTCACCATTTGGATGTTTGTATACCAACCAACGACGGTCGGAAAATCCTTCGAATTTACAGACATCTAATACAGACATGTTTTTATTCCTCCTTAGAATATATAGTTTATACTTATTACTATTAAATGAATAACTGATATGCCTACCCCGTAACCAGCTAGAAGGCCAGTGACTAAACGACGTCTATTGTTTGACTCATAGTACGTAAAGTACTGCAAACTTCCATCAATGATTAGAGGCAATATAAATAGTAAAGTATAAAAACCAAAGTGTAGATTTAAGATATAAAATAGCGGTGATAATAGAATCTCAGCAAAGAAGATACCGGTGCATCTAGAACACAAAAAGAATTGATAGTTCTTAATGAAAAACGATCTTTCTGGTTTTTGATGACATCCACAAGCGTGACCGAAATGCATTGAAAACAGCCACAGTTTTTCTTTAAATGATTTCTCTTTTGATTCTATAATTTTCCCCTCCATTAGAAATCTTAATATAAATATTATACTATTTTTTAATTGAAACATAAATAGTGATTGAACGATTTACACAAAAATCGTACATAAATATGCTTTAACTTGATATTCGTGTTTATAAATAGCATTATAATCAACGTTTTCTAGAATATAAGGTTTATAAACTGGTTAATTGTAAGCGTATTCATAAGCAATGTTTTTGATTGAAAATGCCTAAAAACATATAATCAAGGTTGAAAAAGGAGGGAGATTATGTTATTTGAATCATATGATCCACTTAAAGAACAACAACTACAAATTCTTGATGAGAAAGGTAGTTTAGTCAATAAAGAGCTTGAGCCTAAGATTAAAAAAGAAACATTGTTAAATCTATATGAAACAATGGTCTTAGGACGTATTGCAGATATTAAAGCATTGCAATACCAACGTCAAGGTCGTATGCTTACTTACGCTCCAAACAGAGGGCAAGAAGCTGCGCAATTAGGTGCAGCAGCTGCGTTAGAACCACAGGATTGGGTTTCACCAGCATTTAGAGAATTGAACCTTATGTTATACCGTGGTGTAACATTAGAACAATTATATACGTATTGGTATGGTAATGAAAAAGGTAGTCGCTTTGCAGATGATGTTAAAGTACTTCCAGTGAATATCATTATCGGTTCACAAATCAATCATGCAGCAGGGCTTGCCTATGCATCTAAAATTTTAAACAAAAATGAAGTTGCCCTAGCAACCATTGGTGATGGTGGTACATCACATGGAGAGTTCTATGAAGGACTTAATTTTGCTGCGACTTATGATGCACCGATGGTTGTTGTTATTCAAAATAACCAATACGCGATTTCTACACCTAGAAAGAAAGCAACTAAAGCGAAGACTTTAGCTCAAAAAGCAGTTGCTTTTGGTATTCCAGGTATTCAAGTTGATGGTAATGATATCTTAGCGATGTATGCGGCAACTAAAGAAGCCGTAGATTATGCACGTGCTGGTAATGGACCGGTTTTAATTGAAGCCGTAACTTATCGTATGGGACCTCATACAACTTCTGATGATCCATCAATTTATCGTTCTAAAGAAGAAGAAAAAGAGTGGGAAGGTAAAGATCCACTGACACGTTTTGAAAAATATTTAGTTGATAAAAAATATTTAACAAAAACAAAGATTGAAAAAATAAAGGAAGAAAAAACTGCATATGTTACAGAAGTATTTAAAAAGGTTGAAGCAGAAGCTGGAAATGTTGAACTTCTTGATATCTTTAAATATACTTATGCAGAAATGACACCTCAATTACAAGAACAATATGAAAACTACAAGAAGTTCTTAGAAGAGGGAGGTAAATAATTATGGCTGTAATTAATTTATTATCTGCGATTAAAGAAGCATTAGATCAAAAACTAGAAGACGATAAAGGCGTTGTTGTTTTTGGTGAAGATACAGGTTTTGAAGGTGGTGTGTTTAGAGTAACTGCTGGACTTCAAAAGAAATATGGCGAAGACAGAGTCTTTGATACACCGATTGCTGAAGCAGCAATTGCTGGTTCTGCAGTAGGTATGGCAATCAATGGACTACGTCCAGTTGCTGAAATTCAATTTGATGGTTTTACATTCCCTGCATTTACTGAAATCATTACGCACATGGCAAGATTTAGAAATCGTTCAAGAGGTAAATATAATCTACCGATTGTTGTACGTTTCCCAGTGGGTGGCGGTATTAAAGCCTTAGAACACCACAGTGAATCATTAGAAACTTTCTTTGGCACAGTGCCAGGGTTAAAAGTTGTATATCCTTCAACACCATATGATGCAAAAGGATTATTAATCAGTGCGATTGAAGATCCAGATCCAGTGATTTTTATGGAACCTAAACGTTTATATCGTTCAGGTAAACAAGAAGTACCTGAAGAAATGTATCGTATTCCAATTGGAAAAGCTAAGGTTGTTAAAGAAGGTACGGATGTGACAGTTGTTGCTTGGGGTGCGATGGTTAGAGAAACTCAAAAAGCGCTTAAATTATTAGAAGGCGAAAACATTAATGTAGAGCTTATTGATTTAAGAACAATTACTCCTATTGATGAAGAAACAATTATCGAATCAGTGAAAAAGACAGGTCGCTTTGTTGTCGTATCAGAAGCGGTTAAAACATATGGTCCTGCCGCTGAATTAATGTCTATCGTTAATGAAAAAGCATTCCTTCATTTAGAAGCAGCACCAACCAGAGTGACAGGTTTTGACATTACTGTGCCACTAGCAAGAGCTGAACACTATCAATTTGTTCAACCTGAAAGAATTGCGGCTGAGATTAAAAAAGTCGCTAAGTTTTAGATAGGAGGCATTTATATGTATCAATTTAAATTCGCTGACGTTGGTGAAGGGGTTCACGAAGGTCAAATTTTAGAATGGAAAGTAAAAGTTGGCGATGAAGTTAAAGATGGAGACACTTTAGTCATCGTTGAAACAGATAAAGTTAATGCAGAATTACCATCACCTGTTGATGGTAAGATTGCAAAGATATATTTTAAAGAAGGTGATGAAATCACTGTCGGTCAAGTGATCGTTGATATCAATGATGGCAATGGTGATGCACCAGCAAAAGAGGAAAAAGTAGAAACTCCTAAAAAAGAAGAGACTACTAAACCTGAGGCAGCATCTACAGGTGGATATGAATTTAAGTTTGCAGATGTTGGTGAAGGTGTCCATGAAGGTACGATTTTAGAATGGAAAGTAAAAGTTGGCGATAAGGTTAAAGACGGTGATACATTAGTTATTGTCGAAACTGATAAAGTTAATGCAGAACTTCCTTCTCCTGTTGATGGTACCATTTCAAAAATCTTCTTCAAAGAAGGCGATGAAATCACTGTCGGTCAAGTAATTGTGACAATTGATGATGGAAAAACACATACAAAGACTCAACCACTCGCTGAAGATGAAGAAAAAGCAGCAGGTGTGATTGGTGAGATTGAAGTTTCATCTGATCTAATCGAATCATCTGATGAAGTTCATAAAGAAGCACCAACTGCTAAACCTAATCAAAAAGCACTTGCAACACCAGTAGCAAGACAACTTGCTAAAGAATTAGGTGTTGATATTAATAAAGTACCTGGTACTGGATTTAATGGTAGAGTCATGAAAGAAGATATTAGAGGGTTTGCTCAAAAAGGTAGTGCAACTACACAAAGTGTTCAAACACCAAAAGTGTCAGTATCTAGTGAAGGCGATACAGAAATCGTTCCAATTTCAAGACTTAGAAAAGCAATTGTTAAATCAATGACATTATCTAAACAAATCATTCCACACACAGTGATGATGGATGAAGTTGTTGTTGATAACTTAGTTGCTTTAAGAAAACAATTAAAACCACTTGCTGAAAAAGATGGCATTAAATTGACATATATGGCATTCATTTTTAAAGCCACATTGATGGCTTTAAAGAAATTCCCTTACTTTAATGCAAGCTTTGATCAAGAAAATGAACAAATGATTCTTAAAAAGTTTTATAATATAGGTATGGCTGTTGATACACCTGATGGATTGATTGTACCTAATATTAAAGATGCTGATAAATTATCTCTATTTGGATTAGCCAAAGAGATTATGGAAGTGGGAAATGATACTAAGAATCGTAAGGTATCACTTGATAAACTTCAAAACACAACATTTAGTATTACAAACTTCGGTGCTGCTAATGTTTCACTAGGTACACCAATTATCAATCATCCAGAGGTTGGTATTTTAGGTGTCGGTAAGATTAGTCAAAAAGCAGTAGTGATTGATGGCGAAATTAAAGCTGCATATTCATTACCGTTATCATTAGCTGTAGATCATAGAGTCATCGATGGTGCAGATGCTGGACGTTTCTTAAATTATTTCAAGGAATTAATCAGTGATCCATTATTGCTCTTAGCAAACTGAGGTGGAAAATATGAAGGATTATGATGTAGTGATTTTAGGCGGTGGACCCGGTGGTTATGTTGCAGCCATTAAGGCAGCACAAAATGGGTTAAAAACTGCTTTAATTGAAAAAGAAGTTGTTGGAGGGATTTGTTTAAATCACGGATGTATTCCAACTAAAGCACTATTAAAGAGTGCAAAAGTATATAAACAATTTTTACATGCTAAAGATTATGGCTTAATAGCAAGCGAAGTTGGCTTTGACTGGAGCGCGATGATGAAGCGTAAAAATAATGTAGTTAAAAAGTTAACTACTGGTGTTGGTTTCTTACTTAAGAAAAACGGTGTTGAAGTCTATAACGGCTTAGGGACTGTTAAAGATAAATCAACAGTTGTTGTTAATGATGAAACACTAAAAACAAAGAACTTAATTTTAGCAACTGGGGCATCTCCTATAGTGCCACCAATTCCAGGACTTGTTGAAGCTTATGAAAAGGGGTTTGCTAGAACTTCTAGAGAAATGCTTCAAATTGAAGAAGTACCTAAGGATTTAGTCATTATCGGTGGTGGTGTGATTGGTGTTGAATTTGCAACAATCTTCTCATCACTTGGAACAAATGTTACCATTATTGAAATGCAAGATGGCATTTTACCAATGATGGATGATGATGTAAGATCAGCCTATACGAAGACACTTAAAAGAGATGGTATTAACATCTTAACAAGTGCAGCAGTGACTGCAGTTAAAGGTAATGATGTCATCTATAAACTTAACGATAAAGAAGAAAAAGTTAAGGCAGATAGTATTTTAGTCTCTGTTGGTATGAGAGCAAACTCTAAAGGTTTTGAAGGTTTAAACTTAAAGATGAATAGAGCTGCTGTTGATACCAATGATAGATTAGAAACAAGTGTTAAAGGTGTTTACGCGATTGGTGACTTAAATGGTAAGTACATGCTTGCACATGTCGCATCCCATGAAGGTATTGTCGCGATTGAGAATATTTTAGGTCATGATAAGAAGATGGATTATGATCAAGTGCCAAATGCTGTTTATGGACAACCAGAAATTGCGAGTGTTGGAAAGACAGAGAAAGCATTAAAAGAAGCAGGTATAGCATATAAAGCATCAACATTCCCGATTGCAGGTGTGGGTAAATCAGTTGCAGATGGTGAAAAAGATGGATTTATTAAATTACTTGTGGGTACGAAGTATAAAGAAATTTTAGGTGCACATATATTCTCATATAATGCATCAGATTTAATTGCTGAATTAGGTGTAACGATGAAGTTAGAAGGTACAGCTTATGAAGTTGCTGATACGATTCACGCGCATCCTACACTTTCAGAGATTGTGATGGAAGCGGCAGAAGGTGCTGTGGATAAACCAATCCATATATAATATTCTAAGAAGAAAAGGCGATGCAAATCGTCTTTTTTCTTAAAAATAATTAATTTAGGACATATGTGCCCTGTTTTTAATGCGTTTTATCATATAAAATAGTATTGTAGGAAAGCATAGTGCCTGTTAACTAACTTGGGGTTCTTAATAGACTTGGGTGGGATATTTGTTTGATTCGCGAATATTACACTGTGTTTTCCTAAACTTCTATTTTTGTTTCATTTATATACTTTGTTAAAATAAGGGCCTATTTAAAGATAGGCTCTTATTTTTTTGTTTTTTATATACTGATAGGCTTATAATAGTATATATCAATATACTATAGACCTAAGGGAGATCAAATATGTCCATTAAACTAAAAGATGTAACAAAAATTTATAAAACAGGTGTTGTAGAGACTAAAGCTTTGGATAAAGTGAGTCTTGAAATTGAAGATGGTGAAGTCATTGTTTTATTAGGGCCTTCAGGTAGTGGTAAGTCAACACTATTAAATGTTTGTAGTGGGCTAGATATTCCTACTGATGGGTTGATTCAAATCGGTGATGATGTCATCAGTGATATGAATACAAAAGCTTTAACACTTTTTAGAAGAGAAAATATTGGATTTATTTTTCAACGCTATAATTTACTACAATCCTTAAGCGTTAGAGAAAATGTTGAAGTTGGTGCTGCGATTAGTGATGATCCTATGGGTGTTGAAGCAGTCATTGATCAAGTAGGGCTTTTACCAATGATTGATAAATATCCTTATCAGTTATCTGGTGGTGAACAACAAAGGGTCTCTATCGCTAGAGCTGTTGTTAAAAATCCTAAGATTATGTTTTGTGATGAACCAACCAGTGCACTTGATGAAGAAAATGCGAAAGGTATTTTAGGTGTACTTCAACGCATGAATGAAACATATCAAACAACTTTGGTATTAATTACACATAATCCTAATATTTCAGTGATGGCAGATCGTATTGTAAAATTAAATAATGGACAAATTGTAGATATTATTAAAAACAATCATAAGAAACGCGCAAGCGAAATCATCTGGGGTTAATCATGTTATTTAAGAATGCGTTTAATACGCTTAAAAAGCGATTTTTACAATTAATTCTATTAGGTCTCATTATCATGTTAAGTAGCTTTATTTATACAGTGATGAGCTACGCCATTGGTGGGACTGAAGCACCTACGGATCAATATTTAGAGGCACATAATCAAGAAGATTTTTCAGTGTCTATGCTTGATGTTTTATTTGAAGACGATATGCAATACTTGATGCAAAATAGTGCTTCGTTTCAAGCGCTTGATCCACTTCAAATACCTTATACCTTAAGTGGTGTAAAAACAATTGATGAAGATGCTTATTATACATTATTAGACCAAAGAGTGAATAAATTTATCAATACTTATAACCATATTGATTTAGAAGTTAGAGAAAGCAAGGATATCTATTTTAATTTTGATGATCAAGCGTATCGCTTTAGAGCATTAAAAGATATGGAAGATATCAATCAAAGCTATATCGTTGAAGGAAGAAAACCTGAAGGTGATCACGAGATCGCGGTAGCTGAGATATTTGCAAATAAAAACGATATGACCATTGGTGATAACATCACCATTCACGATATAGATTATACAATTACTGGATTTGTTTTATTTCCTGATTATTCACTATCAATGTTTGGCACACAAATGATTATTGATAATAAGACACAAACCATTGCCTTATTTTCTGATGAAGCATTTGAAGCATTTGATGAAGTGGTTCAGTTTGAAGGTGCTGGTATTTTCTTAGATGGATATACTGAAGATCAGTTTGATGAAGATGTCATTGATACATATCAAGATTCAAATGAGTTTCCTTATATTACAGGTATCACTTTAACCATTAATAATATGAGAAGTGGTGCTATTTATACAGAATTAACAGCTGGGCGTGGGATGGCGATATTTATATCTTTGTTAATCGCATCCATCGCTTTAATGATTGTAGGAATAGTTGTCTCTAGAATAATTCGTTCTCAAAGAAGTCAAATAGGTATTCTAAAAGCACTAGGTTATAAGAACAGTGAAATAGCAGTACCATATTTAATTGATGTAGGTATATTAAGTTTAATCATGATTGTTGTTGGTTATTTCTTAGGATATGTCACTGCATATCCTGTGATGCAGATTTATCTTGAGTTTTATTTAATTCCTTATCAACCAATCATGCAAAATTTCCAAACAATTTTTGTTTCAATTATCGTACCATTTGTATTTATTGTTGGGCTTAGTTATTTAGTGATTATGCGTCTGTTAAGACAAGAACCATTAACACTATTAAATCCAGAAGTCGTTGATGATGCAAATAAATTAACGAAGACCGCTGCTAAATTATTAAAGAAGAGAAAGATTACAACAAAACTTCAACAGTTATTATTATTTAGATCACCTGTTAAAGTTATCGTGTTTATTATAGGGATGTTTTTTGCGGGATTCTTGGTGTTATTCACATTTGGTATGAATGGGTTATTTGATCGTATGATTTATGATGTCTATGAACAAAGACCATACGAGTATGTTGGATATACATCATATGATGATGAGTTTAATCTTTTAGATGATGAAGAAAAAGTATTATCCATTGATAGTGTCATTATCAATGGTGAAGACGCATCCTTAATAGGTCTTGATAGTAATTCTACGCTAAGTCCACTCTTTGACAGAAGTGGTGATAACATTACATCAGAATTAGAAGATGGTATCATTATTAGCCAATCCATTAGTTTAACTAGAGGTTATCGAGTAGGAGATACTTTAGAGATCAGTTTTGGTAATTTAAGTTATACTGCAAAAGTTGTTGATATTGTAGAAGAGTATACCGGTAATATTGTCTATGTAAATAGAGAAGCAATCGGTGATGCATTTTTTAATCACAGTGATTACTATAATATGATTTATTCAAAACATGAACTTAATGAAGATGATTATTATCTTGTGATTAGCAATAGTGATATCATTGAACAAGCAGATTCTATGAATGAATTAATGCAGACATTCGTTTATGTCTTTATTGGTGTATCAATCGCGATTGGCGTCATGATTATCTATATTCTTACATCTATGGCGATTGAAGATCAGTATTATAATATTAGTTTATTTAAAGTGATGGGATATAATCAAAAAGAAATCAATCGAATGATTTTAGGTGGTTATATGCTTTATGGATTAGTCATATTTATCATCTCTATTCCAGTTTCAATTGTCGCATTTAGATTTATGGAAATATTCTTTGCACAATTTTATGATTTATTATTTCCAATGAGATTCTATTTTTGGCATGGAATTGTTAGTATAATAATCTACTTTATTATTTTCTATTTAAGTAGTTTCCAATCAAAACATAAACTAGATCAGATATCACTTCAAGAGACAATGAAGATTTATGAAGAGTAATATAGACACCCCATTTAAGTTGGGGTGTTTTTTTATGTTTAAGCAAATTATTTGAAATTATTTCGAATTCGAACTAAAATAGAGGTACACATTAAAGAGGTGACTTATATGAGAAATTTAATTGGGATTCATCACGTTACAGCGATTACATCAAGTGCTGAGAAAAACTATGAATTCTTTACATATATCCTAGGGATGAGATTGGTTAAGAAGACAGTTAATCAAGATGATATACAAACATATCATTTATTTTTTGCAGATGACAGAGGTCATGCTGGAACAGACATGACATTCTTTGATTTTAAAGGTATTGATCAAGCAATACATGGCACTAATGAGATTACAAGATCATCATTTAGAGTGCCCTCTGATGATGCACTTACTTATTGGGTGAAACGGTTTGATCATTATGAAGTTAAACATGAAGGCATCAAAGATTTATTTGGTAGAAAAGTATTATTCTTCTATGACTTTGACAATCAAAAATATGCATTGTTCTCTGATCAAGATGATCATGGTGTCGCACCAGGTGAACCTTGGCATAAAGGACCAGTACCTGATGAGTTTGGTATTTATGGTCTTGGACCAATATTCTTAACAGCAAGTCAAATGGAACGTATGGATCAAGTTTTATCTGATGTGCTTGAGATGAGAAAAGCTGGACAAGAAGGCTACTATACACTTTATGAAATGGGTGAAGGTGGCAACGGGGCATCCGTGATTGTCGTAAGTGATAAAGTATCGCTAAATGGACGTCAAGGATATGGTGGTATCCACCATGTCGCATTTAGAGTAAAAGATAGAGACATGTTGCATGAATGGTTTAAAAAGCTTACACAAATAGGCGCACCTAATTCAGGGTTTGTTGATCGTTTCTATTTCAAATCATTATATACAAGATTATATCCAGGTATGTTATTTGAATTTGCAACTGAAGGTCCTGGATTTATTGATGATGAAGAGACTTATGAAATCTTAGGAGAAACACTTGCACTTCCTCCTAAATTCAGAAATGCAAGAGAAGAGATATCTAAATATGTAAGACATATAGATACAGTAAGATCTACGAAAGAGATTAAAAAAGAATACTTTTAATATAAAGGGGAAAACATATGGACGAAAATCAAAAACTTAAATTAATGACAATTTTATTAAAGACATCAAATAGTGTACAACATATCGCAAAAGAACAAATAAAATCTTATACATGCAACATGACAGAGTTTGGTGTTTTAGAAGCATTACATCAAAAGGGAAGAATGACCATTAAAGAATTAAGAGAACGCGTATTAATTCCTAGTTCATCAATGACTTATGTCCTTGATCAACTATGCCAAAAGAAATTGATTGAACGCGTAAAAAATGAAGAAGATAAGAGAAACTTTCTTATTCGTTTAACCAATGAAGGATTTAAGTATACATTTAAGATCATTCCAGAACACTATGAACAAATGGAAAAGGTTTTTGATGTTTTATCTGATGATGAGATAGAAAATCTACAAGTCTTACTTAAGAAACTTGGTTATTATGCGAAAGAGTTAGAAGGAGCGGTTTAATGCATCATATATTTGAAAAAGGAAAAAACGATCATACATTTGTCTTACTGCATGGCACTGGTGGTAATGAAACAGATTTAATGCCACTGGTTAAATACATTGACCCGAATGCTAATATCTTAGGTGTTAGAGGTGATGTTATAGAAAATGGTATGGTGAGATTCTTTGAACGCTATGGCGTTGGTAAATATAATTTAGAGAGTTTAGAGAGAGAAGCAAACAAACTCTATGAATTCATAGTGTTTGCAAGTAAGAAATATGGCTTTGATTTTAATAAAGTATATCTATTAGGATTCTCTAATGGTGCGAATATCGCGATCGCGATGTTACATAGATTTTCTATGCATATTAAAGGTGCTTATCTTCTATCTCCAGTATTTATTGAAAGAGATAGAATGTTTGCTGATCAAAGCAGTGTCGATATCATCATTACTGCATCAAGTAATGATCCATTTGCCACTGATGAAGAAGTGATTGAACTTGCAGAAGCGTTAGATAAATCTGCGAAATCCGTCGATTTATATAAACATAATTTTGGACACACCGTTAATCAAGTCATCTTAGATGATTTGAAAGATGCTTACTTTAAAGGATAAGAACCCTATTTATAGGGTTTTTATTTTTTTATATAAATCATTTAGTTAACAAATAAATAAGGCTGTGATAAAATAAATATGTTGTAGGGGGAAATGAGGAAAATTATGAAATATTTGTTAATGTATAATCCGGTAAGCGGAAGATCAAGATTTAAAAGTAAGATTCCTGAAGTAAAGAAAATATTTAAAAAATATCATAAAGAAGTTGATATCTATGAATCAACTTGCAAAAATGATTTAGAAAGATACGCATTTGACATGGCATCCAAATATGATGTCTTTTTAGTATGTGGCGGGGATGGCACGATTAACGAAGTCGTTAATGGTGTCATGAAATCAGATATAAGACCTATTATTGGTATCATCCCATGTGGTACAGCTAATGATGTCGCAGCTATTTTAGGTATTCCTAAAAACTATAAAAAAGCATTAAAGATGTATTTTAAGAGCCTTCCTGTAGCCATGGATATCAATCAGATGAATGATAGATATTTCACATATGCTGCAGCAAGTGGTGTATTATCTAAGATCAGTTATGATATTTCAAGACGTGCTTTAAACAGATATGGATATCTTGCATATATCTTTGAAGGCATGAAAGATTTAGCAAAAGACTATAAGTATAGTGTTGAAATTGAGCATGATGCAGGTGTGCTAAAAACTGAATGTATGATGGTCATGGGCTTAAGTAGTAATAGAGTCGGTGGCATGAGACTTATTAACTTTTCTAAATCTAAGTTAAACGATGGCTTATTTGAACTTAGAATATTCACTAGAAAAAGAAGATTTAGAAGAGTCAGATATTTATCATCTTTCTTTAGAGGTGGCAGAAAATTAAAAGAAGATTATCATGTAGCATCATCTTTCTTTAATATAAAAACTAATGATGAAGTGAT
The DNA here is from genome assembly GCA_963678355.1 of Acholeplasmataceae bacterium. Lineage (GTDB taxonomy): Bacteria > Bacillota_I > Bacilli_A > Acholeplasmatales > Acholeplasmataceae > WOFB19. The sequence continues at coordinate 1,365,609 of OY782823.1, read as the reverse complement.
TTGGAATACGGACGGGGAACAAGCCGTTAGTGGTAGTATTGATATTAAAGTGTATAAAGAAGCATTAAGATTTTATGCACACAAAAGAGTTAAAAAGAAATATTTTTAATTCTTTCATGCCGAAATAGCTCAGGTGGTAGAGCAGCTGTCTCGTAATCAGCAGGTCGTAGGTTCGAGTCCTATTTTCGGCACCATTTTTATACACATACAAAAGCCTATAAATACTTTAATAGAGCCAAAAAGTCGATAAATTTTTATCGATTTTTTTAATGTTATTACCCTGAAAAGAAGTCAAAAATTACGTTTTACTTATTTTTCCCCTAGAAAGTCTTAGGTGCGGGTATTTTTGATAGTTAAAAAAATGAAATATCATGAATATTAATTTTGATAAGAATAACTTAACTAAGGCATTTTTATATCAAAAACTAGTGCCTAAATTACGATTACCCTAACGGCACCATAAAACCCAAAATAAGGATATCGTTGCAAAAATGAGGTAACTTGTAATTTTTTGGACCTATGAATATTCTTGTTATTAAGGTATAATTATTTTATAAAAGTTATTGTTATTTTATTGGAGGGGGAAATATTGAAATCAGTACTATTTGATACAAATATTATTATAGAACGTGAAAATCCTCAAATACCAAATGAATCAGTTGCAAGACTATTTTTTTGCGTTGATAAAGAAAAATTGGACAAATTCATACATCCTTCTTGCTTTACAGAAATAGGTAAATATCATGATGGTAAACAAGTTGAAATAATTAATGCAAAACTAAATGCATATAATATAATTAATGAATTTACTAAACATGATGGCGATTTTGATAAAAAGATAGCGCATTTAACAAAAACACAAAATGATTTGATTGATAATGAACTTTTATATCAAGTATATAGTAATGTAATTGATGTGTTGGTTACTGAAGATAAAAAAATGCTTCAAAAAGCCAACGTTTTGTTGATTAGATCTAGAGTATTTACAATTGATGAGTATATATTGCATTATAGAGAAAATCACCCTGATTTAGTTAAGTATAGAGTACTTAGTGTTGATGAGGTTTATTTTAAAGATGTAAATTTGATAGATCCTTTTTTTGATTTCTTTAGACAAAACTATGAAGGATTTGATTTGTGGTATACCAAAAAAGCAAAGCAAAATGAAAAAGCATATGTAGTTAACGGGAAATCAAGTTTAGAAGGATTTTTATATATTAAGACTGAAGATGAGAGAGAAGTATATAGTGATTTTGATAAAATATTTCCACCTAAGAAAAGACTGAAAATCGGAACTTTTAAAGTATTATCAGGTGGCTATAGATTGGGAGAAAGATTTATAAAAATCATCATTGACAATGCAGTCAAAAGAAAAGTAAAAGAAGTTTATGTAACAATTTTTGAAAATATAGAATCAGTTAAACCGTTAGTTGGCTTATTAGAGTCTTGGGGGTTTACTAAATATTGTAAAAATATCAAAACTGGTGAAACAGTGATGATAAAGGATTTGGAAAAATACAATTATTTAAAATCTTCAAAATATAATTTTCCTTTAATTAAAAAAGAAAACAAAAAATATTTTTTGCCAATTGAACAAGAATATCATACTGAATTATTTCCAGATTCAGTGATTTCACGAGAAGAAACTAAAGATAAAAAACAACCTTATCAATATGCACTACAAAAAACTTATGTCTCATTTGCATACAATATACATGGAGCAAAAGAAGGAGATATAGTATTGATTTATAGGAAAGGCATTCCCTATAGAGCAGGTTATACAGGTGTAATATCTACTATGTGTGTGATCGAAAAAATCGTTAGAATACATAACATAAAACAGTTGTTAAATGAATGTGAAAATAGATCAGTTTTTAGCAAAGAGCAATTAGTAAACTTTTTTCGTGACAAAGATAGCCTTTTAGTAGTAAAATTATTACAACATACAACTTTTAATAAAAAAATTATTTTAAAAGAACTATGGGATTTAGGTATAATAGAAAGATTAAAAGGTCCACGTTCATTTGATTTAATTGATGATGAAACATATGAAAAATTGATGGAATTAGGAGAGGATAGAACATGAAAAATATATTAATATCTATTAAAAAAGAATATGTTGATAGAATTATTTCCGGTGAAAAGAAATATGAATTTAGAACTAGAGTTGCTAAAAGTGATATAAAAAAATTGATAATTTATTGCACATTGCCTACTAAAAAAGTAGTAGCTGAAGCTGAAATAAGTGGAATTTTAGAAATGTCTAAAGAAAAATTGTGGGAAGAGACCAAAGATTATGCCGGTATTTCAAAAGAAAAATTTATGGAATATTTTGAGAAAAAAGATACTGCATTTGCATATAAATTAGGTAAAATCACTGTTTACAATGAAAAGAAAAATTTAGGGGATTTTGGAGTAAAATATGCACCTCAATCATTTGTGTATGTTTATTAATTAAAAATTCAATATTAAAATTATTTATTATTATTACACTATCAATTTCAAAAATTGATAGTTTTTTATTTAGTAACTTATTCTAAATTTAGTACAATATCTTTAACTTAACTTGAGTTTTAAAAGAAATTAATAAAATAGATGTTATAATTATAATTGAAATATAGAGTTTGGAGGGAGAAATTCATATGTTACCTATAAATAATTTTAAAGGTATTGAATTAATGGAAAATAATTATGATGACAACCATGTAGTAATATTTTTATTAGTTAAACCTAGTGATAACAATTCGCAAGAAATAATCTCAAAATTTAACTATTTACATCATAAAAGTGGTAAATACTGTAATATTTATCCAATAGGATATTCTCAGGGATTTTATGGGCAATATAAAGATGTGCAAAAATTTGGTCGGATTAATGGCGATAATCTTGAATATAGTGACCAATGTTTCATAGAGTTCATTCAAGATATTTCTGATAGATTACCATCATGGAAATATGTAGAAGATGTACAAGTGGTTGTACTCCAAAGCAAAGAGAAGAACGGAATGAGCAAGCTTAATTTTACTAATTATCATTCAATTGATATTAATTATGCATTAAATAAAGGATATATTGAATCATTTGCAAAATTTATGGGTTACTTGATTGAATCAAGTAAATACGAAGTTAATGCAATTGATGCAATTAGTAGATCTAATAGGGCAAGAATAAGTTTAAAGAAAGTGATAGAAGGTGCAATAATGATGATACCTACTTTATCACTACCAATAAAAAAAATTATGGCAGATAGAGTATTCTTTATTCCATCTAATAGTAAGAATAAAAGGAGAAAATAATGGAAATAGAAAAATTTAAGGTAGAAAAAGGATATTCAGATTATGCTGAACTGAGTGAGCCCATAATAATTAGAGAAAATAATACTTTCTTAATCACCATAACTCCTACACTATCGCAAAATGAAGAAAATCCACAGGAAACAGTAAGCTTCTTTCTCGAAATATTAAGAAAACCCAATGACAAAAATATTAAACCAATAAATATTAACAATTTAAAAAAAGGAGAAAGATTTAAACTTAAAATTGATAGGAAAGAAACTTTTAAAATACTTTCCAGTTTGGAAATATTTCAAGACATTGTATCAAATGAAGGATTACCATTTTATCATACAGATTATTTAAAAGTTAGCGAGTTTGATTTTTTTAATGATAGTAGTCCTATATCTGTAGATCGAGCTATAAAATTTATTAATGACCATATGCAAAAAGATCCTGAGATTTTCGATTTTTTTGATAAATATTATTTAGAGTTTCCTCAAATTAGAGATGTGAAAAAAATTAAAAAATTAAGTGAATTAACTAAAAATATAGATTGGGAAAAAACAGATAACAATGATATAAAAAGCATAATAAATTTTTTAAAGATGGATCAATTAAACTTTGCTAATATTCATTTAAATGTCAAAAGATTAAGGAAAAGTATTGAGATTTTAAGAGAAAATCTAGGTAGCAGCGATGAATCTTTTTTTCAAGAATTTTTTGAAAAAAATTCTTATATTTTACCATACATTATTCCTACTTTAGAACACCATATGAAAGATCAAAGGTATGTTGGAGGTAAAAATGTAACTAATAGGGGTGGTAAAATCACAGATTTTATTTATGATACAGGAAATAATAATGTGAGTTTAGTAGAAATAAAAACACCAAGTACACCATTAGTACAATCTGAATATAGAGGTTTATATCCTGCATCAACGGATTTAGTGGGAAGTGTTATGCAAAGTAAAGAGCAAAAGAATCAATTTATGAAAAATTTATTAAGTCTTAGAGAAGGTACTGAACTAGAGAATAAATATATTTTTGATCCAAATATTTATGTAGTAATAGGTAAGATTTCATCACTTGAACAAGAAAAAAGAAGATCTTTTGAGATTTTTAGACAAAGCTTAAAGGATGTTACAATTTTGACATATGATGAAGTTATTAATAGATTGCAAAGGATTGTTGATAATTTTGTCTTAGATGATTCAGAGATTAATAATGGGTAGTAGGTAGACGTCGCTTTTTCGGCACCATTTCTATACACATACAGAAGCCTATAAATACTTTAGTAAAGCCAAAAAGTCGATACATTTGTATTGACTTTTTTACTGTTTTTAGCACTGAAATTGGTTAAAAAGGGGGGGAAACAACAAGTTGCTTGTTTTTTCCCTGAATAGTCTTAGGTGCGGGTATTTTCGACAGTTATAAAAAATGAAATATCACGAATACTTATTTTGATAAAAATAGCTTAACTAAGGTATTTTTATATCAAAAACACGTGCATAAATTACGATTACCCTAATGGCACCATAAACCCCAAAATAAGGATATTCTTGTAAAAAAGAGATAACTTAAAAATTTTTAAACCCATGAATATACTTGTTTTGAAAATACTTTTTTCTATTCATGATATACTTTATATATAAAACATATAATTTGTGGGGGCATAACAATTTTTATCTACTTTTGTCTATAATTTATATTCAATAAAAACTGGGAGGTTTTTTAGAATGAAAAAAATTAGAGTTTTAGTGAAAGACAAAACAACTTTGGAACTCGAAGAAGATGGCTTTAAAGGGGATTTAATTGATTTGAATGAATCTTTAACTATTGATCAAAATGTTATATTAGAGAAAATAAAGCAAACAACCGATACAATATATAACAGTATGCTAAATGAAGAAAAAAACAAACTTGAATTGGCAAACCAAAATAAAATACTAGAAATTAGTAATGATTTTAGAAATCAAATCATTGAATTGAAAGATCAAATTAAAGATAAAGAAAATGAAATGGAACAACTTTCTTTATCATTAAAAGCCGATAAAGATAATGCGATAAATGAAGTTACGAAACAAGAACATGAAAATTACTTATTAAAAGAGGAAGTATTAAAAGAAGAAATTAGTAATCTTAAACAATCACTAGAAGTACTAAGAACAAATCAAGAGTCAAATCTAGAGAATCAAAAGCAAAAGATAGAATTAGAATATCAAGAAAAGTTAAATTTAAAAGATATAGAATTAACAATAAAAGGTAATGAATTGAAATCATTAGCGAACGATAACAAAAAAGAAATAGAAAGAATCAAACTCGAACTAACTGGAACACATGATAAAAACATTAGTTCTAAAGATAAAGAAATTGCTACTTTGAATGAGAAAATAACCGGTTTACAAGAAAACAAAAATTTAGAAATTGAAAGAGAAACTTTAAAAGTTAGCCAAAGTTTACAAGCAACAATTCAACAAAAAACTAATGAAATAGAGTCATTAAAACAAAGTATTAATACTAAGATTGCGGAGCATAATCTTGAATTATCTGAAGCGAAAAATTTACTAAGAGATATCATAACGGATAAAGAAAAAGAATTAGAACAAATTAAAAGAGAAAAATCATCTAGAAATGTTAAAACAATCGGTGAAGAATTGGAAAATTGGTGCAATGAACAATTTAAATCTGTAAATATTTTTGGTTTCAAAACATCTTCATGGGAAAAAGATAATACTCCTGTTAAATCCGCTAATGAAACTAAAGGAACAAAAGGTGATTATATTTTTAGAGTCTATAATAATAATGAACATACCATCGAACTCGTTAGTGCAATGTGTGAAATGAAAAGTGAATCATTAGAATCCGAAAATAAAAAGAAAAATTCAGACCACTATAAAAAACTTGATGAGGATCGAAACAAGAAGAATCTACAATATGCAATATTGATTAGTGAACTTGAATATAATGTTGAAACTGATGCGCCGATTTTTGCGGTTCCTGAATATGAAAAAATGTATGTTGTAAGACCTAACTACTTTATTACATTATTAGGAATAATAGAATCTATTGGACTAAAATATTCAGATATAATAACACAAAAGACATTAGAGAAAATTAATTTTAAAGATGCACAGACTGTAATAAATGAATTTGAGGAATTCAAAGATAATCTGTTAAATAATTCAATAAAGAATATTAATAATAACCTTAGAGATATTAAAATAAAGGCTAATAAAATTACTGATGAAGCAAATGCTATCATCGGTTTCGCAGATGTTATTACTAATTCACATCTAAGAACTATTAGAAATAAAATTGAAGGATTTTCAATAAGATCATTAAACAATAAAATTAAAAAGGTAAATACTTTGGGGGAAGAAAAATAATGATAAACAGTATATTTATTAAAAATTTTAAGAAATATGAAAAAGAAACTATAAGTATTCAAAAAAACAATTTAATATTAGGAGATAATGATTCTGGAAAATCAACTATACTAGAAGCACTGGATATATTTTTTAATTACGATAAGATTCCCAATGTTAATTTAGTGAGAAATAATGACGAAAATGTTGAAATTGGGATATTGATTGGTAATAAGTTTTACAAAAAAAGTTATATTGGTAAAACTAAAAAAGAAAGATTTGAAGTTGGTAATCCTGAAGATTTAACCGGAATAAGTTATGTATTTCTAAAATCTGACTATAGTGACCCTTCTAAACTAATCACAGACTTGGCAATAGCTAAATCTATTAATAATATTCCTACAGAATTAATTCAAACTCTGAAAACAGTAATGGATGATTCAATGCAAGAAGTCATTAATACAATAGATCCATCTTTCATTGTTGTGAATTCTGAAACGACAGAATTCAGTTCTGAATCTAATTTAAAAATTGATAGTGCATTAAAATACGCACTAAGTTCATCTGGAATTCCACTAGATGGAAGAGGTTCAGGTTATAAAAAGAATGTAACTTATTCATTATTGACTAAAGGCATATATAATAGTGTAATATTAGGAGTTGATGAGATAGAAAATTCTTTATCAGTAGTTAATGTAAGAGAATTGATTAATATTATAAATGGGAGATTTGGGCAAACATTACTTACGACTCATTCGGTAAAAATAGTAGAGGTTTCAGGAGGAATGAGTATTTTACCAAGATATAGTGAAAATTATAATACTTTAAGTAGTTTAATTGAATCTTTAGATAATACAGGAAATTCATATTTTTTATTAGTTGAAGGCAAGTATGATATTCCATGGATAAACAAAGTTTTGCAAATATACAATTCACAAGAAAGTTTTATTGTATTACCAGGCGGAGGGTGCGATCATATAGAGCATATAAAAGAGCATTTGGTTTCTGCAGGCAAACGAGTGATAATAATTAAAGATGGTGACTCTTTAGATGTTGATCACGCTATAAAGAAAGATATAATAGAAATGTATTGTCCTCTTGAAACTCTAAACCAATTATTAGGAATAACATTGCAAAGTATGCCAGAAAATAAAGATGATTTCTTTCAAGCAACAACAAATCAACTTAGAAATGAGGATTCTGTTAAGAGCATTTTATCTCAAAATGTTAATCAATTCTTAACCGAAGATAATGAATTGATTCAAGAAATTATTGATTTAATTGAGAGTCAGTTATAATAAAGTGAATTCTAAATTATATTAGACAATGTTAAAAAAATGGTAGTAGATAGACGTCGCTTTAACGACACTACATTTAAACATATACAAAAGTTTTCAATGTATAAATAATTATAAATAAGCCGATGACTTTTATCGGCTTTTTAATATATAAATTCATCATTGATTAAATATAATTTTAGTAATTGAATCTTTAAATTGTACAACTATTAATCGCATATATACGATTAAGAAGTTCATTAGAATTAGATCTCTATGATTATAAGGAATCTGAAAGTATATATAATTTCTATGTTATAATAATTTAAACTGTTGTCACTATACTAGTAATGACATAAATACATTAGGAGGGGATTTTATGCCATCAGGTTCACGCGGTGGAGGTCATGGGGGCCATAATTTTGGAGGTTTTAAATCTAGTAGTAAACCATATGCTAGATCACATAAAAATCCAATGAGATATCGAAGCGGTATAAATAAATATAATAGAGTGTATATGCGTAAAAGCGGTATACATAAACCAAAATCTTATATGGGTGGAGGTATTTTTCAATTAGGATATTTGATTGTTGTTGCATCTATATTATTTATCATCATGCTTTTAATATTTATTACACAACAATCACACATCAATCAAATAAGAGCAGATCAAGATTATTATTTTAAGATGATTGAAAATGCTGATCATGATCAGTATATGATAGGAACTGTTTCTGGTATGTTTATAGGTGATGCTGGAAAGTATTACATTTCATATAATTTAGAGAACAACGGTAGAAAACTTTGGCCAGAAGATGGATATACATATATGATCTACTCAAAAGCAGAGGCTGATGCTATTGTGTTATCAAGAACATTAGAGATCGTTGTTGAATATCTTCCATTAACATCTGATACAGATTCAATTAATGCAGATTATATGGATTATGATTTAAGTGATGATGGGACTTATATAAACGCTACTCGCCTAAGAATGGCTTCTATCATTATTGGCACAATCTCCTTAGCTACTTTAGTAGGAAGTATTATATATTATTATAAAACTTCAATTTCATATAAGATTTCAGATAGTGAAAAATCTAAATACTTAAAATCTACTTTAGAAAACGACCATGAAAAAGATGTAGAATATTGCATCAATTGTGGTAGTGTTATGGATCTTTATGATGGGAAATGCCCATCATGTGGATCAACAAGCTCTTACAAACCAAACAGTTAAAAGGAGAACATTATGTACGACACAATAGAAGATATTGCTATGATGATGATTGAGTATCAAACATTTGCTGAAAATGATACGGATGAAATAAAAGAAGCGATTGTATTATTTGTTAAATACTCAAAAGATTTCTATGCACTAACAGAGGGGTTAAAAGAAAAAGATCTATATTTAGAACAAGTGAAAGCATATGTGCTTAAACTTAACCAATTAAATATGGATTCCCAATATGCGCTAATAGAAACTGATGAGCGTGAAATGATTTATCAGTTCATCGAAGACCGTTCGATTGCATTAGGATTTGATTTTGATTATGATATTACGCTAGAAGATAGAGACTGGTAAGAACCATTCATTTAAAATTAAATATAAACAATAAAAAATGTGATTTCTCATAAAATAATGTCTACAAAGTATATGTAGTATTTAATTTAGAGGAGTCATATTTTTTATGAAAAAAAAGGGATAAATATTTGCTTAAGATGAAAGATAAAATGTGTGTTTATATGTTATAATAAATTTAACATTAATACGTCAATTATAAATATAGGGGGACACATGAAAAGTATTTCAAATAGATTAAAGGATTTGCGTAAAGAAAATGTTTATTCAATTGAAGAGTTAAGTGAACATTTAAAAGTATCATCACAGTTAATCAAAGACTGGGAAAAAGGGAAAAGTGTACCAGATCAAGATATGTTTGAACAACTTGCAGAGTTATATCGTATCCCAATTGAAGATTTTACAGTAAGAGCGTCTGATGAAAAACGATATAAAAAGCAAATGGCAATATTAAGATATGTGATTTCTGTTTTAGGTATGTTCGCTACAATCATCGGTATGAGCTTGTTTCTTTTGATTGAACAACCTTATACAATGAATTTATTCTATAGTGTTTTAGCACTTATCTTATCGCTGCTTGTGATGATGTTCGTAAAAGTGTCTAATAGAAAAAAACAATATATTTATATTACAGTAGCTGTACTAGTTTTATCTATTGCTTATATGATACCTAACTTTAGCGAGTATTTTGTCATCAGAGGTGCTAACTTTAACGCATATAGCATTAATGATATCAATTATCCAATAACAGATCCAGTTGAAGTAGTGAAGTATCATGATGAATTTGTTGAATATGCACTCATATATCATGAATACGAAGCTGATATTGATGTTTTTAATTTAACGGAAACTTATGATCCTGGATTTCAACCTTATACGATATCAACAGATGGTATTGTTGTTCAAGATTTAGTGGAACATTTTGGAGATCTTTATCTATCAACATTTAATGATGATCTAGAGAAGTTTCAACTCTATAAATTAAACTTAGAAGAGGAGTCACTTGAATTATTGTTTGAAAATAATAATAATTTTGATATGTATGAATTTGATGGATTTATTTATCTTGTCAATATTTCAAGAAGCGATGAAGAAAGTGATATATATATTTATCAAGATGACAGTATTCATAAAATGGGATCAGTTGATCATTTAATTGACGATATGGTTGAGGTTCGATATGAATATCAAACGATGTATATGGTATCTATAACTGATACTGAACATATCATAAATGGTGAAGCAACTTATCATCTTGGTTTATTTGATCAAAATTTTGATTTAGATCATTGGTTTTTAGAATTTATGGATAGTCCGATGGAATTTTATAGGAAGGATAAGTTTGCGTTGAATCCAACAGTCATCTGCAAGAATGATGTAGCTATATATAAATATGAAAATGATCGACTAAGAGACATGCATATCAATGCACCTTATGATTTTTATTTTATAGATGATGATTATTATGCGATTCGTGGACAAATATACAATAGCGATTTTCAAAAGGTCCGTAATTTCTTATATTATGATGAGTCATTTAATAGAATTGACTCTGCTAAGTTGATCATTCCAAGAGATGGTGTGTCTGAATTTATCTCCATTAATTATAATTCTATAGCTTTAGGTACTGTCTCAGATAGAGCAAGTTATCATTGGATAATGCCACTACCATATAGATTGATTGTGATGATTTTGTCTGTCGGTGGCTATGGATATTTCTTGACACTCGGTCAAAAGAAAAAAGTATTAGATAAAAATATATCATAAAAAATTATAAGGCTGAATTTCTATAAATGGAATTCAGCCTTTTTGTATACTTTTTAATCTATACATAGGATATGGTATAATGATAAAATCATACATCTTTATTTAAAACATCGATGTTTAGTTATATAAGGAGGGAATATTATGCCATCAGGATCACACGGTGGAAGCAGTGGGGGACACTCAGGAGGATCTAGCTTTGGAGGTGGTTCTTCTAGAACGCCTAGTAAGGCATTTACACATCGTTACGATGTTCATCATACACCACATAGATATACGTTTATGGGCAGAAGTTATTCAGTAGGTTCATATCGATATTACACAATGTCAAAAACGATTAGAACGATGTTAACCATTGCAGGATTTTTAGTCATGGCTTTGATATTTTATTTTGAACAAATGGATGATATTGAGCAAATTCTAGATGATCAAGCCTATTATTTCAATATGATTGAAACAGCAGATAGCGATCAATATATGATTGCAGATGTTAAAGGACAATTTTTAGGAGAAGGTGGACGGTATTATATTACCTATAACCTAGATTATAACGGCAATGACTTATGGCGTGAAGATGGTTATACATATTCAATATACACAATGGAAGAAGCTGCGAGCATATTCCAATCAGGTGAGATTGAAATTGTTGTTGAAGGATTGCCATTAAATTCAGATACAGATTCAATTAATTCTAATTATATGGATTTTGACATCACTGATGATGGTAGTTATATTGTAGCAAGTAGATATAGAAGTTTATCACTTGTTATTGGCTCTGTTGGACTAGCAATCATTGCTGGTTTTGCAGTTTATTATTTTAAACAGATGTTTTCAAATGAAATAAAACCAGAAGAAAGATCAAAATTTATAAGAGATAGTGTTAATCATGAAGATGAAAAGCCTGAGTATTGTATATACTGTGGGGCTTTGATGAGTCCAAACGATAGTGTATGTAGCAACTGTGGCTCTGCTAGATCTTATAGTTCAAAGTAGATAAGTTAATTTAAAAGATATTAAAAAAACAGCTTCTAGGGTATCCCTAAAAGCTGTTTTTATATTGTTAGTCATACATATCAAATTCATCATATAATTTTGGTTTTAAATCGATGATTTTGTGATCATGATAGACAAAGAATCCAAATAATATACAAATAGATGTGACATTGAGCAAGTTTGTAAGCAATGCTAAAGGCACGCTTTCTAATGCATGAGCATATCTGAAAGTGAAGAATGATACTAATGGAATGATTACATATATAAGAAGTAGGTATGCTTTATCAATCTTTTTAATCAAAAGATAAATCGCTATGAATAGAAGTAATATGGAACTTGCATAAAACAAATAATTTGATATATTAACAAGTAATTCAATTGTAGCCAACATAGTATCAGGAGATGAGATTATAAGCGGCAATAATCTATAAACAAAATTAAGTGCATAAGAATAGACTGCGTTTATACAAAATATGATGATGAACACATATAAATAAGGCAGTAATTTTTTAAGTGAAGGTATAAATTGTTTTATATAAGAAGAAACACTTAAATAACTAAATAATATAAGGATACTTATATCAAGTCCATAAAGTGCTAAAACTTGCATGAGAAATTGAATTTGATACCCAGCAAATATGTCATCGCTTAAAAATATCACTCTTGTATGTAAAAAGTTTATTGTAGCATTCAATATTCTAAACATCACTGGTATAAATAAAAATAAAGCTGCATTCTTAGTTAGACCGAGACGTAACCCTTGTTCCAAGAGTGATTCTTGATCATATTTATTTTTTTCATATAGTGCAAAGAAAAAATAAATAAATCCTAATGAAATGATTGATAATACAATGACAATGAACCCTATGAGTAAATCCCCTTGATTCATGAAATAAAATATAATATTTAATAAGAAAAAAACTGCAAATATACTAAAGTTTTTTATCTTTTTAAGGATATATATTTTTTTGGATGATTCAATCCATTTGTAATTTGCATAAACTTGATGTTTTTTTAGTTGAACGGCAAATACAATTAAACCAATGAGCAATAATATGTTTATAAAATGTGGTCCAGCGCTAAGTCCCGCTGATTCTAGTGATCCGATATAGAAGTGGATAGCAAATCCACCATAGAGCATAACAAGAAACATGATACCTAAAAAGGTTTCATAGGATTTTTCAATGCGTTCATCAAAAGTATCACTGTATGTCGTTACCCTTAGAATAAAAACAATAGCAGTAATTAATAATATAAAGCCTTCTAAAGCATAATGAATGGGTATATGATCACCTAAGACATATCTTATAATCATTGCAGCTACAGCTAAAATTGCTGTGATGATCAGTAGTCTACCCTTTATCTTGTTTAATATTTGTTGAATTCTTTCATCATTCATGATTTTCACCCCTCCAAAATAATTCATCTAATGTAGTGTTTAATGCATAACAGATAGCAAGACATAGTTTTAATGAAGGATTATATTTTTCTTGTTCAATTAAAACAATCGTTTGTCTTGAGACATTGATTTTTTTAGCAAGGTCTGCTTGGGACATGCCAAGGAGAACTCTTCTCGCTTTCATTTTATGATTCATTAAAACTCACCTCACGTATAGTATACAATATATATGACTAAATGTACAATATATATTACATATTTTTTTGTAAAATAAGAACTATTTTAAATAAAAAAAGTAAACGTATACATTATACATTTACATAAAAATAACTCCTCAATCACTGCTATAATAGTTAAGGTTACGTTTTTTGAAAGAGGGTGTATAACATGCCAGTTGGTATATTAGTTAACGTAGGCGTAGTATTGTTAGGCGGTACGATAGGAACAATCTTAAGGAAATTTATTCCTTCAAATATTAAAGAAAGATTAATTGTTATTTTCGGATTTACATCTATCGGTATGGGTATCTTATCCATTGTAGAAATTGAGAATCTAACAATTGTTGTACTCGCACTTGTCGTGGGGTGGATCATTGGAGAGTTCACTGGATTACATGATTTTTTAAGAAATATCATTAAAAAAGCTGTTGGTAAGCTTCCAATTAACATAGAAGAAGAAAACAAAGATACATATTTTAGAGAATTAATTATTATTACAACCATCATTTGTTTTAGTGGTACAGGTATATATGGTTCTATGCTAGAAGGCATGACAGGAGAATCAACGATTTTATTATCTAAATCGGTATTAGATTTTGTTACAGTACTGTCATTTTCTGTAGCACTAGGTATGACTGTCGCATTGATTTCAGTGCCTCAGTTCATTTGGTTTATCTTCTTGTTTTTCCTAGCAAGAGTGATTTCACCAATTCTAACACCTGAGACGATTGCTAATTTTAAAGGTGTTGCAGGTGTCATCATATTTATGATTGGTATTCAGATGTTAGAAATTAAAGAGATAAAGGTGTTAAATGCGATCCCTGCATTACCGCTTATCTTGTTATTTTCTTACTTAATGATTTATTTTTAAAATTTGATAGTATATTGTTACAGTTAAAAAAAAACAGACATTGAGAATCCGTTACATTAAAACGGACACGATAAAAAAAGAGACATATTAGAAATAAATCTAGTATGTCTTTTTTGATATACTAATAACAATATAAAGGAGCATACAAATGAGAAAGAATGAGAAACATAAAAGCTATAGTATCGAAGAGAAAAATAAAATCGTTTTATTATATCTAGATCAACATATGAAAATGATGGATATAGTGAGAAGATATAATATTGGAAGCAGATCACAAGTCTATAAATGGGTCAAACAATATCAAACATATGGCACTGTTATAGATAACAGAGGGAAAGCAACCAAACAAGATAACCCAAGAAAAGGAAGACCAAGAAAATATGAAGAAGATTTAACATCATTAAGTAAAGAAGCGTTGATAGAAAAAGTGAGGCTGTATGAAGATATAAAAAAATGCCTAGCCTACCTAAAGAAAAGTTAACCAAAGCATATTATCAAGTGATTGATATGTTAAGGAAGAAATATCCAGTTAAGCTCTTATGTAAGACATTAGGGTGCTCTAAAAGTGGATATTATGATTGGATAAAATTAGGTAGGCCAAAACATAAGGCATTTAATGAAGCAATTAATCAAATGGTTAAAGAAATGTATGAAGCAGATGATCGTCGAGGGATTCGAACTGTAAGAACGCAAATAAAAGCGGCATACGGACTCATTTTAACCAATAGAACCGTACACCGCTATATGAGAATCAATGACTTTATAGCCACTGTTCGCGTAAAGCATAGGTCATATCCAAAGGCTAGCAACCATAATATATCCAATGTTTTACAAAGAGATTTTACCACAAATAAACCCAACGAGAAATGGTCGATTGATATATCTTATATCTTTTTAAGAGATGGACTTAGTTATCTATGTGCGATCAAAGATTTATACGATAAATCCATCATCGCATGGCAACTATCAGAAAGCATAGATTTAAGGTTAGTTCTAGATACATTAGATAAGGCATTCACAAATATACCTTACAATCAAAGAACATCATTGATTATGCATTCGGATCAAGGATGGCATTTTACCCATCAATTTTATCGAGAGAAATTATTATCTGAAGGCGTGATCCAATCTATATCAGCTAAAGGTAGTAGTGTTGATAACGCTCCAATTGAATCATTTTTCGCAATTTTAAAGACAGAATGCATTTATAGAGAAAAACATCTATATAAATCAAATGTCTATACTGTGATTGAAAATTATATGTGTTATTATAACAACGAGCGTTTACAAGAAAAAATAAAAGAGCTCGCTCCTATAGAGTATAGGACTCAAGCTCTTCAGTCTCTTTTTTATTAGTGTCCGTTTTTAAGGAACTAATTCTGATGTCTGCTTTAATAGAAATAGTAATCAATTACAAATTAACATGCTTAAATAAGTCTAAAGGATCAATGCCAAGATCTGATTTTATTAAATCATAAAATATTTTATATAAATGCATGTTATTGGCAATACATGAGGATAAGCATTTAACGGCAGAAACATACATTTCTTCTTTTCTGTCGTTTGCTCTATATCCTAACATTTCAACATAATATAGATTAGGCAATGCATGAGATAATTTTTGATTTAGACAAAACTCAATGCCTCTTTTAGCAACAGCTAAGGATTCATCAATTTCATTTAGCCTTCCTAATATAATAGAAGTATTAGCGAAAATTGGTGGTAACAAAAATTTATTTTCAGTACTAATATACATATCTTCAGGAGCGTTTAATAATTTAACTAAGAGATTAAATGCGTCCTTTTTTTTCGTCTTGACTTCAATTTGAGATATTAAATCGATATATAAGATATCGATAAAGTCGTAGATTTCAGTTTTAAAAAGATTATCATATATGTTTGACTCAATTAATTTTGACATGACATTGATATCGGATAATTCTTTTTTCACGTGTTGTAGTTTTAAATATATGAAATCATAGAAGTTTTTATTACTTAAATCAAGTAAATCAACATTAATCTTTTTCAAAATATCAATACATAAATCAAATTGATTATTGTTTAAAGCTCGATAAGCTGCTACCAAATCTGTATAGACGAGGTGGTCTTTTTGTACGAGACTATAAAAAAAATCATTAATGCCTATGTTTAGTTTGTCACAAAATTTATTGAGCATATCCAAACGCAGGACGCTATCACCAGATACATATCTTCGATATTGTCTATCTGTACAAATACCTTCGGTTAATTGTTCAACAGTCATGCCTCTTTTGATTCTAATATTGTCTAAATGATAGCTTTGTAAAAGACTTTGTTCCAATTTCATAATGTTCTCCTAAAATACGGACATTAGGTGTCCTGTTATAAGATTAACCGCCAGTGTATTCTATATGCACGGAGGAAATATAATGAGAAAAAAGATACTAACTCTCTTTATTCTCATTGCGTCTTTATGCACGATGATGATGTTCAATTCAGTAGAAGTTTCCGCTGAATATGACTCTATGCCTTATGCACCTATAGAAGTCACTAGACCTTAAATCATTATATCTCAAAAGACAAAAAATGACAAACTAGAGAGTAGGAGATGTAGGTTCAATATGAACTGCATTTTCGCTTGGTATCTAAGAGATAAGAAGAAGAAGGAAAGTTGTATGAATATAGAAGATATTATTGAATTTGAATTAGAGGGGATTAGTAGAACAATCATTGACTATACAAATGATTGCTTTATTAAAAGTTATGCCGAAAAGCTACTTACGACAAGTTATTATGAGCAAAGAGAAAATTTCTTAAAAGTGGTTAATCGGTTGTTTGATTGGTATAGCAAACAGATTGATGAAATTTTGGAGAGCCCTTTTGCTTTTAACAAAGATAATCATCAATTTTGCTATAATTTACTTAAAACTTTATCACAAGTATAAATCAAATGTAGGAAAAAATAGTGCTGACTAGACTTAGCGCTATTTTTTTATATAAAACATTTAGTATGAAAAAGACACAAAAAAGTTGAACCGATTTTATGAATGATTATGAAATTAATAATTAAAAGAAACCATGCTTTTTAGCTAGATCAAGATTTGATGTTTCCTATTGTTTCCTGAAAAACGTTTTTCTATATAAATATATAAAACAAGGTGGTTTATGAAACCGGTTTATGATATATTTAAAGTATATTTTGTATAAATAAAAAACGATAGGGGAAAGTACATGAAACGCATGCTCTTTATAATTGCTTTCACTGCTTCATTGTTTTTTCTAACAGCTTGTACAGACACTACGATTACGATAAATTTTGAAACAAATGGTGGGAGTAAAATTGAATCTTATGAAACGGATAGTAATATAAATATTACAAGTTTGGATGAACCAACTAGAGATGGCTATATTTTTTCTGGATGGTTTTTCGATGATGAAACATTTAATGAACCTTTTAGTATAGAGGCTTTAGCAGAACATCCAATCATTAATGAATTAACATTATATGCTAAATGGGAACAAGAAGTGATTGAATATACAGTTAGTTTTGAAAGTGCTACAGATGATTCAATTGAAAATCAAGTTATTTTAGATGGCGAATCAATTGATGAACCCGATGCTCTTTCAAGAGATGGATATACATTTAATGGATGGTATACCAGTGATGATGCATTATGGTCATTTGATAATCCTGTTACAGGAAATATGACTCTATATGCAAAATGGGATGCAAATCGATATGATGTTGATTTTGTAAATAGTGAACATAATGTGATTGAAACAAATACCATTGCATATCAAACTGATTTATCAAATGTTGCTTGTCCAATCATTGAAAAAGACGGTTTTCAATTTATAGGGTGGTTTTTAGATGAAGCATTCACGATACCTTTTGATGAACAATTAATGCCAGCTGAAGATATCACAGTTTATCCACAATATGCGTTTAGTTATTTAATTTATGAATATATTAACGAAGATGAAGTGATGATTACTGATTATTTGGGTGGATCACCGATAGTTGTTATTCCAGAGACGATTAACGGAAGAACAGTAACAACCATCGAAGATTATGCATTAAGATTTAGCAATATAACAAGTATCACTATTCCAGAGACATTAATAAATGTTGGACATTTAGCTTTTGGGAATAATGATTATGAAGAAATTATTATTTTAGGCGATCAAACTAGATTTAATGATGTTTGGGAATACATTGGATTTTTGAGTAATGATAATCCTACATATATCCATGAAGACGGATTCTACTTCAATCCTGTATCACAAATGATAAATAGTTATGATGGTGGAGAAACAGAAATTGTTATACCAAGTATGATTGGTGGATTAGAAGTATTAGGCATTCATGAAAATGCATTTAATAGAAGAGGTTTAACAAGTGTTTCTATACCTGAAACAATTGTTACAATTGAAGCGTATGCTTTTTCATATAATCAAATCTCAAGTGTTGAAGTCTTAGGTGATACATCTAGATTTAATGATGTTTGGGAATTAATTGGTTTTGATAGTGCACTTAATGTTTCATATGTTAATCAAGATGGCATTTTATTTGATGAAACATCAGGTACAATAAAAGACTATATAGGCAGTGAAGTCAATTTGGTTATTCCATCCTCAATCAACGGCATAGCTGTAACTTCAATTGGTGCATATGCGCTTAGTGCAAAAAATTTAACAAGTGTTGAAATGCCTAGTTCTATCATAACGATAGGAAGCAACGCTTTTAGAAATAATGATTTAACAAGTATTGTCATACCCGATTCAGTCATTTCAATTGAAGAGAATGCTTTTTCATATAATCAACTTTCAAGTGTTACATTATCAAATGGATTAGTCTCTATAGGTTTTAGTGCATTCTATATCAATGATCTAACAGAAATTCATATTCCTGAATCAGTTGAAACGATTGGTGGATGGGCTTTTGGTTATAATCAAATCACTGATGTGACTATAGCTGGAGATCCTTTAAGATTTAATGATATATGGCATGATTTGCATTTAATCGATTCAGCTAATCAATCGTATGTGACTGTTGATGGATTTATATTTGATCCAAATACAGGTACGATTGTTGATTATATTGGCGCAGAGGAAAATCTTGTAATACCTAGGGAAATCAATGGCGTTGAAGTGTCTCATATTGGGGACCATGCATTTTATGTGGTATTTACATTAAATGATGATAGCTTTAAAATATCTAGTCTTACATTGCCAGATACTATTGTAAGTATTGGTGATAGTGCATTTACAGGTAACAACATAACAACATTAATGATTCCAAATAGTGTTAAAAGTATTGGCGATCAAGCGTTTTCTGGTAATGGACTCACATCAGTTGCATTGCCAAATGCGATTGAATATATTGGCGATTATGCATTTTCAGGGAACTTACTTTCTACTGTTGATATTCCGACAACTATAGAAATACTAAATGAGGGTGTTTTTGGTTCCAATCTTTTAACATCCATTACAATTCCAGCAAATATTAAAGTCATTGGTGTATATGCATTTTCAGGGAATTTAATCACTGAAGTTGTGCTTCCTGATACATTAGAAGTGGTTGAACATGGCGCTTTTAGAGATAATAAAATTGCAAGTGTGACTTTCCCAGATACTAAAATTGAAATTGGTGATTTTGCGTTTAGTTTTAATCTTTTAGAAGATGTGGATATTCCAGAGTATATGGCAGTTATCCCACAAGGATTATTTAGTGATAATTTACTTACTAGGATTGAAATTCCTGATACAGTGTTTGTGATTGGTGAATATGCATTTACGAGAAATAACCTTACTGAAGTCATTATTCCAAATAGTGTGACAAATATTGATTTTGGTGCATTTAGCAGAAACAAACTAACAGAAGTCGTTATACCTAATAGTGTGTTAAGAATTGATAATTTCGCATTTAGGGACAATGATATAACATCACTTATATTGTCTGATTCACTTATGGTGATAGGCTTTTCAGCATTTCAATCTAATGAACTTGAAACGATTACAATACCAGCAAGTGTTATAAGTATTGAAAGTGATGTTTTTAATAACAATCTTCTCACTGAAGTACATATTCTTGGTGACGAAACTAGATTTAACGATGATTGGGAAGATATAGGATTTCCCCTTTCATCAAAACCAACAGCATAAACTAAAGGGTCCAAAATATTGGACCTTTTGCCGTGTAAGCATTGGAATTCATATAAATTTTAAATTAAGATAATAAGTCTTTTGTTTTAAAAAGGGAGGAAAGAACATAATGAAGGGAAAAATAATTACAGGTTTAATCATTTTTGTACTCGCGTTCATTTTAGTTGGATGTGGAGATTCAGGACCATATGAAATAGCTTTTGAATCAAATGGGGGTACAGCAGTTAACCAACTACAAGTAGATGATTTAGAAGATATTAGCCTACTTAATGAACCAACAAGAGATGGCTATACTTTTGATGGGTGGTATTTTGATAGTGCATTATCTGAAGCATTTAGTTTAGAAAATGTTGAAGACCATTTGGTGGAAAATGATTTAACACTATATGCCAAATGGATGGCACTAAGTACATATACTGTTGCTTTTGACACAAAAACAGAAACAAGCATAGATAGTCAAGAAGTCATGGATGGGCATTTATCAACAGAACCAGTAGAACCAGTAAGGGAAGGTTATACTTTTGATGGTTGGTATCTTGAAGATGAAACTTTTTCATTTGATGAACCTATTGTTGAAAATCTTTTACTAGAAGCACATTGGTCTATCAACACATATAAAATTACTTATGCACAATATGGATATGAAGATGAAAGTATTGAACAACTATTGTTACCAGGAGAGCATATCTTACAACTAGAACAAGGCGAATACCATTCAGCGATTTTAACTTCTAGTGGCAGACTATTGATGTGGGGTGGCAATCTTTATGGCCAATTAGGCATCAATTCAGATACAAGAATCATGAATAAACCAATGGAGATAACATCATTTTTGGGGTTAAGTGATGATGAAAAAATTATTGAAATATCTTTAGGTCTCCATCACTCAAGCGCACTTACATCAAACGGTAGAGTGTTTATGTGGGGACTTAATAACGCTGGATGTATTGGTGATGGTACGGCAGTAAACGTGATTGTGCCAAAGGATATCACGAATCAATTTAACTTAGAAAATGATGAAGCGATTGTGCATGTTAGACTTGGGTATGGTAATTCATTTGCGATTACTTCACAAAATAGATTATTTCAATGGGGCAATTACTTAGATGAAGATCATACAGTCAAAAATAGACTTACACCAACAGATATCACAGATACACTATCACTTGATGAAAACGAAGGTATCATAGACCTTGTAGGCGGTAATTCAAATACTGTCTTATTAACTTCAAATCACCGCATTTTGATATGGGGCTGGAACGATCGAGGACAAGTCTTAGATGGTACAAGAAATAACCATAGCACAGCTTTTGATGCTACAGATAGCTTTAATTTAGAAGAAGGCGAATATATTTTAAAGGTTACAGAAGTCGCATCTAATGCTGCAGCAATTACATCAACTGGTCGCGTGTTTACATGGGGATGGAATGTAAATGGTGAATTAGGTGATGGAACAACCATTGAAAGAACAATGCCTGTGGATATCACCAGTCAATTTAATTTAGAAGAAGGCGAAATGATTATAGATATAAATATAGGTGTCTATTTCACATCAGCACTATCTTCTTCTGGACGTATCTTTACATGGGGTTGGAATAGATATCAACAACTAGGTGATGGAACAACCTTAGATAGTTATGTACCAATTGATGTAACAGATCAATTTGATTTAGCAGTAGATGAAAAAATTATTAGTCTATCAAGTAGAGCCTCTTATTCATTTGTAACTACTAATAAACAAAACGTTTATGTATGGGGTAGAAATACATCAGGAAGATTAGGTATAGATACGACTGATGAATTAGTTAGTCCTTTAAAGCTTAGCATACTAGAAGCTAAGCTTATCGAGGAAAATGAAGTCACTTATGATTTTAATGAAGAAATCATGTCAAACTCGCTTGAAAGAGAAGGGTATACATTTAGTGGTTGGTTTATTGATGGCGATTTAACAAAACCATTTAATGATACACATATGCCAAGTGGTGATGTTATGCTTTATGGTCTATGGACAATGACTGAGTATGACATCAATTACTTAAATGAAGATTTATCAGTTTTTGAAACGAATACTTATCGTTATGATAGTGATCTTAGTGATATTGAATCACCAGTATTAAGTAAAGATGGATATATGTTTACAGGATGGTATTTAGATCAAGATTGTACTATCTTATTTGATTTAGACACAATGCCAAATGCAGATGTAACACTATATCCACATTTCGTACCAAGTGTATTTATTTATGAATATTTATCAGATAGCGAAATCATCATCACTGATTATGTGGGTGGACGTTCTGATATAGAAATTCCTAGCATGATCAATGGTGTAGCAGTAACGCATATTGGTGATCATGCATTTAGAGATAAAGATTTAAAGACGCTTGTCATTCCAGATAGTATTGTATCGATTGGAGATTTAGCATTTGCTAATAATTTCTTTGATGAAATTACGATCTTGGGCGATGTATCAAGATTTAATGATGTATGGCTTGATATAGGTTTCCAAAGATATTTGAATCCAACATATGTGGACGTTTCTAATTTTATATTTGATAAAGAGACAGGTACAATTTACGATTATAGAGGTACGGAAAAAGATATCATCATTCCTAATACTATTGATGGTGTAGCCGTGACGCGCATTGATGATTATGCTTTTTCACTACTTCATTTAACAAGTGTTTCTATACCAGATACAGTCACTTATATTGGATATCGTGCATTTGCTGAAAACCTTTTAACAAGTGTTACATTACCAGAGGCACTCACTCATATTGATGCGCAAGCTTTTATACGTAATCAAATCACAAGTATAACAATACCTGAATCAGTTAATTATATAGGTGATTATTGTTTTTCAGTCAATGGTATAAATGAAGTGAATATCCTTGGTGTTCAAAATAGATTTAATGATGTATGGGAAGATATTGGTTTTACGTTTGATTTAAATCAATCAGTGACATTTTTAAATGATATTTATTTTGATGAAACTACAGGTACAATCTTAAAATATGTTGGACAAGATAAAGATGTTATCATACCTAGCATTATCAATGGTGTAACAGTTACACATATTGGAGGTCATGCATATCAATCGCTTAGTCTTACGAGTGTGAGCATTCCAAATAGCGTAACTGAGATTGGTGCTTATGCATTTTCAAATAATCTATTAGCATCCTTGACACTACCTGAATCAATTGTAACGATTGGACCAGGTGCGTTTGCAACAAATGTTTTAACAACGCTTACTATCCCTGATTCAGTGGAGATGGTCGGTTACTGTGCATTTATGTATAATGAGTTTACATCTATAACAATTCCAGCATCTGTGCTTGAAATTGGAAATGGTGCATTTGCATGGAATGATATTTCAAATATAACCATTTTAGGTGATGAAACAAGATTTAGCGATGTTTGGGAAGACTTAGGGTTTGCACGAGAATTAAATCCAGCATATGTTATTGATCAAGGTTATGTGTTTGATCCTATAACACATACCATCGTTGATTATATAGGTAGCGAAGTTAATTTAATGATACCATCATTGATTAATTATATCGCAGTAAGCAAGATTGGGGAAGCTGCATTTATTAATTGCGGGTTAGAAAGTGTGATCTTGCCAAGTTCCGTTACTATTATTGGAGAAGATGCTTTTCGTTCAAATAACTTAACATCAATTGTGATGCCAGAAGGGCTAGTAAGTATAGAACTAGCTGCATTTAGTGGGAATCTGTTAACTAATATCACATTTAATGATTCAATAGAATATATTGGTGCTTATGCATTTTCAGATAATCAATTAACAAGTGTTGATATACCAACAACAATTGATATATTAACAGAAGGTGTATTTAGATATAATATGCTTACAAGCATTGATATCCCAGATAACATCTTAACAATTGATCCATATGCATTTTATGATAATCAACTCACAAGCGTTGATATTCCAGTAACTGTAGAAGAAATTGGCCATAGTGCATTTTCTCATAATCTATTAACGAGTGTGGTTATTCCAGATACAGGGTTAACTATTGGTGATTATGCTTTCGCTTATAATGAATTTACAAGCATAACGTTACCAGAAGCGATGATAGTCGTTCCATCAGGATTGTTTTCAAATAATAAACTTGAAACAATCGCGTTTTCAAATGATGTGATTTCAATTGGAGATTTCGCATTTAATGGTAACCTATTAACAACAATAGATTTACCTGATAAAGTTGAGTATATTGGCTTTGGTGCATTCATGCATAATAATTTAGAGTCTCTAGTACTTCCAAACAGTGTGATAAAAATAGATATGACTGCATTCGCTAATAATAGTATCACAAGCTTAACATTACCTGAATCAATTGAATTTATTGGTGATGATTGTTTTGCTAATAACCTAGTTACTGAAGTACATGTTTTAGGAGACGAAACAAGATTTAATGATGATTGGGAAGATATTGGTCTACCAATTGAATTAATGCCTACAGTGTAAAATAATAGTTAAAAGGAAAATACAATTAAGGACTTAATAGGAATAACCTGTTAAGTCCTTTATTGTAGATATTATCATAATAGATATGTTTAGAAATTGTATTTTAGGACAAATGTGCGCTGTTTTTTATATAAAATATAAGATAAAATGAAATTGAAAGATTTAGGAAATTAAGAAAAACTTCATGGTTGGACTTATTAGTTGGGAGGGGATATAAGAAATTTTTTTTGAAAATAAACGTTATATTTAAAAGATGAAAACTTTAGTGATATATAAAATAAAGTCTCATTAAATCGGCTATGAAGATTATAAATATAGATATAAACTAAGACTATTTTCATCAGTTCGTTTGATAATAAACACTCAACTAGATATACTTATAAAATTTATTGTCATGTTAGATATATACAATAAAGAGGGGAATTTATATGAATATTATGAATGGTGTTAATTTATTATTCAAAAAGATAACTTTAGTTTCATTAGTTATATTTGGAATTACTAGTATTCAAACATTAGAGTTTGAAGTTAATGCATTTGTACAGGAAGATAATTATTTGGAAATGATTGATCAAAATTTCGAAGATGATACAGTATTAGTCGTTCTAGATGAAGATGCAACTAAAGACACACAATCTTATACAGCATCTGATTTCAAGGACATTAATATTAAATCTATAGAAGATATGACAGAGTCTTTAAAAAATAAAAAAAATGGTAGAGAAGCAAAATTTAATGAACATGTTGATTTTAATAGAATATTAAAAATCAAACTTGAAAAAGCGGACAAAAAAGCTGTGTTAAAAGCTGTATTTGATTTAGAAAGCATGAATGGTGTAATAGCTGCAAGCCCTAACTACCAGGGAGAATATTTAGATACAGTACCTAATGATACTTTTGAAAGCAATCAATGGGCATTAGATAGTATTAATTTATATGATGCATGGGATATAACTACTGGTAATTCAACTGTTTCTATCGGAGTAGTAGACTCTGGTATACAAAACACACATGCGGATTTAGATGGTCATATAAATGATATTTTAAGTGAAGATTTTAGTGGAAGTAATTTCCCTTGGTATGTGACTGAAGGACATGCAACTCATGTTGCAGGAATTATTGGTGCAGAAAGTAATAATAATCAAGGCATAGCAGGAGTTAATTGGAATGCGCAATTAATATCACTAAAAGTAGGAGATGCAGCTCCGACAACTGCAGCTGTTACTGATGCGATTATTTATGCTGAAACTGAAGGTATAGATGTATTAAATTTAAGTTTAAGTGTAGTCGAAAGTACAGTAATGAACCAAGCTATAAATGGTTATGATGGACTTTTAGTTATAGCAGCAGGAAACAACTTTTCATCTACGGTAAATTATCCTGCAAATTTTGACGCCTCAAATATTATATCTGTGGGTTCAATTGATTCAGATGATGATAAGAGTGATTTTTCTAATTGGGGTGTAGATGTTGATATTTATGCGCCTGGTGGAAGTATTTACAGTACTTATCCAAATGGATATACTTATTCAAGTGGAACATCAATGGCAACTCCATATGTTGTAGGTGTTGCAAGTTTAATATTATCGGTTGATCCGACATTATCAGCTGAAGAAGTAATTGATATTCTACTGGATTCAGCTTCTCACATCACAATTAATAATAATGATTCATCAACAGATATTGTAGATAAATTAGATGCATATCAAGCAGTTAGTGATGCAAGCCATACACATTCATACACAATGAGATATAGATGGGCAAGTTTATATCAACATAGAGCATACTGTACATGCGGTGATTTTGTGTTACGACCACATGTCGTTTCATCTAATTGGAATGGAGTTGGATATACTACATGTTTATTATGTGGTGGAGATGCAGCGATGGGTATTGTTATGATGGGTGTGACATCAATGGTTGAAGATGTTCAGTTAAGATTGACTAGAGATGTATATTTTGGACAAAACAGTTTTGTTCTTGATGATGGAACTATTGTTTTATCCGATAAAGATTTAGAATTATTTGAAGAAAATCCTGAAGCATTTATGGCTATGTATGATGTGTTTGATCATGATGAATGTTGTCATCACGATCATTTAGATGTTTAAGTTATATAAATAATGATAAAGTAAGTCAACCACTAGGTTGACTTATTTGTTTTTAAATAGATAAAATATGGTAAATTGTGAGAAAATAAAACTTTATTCTTGACTTAAAGTTAACTTTAACTTGTATAATGTAAATGTAATCAAAAGAAAGGAAGTTTGAATTATGTCACAAGAATTAAATTTAGTAACTGAATGGGATAAAGTTTTCCCACAAAATGAAAAGGTAAGTCACCGCAAGGTAACATTTACAAATAGATACGGTATTACATTAGCCGCAGATTTATATGAACCAAAAAATGCAGAAGGCAAATTAGCTGCAATCGCAATGGCTGGTCCATTCGGTGCCGTTAAAGAACAATCATCAGGTTTATATGCACAAGAAATGGCTTCACGTGGTTTCTTAACAATTGCATTTGATCCATCATATACTGGTGAAAGTGCTGGTGAACCAAGATATGTAGCATCTCCTGATATTAACACAGAAGATTTCCAAGCTGCTGTTGATTTCTTATCAACACAAGATAACGTTGATCCTGAACGCGTAGGTATTCTAGGTGTTTGTGGATGGGGCGGTATGGCATTAAATACTGCTGCAATCGACACAAGAATTAAAGCAACTGTTGCAATGACTATGTACGATATGTCAAGAGTAACTGCTGAAGGTTACTTCGGTTCAGAAAATACAGAAGAACAAAGATATCAAAAGAGAGTTGCATTAAATAACCAAAGAACAATTGATTTCAAAAATGGTACTGCTCAATTAGCTGGTGGTCTTCCAGAAAATCCATTTGAAGGCGCTCCACAATTCTTAGTAGATTATATCAACTACTATAAGAGACCAAGAGGATATCATGCAAGATCATTAAATTCTAATGGTGGTTGGAATGTAACATCATCATTATCATTATTAAATATGCCTTTATTAACATATATTGATGAAATTCGTAATCCAGTTTTATTAGTACATGGTGAAAAAGCACACTCATTATATTTCAGTAAAGATGCATTCGCAAGATTAACTGGTGATAATAAAGAATTAATGGTAATCCCTGGTGCAGTTCATACTGACTTATATGATAACTATGATTTCATCCCATTTGATAAATTAGAAGCATTCTTTAAAGAAAACTTAAAATAATTAATTTATTAAATAGAAGTGTTTGATAAGAAGACGTTTGCCCAAGCAACCGTCTTTTTTTTATTGGCAAATATAGTGTTATGTGTTAAAATTTAAGTAAGAATGGGCGGGGAATTATATCTTTTTTAAACATGAAGCACAGACCCATACTGTGCTTTTTATCTTAGGAGATAAATATGAAAAAAATGATTGTTATGTTAGGCATGATAAGTATCTTTAGTTTTATGCTTATGAGTTGTACTCAATTAGTATCAATTTCTTTTGATTCAAATGGTGGTACAGCAATTGAATCTAGAGTGATTAGAAGTGAAGGGGATAGACAATTACCATATGATCCAATAAGAGATGGATATACTTTTGTTGGATGGTTTGATAATGATCAATTTGAAGGTGATATTGTCACATATATTGATGCAACTTCAAATACTACTTATTATGCAAAATGGGAATTAAATAGCTATGATGTATATTATCAAATCGTTGATGATGGTTATAATGAAGATTTAGATGTTGTACTCCATGAAGACGAAATCTTTACTGATTTAAAATTAGGTCGTCATGTATCAATTGCTTTAACTAATCAAGATAGATTGTTTGCCTGGGGAGATAATACGAATCATAAAATTCTATGTGGTGATGTGGATAAAGTATTAAAACCTAGAGATATCACATTCAAGTTAGGCTTAAAAGAAAATGAAAAAATCAATTATATTGAAATTGCTCATGACTATTTGTTTATGATCACTGATCAAGAAAGACTACTTCAATTAGGAGGAAGTGACGGTGTCGTAGATTTAACAAGTCAAATAAACCTTAGAGAAGGTGAGCATATTGCTATTATAAAAACTGGCAAGTATCAACATGGCATACTCACAACTGATCATAGACTCTATCTTTGGGGCATTATCCCATTACTTGGAAATAGTAATTATCACGATAACTTAATTTTAGTTAATGATTATGCTGGATTAGAAGAAGATGAAATCATTGAAAATTTTAGCATAGGGACAGTGGATGAACTGGTCATTATAACTAGCCATGACAGAGTGTTAAACTATGGTGATGTTTATTATTTTGGTTTTCCTACACAATCAGGAAGCCTAGAAGATTTTACGAGTCAATTGCAATTAGGTGAAGATGAACATATAAGTAATTTTTATAGTGGCGACGGATTTTATATGCTCACGACTGATCAAGGACGTATCATTAGTTTCGGAAGAAATCAATATGGACAACTTGGCAGTGGTGGTTATAATCAACAAGCACCAGCAAATGATATGACTGAATTTATTGACTTAAATAACGATGAAGTCATTCAAGATATTTCATTAGGTGTTAGAAGTTCTTTTCTACTCACTTCTAAAGGTAGAGTATTTGGATGGGGTAGTAATGAAAATCATCAAATATTAGGTAAGGATTCTAGCACAGAACCATATCCTGTTGATATGACAGCATTCATCAATTTGGATGAGTATGACTCAATCAAACATTTAACTAGTGGCTATAGCCATGCAGGGGTGATCACAAGAAATGGAGAAATCATTACTTGGGGAAGCAATGCTTATGGACAATTAGGTAATAGTTTAAAAACATATAGTCATGAAGCAAAACGTATTAACACATATATGTTTGATACAGTAAAAGAAGAACAAATATCTTTTAATGAAAACTTAGATGAGTTTATACCACAAAGAGATGGGTATGTATTTGACGGATGATATCTAGATAGTGATAACAATACACCATTTGAAGGTAAGATGCCATATCAAGATCTTTATTTATATGGGCATTACGAATTAAATACTTATACCATTTCATGTGAAACAAACGGTGGGACAGATTTAGAGGATATATTGTATACTTACGGCGATATGTTAAACTTAAAAACACCGATGAAAACAGGATATAATTTTGTTGGTTGGTTTGTAGATGATGGCTTTAATGAACCCTTTGACGTTGGTAGCAATCCTTTTGAAGATTTAGTGCTATATGCCAAATGGGAAATTAAAAATTTTGAACTTAATTATTATACACTTGGTGATATGAACTATAATCAAGGGGATATTGTATTAGATGAAGATGAGTATTTGATGAGTACAAAGTTTACATCAAATGTTCAAATGGTACTCACAAATAAAGGCAGAGTATTTGCTTGGGGTGATAACACTTATGGACAACTTTGTGATGGCACTTCAACAAGTACGTTAACACCTATAGAAATTACAGATAGGTTTGCGATAGCTTTCGATGATAAGATTATTGATTTTGATTTATCACCTAACTTTGCAGTATTCCTTACTGAAAGTGGAAAAGTATTTACATGTGAGTTTAACATATATCTTCAATTTGATGAAAATGCGATACCTGCAGTTGTAACACCTAGACATATGACCAATGATTTTGATTTACATGAAAATGAAAAAATCATTGATATCAGTATAGGTGAAAGTGGTGCAGCAGCACTTACTGATGAAGGCAGACTTTTTATGTGGGGAGCAATTAGAGTAAATACTATAGATGATGATATGGCTATAGTAATTAAGCCTAATCCAGAAGATATGAGTTCATATTTCAATTTAATCGAAGGTGAAACATTTACTTACGTAGAACTAGAAGGTGGATTCTATAGTGTTATCACATCTTTAAATCATGTATATATTTGGGGATTTGGAAATAGTGGATACACAGAAGTACCTCCACAAGTAGAAGTATTTCCTGCATTTAATCCATATGAAGACTTCAATTTAAATGAAGGTGAGTCGGTCGATCAAATCATGTTTGGATCAAATGCGATGATTGCATTAACATCAGCACATAGAGTATTCACACAAGGTGTCAATCACTATGGACAACTAGGTGATGGCACAACCATAAATGGTGATATCCCTATTGATATCACATCTAATTTTGGTTTAACAGAAGGCGAATATGTAAAAGATATTAAAGGAAGCGATCATAATTTTGCTGTACTAACATCTTTAAATAAAGTCTTTGTATGGGGTAGTAATGAAGATCATCAATTATTAGTAAATGATATTGAAATGATTTCAACACCTTATGAAATTGAGTTATTAGAAAATCAAATTGTAGATCACATAGAAATGTATGGTAGTAGTATCGCAATCATTTCATCAGATGGTAACTTGTGGATGTGGGGAGACAATCGTAGTGGTATTATAGAAGAGAATCAAAATACAATAGATAATCCAACACAAAGAATATTCAATAGATTAGAACTTGTTGAAACTGCACACTATGATTATCAAGAGATGATATCTTTAAATGGACTCGTAAAAGAAGGATATACATTTAATGGATGGTATATAGATAAAGCATGTACACAGTTATTTGATCAAACACAGATGCCTAATGGTGATCTTATATTATATGGATATTACACGCATAACAACGCATAAGAAAGGCATATTAAATGAATAAAAATAAGAAACTATTAAATTTGAGTCTCATTTTATTTATTGGTGGCATCGTTATCTTTTTTGCAGTGCTTTTAATCAGAGATCAATATGGACTGACTCTATCATTTAGAGAAGAACCCATGTGGATGATCATATCTCTATTATCATTTTTAATGATGATTGCTTCGCTACCGGTTCTAATTTATAGTGGCTATGCAGGAGAAGAAGTATCTTTTAAAAAATATTTAAAAGAAAAGAAGACATATAAAAGTAAAGAGGGTAAGCGTATTATGAAAGATCATACAGAAGAAATTATTAAATCCATAGGAAAACTTGATATGATGTTGCTATATAATTATGTAGCCTTAAGCTTAGACATTAATGATCTAGAGGGATTATTAGAAGATATTGACGAAAATGATCAGTATAAGGATAAGGAAATATATGTATCTTTACACGCACTTGATATTGAAGATCACGACCAAGCCATAGTCATCTTAAATAGATATTTATCAGATAAATTTATATTTAAAAAGAAAGATGGATTAGCGTTGATTAAATCATATATCTATTCAAATATGCGCATGATGATTGGTTATCAGAAAGATCCAGCAAAAGCATCTATGATGGCAAGAAAAGCTTATGAAATATTTAAGGATGACATGATCAAGGGATTTGATATCAATCAATTTCCATATAGTGAAAAACCAAAAAAACTCATTAGAGATATATTAAAGTATTTGAAGCCTTATCAAAAAGATTTTTATATGGATATGAATAAATATTAAAATAAAAGAGCCACTCACAAATCTGTGATTGGCTCTTATGTTTCATAGAGTAATATTAATATGTCGTATGCAATTTTTAAATCTTCCAATGTATCTTCAGATAAATTCATTCCAACTGATGTGTATTTTTCTATGATTTCCTCATATGTAAAATCTTTTATGATAAAGGATGTTTGATAGTCTAAGTAATCGATATAGGTTTCTTGGAATAAATCAAGACTATTAATTTCATCACTTGATAGAATGATATGGAGTCTTTCATTGATATAGGTAACTTTTGAAATGTAATTTTGATAAGCACTGGCTTTAGCAGCTTTCATCTCATTGAAAATGACGATGTCATCAACGGTTACGCTGATATCATGTGAAATCATTAACGCATTTAATTCGGTAGATGAAAGATCAAGAAGCGAACCAATATTTACTGACTCAAGTTCACTGAGTTGAATTAAATTGTTAAGCATATGATGATATAAATTTAAACTTTCGTCATTGAAATATTCATTTTTTGCTTGTTGATACATGATGATGAAATCTTCGTTTGGATTTCCGATAATCTCTAAGATATCATTGTTTTTATTTGTGGTGTATGTGAGCGTGCGATAATCAAAGGATAATGTATCACCTGAAATTGACGGTGTGATTTGAACATCATATCCGCCACCAGCTGCACAACTATATAATGTAAAAGAGAAAATCATAATCATAAGTAGCATATAAAGTTTTTTCATTTCACACCTCCTCTAATCATATCTTATCAATCGGTTATGACAAAATCATGACATTTTTATTTTTGTATTTTAATTTGTATTTTAGAAACGACATTTTCTGAGTCGTTAAATATCTTATATGGGTAATGATAGATATCAGATATTTGTTTGACGATAAATAATCCTAGTCCAGTACCTTTTTGATTATTATGTTTTACCCTATAGAAAGAATCAAAGAGTTTATTTAATTCTTCATCCGCAATATGACCTTTATTGACGACTGAAAAGTGATAATCATCACCAATGATCTCACCCTTGACGATAACTTGTTTAGCCTCAGTATATATAATTGCATTTTTAACAAGGTTAGCTACTAATATTTCAAGCAGATCTTTACTAATGATAAGATTTGCTTTTTCAATTTGGTTTTGAATATGTACATGATTTTGACTAGCAAAGATTGATAGATCATCAATTGATTGGTTGATGACAGAAGTTGATGAACATTCGCCATTTTTGGTTTTATCTTCTAATCTTAATGTATAAGTCAAATCTTTGGTCATATGTTCGATTGTCTCAATTTGGACGATTAATTCTTTTAAGTATTTATCTCTATCTTTGTAGCGACCGACTTGATCAATCATACCTTCAATCATGCCTTTCATGACCGCGAGAGGTGTTTTGATCTCATGATTGATGGTCATAATCAATTCTTTTTTCTTTTCTTCTTGTTGTTTTTCTAAATCAAAATCACTTGTAAGTTTTTGATTCGCATCATTTAGTGCATCATAAGTTTTCTTAAGATTGAAAGACATTTCATTAAGTGATGTGATTAAGTCACCAAATTCATCACGACGTTTTAGATTAATTGGTTTATCAAGAATGAGGCTAGAAACATTTTTGGCATAACCATTAATCTTTTTAAGTGGTATTGAAATATTGACTGATATTAATACTGAGATTAACAGAATCATAACAAACATATATATTGATTGATTGAAATTGATTTGGATTAAGACACTATCTATATTTTCTAATGATTGAACTCTCGTTTGAATGATAAGATAATCCCCACGTTCAAATTCATAGATATAATTAATGTGATAGATGTCATCAACTAGTTCAGTGTTATAAGTTAACCTATCTTCTACAATGGAAGTATCTTCATCATAGATATCAATCACAAATCCTAAGATTTCAGCATCGCTAATGTAATTTGGACCTACGCTTTCTGAAACTGTATTATCTCTAAATCTAATAAAAGAAGTTTCACTAGACAAGTCAGTTAATGAAGTATCGTTTAATAAGACCCCTTGTTCAATCAGTGGCACAGATGAAGCAATTGAATCTTTGACATTATTGATGTTTTCTTCGATATATAATGGTGAAAAACGTTCATATGATATATACATATTTAAAAGGAAGACAATTGAAAATGAGATAAGTAACATTAAAAATGTTTTAAAGAAAATATTAATTCTCATCATAGTCCTCCTTTTTGTTTATGTTTTATTTTTCAAATTTATAGCCTGCTTTATATACTGTCTTTATATAAGGCGCTGCATCTAATAATTTTTTTCTTAAGCGTTTAATATGTGTATCAATGGTACGCTCATAACCAAAATAATCATATCCCCAAATGATGTTTAATAACTCTTCTCTAGAATAAACTCTACCGATATGTTTGACAAAAAGTGAAAATAATTCCCATTCTTTTTTATTGAGTTCTACCGGCACGTTATTAATTTCAATCTTATATTTTTCTAAATTATAAGATATGATACCATAAGTGTAATTGAGGTCAGCTGAGCGATGTTCGTATCTTGCGAAAATAGCATTAATCTTTTTAATCACGATTTTTGGACTATAAGGTTTAGTCACATAATCATCAATACCTAATTCAAACCCTTTGATTTGGTTTTCTTCATCATTTAATGCAGATAGCATGATGATGGGTACATCTGATTTTTCTCTGATCTTCTTGCAAATATCAAATCCGTTCATGTGTGGTAACATGATATCTAATAAGATTAAATCAAAATCAGTAGACTGAATTTGATTAAGTGCAGAGATGCCATCATAGATTTGTAGTATATGACTATCCGGATATGCATCTAGAATATAATCATAGAGTAAATCATTAAGATGTTTTTCATCTTCAACGATGAGTATGTTCATTTTCATGCCCCCTAGTATGGATTAGTTAATTTAATCATAACATATAAATATAAAAAAAATATATCTAGGGTAGAGATTTGTCACAACTTTGTCATATGATAAACATAAATTTGTCACAACTTTTATTTATAATCAAATTGAATTTAGATTTAAGGGAGAGGGAAAAATGAAAAAAATATTAACTTTAACAATGTTTTCATTATTATTTGTTTTAGCATCATGTTCTGGTATGGGTGGATATTCAAGTGAGGCTTATGTATATCCAAATATGGCCAATATCGATGATCAAACTGGAGAAAGTTATAGTGAGATTATTGAAAATGAGTTTATCAGTACCGAAGATAATCCAGTGTCAACATTTTCTACAGATGTCGATACCGCATCATATTCAAATATAAGAAGAATGATTAACGATCGTGATTATATTGATAAGGATGCAGTAAGAATTGAAGAAATGATTAATTATTTTGATTATGATCTTATGGGGCCACAAGGGGATGAACCAATTCATGTAACATCAGAATTGAGTGTTGCACCATGGAATGAGGAACATCAACTGCTCATGGTGGGTTTAAAAGCCCCTGAGGTTGTTGTTGAAGAGAGCGAAGGATTAAATTTAGTATTTTTAATTGATACATCAGGTTCAATGAGAAACGGCGATAAACTACCACTTCTAAAACAAGCTTTTACACTTCTTGTAGAACAACTTCAACCTGGTGATAGTATCTCTTTAGTGACTTATGCAGGTTCTACGAAAGTTGTATTAGAAGGTGCAGATAACACAGATGATGGTGAAATCTATGATGCACTAGATTCACTTTCTGCATATGGATCAACAGCTGGTGGATCAGGGATAAGACTTGCTTATGAAGTTGCCCAACGTCACTTTATCGAAGGTGGAAACAATAGAATCTTACTTGCTACAGATGGTGATTTCAATGTAGGTATTTCTAATCCTGACGATTTAGAAGAGTTAATTTCTACAAATAGAGATTCTGGTATCTATATTAGCGTGCTAGGTTTTGGTACTGGCAATATTAAAGACGATAATATGGAAGTGATTGCTGATAACGGTAATGGTGCATATTTCTATATTGATAGTTATAAGGAAGCTGAAAAAGTATTTAAATATGAACTTAATGCTTCAATGTATATGGTTTGTAAGGATGTTAAACTTCAAATAGAATTTAATCCAATGAATGTTAAAGGCTACAGACTTATTGGTTATGAAAATAGAGTTTTAGATTATGAAGATTTTAATGATGACGAAAAAGATGCTGGGGATATGGGATCTGGTGATGCAGTCATCGCTTTCTATGAAATCATTCCTGCAGGTAGTGAAGAAGTCATTAGAGATATTACCTTTGATAATCTACCTGAAACACTAAGATATGATGGTGAAAACTTAAGTGATGAACTTATGAACTTAGATATTAGATATAAAGATCCAGAAAGTGATGCATCTGAATTGCTTTCTCATCAAGTAATGATGACATCCTTTAGTGAAACACAAAGTGAAACATTTAGATTTGCAAGTAGCGTCGTTGAGTTTGGACTTATTTTAAGAGATTCAAGATATAAGGGAAATGCAAATATTTTAGATGTGATTGAACGAATAGAGTCATCATTAGGTGATGATGATTTGGGATATCGATTAGAGTTTTATGAATTAGTTAGAACCTATTATAATTATTATGATTAATGATAAAGGTTGGGTATATTGATATGATCCCCTTAAAGTAGACACTACAAATAATTAAAATGTAGATGTTTATAAGAAAGGGGGTCTTTTCTTTATGGGAAGACAATCAAATATTAGTAAAGAAGAAAAACTTAATATAATTAAAGCCTATTTATCAGGTGAAATATCAATAGGAAAGAAAGCGTATGATTTAGGTGTAAGTACAACAACAATCAGAAGGTGGATATCAAGATATGAATCAATCGGAGAAAAAGCTTTTGATGATAAGCCAAGAAATAAGACATACACCAAAGTATTTAAACATAAAGTTATTGAATCTTATTTAAATGGGGAAGGATCCTATCAAGAAATCGCTAAAAAATATAAAATAACGACACCATCAATCGTTCAAAGTTGGGTCATGAAGTATAATAGACATAACGAGATAAAAACATATGATCCAAAGGGGTATGTCTATATGGCCAAAACAAGAAAAGTAAGTTATGAAGAAAAACTAGAAATCATCAAATGGACAATTGCACATAATGACGCATATAAACTGGCAGCAGAGAAATATCATACATCTTATGCACAAGTCTATAATTGGGTAAAGAAATATAGACAAGATGGTGAAGAAGGCTTATTAGATACTAGAGGCAAGCGTAAAGCTATTGAATCACTATCTGAGGTTGAGAAATTACAAAGAGAAATTAAATTATTAAAACAAAAAAATGAGCGATTAGAAATGGAAGCTGAAGTGATAAAAAAATACCAGGCGAACGAAAGGAGGGCTATTTCAACAAAATTCGCCAAGAAACCAAATACAAAACGATAAAAGAACTTCACAAAGCCAAGAACTATCCAATTTTCGTATTATGTAAGATATTAAAGATTACTCGAAGTAGTTATTATAAATGGTTAAATAGAGTAGAAACAAAGCAAGAAAAAGAAAACCATGAGATCGCACAAATCATTCTAGAGTATCATGAATTTTTTGAAGGTATCCTAGGTTATCGAAGAATGACCTATTGGATAAATAGACTTAATCAAAGAAAATATAATCAAAAACGCATAAGGAGACTTATGCGTATGATGGGTATATCTGCGGTAATTAGAAGAAAACGTAAAGGTTATAAGAAATCAACACCTGAAGTCACAGCTGAGAATGTGTTAAATCGTGAATTTAGTGCAGAAAAGTCAAATGAGAAATGGCTAACAGACGTTACAGAATTTAAAATGATAGGCACGCAAACAAAACTTTATTTAAGCGCCATTATAGATTTATATGACAAGCGTGTTGTCAGTTATTATATGTCTACATCCAATAACAATCAATTAGTATTTAAAACATTTGATTTAGCCATTAAATCAAACCCAAATGCTAAACCAATATTTCATAGTGATAGAGGTTATCAATACACAAGTAAAATATTTAAAAACAAACTGGAACAACAAGGTATGACTCAAAGTATGTCAAGAGTTGGAAGATGTATAGATAATGGACCCATGGAAGGTTTCTGGGGGACACTTAAAGCAGAGATGTATTATCTACATCAATTTCATGATATCAATGAACTAAAATCAAGTATTATCAAATATATCAAATTCTATAATGAACAAAGATTTCAAACTAAGCTAAAAGGCTTAACTCCGATTGAATATCGAAATCAAGCCTTCAGTCCATTAAATATTTAATTATTTCCACTGTCTACTTGACAGGGAGCAGTTCATATATCCAACCTTTTCTTTATCATGTATAATATCAATATAACTTTAGAGCATGTGTTTGTTGATATATATCAATAAAACTATAATAAAGCAGTATTTAATGATATAATAGGCTTCGGACATAAGGAGAATGATGATGAAAAAACCTGAATTATTAGCACCTGCTGGTTCAATGGAATCTTTTAAGAGTGCGATTCATGCCGGTGCGAATGCAATCTTTTTAGCTGGCCAACGTTTTGGCGCACGTGCCTATGCAAAAAACTTTTCAATTGAAGATATTAGAGAAGCGGTAAGATATGCTCATATTTATGGCGTATCTGTTTTCGTCGTTGTTAACACTTTAATCTTTAATGACGAGATAGAAGATATCATTAAATATACTGATCAATTAGTTAAATTAAATATAGATGCATTAATCGTTCAAGATATTGGATTGATAAAACTGTTAGTAGACAGATATCCAAATACAGCAATTCATGCATCAACTCAAGTCAATGCACATCATGTGAGTCAAGTGAAATTCTTAAAATCGCTTGGCGTTAAGCGTGTCATTTTAGCAAGAGAGACGAGTCTAGAAGTTATTAAAGAAATTAAGCAAGCAGTGGATATTGAACTTGAAGTATTTATTCATGGTGCACTTTGTGTATCTTACTCAGGGAACTGTTTAATGAGTTCTATATTAAACGATCGAAGCGGCAATAGAGGTGCATGTGCATATAGTTGTAGACTTCCATATCAATTACTTGAAGATGGTAGATCTGTTGATGACGAGTCGTTCTTATTAAGTGCAAAAGATTTAATGACGATTGAGTATATGGATAAACTAATAGATGCTGGTATTGATTCATTTAAAATAGAAGGGCGTATGAGAAAGCATACTTATGTCGCACAATCTGTATTAAGTTATCGAAAAGCAATTGATGCATATTATAATCATGAAACTCTTGATACAAAAGAAGAAATCAATAAATTAGAACGTGTATTTAACAGAGAATATACAAAAGGATATATGTTTGATGAAACACCTAAAGAAATTAACAATGACTTTAGACCAAATCACATTGGAGTTGAAATTGGAGAGGTTGTTGATTATGAGCAAAATTATGCACTTATTAAATTAAGTGAAACATTAGAAAATGGTGATGGTTTTAGAATTATAGGGAATATCGATTATGGTAATACAGTGACATTTATGAAACGAAAAAACCAAACTGTTATCAAAAAAGCAAATGCGCATGAAACAATTTGGTTAAAAGTAAAAGATAAGATTGAAGTGGGTTCAAAAATTTATAAAACAAGTGATAAAAATTTAGAAAAAAACATTGAACTCTATATGCATGACCATATCCAAGTAGTTCCATTAAAGGGCTATGTGAAGGCCTTTGCCGGATCACCTTTAGTTTTTGAATTAATTGATGAATTTGATCATCACTTAACGATAACTTCAAAAACAAATTTAGAAATTGCAAGTAAAAAACCTTTGTCAAAAAGTGATTTAAAACGTCAATTTTCTAAATTTGGTGGTACACCTTTTTACATGGATGACATTGAAATCTATACCGATGAACAATCATTTATGGCTATCTCAGAAATCAATGATATAAGAAGAAGTATAACTGATGAACTGATTGCATTAAGAGAATATCG
Organism: Acholeplasmataceae bacterium; assembly: GCA_963678355.1. Classification (GTDB taxonomy): domain Bacteria; phylum Bacillota_I; class Bacilli_A; order Acholeplasmatales; family Acholeplasmataceae; genus WOFB19. The sequence continues at coordinate 1,324,835 of OY782823.1, read as the reverse complement.
TATCAGATCTGTAATCAATGATAAACCTTTTGAAGCGCATCAAATAAAAAACTCAGAGCATCAGTTAGTGGTTAAAGTACACAGTGAAGCACAGCTTGATGCAGCGATACAATTAGGTGTTAAAGAGATTTATTACGATGATCTATTGGCACGTAAAATCCCTAACAATTTAGATATTAAATTTGTACCGGTTAGAAGAAGGATTATTGGACAAAAACCATATGTCATAGGCGAAGAAACTGTTGTTAATGAAATAGGAAGTCTAGCTATTAATGGTAATCACAGTTTGATTGCTGATGAATTTATGAATGTAACCAATATATATTCTGCAGCCCTTTTAACAAATTATCATGTTAAAAGAGTAACGCTATCTTCTGAACTTGATAAATCACATGTTTTAGATTTTTCTAATAAATATTTAGAGATATTTAATCATAGACCAAATTTAGAAATGATTGTTTATGGACATAAAGATTTAATGATTTCTAAATATTGTCCGGTTGCTAAAACATTTGGACATCAACCGCATTGTAATCTATGCTTTAAGCATGACTATAAATTGAAATCAAATACAGGTGATGAGTTTGCATTAATTAATGATGGTTATTGCAATATGAGAATCATGGACAGTAAACCATTAAATTTAATTGATGAGTTAGACTTATTGTTAGATGCACATATTCAAACACTTAGATTAGATTTTACAAGTGAAACAAAAGAGGAGACTCTTGACATCATTAAAGCCTATCAACAGGCAATCAATCATAAAACATATCAACTTAAGATTCAAAGCGAAAGAAAAGGGCATTTTATGAAACTGTTTGATTAAAACGGACAGTAAATAAAAAAGAACGGAAATTATAATTAAAAGTTATAGTTTCCTTTTTTATTTAGTAGAATAAATTTAAGGAGAGATTGAAATGAGAAAAAAAAGAAAACATAAAATATTTACAATTGAAGAGAAAAATAACATAGTAAGGCAGTATTTAAATGGTGAAACCGGCGGTATGAATAAAACCGCAAGAACTTATGATGTTAGCAATTCAGTCATCGCAAATTGGATAAAACAATATCACACATTTGGGACATGTGTAGATCGTAGAGGATTAGGCACTAAAAAGGATATACCAAGCAAAGGAAGACCTAAATCAAAGTTTGATTATGAATCAATGACAAAGAAAGAACTCATTGATCATATCAAGATGTTAGAAGACATAAAAAAAACTATGGCTTACCTAGAAAAACAAAAGAAAAATATAAAGTCATAGATGAGTTAAAAGACACATATTCAATTAAAAAGCTGTGTATAGCATTAAAGTGTTCACGAAGCGGTTATTATGATTGGATAGCACTAGGTAAGCCAATATATAAAGCATATGACAAAGCATTAAATCAATTGATTATAAATCAATATAACGAAGATCATCGTCAAGGTATTGTAAGACTGAAGATGAATATTAAAAAAATACACGGTTTAAGCCTTACCAAAGCAACCGTGTATCGATATATGAGATTGAATCAAGTTCAATCTATTATCCGTAGAAAGAAAAAGAAATATGGACATGTTAAGCACCATGTCATACCTAATCTTCTACAAAGAAATTTTACCACATATCAGCCGAATAAAGTATGGAGTATTGATATTAGTTATTTGTTTACGAAACATCGAACCCTATACTTATGTGCAATTAAAGATTTATATGACAAAAGTATCATTGCATATCAAGTGAAAAGATTTATGGATACGTCTTTAGTGATTGGTACAGTCAAACAAGCTGTTCAAGCAGTACCAATACATCAAAGAAAAGATTTGATACTGCATTCCGATCAAGGATCTCACTTTACATCTAAAATATATCACGAATATCTCAAAGAGCACCATATAACTCATTCAGTATCATTTAAAGGCAGTTGTGTGGACAATAGTCCTATAGAATCTTGGTTTAGTACGTTAAAAACTGAAAGTATTTATTTAAAGCCTAAATTATCAGAAAACGAAATGCAAGAACTTGTAAGTTCATATGTAAAGTATTACAATGAAGAAAGATTACAAGAAAAATTAAAAGAGCTCGCTCCGATTGAATATCGTCACCAAGCTCTTTCTGTTCTTTTTTAAAGAGTGTCCGTTTTTAGCAAACTAACTCTTATATAGCCCTTTTAATTTTGAATAAATTAAGATCTTACATTATCAACCATTGTGTTGATTCTGTCAATATCATCTGCTGGAAGTGATGTTAATGGAATAAGTTCTGTTGTAGCATCTTTGTTATAGTAGATTTGATAAGCAGTTGCCCAGTTTCTCTTAGACGCATCATCACTTGTTTGATATGCAACAATGATGTCATATGCTTCAACAATACCAGTAGCATAACCAACGACTTCACTATTAAGTGCAACCACTTCAGGTAAAAACATATAATTAATAAATTCATGAGCCATATCCACTTGATTAGAAGTTGTTGGAATCACTAGATTATCAATGAAAACTAATGTTTGATTAGGAATAAAGATATTAAAATCAGCTTGGATTTCTTCTAAAGAACGTCCTTCATCTAATTGAAGATATAATCTATCAAGGTAGTCTCCAGTATAAGTGAATGCTAAATCTAGATTATCCGATTCTACATTACGTTTTAAAGTGTCATCGCCCCATTCTGAAAAATCAGCTTGAGCAATTGCGTTTTCAACAGCAGTTAATGATTGATCAGTTAAAGTGTTAATATCTTGGTTTAAGTAAAAAGATGCTGCTGCATAAGCAAATTGTGGCACATCATACATACCGCGTCTAACACCACTAGGTGCAAGTGTTGGGTCGAATAGTGCGCCCCATGCATCTGCTTCAAGTGCAGACTTAAGACCTTCAACTCTATTATTATAAATGATACCAAATGATCCCCAGAAGTAAGGCACAGCATATTGCTTATAATCAATAGTTTGACCTGTGCGAGCTAGTGTAGTTTCTGTCATTGATGCATAAATATTTTCTACACCTGCCATATATGTAACATTTGCACTATTTGGTAGTTTACTATAATCTAATGCATACAATAAGTTTTCATCAATCATTTTTTCAACCATATAATCAGATGGAACAACAATATCGTATGCAGTTGTTCCTGATTTTATTTTAGAATAAAATGCTTCATTAGAATCTGCAACGTCAACAATCACTCTATACCCTGTTTCTTCTTCAAAATTAGAAACAACAGCATCATTAATATATTCACCCCAGTTTAGGATGCGTAAAGTTGGTCTTGACTCACATGAAGCAAGTAAGACAGTCGCAATTAATGCGAGAGACAAAACAAAAATTTTTTTCATTTATTTTTCTTTTTTCCTTTTTTTTGTAGAATGTTTGAAGTTATTAAACCTACACCAGTGAGTAGTGTTAATAAAGTAGAGAATGCATAAACAGAAGGTGTAAGATTTCGTCTGCCTAAAACACCGTAAATCCAAATAGAGAGGTTGTCATAACCTGCACCAGTGTTAAAAAATGAAATAACGAAATCATCTATGCTCATAGTTAGAGCAAAAATCATACCCGATAAGATACCTGCCTTTATGGCTGGTAAAACAATTAATCCAATCGCTTTATAAGGTTTTACACCTAAGTCCATGGCAGCATCTATATAGTTTGGATCTAATTCCTTTAATTTAGGAAGTACGCTTAATATCACATAAGGAAGCGTAAAGAATAGATGTGCAAGTACTAAAGTTGTAAGACCAAAAATATTTGGAAATATCATCATTAAGAATCTAAACATAATCATGAGTGAGAAACCTGTGACAATATCCGCATTTAAAATTGGAATATTATTTAAAAATACAATACGACTTCTAACTTTTTTTGGAAGTCTATCAATACCAATAGCAAACAGTGTACCTAAGATAGTTGCTAGGGTAGTCGCAATAAGTGAGACTAATAATGTGTTTTTTATCGCATTTAATAAATCATATTCATTAAATATATTTAAGTACCAATGCAATGTGAATGTGTCAAATCTTGATGTAATTGCAGAACTGTTGACTGATTCAATGGCAATAACTATGATTGGAAGATAAAGCATGACCATCATAAGAATTGCAAATACGATTGCAGAGATCTTTAATATAGGTTTAATATATTTAGTTTTTCTATAGCCGTAATCTTCAAGTTTAGCTTTTGGATATGATGTCATAATAATGTTTCTCCTTCCTTATCAAATCTTCTAAGCAATATCATAGCGATAAATATGAATAGAAGTATTGAAGCTGATAGAAGTGCACCATAATTATAAACAGTGTAGTTAAATTTGTTTTCAATGATATTACCTAAGAAAATCATATTACCTCTTGATAATAGTTTTGGAATGGCAAAACCAGAGAATGTTGGTAAGAACACCATAATCGATCCTGTAACAACACCTGTAATTGATAAGGGAAATGTTACATGTAAAAAAGTTTGTAATGGTGTTAAACCTAAATCTGAGGATGCTTCATCTAAAGCACCTTCAATTTTATCTAATGCAGTATATATAGGGAGTATCATAAAAGGTAGATAAGTAAATACCATGCCAAATAAAATACCAATAGGTGTACCAATTAAATTTCTAAGTGGAGAAAATCCGATAAGATCAACTAAGATGTTATTTTCACTCATGATGTTAGCAAGACCATCGATGCGAAGAATTAAATTTGACCACATAGGAAGAATCATAAGTGTCATCACAAGAAATTTATTTTTAAATGATGAACGATAAATCGTATATGCTAATATATATCCTAATATAAAACTTATGATTGTTGTTAATGTTGCATATACTAAAGAGTTTCTAAAACCTGTTAATGTTGACTTTTCTAAAAAGATTTGGAAGTTAGAAAAAGTAAAGTCTAAGTTTGTAAAATTAATACTAGATGTTAAATTAGTAAAGCCTAAAACAATAAGCGCCAACGTCGGAATAAATACAAGCACATATAACCAAATCATATATGGTGTTGCAAGACGTTTGTATTGTTTATGCATGATCTTCAACCTTCATTAAGTGAATTTCGTAAGGATCTACTTTTAATCCAATGGTTTCACCGACATTAAAGTATTCATAATCGTTTACAGTGATTTGATGACCAAAAGCATCAACTTCCATTTCATTATGAACGCCTTTAAATAAAGAGAATGTTACAAGTCCCTTAATCGCTGCTTTGTCTTCAGATACGACATCCCAGTCTTCAGGTCTTATGACAACGTTAACTTTATCACCAACGGCAAATTGATCATAACCAACATATTTGAATTTTGAATCTAAGAAGGTAACTTCGTGATCGTTTGTGATTGTACCTTCAAAAATATTTGTTTCACCAATGAAATTAGCAACATACTGATTGATAGGTTCATTGTAGATTGCTTTAGGTGTACCAAGCTGTTCAATAACTCCGTTTCTCATGACGACGATACGATCTGACATGGTCATCGCTTCCTCTTGATCATGGGTAACAAAGATAAAAGTAATACCTAATTTATGTTGCATCTCTTTGAGTTCATATTGCATGTTTTGTCTAAGCTTTAAATCAAGTGCAGCTAGTGGTTCATCAAGTAATAGAATCTTTGGTTTGTTGATCAAAGCTCTTGCAAGTGCGACTCTTTGTTGTTGTCCACCTGATAATTGATCAATTTTACGTGATGCATAACCTTCAAGTTTAACAAGTTTTAACATTGCTAGCGCATCATCATTAATAAGTTGTTTGATTGCTTTTTTTATTTCACTTTTGTTTTGTGTTAAGTTTAGTTCTGATAATTGTTTTTCATAGAATGTCATAAGGTAAGACATTGGTCTATGGTGTAAACCAAAAGCAACGTTATCGATCACATTTAAGTGAGGGAATAGTGCGTACTTTTGAAACACTGTATTGATAGGTCTTGCGTATGGTGGCATATCGCTAAAGTCTTTACCATCAATAATCATCATACCTTCATCGGGGTTAATAAACCCTCCAATCATACGAAGCGTTGTTGTTTTACCACATCCAGAAGGACCAAGTAATGTGACAAATTCGTTTTCATAAATGGTCAAGTTGATATGTTTAACAACTGCTTCATCATCATAGATTTTACTGATGTTAATCAGTTCAATTAAAGGTTTCTTTTCCAATTCGTGGACTCCTTATTTAATTTTTAATTTACGAGATAATATTATATAGCAATTTTTAAATAATACAATACTTTTTTTGTATTTTTATTTGACTTTTTTTTTGAGTGAAAACCACGATACATAAAAAAACAGTATAACCGCATAGTCATGCGGTTTTAGTGGGGCCGTTTTCAGGTTTTGTTAAGGTCTTTTTCAAGTGTTTAAATCACTGTTTTAAAATAGGTGAAAAAATAAGTTTATTCAAATTAATGTGTGTAATTTATACATACCAAATAGATAGCTAATTTTGAATAAGAATATTTATTTGATATGATAAAAGTATAATTATATTATTTTGGGGAGAACACAATGGAAAAATATATTTTAAAAAATAAAAGATGTCTTTGGGAAACTGTTTGATTAAAACGGACAGTAAATAAAAAAGAACGGAAATTATAATTAAAAGTTATAGTTTCCTTTTTTATTTAGTAGAATAAATTTAAGGAGAGATTGAAATGAGAAAAAAAAGAAAACATAAAATATTTACAATTGAAGAGAAAAATAACATAGTAAGGCAGTATTTAAATGGTGAAACCGGCGGTATGAATAAAACCGCAAGAACTTATGATGTTAGCAATTCAGTCATCGCAAATTGGATAAAACAATATCACACATTTGGGACATGTGTAGATCGTAGAGGATTAGGCACTAAAAAGGATATACCAAGCAAAGGAAGACCTAAATCAAAGTTTGATTATGAATCAATGACAAAGAAAGAACTCATTGATCATATCAAGATGTTAGAAGACATAAAAAAAACTATGGCTTACCTAGAAAAACAAAAGAAAAATATAAAGTCATAGATGAGTTAAAAGACACATATTCAATTAAAAAGCTGTGTATAGCATTAAAGTGTTCACGAAGCGGTTATTATGATTGGATAGCACTAGGTAAGCCAATATATAAAGCATATGACAAAGCATTAAATCAATTGATTATAAATCAATATAACGAAGATCATCGTCAAGGTATTGTAAGACTGAAGATGAATATTAAAAAAATACACGGTTTAAGCCTTACCAAAGCAACCGTGTATCGATATATGAGATTGAATCAAGTTCAATCTATTATCCGTAGAAAGAAAAAGAAATATGGACATGTTAAGCACCATGTCATACCTAATCTTCTACAAAGAAATTTTACCACATATCAGCCGAATAAAGTATGGAGTATTGATATTAGTTATTTGTTCACGAAACATCGAACCCTATACTTATGTGCAATTAAAGATTTATATGACAAAAGTATCATTGCATATCAAGTGAAAAGATTTATGGATATGTCTTTAGTGATTGGTACAGTCAAACAAGCTGTTCAAGCAGTACCAATACATCAAAGAAAAGATTTGATACTGCATTCCGATCAAGGATCTCACTTTACATCTAAAATATATCACGAATATCTCAAAGAGCACCATATAACTCATTCAGTATCATTTAAAGGCAGTTGTGTGGACAATAGTCCTATAGAATCTTGGTTTAGTACGTTAAAAACTGAAAGTATTTATTTAAAGCCTAAATTATCAGAAAACGAAATGCAAGAACTTGTAAGTTCATATGTAAAGTATTACAATGAAGAAAGATTACAAGAAAAATTAAAAGAGCTCGCTCCGATTGAATATCGTCACCAAGCTCTTTCTGTTCTTTTTTAAAGAGTGTCCGTTTTTAGCAAACTAACTCTTGGATAGTAAGTATTTATATACTTTCAATATTGATTTTTAATATTTGGCATCACATAAATCTTTTTTCAAGTGTAAACAGTATTATATTCAACTTTGTATATCATATTGTTTTTCTTGCTATTGTTTTTATATTTAGAAAAGATACTATGCGTATGGTTTTTTTGCTATTTGCGTTAACAGTTTTAAATTATCTATCAGGTTTTATATTGAACTATATTGTACCTGTCTATCCTGATGGTGCATCATTTATAGATAAGACTTTACAATTTGTATTATGGAATCTTCATTATTTTATTCCCTTAATGATTGTTATATTAGAATATGTATTTGCGATATTCATCCTAAAGCATCCTAAAGATAAACGTAGAAATCTTGTTATATATATTATCGCTATATTGATAGTTGAATTTATTTATTTTCTTTGGGGAGCAAGATTAAGATCAAGTGTTCAAATCATAGGATTTTTTGGATATTTCAGTGCTTTAATAAATTTTATATTGACTAGTAGAAATATGATTGCACTGTTTTTAATCATTGGACTTTCTACAAAAGAAGTGCTGATTGATCAAAGCGTTGAATAATATTCAATGCTTTTTTTATGCACTTAGAAATCACAAATATAGTATAAGTAGTAAAATGTATTTATAAAAGGAGTTGATTTGATGAATTATTTAAAACTAAACAGTGGGTATTTAATGCCACAGTTAGGCACAGGCACAAACACTTTTGGAAAAGAAAATAGAGACTATATGGGAAAAATCACTGGTGAGACTAAAGAACTTGACTCAGCGATTAAACTTGACTATCGCTTAATTGATACAGCTGTAGCTTATAGAAACGAATCTGTTATCGGTCAAGCATGGAGAAAATCAGGTATAGACCGTGAAGAATTTTTTATTGTATCTAAAATACCAGAGAAACCTGAATTTAGTGGTACTGATGACTTGGTTAGACAAACGATTGATGCATCGCTTAAAAATTTAGAAACAGCATATATCGATCTATATTTGATTCATTGGCCATGGGATGATCTAGATGATGTCATGCGTGTTTGGTATGTTCTAGAAGAAGCTGTTAGAGAAAAAAAGATAAAATCAATTGGTGTATCTAATTTTAATATCGAACAATTAAAACACGTGATTGAGCATGCGAATATCAAGCCTGCTGTTAATCAGTTTCAATCATGCCCAGGGCATCAACAACAAGCGTTGATAGAATATTGCCAAAGTGTAGGTGTCGTGCCTGAAGCATATCAATCACTTACAAAGTTATCTGATGATAGTATTGATTTATTAAAATCAATCGGAAAATCTTATGGAAAGGATTATAACCAAGTTGTTTTAAACTATCAAGTGAATAAAGGACTGGTTGTGATTCCTAAATCCCATAGTGAAACTCATCAATTAAGTAATTTTAATGTTTTTGATTTTGAATTATCTCTTGAAGATATTAAAACAATCGATAACATGTAGTCATGCAGATGGAATTGATTATCATAACTTAAAATGATAAAATAAATATATTATTTATCAATAGGGGGATTAGTTTATGTTAGTCGATTATCTTGAAAATCAAAATCTAGATGAAAAAGAAATCATCAAAAAAAGAAATTTAGATCGAAAAAAACATTTATTGAAAGTTTTTAGTGATCAAAAAATGCTTTATTTTTTAATTGCATTAAGCGCTGTTATTGTTACGATATTTATATCTTTAATAGCAATCAATCATATTGCTAATGAACTGCTAAATATAGAAATTGATAACTTTATTTTGCAAAGTATGAGAACGACGTATCTTTTTATATTTCTTGAAATATTCTTAGTCATTATTTTGGGGCTTTCAATAAACATATATAAACATGCAAAAAACAAAGATGTGACACATTTAGGGAAAGTGATAAATCTCTTTTATAAAGTTATAAGAGTTATATATTATATGTTAATCATAGGTGGCATTATAATAGCACTATCAACACTTGCTGTTAGTCATCTTATTGTCGGTATCATTGTTGTTTATTTTATTCCAATTGTATTGTATGGTCTTGGAATTTTCTTTGTTCGAGAATTTAGTAGTTATTTAAAACGTATTTCGGATGAATTACTTATAGAAGATAAACTATTTTTACAAGAGAGAAAACAATCATTTGTGATCTTAATGTGGGTTGTATTAGTTTTATTAGCTTATAGATTCTTTGCTGGATTTACAGCTATATCACTTCATGCATATGGCGAATATGACACACCAATCGCAAATGAGTTTTTAACTAGAACAAATATCTATAATCAACTTATGGCACTAACGGGCGCTTTTAGTATGTATTTCCTCATACGCCTGATTAGAAAAATTTAGTAAAGCAATATAGATGCAGGGCTTAAATAGCCTTGTGTCTTTTTATTTATTTCATGTATAATAGTATTAGAATATATAACTTTTACAAATATAAAAACGAGGTATCAAATGAACGAAACAAGAAAAAAAATAGCACTATTAATCGATTATGATAATTTCAATCAAGAAAAGTTTTTACCTATTTTATTGGATGAATTAAATGAAATAGGCGATGTATTAATTAAGTATGCATTCTATTCAAATTTAAACGATGGCACGATTCGCGATAAATTTATTAAGTATGGTATTGAACCCATGAGTCAAATAGCATATTCAAAAGGTAAAAATGCTGTTGATATCAGAATGACTATTGAAGCTATGAATCTTTTAAGCAAAGATTATATTGATTCTGTTTGTCTAGCAACATCAGATAGTGATTTCACACCACTTGTATATCAATTACAAAAGAATAACAGATATGTGATTGGAGCTGGAGATAATAAGGCATCAAACGCATATATGAATGTATTTAACGATTTTATCAGTGTTGAAAAAATCAGTGGTCAAACAGAAGAAACTGAAGATCATAAAAAGAAACCTAACAATAATAAATATATTGATAAATTAGTGAAGATGATCAATGCGATTATTGATGCGAATCACGATGAAGATGGTTTCGCGGATTTCTCATATGTCATTAACATGCTTAAGAGTCAAATGAAAGATTTTTCACCAAAAAACTATGGTGCTAAAAATAAACAAGTATTACCTTTCTTTAAGCATAAATTGAAAAACAAATATACATTAAAACATGAAGGTACACTTTGGTTTGTTAAGAAAAAATAATAAATTTTATGGGGGATTTTATGACTTCTTATGAACAAGTCGATATCAATGTTATTCAAGAGGCGAGATTTCAACAACTAAAAACGATAATGACATCTAAAAAAGTAGTGGCATTAATATTTATTTTAGGCTTAATCACCTTTTTTTCGTTTTGGATTACTATGTTGCAATTTGACAAGTTAAATCATGAGACGCAAATTAGATTTTATGTAACAATCATATGTTTTGGGCTGACGGCTTTGACTGTTACTGTATATAAATCTTTAAAATCTGATAGTCGTGCAAAGTTTTTATTGGTATTAAGAGCATTTACATTTATCAGTATATGCTTTATGTTCTTAGGTGCCATTGGAGGTATCATCTTTTATATAAACTATGTGATGCCTGCATTTGAAAATGCCGGTATTCTAGGGTTTATTGTATTTTTGTTGGAAATTATTTTTTTTATATTTATCGCTTTTAATTTTATAGCGTTTGTGTTTTTTCGAAAGTTGAAGAAAAATATTAGCGGTCAAGTGGTTGGTTTTAAAGCTAGTATCGATCCATTATTGATAACATTAGGTTTTCTTGCATTTCCGTTTCTATACAGTTTACGTACGTCAATTGAAGAGATTGTATCTCTTGTTAGAACATCAACAGTATTCTCAATTTTAAATGTTATTCTATTTGTTTTATGCGTGTTGTTTGTGATTATTGGATGTTTGATATGTTTTGATATTAGAGGAAAGTATTCAAATAATAGAAAACTTAGATAAAATGTGTTTTTAAAAAGTCCAGACTAAGGACTTTTTTTATTTTATATTCAAAAATGATTTAATATAAATCATATTGATAGGGCTTTCATATGGGATATGATAGAATGAGGTTAAATACGATAGATGTATTAAAATTATAGGGAAATGGTGATTTTATGAGGGAAAATCAAGAAAATGCATATTTAAAAATGCGTACACCCCAAAACCTTACATTAGTAGCGGTTGCACTTTTTTTAATATTAGCAGCAGCAAGTTATATTTTTGGGTTGTATGTTTTTTTAGTTGCAGTTGTAGCCATTGTGGTCGCTTTATTAGTTGAACTTACATTCTCGAAAGTAAGAAAACTTCCTTTTGATCATTTTTGGTTTATTACACCTTTAGTGATGACATTATTATTACCACCAACTGTACCGTTGTGGATTGCAGGGGTTGGTTCATTTTTTGGATACTTTTTTGGTAAAAGTATATTTGGTGGTGCAGGTAAAAATATTTTTAATCCAGCACTTGTAGGTATATTGTTTGTTACAATATCTTTCCCACAGTTTATTTCGACTGCTTGGTTAGATCCTGTAACAGGGGTTGTAGGAACACAGACGCCTTTATCACTTTTAAATAGTGGTGCCCCATTTACATATAGTTTTGAATCACTCATGTTAGGTAATACGCCTGGATCTATTGGTGAAACATTTAGAGCAGGTATATTAATTCTTGGTGTGATTTTAATGCTATTTGAAGCCATTGATTGGCGTATACCATTAACGATGTTACTCACGGTATTTGTAGTGACACTTATCGGATATTATGTATATCCTAGTGGATTTGCAAATCCATATTATTCTCTATTTACTGGATCAGTCATGTTTGTTGCATTCTTTGTAGCAACCGATCCCGTGACTGGGCCACTTGGCAGTAGAAATAAATTAATCTATGGTGCAGGTATTGGACTTTTAGTTGTATTAATTAGAAACTTTGGATCGTTTCCAGAAGGTACGATATTTGCAGTGATTTTAATGAATGCCATTGGTGCATTACTCGATAGTGGGCAAAAGAAGGAAGTAGGTGAAGTACATGAGTAGAAATTTAAAACTTATGATCTTTATCTTAATCTTAGGTCTTGTTACATCAGGCTTACTTGTTGGTTCTTATGAACTTACAAAAGAACGTATTGCACTTAATGCTGATGTTAAACTAAAATCTGCTGTTTTAGATGGATTTGAAATAGATTACAATACAGCAAACATTCATGATATCTTTGCATCAGAAGTTGAAATCATTAATTATCAAGATGATGTAAATGGTGATGTGACATTCTATGTTAATAGAGAAACAAATGCTGTAAGCTTTGAATATAGCGGTGGTGGAGTTTGGGATACGATATCAGGTGTCATCACACTGGAATCAGATTTAGAAACGATCAAACAAATTGCTGTATTAGAACAAGCAGAAACACCGGGTTTAGGTGGTGTTGTCGCAACACCTCAATATCTTGATACATTTGTTGGTATTAAAATGGTACCTCAATTAGAAATCAATAAAGATGATAGTCTTAATAAAGAAAACGAAGTCGATACCATCACTGGTGCGACTAGAACATCAAAAGCATTTGAATCTATGTTAAACGAAGCTTATAGTTATGCCATGATGATATGGCAACAAGAAAACTATGGAGGTGACATGTCATGAGAAGATGGATTAGATTAAAATATACGAAAACTTATAATATTTTAAAAAATGGTATATCCATTGAAAATCCAATCGCGATTGCCGTTTTAGGGATCTGTTCTGCACTAGCTGTTACCAACAAAGTTGAAAATGCGATTGCCATGGGTTTAGGTGTAACATTTGTTGTGATGGCTTCATCACTGATGATTTCTTTAATTAGAGACTTTATCCCATCTAAGGTAAGAATGATTACCTATATGGTTGTTATCTCATCATTTGTTATTGTTGTTCAATTTTTCTTACAAGCATTCTTTCCAACGATTGCTGATAGCTTAGGTGCTTATGTAGGATTAATTATTACAAACTGTATCGTCATGGGTAGACAAGAAGCGTTTGCTGCTAAAAATCCAGTTAAGTATTCTATTATTGATGGATTTGCAAGTGGTATGGGTTATGCAATCATTTTAGTATTAACCGCGTCTATTCGTGAAATATTAGCATTTGGTACTTTCTTAAATATGCAAGTCGTACCAGATGGTTGGGTAAACTGGGTTGTGATGGCTATGGCACCTGGTGGATTCTTCATTTTGGGTCTATTCATTTGGGGTCTTCGCCAATGGACTCATAATTTTGAAGAAACGATATAAGGAGGATAACATATGAACGCATTAGAATTATTTATTTCATCTATTTTAAATAATAATATCGCATTAGTATTCATCTTAGGTATGTGTCCTTTGATTGCGATATCTACCAATGTTAAAAATGCTAAAGGTATGGGGGTTGCTGTCGTTGCAGTTGTAACCATTACAGCGATGATCAATTGGCCAATTTATCAATTGTTAAAAAATACAAATACAACTTATATCAGCTATATCGTATTTATTATTACGATTGCTGCAACCGTTCAAATCTTAGAAATATTCTTGGAAAAATTTATTCCAAAATTATATAATGCATTTGGTATTTTCTTACCTTTAATTACAGTGAACTGCGTGGTTTTAGCGGTATCACTATTCTTTGTAAATCGTGATTATAACTTTGTTCAAACAACAACGTTTGCATTTGGTTCATCAGTGGGTTGGTTACTTGCCATTGTCTTAATTGCAGGATTAAGAGAAAAGATGCATAAGATTTCAAATCCACCAAATGGACTTAGAGGAAAAGCCATTGTGTTTTTTATGTTAGGTATTTTAGCTCTTGCATTTATGGGCTTTACTGGATTAGTATAGGAGGGTTATGATGGATTGGATTATTTTACCAGCAATTTTGATTGGCTTTCTCATTTTGATCTCCCTTATTTTAATCTTTGTTGAAAAATTAATGGGTGGAGATAAAGAGAAATCAATCTACATCAATGATGATAAAGTCATTCCTTTTCAAGGTAATGACACTGTATTAAACGCATTAAGTGAAGAAAAAATATTTGTCCCTAGTGCATGTGGTGGAAAAGCAACTTGTGGTTTTTGTAAGGTGAGATTAATTGATGACTCATCACCTTTGAAACCGACTGAAGAAGCATTTATTACACCAGAAGAACATGAAGAAGGTGTTCACTTATCATGTCAAACTAAGGTTTATGATAATATGAAAATCGTATTACCTAAAGGATTGTTATCCGCTAAGGAATATGAAACTGAAATCACTTATACTGAAGATTTAACATATGATATTAAACTTGTTAGATTTCATTTATTAAATCCTAAGTTTATCGATTTTAAGCCAGGGCAATATGTACAAATTAAAGTGCCGGGCATTGAAGTTGTTAGAGCATACTCTATCGCAAGCGATCCAAAAGATATGGAAAACATTGAATTACTTATTAGATACGTGCCTAAAGGACAAGCGACGACGTTTGTTCACAGAGCACTAGAAGTGGGTGACAAATTAACAATTACTGGTCCATATGGAGATTTCTTTTTAAGAGAAGAATCAAATAGAGATATGATTTGTATCGCTGGTGGATCAGGGAAAGCACCGATTCGCTCAATTTTAAAAACATTAAAATCGGATGGTATGAAGCGTAAAGTAAAATATTTCTTTGGTGCGAGATCTAAAAGGGATTTATATTATACTGAAGAGTTTCAAAAACTTGCAGAAGAATATCCTAACTTTGAATATATTCCTGCACTATCCGAACCAAAAGAGGAAGATAACTGGACAGGAGAAGTTGGACTTATTACAGATGTTGTAGATCGACATACAAAAGATTTATCTGAAGCTGAAGGCTATCTTTGTGGATCGCCCGGCATGATTAACGCTTGTATTAAAGTATTATCAAATCATGATATGAAAGAAGAAAATATATTGTTTGATAAATTCTAAAAAAAAGACCTTTCCTAAAAAGTAGGAAAGGTTTTTTGTTGAAAATGAAAAGACTTCACATTAGGTGACATATTTTATGCTTCAAGCATTTCTTTATCTTTGTTAAATAGACCAAAGATTGATCTAACAATTGGACCTGCAATAAATAATTGTAGGGCAAGTGCCATTGGGAAATTAAGCACAGTTTTAGTTAAATAAGCTGGAATAAATCCTGAAGCCATATCACTAAATAATAAGGTTGCAGTTAGACTCATTAATGGACACATAATACATACGATTGAAATTGAAATTGCAAGTGTGATCACGATTGGTCTATCCGTAGGCTTTACAATCTTAAATGCTAATATTTTAGCAAGTAATCCTACAAATGATAATTCTAAGATGACTGCGACTGGCCACATAATCAATAATTCATGAAATGCATAACCAAAGATGTCATAAGTTAAGCCACCAAGTTCTAATGATATGTTATACACAATCATGAAATATACCATGACAAAAGCCATGGCAATACCAAATATAATACGTCCTATAATTGTTTTAGGCATGATGTTTCTCTCCTTTGAAAATGTTTATTTTGTGTTGTTCAAATCTATCAAAAGATTACGTTTCCAATCATACCAAAATATTTATACTTTGTTAATATATCATATTTTAAATCTTTATGTAATAGTAAAATATACATTTATTAATTTTATTAATAATGTTAAAATATAAGTATATTAAATAACTTGGAGGGGCAAATGAAAAAAATATTAGTTTTATGTGTATTAAGTATGTCGCTTTTTTTAATCTCTGGTTGTGGGATGGTCGTAGCTGCAGAACTTAATAGAGAATTATCAAAATACAATGATTTAAATGAATTTCATATGGATATGAAGACTTCAACTAAAATCACAGTTAATAGTGTAAACACAGCTGTTGGATCTGTTAATACAAGTGGTTATGTGAGATTGGATCCATTTTATGTGTTGATTGAAGATGGTGAACAAAATGTCATGATTGAGCCAACACAAGGTTTTGAAGGTGAAGATGCATATGGTATATATACATTTAATGATGATCCTAATGAACTTGGCTATTATAATGTTCGAGAAGATATTGTAAGTGCAATTCCTGAGGAATATGCAGGTTTTGATTTTTCAGGTGAAGGATATGCTGAAGAAGTTCATGGTGTTGATGTTGAAACTGAAGGTGATGGATATCATATCAGTGCGGATGCATACGATTTATTATCAGAAGATGAACGTGAACAAATGGATCAACTATTAGGCCAAATTGGTGAAACCTTTGAAGAAGGACTTGGTACTGTTGATATCTATTATGAATTTAGAGATGAAGAAATGTATATGGATATGGATGTCAATATCAGTATTGATGTTGAAGGTGATGGCTTGTTTTCTCAAGATATTTCATTACAAATATATATGGGTGTTGAAATGACAGTTCAACCTGACCAATTTGAATATAGGGATATACATCAAGAGAATTACAGAATTTTTAATGAATATGCAGGACCAAGCAAAGCAGTTGAACTTACTGATCCATTTGAAAAAGTTGTTCAAACTTTGACTTATGAGTATTCAACTGATGTTTATAAGATTGAATTAGATCCTGGATACTATACGATTACAAATGAATCGCCATCATATTTTTCTATGTCATTTAATGCAGAGTTTTTGGATGGTGATGAAAACATCGTAAATTTAGCATATGATAATTATGTTACAGTTCTTCCGAAAGACGAAAGATATGAAAATAGTATTTTTCATGTAACAACAAAAGGGACTTATTACTTAAAGATCCAGCAACAAATGAGAAGTTACAATTTCACAATTACACCTATTGATAGTCCTGAAGCTTATTTAAATGGAAGTAATTAATTTAATATAAAGGGAGAAAAAAATGAAAGTCAGCGTAGAAAAGCAATTCATTGATTTAATCAATGGCGAAAGACTTGCGTACATCGACAAGGGCGAGAGCGATAACGTGATTCTTTTAATTCATGGCAATATGGCATCAGCAGCAACCATGATCACTTTAATCGATGCATTAAAAGATGATTATCGGGTAATCGCACCTGACATGAGAGGATTTGGTGACTCTAGTCTAGTTCATGATTTTACAGAACTAAAAGAACTTGCATTTGATCTATTCTTGATGCTTAAAGAGATGAAAGTCGATAAAGCACATGTCATGGGATGGTCTACTGGATTTGGGGTAGCGATGGAACTTGCGTTAATCGCTCCAGAGATGGTGAAATCACTGTATAGTCTAGAGGGTATGAGTGTTAAGGGTTACTATTCAAGAAGACTTGATAAAGATGGTAATGTTTTAAAACATAAAGTCTTTGAAAGTTATGAGGATATGAAAAAAGACCCTAACATGAGATTTGTACCTGATGCTTTGGCGAGAGGCGATAGAGATTTTGTTAAAGGTATTTGGAAAAATCTATTACTTCATGTGAAACCGTTAGAAGATGAAGATCTATTAGATTTATATATTGATGAGACATTAAAAGAACGTGTTCAGATGAATGTGAACTGGATGTGGGTTAATTTTAATATCTCTAATGAAAGTAACTTATACAGAAAAGGCACTGGACAAATGCGAGATATTAAATGTCCGATTTATCTAACGTTATCTGATCAAGATAATGTTGTCTATGCAGATATGGTAGAGGAAAACATCAAGATGTTAAATAACCCTAAAGTCATAGAAGTTAAGGATGCAGGGCATTGTGTACATATTGATCAATTAGATGTTATTGTTAAATCAATTAAAGAAAATTTATAAAAAAATAATCCCTACGATATTTTCATAGGGATTTCTTTTATTTAGTTGATTTGATAAGCCATTTATTAAAGATACCTAAATGCTTAACATTATCAATATATCCAAGGATACTGATAAATGATGCAGCAAAGAAAGTTAAGATAATATCATGCATCGTATCGCCGATTGCAGCAAGTCCCTCAAATGGAACACCGGTGATCGAGTTTCTCGTACGCATCATATTGCTAGAAGCGATGAGTGAATAAGCTGAAAATTCTATCATTTCCCAGACAACTTCAACTGCCATAGAAAAGCAGAAAACGAAGATTGATATGACAATAGGATTTAATGTAATCTTTTTATTGGGATCTTTTACTGCAGTATTAATAATAGAGAAACCAATGATTGTCACCATGAGACCAGAAGTTGTATGAAGCATATCATCCCACCAAGGAATATGAACAAAGAATTCTGCGATTTCTCCTAAGAATAATGCAGCGATGATAAAGACAAGGAATATACTTTCCATGAATGTTGGAATATCTACTTTTAATCTTTTTTCAGCAAACGAAGGACCAAAAGATACAATGAGCAGGATTAATGATTGAGTAGCAATAAAGATGTTTCTACTGATTGAATCATCTTCAGTATTGATGAAGATACCTAATATATTAGCAACCAATAAGATAAGAATTTGAATCCTAAAGATTAAATATACGATTTTAAGTTTATTTGATTTTTGCATGATAAATGCCCCCTAAATTATCCATAATCTGTAGTAACTATTATATCATAAAGTAGAATTTAGAAAAATTTAATAATGTTAACATTATTATATTGAAGACAGATAAAAAGAGATTGACTTAGTATAAATTAATTTGTACAATAATAGTGCACAACGCAAAATCAATTTGGGTGTATTCCTCCGTTGTGCAAAACTTAGGTATACATCCACTATTTTAAAATTAAAGGTTGACAAGCCTTTTTTTATTTGCTATTCTTAAATTGCACAACGGAGCGTTTGGTATTAATCAAATGACACACCTAAAAAGGTTTATTTCTGATCAAAATAAATCTGAGTAAGGCATGTATACCTATAAGTACAACAGTCACATTATGAATATTAATGTGGGAACTTATAGTCAAATTACTATAAACTATTGACGACAATATTAATGACTATCTCTATTGATATTTTGTAATGATGTAATGTTGAAAATTAGCATGCATTTTTTTGCATTACTTGACTTATTTCAAAATAAAGGAGATATTAATGACTAAAGGACCAGAATTTTCACTTAAAGTAAAACTTACTTATAACGAAGAAAGAGTGGATGAAGAACATTTAGATCTTATCGATGATGGCGAAATGAGATTGGCTAAGATTTCCACTAATGTTCTAAACATTGAAAAAGATCGAAAAGATCAAAGAGAAATTAAAGGATTAAAACAGATCAAAGTAATATATAAATTAGATAAAGGATGCTTAATTCTGATGGGTAATTTACAATGTTCTTTTACACCTCCATTTGGTGGAGAACTTTATGTATTTAAATCTATCATTGATGAAAATGCAGATTTTGATAGTATAAAAGCAATTGAATGTGCTATAGAATATACAAATCAACCCTATTCAATAGAAACTACGAAAGATAGATTGTTAACTATAGCAAATCATCCTGACTTTGTTTTCAACATCAATCAATTTGATGAGTTTATGGATTTGTTTAAGTATTATATGAAGTTGTCAAATGAATTAAATAATGATGTGTCATATGACATTCGTTCTTATTCTAAGCCATACTATTATATTTCAAATAACAGTAATCAAATGAATTCAAATGACTATGGTTTAAATTTAAGTAATCCTCTTTTAACTGATGGAGGTATCATAAAAGGGTATAAAATTACTGAATATGAATATGAATTATTAAGCAATGATATGAAGAGTTATATTGATTACATGATTGATATAAAAATCGCGAAAAAAGATATTAACATAAAGAAATTAGCAAAAATGTCTGATAATTTATATTTAAGTAACCAAACAAAAATTAATGACACAAATATTAAAGAAGCAAAAGCAATTGAAGTATTGAATATAAGTGTTGATAAGGATAATATAATTTTATCAGTTTATAATGACTCTCTTGATTATTATAAATATATAAATGTTTATGATATGGGTCAAAAAATTAAAATTGAATCTATAGATAATTCATTAAGATTAATTAATCAAGGTAACACGGGGAAAGCTATAGAGCTAATAAAATATTTAATCGGTGATTCTGATATTCCTAATTTATTCGATAAAAGTGTAAAATTTGAAAAGCAGGAATATATAAAAAACCTAAACCCATCACAACGTGAGGCATTTCTAAAAGCTATTGATGGTTCACCGGTGACTTTAATTAAAGGGCCTCCAGGAACCGGTAAGACACATGTTATAAATGCAATTACGCAATATATAACTAAAGAATTAAAAGAAAAAGTTATTATATCATCTCAAACTCACGTTGCAATAGATAATGTTTTAGATAAACTAATGAGTAATCATGATTTGATAATCCCTAACAGAATCACAAATAAAAAAAACAAATACAGTGGTAAAGAAATTGATAAGACTTTATTTAAAACATGGGGCGTTAATTTTAATAAGCACAATGAATTAGCTTCTAATAAAAAATTAAGAAAAAAAATTGAAGAACAAATAAAAAATTTCAAAGGTATTCCTGAAATAGCATTTTCTCAATATATGATTGAATCAGATTATTCAGTTATTGGGGCTACGACAACGACTTCAGCTATAGGAGGAAGAAAAGGATTAGATCTGCTTGAGAACTATAATTGGCTAATTATTGATGAAGTATCAAAATGCCCTATTACAGAAGTCTTAAGATATTTACCATATATAGAAAAAATTATTATGGTGGGAGATGATTATCAGTTATCCCCATTACTTGAATTTAATAAAGAAGATGTTGAAGACCTTGCTTCCTTTGATGAAGACAAATTTCAAAAATTACAAAATATTTATGAAAAATCTGTCTTTGCAGAAACTATGAAAAAAGCAGAAAAATCAGAAAGATTAGTATTATTAAATGAAAATTACAGATCAAAGAAAGATGTTTTAAGAGCTTACAATATCTTTTACGATAATCAATTGATTAATATGAGAGATAAAGTAAATCCTGAGACAGTTCATTTTAAAGATTTAGATTGGTTAGAAAAAAACAATGCTATTTTTGTAGATGTTAAATATGGAAAAGAAGTTCAAGATTTGAAATCTAATTCCAGATATAATGTTGAAGAAATTAGAGCAACTGTGTCAGTATTAAGACAACTTATAAATCATACTATAAATCCTAAAACTGTATCGGTTTCAGCGATTTTCCCTTATGCAGCACAAATTGAAAAATTCACGAAAGAACATGTGGATTTAATAAATGAAGCAATAAAAGTATTTAAATCTTTTAATGTTGATACAGTTGATGCTTTTCAGGGGAAAGAAAGCGACATTGTATTAGTAAATACAGTTGTTACAGATAGATCTAGAAGAAACTTTTTAAGTGATTTTAGAAGAATTAATGTATCGATGTCTAGAGCTAGGGATAAACTTATCATATTTGGAAATCCTCAGACATTATCTAATATTGAAATGAAAATCAACGATGGATATAGAAGAAAATATTTTGGCGAAATAATATCTGATATTAAAAGGTTTGGTAAAATAGTTGAATTTAATTATAGCAAAGGGGGATTAGTATATGAAAATACAAGTAAGAGTAAAATTAAGCTTGCCAATTAAAAAAACCAGACTGGCTATACAATATAAAATATTTGAAAAAGCAACATTTGATCAATATTTAATAGCTGCTATTGTAAAAAACACAAGTTTTGATGAAGAGGCAATTAAGTATATTGATGACATTACAGGAAAAGGGAGTCTAAATAGTTATTATAAGAATAGATATAATGACATAGTAGAAATGGACAAAGATTCAATTAATAGAATAATAAATGATTCGATGTATCCTAAATTAAAATTTGATGAAAGTAATGTATTTGTATTCTTTAAGGACTTGAATATATCTAAATTAGGTAACTCTATATTTGATGGTGATGCACTATTAGATAGACAAATCATAGAGAGTTTAATTCCCGAATCTGGAGAGTTCTATAAATCAGAAATCATAAAACAAAATGAAGAAGAATTAGTAGATTCATATGATGTTATTTTTGATAATGATACGGTAAAAGTGAAGATTGGAAATAAATGGGTTAATGTTGATTCAAATGTTTTTCAAATTAGGGTAATAAATGACATTGATTCTATAGAACAATACAAGGGTTCAATAAATAATCAGTTTGACAATAGCCAATGGAATTTATTGTTCAAGTCAAAGCTTAATAATGTAGTAAAAGCAGATATGTTTTATTATCATAATGGAGACCATTATCAGATAACTAATTCAAGGATGATAATAACTAAAATAGCATCATTTAGAGGTTTGTTTTGGTATAAAGAAGAAATTATTGAATATACCAATCATAATAAAAATTACTGCGAGGATATTCTTGACTATTTAATGGAGTCTTCCAAAATTAATGAATTCAAAACAAAGGCTTTAATAAAATTACTAGAAATTGTTGATGATGTTGATGCTAGAAAATACATAAATTATTTATTGGAAAGGAAATTCTCATCAGAAATCGCCAAAGTTGGATTAAAGATTATTAGAAATGGTTTAGAAATTGGATGGAATCATGAGGCTTGTAAACAAATCTTTAAAGAAGTGGTTGACTTTAGAGATTTACAATTGATATATAAAATTGACCATAATCTTGATTATGATATTTTTCAATTACTTGAGATATATAATTCAAACAAGTCTGAATTAAGTCAGGAAGATCGTAAGAAAGTTGAACTTTATTTAGAAAATAGAAGAAGTATTATTGATCAATGTAATAAAATATTGGGAGAAATTACTAGTTCAGGATATAGAGAAAAAACTAAGACAATTAAGGGTGATGATGATGTTGCTAAATACCGAAAGCTCGCTAATAAGTATCAAGGTCATGGGAAAAAGAATATAGAAAATTTATATGGAGAGCAACTAGAAAAATATCATAAAGATATGATTGAATTTTATAGACTACATAATGTTATGAAACAAAAAATATAGCATTAAAAATTAATTAAAAAATATTGGCATACATGTGAGATTTAGGGGAATGAATTGCACTGATATGAAGCGATAAAGCGGCATTTAGGTGCCGCTTTAAATTTAGAGGGAGGAAAGAATGAATAAAGAAGTATTAATAAAAGATTATAGGGACTTTTTTAATAAAAAAGAAAGACATATTGAAATACCAAAAGGTATTGCATATGTAAATAGAGAGGCTTTCAAAGATAATAAATATATCAAAAAATTGACTCTTCATAGTGAGTTAAGAAGCATTGGAATATCAGCATTTGAAGGGTGCGAAAATCTTGAAAAAATCAAATTTTTCGGTGAATCTGAATTAATAGTTATACCAGAAAAGTGTTTTATGGATTGTGTATCTTTAGAATCTTTTGTGATTCCAAAGGAAGTTGCTATCATAAAAAAATATGCATTTAAAAATTGTACTAATATTAAGAGTATAGAAATTCCAGAAAATGTAGTATCAATTGAAGCAGGAGCATTTGATATGTGGAATGAAAATCAAACGATTATCATGCATAAAAATTTCAAATTTGGTATGGTTTGTAAAGCCTCAATAATCAATTTAAGTGAAAATGATAATGTAATTGATGAAGATTTAACATATGAAACTAGTGACGGAAGATATATGTACGCAGTTGAATGCAAGTGTGGTCATGTTGGTAGACATAGATATATGCCAAAAACTTTTGGTGTTATTGCTGAGACAAAGAAAGAAGCAGCAAAAATAGCTAGACAAATTCCAAGGGTCAAGCACGACCATAAGGATGCAATTTTAAATGTGACTCAAATTTCAAAAGAAGAATTTGATGAAATTAATGAATTAAATAAAAAAGATCCATATTTAAGAGTCAATAGTAAACATGAACAAAATCGTATTAAGGACTACATAGATATGCATACAGTCCCAGAAAATAATTATAAGAGAAGAGATTAGGAGAAATTATGAGAAAAGTATTATTGATTTTATTGTTAATTGTCACAGTAATTACAGTATCAAGTTGCCAAGATGTAAACGAACCACAAGATATAGTGGTTGTTGATATGGTTGGTGATGAAGTTTCTATGTTGTCAAATCCAAGTCATGTAGCAGTTATAGCTAGAACTGCAGCGGATATGATGATAGGGTTTGGTTTAGAAGACTCCATCGATGGCATGTATTATAGCGTATTAGATAATCCGTGGGTTTCAGAGATATATCCTGATTCAAAAGATTATTATGTATATGATTATAATGAAAGTGCTGAGTTATTTTTAAGTAGAGGCGTTGATTTGGTTTTAGCGCCTGAACAATATATTGCTGAAGGCTTAAGAGAATCTGGTGTTAACGCAATAACTGTAAGTTTATATGGAACACCAAGTTATGATGATTATCTATTTTATTTAGCAGATTTAATTAAACAAATTTGGCCAAGAACAGAAAATAAAGTCAATCATTGGAAAGAAGAATTACAAGGTGCACTTGATGATGTATCAAGTGTTCTTGAAGAACAAAATATTGCTAAACGAATAATATATTATGTGCGTGGCGATAAAGATAAAGGTATCGGATATACTGATACTGGATATTCTCTAGTTGAATCAATTTATGGGACTTATCTGAATATGACATATTTAGGTAGAGAGTTTGAATCAAATAAACCATCAGCAGAAGAAATCATGGCGAAAAATCCTGATGTGGTTGTTATTGGTGGCATATATCAAAATAAATTAATTGAACAAATTAGAACTGAAGAGCCTTATAAGTTATTAGATGCAGTAACTAATAATCATATAATCAATATCCCAATTGGTTTTGTGATGTGGGAACAAAACAGTGTAGTGCTCCCATTATTTGTATATGATCAAGCAAATAAGCTATATCCAGAATTATTTAATTTTGATATTGTTCAAAAAACGAAAGATAGCTATAAATATTATTTTGATTATGAATTGTCTAGTGATCAAGTAGGATATATGCTTGAAGGTTTATCACCTATTGGGGAGGATATGTATAGCGAATGAGAAATGGCAAAATTAAGATCATTACTTTGATATTAATATTGTTGATTCTAATTATATTTACTACAGGGATTACTGTTGGAAGATATCCTATATCAATCACAGCTCTATTCAATATTATGAGAGGCAATGGAAATGATTACCCTGTAGAGCTAAGTATCATTTCACATTTAAGACTACCAAGAACAATTATTGCATTATTGGCAGGTGCTTCACTTGCCGTATCAGGATTGGTATATCAAGAGACCTTTCAAAACAGATTGGTATCACCTGATTTTTTAGGTGTTTCAGGTGGTGCATCAGTTGGAGCTGCTTTAGGTATCATTATGGGTGTATCAAGTCTTTGGTTAAGTGGGATTGCATTTATCTTTGGTATTGCAGCAATGCTTATCACAATAACTATTGCTAAAATAATGAAGAGTCATTCACCAACAATATTAATATTATCAGGCATCATCGTATCATCATTTATGGGCGCTGCATTATCTATAATTAAATACTTAGCAGAAACTGAAACTGAATTGGCAACGATAACATATTGGCTAATGGGATCTTTTGAGTTCTCTGTCATGAGAGATGTTTATATTTTACTTCCTATAGTTATTGTATGTCTCATTATCCTTCTATCAATCAGATGGCGCATTAACATTGTTGCACAAGGGCCTTATGAAGCGCAATCTCAAGGTTTAAATTATAAATTATACAGGAATATCATTATTGTAACTGCAACACTGCTTACTGCTAGCAGTGTGGCATTTGCAGGTACGATTGGATGGGTTGGTTTAGTCGTTCCACATATCATAAGAACTTTTGTTGGAAACAATACAAAACATACTGTTCCACTAACAATTTTATTTGGTGCGTTTTTTATGGTATTAACTGATATATTATCAAGAAGTTTCACCGGTAGCGAAATACCTTTATCAGCAATAACAGGATTTTTAGGGACACCGATATTCGTATTAATATTACTTAGAAGAAGGAGACTTTTAAATGAAAACCTTTAAATGTGAAAACTTATCTTTTAATTATATTAATGGTGGAAGAGATGTTATTAATAATATGAGTATTGATTTTGAAAAAAATCAGATTCACGTACTAATCGGACTCAATGGATCAGGGAAAACTACTTTAATAAAACTACTAGCAGGTCTATATAAATCTAGGGAAGGTTTCATAATCCTAGATAATAGAGATATTCATGAATATTCGTTTCTAGAAAGATCTAAATATATTTCATATGTTGCTCAAGGTATTGATATAGGAGAAGATTATTTAGTTGAAGAATATTTGTCATTTGGATTGATGAATACATTAAAGTTTTATCAGGCGCCAGATGAAGAAAATCTACAAAAGATTCACGAAGCAGCAGTTAAGTTTAAGATTGATCATTTTCTTGACAAGAAAATGAATCAATTATCAGGTGGTGAAAGACAAATTGTTTCTATCTGTAGAGCATATATTCAAGATACAAATATTATGATATTAGATGAACCAACTTCTGCCTTAGATATTAAGAATCAAGGTATTGTTTTAAAGATATTAAAAGAAGTCGCAGAAAGTGGTAAAACTATCATATTATCGACGCATAATCCAAATCATGCACTATATTTAAAAGGTAAGGCAATACTTATAGATAATGGCAACATTATTAAAATAGGCAGTGCACAAGAAGTAGTGAATAAAGAAGTTTTAAAAATAGTTTATGGCAATAATATAGAATATTCAAAAAATTTGGAATATAAAGAGGTCTCATTGGTATGAGACCTTTATTTTTTATGAAAATTGTAGTATCATAATTTTAAGCAACTAAAACAAAGAAGAAGTAAACAGGAAAATGAATAAAGCTCAATAATTTTTATATAAATAGTTTTTGTATACTGGTTTTAATATAAAATTTGAAATTTTTAAGGGGGTAATTATGAATCTTAATGGTTGGCAAAAAAAAATTTATGAGAAAATATATTTAGAATTTAGAGATAATGTTTTTAGTTTACAAGAGATGTATAAGTATGAAGTATACTTTAAGTCTTTATATCCTAGTAATAAGCATATAAAAGATAAAATTAGACAAATTTTACAGCAATTAAGAGACAAAAATATACTAGAATTTATTGACAATGATGGACACTATAAACTGATTATAATAGACTAAAAAGCAAATGTTTCGGGTTTTCCCTTTCTTGTTATTTCCAATAATGACATATGGAAAAAATAATGATATATATATGCATATTGTTGTATATTTAGGATAATGTTATAATTGATTTAGTAAAAATAAATCAAGTTTAATGCATAATGATAAATTAACAGAAACAACAAGATGTTGTTTTGTGAATAGCAAGGAGATTTAATGATAAAATTATTTGAAGAAGACAATATAATTATAATAAAAATGATGATAGAGCAAAATATACTGGTGGACGCTATTATCACGGATCCACCATATAACGTAAGTAGGACGCATCAATTAGGATTTTCGAATATGGGTAGAAGTGGAATGGATTATGGTATATGGGATTATGAATTCGATCAACTAAAGTGGCTTGAAAATATAGACAAAATTCTAAAGCCAGGAGGATCAATTATTATATTTAATGATTGGAAAAATTTATCGCATATTTCAGATTTTTTAGAGACCAAAAATTTCTTAATCAAGGATTTAATAAGATGGGAGAAAAAAAATCCCATGCCCAGAAATGTAGAAAGAAGATATGTGAGTGATTGTGAATATGCATTATGGGCGTGTAAGCCAGGAGGGAAATGGACTTTTAATAAGCCGAAATCAAAATCTTATTTAAGACCATTATTTAAAACTGGAGTAGTTCTGGGTGGGAAAAACAGATTGCATCCCACTCAAAAAAGTCTAACTTTAATGAAAGAAATAATCAAAATCCACACCAATAAAGGAGACTTAGTTTTAGATCTGTTTATGGGTAGTGGAACAACAGGGTTAGCTTGTAGGGAATTAAAAAGAGATTTCATCGGTGTGGAGATAGATTCTAAATATTTTAATATTTCCAAAAAAAGGATAGAAAATTATGATTAATTCACCATTGAATTATCCTGGAAATAAAGCTAGAATTGCTCAACAAATTATTTCATTATTTCCACATGATATAAATAGTTTTTTTGAACTCTTTGCAGGCAGTGCAATTATTTCTATGAATGTGAAAGCGAAAAAATATTTTATTAATGATACATCGAATCAGGTAATAGAATTATTGAAATATTTTAGGCAAAACACTGATAAGGATATAATCGGTCAAGTAGAGAAAAATATAGCCTTATACAATTTAACAAACACATATAAGTTTGGTAAATTAGTGTATCCGGTTATCAAATATGAAGGGCTTTCTAATTATAATCGAGAAGGATATTTAAAATTACGTGAAGCTTATAATAAAGATAAATCACTAGATAAACTGTTCACACTTATTATTTACGGATTTAATCATTATATGCGTTTCAATCGTAAAGGTGATTTTAATGTGCCAGTAGGAAAAGTTGATTATATAGCACAACTTAGAGAAAGAACAAGTAATACTTGCAACAAATTGAAAAATATGGATATTATATTTTCTAATTTAGATTTTTCAAGTCAAGAAATACTTGATAAAATAACTATAGAAGATTTTGTTTACCTAGATCCACCGTATTTTATAACTGAAGCACCGTACAATAAAGCCTGGACTGAGTTAGAAGAATTTAGATTATATAAATATTTAGATATGTTGAATTCTAGAGGTGTTAGATTTGCATTATCCAATGTGATTCAATCAAATGGCAGAAAAAATAAAATATTAATTGACTGGATGAAAAAATATAATGTACATTATATATATAGGACATATCTAAATTCTAATTATAGAAAAAAAAATTTATCGAACACACAAGAAGTATTAATTACTAATTATTAATTAATGGGGGCAAATATGAGTAGAAGAGGAAATAGATCAGGATATAAATGTTTTTCAATAAATACTACAATAAGAAGTGCGAGACGAATTTTGGATTTTTTAGTCCTGTTAGATGAAAATTTTAATGGCAAAATTTTTGATAAAGAAACTAAAAATATTTTTTATATTGAATTATTAAAAAAAGGAATATATAGACCTAATAATTCAACGAAAAATATTATGGATAAATATGAATTAGGGCAAGATCTGTCTTATGAAGAAGTAACTTATTTAATTGAAAAAAACGAACAAGCAACTGGTAATTCTGGTCGGGTCATGACTCAACTAAGAACTCTAAAAGATTTAGGGTTTTTAGATTTTAAGAAACTTGGTGTGAATAACCAGATTCAAATAACTGAATTAGGGTATGAATTATTAAATGGATATACACCGGATGTTTATACTAAATCCTTGATTGGATTGCAAGCTAATAGTCCAATACGTTCAAATATGTACAATCAATCTAGACCTTTTTTGAATACAATTTTTACTATAAGGGATGTAAATCAATACCAAATTGATATAGGTGAAAAACCTTCTGGCATTACATTATATGAATTTGGAGTATTTATACTGACTCTTAAAGACTGTACATATCAAAATGCAGTTAATGAAATAATTAAATACAGAAAGACATATCGCTTTTCAAAAAATAGACAACATTTACAACAATATATAAATTCTTTGGGATTACTTGATATGAAATATGATAACTATATTAGAGAATATCCGGATGAAGTTTTTAGAAAGTTTGAAATGACTGGTCTATTGGTAAAAAACAGATTTAACTACATCAACATAAATACCTATGAAAATGAAAAAATTAAGCAAATATTAGAAATGTATGATGGGTATAGATGGAATCAATTTAAGACAAAAGAAGAGTATTATGATTATTTGTACAGTGTTGTACTTCCGTGGGACAAGACATCAAATTTGACAAGAGTTGTAAAAGATAAAGCCAAATATTTAGAATTAAGTATTGACGAAGGATGGTCTTTACAAGAGCAAGCAAAACAATTGGATGACCAATATTATTCATCTTTATTTAACAATACTGTTATGCAATTAGATTTATCCGATATAGAATTTGAAATTAATTTACTGCTTACAGGTGAAACTGGATCTAAAATAAAGAAAATCAAAGATATAAGTGATCCAATTAAACTTGAATGGTTGATAGCTGCATTTTTATTAAAAAACTATAACGAAATCAATGTTAAACCAAATTTGATTTTAGATAATTATGGTTATCCAATATCACATGCACCTGGACGTGTAGCAGATATTGAGTTAGTAAGTATAGATTCTTATGGAACAATTGAAGTGACAATGATAAAAAATAGAACACAACAATTAAATGCAGAAACTACTACAGTTACTCGTCATTTATTGTCGAAAAAAATAAATAATAAATCTATCTTTGGAGTATTGGTTGCGCCTTATATTCATGAAGATATCATAAGATATTTTAAGTTTGAAAGTAAGGAAAATTCAATCCCTATAATTCCCATAAATTTCAAAGGTTTCATAAATATTGTAAAGCATAATAATGCATTTGTAGATTTAGTTGAAAGTATAAATGAATTAAGTTCTATTATTCAGAGTAAATCTATTAATGAAGTAGATGAATTTATAAATACAAAATAGATATCTTTATTTATTACATTAAAAACATTACCAAGGCAAATACTACTAAGTATATTGCCTTTTTTTATAATTTATGTTATAAATAAGAAGAAACATAACGATTGTTATCCAATTAAATATTTATAAATAAGGAGAATCACATGGATAAATTCAAAGTAATTGAGATTCAGAGAAATGTGCTTGCTAACAACGATGAAAAAGCACAAGTTGTCCGTGAACAAGTGAAAGATGATAAAGTCTTTTTATTAAACTTAATGTCTTCACCAGGTTCAGGGAAAACAACGACTTTAGTACAAACCATTAATGCTTTAAAGTCGGATTTTAATATTGGGATTATCGAAGCAGACATCGACTCTGATGTAGATGCTTCTACGATATCAGAAACAGGAGCGAAGGTCGTTCAACTACATACAGCAGGTATGTGTCATGTGACTGCTTCTATGACAGAGACAGGACTAGAATCACTAGATTCAAAAGATTTGGACTTTGTTGTTTTAGAAAACATTGGAAATCTTGTGTGCCCAGCATCTTTTGACACAGGGGCATCAAAGAATGCGATGATTTTATCAGTGCCTGAAGGTGATGATAAACCACTTAAATATCCTAAGATGTTTGCAGTTGTTGATGTCTTATTGATTAATAAAATTGATACAATAGGCGTTTTTGATTTTGATTTAGATGCAGTAACTGCTCGTGCAAAATCAATTAATCCAAATATTAAAGTCATTCCTATTTCAGCGAGAACTGGAGAAGGTATGCAACCTTGGTTTGAATGGTTAAGATCTGAAATAGGGGCGTGGAACAAATGAGTGAAAATTTAGTCTTACAACTTGCTAATAAAATTAGCAATAAAAAAATGGGTAAAAAAGGTGAGATCACAATCTTTAATTCTGAATATAGAATTTTAGCACCTGTTGTGACTCAAGAGATGGCAGAAATCGGATTACACTTAAAGTTTAGAGTACATCAAACGGCTGAAGATATTGCCGCATCTTGTGGTAAAGCAGTTGATTATTGTCATGAACAATTATTAAAACTTGCAGAAGTTGGTGTATCATTTGTAAATACTGAAAACGGGAAAGATGTTTTCTGGCATGACACATGGATTCCAGGTGTCATGGAAATGATGGCGAACAATCTAGCACAAGTTGAAAAACATCCGGAGATTGCAGTCGCATTTAATGATTATGGTGTAGAACATGGACCTCAAACAGCAGGTGCTTTTCCTGTTGGTAAAGGTTTAATGAGAGTTATTCCAATTGAACAAGCAATTAAAGCAGAAACGAGAGCTGCATCTTATGAAGAAATCTCATATTACTTAGATGATGCTGAAGTGATTTCTGTATCAGATTGTGCATGCCGTACAGCTAGAGAAGCGATGGGTGAAGGGTGTGGCCATTTAAAAGAAGATATGTGTATTCAATTAGGTCACGCTGCAGAATATTACATTCGTACAGGACGTGGTAAAGCAATCACACGTGAAGAAGCATATGCGATTATTGATAAAGCTGAAGAAGAAGGTTTAATGCATCAAATTCCAAACCTTGATGGGTCTGGTAAGACACATGCCATTTGTAACTGTTGTGGATGTTCTTGTTTCTCCCTAAGATCTGCAACGATGTTTTATAACTCAGATATGGTTCGATCAAACTATGTTGCAGTCGTTGATGAAGATAAATGTACTGGCTGTGGTGAATGTGTGGATAACTGTCCTACAAATGCCGTTAAGGCAGGACAATCACTATGTTCAAGAGAACCACTACCTGAATATAAAATGATTGACACACCTAGAGATACAGATTTTACACTTGATATGTTTAATGAAGACTATCGTTTTAATAGAGAACAAACAGTGGAATCTGGTGGAGCACCATGTAAAGCGGAATGTCCAGCACACATCTCTATTCCAGCATATATTCAACTTGCAGCACAAGGTAAATATACTGAAGCATTAAAACTTATCAAAAAATATAATCCATTTCCGGCGGTTTGTGGACGCATTTGTCCAAGACTTTGTGAACAAGCTTGTACACGTGGAGATTTAGATGATCCAGTAGCAATTGATGATATTAAGAAATTTGTTGCTGAACAAGATATGAATGCAGATGTAAGATATATTCCTGAAATCAAACATGATTACGATAAAAAGATTGCAGTCATCGGATCAGGACCTTCAGGGCTTTCATGTGCTTATTATCTAGCTGTTGAAGGTTATAAGGTTACCGTATATGAAAAAGCACCAGAAGTTGGTGGTATGATGATGTATGGTATTCCTGCATTTAGATTACAAAAAGATGTTATTAAAGCAGAGATAGATATCTTAAGAGAATTAGGTGTTAATTTTGTTGTTAATACTGAAATTGGAAAAGATATATCCATCGATGATTTAAGAGCCGATAATTTTAAAGCATTCTATTTAGCAATCGGAGCACAAGGCTCTAGAGACTTAAGACTTGAAAATGAAAATAGCAAAAATGTTTTATCAGCTGTTGATTTCTTAAAAGCTGTCAATATGGAAAAACAAGAAAAACTATCTGGTCATGTAATTGTGATCGGTGGTGGTAATGTTGCTATTGATGTTGCAAGAGCTGCGACTCGTCTAGGTGCTGATCAAGTATCAATGTTCTGTTTAGAGTCTAGAGAAAACATGCCAGCGCTTGAAGAAGAGATTTTAGAAGCCATTGAAGAAGGTGTTGATATCTATAACGGATATGGACCAAAAGCGTTAATTGCTGAAGATGGTATGGTTAAATCTATTGTATTTAAGAAATGTTTATCAACGCTTAATGCTGAAGGTAGATTTTCACCTGTCTATGATGAAAATGATACATATGAAGTAGAAACTTCTATGATTATTAAATCAATTGGTCAATCTATTGAATCAGATGGATTCAAAGAAAATGATAAAGTTGAAATTCGTCCTAACAAAGCGATTATCGCAGATAAGTTAACTTTACAAACATCTGTTGATGATATCTTTGCAGGTGGCGATGCAGTCACTGGTCCTAGATTTGCAGTAGACGCAATTGCTGCAGGTAAACAAGCAGCAATATCAATTCATAGATTTGTCAATAAAGGACAATCATTAACTATTGGTAGATTTGCTAATCCATTCCTATCACTTGACAAAGATAACTTAGAAGAAATCAGTTATGATCATATGTCAAGACAACATGCAGCACATGATGAATCATTTGGTATTCACAAAGAATTTAAAGATCCTTCAGGTATCTTATCTGAAGATCAAGTTAAGATCGAAGCATCTCGTTGTCTAAAATGTGGACAAGCTATGGTTGATCCTTATATGTGCGTGGGTTGTGGCCAATGTACAACTAAATGTCAATTTGACGCTATTCACTTAGAGAGAGTCTATGATGCTGAAGGTGTTACTTTCCAAGAATTAAAACCACACATTGTTAAAAATGTATTAAAGAGAAAAGTAAAAGTAGCTGTTAAAAACGTGAAAAAGAAATTCTCTGGAAAAAATAAATAATATGCATGAGTTAGGCATTATTATACAAGTTGTTGAAAGTGTTGAAAAAATCTATAAAGAACAAAACTTAACAGAAATTGATACGCTTATCTTAGAGGTTGGTGAAGGATCAGGTATGGTTCCTCATTATATCGAGGAAGTATATCCAATCGCAATCGAACAATCATTTTTGAAAAATATGAAATTAAAGATGGAAATTGTACCTGCAATTGGTATATGCGAATGTGGACATACATATAACTTGATGGAACATGAAGGGCTATGTCCTAAATGTCATAGTAATAAGTTTCAAGTCATCAGTGGTAGAGATTTTAAAATTAAACAATTGATAGCCTATTAGTAGGCTATCTTTTTATAAAAAAATATAGTATTATAGTAGTAAGTAAATACAACAACAAGAATTTGCAGGATTTGGGGAATGAATTGCACTTAATTGAAACTTTAAAGCGGCATTTAGGTGTCGCTTTTATTTTATTAAACAATTAATTGGGAGGTAGAAATGTCTAGAAAAATGATGTTTGATTTCAAAAATAGAATTAATAATTTAGATTTACCCAAAAGCAAAATGTGGATGGCACTGTATGAAGCTATTTATAACAGCATTCATGCTATTCAAGAAAGAGACATTAAAGATGGGAAGGTTAAAGTGATTATTAAAAGATCAAATTCCTTATTAGAAGATGATATAAAAAAAATTGACACAATTGAAATTATTGATAATGGAATTGGGTTTAATAAAGAAAATTTTATGTCATTTTTAACTAGTGACTCACCATACAAACAAAAAATTGGCGGACGAGGAGTAGGCAGACTAACCTGGCTTAAGGTGTTTAAAAAAGTGATCATAAATAGTGTTTTTGCTGAAGAAAATAAATATTATAAAAGATATATACTATTTTCTGAAAATGGTATAGAAAATGATTATGTTAAAGAGATAGAAAAGACATCAAAAATAGAGACTAGTGTGAAAATGATTAACATGATTCAACCCTATGTTGAAGAAAGTGATATTAAAAGTACTGAAATATCAGATAATTTAATTCAATATTTAGCACCTTATTTGATAGCAAATGACAATGTTGAAATTAGTATTTTAGAAAGTGAGAGTGAAGATATTGTTAAATTAGATTTTGTTTTTTTTAATGAGTATATAAGAAGTGTTCTAAAGAAAGAAATATATATTGATAATGTTAAATTTTCATTGGATCATGTTTTTTCGACAACAAAAAGCAATCTAAAGAACAATCATATATATATATCTGCTCAAGACAGGTTGGTATGGGATAAGAATCTTGATAATTACATTGGAAACTTACCATCATATTATATTTTGAAAGATGAGAAAGTAAATTATAGTTGCTTCATAAAATCGGCATTCTTAGATGAGGAAGTTACTTGTGAAAGAATAACTTTTAATAACTTTAAGTTTGATAATAAAAACAGTGGTTTTACTGGTATAAATGGATATGAAAGTATAATATCTTCGATTGAAGATTATCTAAATGAATATATTAACGAATTTAGTAAGGCAAAATTTGAAAAAATTAAGAATTATATTTTGCAAGAAGAAGAGCAATATGGGTATTTATTTAGAAATAATGAAATGAAAAAAGAAATAATGGCAATACCATCCAGTATTGCAAACAATCCACAAAAGCTATCAAGCAAAATACGAGACATTGACAATGAGTATTACTTTAAAATTAAGAAACGAGTAGAAACAGAGATAATCAATGATGAGGATATTTCTAAAATTGCCAGTAAAATAAAAGATACTTCTCAAAAAAGTTTGATGGAATATATAATTAGGCGGAAATTAATTATTGAAACTGTAGCAAAGAAAACTAAAAAGAATGCTAATAATAAATATTGTCTTGAAAAAGATATTCACCGGATAATTTTTCCAATGAATGAAAGCTTAAGCACTGTTAATTATGACGATCATAATTTATGGTTGCTAGATGAAAGATTGGCATTCAGTTATCAAGCTATGTCTGATATGAGAATGGATAAATATGTAAAGAACTCTAAAAGTGCTAAAAGACCGGATTTGATATTTATAAATAATTTCACATCACTAGAAACAACTGATAGGAGTATAATTGATTCTATCTATATAGTAGAATTAAAAAGACCAAATAGAGAAAATATGGATGATTCCCCACTAAAGCAAATTCTCGGGTATATAGAGGAAATCAAAAAATCTAATACTCTTATAACACCTGAAGGAGATATATTTGATGTAGATGAAAAAGTCACATTTGAATGTTATATAATTGGTGATCCTAATCATGAGATGAAACAAAGGTTATATCGGGATAATTTCACAAAAATACTTAACGGTGAAAGATGGTATTATTATCATTCACAATACAATGCTAAAATTGAGTTTATTTCTTTCAAAAGAATGATTAAAGATGCAAAAATCCGTAATATGATTTTTGAGAGAAAACTAAAAATAAAGGATGAAAATGAATAATATCGCAAGAGTAATTTCTCAATCAATTAAAGAAAGCAAATGGTTGAAAATTAAATATAATAATGCTTCTAATCAAAATACTAGTTATTGGTTCTCAGTAAAAGATATAGATGTTGATGGCAAAATTCTTATTGGAGATTCATTTAATGAAACAAAAATGATCGATGAGATGACTGGAGTTTTATATAATTGTAAAATTCATTTTGAGAATATTTTGAGTGCTGAAATCATCAAATGTACTACATCTGTCAATAATGATAAGTTAATTAAGAAAATAGAAGAAAATATTTCAAATCTAGAGTGGCTGGAGTTTGATCAATTTAGTAATGCTATTTTAGATTATACAAAAGCATGTTTAATTTATGATCAAGCACCGTATCAAGAAGCGTCCACACTTGTTCCTAATTTAGATGAAGATACATTTAAGAATAAAAATGAAATAACACTTGATTTACTGCAAATTCATTCACTTACTAAAGGGTTAGAAAAGATATCAAGACAAACAAAAAAATCAAATTATGAAGAAGTTGAATTAGCTATAAATTTATGTGCTATTAGCACAAGTAAAGGTATGTTCGTAGTAGCATATCAAAATCTTGTATTTGATCCATCTAAAAAAACTTTAAGTAGAGATAAACAAATCCATTTTAACTATGAATTTTGCACTAGTGAGTCTGAAAACTACAGACATAACATTAAGAGATATTTAGATATTGATACAGAATATTTCATTAATCTATTTTCTCAAAAGAGAGAGAAAGCATTAAAACTTTTACATGAAGCACTTCCTAAAAAAGAGAATTTAGATAGTAAACCTTATGTGATGGATATAAAAAGAAAATTTACAATCAATTATGATAAGGAATTTAATGCAATTAGAGAAAGTCACGAAAAAGAGAATTTGAGTACACCACTTAAAGCTTTCTTTGGTGATATGAATACATCTTTGCTGGGTAAGAAAAGACATATTGAACTTATTAGTATTGATGAAAAATTAAACATTGATCAACTTAGAGTAATGTATAATGCTATTAAGCAACCAATTACTTATGTACAAGGGCCACCAGGTACTGGAAAAACTCACAGTATAATTAATCTATTGGTGTCAGCTTTAAATACAAAACAAACTGTCTTGGTTTCATCAAACAATAATAAACCTATTGATGATATATTTGATAAATTAAGAAGCCTAAAGTATCGAAACAAAGATATTCCAGCTCCGATTATCAGACTGGGCAATAATGACCATGTTTATGAAGCATTAGAATTATTAAAGAAAGACTTAAAAAATTATGCTAAAGAATTTAAACATGTTGATTTAAAGAAAATAAATGATAAAGAAAAGCTTAGTAGAGAACAATTTAAACAATTAAATGAGATTTTAAGTGATTATGAAAGTAGAAAAGAACTAGAAGAACAATTGGATGTGTTAAGTAAACTTATTGAAGAATTTAAGGATTCTTTGAAGGTTGTTAACATTCAAAATGAGTATGATAAGCTTAAAAAAGCTTTAGATGATTTACCTTTACTAACAGATGAACAAGCTCAAAGATATGTACTAAAAGCTGACTATAATTTTTTGATGATGTTTTACTATAGCTCTATACATAGATTAAGCAGATTGGAAAGCGAAGCGTATAGTGAGTTGTATCAAATCATTCAGATGGAAAATAAAGAAGATAAAGTCAAAAGATTCAATAAATATTTAAGTGATGATGAAAATTTAGATGAGTTCCTTCAAATATTCCCAATTGTCTTAACTACTAATTTGTCAGCGCCACGATTAGGAACACCTAAAATACATTTTGACTTAACAATAATTGATGAAGCAAGTCAGTGTTCAATTGGTGGGGCACTATTTCCAATCATTAGAGGAGAAAGATTATTGCTTGTAGGTGATCAAAATCAATTGACACCTGTTGTGATTTTAAATCCTTTGTTGAATAAAAAATTATTAGGAAAATATCAAGTATCAGATGTATACAGTTATATTGATAATTCAATTATTAAAGTCATGATTAATGTTGATATCATATCAAAATTCATTTTATTGAGGTATCACTATAGATGCGCACCTAAAATCATACATTTCAGTAATGTTAAATATTATGGGAAAAAATTAATTGTTGAGACTGTTGAGTCTAATGATAGGTCATTACAATTTATAGATGTTAAAGATATAAAAAAACATAGATCTAATCATAATGTTTCAGATTCTGAAGCTAATGCAATAGTAATGGATATTTTAAGAAAAGGTAATTTCAATGATATAGGTATTATTACACCATTTAGAAATCAAGTGGAAAATATAAAACTATTACTTAAGGATAATGGCTTAGATAGTATTCCTGTTGGTACTATACATACATTCCAGGGTGATGAAAAAAACGTTATTTACTTAAGTGCTTGTGTAACACCAAATACATATAAAAGAACTTTTAATTGGCTGAAAAATAATAAAGAACTTATTAATGTGGCTATGACTAGAGCTAAGAAAAATTTCATATTAGTTGGAGATAAAGATTCAATCATGAAGCACTCGAATAAGCAAGTGAACGACTATTTGGACCTATTTAATTATGTAATTAGTAATGGATCTGAAATTAGTTTTAGTGATAAAGAAAAATCAGAAATCATTAATAGTTCTAATTTTCAAGAATTTAACACAGAAGCCGAAAGAGAGTTATTAACAACAATTAAGCATCTCTTATCAACGGGAGAGAAATATTTTGTAAGAAGAGAAGTTCCGGTAAACCTAATATTAAATAAGTTTGATACCACAGAATTATTTGATTTTGGATTAAAAAGTAAATTTGATTTTGTGATTTTTAAAAAAAATATGAAAGAAGAATTACCAGTTCTTGTTATTGAACTAAATGGGCCTGAGCATTATTTAGATGAAAAAGTTAAAGCTAGGGATAATAAAAAACAGCAAATATGTGAAACAAATAATATTAAACTTCTTAAGATAAATAATGACTATGCAAGAAGATATGACTATGTGAAGAAACAAATCATAGAATTGTTATAAAATGTTAATGATAGCCTAATAGTAGGCTATCTTTTTTATATATTATTTGATAATATGAGTATGTGAAAATAAGGAGATAAGATATGGAAAAAGAAACTTTAATCAAACAATTAGATTTAGAACCACATATTGAAGGCGGTTGGTTTAAAGAAGTATATGCTAATGATGTTCTACTAAATAATAACACAATCATGACATCTATATATTTCTTGTTAGATGATAAAAATTTCTCAGCATATCATAGATTAACATCTGACGAAGTATGGTATTTTCATGAAGGCGATACACTTCATATTTCAATGATTGATTTAAATGGAAATATCCAAGATATTAAATTAGGAAGAAATATACAACATGGAGAAGTATATTCATATACAGTGCCTAAAGGATGGATTTTTGGATCATATGTTGAAAAGGGATTTGCTTTAGTAAGTTGTGTTGTTGCCCCTGGTTTTACTTATGAAGGTTTTAAATTATTTACATATGATGAACTTATAAGCCTTCATCCTAAACATAAACATATGATCAAGAAATTAACTAGAAAATAAGTTGCTCTCAATGAGCAACTTTTAATTTTTATTAAATTTAGGACAAATGTGCCCTGTTTTGATTGTAATATATAAGTTAAAATATAATTAAAATAAGACAATCATTTATAGCATGCAACATAAAATCGCTTAATTTTATGAAAGGGGGATAATAAATAGGGGGAGTTTTTGTGTTGTAAATATGACTTATGAGGTTAAAAAAATGAAAGGTAAATTAGAAAAAATATTATTAAGTCTATTTTTATTATTAGCTTTAATTATGTCACCATCGTTTATGACTCAAAGTAACGAAGTAAATGTTAGTCCTACAAATGCAACTCAAGTATATTATACAAATAATTTTTTACAATTATATTGGGGGAATATTATTTTCAATCCAATTTTAACAACTCAACGTGTTAAAAATGAGATATCAGAACAATCTCAAGTTTCATCAACGAATCTTACCAAATACAATAGAATCCTATACAAGACCGTTGACTTAAGAAATGTTGAGATTAATAGATCTGACTATCCAACATATGACGCTTATTGGAATGCATATGTTGCAAATAGCATGTCTTATTCAAGAGTTGTAAGCATTTCTATTTCAACATCAGTTAGTTCAGGTATATCTGCAACGATAGGGGAAGAACACATTGCATCTTTAGGTGCAGAGCTTGGTGCTTCAGTTACAGGAACTGAGACTGAAACAGAAAATATTGCTTTCACAACTTATCCTGGACAAATGAAAAGATTATATACGTATAAAACAGAAGAAACAATTTACACGGCAAACCATAAACAAACTATTCAAACAAGGATAACTTTTTGGTGGGTTAATGGAGAATCATCAACAACTAGTGGAACAATAAAAACATATGGTTCTGGATACGATATCCTATTATCATATTAAAAAAAGATGTATATGGGGATTTTCCCCATATACATTAACTTTAAGAAGAGGTAAACATGAATAAAAAATATCTAGTGCCAAGCATCTTTTTTATTATTTTCATAATTTTAGGTGTACTTGGTATAATCATGATTAGCAACCAAGATGATGAACTCTCAAGTGAGATAATATTTGTTGACACCGAAGGCTATGTTGCAGTAGGAGCAAACGGATATAGTTCATTAACTTTGTATTACTTTAATGTTGAAGATTTCGAGGAAGATTTTAATGATACATTAATGCTATTAGACGATGAAGGGAAAACAATTGATCAACTATCTTATACGAGCCAAGTAGTTGATACATTTGATAAGTTCACTTTAAAAACAATGACTATAGCAATTCGAATGGATGAGATGAATACATTTAATATAAAACAAATTTCTTTTGGTGAAGATGTTATTTATAACGTTGGTAACATAGTGTTAGAAAAAACAGATTCAAATAGTGAAGTTATAGAACAAGGATATAACATAACGATATCAAGTTTTACTCACAATGAGGCATCAGAAAATTATCAAAGATATGCTGTTGAATTTGATAATCAATCAAATCATAGTATAACCATCAATCAAGTGATTGCTGGTAATGTAGAAACTATTAACCAAGAATTAGCAACAAATCAAAAAATGGAATATAGTGTTGATTGTTCAAACTATTTTGATGCTACTAGCGTTATAGTTGGGGGAAGACTTGAATATCAATATAATGGAGTAATTTATTCTATCATACTTGATCCGATGTATTATTTAGACTCGATGACTGAAGCACAAATGTATGCATATATAATGAGTAGGTAAATATATGGAAATAAAAATTGAAAATATAAATAAAATCTACAATAAAAGAGATGTGTTGAAAAATTTTTCTTTGATTATTAATCAGCCAGGAATATATCCTGTCATAGGACCGTCTGGAAGCGGAAAGACAACTCTACTTAAAATTGTTTCAGGACTCATTACACCTGATCAAGGTGGAGTTTTTTATGATGGGAAAAATATTTTTGAATTATCTTTTAATCAAAGAGCACGTTTACGAAATGAAGATATTGGATTTATTTTCCAAGATCATTTTTTAGAAGAGAATTTTTCATGTATTGAAAATGTTTTGTTACCAATTTATATACAAAAAAAGAAAAGTAAAACAGAATTACAAAACATTGGTATTGAGGCATTAAAACAAGTGGGTTTAGAAAAACAATCAGAACAATTAGCATCAACATTATCTGGAGGAGAAGCACAACGCATCGCTATTGCTAGAGCTATTGTAAATCATCCTAAAGTAAT
Source organism: Acholeplasmataceae bacterium (assembly GCA_963678355.1). Taxonomy (GTDB): domain Bacteria; phylum Bacillota_I; class Bacilli_A; order Acholeplasmatales; family Acholeplasmataceae; genus WOFB19. The sequence goes on along the minus strand of OY782823.1, from coordinate 1,281,711 downwards.
ATTTGCAGATGAACCGACAGGTAACCTAGATACTGAAAATGGCGAAACTGTTATGAATATTTTAGAAGAAATAAGTAAAGATAAAATAGTGTTTTTAGTGACACATAATTTAGAAATTGCTAAAAGATATCATAAAGCAATAGAAATCAAAGATGGTATAAGAATAAATCATGATTAATAAATTGTTGATTAAAACGGTTTTTAATAAAATTATATATAATGTGGTTTTAATTATGATGATGGCTATTAATATATCTTTGTCATTATTTTTTGTCTCGCTTGCTTTAAACGGTATAAATTATGGACAAGTATATATGGATGGACATCAATATTTTAAGACTGTAACATATTACGAAGATGTTGCTTTAGATTATCCGTCTCGAGCTATTGAACTTGCATATGTTGATGATCTAATAATTGATGATGTTCGAATTAATATTTCCTCAATAGGATATATGAGTAGAGAAGATTTATTATTAGAGAGTGAAAATGGAATTCAGTATAAAGGAAGTACAAAAATCAAAGATCATGAAGCCATCATTTTTGGGAGTCAATTTCCAAATGTAGATATAGATCAATTGATTGAAACAGAAATAAATGGAGATATAGAAGTGTTCATTGTTAAATGCATCATTGAAGAAGATGAACATTTTTTAAATTTAAATTATCCTTCTATAATCACTTATAAAGAGGATTTGAATCATATAGATATCATAACTTATGAAGTTTTAGAAATTAATGATTTGAATATGATAGATTTAGATCATAGTATCAATTATAAATCTCGGGTTGATGATTTTAATATGTATAGAATGGGTGCTATCATAGCTTCTTTTATATTTACAGTAGTTTTCTTTGTGGTTGTCATCATCACATATACGACTATCATGAAAAATATGATTAATGAAAAGATACAAACATTTTTTCTTATTCAATTCCTAGGCATTGATAAGGAAAAATTAAGACGATCATTACTATATATATCATTTATTTATGGAGTAACAGCTTTTCTTTTATCAATAGCCTTAACTTTGGCATATCAATATGTGTTGTTTCATATGCTTGATATAAGTTTACTTATAGATACTGATATTTTTTCTAATCATTTGAATGGACTAGCTATCTTGTTTATCTTTGGATGTACATTGATCTCTTCATATATTGAAAGCATCTTGATGCTCAAAACTATTAGGAAGGGCAATCTCAATGTATAATTTAGGACTAATAAGCTATAGAAGATATCAAAAAACTACAAAAACTGTACTCATATTACTTATTTTATCATCAGCAATATGGCTAGTGTTTTCTGCGTTAAGCCAAGGTGGGGTAACGCTCGTAGAAACACTCGTTGATCAAAGAGCAGAAACTAGAACAATTGATATTTCATATGGATATTTTAATAATCAAGACTATATTAGAAATGATTTAGGTGCTTCAGATTTTAATTATTTAAATAAACTTAATGGCATTGAGTCTATATATACTAGATATGAATTATATGGCAATCAAAACTATGTTGAGTTAAATAATCATACTGTGTATTTGAATGAAACGTTATATGCAAGTATGGCTTCTTATGAACAGTTTAATTATGATATGTTAAATCGTGAAGGTGTGAATGAGATTTTGTTAGCAGGAGATAAATTAAGTGATGATGGCGTGATTATCAGTGAGTTAATGTTACTTTATGCTGGCATATTTGATTATGACGATGTGATTGGACAAAATATAACATTATATATTGATCAAGAGCTATTCAATGTTAAAGTCGATGGTGTATATTCGGCTTATTTAGGAGACTCATACTTTGATGAATCATTACGTCAAACATTAATTGATGAAAAAGGCATTGACAATCAAATGTTACTACATCCAATCATATTGGGATATGATTTGGCAAAAAATATAAGTGAAGATATGGATATTGACTTGTATCAAAGAGAAGTTTCAATTGTAGCTAATAGCATATATGATGTAGAAAAACTGTCTAATGATATTTCGAACTTTTTACCAAATGAACTGCATTCAGATATGGCGCAAATTTTAAGCATGATAGAAACGATTGATCAATTTAGAAATGTTGTGGGATTTTTATTAGTGATTGTGTTATTACAATGTGCTTTAATATTGATTAGTGCTATTTTTACAAAAATATCAAATCAAAAGAAATATTTGACGTTGATGATTACGCTTGGTTATAAAAAGAAAGACATATTTTTCCAGTATATGTTTGATTATGCTCAAGTACTTATTAGAGCGTTGATTTTAGGCACTATTATCGCATTTTTTATAACACTAGGAATAGATTTAACTATGAGAGATTTCTATTTGGTTTACACATCAAATCATAGTTTTATGTTTATGATTGATTATCATCAGTACATCAAGTTTATTTTAATTAGTTCACTATCTTATTTAATGCTAGTGAGTATATTTATTTATGTATTTATTAGAAAAAATAGAGGGGAATAAAGTTAATGAAGAAAATACTTAGAAGACCAGTATTTATCGTTTTGATATTTATGGTTGTTTCAATGGCATTAAGTTATACGGTATCACCGATTATCGCAATATCTTTATCACAAAGTGAGTTGCAAGCAACCATGATATCAGAAATAATAAGTTATGGTATCCCGCTCGTAGTATTACTTATGTTGACTCAAAAAGATAATGAGACACTATTTAAAATTGAAGATGACTTTAAAAAAAGTAATAAAAATTCAATAGTAAAATGTATGATTCATGCAACACTAATTTTCTTAATAAGTTATTTAGTGCATATTATAATTGAACTTATTCAAGCAAAATCACAAGTGATTGGTATCATAGATACTATTCCATTTCATTTAGGACAATACATTTTAATGATTATAGGTTTCGCTTTATTTCCTGCAATAATTGAAGAAATATTATACAAAGGCATATTAGTTAAAATTAGTGTCAATAAAATAACCAGATATTTTCTAGTTGTTATTGTATTTACGATGATGCACCAAGGGGTAGGTCAAATTATCTCTGCTTTTATTTTTTCAAATATCACTTACTTTATATATATGAAATCAAAAAACTTAGATATTTTTATAAGTATACATTTTATTTATAACATTCTATCTTTGACCTTCACAAATTACATCATACTACCTATTGAGATTAGAGCGTTATATGAAAATCCAAATTATTTAATGTATTTAAATGGTTATGTGTTAATCGGACTAAGCATACTATCTTTCGTGATAGGTATTTATGTTTTTTTAAATAAAGCGATTCAGTTTGAGCCTTACAAAACAAAATTATTAATTGAGAGAAATGATAGAGTATATAAAATAATAATTTTTAGTATATTGGTTTTAACTACAATTAATTTTCTTATAATCAATAATATTTAGATATGTTCATGCATATCTTTTTATTTGACATTAATATGTAAAGTATACTTGACATATTATTGAAAAGGTATATAATATGATATGTAAAGTTTGTTTTACATAGGAGCGAATATGAAAAACACATTAGAACAATTAAGAAAAGATAGACAAATGAGTCAAGAAGATTTAGCGAATGTCTTAAAGGTCTCTAGACAAACCATCATATCGTTAGAAAAAGGAAAGTATAATCCATCGATTGTACTTGCTTTTAAGATTGCTAAATATTTTGATTCTAATATCCATGATATCTTTTTATATGAAGAGGGGGAAGATTGATATGAAAAGATCTTTTACAAAAACATATTTACACATCACATTGATTACAGGCATGCTTGCAATCTTTGCATACGCGCTCAATTTGGTATTGCCATACTTAAGTGATTTTCTAGAAGGCTTTATGGTATCCTTTGGCTTGGTTTTAGTTTTATTTTCATTGATCTTACAAAGAAGTAAGAAGTTTATGAAAAAAATAGAGGTTGCTGAAGGTGATGAAAGACTCGTGATGATTAAACAAAAAACGTTAAGTGCTGGTTATTATTTTACGATGGTAACCAATGTCATCGCAGTCATTGTATTTGGTGCATTTGAATCGACCTATTATGTTTCGTTTGCACTTGCTTGTATGATGCTTTTAAATGCAGCATTTATTCAACTTATGAATATTTATTATAAGAGAAAGTATTAGGAGAATGATATGAATACATTATTAGAAGTCAAAGGATTAGTTAAAACCTTTAACTTATCCAAGAAACAACAAAGAATTCAAAAAACAGATGAAAAGAAAAAAGTCGCAGTAAACGATTTGTCTTTTAAAGCATATGAAGGAGAAATCTATGGTTTACTTGGTCCAAATGGTGCAGGTAAGACAACGACACTTAGAATGCTAGCTGCATTGATCAAACCTGATGCAGGTGAAGCATATATTGATGGCGTTGAAGTGACACATGAACCTGATTTAGTACATTCTAAAATTGGATTTTTAACAAGTGAATTAAAGTTAGAAGATTTTTTTACACCAAATTATCTTTTCGATTATTTTAGTGCACTACATCATGTTGATCCAGAAGTTTCAAAAGTTAGAAAAGAAGAAATGTTTAAAAAATTCGGGATTGATGAATTTAGAGAAGTTAAAGTCTCTGAATTATCAACTGGGATGAAACAAAAAATATCTTTAGTTATTTCAGTTGTACATAATCCAAATATTATCATATTTGATGAACCAACAAATGGTCTAGATATCATAACTGCAAAAACAGTGACTGATTTCTTGCTTGATTTAAAAGCTCAAGGTAAGACAATAATTTTATCAACACATATTTTTTCACTTGTTGAAAAATTATGTGATAGAGTTGGGATTATCATTGATGGGAAAATGGCTTTAGAAGGCTCAGTTAAAGATTTAACTAAAGATGATACACTAGAAGAAGTATTCTTTAAATTATATGATGATGTAAGAGGTGAAAGCCATGAGTAAAAACGTGTTGACACTTATAAAAAAAGAACTTGTAAGATTTTTTACAGATAGACGCATGGTCTTCTCACTTATCCTTCCAGGACTTATCATCTTTGTTTTATATTCAGTAATGGGTAACTTCATGGGTGAAATGACGTCGGTTGATCCTGATTATGAATATCAAATTTATATTGTGAACCAACCTAGTGAATTAGAGGGGTTTAATCACAGCGAAGCTTTAAATTTTAATATTACATATCTTGATCAAGAAGATGATACATTACTTGATGATATCGAAAATCAAGATGTTGACCTATATTTAATTTATCAAGATAACTTTTATGCTGATATGTTAGCGTATCAAACAGGTGATGGTTTAGCACCGGAAATTGATATGTATTATAATTCAGCGAAAACAGAATCAAGTTCTGCATATAATTATTACAGAACTGTACTTAATCAATATGAATCAAACTTGTCTAATAAATTTGATATCAATAGAGATACTGAAACTCAATATGATATGGCAACTGAAGATGATGTAACGATGCTTATTATCACTTCTATTCTTCCATTCTTATTAATGACATTCTTATTCTCTGGTGCGATGACGATATCAACAGAATCAATTGCAGGTGAAAAGGAACGTGGAACGATTGCCACATTATTAATGACACCAACGAAGCGTAGTGAGATTGCACTTGGTAAAATCATATCACTTAGTATTATTACGTTGGTTTCTGCAACTTCAAGTTTCTTAGGGGTTATGTTATCACTACCAAGATTACTAGGACAATCCAGTTTTAGTGTAAGCATGTACGGTTTTGGCACTTATGCGTTATTATTTGTTGTTATTATTTCAACAGTACTTATCTATGTCGTGTTATTATCAATTGTTTCAGCTTATGCGAAATCAGTTAAAGAAGCCGCATCGCTTGCTGCACCATTTATGATTTTAAATATGCTTGTTGGTATTTCATCTATGTTAGGTGTATCTAGCAGTAGTGTTATATCTTATATGATTCCACTATACAATTCTGTACAATCAATTACGAGCATCTTGAGTTTAGCGGTTGTACCACTTCACTTAGGTGTGACAATTTTCGTCAATTTGATTATTGTAACCATTGGTGTCTGGATTTTAGCTAAGATGTTTAATTCTGAAAAAGTGATGTTTAATAAATAGTCATGTTATAGGGATAGCATACATATGTTTATAGCAATTATTCGTTTTTCTTACATTTTTGTATTTGTAGGAGTATTAGTATCAATATTTATACGTTATAAAAATGTATATGTAAGTAGAAATAAAAAAGTCTATTACTCATTTATTATATTTAGCGTATCTATATGTATAGGATTCATGTATGGCACTGCATTTTTATTGTCAGATATTGTATTTGATACATTAAGAAATATTGATCAAAGCTCTATCTTACCTATATCAATACTTATTATAGTGATGATAGGAAATACAATTTCAATGTTATATTTGAGTTCTCTAAGTCTAGAGATAGGTGAAGATAGATTTGTGTACAGAAATTTGGTTCATAGAAAAATCATAAAGTTTGAGGATATAGATATCAAAGCGTCATCATATATATTTATAGAGTCAAAAATGAAACATAATGTTAATTTAAATGAATATCTTTTGATTAGACTGAAAAATCAGAAAGAGATAAAGTTAAGAACAAACTCATTTATACATACAGGAAATGCTATACTATTATTAAATACAGTAGCAAATAAACTTAAAATAGATAGAGAAATTAAAATAAAATAATATCATATGACTGATGACCCTTAGATATATTCTAAGGGTCATTTAATATTTGACTTTTAATACTATGCAATGTATAATATAGTTGAAATGGAGGTATCTATGAAACAACAATTAAAAAAAGGCGTCATAGAAATATTTGTACTTGCTATGTTATCCAAAGATGACTCATATGGGTATAAGATTATTACCGAACTATCTCCATACGTTGAGATTAGTGAGTCTACATTATATCCAATATTAAGAAGATTAGAAAAACAAGGACAACTTACAACTTACAACAGATTACATAATGGTAGAAATAGAAAGTATTATAAGATCACACTAAAAGGTGTGGAAATGATTGATGAGTTTTTAGAAGAATGGAAAGATATCAAAAAAATATATGATATCTTAACTAAAGATTAAGGAGTATATGATGAGTGAAAATCAAAAATTGAAAAGATGGTTTGACTCTTTTAAAAGGGAATTAAGTAAATATTTTGATAAGGATGAAACTGCAGAGATTATCTCTTATTATGAAGAAATGCTAAACGATAAACTTGATGCAGGAGAATCTCTGGATCGTGTGCTTTCATCATATGATCCAAAACAGATTGCTAGATCAATGATTCCAAAAGTAGTCTCTGATAGAACAGAAAAAGATAAACATAAGACAAGAAGTAATCTTTGGCTTATGATCATTATTTTATTTTCAACACCACTTTGGATACCACTTGGCATCGTGTTCTTAGTACTTGTCATCGTTGCATTTTCTTTAATGTTTTCAGGTGGAGCAATTATCGTCAGTGGTATTTTAGGATCAATTGGTAGAATCATATTACTGTTTGGAGAGGGACTTGCATTTTCTTCAATCGTGCTTCAAACGGGTATGTGGTTAGTTGTATTAGCAATATTATCTGGTCTTGGATATATTTTAGTTAAATGGTCTTACAAGGCATTGGAATATATGGTTAAATTCTTTGGTAAATTATTATCAAGAGATAAGGAGTAAATCATGAAAGTAGTTAAAGGTTTAATTGTTGGTATATTGGCACTTGGTGTTGTACTTATTGGTATTGGATTTGCAACTGGTGGCGACTTTAACAATATGTTTGCAAGTGAGACATATGTATTACAAGATACTATATCATATAGTGATGAAATCACTATGTTAGATATTGATGTTGAAACAAAAATTATAGATATTAAATCAACGACGGATAGTGAGATTCGTATTGATTATTACGCAAGCGAAAATGAAACATGGGCATTTGATTTGTCGGATGGCATATTAAATATTACACAGCGCGATCCTGATGGTATCAGATTTTGGTTTAATTTTAGTTATGCACCAAGAGATGAGCGAACACTTACTGTATATATTCCCAAAACATATGCATTTGATGTGTCTATAAAATCAAATACAGGTGATATTTATTTTACAGGATTTGATCAATTAAAAGATGTAGATATTTCTACAAATACAGGTGATTTAGTCATTGATCTTTTAACGGCAGATCTTATGAACCTTTCATCAGATACAGGCGATATTGTTGCTGGTGAATTAAATATAGAAAGCAAAACAATGATTCACACATCAACAGGTGATGTTGAATTAGTTGATAGTGCATCTAGTGAACTTGATATCAAAGTAAGTACAGGTGATATCGATATCACAAATATTGATGCTGAAAAAATTGATTTAGATAGTGATACCGGAAGTATCACAGTTGCGGGAGTTGATTTAGATGGCAGATCAGTCTATTTAGATACTGATACTGGAAGAGTGAATTTCAAAGGTCAATCTCAAGGGGATGAATTTAATTTAACGCTTGATGATGCCAATTTCTACATTAATGCATCAACAGATACAGGAAATGTTACAGTAAATTAATAAATAGAATTTACAAACAATAAAGTTAGTGATATCATAAAAGTAATAAAATAAACATCTAGAGTAGCAAACTGGGGAATGATTGCACTGATATGTAGAAATTAAAGCGACATTTAGGTGTCGCTTTTTTGAGAAGGAGATTATATGAATAAAGTATTTGAGTATTATACTATGTTGATGACAAGATGGATTCCAAGTAGACCGATGGACGCAATAATGCCGTTTTTTTTAACACTTTTATATGAAGAGAAGATAGAAAGTGTAGATTCTCGTGAAGAATTATTAATAAAATTCAAAGATAAATTTGGGTTTGACATTAATTATTTTTTAGTACACAATCTATTAATTAAATTTTGTAAAGATGGCCTATGTAAGAGAGATAATGATAAATACAAATTTGATTATCAGAATATTGATAAAAAATTTATTATTGATTCAAAAATTACCGATAATACTCATGACGATATTGAATATCTATTATCAGACTTTATTAAGTATTGTGGAGATGAAGAATTTAATAAGAATACAGCAGAAAAAACTCTGAAAGAATTCTTAAAAAATTATGATATTGAATTTATACACTCATTTGAATCAATTAATAGCGAAGTAACCGACGTTTATATGTACTTTTTTATTGAGTACGTTAAAAATATATACGAAAAAAACGCAAAAGCTTATTCTATTTTAGTTAAAATTTGTGAAGGTAATATGATTAAATCTATATTACTAAATGAGAATGTAAGTACTGTCGATTTATATGAAGGACAACTTATATTTTTAGATACACCCATAGTACTAAAAATATTAGGTTACTATGGAGAATTTATACAGAAAGAATATCAATATTTAGTTGAATGCTGGATTAATCAAGGGGTGGAAATTTATGTATATCAACATTCTAAAGTGGAGATTGAAAATGTTTTAAATGTGGCTGCACGATGGGTAGAAGCATTGAATGTTGACAATAGCAAGACATCAGAAACAACAAAATATTTTAGAAAAAAAGGATTTACGAAAGAAGACGTCATAAACGAATTAGGTAATTTGGAGGATAATTTAAGTAAAAATAATATTTTAATTTATGAAAGAATTGAGTCGAGAGAGGATTTTTTCACTGAAAATGAAGATGAGATAAGAAGTATTATAGTGAAAATATATAACAAATCAAACCCGCGATATTATTATGATTCACTGCAATCGGCTGAATATATTGACTATGATGTTAAAAGCATAGTAGATACATATATTATAAGAGGAAAGAAAAAAGTGCAAAAATACAGTGAATCAAAAGCATTTTTTGTAACTAATAACTTAGGAATTATACAAGCAATCAATGAGTATAATAATAAGCATTATCCTAATACTTTAATGCCAGTAATTAAAGATACTTATATTGGAATGATTGTGGCAGCTAATAGCCAGACTCAAATCGATGGATTTGTAGAAAAAAATCTTATAGCATTTTGTTACGGTGCATATAAGCCAACTAAAGATCAATTAAGCAAATACACATTAAAACTCGATGAATTGAGAGGCAAAAATGAAATTAATGAAAAACAGTATTTTATTTTAAAAAATCACGCTGATATAGATGAATTAATAGCGCAAAAGACTTTAGGTTACAGTGAAGAAATAACAGATCACACTATTTTTGAAATATATGATGAACTAAAATCAAGTGTTACAAAAGAAATAGTTGAAGAGAAAGATAGAGAAATCAAACAAATCCAATTAAAACATGAAGAACAAATAAAAGATATTGAAAAAACAAATACTGAATTACTAAACGCAGAGATTAACGCCAAAGATCAAGAAATAAAACAAAAAGATAAAGATATTTATAGTTTGTGTATTGATGAATATAATGAATATAAGAAGAAAATAAGAGTTGGTTTTATCATTGTTGCAATACTATTATTTTTACTTACCGGAATAAAATTTATTTTTTTTGACCTGAAAGAACTTAATTTTTGGAATATTGTCAGTTCAGTTTTCTTGCTATTATTTCCTGCAATTTATTCAACTTTCACTTTTATTAAAGAAGATAAAATTTTCAGGAAACTAGTGAAACGTAAGAAAAAAAACTTAATTAACAAATACAATTTAAGTGATGAGTATTTAAAGAAGTTTAATAACTTTGAGTAATTATATACAAAAAGGTTGTGTTTATAACTATCTATGGTATAATTAGCAAGGCTTAAAAAAAGCAAATTATAGATAGTAGGAAAAACATGACCATTTTATTTAATGAATTACCAATTTTAGAAGAAACCAAAAAGGCGATAGATGCACTTGGATTTGAGGAATTAACACCAATTCAAGCACTTGCTATTCCAGAAGCCGTAAAAGGTATCGATATTATTGGACAAGCACAAACAGGGACAGGGAAAACTTTTGCATTCGGTATTCCGATGATTGAAAAGATTAATACAAGTCTTAGAGAAACTCAAGGCTTAATCTTATGTCCAACAAGAGAATTAGCAACACAAGTATTTAAGGAAATATTAAAACTTGTAAAATTTAATAAACATATCAATGTCACTTTAATCGTTGGTGGGGAATCTTATGAAAGACAATTTAAAGCATTAAAGAGTTCACCTCATATTATCATCGGCACGCCAGGTCGTATGATTGACCATATGGAACGTGGTACAGTTGACTTATCAACTGTAACAACACTAGCATTAGATGAAGCTGATGAAATGTTGAAGATGGGTTTCCAAGAAGATATGGAAAACATTATGTCTCATATTGCAGAAGAAAGACAAATTCTTTTATTCTCTGCAACAATGCCAACAGCAATCAAGAAGATTGCTAAAATCTATCAAAGAGATCCACAAATCTTAAAAGTTGAAAGTAAGACATTAACAGTTGATCAAATCAAACAAACATATTATATTGTTAAAAATACTGAAAAACTTGCATCACTTCCAAGACTTCTTGATTACACACAATCAAAGAGTACAATCATTTTCTCTAACACAAAAGCAGATGTTGATAGAATCACTGAATATCTATTGAATAATGGATATTTAGCAGATGCACTTCACGGTGATATTAAACAACGTTCAAGAAGCGATGTGATGAGAAGATTTAGAGATCGTCAAATCGAGATCTTAGTAGGGACTGACGTTGCTGCTAGAGGATTAGATGTGAACGGTGTTGAATTAGTTATTAATTACGATTTGCCATATGAAAAAGAAGTTTATGTGCATCGTATTGGTAGAACAGGTAGAGCTGGTAGAACCGGACTTGCATATTCCCTTATCTCTCCAAGGAAACAAAGCCAACTAAGAGAATTAGAATTCTTCATTAAGGCTAAGATTGAATATAGCGATATCCCTTCAATCCAAGATATTAAAAAAGCTCAACTTGATGCGTTTAAAGATGGGTTAAAAGAAAAACTTAATCATGATTATTCTGATCATTTAAAAGATATTCAAGATATCTTAGAAGACACATCAAAAGAAGATTTGATTAATGCATTACTTCACCAGGTAATGCCTAAACCAAAGTATTATGATGATATCGAAAGTATTAATCCTAGAAAACCTAGAGAAAAATCTTCTCGTAATGGTAAAAAAGCGAAATATCAAGACTTCATTATAAATATTGGGTCAAAAGATAAAATGACACCAATGAAGTTTCTTAAGATGATGGATCGTACATTTAATGTATATCAAAAAAATATCGGTGATATTAAAATTGATAAAGTGTACACAAGATTTGGAATCAAACAAGAAGGCGTTTCAAAAATGCGATTTACAAAAGGTCGCTATGAAGGCAAAGTTGTTGAAATCAAAAACGCATAAAAAGGCATATCATATGCCTTTTTCTTTTTTCTTTGAATACATATATTTTATATGATAAAATAATCCATAAAAGAAGAGGGGATTACAGATGAATAAACAGACACGAAAATGGATTTTTAGGACATTGTTTTGGATTATTGCATTTATAAATTTTTTAGCGTCAACAGATCTTATTGATCGTTCTTTTGATTTTAATTATTTATACTACTATACAGAATTATCTAATTTTTTAGTTTTCTTATGGGTTACTTATATTATCCTTAAGGGCATATTTAAATTTAAGGGATTAAAACATGAGACGACAATGAAGTATATAGTTACCGTAGGGATTATGATTACATTTTTAATTTATAACACAATATTAGGTAATATTTTTTCACTTGGATATTGGCGTATATCAAATGTTTTAAAGCATTTTTTATTACCGCTATTTATGTTATTCGATTATATTTTTTATACACGACGTAAAATGCTTAAAAAGGATGATACATTTAGAGCTTTGATCTTCCCTATCCTATATTTAATTTACACTATGGTGAGAGGTATATTTACACATGAATACCCATATTTCTTTATTGATCCAACAACCATAGGCTATATGGGCGTTTTATCATTTGTCGTTGTGTTAACTATTTTGGGTTGGTTGTTTGCATACTTGATGTACAGCATAAATAAAACAAAGAAGCGTTAATGGAGTTAGTTTGCTAAAAACGGACACTCTTTAAAAAAGAACAGAAAGAGCTTGGTGACGATATTCAATCGGAGCGAGCTCTTTTAATTTTTCTTGTAATCTTTCTTCATTGTAATACTTTACATATGAACTTACAAGTTCTTGCATTTCGTTTTCTGATAATTTAGGCTTTAAATAAATACTTTCAGTTTTTAACGTACTAAACCAAGATTCTATAGGACTATTGTCCACACAACTGCCTTTAAATGATACTGAATGAGTTATATGGTGCTCTTTGAGATATTCGTGATATATTTTAGATGTAAAGTGAGATCCTTGATCGGAATGCAGTATCAAATCTTTTCTTTGATGTATTGGTACTGCTTGAACAGCTTGTTTGACTGTACCAATCACTAAAGACATATCCATAAATCTTTTCACTTGATATGCAATGATACTTTTGTCATATAAATCTTTAATTGCACATAAGTATAGGGTTCGATGTTTCGTGAACAAATAACTAATATCAATACTCCATACTTTATTCGGCTGATATGTGGTAAAATTTCTTTGTAGAAGATTAGGTATGACATGGTGCTTAACATGTCCATATTTCTTTTTCTTTCTACGGATAATAGATTGAACTTGATTCAATCTCATATATCGATACACGGTTGCTTTGGTAAGGCTTAAACCGTGTATTTTTTTAATATTCATCTTCAGTCTTACAATACCTTGACGATGATCTTCGTTATATTGATTTATAATCAATTGATTTAATGCTTTGTCATATGCTTTATATATTGGCTTACCTAGTGCTATCCAATCATAATAACCGCTTCGTGAACACTTTAATGCTATACACAGCTTTTTAATTGAATATGTGTCTTTTAACTCATCTATGACTTTATATTTTTCTTTTGTTTTTCTAGGTAAGCCATAGTTTTTTTTATGTCTTCTAACATCTTGATATGATCAATGAGTTCTTTCTTTGTCATTGATTCATAATCAAACTTTGATTTAGGTCTTCCTTTGCTTGGTATATCCTTTTTAGTGCCTAATCCTCTACGATCTACACATGTCCCAAATGTGTGATATTGTTTTATCCAATTTGCGATGACTGAATTGCTAACATCATAAGTTCTTGCGGTTTTATTCATACCGCCGGTTTCACCATTTAAATACTGCCTTACTATGTTATTTTTCTCTTCAATTGTAAATATTTTATGTTTTCTTTTTTTTCTCATTTCAATCTCTCCTTAAATTTATTCTACTAAATAAAAAAAGAAACTATAACTTTTAATTATAATTTCCGTTCTTTTTTATTTACTGTCCGTTTTAATCAAACAGTTTCAATGAAAGCGCTTATAATTTTTTATTGACATTATAAAAAAACCATGATACTATGTGAATAGAAATGTTAAATGCGAGAGTTTCGAGCGGAGCAAAAAAATTGGGAGATTTTTGTTTCGCTTTTTAATTTGAATAAATTTAATAAAACATATATTTGAAGGGAGAAAAGTATGTTTAAAAATATGACTAAGTCAGTGAAATGGCTCGTGATCTTAGTAATTGCAGCACTTGTTTTTAGTTTAGGGGCATCACTTGTCCAAAACTCATTCTTTGGTGTTAAAGTTGATAAGATTTCATTTGAAACAGAGCGTGGCGAATTATCTGGGTATTTATATACACCTAGAGGTGTTGATGCATCTAATCCTGCACCAGCAGTCGTTTTAACACATGGATATTTGAATAACTCTGAAATGCAAGAAATAGGAGCTATTGAATTATCAAGAAGAGGATTTGTTGTTTTAGCGTTTGACATGTATGATCATGGTGATTCTACATGGGATACACCAGCAGCATTTAACTTTTATGTATATGCAGTCTATGATGCAGTAACTTACATGTATCAACAAGACTATGTATTAAAAGATGCGAACGGTAACGGTATGATTGGTGTTAGTGGACACTCAATGGGTGGATTCTCTAGTGAATATGCTGTTATCTTTGATGAAATGCAAGCAGCAGCTACAGGACATAGAATGATTGCTGCATCACTTGCAGTTGGTGCTGATTTTAGATATATCTACACACCAAATCCTGAAACATATTTTGCTTCAAGATCAAGTGGTGTGATCGCAGCACATTATGATCAATTCTTCTTTGATAATGATCCAAATGCAACCGGTACAGTGGTCTATAAAGATTATACAGAAGATGCTGTTGGTCTAGCATTTTTAGGAAGAACTGCTGATGGTAGTGCAGAAGCAGGACAATTCTATTTATATGATGGTGGACAAAGAGTCATCTACACACCGAATGAAACACACCCTCAAAACACTTGGTCTTTAGAATCAGGTAGAGACATGATTGATTTCTTTGGCCGTGCGTTTACATATCAATTAGATCTATATGGTTTAGGTGAACTTGATGATTATGGTATCAACATGGGTGGCACAGGACAAGTATGGTGGTTAAAAGAAGCATTTACTGGTCTAGCATTAGTTTCACTATTTATGATGATGATGCCAATATTTACACTATTATCATCACTTCCATTCTTTAAGAAAGTTTATGCTAATGATGTACCACTAGAAGTTGAAGAAGTTAAATTACCAAGAGAAAAGAAAAATATCAAGACAGCACTTATCTCAATATCAGTTTTATTAAGTGTATTCTTCTTAACAAGACTTATGAACAGAGCAGGTCTTGAATCACTTGCAAATGCGATGTATTATATCATTGCAGGTGTCGTAGTTGTATTAATGGGTATTTGGATTGCATCTATTGTTGCTAAAGATCATGTCAAGACAGCTCAAAGAGCTACCGGTAATGGTTTAGTTGTCATTTTAGTTGCACTCGCATTCTTATGGCTATTAACAAATACTCAAATTATCACAAACAATGTATTCTGGAGTGCACCTTCAGTTAATACAATCGTATATTGGGCACTTGGTAGTGCAGGTTTAATTTTCTTAACCGTATTAATTGCAACACCTGTGATTAACGCTGGTGAAGAAGTAGATAATCCTTATGGTGTAAGAGCATCTCTTAAACAATTAGGTGTATCTTTTGTTACAGCACTTGCTATGGTTGTAGTTGTCTTATTATTTGTTGCAGTTGTAGGTTGGATATTCCATACAGACTTTAGATTCTATACATATGCAATTCAAATCTTTAACTGGCATCAATTAGGTGCAGCACTTAAATATATACCGTTATTCTTTATTTATTACTTAGCAGCATCACTTACTGTTTTTGCTAATACTAAAGGTATGAAGGGATGGAAAGCAGACGTGCTTGCAGCATTCTTACTAGCAGGACCAGTTGTTCTATTCTTAATCTATCAATATGGTGTATTATATACATCAGGCACAGCAGCTTATCCAACATTTAGCTTAAGTGCAATTTTAGCAGTTGGACTAGTACCAACATTATCAGTTGCAGGTATCCTAATGAGAAGAATCAGTCAAAAGACTGGTAATGTTTGGACATCAGTATTCTTTACAACGATGTTCTTCACAATCATTACGCTTGCCAATACAGCTGTATATGCATTAACTGTTGCATAATTAAATCCAAAAGAAAAGGCATTCGTCTGATATGATCCCCTTAAAGTAGACACTACAAATAATTAAAATGTAGATGTTTATAAGAAAGGGGGTCTTTTCTTTATGGGAAGACAATCAAATATTAGTAAAGAAGAAAAACTTAATATAATTAAAGCCTATTTATCAGGTGAAATATCAATAGGAAAGAAAGCGTATGATTTAGGTGTAAGTACAACAACAATCAGAAGGTGGATATCAAGATATGAATCAATCGGAGAAAAAGCTTTTGATGATAAGCCAAGAAATAAGACATACACCAAAGTATTTAAACATAAAGTTATTGAATCTTATTTAAATGGGGAAGGATCCTATCAAGAAATCGCTAAAAAATATAAAATAACGACACCATCAATCGTTCAAAGTTGGGTCATGAAGTATAATAGACATAACGAGATAAAAACATATGATCCAAAGGGGTATGTCTATATGGCCAAAACAAGAAAAGTAAGTTATGAAGAAAAACTAGAAATCATCAAATGGACAATTGCACATAATGACGCATATAAACTGGCAGCAGAGAAATATCATACATCTTATGCACAAGTCTATAATTGGGTAAAGAAATATAGACAAGATGGTGAAGAAGGCTTATTAGATACTAGAGGCAAGCGTAAAGCTATTGAATCACTATCTGAGGTTGAGAAATTACAAAGAGAAATTAAATTATTAAAACAAAAAAATGAGCGATTAGAAATGGAAGCTGAAGTGATAAAAAAATACCAGGCGAACGAAAGGAGGGCTATTTCAACAAAATTCGCCAAGAAACCAAATACAAAACGATAAAAGAACTTCACAAAGCCAAGAACTATCCAATTTTCGTATTATGTAAGATATTAAAGATTACTCGAAGTAGTTATTATAAATGGTTAAATAGAGTAGAAACAAAGCAAGAAAAAGAAAACCATGAGATCGCACAAATCATTCTAGAGTATCATGAATTTTTTGAAGGTATCCTAGGTTATCGAAGAATGACCTATTGGATAAATAGACTTAATCAAAGAAAATATAATCAAAAACGCATAAGGAGACTTATGCGTATGATGGGTATATCTGCGGTAATTAGAAGAAAACGTAAAGGTTATAAGAAATCAACACCTGAAGTCACAGCTGAGAATGTGTTAAATCGTGAATTTAGTGCAGAAAAGTCAAATGAGAAATGGCTAACAGACGTTACAGAATTTAAAATGATAGGCACGCAAACAAAACTTTATTTGAGCGCCATTATAGATTTATATGACAAGCGTGTTGTCAGTTATTATATGTCTACATCCAATAACAATCAATTAGTATTTAAAACATTTGATTTAGCCATTAAATCAAACCCAAATGCTAAACCAATATTTCATAGTGATAGAGGTTATCAATACACAAGTAAAATATTTAAAAACAAACTGGAACAACAAGGTATGACTCAAAGTATGTCAAGAGTTGGAAGATGTATAGATAATGGACCCATGGAAGGTTTCTGGGGGACACTTAAAGCAGAGATGTATTATCTACATCAATTTCATGGTATCAATGAACTAAAATCTAGTATTATCAAATATATCAAATTCTATAATGAACAAAGATTTCAAGCTAAGCTAAAAGGCTTAACTCCGAATGAATATCGAAATCAAGCCTTAAGTCCATTAAATATTTAATTATTTCCACTGTCTACTTGACAGGGAGCAGTTCAGTCTGAATGCCTTTTTTGTTTACTAAAGATTAAGGTTGCATCGCACCAAATAATACGAGCCATGCAAGAAATGTTTTAGCAACTAGACTTAATATGATATAAATACGTTCACCATATAAGTAATCAGCCCATTTACCAACTTTCTTATATTGTAATACCATGTTCACTGGGAATGTATTAAATGCTACAAAGTAAGTACCAATAATTGCCCACACGAACCAAGGAACCATATCAAAGTTACCTGTACCAAACATGTAAAGTAATATAGCAACCCAAGGTGCTACACCTGCAATTGAACCCCAAACAAATGGACCCCAATTAATTTTACCGGTATCATTTTTACTTTGAAGTTGTTCCATCACTAAACCAAACATATTCATGCTAAAGTTTAATACAAAGATCATAATTAATGATGCGATATCGTAGATACCAAATAAAGTAGCAATTAATACAATCATAAAAGATGAACTAAGCGCATATTCAAACCATCTGAAACGGTTCATCCCCTTCTTTAAATCACTTACATAGATTTCATTTGTTTTCTTAGGTATAGAAATAATTGCATGTGCTAATGCTGATAAGAATAAGAATACTGATACTAAGATACCAAATGGTAAAGTGAACAAATCTTTAGATGTTGACTCTAAGGATTGTGTCACTGTGTCAAAGTATAGGTAGTTCTGTGTAATTACAGGTTGAAATTCAGCAATTGTTTGAATGACAGAAGTTGCTAGAAATACCATCATGACACCTTGAATAAGATGTAAGCCACCCATAATGATATTAAATCGTCTTAATTTAGATAATTTTTCTTCCATTAACATTAACTCCTTTTTCTTTTATTATATAAAAAATATGAATAAAAGAGTAAAACATATGCATTATTGTATACAAATTAAAGGACGCGCTTGAAAAAATATTTTTAGTGTGCTATAACATTAGTGGAACATAACGATTGTTATTTTTTAACTAAATATATTTTTAAAAAGGAGAAAGTAATTTTATGTTTAATTTTACGCATGACACTTGGACAACCCTCCTTGTTTGGTTCGTTGTTTTAGTAAGTTTATTTGGTTTAAATGAACTTACGAGAAGATTTAAATGGGTTGGTTTTGCAACTTTTATTGTACTACCTATTATTTTAACTGTAGTATGGTTTGCAGTGCTTGATGCAACTTATACTGATTGGTTCCATCTATTAAAAGTTTATTCATCACTTTTAGGCTGTATAGGCTTTTGGCTTATTAGATTTGTTGAAAAGAAAGATGAAAACGGCAATGTGGTTTGGCGTCTTAGAGACCAAAAATGGGCACTTATTTTCCCTCCACTTATTTTAGCGATTAATATCTTAGAAGCAGTAGTTAGAGATTTTGAAATCGGATCAACTTTCTATGGTATCTTAGGTGCAACTGATGGCGATGTTAATGGTGTATTAGGCGGCGTTTGGAACTATATGAATGGTGTTGCTGGGCTATTAAATATCGTAGCGATTACTGGTTGGTTTGGTATTGTTGTTAGAAAACAAACTAAAAAAGATGGATCAAAAGATATGCTATGGCCAGACATGGTATGGTTTTGGATTATAGCTTATGATATTTGGAATTTCGCATATACTTATAATGCAATTCCTACACATGCGATGTATGCTGGTGTTGCATTGTTACTTGCACCAACACTTTGTGCATTTACGATTGGCAAAGGTGGATGGTTACAACACAGAGCACAAACACTTGCTATGTGGTGTATGTTTGCACAAACATTCCCATTATTCCAAGATGATAGTAATTTCACAATTGTAAGTACTTATAATCCTACAATTTATACAATTGTTAGTGCACTTGCATTAGCAGTAAATGTAGCAGTGATTGGATATATGATTTATAAAGTGGTTAAGACTAAACGTAACCCATATAAAGGTGAATTATATACTGACCTTAAGGCATATCAAAAAATTAAAGCATTAGCAGAATAATTGTGCTATCATATTCATATAGGATGTGATAGTTATGGAAGAAATCAATCAAAGAAAACAACATATTATAAACGCAGCGATTGAAACATTAAAAGAATTACCTATTGATAAAGTATCTGTAAGAAATATTGCTAAACGTGCAGGATTAACAACAGGTGCAATTTATCATTTCTATGATAGTAAGGATGATCTTATTTTTGATGCGATGCAACAATCCCTATATTTTACAACAGCGCTATATAAACAAGTAGAAAGAGCTGAACATAAACTAAAGGGCCAAGCATTATTAGATGAGATTAACAAACAAGTAGAACAACGTATTAAAAAAATTGAAGAACAAAAATTACATATTCAAATCATTAGTGATGTTATAAAAAAAGATAATCAATTAAAAAAAGAATATCAAGAAAACTATAAAATGATGATAGATGTGGTATCTAAACTTTTCGCAGAAGCTTTTGAGATCGAAGAGAGCAAGTGTCAAAAGAGTGTGGCTTCTATACTGATTGCCGCAATCGACGGGATTGCACTTCAACAAGCATTAGGTGTATTACCTGAAAGTTTAGAAGATATGAATCAAACATATATCAAGTTCTTTAATGAAAGTATTCCAGCGTATCTGGAAAAACATCAAGATTGTAAACATAAGTGAAAACAGGTCATATGTGACCTGTTTTTTTATATATGTTTCATGATAGAATATAGATGTAGAAAAGTATAGATTGGAAATGAATCAATGAATAAAGTAAACTATCAAAAAATTGAATATCTTGAACAGGTTAAATATAAATATGAACACGTTAATAACGCGTTTAAAAAAGCAAATATACAAGCTAAGATAAATCCAGTATTAAAAAATGAATCACCTAAGCACTATAGACATAAAGTTACTGCAAGTGCAACGACTGTATTTGTAAATAAGCGTCCAAAATTAAGACTTGGTATGTTTGTTGAAGGATCACATGAAATTGATCCAGGATTTAATCATTTTATTCATGATGAAGAAATAAATCAAGTCTTAGAATTAATTGAGAAAATACTTAATCAGTATAAAATATCTGCATACGATATTAAAAAGCGACAAGGTATTTTAAAACATGTATTAATTAGAAAATCATATTTGAATAAGGATATGTTAGTGGTATTTGTAACTAATGGGAAGTTATTTCCAAATGCTAAAAACATATCAAATGATATTAGAAAAGATTTTCCAAATGTAAAAACAACAATTCAAATGATTCAAAATAAAGTGACACCAATTGTTTTATATGGTGAAGAAAAAAATATATTTGGTCCAGGTTATATCGAAGATGGATTTAATGATTTAATGTTTAGATTATCTGCAAAGTCATTTTATCAAGTGAATCCTGAACAAATGGTTAAATTATATGAAAAAGCGCTTGATATGGCCAATATCACAAAACAAGATAAAGTGATGGATTGTTATTCAGGTATTGGAACCATCTCTCTAGCGGCAGCACAAAAAGCGAAAGATGTGATTGCAGTTGAAGTCAATCAGTCAGCTGTAAAAGATGCGATTGCTAATGCTAAACTTAATCATATCCGAAATGTTAAATTCTATTGTGACGATGTTGAAAAGTTTATGAATGGATTTAAGGAACCTATTGATATATTAATCCTTGATCCAACAAGAACTGGAGCAACTTCTAAATTTTTAAATGCTATGAAGAAATTAAAACCTAAAAAAATTGTCTACGTTTCTTGTTATGTAGAAACACAAGTAAGAGATTTAAAGCAATTATTGGGTATGTATAAAATTAATGAAGTTCAACCTGTTGATATGTTTTCTTATACCGAACATGTTGAAAATATTGTTTGTCTTAGTTTAAAGTAAAAATAGTTTATCTATAAGGTGGGAACATATGGATCAAAAGGTTTATGCATGGATGAAGAATCATGCAAGAGATTTAGAATTAAAACACTTTGAATATTTGTTTTTAAATGGAAGTAGAGAAGATGTTATAAATGAACTTATCAAGTTTCAAAATGACGATGGCGGATTTGGTCATGGCATTGAACCTGATAATACAAATCCTAATTCATCAGCAATTGGGTCATGGCAAGCAATAAGTTATATCATTGAGCTTAAACTAGATGAAAAACACCCTATGGTTAAAAACCTTCTTGATTATCTGGAAAACAGTATGGATGATAATGGGTATTATCAGGCATGTATTAAATCAAATAATGATTATCCACATGCGATATGGTGGCACTTCTCAGATGAGCGTGCATATTGGGGATATAATCCAAGTGTTGCACTTTGGGCTTTTCTATATAGATATAGACCAAGTCATAAAATTAAAAAACTCATCGTTGTGAAGTGAACCCCAAAAGTTGTAGATTTAATTAAATATTTAAATGTAAGGATTGATTTCTGTATTGTAGCGGTGTCAATCCTTTTAAATTAGACTTTATGCGCTTTTGGTTATAATAAGCCATATACATATGAATCTCATTTTTGAGATCTTCAATATCTCTAAATGTTTCTCCATAAAACATCTCCACTTTCATTCTTCCAAAGAAGTTCTCCATCACTGAATTATCAAGACAGTTACCTTTTCTACTCATAGATTGAATCAAGCCCTGTTTTTTGATCATGTGTTGAATATGCTTATGTTGATATTGCCATCCCTGATCAGAGTGTATGATGGGATGATCATCTTTATCCAAAAATTTAAATGCTTTGTCTAACATACGCTTTGTTTGATATAAATTAGGTGATACCGATAGGTCATAGGATACGATGTATCCACCATGTAAATCTAATATCGGAGATAGATAGAGTTTGTCATCACCCAATTTAAATTCACTCACATCAGTGACCCATTTTTGGTTTGCTTTTAATGTATTGAAATCTCTATTCAAATAATTAGGACATATTTTACCAACTGTTCCCTTGTATGATTTGTATTTAGATTTTCTCATCTTACCTTTAAGTCCTAATAATCTCATGATTTTTTGGACTTTTTTATGATTTATCACACAGTGATAATCATTTCTTAAGACATATAAGACTCTTCTATAACCATATCTTCCTCTATGTTCATCATAAATGTTTTGAATCAATGCTTTGATTTTCTTGTCTTTATCATTTCTTTGATGATGCACATAATAGTAATAAGAAGCTGCTGGTATCTTTGCATAATTTAATAAATCTTTTAGCTTATATCTATCCCTTAGTTCATAGACTATTTGTGCGATTTCTTTTCTTTTTGCTCGCGCTCTATAACTAAGGCTTTCAACTTTTTTAAAAATTCATTTTCCATTCTTAATCGTTGATTCTCCGCGATTAAATCTTCCTCAACTTTTTTGTCAAATGTCGGTTTTGGACCTTTACCTTTTTTTCCTCGACCACGCGTCTCAATAAAGAAACCTTTCCTACCTCCTTCAAGATATTTACGTTCCCATTTTTGAACTATTTTATAATTAGCATATTGATATCCATTAACTGTAATATACAGGTCGTGTTTCTTTGCAGTTTCAGTATAGCTGAGTTGATGATGTCTCATATCCTCTACAACTTTAATTTTAAATTCTGGATCATATCTTTTGTTTGTTCTTGGCATATAAAAAGCACCCCTTTCTTAAATTATACATAATTATTTTTTATGTACAACTTTTGGGGTGCAGTTCATTGATGCATTTTCCAATTTTTTAATCACTCCATCAGATGAGATGCACGAACTAAAATGTTTTATTGATGCTTATGAATGGTTATATGATGTAAGAGATGATTTTATTTGTTTTCCTTCATATGAAATCGATTTGAAAAATAAAGTCGTAGAAATGTTAGATGCATATGATCCAAAATCAAATACCTATGGTGTTTCACCGATGGGATTTTGTTCTTCACCATCAGATTATATTTTTGATGTGTTAGAATCAAAAGTAAATCAACAACTACAAGAGGTCAAATTATATATAGAAAATCATGATATGTGGGATATTGCTTTTAATTGGGGACAATACCCTGAAGCATTTGAAGATGCAAGAAAATCATGGCAGGGTATATTAGCAATAAAAAATTATAAATTTTTAGTGAAATAATGGTATCATGTATATATATTAATATCTTTATTTATACATTATATATTGGAGTCCAACCATGAAAAAAGATGAAAAGAAGATGAATAAGGCACAAAAAAATCCATTTAGAAATACAATGGAAATTATAATACTTTATGTAGTGATGGGTGTTATCTGGGTATATTTATCAGATGGTGCACTATCCTTATTTATTCACGACACGGATGTTATGGAACAAATACAAACCTATAAAGGTATATTTTATGTCATCATGACGGGCATTCTTTTTTATATCATTATTAAAAAACGTATGGATAAGTATAATGAGACAATTATCGAATTGAAAGTTACTGTTGATGAATTAGGAAAATCTTACGAGACGCTTTCAAATTTAGAAAATAAACTGTATTCGATGGCATATTATGATAGTTTAACAGGATTATTTTCTAAAAATAAAATTGTTGAATATTTTAGAGAACACATCAATTTTCATGCAAATGAAATGTTAGGTGTTTTGTATTTAGATATTGATGATTTTAAAGATATTAATGAAACTAGAGGTCATGATGTTGGTGATGAACTGATTCAAATGGTCGCAGACGAATTAAGACTTGTTTTTCCTGAACCAAATCAAATAGGAAGAATCAGTGGAGATGAATTTATCATCTATATTGAAGGTAAGAAGACCAGAGAAGAGTTAGAAACTTACGTTGGAGAAAAATTTAATTTAATTAAACATACGTATAAGCTTAGAAAAGATTATCACTACGTTACTTTTTCTGCAGGATTAACGATTTACCCAAGTGATGATCGATCATTTATTGATTTATTTAAATGGTCTGATCTCGCGCTTAAGATTGCTAAAGAAAAAGGAAAAAACCAAGTTGTTTATTATTCGAAGGATTTTGCTGATAAAGCATTCCATCAAACAGAAATAGCTAACCAATTGTATTATGGAAATAAGAATGAAGAATTTAGACTTCACTATCAACCGATTGTTTGTTCAGGTGAATTAAAAGCTACGATGGTTGAAGCACTTGTCAGATGGGAAAATCCATATCGTGGATTTTTATATCCTGGAGATTTTATTGAAATCGCAGAGAAGACAGGACATATTATCGAGATGACTTATTTTGTTATTAGAGAATCATTTAAGCAACAAAAGCTTTGGAAATCTCAAGGTTATGATATTACGATTTCAATTAATCTATCTTCTAAAGTGTTAAACTCAGGAGAAGTCATAAATCGATTAAAAGATATTATTAAATTATATGATGCTGATCCTAGTAAATGCATTTTAGAAATTACTGAATCCATGGTCATTGAAAACTTTAAACATGCAGAACATTTATTGCATGAATTAAAAAATCTAGGGTTTAAAATTGCATTAGATGATTTCGGTACAGGATATTCTTCAATGACATATCTTCAAAAATTACCAATTGATATATTAAAAATAGATAGAAGCTTTATTAGAGAATTATCAAAATCTGATCAAAGTATTCTTATGTTAAGATTTATGATTAATTTAGCACATTCACTAAATATGAAGATCATATCAGAAGGTGTTGAAGAAAAACAACAACTAGATTTATTAGAAGAACTTAAGAGTGATTATCACCAAGGGTATTATTTTGCTAGACCTAGTGATCCTGACTCTCTAGATAAAAATATTTTCAAATGCTAAAACAATGCTTGATTACATTCAAGCATTTTTTATAGATATTGACTTAAACTAGACTTTAAGGTGTATCATATATATGTATATAAGAAGGAGTGATTATGATGGGAAAATCAAAAGTATATTTTACAAAATCAACATCAAGTGAAGACGTTCTAAGACTATATGAAGTCGTAGGACACGAATTAAAAGGTAAAGTAGCATTTAAGACTCATTCAGGAGAACCTGGGGGAAATAATTATATTAAACCTTATGAAATGGAAAAATTAGTAAAGCATTTAAATGCGACAATCGTTGAATGTAATACAGCCTATAAAGGTAACCGCTATGAAACAAAAGATCACTTAAAAGCAATTAGTGATCACGGATTTGATAAAATTGCTGAAGTCGATATTATGGATAGAGACGGCGAAGTCATACTTCCAGTAGGACCAAAGTATAATGTCATAGATAAAAATTACGTTGGTAAGAATTTACTAAACTATGATTCAATGTTGGTATTATCGCATTTTAAAGGTCACGCTATGGGTGGTTTTGGTGGCGCATTAAAGAATATGAGTATAGGTATCGCTTCAAGATTTGGTAAAGCTTATATTCACGGTGGTGGAGAACCTGAACATATCTGGGATTGTGAACAAGATAAGTTTTTAGAATCTATGGCAGATGCAGATAAATCTATTGTAGATCATTTCAAAGGCGAAATTGTCTTTATTAATATGATGGTTAGAATGTCTATTGATTGTGACTGCGACAGTCATCCAAAAGATCCAGAAATGAAGGACATTGGTATGTTAGCATCACTTGATCCAGTTGCACTTGATCAAGCATGTCTTGACTTAGTTTATCAATCAGAAGATCCTGCAAAAGGTGAACTCATTGAACGTATTGAATCTAAACATGGCGTACATATTTTAGAAGCATCTGAAAAGATTGGTGTAGGAAAGAGGGCATATGAAGTCATCTCAATCGATTAAAATAAATAAATTAGTATTTGCTGCTATGATGATAGCACTTGGCATTATCCTTCCGTTTTTAACGGGACAAGTGCCACAAATAGGATCAATGTTATTACCGATGCATATACCAGCTTTAATTGGTGGTATTATATTAGGACCATTTTATGGGTTAGTCATTGGGTTAGTATCACCTGGATTAAGATTTTTATTATTTGGTATGCCACCGATTTATCCAGTAGGACTTGCGATGACTTTTGAACTAGCTGCATACGGTTTTTTTGCAGGCTTAGTTTTTCAAACATTTAAAAATAAAAATTTAATTATAAGAACTATAATTGCATTAGTAGTTTCTATGATTTTAGGTCGTATTGTTTGGGGTATTGTGCAATACGTCATTGGTATTTATGGCAATGGATTTACTCTAAACCAATTTTTCGCAGCAGCTTTTATCACTGCATGGCCAGGTATTTTACTACAATTCATTATCATACCACCAATTGTTAGAGCATTATCAAATGTTGGGGCCTTAGGATTACATCGTGGACAAAGTTAATCAAATTATTAAAGCGATAAAAGAAATTGAGACAAACAAAAAGCCAATTGTTATTGCCATTGATGGAAGAGCAGCAAGTGGAAAAACAACACTTGCAAAATATATATCTGAAATCATGGATTGTGATGTAATACATCTAGATGATTTTTTTCTGCCAAGTACGCTTAGAACAGAAGAAAGACTAAAAGAAGTTGGTGGTAATATACATTATGAACGTTTTAAGAAAGATGTTATTAATCACTTATCAGATGATCACTTTACGTTTTCAAAATTCAATTGTAGATTAATGAGAGAAGAAGGCACTGTTTCAATCAATAAGCATGACTATCTCATTATAGAAGGCAGTTATGCATTGCATCCATATTTCGGCCATTATTATGATTTTTCAATATTCTCAGATGTTGATGAAAACATTCAGCTTATGCGTATTGAAAATAGAAATGGTATGATGCAACTTCAAAGATTTAAAGATGAATGGATTCCTAAAGAAGAAGCTTATTTTAAATTGTATGAAATCAGTAATAAAGTAAATATAAGTATTAAACAATAAAAAGTCGCCAAAACGGCGATTTTATTTTTATTCATTTAAGCCTTTCCCTGCATAAATTTTATCCATATATTTAAGAATTCTATTTATTTTAGTTTGTGATTGTTTGGCACCATCTATAAAAATGAGATATGATCTTTTTCTTCCAGGTGTTAAATTCATGAAAGCCTCTTCGAAAGAAGGGTTATCTCTAAACATTTCCTTTAACTCTATAGGATAGTCATTTTTGTCAGGTGTTTTGGGCTTATCAACTTTTAAACCTAAGTCTTCAATTTGCGTGGCTTGTTTAACAAAGTCAAGAATATCATCTCTGTGTTTTTCTATTTCAGTGAGTGTTTCAAATTTGAATAGTTTTACTGAATTTGAGTTTCTTCCTGGTGATGATAGGAAATGATTAGGATCATTTAAAAGTTGACCTTTGATAAAACTTACAGCAACGTAGTTTTTAAAATGCGCTAGAATCAATATGTTTTGTTCTTTGTAAGTATAACAAGGTTGACCCCATTTACGCTCTTCTGTAAGTTCAGTTTGTAAGATGATATCTCTTAAAGCTAACAGTTCCTTTTTCCATACTAAGAGTGTATCGAAAAAATCATCTATCTTCCAATTCTTTTTAGACATTAAAACACCTCCAGTGGTTAACTTTATTATATGATATGGAGTAAATCTTGTAATCTATTATGCATTTGTTATGTTAATATATAGATAGTAATCAAGACGGAGGGAATTAAATGGAAGATATATTAAATAAACAAAAGTCATATTTTAGTAGCGGAAAAACATTATCTTATGCATTTAGAAGAGAACAACTGCTTAAATTAAAAAATGCAATTATAGCATATGAAGATCAATTAAAAGACGCATTATATAAAGATTTAAACAAATCATCATTTGAGGCATACACAACAGAAATCGGATTTACGCTTCATTCTATTTCTTATGTATTAAAACATTTAAAGAAATGGATGAGACCAAAAAAGAAGAAGACACCCATTTATATGTTTGGTACGAAATCTTTTGTTACACCTGAGCCCTTTGGACAAGTTTTAATTATTGGTCCATATAATTATCCAATTCAGTTAGTGTTAGAACCTTTAGTTGGTGCAATTGCAGCTGGAAATACGGTAGTGATAAAACCAAGTGAATATGCAAGTGCATCAGAAATGATATTAGTAGAGATGGTTGAACAAACATTTAGTGATGCCTATATTAAAGTGGTTACAGGTGATTATAAGGTCACATCTCAATTATTAGACCAGAAGTTTGATTATATCTTTTTTACTGGAAGTACTAGAGTTGGTCAAATCGTTTATGAGAAGGCAAGTAAGCACTTAACACCTGTAACATTAGAACTTGGTGGAAAAAGCCCAACAATTATTGATCAGAGTGCAGATTTAAAAAAAGCTGCAAGTTCTATTAGTTTTGGTAAATTCTTAAATGCCGGACAAACATGTATTGCCCCAGACTATATCTATGTTCATCAGGATATACATGATGAATTTATAGTTGAGTTAAAAAAATCAGTAGATAAACAATATGCAAAAACTGATCAGTTTGGGCATATTATTAATGACTTACATTATCAGAGACTCCAAACATTAATCATTGATGAAAAGGTTATTCATGGAAATATTAAAGATGAGTCTAAAAAGTATATATCGCCTACGATTTTAGATGGCGTGACTTGGGAAGATAAAGTGATGCAAGAAGAAATATTTGGACCAATTCTTCCGATACTCACTTATCAAAATCTTGATGATTTAATTGATATATTAAAAACAAAAGAAAAACCATTGGCCCTATATTTCTTTTCAAAAAACAAATATCATATAAATAAAGTATTATCATCACTATCGTTTGGTGGTGGTGCAATTAATGACACGATCATGCAAGTCTCTAATGGTTATATCCCATTTGGTGGTGTTGGACAAAGTGGGTTAGGATCTTATCATGGGAAAACTTCATTTAAAACATTTAGTCATATGAAGCCATATATTAAATCAAGACCTAAATTTCAGTTAACGTTAGCACATCCACCTTATTCAGAACAAAAAGAAAAAATTGTAAAAAATGTGTTGAAATAATTAAAAAATCACATAATTTTAACTTTTACCAATATAAAGACTCTCCTTATTGTATATAAAGTATAAAAACAAAGGAGGTCTTATAATGAAAAGACATATGAAATTATTTATTGTATTAGGTTTGGTTTTAACTGGAGCGAGTGTGTTTGGATTAAGTGTTAGTGCTGACTCTGCTGAAATAGACTATCAAAACATTGACGTGTTAACTGTTGATGCAAATGGAAATTATCAATTAGAAGATATGTTAACATATGCCCTTTTAGATGAATATCATGCAAAGGCAACGTATGAAGCAATTATTGAGACATATGGTGAGATAAGACCATTTACAAATATTGTTTTAGCAGAACAAACACATATTGATTTGTTATTACCACTATTTGAAACTTATGGCTATAGCGTGCCTTTAGATGATTCAAATGTTGTTGTTCCTGATTCAGTGGCGAGCGCACTTGCAACTGGTTTTGAAGCTGAAAAGGCGAATATCGCATTATACGAAACATTTTTAGCTCAAGATTTACCTGATGATGTTAGAGCTGTTTTTGAACAATTGGTTAATGCATCAGAACATCACCTAAGTGCATTTTCTAGAGATCGTAATTTTGGCGCAGTCTACGATATTAAAAATCAAATTCAAAATCAATTTAGACGTATGTTTGGTAAAGGTTCTAAACAATTTGGTGGTATGCAACAAGGAAGAAATTTCTAAATAATGATAAAGCCCTTTATATAGGGCTTTTCTTATATATGGAAGCAATTTAAAAATAGTGATATAATGAGGCTGAATAGTAGGAGGTCATTATGTCTCATATCGAAGTTAGTCATGTGTTTAAAACTTACCATAAAAAAAACCTTGATGTTGATGTGTTAAATGACGTATGTTTATCAGTTGATGAAGGTGAATTTGTTTCCATCGTTGGCCCCTCTGGTTCAGGCAAAACTACATTGCTTTATGTGATGAGTGGATTAGAAGATTATGATCAAGGGTCAGTGACCTTATTTGATCATGAATTATCAACATATAATCAAAAAGACAAAGCTGAAATACGAGCTCATGAGATTGGGTTTGTATTTCAGTTTTATCATTTAATACCCAATTTAACAGTATATGAAAACATTGAATTAGCATCGGTTTTGGGAAAAGACAAATCAAGAACAGAGATGATTGATATCTTACGGATGGTTGGTATGGAGAAAGAAATAAATAGTTATCCTTCTGAGTTATCAGGCGGACAACAACAAAGAGTTGCAATCGCTAGAGCACTAGTAAATGACCCTAAAATCATTTTTGCAGATGAACCTATTGGCAACCTTGATTATAAAACCGGATTAAAAATTATGGAAGTATTTAAAGAATTAAACCAAAAACATCATAAAACAATCTTTATGGTTACACATAACATTGACACGACATCGTATGGAACTAGAACATTACATATGCTAAGTGGGAAGGTTATTAAAGATGAGAAAGTTAGTTCATAAACTATTTTTTATCATCAGATTTTCTTTTAAAAATATCACTTATCATCCACTGAGATCAATACTTTTAAGTCTCGGTTTTTTAGGCGTATCTTTAATTATCTTTCTATCGTTCTCAATGAAACAAGTCATGTTTAATTATTATTATGCGATGGTAGAAGATAAGTATGAACATATTGATATGACCATAGATGTGAGCCAAACAGGTGAAACAAGATTTTTTTCAATTAGTTTTTTAAATGATCAAGCATTAAATCAAATGATAGATGCATATTATCCATTTTTTGAATTTGACATATTAGCTGAATCTCATCAAGAAACTGCATATGTGCACATCTTCGCATCATCTTCAAATCATCTAGCAAACATTTCCGGATTGCAAAGTAACTATCCGACACTAAATGATGATGAGGCAATCATTACATCATCATATGCACAAAAGTATGATTTATCAATTGGTGATGACATCACGTTAAATGCCAGCAACCAATCAAAAGTTTTTAAGATTCTAGATATTATCGATGATCAAGGACTATTTACTGGTGATTCTATTTTTATTGATAAAGATACTTCACTATCTTTCTTTTTATCATCACTTAGTCCAATATTAGAAGATCTATCGCCTGCACTATTAAGAAATCTATATAATAAAGTCTATGTTGATATAAACGATGGTTATACGTATCAAATGGTAGAGAATACGATGTTTCAATTGAATAATTATCATTTAACATATCAAGAGACTTATAACTTGGATGCGATTAGTTTAAGTGCGACGAGAATGACTGCGTTATTTGACGCACTCATGGTTTTTGTGCTTATCGCCATTATTTTAGTATTAGAAACGACATTATCAGTGTATTTTAATGATAAAGAAAAGATGACTGGAACCATTAGCATACTCGGTGGCAAATCAAGGTTTTCTCTATCTGTTGTGATCGTGGAGCTTCTCATGTTAAGTCTATTAACGTTTATCATTGGACTGATCGTATCACAGTTAATTATTGATTTGGGATTTGAATATTTAGAATCCTCTGCGACATATCAAATTGATGGTAACCATATGCTTTTAGCACTTGCAACATATGTGATCATATTTTTAATCACATTTATATTTCATATGGGTTATTTGAAAAAAGGTCATGATATTAGATTGCTATCTGCAAATGATGCATCTAAACACAAGCATATCTATTCATATTTAATAATATCAATAATGTCATTATTGATATATGTTTTACTCTTTTTTAAATCACTTCATATGTGGGTAAAGCCTTACCAACCAGCGATTCAATTGATTTTTGTTTTCGTATTTGTTTTTTCATTGATTCAAATATTATCAAAACTGATTCAAAAAATAAAATTTAATAAAAAAGAATCTAGACTTAGATTTCTACTTTTTAAAAAGATATTTAATAAGAAAGAATTTTATAAATACTTATATATCATAACGATTGTTTTTACCGTTTGTTTTTTACTTGTTTTAAATATGAATCATTTAAATAAACGTATAGATCATCTGGAAAAAGAAGCAAATTTTGATCTCATTGTCTCAAGGGTGATTATAAATCAGGAACAAACATTTGATGATATTAGTCAAATGGATTTGGTAGAAGACTCAACGGAAGTTGGTTATTATTTGAACATGATGACAGAAATTGATGACAAGACATTAAGTCAAGTCATCTCCATGGAAGGGCAAGAAATCAATAAGTTTTTTAATTTTAATATCGATAGTGATATCATTGAGCGATTTACTGCATCTTCAAACTTGCAGATTATTCTTCCTAATATCTATCGGGAAGTTTACTTATATGATGTGGGTGATTCTTTTTCTATGTCATTTGAAAATAGGGAGGAAATGATTGAATTTTCTATCGCAGGTTTTTACCAAAAAGAGTCAGTTGAATTAGCTTTTGTTAATTTCCATGTCAGTGATGAATTACAAGATTTAGCAAAACAATCATTGATGGTTAAATCAAATGATAAAGAATCTCTTCTGGAAGCACTTATAGAACTATATGGTAAGCAAATGGTCATCATTACCGATTATCAAAAACAAGTGGTTAGTCCAATGCTAGGTAGAATGCATAGTGTGATCAATTACTTGACACTAATCATGAGTTTAATGCTTATCAGTTTTGTTATAGCGCTTTTTAATCATAGTACGCTATTAATGACTTCGCTTGCATCAGACGATGCAAAAGCGATGACCTTAGGGTTAACAAAGAAAAAACTCATCTTAGCATTTTGGAAAAATCAAGGTTTGATATTTTCAATTTTAATCATTGCTTCATCTATTGGATTTTTTATGATTTATTCTATCTTAGAAGATTTTCTCATTATGTTTAACGCTTATGAAGAACTCATCTTAACATCTTCAACCTGGTATTTAGGATTTTCATTAAACTTTATCATTTGGGTGTTTGTGATGATTTATCAGAGCTTCCTTATATGGAAGATAGCCGAAATTGATTATATTAGAACGTACTAAACACATAAAAATAAGAATTATTATAAAATCCGGTATTGAGAGTTTGTTTGTAATTATATATAATTACATGATACAAGCCTATACAATAAACATACTATAAAAGCAACAATGAGATGACAAATACTTTTCTATTAGGAGGATAAAATGAGGAAAATATTTGCTTTAATCACTGTTATGGCATTTTCATTTTTAATGGTTGCCTGCGGAGAGATCACACTTTCAGCACCATCCATTAGTCTTTCCAACGAAGGCGTAGTGAGTTGGACAGCAGTTGAAAATGCAGACCACTATGTTATATTTATAGACACTAATACAAGAGAAACTACAGAAACCTCATATGATTTATCACAAGAAGGATTAGCAGTCGGCACATATACTATATATGTTGTAGCAGCTGCAGGCGCAGATAATGTATCTCTACCTTCAAATTCATTAACTTATGAGGTAGCAGGTAATAACACTGCCTTAGGCGTTCCGAGCAATGTGGTAATTACTGGATCAACGTTGACATGGGATACTGTGACAAATGCGACAGGATATATAATCACTGTTGATGGCACAGATCACAATGTAAGTCAAACGACATTTGATCTATCAACACTGGGATTAAGTGAAGGTACTTATCCAGTGACAGTAAAAGCTACAGATGGAACAAATCAGTCTGCAGCATCTACAACAGTAAACTATGTCGTTGTGACAGTGACTGAGTTGGATACACCAACAAATTTAGTATTAAATGGTGATGTATTAACTTGGGATCAAGTATCAAATGCAGAGGGTTACTTAGTTATGATTAACGGATATGGTTATGAAGTATTGACACCAACGGTTGATCTTGCGACATTATATTTACCATCTGGTACATTTGATGTAGTAGTCGTTGCAGTGCATGGTGATATTGAATCATCAGCATCAACGAGTGTTTCATACACAATTTCTGCTCAATCTGTTTCAGCAGATGTATATGAAGCCGTATTACTTGTGATGAATACAAGTTATGTACCTGATATGGTAGAGGCTGATTTTGAGACTGAAGAAGACTATATTGATTATGAACGTTCAAGTGAAATGGCGCTTTATTATGCAAATGCAACACATGATCTAGCGATGACTACACAAGAGTCTATTAACATGTTTACTGATATGCATACACTGATGACACAAACTGAAGTGATGTCAATGACTCAAATGATGTCAGAGCTTGAAATGTTAGATACATATCATGTGACACCAGAAAGATTTACTGAGTTGTTATATGGATTTGCACCGCTTGCACTTAATCAACAAATTGCAAGAACAACACGTCGTGTTGATCAATTGACAATTGATCATGCAAATTATCAAGCTACTTTAGATGCCTTTTATCAATCAACACAATTTATGAATTTCTATCAAGTGTTAGCAGAACATGCAACACCTGAAAATATGTATGTCATTGATTATATGTTTAATCATGAATACAAATGGGCGTTTGCTGAAGCATTTAACACAATGGCTGGACAATATTTTTATAATGGTCAGTTTGTAGATAACGGTTATTATTGGTTCGTACCTGAAGAATATCATGAAGATATTATGGCAATGGAACAAATTGTTATGGCAATCTATAACGATGAACCTTCTAGAAGCTTTTTAGGTGATATGCAACAATTATGGAATATTACAAATCAGTTATATCCAATGCAAGATAATGTGATGTGGTCATCTGAAGATTTAGAGAGAAGAGAACAAGAATTTGCTCAACTTTCTAGAGTATTGACTATGATGAATAGTCATGAAGTTCAAAACCGAGAAGGATTATATGTTGTTGTTCAGTTCTTATTTACATTAAGAGAAAATATACCAACTTCACTTATTGAATCAATGGATGAAATTATATCTGGTGAAGCTGAGCTTACACCACAAGAAATATTGATTATCAAAGATGAATTGGTTAATCTTTTACAATCTGCAGTACCTGAAGCAGAAGATTTTGCAGCACTTCACAATATTGCCTTTGCCTTTGCTGGCTCTATGCTAGATGTTGACTTATCAGCATTTGAAGCAGAATCACAATTCCTAGGTGAAATGGATGTTGCAACCATTGAACTTGCATTATACTTTATTGAAGACTTTACAGTTTTAGATTTAGGTAATGTAATGCCGATTATTGAAGCAATGATGGAAAGTGAAAATGGACCTGATCCTTATGATGTGATTGATTTACTTACTTTCATTAAAGATTATGTAGATACATTTACAACAACCCACCAAACAGATATTGATGAGTTCAATGCATTAATTGGTAGTGAACATCCTGAAATCATCTACAATTTAATCTTA
The DNA here is from genome assembly GCA_963678355.1 of Acholeplasmataceae bacterium. Lineage (GTDB taxonomy): Bacteria > Bacillota_I > Bacilli_A > Acholeplasmatales > Acholeplasmataceae > WOFB19. The sequence continues at coordinate 1,245,265 of OY782823.1, read as the reverse complement.
GCTGAATTCATAGATTATGCAGAAAATAACATTGAAGATGAACATGAGAGAGCATTGTTCTTATATGTATTTAATGATATTGCAGATAGCTATGATGATGTCATCATCATATTAGATATGGTGAAAACTTTAGGCATAGATACTGTTGTTAATTTAATTACAACTGAAGGTGATATCATTGATTCTATCATCGCACTTGATGAAGCGATGGATGATACAGCAAGAATGAATGCAATTATTGCATTGCTTAATGATGTTGATAGTTATCTATTAGTTTTAATAGATGATTTATCACCTGATCAGTTTGAAGCTTTAATATCATTTGCTAAATTACCATTTGTGATCACTGTTTATGAACAATTAGGATTAAATTTAACATTGGAAGAACTTGATGATATTGTAGAAAACTTATATCCACATATTGGCCAAACAATACATGCAGAATTAGAATTAATGCTTATGTTAATTGAATCTATTGATGATACTGATATAACAACAGTCTATAATTTAGTCATGACAGTAACGGATGAATACGGTGAGTTACAAGTCCCTGAATTTATTGACTTGATTGATTATATTTACACGTTTATTAATGACTTTATGGCTGATCATCCAACGCAAGTTCAAACCCTTGAAGATTTAGTGATTGGTGATTCTGCTGAAACTCTATATCTATATGTTTTAAACACTGTATTAACTTATTTAAATGCAATACCAGTTGAAGAACAAACTATGGAAACAGAAGTAGCAACTTATCTAGTAACTGAATTGTTAGGTAGTTTTGATCATTTCGTTATGGTTCAAGATATCATCAGATCTATTGGTGCAAACGCAATTGATGAACTTATTATAACTGATGGTGCTATTATCGATTTAATCATAAACACACCTCTAGTAGAATTTATGACAGAAGCGGAAACGTTAGCATTCATGCAAGATGTATTAGATCAATTTATTACCTATTATCCAGTGATTGATACTGAACTTACAGAAATGCAAATTGATCACATTTTATCATTAGTTAGAATACCCGTTGTGATCAGTGCTTACTTAAACAGCGAATCAGGTTTAACACTTACTGAACTTGATACACTTGCTGATGCAGCTTATCCATACATCTTAGATATTGTTATGGATGTTGTTGGTCTAGAAAGAGCAGTAGCAGCACAAATAGAATTACTTGATCTAGCGACATATTATGGAACAGCGGGTTATACAACAGATCCTGAATTAGCAATTTACATGATGATGATTGATGTATTAGACACTGTAGTTACCCAAAATGAAACAGTCATTGATGGTATTGTCGCAAGCTTGTTTGATGACATATTTAGTATGGCGAATGTTCAAACATTATTTACAATGACTCCACAAGATGTGATAGATGCGAGAACTAATTTAGAAACTATGGTTTCAGACTTTAAAGCAGACTTATCAACTGTAGCAAGTCTAGACTTTAGCAATTTACTAGAAGCAGATATTGATGTAATTATAAACTTCATGTTTGACTATGGGCTTCATTTCCCATTAAGTTTTGAAGAGCAAATGATGATGAGTGAAGTATTGATAGTTGATAGTCCAGTAGAAGTGCCTGAATTTAACGAATATTACTATTATCAATTTACTGCAACCACTGAAGGTACATATAGAATTACTTCAAGTGGTATCGATGCAGATCCTATCGTTGTTCTATATAACATGAATTTAGAATTTATGGCTGAATTTGATGATATAGATTATCCAGATGATAAAAACTTTGATGGTACATTCTATATGAATGCGGGCGATACTGTGTATTTTGAAATCCATTATTTTGATGAATATTTTCCATTTACTATAACACTTACTGATATTACACCTCCAATGTAATAAATGTAGTTACATAGCGAAAAGGGCGAGAAATCGCCCTTTTTTATGGGTTGGCATATTTGCAATAAAGGTGTACAATAGATATAAACAAAGTTATGAAGGAAATAAAACAAAATGAAGAACTTAGAAAATTTAATCAATTTTTTCGATTACTTCAATGATGCTATCTACGTTGTAGATAATGAACGTAAAATCTTGTATTTCAACCCCAAAGCTAGTGAAATTACAGGTTACAAAAAAGAAGAAGTCGAAAATCATTTCTGCATGGATAATATTTTAAACCATGTGGATAAGACGGGGAAAAATTTATGTGTCTCAGGATGTCCACTACTTTGGGCAATGAGAAACAACAAACAAATAGAAGAACTTGTTTATTTGAAACACAAAGATGGACATCGTGTACCTGTGAATGTTAAAGTGATGCCATATGTTGTTGATGATGTGGTTGTTGGCGCAATTGAAGTTTTTTCTGATGAAACAGAAAAATCAATTGCTCAAGACATTTTTCCAGATCACAAGAACTTGGATATAATAGACCCACTGACATCTTTATACAATAGAAGACTATTAGAGAATAAACTACCATTATATTTAAGCGAGCAAAAAAATAAATCACTTGGTGTGCTGTTTATTGATTTTGATCATTTTAAGGAAGTTAATGATCAATTTGGGCATAAAGTTGGTGATGAATTTTTAGTCTTGTTAAGTAAAACAATTTCTAAAAATATAAGAAGAAAAGATTTAGCAATGCGCTATGGAGGCGATGAAGTCGTTGTCTTCTTATTAGATATTACTGAAGAAGAATTACGTAAAATTGCTGATAAGATAAGAATATTAATTAATAAGTCTAAACCATCAAGATATGAAGGTATTATCAAAGTCACTGCATCGATTGGTGGCGTGATAAGAGGCCAAAACGAACCGATCGAATTCGCAATTGATCGAGCAGATCAAGCCATGCTAGTGGTTAAGAGAAACGGAAAAAATAACATTTTAATCAGATAAAGAAAAAGAGGCTAAAGAAAGTTAGCCTCTTTTTTATATTTGATAGTTATCTATAAAATCGTTCTTTTTTTCTAATAATCTAAATACTCTTACAATGACAAAACTAAATAGAAGATAAAAAATAGCTGCAACCACAAACGGTGAAATGGTAAAGTCTCTACTTACGATTTCTCTGACTTGTCGCATAATATCAGATACCGCAATCACGGTAACTAATGATGTATCTTTAATTAGTGTGATGACCTCATTTGTGATGGTTGGCATTTCTTTTCTGATTGCTTGAGGCAAGATGACATATCTAAATGTTTGTAGTTTAGTAGCACCCATCACACCAGCACTTTCCTCTTGATCCTTATCAATAGATTCAATGCCAGCTCTAAGGATTTCTGTAAAATATGCTGCATAGTTTAGTGAGAATGTAATTAATGCAACTAAAATTCTATTGGTAACAATGCCTATCGCAGGTAGGCCATACATGAAAAAGAAGAGTTGCAACATAAGAGGTGTTCCTCTAAATATCCAAGTATAGAATCCGATGATTTTTCTTAATATTTTGTTGTGACGATAGAAGAGAGATAAAATGACGCTTAACGGAAACGAAAAGACAAGTGTGACAACAAAGATTAATGTTGACACACCTGCTCCCGATAAAAGATATTGTATTGTTTCTAATAAATAAGACATATATTAACTCAAGAAGATATCTTCATCAAACCAGTTTGTTGAAATTTGTGCTGCTGTACCATCAGCAATCATATCTTCTAATACTTCATTAAATTTATCACGTAAATCTGTTGATGTTAATCTAAAACCAATGCCATATTCTTCTTCACCGAAGTTTTCAGTAGCAACATCATATAAACCTTCGTTTTGACTAATGATGTAACGACCCATGATTTCATCAATAACAACAGCATCGATTGTACCATTTTGTAATTCTAGTAATGCTTGGTTATAATTATCGTATTTGATCACATTACCTAAATCATCATAGATTGCACTTGATTCAACTGCATCTTGTGCTGCACTTGATAATTGAACACCAACAGTTAAGTTGGTTAAATCATTTAATGTATCAATAGTTGAACCCGCTTTAACCATAATCATTTGACTGTTTGATAGATAAGGATTTGAGAAACTCATTTCTTCAAGTCTTGAATCAGTGATAGTTAAACCATTCCAAATCATATCGATAGTACCAGCATTTAACTCTAGTACTTTTGAATCCCAATCAATGGGTTGAAATCTAACTTCAACACCTAATCTTGAAGCAACTTCCTTAGCTAAATCAACATCAAAACCAACTAGATTCCCATTGTTATCTCTAAAACCCATAGGTGCGAATGTATCATCAAGACCCACAACAAAGTAACCTTGATCTTCTACATCTGCCCATGTGTTTACTGTAGACTCAGTACTACATGCAGTTAATGTGATCACACCAACTAAAATTAATAAACTAAAAAATATTTTTTTCATTTTTTCTTCACCTCGTACAATTATTATACTTTAGCACTTTAGCATTGTAAAGTACTAAATTAAAAAAAGTGAAAAAAAAGACAAATCACAGTTTGTCCTATTTCTTTTCAAATATTAACTTATAACCATCTGCACCATATGATAATGACTTACTCACTCTAGAGATAGTCGCAGTGGATGCTTTGGTTTTTTCAGAGATTCTTTGATAAGACTCTTTAGCATTTAACATGCGTGCAACTTCAAATCGTTGTGCCATATCTTGAACTTCTTTAATGGTACATACATCTTCAAAGAATCGATAACACTCTTCTACAGATTCTAATTTTAAAATTGCATCGAAGAGTGATTTGATATCATCTGACGCAAACTTTGACTCATAAGACATATAAACACCTCACTTTTATCCTTTAGTGTCCTAAAGTAAGTTTATTATATCATTATTATGTAATAAGTTGCAAAGATTTGTTGATAGAGATATAATTTATACAACATAAAAGAAAAGATTGGTGCATAAAATGATTATAGTTTATGTAATTGATAACTATGGAGAATTCTCTAATGGAACAACTATAACTGCTTTGAGATCTAAACAAAAATTAGAAGAAAAAGGCCATACTGTTAGAATTGTTACAGCAGGAGATTTTCAAGGTGAACATATATATCATTTAGAAAAGCGAAACATCCCTATTGTCTCACCGGTTGCTAAAAAGCAACATATGTATTTTGCGAAATTTGATGAACAAGTGATGAGAGAAGCATTTGATGGAGCAGATGTTGTTCATTTTTTTATGCCTTGGCAAGTCAGTATAAAAGGTATTAAACTTTGTAAAAAGATGAATATTCCTTATACAGCAGCATTTCACTCTCAACCGGAAAATATTACATATGGTATGGGCTTGGGAAGATTTGGTGGTGTTGTTGCTTGGTTTATCTATAAATTGTTTCAGTTTAGATTATATAGAAAAGTCTTACATGTGCATTGCCCTACATTATTTATTGCTAAGGAAATGACGAAACATCATTATAAAAATCAAAAGCATGTCATCTCTAATGGTATTGATCAAATATACAAACGTGGAGAAAAAGTTGATAAAAATTATATCCAAATATTATCAACTGGTAGATACGCATTAGAAAAAAGACAAGATGTAATTATTAAGGCTATAGCGAGATCTAAATATAGAAATCAAATAAAATTGGTCTTAGCAGGTGCTGGACCACTCCAAAAGAAATATGAAAGAATTGCAAAAAGATGTGGTGTGGATACAACATTTGGTTTCTATAGCCAAAATGAATTGCTAGATATTATTCATAATAGTGATTTATATATTCATGCAGCTGATGCTGAGATTGAAGGCATATCTGCTTTAGAAGCAATTGCTTGTGGTCTTGTACCAGTAATCGCAAAATCAAAGAAGAGCGCGACATCTCAATTTGCATTAGATGAACGCAGTCTTTTTGAATCTAAAGATTATAAGACGCTCGCTTTAAAAATTGATTATTGGTTAGAACACTTAGAAGAAAAAGAAAAAATGTCTATTGCTTATGAAAAATATGCTGAAAATTATCGACTAGATAGATCAGTAAATCTCCTTGAGCAAATGTTTAAACAAGCAATAGAAGATAAACAAAAATTAGAAGCATATGATTTAATTGAAAAGAAATATAGGAAAATGGTTGTTAAATCAAGATGGGAAAAATCATGGTCATTTGCTGTATATTATTTTATAGCAATTCCAATCCTATCACTATATCTATTCTTATTTAAAGGTGTTAGAATTAGAAACCGAAAAAATATTAGATATATCAAAGGTGGAGCAATTATGGTTTCTAATCATGTAGATAACCTAGATTCTGTAATGAATGCATTATCAGCATTTCCTAGAAAACCAATATTTACAAGTATAAAAGATAATTTTAATTTGCCGGTTGCTGGGAAATTTGTCTCAATTCTTGGAACGACACCTATCCCAGAAACACCTAATGAGATTAAAGTTTTTTTCCATGAACTATCCAAACAAATAAGAAAAGGAAGAATTGTACATTTCTTTCCTGAAGGCGAGTTAATTAAAAAAGATGATGAGATTCGTGCATTTAAAAAAGGTGCGTTTTTATTAGCTGAAGAAACTAATTCTCCAGTAATTCCTGTGGGGATTAAGTTTGAAAAGAGAAAAAGCGAGAAAAAAATTCCATTTATTGGGAAATCTAAAATTGTTGTAAGCATCGGGAAACCAATTTATCCTGATATTTTCCAATATAAAAGAGAATCTATTAATCAGTTAAGAGATGAAGCATTTAATGAAATGGTCGCTTTGGTTGAAGAGTAAAAGAAGAGTCATAAATTGACTCTTTTTTATTTCGTGAAGAAGATTAATGGTAAAATATATCTAGAAAACACAAATAAAGGGGATTTATCATGAAAACATATGTAGAAAAAAATAGTGAAACCATTAATCGTTGGGTTGATGAGGGATGGGAATGGGGCATTCCTACGAGTCATGAAGCATTTTTAGAAGCTAAAAAGGGCAATTGGGATGTTTTACTTACACCTACAGTGTTTGTACCTAAAGATTGGTTTTTACCTTTTAAAGGCTTAAAAGTTTTAGGGCTTGCAAGTGGTGGTGGACAACAAATGCCTATCTTTGCAGCACTTGGTGCAGAATGTACAGTTATAGATGTAACTGATAAACAACTAGAAAGTGAAAGACTAGTGAGCCAAAGGGAAGGTTATCATATTCATATTGTTAAAGGCGATGTGACTCAAAGACTACCATTTGAAGATGAATCATTTGATCTAATTTTTCATCCAGTGTCTAATTGTTATATGGAAGATGTTTATGGTGTGTTTAAAGAAGCTTATCGTGTATTAAAAAAAGGTGGTAGATTATTATCAGGTTTAGATAACGGTGTGAACTACATGGTAGATGCAGAAACTGAATCTAAAATTGTTAATCAATTTCCATTTAACCCACTAATCAATGAAGATCAAATGAAACTTCTAGATGAAGAAGATGGTGGTATTCAGTTCTCTCATGGATTAGAAGAAAATATTGGGGGACAACTTAAAGCAGGTTTTATCCTAAAAGATATTTTTGAAGATTATAATAGCGAAGGACATTTAGCTAAATTACATATTCCGACATTTTACGCAACACTCTCAATAAAACCAGAATAGAGGCGTTTATATGGACTATATATTAAAAGTTAGAGCATTATCAAAATCATATAAAGAAGTTAAAGCCGTTCAAGAAATCTCTTTTGATGTTGTAAGAGGAAGCTTGTTTGCATTTTTAGGACCAAATGGTGCAGGAAAATCTACGACGATTAATATGATTACAACCCTTCTATCAAAAGATCACGGACAGATCTATTTAAATGATAAGGAAGATCCTTATTATTTTAGAGAACGTATAGGTGTCGTTTTTCAAAATAATGTTTTAGATGACTTATTAACCGTGAAAGAAAATCTTTTATCAAGAGGTGCACTTTATTTAAAGGAACCTAAAGCTGTTTTAAAAAGATATGAAGAACTTAAGACATATCTAGATTTTGAGTCATTTGAAAACCAAAAATTTAAAACATTGTCAGGTGGACAAAAGCGGCGCATTGAAATTGCACGTGCACTTTTTTCGAATCCTGAACTTCTACTATTAGATGAACCAACAACAGGGCTTGATCCTGAAACGAGACAAGTTGTTTGGAAGTTGATTGAGAAATTGAGAAAAGAACATGGTTTAACTATTTTTTTAACGACACATTATATGGAAGAAGCATCTAATGCTGATCACGTTGTAATCATCAAAAAAGGAAAAATAGTTGCTGAAGGAACACCTGCAACACTTAAAGATATATATAGCTATGATCGAATGATTATTGTAGCTAACGATGAAGTTCAATTTGAACAATTTTTAAAAGATCAGAATTTAACATATGATCATCATGTAGATCAATATATATTTAGAGTTGATGATCTAAACGATACATTTAATCTATTAGATACTTTAAGACCATACATCAAAAGTTTTGAAGTGATCAAGGGTACTATGGATGATGTATTTATTAATGTGATTGGAGATGAAGCCAATGTATGAAACGCTAGCACTTGTTAAAAGACATATGCTTAGATTTCTTAGAGATCGCGTGGCTGTCTTTTTCTCATTTTTAAGTGTTATGATCTTAATTGCTTTATACTTCTTATTTATAGGAAGACAATATACTTCAGGTGGGGCACTTGATAGTATTACAGATGAAGCGTTAAAGACACAATTAGTCGTTGGTGTGATGATGGGTGGCGTACTCGTGATCAATTCACTATCTTTATCACTTGGTATGATGGGTAATGTGATTGAAGATTTAAACAATCAAACACTTGATGCGTTTTTAGTGACACCAATTAAAAGAAGACATATTATTATCAGTTATTATTTAGCAGCGAATATTGTGACGATTTCACTTTCATTATTTATGTGGATAATCACTATTTTATATGCAGGTATATTTGCTGATGCATGGTATAGCTTTTCTGTGATTTTAAAAGTTTCAGGGTTACTTGTTTTCTATACTTTTATATCTTCATCACTCATGTTATATTTAACAACGCTATTAAAATCAGTCAATGCTTTTGGAATCTTATCAGGTGTGCTCGGTACCTTTATTGGTTTCTTAAGTGGTATTTATATGCCACTAGCAGTTTTAGGAAATTCTATGAAAAATGTCGCATCCATTGTCCCTTTTACACATATGACGATTTTACTTAAACGTATTTTATTAGATGGACCACTTGAGGATTTGTCACTTTTGGTACAAAACGAAGAAGCCATGGCACAAATTAGGTCAAGTTATGGCGTTAACTTTATACATGTTTTAGGATTAGATGTCTCTATTTATGTTATATTTTTAGTTATTATTTTATTAGCAGTTATGATGTTGTTTTTAGCATTTAAGAATATGACTAGAAAATTTAGCAGATGAAAGAAGGGTTTTGATGAAATTAGAAAAATATTATAAACCAAAATCTATGGTTTATACAGGTAAATATCAAGATGCCAAAACGGATATCATTCAGCATCAATATGATCAAAAGTCATATAATAGTTGTGCCTTTGATAAGACCTATGAAGGTAAGAGTTATATTCAAGTCGTCGGATTAAATGATATTAATTTAATGAACGACTTAAAAGAAAAATATCAAATCGAACCATTTATTATGGAAGATATATTAAACGTAGGACAACGAAATAAATTTGAATATACTGACTCATATATATTTACCGCACTTAATGTTTTGTATATCGATGACAATCAGAAAATCAAAAAAGAGTATTTTAGTATGTTATATATTAAAGATACAGTCATTACATTTCATGAAGCGAAACCTCAATTTTTAGATGAAATTATTCCATTGCTTAAAGACTATAAGGAATTAAAGTCTCATAGCTCTGATCTTCTTTTTTATCACATCTTAGATGTCATTACTGATGAACACTTGGAAGTCTTTGATAGGCTTGATCATGAATTAGTTAAGTTTGAAGAAGAAATATTAGAATCCAAGGATATGGAACAAGAAGCATTTTATTTAATTAGAAAACAAATGCTACAACTTAAAAATATTGTTTCACCTATGTATGAACAACTTGATAAAATGTTTGAAAGAAAATTAACATTACTTAATGAAAAACATCAATCATATTTTGATGACTTAAAGGACCATTTACAAAGACTTGAGTTAAAACTTAATCAGGCTAGAGATATGATGAGACAACTTTTGGATCTTCATATGAACAATCAATCAACTAAAATGAATCAGATTATGTCGACTTTAACACTCTTTTCTGCAATATTTATACCATTATCTTTCTTAACTGGATATTTTGGCATGAACTTCCATGAATTTAGTGCGCTTGATCAACCATATGGTGTGATAATTTTTACTATTATATGTGTGTTAATCGCAGTTGGTATGCTCATCTTTTTTAAACGTAAAAAATGGTTTTAATTAAAAGACTCTTAGGGGTCTTTTTTTGTTAAAAACCACTTTACTGAAACTTTACAAAAGTATTACTAACCTATGATATTTTCAAAAGATGAGATTTTATATAATATGAGTGTAAAATTCAAAACATAGGAGACTAAAATGAAAAAATTAGGTAGTATTTTACTAGCATTCGTATTACTTATTGGATTAGCTGCATGTAGCGGTAGTTATGCAGATTATACAGAAGATCAAAGAGCAAACGAAATCGTTCAAGCTTTCGTTGCATATATGGAAACATCAGAAGGTAAAGCAATTATTTCTGCCAACGGTGGTATTGTTGACTCATCTGCAACAGATGAATCATGGGATGACATCAAAGCTGATTACCCAATCGTTGATGAAGACAACAGCGATGTAACAGTTAAATTTGGTGGTTCTACATCAGTTGAAAAAGTTGCTAAAGCATTAAGTGCTTCATTCTCATCACTAGCAGGTGACTTCGTAGCAGATCATAACCACACTGGTTCAGGTGATGCTTACAAACGTGTTCAAGGTGAAGAAAAAGATGGTGCAAACAAATTACACATCGGTTTTGCTTCAAGAGGATTTAAAGATAGTGAAGCAGGCGTTGCTGGTTCATTTGGACAATTAGCAACTGATGCTGTAGTAGTTGTTGTAGCACCAAACAATGCAGTATCAAATTTAACAGCTGCACAAATTAAATCAATCTATGATGGCACAGTGACTAACTGGTCAGAAGTTGGTGGCGCAGATGCTTCAATCAACGCTTATACAAGAGATACTACATCAGGGACTCGTGAAGCATTCTTCAAAGGTATTGATTTCGATGATGCTGTAGATTCAAACTCAGTATTAGCAGACGTATCAGAAGTTACTGGTAACGGTGATATGATGGACAACGTATCTGATGATGCAAACGGTATTGGTTATATCTCATTATCAACTTTATCTGATTCAGGATTAAAAGGTGTTAATTTTGAAGGTGTTGAACCTACAATCGCTAATGTATTAAGTGATGACTACAAATTAAGTAGACCATTCATGTACATGACTAGAGATTATGATGCTGAAAATGGCGACGTTGAAGTTGACGCTGCTATCATTGACAAATTTGAATTATAAGATTCAAAAATTCAAAAACTTATCCTAAGATTTATTAATGAGCGCTGGGCAATGCGATTAAGCATGCTCGGCGTATCATCACGTAGAGAGGTTATTTATAAATGAACACAAAAGAATCCATCAAACAAAGAAATAAACTCATTGATAAAATTGTCAGAACAGTCTTAATGGTTGCTGCTGTTATTTCAGCATCCATGATTGTATTAATCGTATTAGAAATTAGCGGCCGTGGACTACGTCCGTTTATGCATTTATACGAGGAGAATGGTGAATTATTAAGAGTTAACTTTTTCCAATTTATTACAGGTACGCATTACTTTGAACCTGTATATCATATTGGTTATATTATCATTAACACATTGTATGTTGTTATACTTTCAGTGATTATTTCTGCACCAATTGCGATTTTAACAGCACTGTTTATTGCAAAAATGGCACCTAAAGTGATTGGTAATATATTAAATACAGTGATTGAAGTATTAGCTGCTATTCCATCAATCATTTATGGGATATTTGGTATGGGATACATTACGGGTACGGTTCAAGCAATCGCAAATGCTTTTGGTATTAATACATTTGCAGGAAGATCAACGCTTGCAACAGTGATTGTTTTAGCAATCATGATTTTACCTACTGTAACCATGTTATCAATTACTGCGATTCGTTCAGTATCAAAAGATATTGAACACGGGTCTCTAGCACTTGGTGCAAGTGAGACACAAACCATGTTTAGAATTAGTTTGAACGCTGCAAAGCCTGGGATTTTCGCTGGTGTGATTATCGGTGTTGGTAGAGCATTAGGAGAAGCAACCGCAGTTTCTCTTGTTGCAGGTAATAGATTATATGGGCCTTCTTTTAGCCTATTTGATACGACTAGAACCTTAACATCAACTATGATGATGGGTCTGCATGAAACTGCAGGTCTAAACTTTGATATTAGATTTTCAATTGGTCTTGTTTTAATTGTCGTTATTCTCATTACTAATTTCTTATTAAACCTAGTGAAAAGGAGATTAAGTAGACATTATGCATAATAAAAGAACATCTTCTAAAAAGAAGCGAGTCATTATTGACTCAACATTAAAAACAATTACATATGTTGCATCATTTTTATCAGTATTTATTTTAGGTGCAATTTTATTCTTTGTATTTTCTGAAGGTACACAATTATTAAGTTGGGGATTAATTGTTGGTGATAATTCAAGTGAAATTATCACGATGGAATCAGCTGCAAATGCTGATTATAGTGAATTAATATTTGATGCACCAGAGACACTTGGTGATGGTGAGTATTTCTCAAGTCGTTTAGGTATTGTGTTTAAAGATACAACACCAATTGATGAAGATAGACATATTGTTCAAATTTCTTATATGGATGAAGATTCACCACTTGGATCACATATGGTTGATAAGGGTAGAGATATACCAACTGGTACATATGAAGGGGCATACTTTGAATCAATCGGAAGATTAACATTTGATCCAAGTGATATAACAGATGGATCAATTGTTGTCTACGAGGGTGCTTATGAAGATCCTACGTATGTTGATGTTGATGGTACGATTTATGTAAACAGTACAAACCGTGAAAATGGTGTTCAAGTCTCTAATACGGGTGTGATTGCATTTGATTATAATGCTGGATCTGAAATGCTAGCCGCATTATTTGATCATGCAACTTCAATTACTCTATTAGAAATATCTAGTGCCGGTGGCGGAATTAGAGGATCAATTATAGCAACCATTTGGTTAGTGCTATTAACGATCGTTATTGCATTACCTGTTGGAGTAGCAACCTCACTTTTCCTACATGAACTCGCACCACAAAATAGATTGTTTAATACGATGAGAGCATTTATTGACATTTTAAATGGTGTCCCATCAATTATCTTTGGTTTAATGGGAGCTGCAGTGTTTATCCCACTGACTCAATTCATCTTTGGTGAAGATACAGTACGAGGATATTCAATACTTGCTGGTGCATTAACGATGGCAGTTGTTGTACTACCGGTTGTTATTAAATCAACAGAAGCGGCACTTGATGTTGTACCTGTTGAATATAAACAAGCATCACTTGCATTAGGTGCTACGGTTTCTCAAACAACATTCAAAGTCATGTTACCTAATGCATTGCCAGGTATATTATCAGCGACACTCCTTTCAATTGGACGCGTCATTGGTGAATCTGCTGCACTTATCTTTGTCCTAGGGGTTTCTATTATGGATGAAATCAGCATTTTAGGACCAGGAACATCGCTTGCCGTTCATATTTGGAGTGTAACAGCATTTGATAATCCAAATCTAGAATTAGCAACTACAATCGCTATTATCATCTTAGCCATTGTGTTGATCATGAATTTAACAGTTAAATTGATAACGTATCGTTTTATGAAACGTTTTAAATAAGGAGTATAATAAAAATGGATATAATAAAAGTTGAGCATATGAATCTCTTTTATGGAGAGAAACAAGCATTATTTGATGTAAATCTTAATTTTCCTGAAAAACAAATTACAGCGTTGATTGGACCTTCAGGATGTGGGAAATCCACATTGCTTAGAACATTAAATCGCATGAATGATTTAATTAGTGGATGTAGAATTGATGGTACAGTTATTTATGATAATGAAAATATTTATCAAGATAAATATGATGTGATTGAGTTACGCGTTAGAGTTGGTATGGTTTTCCAAAAGCCAAATCCATTTCCTATGAGTATTTTTGATAATATTGCATATGGTCCAAGATGCCAAGGTGAAAGAAATAAAAAAGTATTAGCTGAAATTGTTGAAGAATCATTGAAACAAGCAGCACTATGGGATGAAGTATCTGATCGTCTGCACGAGAGTGCCTTAAGCTTATCAGGTGGACAGCAACAAAGACTTTGTATTGCAAGAACTATCGCGATGAAGCCAGAAGTTATTTTAATGGATGAACCAACTTCAGCACTTGATCCAGTATCAACTGCTAAGATTGAAGACTTAATTGTCGATTTAAAACAAAATTACACAATCGTTATTGTGACACATAACATGCAGCAAGCAGCACGTATTTCAGATCAAACAGCATTTTTCTTACTTGGAGAAGTCATTGAATTTGATGATACTGCTAAAATGTTTTCTACTCCAAAAGAGAAGAAAACAGAAGAATATATTACAGGTCGTTTTGGATAAGAAAGGGGTTTATCATGTCACTTAGAATTAATTTAGAAGAATCTATTGAATTATTAAAAGAAGAAGTTGCCAATATGGCAGATGTTGCCCTTCAAAATCTTAAAGAAGGCTTAAAAGCATTTAAAACAGAAGATTATGAACTTGCTAAAGAAGTCATCAAAAAAGATGATGTCGTTGATGAGTTCGAAGAACAAATCGCAAAACAAGCTTTAAAAATCATTTGGAAAGAACAACCTGTAGCATCAGATTTAAGATTAGTTACCGGTATCTTAAAATTAATTACTGACCTTGAACGTATTGGGGATCACGCAACAGATATTGCAGAGATGACTCTACATATCGACACAGCCAGAAATAGACATATGTTGCCGATTACAACACAGATGAGTGAAGATGTAGAACAAATGGTTTTAAACGCCATTAAGGCATTGGTTAAAGTTGATGTTGATCTTGCAAGAAACGTCATCGAAAGCGATAAAGAAGTTAATATGTTATTTAAAAAACTGATTGATAAGATGACAATAGAGTTAAAAAATGATAAAATTGAGCCAAATGAGGCCATCTATGTATTAATGGTTGCAAAATATTTTGAACGCGTGGGTGATCATGCGTGTAACATAGCTGAATGGATTATTTTTATGAAACAAGGTACACATAAAGATACACCATTATTTTAGGGGTGAGATTATGGCATTAGTATATTTTGTTGAAGATGATAGTGCAATTGCAAATATTATTGAAAAAACTTTGAAAAATGCTGGTATTAATGGTCAGTGTTTCTCTACTGGAGAAGCATTTTTAACAGCGTTTAGACAACAAAGACCGGATATGATTTGTCTTGATGTGATGTTACCTGATTACTCAGGGCTGGATATTTTAAAGTTAATTAGAAAACTTGATAAAGATATTCCAATTATGATGATATCTGCATTGCAAAGTGAAATGGATAAAGTCTTAGCACTAGATTTAGGTGCTGATGATTATTTAACTAAGCCGTTTGGTATTCTTGAATTAACTTCACGTGTACAAGCGAAACTTAGAAAATTATCTGATGATAAGAAGTTTCAAATTAGAAATGTTATCTTAGATGATAAAAAACATGTTGTAAATATTAACGGGCAAGAAGTATATTTCACACAAAAAGAATATGATATCTTAAGATTATTGCTTAAATATAATCATGATGTTGTAAGTAAAGAAGATATTTTCAAGAAAGTTTGGGATACTGATTTTATTGGTGAAACGCGTACACTTGATATGCATATCAAATCACTGAGAAAAAAATTAAAAGATAGCCAAGCAGAAATTGAGATTAAAACTGTAAGAAGCGTAGGTTACCATATACAATGAGAAAAGCAATCATAAGAAATAACATGATCCTTTTAATAAGTGCATTCATTTTATTTTTTACTGTTGCTTTTTTTTCTTTATATTATTTTGAAAATAGAAGTCGTGAATCTTTCATGACTTTTATTTTAAATGAAGTGGAAATATCATATGATCAGTATGATGGCACACCTTCAGATTTTGTTTCAACATATAGTTATTTAGATAGAAGAATTACAATTCTAGACGAAAACGGATATGTACTTGCCGATTCTCATGATCAAGAGATTGGGCAAGACAAGAGCGAACGTCCTGAAATATTAGACTTAGGTTCAATTAAAACACGTACATCAGATACAATTGGTACTGAACTTTTATATATGGCTACTCGTCTAGATAATGGTTACTATTTAAGAGTATCTGTACCACTTGAAATTCAAACTGGTATATATAATCAAGTGACTTGGATTATTATCATTGGTGCAGCTTTGATAACAGCAATTTATTATTTTAGTTTGCAACGCGTAAACAAAAACATTTTATCTCCTTTAGAAAAGATTAAACGTGGGTTAGAAGATCTTAATAAAGGACAATACCAGGTGATGAGTTTAAATAATCACTATGCAGATGTAAATGTCCTTCTTCATGAGATGAATATGATTAATTTAGAAACATCTAAATATGTTAAGCAAGTTGAATCTTATAGACAGAGACTGATTACGATATTAAATCACTTAAAACAATCTGTATTACTATTTGATGAAAATGAAAATCTAAGCTATTTTAATGTTGATGCAAGCACGCTATTTGATTTAACAGATAGTGATCTTAATCAACCAATTTATAGAGCTTTAAGAGAATCAGATATCAGAGAAGCTGTTCATGAGACCAATATCAAAAAGCGAGACATGAATTTTGATATAACTATTAATGAAGTCATATATGAAGTACAAACGATTAAACTTGATTTTCCTGAAGATTTAAAAAATCAACCAACGGTATTAGTTATCGTTCATGATGTATTAAAAGAAAGACAATTATCTCAAGTTAAAAGAGATTTTTTCTCATATGCATCCCATGAACTAAAATCTCCAATTACAGCAATCAGTGGACATGCTGAACTTTTAAAACACGGCATCATCAATGATGAAAAAGAGATTGAAGAAACTGCTGATATAATCTTAGAACAATCAAAAAATATGACATTATTAGTTGAAGATATGTTAATGTTAGCAAGATTAGAACAAGTTCAATCAAAAGAATTGAAAGTTCAAAATTTAAATGACATTTTAAAATTGGCAATTAAAAACATGAAAATATTTTCTGAAAGTAAAAATATAAAAATCATCGTAGATGAAAAACCTGTGAAAATGGTTTGTGATCCATTAGATATAGATAAATTATTTAAAAATATTATCGAAAATGCAATCAAATATAGCGATAAAAACAAGCAGGTAAATGTTATGTTACACGCTAAAAATGATGGTATTATTTTTTCTGTTGAAGATCAAGGCTATGGTATTAGTTTAGAGCACCAACAAAGGGTTTTCGAACGATTTTATAGGGTCGATAAGGGACGACAAGACGGTGGTACTGGACTAGGCTTAGCTATCGTGAAACATATTGTTTTAAAATATCACGGCACGATTAATTTAAAGTCTGCAATTGGAAAAGGCACAACAATTGAAATTTTTATGAAAGATTTTCATCAATAAAAATTTACAAAAAAAACTATTGCATATTTAAAGGAAATTCCCTATAATAATTGTACAACGATGTTGTAACAAACAGTGCTTCAGGGGATTTTATTTAATAACATGAAGAAAGGACAAATCTATGTTCTTTTTTTGAAACCCTAAAAGTACTTAAAGTATACCTTGTATGCTTTATTTTTTTCTTTATAAGGAGTTGGAAAAGTGGTAATAATCTATGATAGTTTAACTGGCCAAGCAAAGAAATTTGCACAAAAATTTAATCTGTCAGCTTATGATATCAACCACTATGATGATGATCTAGTTGAAGATGTTTTATTAGTCACTAGAACATTCAATTTTGGGGAGATTCCAAAGCCCACGAAGCTATTTCTTGAAAAAAACAGTCACTTAGTGAAAGGTGTTTGTGTGTCAGGGAATAGAAATTGGGGAGCTAATTATGGGGCTGCAGGAGATAAGATCAGTCAAATGTATAACATTCCACTCATTTTAAAGTTTGAAGCATCAGGGTTTGATAAAGATGTCAATGTTGTGAAACACTGGTTAGAAAATCAACAAAAAGAAAAAGGAGAACAAAATTATGTCAATGTTTAAAACCACAGATGAATTAATTAACAAATTTATTGGAAACGATGAAGATAAGAGATCGGATTATCTTAAGCGTGAAAACTCTAACTTTGTTTATTCATTACCACTATTAAGAAAGAATATCTCAAACAAAGCTGAAGAAGAATACTTAATGAAACATATTTTCCCTCGTAAACTTGTTGATTTGTATAACGACGGTGTTGTCTATATTCACGACAAACAACTTAGTTCTTACTGTCAATCAGTAAGTTGTAAAGATGTCGCAACTAAAGGGATTCCTAGTATTGCTAAAAACATGTTAGAATCTGGGGCTGCATCATCACTACCTACACTTATTCGTCATTTTAGTAACGTTGTTACTTTAATGAGTCAACAAGTATCAGGTGCTGTTATGTTATCTCAAATGACAACAGTACTTGCATCATATTTATATGAAGAAGAACAAAATAGACAATTTTATACTGAACATACTTTAACTAAGATGATGTATCAATTGATCTATGAATTAAACTTACCACTTCGTTCAGGGTCAGAATCAGCATTTTCAAACTGTACATTAGAATTTGGTAAACCATCAGAAGAAATCAAAGATGAATATGTAGTTATTGGTGGCGAAGGGATGAGCTATCAATATAAAGATATTCCGGGTGAATACTTTGATAGAATTAACCTTGCGTTTATTAATGCGATGGCGAAAGGTACTAAGAAAGGTATTCCTTTAACTTTCCCATTAATCACAGTTCAAATTGATGACGATTTCAATTATGATAACGAAGTGTTTACACACTTACTTAGACAAATGTATAAATGGGGTGGGGTTTATTTCGAAAACTTTAGAACTAGACCATTTACTGACCACTATTATACAAACTTAAACCCACGTATTAAACCTAAAGATCCAAGTGTTTCAAGAAGTTTATGCTGCCGTTTAAATATTGACTTATCAGTATTATCTAGAGCTGGTGGTGGGATTTTCGGATCATCAGTTGGTAATGTTGGTGCCATTCAAGTACTTAACTTAAATATGAACCGTATGCTAATTGAATTCGGTCATGATCATGAGTTATTAAAATTAAAGATGAGAGAATATTTAGAAGTTATGGAAGAAGGACACATGGCAAAACGTTCATGGGTTGAAAACCATAAAGAATTATATCCAACATTCTTCGCATATAACCATGATTTGAGAAACTATTTCAATGTATTTGCTGTAACAGGTATGCATGAAGGTTTAATTAATATTGGTTATAAAGATGGTATGAGTGACCAAGAAGGTAAATTATATGCACATGAATTAATGCAATACATGAGTGATATCATTAACGAATTTATCGTTAGAGATCATGTTGCTTGTGGTATTGAGTATGCACCTGCTGAAAATGCTGGTATCAAACTGGCAAGAAGCGATGTTAAATGGGCTAAAAACCATGGTAAAGAAATCTTTGTTCAAGGTAAAGATGATGATGTTTTCTTAACATCAGGTTGTATGTTACCATTTAGTGAAGAAGATTTTACGCAACAAATTGAAAATGCTGCTGAGTTCCAAGGTTATGCAACTTCAGGTTCTATTCTTCACCACTTTATCGAAGATCAAATTGAACCAGAAGTATTATCTAACTATTTACAAAATTTATTTAAGAAACCAATCAATTACATTACATTAACACCAACGATTACATCTTGCCAAGAATGTGGTCAAAAGATTATCGCTAAAGATGCAAAAACAATTGAAGCATGTCCAGTATGTGGATCACACGATATCGCGACATATTCAAGAGTTATCGGTTATGTAAGAATGATTGCAAGACAAAATATTAAAGTCGATGAAAAAGGCTATTACAAAGGTGATTATAACTTCTGGAGTAGAGCGAGAAGACTTGACTGGGCTCAAAGACGTCGTTTTGAATCTGAAGATGCTCAAAGCAGTGAAGAATAATACGATTCAATAACGAAAGTTATGAGAAATTAAATGATAAAATCCTTTAAAGCGAATGCTTTAAAGGACTTTATTTTTCTAGATGGGAAGTGTTGGAAGTGATTAAATATTATAATAAGCTCATTTTAACTTTATCAGAAATAGAGGGACATCCATCCTTATTGATTCATGGATTGACAGGATGCATGTTTCATTGTTTCAAATGTTTTAATTATAAAGATTTAATTGA
The DNA here is from genome assembly GCA_963678355.1 of Acholeplasmataceae bacterium. Lineage (GTDB taxonomy): Bacteria > Bacillota_I > Bacilli_A > Acholeplasmatales > Acholeplasmataceae > WOFB19. The sequence goes on along the minus strand of OY782823.1, from coordinate 1,224,831 downwards.
AACAGAACATGAGGATTATTATGTTGTTGATGATTTAATCAAATATATTTTAAGACAAAAAGATTTATTCGATTATCTTCTTTTTAGCGGTGGCGAGTTTATGCTTGCATCACTTGAAGATCTAATTAATGATCTATCTAAAATAAAAGCTGTGACAGATAAAAAAATTATTATATATACGACAGGTATTCAATTAGAAAAAATGAAAGTCCTAAAGGAAAAAGGCTTAGTTGATGGATTCCATATCGACATGAAACTACCTTATCATTTATTAAATGTTGAAGATTTAGAACTTGTTGAACTTGCAATGGGTATTAAGTTAAAAGACTTAACACTGATTAACAAATTGATTCAAGCGATTGACTTTGTTGTAGAAACTGATCAAGGTTTAAATCAGATTAGAAGTGTTAAATATCCTTTTCTAGATGAGAGTGCATTTGATGCATGCAAGTCATATATTACTAAACTTAATAAAAAGTATGATAAAGACGTTCCATATGAGGCACATACATTTATCTATCCAGAAGAAGATTTAGAGTAATATTAAAGTCAGGCTTATTAGCCTGACTTTTTTGTTTTCTAATTTTCAAATGTAAATTTAAAAAATATGAGTGCATATCATTTAATGAAGAGAGCATCAATTTGTATAATAAAAACATACCTTACATTGAAGATACGATTAAATAATCTAATGGGGATAAAGAAAGGGATGGTTTAATGGATAAAAATACAATACCAGAGTGGATTGTTTTAAATAACCAAATTGTTGATGAACATGGGAATATCAAGGATTTAGGAAAAGATAAAGAAGCAGTTCATTCTTACTTTTTAAATGAGGTGAATAAGAAGACGCAATTCTTTCATTCACTTGAAGAAAAATTACATTACTTAACTAAAAACGATTATTATGAAGAAGGTTTTTTAGAAAAGTATACAATGGAACAAATTTCTGAAATCTATAATTATGCTTACGCTCAAAAATTTAGATTTCCAACATATATGGGTGCGTTTAAATTCTATAACGACTACGCACTTAAATCACGCGATAAGAAAGTCTTTTTAGAAAGATATGAAGATAGACTCGCAGTCAATGCGTTATATCACGCAAACGGTGATTTTGAGATGGCTAAAAGACTTATCGAAAGTTTAATCCATCAAGATTTTACACCGGCAACACCAACGCTTTTAAATACAGGGAAAAAGAAGCGTGGTGAATTTGTTTCTTGTTTCTTACTTGAAGCAGGTGATTCACTTAACGATATTTCTAGAATTTCTGAATTTTCTATGCAGTTATCTAAAATTGGTGGTGGTGTCGCTATTAACTTAACAAACCTTAGAGCCAAGGGTGAAACCATCAAGGAAATACCAAATGTTTCCAAAGGTGTAGTAGGGGTAGCTAAACTTTTAGATAACAACTTTAGATATGCTGATCAAATGGGTCAACGTACAGGCGCTGGTGCAGTTTATTTAAATGTATTCCATTCAGATATTGAAGATTTCTTGAATATGAAAAAATTAAATGCTGATGATGATATTAGAGTTAAGACTTTATCGATGGGTGTCGTGATGCCTGATAAGATGATTGAACTCGCTAGAGAAAATAAGGATATGTATGTTTTCTATCCTCATACGGTATTTAAAGAATACGGGATGAACTTTGCTGATATCTCAATTGATATGGAAAACTGGTATGATAAGTTAGTTGAAAATCCAAATGTTAGAAAAAGAAAAATTAATCCTAGAAAGTTATTAGATGCGATTGCATCACTTCAAGGTGAAAGTGGTTATCCATACATTATGTTTTCAGATAATGTGAATGGTCAAAATGCGATGCATAATCCAGTTAAATTCTCTAACTTATGTACAGAAATCTTACAGCCTACAATAACAAGTCATTATGCAGATTATGATAAGCATGATGAAGATCAAATTGGTATGGATATCTCATGTAACCTAGCAAGTGGTCATATGGGCAATATGCTAAAACATAATACGATAAAAGAAACAGTGTTTGCTGCTATGGATATTATGAATTCTGTATCAAATAAAACAAATATTACTTATGTGCCAGCAGTTGCTAAAGCAAACAGATTAAATAGAAGCGTTGGTTTTGGTATTATGGGACATCATGGTTTCATTGCAGAGAAGTATATTGTTTATGGAAGTGAAGAAAACCTAGATTTAATCGATGTATTCTTTAATATTGTAAATTACTATAGTTTAGTACATTCGATGAATAAAGCTAAGGAAACTGGTGAGAAATTCTTTGAGTTTGAAAAAACCAAATATGCCGATGGTTCATATTTTGAAGGTAGAGGACAAATCTTACCAAAGACTGACAAAGTTAAAGAAATCTTTCAAGATATCTACATTCCAACCGATGAAGACTGGGCTGAGATTAAAAAAGATGTGATGACACATGGCTTATATAACTCTCACAGACTCGCTGTGGCACCTAATGGAAGTATTGGTTATGTGATGAGTGCAACACCTTCACTGACTCCGGTTAAACAATTAGTGGAACAAAGAACATATGGGAATTCTAAAACATATTTCCCAATGCCAGCGTTAGATGTTGCTGAGTTTATGTATGAGACTGCATATAAGATGGATAATTTCAAAATTATCGATGTGATTGCAACTGCTCAAAAACACGTAGATCAAGGGATATCATTTGAATTAGCTATTACTTCAGATGAAACGACAAGAGATTTACAAAAATATTATTTATATGCCCATTATCAAGGGATTAAGACTTTATATTACACACGTACTCAAAAATTAAAAATTGATGAGTGCGAAGCGTGTGCAGTTTAGGAGGATATGATGGCGACTAAAAAGAAAGTAACAACTCAACCTAAAAAACCATATTTTGAACCACCACTAGAATTTAGTGGTGCAAACTGGAATGAGAACGAAGATCCATTTACTCAATTCTTCTATGAACAAAACTTAAGTCAGTTTTGGAGACCAGAAGATATCAGTTTACAACCGGATTTAAACGTATGGCATATTCTACCTGAAAATGTGAAGCTCGCATATGCTCAAAATTTGCTCGTATTGACGTTTTTAGATACATACCAAGGTGATATCGGAATGCCTGTTGTATCGCGTTCATTAGACGAGAAGTACCACCAGAGAAAAGCTGTGATTAATTTCATGGCTGCAATGGAAAATGCAGTGCATGCGAAAAGCTATTCAAACATCTTTATGACCTATATGTCAACAAACGATATTAATGAATTATTTAACTGGGGAGAACAAAATAAGAATCTCCAAAATATTATGAGTTTAATCGTTGGGGCATATGAAGTATTAGACAGATATAATTACTTGCGTAAATATGATCAAGAACATATTAACTTTACAGATCTTGATTTCTTAGAAGCTCAATGGAAAGCGATGGCTGCAAGTGTGTTCTTAGAGACTTGGTTATTCTATAGTGGCTTTTATTATCCGCTATATTTCTATGGCCAAGGCAAACTGATGCAAGCTGGTGAAATCATCAATCTTATTTTAAGAGATGAATCTATTCATGGACTTTATGTTGGACGTATTGCACAAGAGACGTTTGAAAAATTTGATGAACAAAAACAAGAAGAATTAAAAGGATGGATGTTTAATCTTCTACATAAACTATATAAGGAACAAGCAGAGCTTGTAGAAACAGTTTATGATCCTGTTGATTTATCTCATGATGTTAAAGTGTTTGTAAGATATAACGCTAATAAAGCATTAATGAATTTGGGATTTGATCCAGTCTATCCTTATGAAGAAGTAAATCCAGTGGTTTTAAATGGACTCAATACCGAAACAAAAACAATGGATAATTTCTCAATGAAGGGAAATGGATACCAAAAAATGAAATCAGAGAGTTTAAAAGATCAAGATTTTTATTTTGAAAACTCTAAAATTGGAGGGAAAAAATGAGTCAAGTATACATGTTAACTAAGCCAAATTGTCCAAATTGTCAAAAATTAAAAATGTTTTTAAAATTTGCATTAAATGACAAATATACAAAGGATATTCAAATGATTGATAAAGAAGCTGATGCGGATCAATTTGTTGAAATGGTTAAGAAATATAATGTCTTAGCATTACCTGTATTAATACATGAAGATGATGTGTTAATTCAAGTAGGTCCATCTGAGACAACAAAGTTTTTAGAAAAATATATTGGTAAAAGATAAGAAAAAAAGCATAATCGAATTCGATTATGCTTTTTGGTATATATTATAATTTTGTAAAATACTCGGTAATTGCGTAATGATACTCATCAAAACTTTGGATGTATTCATCATAAGCATCATTGAATTTCTTCAAAGCATCTTTTGCTTCGATAATAGTATCATTTCTCCAAACACTATATAGAGAATTGAATTTATCTCTAATATCCATAATGCTAGTGCTTTTAGAACCATTAAGATATACAAGATTTTTGTTTATAGTAGACACTATTCTATTGTAGAGAGAGAAATATGAATCATTAAATCTATCAAATGCTTCGTCAAAGTTAGAAGTTTCACAAAAATAAATGATTTCTTGTGAAATATCAGCAAATTCATCAAAGAGAGCTATTATTTTTTCTACTATATTCATCTGACGTAAATTATACTCATTTAATCTATTGATCTTTACACTTCTTTTTAAAGATTGATTGTCAAAAATCTTAGATACTATAATACTTATTAATGAGAATAAACTACCAATTCCAAGATATATTACATTATTCCATTCCATAAATACCCTCCCAAGTTTAATTAATAGATAATAGAACATTTTTAAATCTTTGATTATAAACTATAAAAATAGCACCTTAGTAATTTAAAAAACAAAAATTACACTAAGATGCTTAATTATATAAATGGCAGGGATATCAGGATTCGAACCCGAACTAACGGTTTTGGAGTCCTTTGACAGAAAAAACACCCAATTTATGGGTGTTTTTATTTTAAATATGGGGTGGTTTAATGATTAATTATGATCCAAAGAAAATCAAAAAACAAATCCAAGCAGAACAAGAAATGCATTCTAAATTTGGTCCAGGTAAAATTTGGTCATTCATCTTATCAGAAATATTTAATAATGATGTAGATTTAGCTAAAGAATTTATGCTATCTAATGATGGTGGTTATGAACCAGAAGAATTAAATCGAGTTATTAGAGAAAAGCATACACATAAAAATAAATACAATGAAAAGCTTCAATCTGGGTTAAGGGCTTTTTAATTTACTTTAAAACCTTAAAGTGAATCGATAAGATATGAGCCTACCCAGGGCATCCAGTTTTATCGGTTCTCTTTAGGGTTTTAAAATTATAAAATACTGGGAGGTGTAGTGATGCCTAAATCACAAAATAATTTATGTTGGGTTACTTTTAAAGCTATTGATGTATTACCAGGAATGTATATATCAAAGCAGTTAGCTAAAACACCAAGAGAAGTCATTGCAATTTGGCATGATGATCTTGAAGAAAGATTGACTATTGTTGTTGCATGTCAATTTAATTATTTATCTCAAATATCATATGATCATCCTGTTGATGTACTTTGTTACTCTGATACTCATGAACCTGTAGTTGAGGAGGTATCATCATGAAAATAACTTTTAAAGAAATTTTACCTCTAATTTACTACTACCAAAATATATACATTGAGGATACACAAGGAAGAGGTTTATATTATGGTAGTATTGCTGAAAAGGAAAATCAAATCGGAGATGATGTAATTGCTGATTTAATTATAGACATATATTCAAAAGAATTATCTTCAAGAGAAGTATTTAATGTTTCAGCAGTAGAGAGAGATATTCACATTATTGTCTCTAAGAGTGAGGAGGAGAAATAATGAGTGTATTTGAATTTGCAGCGTTGTGTGAACCGTCAGTTGAGATTGATATATATTTAAATGATGAACATGTAACTACAATAGATGGTGGATGGCCATCACACCCTATTCGTGCTGCAGAGATTAAGTCTATAGATGTCGAAGAGGAAGGAAAAAAAGTTCGCATTGAGGTAGAAGTATGAGTTTCACAAATTCAAATATTGATTTCGCAAAATTAAGTGGTGAACTGATAAATCAAAAACGTGATCCTATTATTAAATACCAAGTGATTGGTTATCCAGACGTGACTAAATTTTCAACATCATACATTTCACATTGTGTTGTCATGCATATACAAAGAGGAAGTAAAACAATACATGTTGGGATGCATTTTGACAATGATATCACTAGTTGTGAAGAAGCTAAAGATATCCTGGATAAAAAGAATAAGAATCAACGTATGAGTTTTACGATTGAGAATGTCATACAAATATGAGCATATTTGATATTGTAATGATTGTTTTACTAGTAATAGTTTTTACACCAATTGGAAAGAGACTATTAGATAAGTTAGATTGTTAAGTGGTTGCCTTCTTCCTGCAAGCACTAGCATATAAAGAGCCACACGCATTCCCCCCATCGTGGTGTGACTCTTCAATATGCTTTCATAAGCATAAGTCTTTCCATGGAGCGTTGCGTTTAGTACTTTTCGTAACGCTCTAATATCTCCATAAAAAAAAGCACTCTCTGTGGAGGGAAGTGCTTTATGTAACCAGGCTTAGGAAATAGGTTACTGGATAAGTATAACACACAAATTATTAAATAGGTATGACATATATGTCACATTCGAAACTAAAAATGATGGTGCTGATTAAGAAGATATCAGATAAATGAGTCGATAAGTTAAGTGAGTTGTTTATACTGACAGTGGTTAAATCGGGTTCAGTAATGACAGAAAAAACTAACAGCCATCTTCCCCCTTCAATCATTGGTGGTGCATCAAGGTCGTTAGATGTTAAATGTCTGGTTGCAATCTGTAAGTATTCTAAAGGGATCGCTTGAGGCGTGATTAACCTTAAATCTCGCAAAGGACAGCCACCAAAATTTATCAATTATGAAAGGTTGGAAAAATAGATGTTATTAGAAGTTAAAACTGTTTATAAATTTAAAGATGCAAATCAACTTGCAGCTGCATTAAAAAATAGTCGATTAAATCCTAACTATTTTAGTTATGGGCAATGGAACAATGCACATTATAAATACTCACAACAACATGTAGCTGATGAATTAGGCATATCTAGAATCATGTATCAACACTATGAAAATGGGACTGTGGATCTAAATAAAATGAGTGATGACTTGTTTGATAAAATGTGCACTTGGCTTGGCATTATTCTCCAGGAGAAAAATGTTAATAATACTTTGCAATATAACATCGATGCTATTGTGCAAAGATAACTTATCAATTTATTGCTGCAGCAAAGAAATGCAAACGGAGGTTTATATATGACAAAATACGAAACATTAGATAATTTGAATGGAAACATGATCATACAGATTATGCTTGTTCCAGAAGAGCAAATGAAGATGCAACCAATCATCGATGAATTTTATAATTACAATTATCATTTGCCTATATCAGTCTTAAATGCTGCTTTAATATTTTCTATACAATCAACGAAAGCAAACGACATGTTACCAAATATTGTATATTTAAGAAAAACGATGGAAACATTTGAATCATATAAATTAGATACAACTGCCAAAGCAATTATATTTTTAGATAAAAAGAAAGAATACAATAAGACTAAAGCAATTAAGAGAGTTCCAATAGCTGAACCAGAGTGGATGCAAGATTACGTTGATAAGATTGCTGCAATGGAGGAAGAACAAGGAATAACTTGGATTGATAAATATCGAGAAGACTTAAAGAAAATGGATGAGTGAATAAATGGGAAAAAAGAAAATTAAAAATGGCTTTTACCTCTACGGTCATTTAGTTGAATATATGAATATTAGAATGCCTGGTCATTATAAATATGATCGAGTTTTTACAACGACTAAATTACTTGAAAGAATTACTATTCAATTAAGTCAAACTGGTATTGCTAAATTTAGCAATGCAAAACTCATTGAAGACTTCGGTGGTATTGATCGTAGAACGCTACAAATCGCTGCAAATCAAATTGAAAGAGAACTTGGAGTGATAGGTCGCATTTATAAAGACGATGGTAAATATCATAGATTAGGGTGGACTGCAGTCATTGATGAACTCATTGATCTTCTTTCGCTAAGACCAGATGATGTAAAAGATTTACCACGTGGTAATATTAAGAAAAGTTTCACTATGCAAAAAGCGATTGTAATTAAGACACAAGCTAAAGAAATCAAACGCTTATTACGTAAGATGAAAAATGATAATATGAGAGAGATTTATCAAGCTAAAATAAACGATTTACAAGCAGAGATGATCGCATACAACAATTACATCGAAGAACGTGCAAAACAAGCTAATAAATCAATCTCAAACGCTAAGAAAAAATTTACACAACAAGAAATCATGGAAAGTGGTATCAACTTGATATTAGGTTATGGGTATGAGCCACCAGAGACATATGTCAACTAAATAATAATACACGGATGCAGAGATGCATCCCTTTAGACTATCATAAAAACAATAAAAAGCGATCATAAACTGAAGGTGTTCAATATAGAGCACCTTTTTTGTTGCTTGAACATAGATGGTTTTCGTGCAACAAAAAATAAATTTCGCTCTATGCAAAACGAAAGAATTGATTACAATTTATTATTTTATTCGATTTCCCCATATTAATTGGTAGCAGTTAATAAATTAACTACTACAAAAAAGGATTGTTATTGAAATGTATGCGTTAGAGATTAACAGAGTCTCATTGACTAACAACCACAAGGATGAGATAACGAGAAATCGCAATATGTATTACAACATTTAAAGTTATGAGCATGATTAAGATATCAAAACATTAAAAGACTTGTTAAGATTTCATCGGTGAGAAACTCACCTCTAGGCAATTTGCATCTATGTCTATCATCCGTAAAATCCTAGTAATCGATGCAAATTAAAAGCATAAGGCGTTATATGGGAGATTGAGTGTTCATGAATCATGTAGTTATATACCTGAATCTACCATTTATCCTTAAAATAGTTTAATTTGAGTAAACAAAATAGATCTAAATCAACTTAAATTTTCATTGGCCAACCATGGTTTAGTTTAGTATATGTATATTTTTACTGCGTGAAAATAACAAAATACTATTTATGCATGATAAATAATAGGCAAGGAGGGATGTCTATGGCAAAACCACAAAAGAAAAAAGTAAGATTTCTAATGATGAGACTCGCGATTATCGTCGTGATGCTTTTCATGTTTTATGTAATGTTCATATCACTGATTGAAGTCAGCCCAGATATGGATCCATTACTTGCTATGTTTATAGAAGGTGCAAGAGCTTCGAAGCTTGAACTCATCAACAACTTTGAATTCTATATTCTGATGATATCAATTTCAACTGCAATTGTTGTGCCTATTGTTTTAAAAATAAAAAAGAAAAATTAAGGAGATTTGTTATGTTAAACAAAAGAAAAAAACTTAAAGTTGTTTTGACGTTTGCACTGATGCTTTTAGGCGTCATGCTAACATCTACACATGTGTTTGCTTATGGTACAAGTTCAGAATCTACATTTACCGTTGACGGTGAACGCATTTATGCAACATCAACTTACACGGAAAATGCACTCACTTTTGATGTTGATCAACTAGATGTTGCGACTAGTGGAAACTTGAATTTATTAACACACGATATTCGTGATTATAGTGGTTATGATGATTCAGCGATTTATACACTGCATATCTTAACTTATTACGGTGAAGAATACACAATTTATAATGGGCAGATATTCTCATTACTTATGAGTTCTTATAATGCCCAAAGTGGTTATGTAGAATTTCAAGCTTTTGATACGTCTGGTGAAGAATGGCAAGAAGAAATGGCTGATAGAGATGTCTCAGTGTATTGGACTTATGAAATCCCATTTGTCGATGCTTCCCCTGTCTTAGATGGTCAGACTGCATTTGTAACAACCATTGATGATCCGATTACTTACACAGAAATTGATGCTTTAATTTCAGCTTATGATGATACAGATGGTAATGTTACACACCGTATTGAACGTGTAGATTCAGCTAGAGACTTCTTAGCCTTTACAGTTGCACGTGCGATTCAAGAAGATATGGCTATAACACCTTCTGATTTAACAGTCAACCAAGCACTTTCAAGTTATGATGCATCTAGCTTAAACATTAATGTTGGTGGTCAGTCATTTACAAACACTGTGGTTGATAATGTCTACGGATCTATTTATCAACAAATCATGTATTCAAGTAATGTCAGTGAGTTATCACCTGATGCTCAAGACTACTATGTACTTGATTATTATGTTTTTGATAGTGTTGGAAATTATGCAACATTAGAAGTTCAAGTCTTAGTCAAAGATGTACTTGCACCTGTAGGTAATGATGGTGCTGTGACTGTGTCATATACTGAGACATATAATTTAGATCAATACATGTCATCTAATCAATCAAGCTTTAGTGATAACTATGATAGTACGAGTGACTTAAGCTATGATATTGCAAGTAATAACTATACAGCCAATCGCACGATACCTGGTACTTATGAAGTTGTCTTTAGAGCTACCGATACATCAGGCAATCAAGGCTATGCGACTTTATCACTTACTGTCATTGATAATGTAGCACCAGTCATCTCTGGCGTTAAGACAATCACAAAAGCAACTACTGAAATCTTAACAGCTGCAGATATTAAAGATATGATTTCAGCAAACGATGCCATTGATGGAAACTTAACATCGAGCATTGCAATTGAAACTGATGATTACACTGGCCATGGCGTGACTGTTGGCTCATATGACATCGAGTTTAGCGTAAGTGATAATTCAGGCAATACGTCATATTATATCGTTACAGTCAATGTATCTGACAGTATTCCACCTATTATTTATATTGCTGATGGATACTTCATTTCAGTTGACCAAACTGTCACATTAACATTAGAAGATTTTAAAACAATATTACTGAATACAGGTCAAATTGATGTCGATGGTTCTGGCGATGTTGTGATACTTGCATCATACAATGAATATGCTGACCATGAAGATATTCCTGGTATTTATGCATTAACACTTACAGGTAGTGCACCAAACGGTGATTCATATGTTTGGAATCTAGCTGTACAAGTTGAAGAAACATCTGACCAAGACTCAGTGATTGCTGAAGATGATCCTTGGTATGATGACCTTTGGCATGAACATCAAAGTGAAGTTATCTCTATTGGTGCTGGCGTATTCGTTTTTGGTCTTTTGATATTTGTAGGTTTTAGATTAAGAAATGCATTTAAGAAAAACAAGAAACGTAGAAATAGAAGAAAATAGGGTGTAGCAATTACACCCTTCCTTAAAGGAGGATAACCATGTATAAAAAAATATTATTATTTGTCATCATAGCCATGAGTTGCCTCATTGTGATTAATCAACCTGTAGATGCTTCAACAACTGACTGGGTCAAAAATGAAACAGATGGCTATTACTATTATGTATCACTACCAACTAGTTTTGATGGCTCCTTCATTGAAATTGACATCACGGTTGAGGACACTGAAATATTAGAGGTCAAAGATTTTGTTCTTGGTGTATATAGCGAACTATATGACACTGATGGTAATGTTCAAAAATCTATCACAGTTCAATTTGTTCCGGACAATGGCACTTGGTATGATGTGAATATTATTTTTGGAGATAAAACAATGACAATGTGGGCTAATCTGTTGTATGGTTATGATGATTTTTTAAGCATCAGAAAACTTGTTTCTGTTGATGATATTCCGGATGATGCTTTTAGTGATGTTTCAGACTTACCAACAACGACAGATACTGATGAGTTTTTAACTGATGTTGGACATGTTTCTTTCACAGTTGATGGTTATGATTTAATAGTAACCATCACTTATTATGGCACATATAAATTACACTACATCATGGAATCATCTGTTGATATGGAGTTGTTTGACTCACTGGAAGCATATTACATCAACTTAAACGATACACCACAAATTTGGATTAACAATGCAACAGATGGAAGGACATTGAGGAGCATATTATCTGATGAGACTGCTGCTCAATTTGTTCCACATAGTATATGGGACTTGAACACGAACTCAATCCATCATGTGAATACATACAACGCTTATGCATATTTAAAGCAAAATGAGGATGGTGTTGTGATTGCATATTTCTATGTTGATGAGTTTATTATTGACAAGATATTAACTGCAACATTGACTTATACTGCGAGAATACACAGCACAAATTGGTTTGGATTATATGAAGAATATTCAGAATGGGAAAGAGTGTCATGGCAATATGAAAGTGATGACTACTTAACCTATAGGGATTTAACCACTAATTGGACTCAATATATACCGATTTATAACATCATATCAACTGCCATTAAAACTGGTATTACATATGACATGCCTAGAATTACTCAAGTTAACAAAGAGGCAATTCAAGAGGATTTCAATATTACACTTGATGAATTGGACTATCACTTTTCAAACGTATATGAGGACTTTGCTTCTATAGAATCTGATAGCAGATACAATGTGTTTGCTTTTGCTCTACAAGAGGGTGCCATGGCATCCAACGTCCTTGGAGAGGTTCAAACAGAAATATATCACAATTATGATGATGAAAATGATGCAAATAACTTTAAAGTTGTTCAGATAGTTTATGAAACTGATGGCATCATATATACAACACTTGATGATGAAATTGACACCATTGTTGATATTGATGATGGACTACAAGATGATGCAGATAGTGGACTCTGGCAAATGATTCTAGATGCACTGACTGAGTTTTTCGAAAACTATACTTTGTTTGCATTATTGATCGTAGTTGTACTTGCGATGGTATTCATTGGTGGTATAGTAATATTTTTAAGAGGTTTAAGGAAACCACTTAAAGCATTCTTTTCACCACTAGGAGTTGTGATTGCAGTCATCATAGGACTTGCTATACTTGTTTTCTTAGGTACATAACATGGGTGGATGGTTTGAAGACTTTGGTTGGTTGATGGGATGGATAGATTGGATTGTCCCCATGTTTATTGTTATCATATCGATTTTATCTGCAGCTTCAATGATTAAATGGGGCAAACGTATCTCATTAAGTGTTAAGGTCATCATGGAGCATCCTTGGAAGATTGTCTTCTGGATCGCAATCATGTTTGCCCTTCTATTTATATGGTTTCATTTTAGAGACCAACTGCCATTATAAGGAGAAAATTTATGATTAAACATATATTAAAATTAGTATTTATAGGTGTAAGTATTACAGCAATCATCATTACAGGATTAATTACTGCAGATATCTTACTTTCAAGAAATCCACTAGAAATGAGTGAGTTAAGACTTGTCGTAGAACTTGAAGATGGCACAAACTTTGGTAGTGCTGTAATCTTTGATGAAGATGATGATCACTATTATGCCCTAACTAATGATCATGTGGTTGAAGGTGCATCATCGATTAAATCACTTGATTATGAAAACAATCAATATGTCACATATGTCATATCAAAAGATAGTAGCTTTGATTTAGCTGTAATATCGATTGATAAATCTATCAAGTTAGCTGTGATTGAGTTTGCTGATGACTTTAGTGTCTATGATGAAGTGAAGGCTGTAGGATATCCAACATCGATGTATAGAGAAACTGATGGATCCATTACAGCATATCAAATGATTGACTATGATATTAGCTTCGCGGTCATTACACATTCTGCAAGTATTAGTCAAGGCTCATCAGGTGGTGCATTAGTCAACAATGATGGTGAGCTCGTCGGTATTAACTTTGCAGGATACTTTGAAGACAATCAAACACTTACAGAAGGTTATGCTATACCGATTAATCAAGTGAGAACATATTTAGAAGGTGTAAGTCTTGGATGAGGTAAAACTAGATATTTATGAAGTACATATCTTTAGATTCATATCTCAATATAAAAAAATAGTCAATTATGTTATCGACTTTTTAGACTTGATTGTTTTATATAGTATAGGTATTGCTAAGACCGTTATATTTTCGATTATAGAGGTTTTTAGACTAACAGGTAAAGTCATGCGTTATACAACCATCCCAATTCACTGGCTTTGGATATGGCATGACTTGAACCGTATGACAAATGACTCCATTGAAGAACTACCACACTTTCAAGTAGGTGCACAATATATATACGGACGTCCAGGAGATGGCAAATCCACATTTATCTATCATTCGATGATGGACTATGCATATCATACAGGTAAATGCAGCTATACAACAGCAATGATGGAGACACCTAGAAAAGATTTAAATGGTAAAGAATATTATTATCATCAATTATTCAAACCAAGTGACTTTTACAAGGAAGGTGAACAAGTGGCAGGCTTTGACAGTAAGCATTTCAATATTGTTGTCTATGAAGAGATGCTTACACAGTATCAGCAAAGAAACAACGCTAAGAAATCTTATAATGATGAAGTGCTTCCTATGGTCGCATCCATGGGTACACAAAGACACCAAGGCATCGATCTATTTTATTTCATTTCACAGCTACCGAAAAATGACATTGCAATTATGTTAATGTTAGCTGGATATCACAAAATCAAAGTGAGAAAAGTTTTAGATTATAAGCACTGGTTAGAAACAGGCAAAATACACTTTCGCATCCATGGATGGAAAGTGACCTCATATACAATCGAACCAAGTGGTATGAATGATTATAAGTTGTTAAAAAATAAAACTTGGTTCTATAAAAATAAATACCCAGAAGATATGGCATATTTTAATCGATTAAATATGAAAGAGAAATATGCGAAATTACCTAAGATGAAGGGAGAAGGGATGCAAGCATGATCAATCAATTAATTAGTGTGATATTCATATTACTTGCAGTACTAGGTGTAGCCATAGCGTTCTATCTAGTATGGTGGATGTTTTGGAATATTATCTTATTACCAATTAGAAAAAAAGATGACATCATCAATGAACGCGATGATGCCAAACAAGAACTTATACAGATTCAAGCACAAAAAGGTGTTGAATGGGATAGATATAAAGAACTGCAAGATGAATACGATAAAACAAGAAAAGCTTATTTCAGTCTAAAAGAAGACCAGGATAAACTCAAAGAAGATGTCGCTAAATTAAAGACTGATAAAGACAATTTAGTAGCTTATAACAAGGAACTAAAGAAGCAGTCTAAACCATCATAGAATTGTATATATATACTTATATATACAATGATTATGATATATACATATTCTTTGGCGTGCACATAAAAAGAAGTACTTAAAAGAGACTGATTGTAAATGAATTAATAAGAAAAACAATATTGGAGGCATTATTAATGGTCAAGAAAAAGAAAGTTACACCAAGAAAGAAAAAGAAAACTGGTAACAAGAATGTCATTGGTGATGTGCATTATGTACCAGTTGTACATGTTGTGCCAAACGAAGATTTAAAAAAATATAAAAAAGAAAAGGGATCTATGAAAAATAGACCTGTAGCAATAGTTAAGAAAAATCGAGATAGCACTGTTGAAGTTGCAAAGATTACAAGTAAGAAGCCATCAAAAAAGCAAAACATTAGAGGCTATCGTTCAAGACTAGCAACAACTAAAATGTCGAAAGAAAGTTGGATTAGTACTGAAAATATCGCTAAGAGTTATCATACTGGAAAGAATTTCAAATCTGGAGAAGTACCACTCAATAAGAAACGATCAACTAGAGTTACAACTAAAGATTTGAACACAAGGAAACTCAAGAAAAAGCGAAAAGAAAAAAAGTCATCCAGAAGATGACTTTCTTTTTGAACATTATCCTGTGTAAACAGGTCTTGGGACTTTTACCCACGCATCTACATTTTATACGAGGATAATCATGTTGTCAAGAATTTTATCAACAAATATCGTGGACAATTATCTCCTGATATGGTGTTAAAATGTTACATACAAAATAACACGTGCTCTGGGGGGAGTATAAAAGATATCCTTCTTTTGCATGAAAAAACAACCAGGAGGATTACAATGTTAATTCAAGAAGTAGTAAGTCGCTATCAATCTTATATTAAGCGACAACATTCAAATGGGACTTATAGATTTTATGTGAATCATTTAAGTCATTTCGTAAAATGGTCAGAGCAAAGAGAAATCTATGATACTGATGATTTAAAATATTATGTATTTGATGACTATATTGCTGACATGAAAGAAACGTGTCAGAACATCACAATTAATAAGCGAATCGGTATTCTTAAGAGATGCTTTAAGCAAATGAAAATAGAATTACCTTACTTACAATCTATAGAGAAGCTTAGAGAACGTGTACACACTTATGACATGATAGAACTTGAAGATTTGAAGATGCTTCGAACATATCATAAAGGACTAGATGATGATATTGGGAATAATCTATTCTATAAATGTCTGATATTACTTTTAATGGACACAGGAGCAAGAATAAATGAGATATTACACATCAAGAGGGAGAATGTTGATTTAGCTAATCAAGAAATACTATTGACTGAGACTAAAACAAAAACTGATCGTGTTGTATTCATTCAAGACTCATCAGTTAAATATATTAAGAAAATGTCTGATATAAAACACGAACATCCATATCTATTACATCACATGATCATGAATAGACAAGCAAACTATTTTGATGTTGATAATTATATGAAAAAATTACGATCACAATTTGGATTTAATAAACTTCATGCACACATGTTTAGGCATTCATTAGCGACAATTCTATTACAAAGAAGTGCTGATATAGTTTCAGTTATGTCAATCATGGGACATAAGAATATGGAAACCACACAGAGATATCAGCATGCTAAAAAAACGCATGTTAAAAAAATCTATAAAACTAAATTTGATATAGATTAAATATCATTATCTAATTCAGCACCTAGAACTTTATAAACACCTTTGAATCCAAAAAGATCATTGGGACTACACTTAAATAAATCACAAAGCTGTAAAATTTGATTGGCATTAGGTGATGACTTGCCTTTCTCCCATTTCCAATAAGCAGCTTGTGTGATATTTAGTGTGTTAGATACATCTCTTTGAGTCATTTTGTTCATTTCTCGATATTGTTTAAGTCTTAATACATCCATAAATAAAAACCTCCTAAATGGCAAATTTGACAACTACAAGTAATATTTATCTTGACAACTTGAAGTTATTAACATAAAATATAATTAAATTAGATAACTTGTAGTTGTCTAGTTCTCTAAAAATAAATCCTGGTACTTGAGTTGTGTTTGTCCAGGATAAGTTGTGAAAGGATCTACCAAGATATGATTCCAGATATAGTTACTAATTTATTAGCAGTAATATTCATAGTAACAACGACTGTTTTCACATTAAGAACAATGCGTGAAAATAAAAGTTTGCAAGATGAGTTGAAAAAATATAGAGACAACTAATTATTTTCTAACTTGGATTCCAAATAGAATTAATGCAACTCCAACAGCAGGTGCAATTAAATCCAATAGAAAGATGTTAATGTATTCTTGAAATGGTGTGAGTGAAGTATTAAAAATATCAAATAATAAATTATATCCACCAGCAATCAAGAATATTCCGCCAACAATCATGCAAAGTAAACCTAATAAATCTTTCGTGCTTTTACTCATAACGTATCCCCCTTTCATACAATTTGAATAAAATAAAATCCTAGTATTCACTGAATTGGGTGGGAACACTAGGATGCTTGCTTTTTTTGGCAGGGATAACAGGATTTGAACCCGTACTAACGGTTTTGGAGACCGCTGTGCTACCGTTGACACCATATCCCTAAACGGCAATTACAAGTATAGCAAAAATAATCAATAATTGCAACGTTATAAGAAAAAAAGATGGAAATTATTTTCCATCTTTTGATTCATCTACAGGTTCATCTTTGAAGATTGGTTCAACTTTCGCATCAATGACATTGCTAGATGTATTTTCGCGTCTTTGATTTAATCTTGCTCTTACATGTTTATGGAAGAATAAGAAGTACGTAATCACGACGATGGCAAGTACATAAATAAGCATTGTTCTCCAAATTTCCCAATTATAACCACTCATATCTCCAGCGTTTGTGTTTAAGTTAAAATCTATGATTTCTTGATCTGTTGGGAAATCTCCTGCAAATTGATCACTTAATTCATAACTGCTGCGATCAAGTGTAAAAGTACTATCACTAGCGATGGCATTATCAGTGCTGCCATTTGATGCTACAAATAGTGGCATACCATCAGGGTTAAATATGAACTGATCATTTTCGTCTAACTCGCGGTTTGAATAATTCACTGTAATTTTATTAACGCTTGCGATAATATCATCTGCTGTATCTTCAGTACCATTATCATTTAATAGATATCCATTTTCTTCATATAATAAGACAAGTGGCATACCTTGATAGACACCTTCAACAGTTGGGTCATAGGTTTGAATAGCTTGACTGACTAATCCGTCATTTGATGAAAAAGTTTCATCACTTAAATCAATAATGATTCTTAAGACTGGATTTTCTATTTCATTGCCATCTTCAAATATATGAATATTATTAATTAATAACATAAAACCATCATAATTTACTTCGTTGTAAGTAAATCCTGTTGCATAGATATTTACATCAAATTGTGCATCATCTTCGTTTGCACTAAATGTATAAATAGGATCTTCTTTAAAGTAGTCAAGATTTTGTAATGTTGCTATACCCTCTAAGTATGGTATATTATCATTGACTTGATCTCTTATTTCTTGTGTAAAATATTCATTGCCTCTTGATACATAACCAATTAATAGTACGTATTGTGTTAAAAAGACAATAATGATAATGTAGAGAATTCTACCTAACCATTTCAATTGCATCACATCCTTCGCAACTATAATACAAGAAAAAAAATAATTAAACAATAAAATTTAATAAATTACATAATTTTCCTTTACAAAAATAAAAAATATTGTATAATAATAATTGCGCATTACATGGCGGCTGTGGCGAAGTGGTTAACGCATCGGGTTGTGGTCCCGACATTCGAGGGTTCGATTCCCTTCAGCCGCCCCATTTATTTAATCATTCTTATAGACAAAGGAAGGTTTGGTCGCCTTATTCCTTTGTCTTTTTTCTATCTAGAGGCTGAAGGCATGCATCGTTTGATAAAAAGATCGAATGTCTACCCTATAAATATATAAGTTTTAGATATATCTAAAAGATATAAATAAAAGCATTTAAGACCATTATGTTAAAAAAGTTTAATATCAAGGTTGCAATTATGTTTTTGATATGCTAGAATTATTTATGCTGAATTACAAACTCAGTTTAATTTAGACAGGCCCATAGCCAAGGGGTAAGGCAAGGGACTTTGACTCCCTCATCGTTGGTTCAAATCCAGCTGGGCCTGCCATTTAATAAATAACATCTGAAAAGGTGTTTTTTTATTTTGTAAAAAGAAAACTATTAAAATCCATCCTATGATATGGTAGGAGGATGATAATATGAAAAAAATATTAATGTTATTAGTATCTATGCTTATTATTTTTTATACAGCTGATCTGGTTTATGCAGAATCAGTCACACCGGTTCAAGATAAGTATAATTTACTTGATTTGAGTCAAGTTATACAAAGTAAATCAAATCCTATTTATGGACATTCAGATGATGTGATTGAAGCAAGCGGAAGTGATTGTTTTACACTTGTGATGTCATATGATTTTCTAGATATATATAAGGAAGAGATATTATCTAGTGAATTCGAATATGAGATTTATGAAACAGGTCAACCTTTTGTTGGTAATTATACTGATGATACAATTCATCAAATGGTATACATTGAATTCACGCCTCTTGGTGATTTTACAATTTTCACGCTACCAACGATGATTAATCATGAGGTTCCTAATTATGAAATCATTTTATATAAAGGTATATATGATGAATTCAAAGGATTTGAACCTTATTTAGAGTCTGATTATATAAGAACCCAATATGGTGATTTAACCATCAATTATGATTACTTATTTTCACAAGAAGAAATTTTGTCGCTTATTAGTGCTTATGATTCAAACCACCAACTATTAAGCTATGAAGTAATTAATGACACATATACAAATAGTGATAAAAAACCTGGAGATTATGAAATAACATTGGAGACATCCATCAATGACATTTACAAATATTATTTATTATCAATATCAGTAGAAGATACGACATCGCCAAATATTATTGGGCCGAGTGAAATAGATATGACTTATGGAGAAACATTAGCTTTAGATGACATCATAAGTCAGTATAGTGTAACTGATAATGTGGATACACTTGATTATCATGACATTGAAATTATAGGTGATACTTATTCAACTGCAACAACAATTGGTTCATACACCATTACGATGGAGGTATCTGATTTAAGTGGAAATACTAAATCAGAAGAGATTTCTATATTTGTCCTAGATCAAGTGCCACCAACTATTTCAGGACCAGAGACAATCTTGCTATATACGACTGATCAACCAATGACACAAATAGAAATTTTGAATAAATTTAGTGTATATGATGATGTGGATGAAATAGTCAATTTAACGATTTCATCTTCTACATATAATCAAACAACATCCGCAGGCATTTATCATATAATACTTTCTGCGACCGACTTAAATGGAAATACCCAAACAAAGACAGTCTATATGCACGTGATTGAAAACAGAGGTCCTTCGTTTGAAGTCAGTGAACCTATTGTGGATGTGACAACTTCAGAGATGATGAGTGCAAATGATGTATTAAGATACATGCAAAATTACTATAGTCAAAATGATAGTGAGATAGAAAATTTATCTATTGTATATAATGAATATGAAAATCATGAAACTGAAGCAGGTGAATACTACGTGTATTTTAATTATGAAATAGAAGGTGTTGACTATACATCAAGAATGAAAGTAAATGTATTAGATGAACATCAAATTATAGATTATTGGTATTATGGATTATTGGTAATTCCATTAGGGATATTGGGTGCGGTATTTATTACGAAAAAAAAGAAAAAAATATAAGCGCTAAAAAAGAATTGACTATTTTGAAAAAATAGGTTATAATTCTTTTTGCGCGGGTGTGGCGAAATTGGCAGACGCACTAGACTTAGGATCTAGCGCCTTACGGCGTGCAGGTTCAACTCCTGTCACCCGCACCACAATTAAAATATATTTAATACAATACAAAAGTTTGTATTAAATCAACATTGACCTAGTTCATAATGAACTAGGTTTTTTATTGAATTTTATAATTTATTAATAAGAAAAGGATGATTTATAGTGTTAATTATTATAAATATAAGTTTTATTTATATTAATTCTATACATAAGCCTTTACATCGCAAAATTGGTTTATAAAGTTTTTAAAGTGTGAAAAACTATGAAAAAAAGTGAAAAAGGACTTAAAAAATAAGGTGAAATGGGTTATAATAAGAAATGGTTATTTACGAAAACTAAAAAGAGGCTAAAATATGCTACAAGTTGGAGAAAAAGTAAAGAATTTTAAATTGCCCGATGCAGAAGGAAAAATGCATGAGCTCTATGATTTTTTAGGTAAACGCATTGTGATCTATTTTTATCCAAAAGATAATACATCAGGATGTACAACTCAAGCATGTGCGTTTAGAGATCAATATGATGAATTTCAAAAACGTGATATCGTCGTTATAGGAATCAGCAAGGATAGTCAAAAGAGTCACAAAAAATTTATTGACAATTATGACTTGCCTTTTCTTTTGCTTAGCGATGAAGACATTGAAGTATGCAATTACTTTGGCGTCTACGTAGAAAAAAGTATGTATGGTAGAAAATATATGGGTGTTAACAGATCTACATTCATCTTGGATGAACAAGGTGTTATTACACATGTATTTAAGAAAGCTTCTCCAAAAGAGAATGCTTTAGATATATTAAAAGTCTTAGAATAGATTATATGGAGGTAAGTTTATGGTAGCAAAAAAAGTAATTAAATCCATGGACGGAAACGAAGCTGCTGCACACTGCGCGTACGCGTTTACAGAAGTTGCAGGTATTTACCCGATTACACCATCTTCACCAATGGCACAAAATATTGACCTTTGGGCTTCAACGGGTAAAAAGAACTTATTTGGTATGCCAGTAAAAGTAATCGAAATGCAAAGTGAAGCTGGTGCTGCAGGTACAGTACACGGTTCATTACAAATGGGTGTTTTGACTACAACATTTACAGCATCTCAAGGTTTACTACTTAAAGTTCCAAATATGTACAAAATAGCTGGTCAATTATTACCAGGTGTTTTCCACGTAGCTGCAAGATCGCTTGCTGCACAAGCATTATCAATCTTTGGTGATCACCAAGACGTATATGCTGCTCGTCAAACAGGGTTTGCGATGTTAGCATCTACATCAGTTCAATCATCAATGGATTTAGCTGGGGTTGCACATTTAGCTGCAATTAAATCAAGTGTTCCATTTATGCATTTCTTTGATGGATTTAGAACATCTCACGAAGTTCAATCAATTGAAGTTATGGACTATGAAGTATTTGATCGTCTATTAGACCGCGAAGCATTAGCTAAATTCAGAAAATTAGGATTAAACCCAGAAAGACCTGTCACTCGTGGTTCAGCTCAATCTGATGACGTTTATTTCCAATCAAGAGTATTACAATCAACTCATTACGATCAAGTACCTGATATCGTTAATGACTACATGAAAGAAATTTCTAAAGTTACTGGTAGAGACTATGCTCCATTTACTTATTATGGTGCAGAAGATGCTACTGATGTAATTATTGCAATGGGTTCTATTTGTGAATCATCTAAACAAGCTGTAGATTATTTAGTTGCTAAAGGTGAAAAAGTTGGTTTCTTAACTGTTCACTTATACAGACCATTTAGTGCTAAATATTTCTTAGACGCAATGCCTAAGACTGTTAATAAGATTGCAGTATTAGACAGAACAATTGAACCTGGTTCAATTGGTGAACCATTATTCTTAGACGTTCAATCAGTATATTATGGTACTGAAAATGCACCTAAGATTATTGGTGGTCGCTATGGTCTATCTTCTAAAGATACAACACCTGCAATGGTTGTTGCTGTTTATAGAAACTTAGCTGGCGAACAAAAAACAAACTTTACTGTAGGTATCGAAGATGATGTAACAAACTCTTCATTAGCATACAATAAAGATGTTGACTTCAACGAAAACAATACAACAGAATTATTATTCTTCGGACTTGGTTCTGATGGTACAGTTGGGGCTTCTAAAAACATTACTAAGATTGTTGGTGACCACACTGACTTATACTCTCAAGCTTATGCATCTTATGATTCTAAAAAAGCCGGTGGTGTTACACGTATGCACTTACGTTTCTCACACAAACCAATCCGTTCAACTTTCTTAGTTAACTATCCTCATTTCATCTCTTGTTCAGTAGATAGCTACTTAACAAAATATGATATGTTAAAAGGATTAAAAGATGGTGGTACTTTCTTACTTAATACACAAACACCAGCTGACGAAATTGATACTTTATTACCAAATAAAGTTAAGAGACAACTTGCACAAAAACATGCTAAATTCTATATCATTAATGCCGTAGATATCGCATACAAGATTGGATTAGGTCGTCGTATCAACACAATCATGCAAGCTGGATTCTTCAAATTAAATCCGCAATTAATGTCTAACGAAGACGCAAGTAAATATATGAAAGAATATGCTAAGAAGACTTATGGCCGTAAAGGTGAATCAATTGTTGAATTAAACTATAAAGCAATTGACGCTGGTTATGAAAACTTAGTAGAAGTTAAGGTTGATCCAGCTTGGGCTACATTAGAAGATGAAGTTAAAGTTGTTGATGAATCTCGTCCAGATTTCGTTAAGAAAATTGCTGACGTTGTTAACGCAATCGAAGGTGATTCACTTCCAGTATCTGCATTCTTAGGATATGAAGATGGACATATGGAAAATGGTTCTACTCACTATGAAAAACGTGGTATTGCTAACTATGTTCCAAAATGGAAGAGCGAAAACTGTATTCAATGTAACAACTGTGTATTCGCATGTCCTCACGGTGTTATCCGTGCGTTCTTAGCTGATGAATCAGAAGTTGCAAACGCACCTGAAGGCGCTAAATTCTTAGACGCTAAAGGTAAAGGTACTGAAGGTATGAAATTTACGATTCAAGTATCTGCATTAGACTGTACAGAATGTGGACTTTGTGTGAACGTTTGTCCAACTAAGGAAAAATCATTAGTGATGTCTCCAGTTGGTGAACAATTAGCAGAAGGATCTCAACAAACTGCAGATTACTTCTTTAATGAAGTAACTTATAAAGACTTAGGTACTGACACTGTTAAGAACTTAAGTTTCCAACAACCATTATTTGAATTCTCTGGCGCATGTGCTGGTTGTGGTGAAACACCATATATCAAAGCATTAACTCAAATGTTTGGTGATCACTTAGTGATTGCTAATGCAACAGGATGTTCATCAATCTATGGTGGTTCGTTCCCATCTACACCTTATACTACAAATAAAGATGGTTTCGGTCCAGCATGGGCAAACTCATTATTCGAAGATAATGCTGAATTTGGTTTCGGTATGAAGATTGCTTACGAAACAATGAGAGATAGAGTTCAAAACGTATTAGCTGCAAATCTAGACAAGATGCCAGAAGATGTAAAAGCTTCAGCTGAAAGCTGGATTGAAAACAGAGATAATGCAGAAGTAACTCGTTCACTTAAGAAAGACTTAGTTGCAGGACTTGAAAAAGTTGATGCGCCTTATGCTAAAGAATTACTTGGATTATCTGATTATTTTGGTAAAGTATCACAATGGATCATCGGTGGTGATGGTTGGGCTTATGACATCGGTTACGGTGGGCTTGATCACGTTATCGCAAACAATGAAGATGTGAACATTTTAGTATTAGATACAGAAGTTTATTCTAATACAGGTGGACAATCATCTAAAGCTGCTCCAACAGCTGCCATTGCTAAATTTGCTGCTGCAGGTAAACCAACAAAACGTAAAGACTTAGCTGCGATTGCTATGAGTTATGGTCACGTATATGTTGCTCAAATTTCACACGGTGCTTCACCAGCGCAAGTTGCTAAAGCATTTAAAGAAGCTGAAAGCTACAATGGACCATCAATTATCATCGCTTATGCACCATGTATTGAACATGGTATTAAAGGTGGTTTAACTAACTCATTTGCTGAAGCTAAATTAGCTACTCAATGTGGTTACTGGCCAACATTTAGATTTGATCCAAGACGTGAAGTTGAAGGGTTAAATCCATTCCAAATTGATTCAAGAGAACCAAAATGGGATATGTATCAAGACTTCTTACTACACGAAGCTAGATTCTCTCAATTAGCTAAGATCAACCCTGATCATGCTGATGAGTTATTAACTCAAAATATGAAGAATGCGAAAGCTCGTTGGAAGATGTATCAAAGATATGCTGCAATGGATTACTCTTTAGATGAAGAATAATTAATCTAAACTAAGACATAAACATATAAACAAAAGCACTCACTTACAATCTAATAGTGAGTGCTTTTTTATATTTTAAAAAAGATTTGATTGTTAAATTTTTGTAAATAATCAATTTGTATATATAAATGATATTTGAAATGATGACGATTTTTTTAACTTTTTTGATTTTTGTGATAAAATAACTACTAAATATTATTAAAAAAGTGAGGAAAGAAATGAAGAAATTACTAAGTTTTATCTCACTATTTGCTTTAAGTGTTATTTTGATCTCTTGTCAAGGAGAACAAGATGTAGAAACTTATACTGTGACTTTCTACGATGATGCATCAAATGTCGTAGAAACTCAAGAAGTTAATAGTGGGGGGTTAGCAGATGAAGTATCTGCGCCAGACAAAGAAGGTTATCAATTTGAATATTGGTATCTTGATGATGTTCAAGTTGAATATAGTTTTTCAACACCTGTAGCAAGTGATTTGTCACTAAACGCTTATTATGTAGAAGTATTTGAAGTGACTTTTGATGGTCAAAACGGAGAAGACCCTGTCGTTGTTGAAGTCGTAAGCGGCGATAGTGCATCAAGAATTGATGATCCTTCTCTTGATTTATATACTTTTGAGTATTGGTATGTTGAAGATGATGATGTAGCCTATGATTTTTCAGAACCTATTACAGCTGATTTAACACTTAATGCGAAATGGGAAATTTCTGAAGATGGTATTATCGCTTTAATTAACGAAGATATTGCTTATGCTGAAGAACATTTATATTTAAGTGATTATCAACTTAATTTTGATCGTAAAGGTGGCGTCAACAATAGTTTTGTCAGCTGGATTCCATATTCTGACAATATTTCATCAAGTGGTGTTGTTGTAAAAGTTGCATCAGATTCTGATTTAGCCGCTGGTACAGTTGTTGCTAAATTCTCATTAGATGGTAAAGTTGTTGAAAAAACATTTAATCTAGACTTATCTTTACCTGATGTTGTGTTAACTGAAGAAAGAAGCGTACCATTTGAAAACTTAACAACAGAATATGATGTTGCAAATGGTAACTTAGATCTATATTTTGAAGAAGATGGTAGTGTACCATATGTTAAGATTGATGATTTCTTTTCATTATTACAAGGATTTGTTGATCCATCTGTAGAGTTCTCATATGATATTACAGACACAACTTATGAAATGTCTTATGTCTATACTGATACTGACACAAATACAGATTATGATCTCATATTGACTGTAGATACAGTTGCTAACACGATTTCGGTAAATGATCCAGGTTTCTATTGGGCTTATGTATATTCTACTGAAACAAATTATGGTAGACACATTGAATATATGGATAGCGAATATGCAGATAGTTACTATTCAGAAGGACAAGACATTATCTTCGATTTAAATGATTATGGTATGGATGCCTTATTCTATGAAGATCATTTGGTATTACCATATTATTTAGTGAATCAATTATTTGCTGGATCAAGTTATTATAATGTGTATTATAACTATGATGGTTTATATGGTATTTATTCACTTCCAGGTGCTGGATCTGAAGAGTATGAAACAATCAAAACAAGTTCAGTTAACAATTCTAGAATGCCAGCTGATTTAGTTGCACATAATTTTAACATGTTGGCATTTAACTTAGATCACTTCTATGGTATTAGAGATTTAAATGGTATTGAGTCTTATTATGACTTGTTATATAGTAATAAAACTAAGTTTTTATCAACTGCTCCAGATGTTTTCGATAGTGCATTAGATACATTTATTGCTAAAACAATTGATGAAGCTCATACAAGTTATGGATATCCTTCATACTTTAATAAAATTGATTATCAACCAGGTTCAAGTTTTGGTGGTAGTACTTATGAAGAGTACTTTGCATATCTAAATACAGTGATGGGACCTCGTGTAGCATCGTTCTATATTGATGGATTATACGCTGTTGATGATGTGATTTCAGCTAAGTTTAATGTTTATGGTAGCGGATGGGCTGCGGATTCAGTTCAAAAGCCAATATATTGGTTTGTTGATGAAGCAAAAACAACTGCAGTTTTATCATTAAATGATTTTAACACATCTGATATCGAAGAAGATAATGCGTTTAATTCTAGTTTATTAAATATTGCATTTGACCATATAGCAGACCAAGTTATTCCAACCATTGGTTTTGGAGATAAATTCTTCTATTATAATAGCAGTTCTCAAGATGAAAACTTTGGTGAAATTTTAGTTAAACATGTAACAGATGCAAATGTAACTGCATATCGTGATGCCCTTTTATCATTTGGTTATACATATGATAGTGATCACGATGTCTATACTAATGTTTTATCAAGTCAAACATATACATTAAAATTAGTATTTGATACTGATTCTGAAGCACTTTATGTTGGTATTGTTGAAAATGAAGTTGCTGCAGAAGACTTAGCATTATATTTCCCTGGAGATTCATTAAATGATTTCTTTAAAGCCGATAGTGCTGTATTCATGGAAATGATGTTAGAACAAATCGTTAAAGAGAGTCCTTCAGTGGAAAGTGTAGTCCTAGATTTAACATTTAATACAGGTGGTAATGTTGGAGCTTTATATAGAGTTGTAGGCTTTATCACTGATGATCCTTTCAAATCATCATCAATAAGTGTAGATACTAAATCAAATTCAACAAGTTATATTGATATTGATGCAGGTATTCCATCATATGATTACTTAGATTGGGGATTACTTATTTCTCCAGTAACATTTAGTGCAGCAAATGAAATGGCAACAATTTTCTTAGAAAATGATCTTGGTCCAATCATTGGTGTCAAATCAAGTGGTGGTAGTGCATCAATTACACCAGTGTTACTTCCAAGTGGTACTGCATTTACAATGAGTAGTAATAACATGAATGGTTATAGAACAGGTAGTGGTACAGAAGCTGATCCTTATGTATATCATTCAAATGAGTATGGTATTGATCCTACTTACCCTACAGATATCACAGAATTGTACGATGAAGCTAAAATTTTAGATGCTTTAGCACAATATTATCAATAATTAATATATGTAAATACATTATAAACAAAAAAAACGCCGAAAAATTAACTAATTTCGGTGTTTTTTTACGCAATATTTATATTACTTTAGAGAAAACGTTTTCAAAACTATAGAATGTCCTTGAAATGCAAAAATCTATGATATAATAATAGAAAATATTTTTGAAGAGAGGAAAAAATTTATGCTTAAAAAATTTATGACTGCTTTAGTATTCTTAGCAAGTTTATCTTTACTTGTTGCGTGTGCTCCAGCAGAATATACAGTATCATTTGATTCTTTAGGTGGTAGTGCGGTTGATTCTGTAGTCGTTCTTGAAGACGAAACAGTTAGTGAACCTACTGACCCTACTAGAGAATCTGCTGAAGAAGGCAGCGCATGGAACTTCACTGGTTGGTACACTGATGCTGACGCTACTGAAGCTTATGATTTCTCAAGCCCAGTACAAGGTGACTTAACATTATACGCTGGTTGGACTCAACAAATCGTTGTTAGATTCAATACTCGTACAGATGCTACAATTGAATCACAATTCTTACCTGTAGGTGGTGGTGAAGTTACTGAACCAGCAGCTCCAAGTAGAGAAGGTTACGATTTCGGTGGTTGGTTCTACACTAAACGTGGACTAACTTGGTTAGAAGATGAAGCAGTAGAATTCCCATTATCAGTGGATTCAGCTGTTCAACTATATGCTTATTGGACTCCAACTGATTCATCAGCTGTTGATTATGCAACTGGTGAAACATATATGAATTCATTCACTGAATTAACTGCAGATCCAATTTTAAATCCACTTACTTATCACTGGAGTCATGAAAACTCATTAATGGGTTATCTATCAACTCCATTATATGGAACTGATGTTGACTGGGATCAAGCAATTGCTGACGGTTTAGCATCTGCTCCTGGTGATTTCTCAAATATCGATGATTCTAATATTGGTGCATTAGTTAGAAAGAATGTATTATACGGAGCTGCAAGCTTCCCAATGGCTGTTGGTGGAGACTTTGATGGTGAAACTGGTGTTGATCAAGATGGTAACTACAGTGAAGCTATTTCAAGAGAAATTATGTCAACTACTTATAGATATACATTAAGAGATGACTTATATTGGGAAGATGGTTCTCCAGTAACTGCTCAAGATTACTATTATTCATATTTCCAATATATTGATGGAACTCAAAATAACTATAGAGCTTCTTCATATTATCCAAACGCAGACAGATCTTCTGGTTTACGTGTTGTAAACGCTAGAGCTTATTTCTTACAAGGTACAGAAATTGGTTTAGGTGAAAGTGAAGCTAATCCACTTACTGGTGATTATGGTTACGCTGAATTAACTGGTTATGTTGGTCCAAATGTAGCTGCTGGTTATGAAGGTTATATCGGTTATTATTTAGGAGACTTATTTAGTAATGTTCCTACAACTGCTTATGTTGATGAAGCTACTTTAACTGCTGCTGGTTTAACAGCTGGTGATGAAGGTGTTGCATTAGCAGGAGAAGCTGCAACTGCATTTGGTTTCTCAACTGATTCTCATTGGTTAGCTGACCTAGATCTTAGAGTAGATGTTAGCATTAACCCATTCTATGCTGGTGACAAAGGTGATTTATGGCCAGCTGTAGCAAAAGAAGATGTTGGATTTAAAGTTATTGATGATCATACATTTGAAATGACTTTTGAAGTACCTATCTCACATGCATCAGCTATGTCAAATGGTGACTTTACACTAGTAAACCCTGAAGCTTATGCTGCAAGTTTAGATGAAAATGGTACAAACTCTAATTATGGTACTTATGAAAATCCATTTGTATCTTATGGTGCTTACTTAATTAAATCTTGGGATCCAATGCAAAAGATCATTTTAAATAAGAATTATAACGCTATGATGCAAAAATACTATAACTATAAAGCTATTTCATTTGAATTCTATCCAAACGTAGATACTAAGATGCAAGCATTCTCACAAGGACTATTAAGTTCTGCATCTTTAAATCAAACTTATTATTCACAATATTTAGAGGATCCAAACTTAAAGAGCTATTATAATGGATATTCTGAATACTTATTATTCAATACTGAAGCTTATGATGGTCAAGATGCTAGTGTAGTATCTGCTATCCAAAACTTAGATTTCAGACAAGCATTCTTCTTCGGATTCAATAGATCTGAATATGCTGCTACAGTTAATGCTCCAAACGTTCCTTCATTATTAATTTATGGTGGTTTAAATGCTACTCAATATGATAATGACCCTGAATGGTATGTTAATACTCCAGAATACGCAGCAATGTTAGAAGATTTAAGTATCGATTATGATACTTATGGATATGATCCAGTTAAAGCAGAAGCTTTATTCGATGCAGCATATGATGCATGGGTAGCTGAAGGTAACGAAGGTCCTATCACATTAAATTACTTAACTTCTGAAGGTGCTGAAAATGAACGTGTAGATAATTATATTATCGATCATTATACTCAATTATTCGGTTCTGACAAGATTTCATTTGAAAAGAACTCATATACAACTGCTGTATCAAGTGATAAACAAGATGCACATGAGTTTGATATTGTATTAACTAGTGTTGGTACTGGTTCAGTAACTAATACAAGTGTTATGTTACCAATTATTGGTTTATTCTTCCAAGAAACTTATGGTGATCAATTTGGTTTCAACACAATGTCAGATTTAGGCATTCCAGCTGATGTATTAAATATCACTGAAGAAAATAAGATTGACTTAAGAGCAACTTATGCATTCTTACAAACAGTAACTGATCGTTTTGATGAAACTACTGATAATGGTTCATTATGGCCATTATGGGAAATCTTAGTTGCTAACGATGGTTATTTCGTAGGCGATTTAGAAATCTTATTCCAATTCGGTTTAGACTGTACATTCATTTGGGCAGGTTTAGCTCCTCAATATGATGGAGATGTTGCTGATAGAAACGCTGTAACAAGAGCATTCGATGCTATCATCTTAGAATATGTTCCAGTAGTTCCTCTTTTAGGTACTGCAAGTGCTGTAGTTTATGCATCAAATGTAGTAAATGAATGGCCAGCATACCATAACATTATGGAATGGGGCGCTTCAAGATATTGGCATTTATCAACAGATGCTGATTGGCAATAATTTAAGTAACTAAAACATTATAATAACGTTACTAAACAAGAGGCAAGGGTGCATACCCTCTGCCTCTTGTAGTTTCGTTATAAATCAAAAAAATCACAAACTCTTATTGTAAAATGCGTAAATTATGTAAAAATACTCATTTTTTTAAGAGGTTTTTATAAGAAATGATACTTTATGTTTATCATATTAATGAATATATATAATATATTCAATTTCATTGGTAAATGAGTGTAAAATTTTGATATAATAAACATAAACGATTATTTTAAAGGCATAGTTGTTAGAAAGGAATAAAATACATATGTTTAGATATTTTTTAAAGCGATTCGGATTAATGATATTAACATTTATAATTGTTATTTTTTTGTTTTTCCTAGTAATCCACATGTTACCAGATTTTCATAAACCACCAATCAGTGGAGATGATGCAAATTATTGGATTCAATATTATAGAGAGGGAAGAGACAAACCTATTCCAGTACAATTTTGGATATGGATTAGAAATATTGTGACGACCGGTAGTTTCGGTTATTCGCAAACTCAAAGAATGGATGTTTCAACGATTCTATTTAGTAAAATACCTACAACGGTATTATTTCAATTAATTCCATATATTATTACAGTACCACTTGGTATTTATTTAGGTATTGTCGCTGCATTACATAAAAATAAACCTACAGATAACATTATTTCTGTTGGGGTTATGATATTCATTTCTGTACCTACGTTTGTTGTGGCAGTACTTGCACAACTTGTTATTGGTTGGAGACTTGGTTGGGTACCTACGCCACCTTTTGTTGCGACAGCAACTGAGTTTAGAGCTGACTTTTGGGCAGGTATTGGAACTTATGTGTTGCCATCAATCGTTATGATTTTAGGTGGTATTGCAGGTTGGGCTCGTAGTATTCGTGCTGAACTTACTGAGCAAATCACACAGGATTATATGTTATTGGCACGTTCTAAAGGTTTAAGTAAGAAACAAGCAACTTATAGACACGCCGTTAAGAATGCACTTGTGCCATTTGCACCAAGTATTTTCTTAGGCTTCTTAGGTCTAATGAGTGGTTCAATCATTCTAGAAACAATCTTTAGAGTTGATGGTGCTGGTCCAGTTTACTTATATGCATTTAATAATAGAGATTATCCTTTATTATTACTATATATGGTATTCTTTGAATTTATTGGACTCATCTCTGGTATCTTAGCTGACTTAAGTTATACAATGCTAGATCCTAGAATGAGAGTAGGAAGTGGGAAAACATCATGAGAAATATAAATGATATCGATAAAAGTAAATTAGTATTGATTAATGAAAATACTGTTATTTCTGATGTTGCGCTTGAAACGAAAGAAATTGGTTATTATCAAGATGCATGGAATAGATTTAAGAAGAATAGAGCTTCTGTAGTTGCATTTATCATTATTTGTGTTTTGTTCTTCTTTGTATTATTTGGACCTTTAATGAAGGTCTATGATATGCCTGAAAATCCTGCAGATGGTATAAAATTAGGTTATTTAACACCAAAAGTTCCAGTTTTAGAAAATATAGGCATTTTAGATGGACAAAAGAAAATCACTAAGGGAAAAAATTTCTTGTTAGGTGTTTATAATTCTGAATTTGGTGAAGATGTTATCATTAGTGGCATGCCAGAAGCACTTATTGATAATGATCCATCAAATGATTATTTATATGAGGATGTAAGCAACTTAACTGTTGTCGTAGATTTCTATGCATATACTAATTATATTAATAGTTATGTCGGCGAAAATAATGAGCCAGTGGTTAAGATTTTATCAAAAGATGAATTTGAAGAAGCTTTATCTAGAAATCTGATCATAGATGTCTTAAATGTATCACCTGATGGTAATACATATCAGGTAAGAGTTGACTTCTTTAAGTTTGCACTTGATCAAACACCAGATCATACATATTTCTGGTTTGGTACAAATAGAGATGGTCAAGATTTATTTACTGTCCTTTGGACTGGTGCTAGAATTTCAATTTTAATGGCTGTATCTATCGTTATTATTAATGCGATCTTTGGTATGACAATTGGTGCGATTGCTGGTTATTATGGAGGTACTTTTGATTTATTATTTGACCGCTTTGTTGAAATCATATCAGGTATTCCATTTATGGCGGTATTAACGTTATTGATTATTAGATATGGATCTGCGACCTGGGTTATTGTCGTCGCGTTTACCGTCACTGGTTGGATTGGATCGTATTCAATGACACGTATGCAATTTTACCGATTTAAAAATAGAGAATATATTCTTGCAGCACGCACATTAGGTGCCAAGGATTCAAGAATCATGTTTAAACATATTTTCCCTAATGCCTTGGGTTATATGGTAACAAATTTTGCACTTGCAATTCCAAGTTTTGTTTTTGCTGAAGCAAGTTATTCATTCTTAGGTATCATTAACTATAGTGATGCAACAAGTGTTGGCATGTTATTACAACAAGGTCAAGCAGTCATGCAAAATGAACCACATTTACTTTTATTCCCTGCATTATATATTGCTATTTTAATGATTGCATTTAATTTATTCGGTAATGGTCTAAGAGATGCATTTAATCCAAGTTTGAGAGGTGCTGAATAATGTCAAATCAACAAAATAATATTTTAACAGTAGAAAATTTAAATATTTCATTTAAAACTCAATACGGATTACTACATGCGATCAGAGGTGTTTCATTCGAATTAAGAAAAGGGGAAACACTTGCAATCGTAGGTGAATCAGGTAGTGGTAAGAGTGTAACAAGTAGAGCAATTATGGGATTACTTGCTGGTAACTCTATTGTAGATGATGGAAAAATCATGTATGAAGACAGAGACTTACTTAGAACACCAGAAGAATCTTTCCATGAAATTAGAGGATCTAAAATCTCTATGATATTCCAAGATCCAATGAGTAGTTTAAATCCGATTGTAAAAATTGGTAAACAAATTACTGAAACTTTAGTCTTTAAATTAAAAATGCCTAAGAAAATTGCTAAACAAAGAGCAATTGACTTAATGCGTGAAGTTGGTATTCCTGAACCTGAAAAGAGATATCACCAATATCCATTCCAATTTTCAGGTGGGATGAGACAAAGAATCGTTATCGCGATTGCGTTAGCTAATAATGCAGAAATCCTTATTTGTGACGAACCAACAACTGCCTTAGATGTTACAATTCAAGCACAAATTTTGGAATTGATTAATAAATTAAAAGTTGAAAGAAATTTAAGTGTAATCTTTATTACACATGATTTAGGCGTTGTGGCAAACGTTGCTGATCGTATTGCTGTTATGTATGCTGGGAAAATTGTTGAATTGGGTGATACAAATGATATCTTCTATGATCCAAGACATCCATATACATGGGCTTTATTATCAAGTATGCCGAGTTTAGCAACTAGCGGTACGCTAGATGCTATTGGCGGTACGCCACCTAATATGATTTATCCGCCTAAAGGAGATGCGTTTGCACCTAGAAATAAATTTGCTCTACAAATAGATTTAGAAGAAGAACCACCGATGTTTAAGGTTAGCGACACTCATTATGCAGCAACTTGGTTATTACATCCAGATGCACCTAAAATCGATTTACCTGAAGCAGTATTAGAGGTTAGAAAGAGTAGAGGTGTTAAGAAATGAGTCACTCAGCAGATTACAGTAACAAGATACTTGAAGTATCTAACTTAAAACAACACTTTAAAGTTGGTGTTGGTAGACATAAATTAAAAGTCAAAGCTGTTGATGGTGTTAGCTTCGATGTTTATAAAAAAGAAGTATTTGGTATCGTTGGCGAATCTGGTTGTGGTAAAACAACTACTGGACGCTCAATGATTAGATTATACAGACCTACAAATGGTACAGTGAAACTAAATGGACAAATCGTTGGATCTGGTTCATATGATTTAGTGACTGAGATTAGAGAAGAAACTAAAGCATATAAACTAAAAGTTTTAAAACTTAACCAAAGAAAATATGACCGTTACCTTATTAGACAAGAACATCGTGCTAATTTAGCAAAATCAAGAGCAGATGTTGAAAAAAATAATAAAGCTTTAGAAAAAGAAATTGCTTTATTGGAAAAAAGTGTTTTAGATTATAACAACGATATTTTTGAAAATAAAAATGCGTTTGAAGTTAATGTTGATAAATTAACATTTAGATACAATCTTGATGTAGAAAACTTATTAAAACAAACCAAAAATGAGTTTTTAGTAGAATATAAAGGACTTGTAAGAGATCTAAAAAATAACTACAAAAATAAAGTTGATGGTATTAAGGATAGTGCTGCATTATCTGATGAAGAAAGAGCGCGTCAATTAAGCCGTGTTGTTGAACAACACCATGCAAAAATGGCTGCTTTAAAAGCTGAATTCAGTGA
This sequence comes from Acholeplasmataceae bacterium, assembly GCA_963678355.1. Lineage (GTDB taxonomy): Bacteria > Bacillota_I > Bacilli_A > Acholeplasmatales > Acholeplasmataceae > WOFB19. The sequence goes on along the minus strand of OY782823.1, from coordinate 1,188,771 downwards.
AAAAATTGAAGAACGTGCAGATCACTTATTACCTAAATCAGAATATAAACTAAGAAAAAATAAACTTAATGCTGATTATAAACAAGCAAAATCTGAGTATATTAAAGAACACGATAACTATGTTAAAGGCTTAAGCAAACCAGATTATAAATCTATTCGTCAAAGTGTTATTCAAGCTAGAAAAAAAGTTATAGCTGAAAACAGTAAATTAAGAACTTCATACTTTAAAGATCTATTTGATTTAGCAAAAGCTTTATTAGCAGTTAAATCTAGTAATGTCGTTGACAAAGATTTATTAAAGAAATATAAAGCAGAGCACAAAGCATTTGTTCAAGATAGAAAAGCTAGAATTAGAGAATCTAAGAAATTACACTTTTCAAAAGAAGCAGAAACAAATGTTAAAAACATGCAAATGATTTTTCAAGATCCAATTGCAAGTTTGAATCCTAGAATGACTGTCCTAGAAATCGTTTCTGAAGGATTAGTGATCAATGGAGAAAAAGATAAAGATTTAATTAAAGAAAAAGTTACAAAAGCATTAGAACTTGTAGGTCTTGCACCAGAATACATCTCAAGATATCCGCATGAATTCTCAGGTGGACAAAGACAACGTATTGGTATTGCACGTGCATTAGTATTAGATCCAAAAGTGATCGTTGCCGATGAACCAATATCAGCACTTGATGTTTCTATCCAAGCCCAAGTTATTAACTTGCTTTCTGAATTAAAAGATAAATTAGATTTAACAATCGTATTTATCGCACATGACTTATCAGTTGTTAAATATTTCTGTGATCGTATTGCAGTTATGTACTATGGTAACATGGTTGAACTTGCTTCATCAGAAGAATTATTTAAAAATCCATTACATGGATATACACAATCATTATTATCAGCGATTCCTCAACCGGACCCTGATTATGAAAAACAACGTCAAAGAATCATCTATAATCCAGCAACACATGATTATTTAGAAGATAAACCTGAATTTGTTGAAATTACTGAAGGTCACTTTGTTCTTGCAAATAAGAGAGAACAAAAAGAAATGAGAAAAAAATTAGGAGTTGATGATCATGAATAAACGAATATTGACATTGATGCTATTTGTATTTTTATCAATTGGATTGATGAGTTGTTCAGATCAAAAAACATATAACGACTTATTTACAGTAGCATATTATAGTGGTACAGGTAGAGTTGCTGTTGAAACTTCATATGTTGATTCAGTACTTGATGTTGAATCAGGCAGCAAATTAGATCAACCAGACGATCCATATGGTGAAGGCGTAGCATTCTTAGGTTGGTATAAAGATGTTGAAAGAACAGAACCATGGGATTTTGATAATGATGTCGTTACTCAATCTATCGTATTATACGCAAAATGGGATATTTTAACACTTAGTGTGGACTACGTCTTTGATGCAGCAGGTGGACAATTAACTGATGAGCCAATCACTGAGTTTACTGTTTTAGAAAATAAAGTGTTACCTAAAGCTCAACGTGAAGGTAGTCTGTTCCTTGGTTGGATATTAACACCAGTTGAGGATTATGTTGTTGGGGATCCATTTGTATCTGCTACAACAGGATATACTCAAGATTTGACATTATATGCATTATTTGAAAACAAAGAGTACACAGTGCGTTTTAGATCATTAATGGATGGCGTAGCCAATCCATCAACACACGTTATTGAGTATGCATCTGAAATAGAATGGCCAGTACTACAAGATACTGCAACTAAACATTTTGTTGGTTGGTTTGGTCTTGATGGCAGTGAAACTGGAGATTGGGGTTTCCAATATACTAATGGAAACTTATACCTAGGTAAAGCAAACTTTGATGAAGCAACTGGAGAATGGTCATTTATACCTCAGGGTGTAACTGTTTATGCTAAATGGGAAGACAAGTAAGCAATACGAATGAGTTGCGTAGAAAGAAAAATTTCTATTTAATTCTAGTTTGGGCATCATTAGCAATAGTTGTTACTGCAATAATATTGTTATATCAGTTTAACGCAAGCGAATTAATCATAACCATTGTAGAATTTCTATCTGTCGTTTATATGGTTATTGTTGTATTCTTGAGTCGATCAAGGGTCGCATACTATGATATGAATTATCGATATGCTAAATTGCTTGAAAACAAGGCTGGCGTTATGCTCACATCTTGCGAGTTTGATCAATCCTGGTTAAATAAATTAAACCACGAAGGATTTATAAAATATTTAGATGATGATAGATTATCTATATATTATAGAATTCGATCTAGTTTAACTAAACGAATTATTGGGAAATCAAATTTATTAGAAATGGTTACAATCGTTAAAAATAACGATATTGATTTCTATGCAGATCTGATCAATGATGAGTATAAAAAGATTTGGGAATATAATCAAAAACAACACAGACTTAACAAACAAGTGATCATTCAGTTTAAAAAATATAAGAGTTTTAATGAAACAATTGAACAAGATTTGGAAAAGATTATTTGCTATAAAGAAGGCGATAATTATCTAATTAATATTAATTGTGGATATTTTAGCGATAAGCATCAACTCTATTATTTACATGCTGATAATTACGCACCAAATCTATACTATCACCATGGCGCAGAACTCATTAAAAGTTTAACAAAAAAATAAGCAAAAGACCCTATCATAAGGGTCTTTTTTTCTCGTGATGAATTATCATACTAAGTGCATCACCAATAAAATATAAAAACATAATTTTCTCTATTGTATAATATAAGTAACCACACTTAATTAAAAAGGAGAAAATTATGTTCTATCATCATCTTACCATAGAAGAAAGAATCTGTATATCTAAGATGAGTCGACAAGGCGATTCATTTAGAGAGATTGCTAGAGTTTTAGGTAGAAATCCATCAACGATTTCTAGAGAATACCATAGAAATTTTAATGATCAAAGTGACTTTGGTCCTGACTATTACCCCAATACTGCTCAGTGGTTTTATAAAAAACGAAAGAAACTTTGTCATAAAACAGCTGCACATGTTTCAAATGAAGTCCTTGAATATATTGAAGAAAAACTTAATGAGACTTGGTCACCTGAACAGATAGTAGGATATAAAACAGAACTAAAACTACCATCCTTTAAAACGATATATCGTTGGATAGATCAAGGTATCTTGTGTGAAGGGAATAAGAAAGTGCTAAGACGAAAAGGAAAGCCCTCAAGTACGCTAGAAACTAGAGGTAAGTTTAATACAGGCGCACCAATTAGAAAAAGAGATAAAAGTGTTTATAAACGCCTTGAGTATGGTCATTGGGAAGCTGATACGATGGTTTCAGGCAGAAAGGGTAAAACAAATTATTGTTTTGTTACACTGGCAGAAAGAAAGTCTAGATTATATTTAGCATTTAAAGTGCCTAATCGTACTGCAGAAGTTGTTACTAAAGCAGTAATCAAAATGTTAGAAAAGTTTCCAGATGATCTCGTTAAAACAATTACGTTTGATCGAGGTAAAGAATTTGCTGGATATGAAGAAATAGAAGAAAAGTTAAATTGTAAAACTTACTTTGCTGATCCATATTGTGCATGGCAGCGAGGGACTAATGAAAATTCTAATGGATTACTTCGAGAGTTTTTCCCTAAAGGATCAAGCCTTAGAGTCTCAGATGCTAAATTAGAAAAGGCGGTTGATTTAATCAATCACCGCCCTCGTAAAGTTAATCGTTTTATACCTGCAATAGATTTAATTAATACTTATTTAAACTGTTGCACTTAATTTGACAATTCTACTCGTAAAAAAAGGCCAAACATAAATGGCCTTAATTAAGTTAAATTTTAATTTTACTTATAACATGATATGGAGAATGATTGCGACGATAAAGTTTGGAATACAAGCTAAAAATGGCACTACATAGTATATTTTTGGAAAAGGGTTTTCTTCTCGTTCTTTTAAGTATCCATAATAATCAGCTTTTGCACGTTTTGTGAATATGACTTGAAAGAAATTTTTTAACCCATAAATTACAGGTGATAATATATTGGAATTGGACATAAGTACCATCCAACCAATAAAGAAAAAAATGAATCCAGAAAAGTAGAAAGCATTACAAAATGCCATAAGCGTATATGCATCTTGCCAACGTAAGGCAAAAAATGCGAGTAATAATGAAACCAGTAGTGATATCACTGAAATCAAAAGATATTTATTGCGTTTTTTTCGTTTAGCTTCCTTATTTGTTATAAGTATGTCTTGTTCATTCATGGCTATTCCTCTTTTCAACTAACTATTATTATACATAAAATTGACTAATAAATACAGTTTATGACAAATTATGTGATAAAAAAAGACCTCAAAATCTAAAAAGAATGAGGTCCACTTTAAGGGAGTAACCTTTTTAAGAAATACTTAAGGATGGCGAGCTAAGTAGATCTACGCGAGGTTAACGCGAAATGTTTTTTTGGGAGAAAAATACATTTTTGTAATTCCAATTTTATAAAAGGATTGAAACTACAGTTATTATTATACATAAAAAATATGTTGATTAAAGTAAATTTATCGTGCATTTAGATTGAAAACGTTCCCAAATTTACAATGAACAAACTATGGTAAAAATTGTAAACGGTATCATGATTCAAATCACATATTATGCCATATTCTAAATCCTTAATTATAAAGTTTATTAATTAAGTTTTGTGTTTTAATGGTAATAAAGATTTTATTATTATATAATAATAATGGTAATTTTCAAGGAGGTCTTTATGGCAAAATTAGAGATTAGAAACCTTCATGTTGAAATTGAAGGCAAAGAAATATTAAAAGGTGTTAATTTGACAGTTAAATCTGGTGAGGTTCACGCAATTATGGGACCAAACGGAACTGGTAAATCTACATTAGCAAGTGCACTTATGGGGCACCCAAAATATATGGTCACTAAAGGTGAAGCATTTTTAGATGACGAGAATTTATTAGATTTAGAAGTTGATGAAAGAGCTAGAGCTGGGCTATTTTTAGCCATGCAATACCCTGCTGAAGTTCCGGGTGTAACAAACAGCGATTTCATGCGTCAAGCGTTAGCAGCAACTTCTGATAAAAGCATTGGACTTATTGAGTTTGCAATGGATTATGAAAAGAAAGTAGAAGAATTAAAGATGCGTCCTGATTTAGCACATCGCTATTTAAACGAAGGTTTTAGTGGTGGTGAAAAGAAACGTAATGAAATTCTTCAACTTAAGGTGTTAAAACCTAAATTCGCGATTTTAGATGAAATTGACTCAGGTCTAGATGTTGATGCATTAAAGATTGTTGGTGAAAATGTTAACGATATGGTAAGTGATGCGTTTGGATGTATCTTAATTACACATTACCAAAGAATATTAGATTATATTAAACCAACGGTTGTTCATATTATGATTGATGGGAAAATCGTTTTAAGCGGTGGACAAGAGTTAATCGAAAAAATTGATAAAAATGGTTATACTTGGGTTCGTGAAGAACTAGGTATTGATTTTAAGGAAAGTGACGAAGCGTAATGAATGATATTATAATCAAAGATCATGAGATCAAATCAGATCTTCCAAATGGCTTTGTCTATAATGATCAAACATTAACTATTGAACCAAACAAACATTTTAATGAACCTGTTAAAATTACTTTATTAGATGATAATAACGAATCACTAAACATTGAAGTGGGGCAAAGTTCAAGCATCAAAGTCATTTTAGAAATTGCCAGTGAAACAACTGATAAAAATAATTACAAGATTAATTTAAAAGCCAATAAAAATAGTCAAGTTAAATATTTACTAGTGACTGAACTTGCAAGTAAAGACGCTTTAGTTGAACATTACTTCACTGCAGAACGCGATGCTAAACTTGATTTAGTTGGTGGATTTGTAAGTGATATCCTAGATGCTAAAGTCCATATTGATCTTATTGGTCAAGGCGCTGAAGTTAAGATGAAAACAGTTGCTGTTTCATCTGATGAACACAAACAAAAAGTAGATGTATTAATTGTTCATAAAGCACCTGATACAATGGGTGAAATGACAAATATTGGTATTGCAAATAAAAAAGGTAAAATCACGCTTAATGGTGTTGAAAAAATTGAGAAAGGTATGAAACGAGCAAACGCTTCTCAAACCCTCAAAGGCATAATCACATCAGATGATTCCATTGTTGAAGTTAATCCAATTTTATTAATTGATGAATATGATGTTCAAGCAGGACATGGTGCCACAGTTGGTAAAATTCAAGAGGATCAACTTTATTATTTACAAAGTAGAGGATTATCTAAAGCCGAAGCAGAAAAATTAATCATTAATGGATTCTTAACACCTATTATTAATGAGATAGATGATGAACCATTAAGAGATCGCTTTGTGAGTCTCGTAAATTCAAGAATATGATCGACGTAGATAAAATTAAAAAAGATTTTCCAGTTTTGGTAAATCACCCAGAAGAGATATATCTAGATTCAGCAGCTTCAGCACTTAAGACAAAAGGCGTTATTGAGCATATTGATTACTACTATAATCATTTAGGTACTAACGTACATCGTGGATCTTATGATCTTTCTCAACAAACAACTTCACTATATGAAAAATCACGACAAAAAGTCGCGTCTTTTATTAACGCAAATGAAGATGAAATTGTATTTACTAGAGGTACAACGACTGCGCTAAATACAATAGCTGGATCTTTTAGGGAAATACTTCAAAAAGGTGATGAGGTTTTATCTACAGAGTTAGAACACCACTCATCAATTATTCCATGGATGATGGCAACTAAACGCAGTGGTGCAACGTTAAAATATGTACCATTAACAAAAGAAGGCAGAATTACTGTTGAAAACTTTAAATCTGCGTTAACGGATCAAACTAAGGTGGTTGCTATTACATATGTATCAAATGTGATGGGCTATATTACACCACTTAAAGATATCATTAAACTTGCACATGAAAAAGGTGCAATTGTTATTGTTGATGCTGCTCAAGCAGCACCACATGTGAAGATTGATGTCAAAGCACTTGATTGTGATTTTCTAGCATTTTCTGGTCATAAAATATTTGGACCAACAGGTGTTGGCGTTTTATATGGAAAGAAAAAAGCATTAGATATGATTGAACCGTATGAATTTGGTGGAGAAATGGTTGACACCGTTAAAAAAGATGAATTAAAATGGCAAGAAGTACCGACTAAGTTTGAGGCAGGAACACCAGTAATTGGTGCTGCGATTGGACTTTTAAAAGCGGTTGAATATATAGAAAGCATTGGATATGATGAAATTCATATGCATACTATTAGATTAAGAGATTATACATTAAAAAAATTAGAAGCGTTAGATGGTATTACCGTTTATAATAAAACAGCTGATATTGGCATTATTACAATGAATATTGATGGTGTTCATCCACATGATGCAGCTACGTTCTTATCAGAAAATCACGTCGCTGTTCGTGCTGGTAAACACTGTGCGCATTTAATTGCTGACTATATGCAAATGGGTGCGACACTTCGTGCATCATTTCAAATCTATAATGATTTTAGTGATTGTGATGCATTCGTAGAAACAGTCATTCAAACGCGAGATTTTTTTAATCAATTTTAGGAAGTGAAATATATATGAATATAGAAACACTATATCGTCAAGTCATCATGGATCATTATAAACGCCCTCGTAATAAAGGGTTAGTTAACGATAGTTCATATATGACCATACATTTAAATAACCCGAGCTGTGGAGATGAAATGAATGTTCAGATAAAAGTGGATGAAAACCAAAAAATCGTGGATGTAAAACACGAAGGCCATGGTTGTTCAATCTGTTGTTCTAGTGCATCTGTGATGAGTCAAACAATTAAAGATCAATCAGTTGAGGACGCTAAAAAAATCATTCATGAATTTTTTGAGTTAATCAAAGGCTATCCTTATAATCAAGAAGTATTAAAAGGTGATGCCATTGTTTACCAAGGCGTTTCACAATTTCCAGCAAGAGTTAAATGTGCTACATTAGCCTGGAAGGCTGTTGAGCAAGGTTTAAACAAAATGGAAGAAAAGGATGATAAATAATGGATGATAATAAAAAGAAAATAGATGCCATTGTCGGAGATTACAAATTTGGTTTCAAGACAGAAGCTAAAGCAGTCATCGATTCTGGTAAAGGACTAAATGAAGATATCGTTCGTTCAATTAGTCAATATAAGAATGAACCAGAATGGATGCTTGAATTTAGATTAAAGGCATATAAGAAGTTCCTTGAACTTAAAAACCCATCATGGGGACCAGATCTTTCATTCATCAATTTTGATGAATTCACATATTTCTTAAGAGCATCAGAAAAAGCTGAAACAAGTTGGGATGATGTGCCTGAAAATATTAGGGATACATTTGAAAAATTAGGGATTCCAGAAGCGGAAAGAAATTTCTTAGCTGGTGTTTCAACACAATTTGAAAGTGAAGTTGTATACCATAATACAATGAAAGAATTAGAAGATTTAGGTGTTATTTATGTAGATACTGATACAGCACTACGTGAACATCCTGAACTCGTAAAAGAATATATTGGTACAGTCATCTCTTATACAGATAATAAGTATGCTGCATTAAATAGTGCTGTATGGAGTGGTGGATCATTTATTTATGTACCTAAAGGTGTACATGTACCAAAACCGCTACAATCATACTTTAGAATTAATTCAGAACAAATGGGTCAGTTTGAAAGAACATTGATCATTGTTGATGAAGGAGCATCTGTTAACTATGTTGAAGGATGTACAGCACCGACATATTCTAAAGAAAGCTTACATGCTGCAGTGGTTGAAATTGTTGTTAAAAAAGATGCAAAATGTAGATATACAACAATTCAAAACTGGTCAGATAATGTCATTAACTTAGTGACTAAGAGAACATATGTTTATGAAAATGGACACATGGAATGGATCGATGGTAATATGGGCTCTAGAGTAAACATGAAATATCCATCATGTATCTTACTTGGTGAACATGCAAAAGGTACAACAATTTCAATTGCCTTTGCTGGAAAGAACCAAATCCAAGATGCTGGTGCTAGAATGATTCATGTGGCACCTAATACAACATCAACAATTATTTCGAAATCAATTTCTCGTGGTGGTGGTTCCGTAAACTATCGTGGTAAAGTTGATTTTGGTAAGAAAGCTAAAGGCGCTAAAGCACATGTTGAATGTGATACGATTATCTTAGATGATTATTCATTTAGTGATACAATTCCAGTTAACGCAGTGAAGAACAGTGAAGCATTTTTAGAACATGAAGCAACTGTTTCTAAGATAAGTGAAGAACAACTTTACTATTTAATGAGCAGAGGTTTGACTGAAGCTGAGGCAACTGAAATGATTGTTATGGGCTTTATTGAACCATTTGCTAAAGAACTTCCTATGGAATATGCGATTGAGTTAAATCAATTAATTAAACTTGAAATGGAAGGTTCTATCGGATAATTTCTATATTAAATAAATACCCAATTCATTTTCGAATTGGGTTTTTTTATATGTTTGTTTTACTATAAGTGCTTAAAAGTTTATAATGTATATAGAAGATAGTAAAATATAATTAGGTGATGTGATGAGAAAATTAGGTTTGACAATCTTAGTTTTTATGTTGAGTATCTCGTTACTTGGATGCTTACCTAAAAATTATGATGATCTCTATAATGATTATCAAACATATCTATTCGATCAACAAGATACTTATAATGATCTTATGAATCAAATAGATGATATATCAGAACAAATCCTGCCATCGGTTGTGATGATTAAGGCAGAGTTTTTCTCTATGTCTATGAAAAATGTTGGCACTGGGGTCGTCATTGATCAAGATGAGGATTACTATTATATTTTAACGAATAATCATGTAGCTGTTTTAGAGGATAGAGAAGCTGATAATTATACGGTCTCAGATTATAAGAATCAAGGTGTTCATGCTGAATTTATGTTTGCAGATGCATCATATGATCTTGCATTGTTAAAGGTTTCTAAAACATATCCATTAAATGTTGTAGATTTCAATTTAGAGCCTCTAGAGGCAACTGACGAATTAATTGTCGCAGGTTATCCGGATGGACAAATTAACGCGATTACGATGGGATTTTTCCTTGAATATGAACACGTTGTTGTAAGTGATGAAACTTCTTCAATAAATCTATTGATATTTGATTCACTTATTTCTAGTGTTCCTGTTAAAAGTGGTAGTAGTGGTAGTGCCATTGTGAATAAAGATCTAGATTTAGTTGGTATTGTTTTTGCAGGTAGATTTACAAATGCTGGAGATGCTTCAACATTAACTTATGCTGTACCAAGTGATAAAATTATTGAGTTTTTAGAACTTCGTGGATATAGGGGGTTATCATCATGAGAAAATCACCCGTATTTATTGTATTATTTTTAGTTATTGCTATTATATTATTTATGACTTTGACTTATCAAGAACCATCTGATGAATATGTGAACTTAGAAACTCAGTTTGATAGTTACTTAGGGAAAGACATTAATACAAAGGATAAATTTGTAAACTATATTAATGAATTACAACTAGACCATACATGTGAAAATGTAAAGGTTGGCGTACAAACGCAAAACGAAGAACGTATGTATCAATCTGGCGTTATTATTGGGATACAAGATCAAGTGATGTATGTTGTGACATCAAATCAATATTTAGATACATCTAAACGTCAGACTTATTTAGTTCATGATTACAAGGATATACATTACAGTGCTACATTAATTGCAAATGATGACACATATCATATCATGATTCTAGCATTTGAACATTTCTCAAGTGATCTTTGTGCACCAGAGATTGCCGATTACATGCCTTTATTAGGAGAAATCATTTCAAGTGTTTCTTCTAAAGACGATATTATGAATAAAATTGCTCTAGGCACTTTTGTATCTGAACAAGATGAATACTTAAACTTAGTTAATATGGATTTTACTAAAGACATGCTTGGCTCTTCAATTTATGATATCAATTTAAAATTAGTAGGCATTGTCACACAAGTTGATGGTACATATTATGTTTTAAAAGCTTCATACGTATATAATTATTTAGAACAAGTGATAAACTCGTAGTATAATATAGATAGAAAATACAAGGGAATGAAATGTATGGGGAAATACATCATTATAGAAACAAAACAACCAATTGAACCACTTAAATCACTGATTTTAGATATCATATCTGAAATTATAAAAATTGATCAGATGGTAGAAGATGAACATCACCTTTTAATGACTTATAATCATGAGATTGAAGTATCGTTAAACGAAGTGATCACTAATCTTGCATCGGATGCATTTGCTGATTTAAGATTATATGAGTCGTATGATTTTAATGATGCAAAAACAAGAGATGAACATATTTTATTTATAAAAAAATTACTACCAAATATTTCATTTCAAAAACACTTATATTTAAATGATGTGATTATCTTAAAGACATTGCTTACGCAAATAGAAAAAAGTGATTATCACTTCTTTTTAAAAGATTATATCAATCGACCTGATTTAATCAAAACAGTCCAAATATATTTAGAGTCTAATCAAAATATGAGTTTAGCTGCAAAAAGGCTATATATCCATAGAAACACGTTAATTCAACGTATTGATAAATTTATTTTAGTCACTGGCTTTGATATCAGATCATTTATTCCGGGATATTTAATCTATTATTTAATTACTCACTAAAATGTGTGCACTGTGCACATTTTTTTTTATGGTTATCTTTGTTACAATATTTTTGAACGAGTTAGTAATTGAAAGGGAGAAATACATATGGCTACATTACAGTTAAAAGATATTAACAAAGTATACCCAAATGGTGTACAAGCTGTTTTTGATTTTAATCTAAAAATTAGAGACAAAGAATTTATCGTATTCGTAGGTCCTTCTGGTTGTGGTAAATCTACAACACTTAGAATGATTGCGGGTCTTGAAGAAATCACATCAGGTGAATTATATATTGATGAAGAAATGGTCAATGATAAAGCACCGAAAGATCGTAATATTGCGATGGTTTTCCAATCATATGCGCTATATCCACATATGACTGTATTTGATAATATGGCATTTGGTCTTAAGTTAAGAAAGATGCCTAAAAACGTGATTCGTGAAAAAGTTGAACATGCTGCTGAAATCTTAGGTTTATCACCTTATTTAGATCGTAAACCTAAAGCATTATCTGGTGGGCAAAGACAACGTGTTGCATTAGGACGTGCAATTGTTCGTGATGCGAAAGTATTCTTACTTGATGAACCGCTATCAAACTTAGATGCGAAATTACGTGTACAAATGCGTGGTGAGTTAATTAAACTTCACAACACATTAGCAACTACTATGATCTATGTAACACATGACCAAATTGAAGCGATGACGATGGCGACTAGAATCGTTGTTATGAAAGATGGATATGTGATGCAAGTTGGTAGTCCAAAGACAATCTATGATTTACCAGACAACATGTTTGTTGCGGGCTTTATTGGAACACCTCCAATGAACTTCATCCATGGTATGGTTGAAAAGAGTGGTTACTTCGTAGCTGGTGATTACAAAATTAAAGTTCCAGAAGATAAATTATCAATTGTTAAAGATAATAAATTTGTTGGTAAAGAAATTGTTTTAGGTATTCGTCCAGAAGACATTCATGATGATCAAGTCGTTATGGGAACATATCCTGAAGCAGTATTAAATATTGAAGTTGACGTTGCCGAACTTTTAGGTTCTGAAACAAATATCTACACACATGTTAATGATGACAATATCTGTGCTGTTGTTAATGCGCGTGCTGGTGTTAAGATTGGTGATCACATCAAATTAGCATTTGATATGAACAAAGTACATTTCTTTGATCCAGAAAGTGAAAAACGTCTTCTAGCTAAAGAAGATTAATAAAAAGGCTGAATAAGCCTTTTTTTATTGAAAAAAATGATAGAATATATCAAACACGTCAACTTATCAACAATAATTTATCAAACAAATGATGAATTAACTATAAATAAGCCTATGCTTGCCTATATTAAAGACTTATGTCATAAACAACTATTTGACTATGATGGCTATAAAAAGGCTGTAAAGAAGCAATTTGGTATCAAATATAAGATTCCATTGTATATTAATAGTTTCACAGAACTCATACCGCTTGAACGAATAAAAAACTATGATAATATTTGGATAAATTATGCAGCCATATCAGATATTATTAAGTTAAACAAAGGGTGTGAAATCATCTTCACGAGCGGAAGAGCAATTATGGTAAAATATAGTTATCATATGGTGAGAAAACAAATCAAAAGATTAGAAGAAATCATAAACTATGCAAGTAAACATTTTCATGTTTAATTTATATAGAAAATGCTATCATTTAATGATATAATATTAACGGTTGAAAATACGCTAACTTATTATAGGAGGTATCTATATGGCAAAGAAAACAGTTAGAGATATAGATGTAAAAGGTAAAAAAGTATTAGTACGTGTTGATTTTAATGTTCCACTAAAAGATGGATCAATCAGTGATGAAAACCGTATTGTTCAAGCATTACCAACAATCAAATATATCTTAGAACAAGGTGGTAGAGCAATAGTATTTTCGCATCTTGGTCGTATTAAAGAAGAAAAAGATAAGGCTTCTAAGAGCTTAAAAGTAGTTGCTACTAGATTAGAAGAATTATTAGGACAAGAAGTTAAATTTATTCCTGAAACTAGAGGACAAGCACTTGAAGATGCAGTTGATGCATTAAAAGATGGTGAAATCTTAATGTTTGAAAACACTAGATTTGAGGATTTAGATGGTAAGAAAGAAAGTAAAAATGATCCAGAATTAGGTAAATACTGGGCATCACTTGGTGATGTTTTAGTCATTGATGCATTTGGTACTGCACACCGTGCACATGCATCAAATGTTGGTATTTCTAATAATATTGGAACTACAGTTGCTGGTTTCTTATTAGAAAAAGAAATTAATTTTATCGGTGGAACATTAGAAAATCCACAAAGACCATTTGTTGCTATCTTAGGTGGTGCAAAAGTATCTGATAAAATTGAAGTGATTAAAAACTTATTAAAAGTTGCTGATAAAGTACTTATTGGTGGCGGTATGGCATACACATTCTTCAAAGCTCAAGGTCATGAAATTGGTAAGAGTTTATTAGAAGAAGATAAAATTGATTTAGCTAAAGAATTACTTGAATTAGCTGATGGTAAAATTGAATTAGGCGATGATGTTATCACTGCTAAATCATTTGATCCTGAAAGTGAAAAAAATGTAAGAAGTGTAGAAGATATCCCTGCTGATGAAATGGGTATGGATATTGGACCTAGAACAGTTGCAAGTTTTGAGTCATTTATTAAATCTGCCAAAACAGTTGTTTGGAATGGACCTCTTGGCGTATTTGAATTCCCAAGATTCGCTGAAGGTACAAGAAGCGTTGCTGAAGCATTAGTAGACATTAAAGGTCAAGCTACTACAATTATCGGTGGTGGTGATTCAGCAGCAGCAGTTATCCAATTTGGATTAGCTGATGGCTTCTCACACATTTCAACTGGTGGTGGCGCATCACTAGAATATCTAGAAGGTAAAAAACTTCCAGGTATCGAATGTGTAGACAATAAATGATCGATCTTGGCAAAAAAATTCGAGCATTAAGATTAGGAAACGACCTAACTCAAGAAGAACTTGCAAACAGATTAGAATTAACTAAGGGATATATTTCCCAGTTGGAGAATAATTTAACTTCTCCATCAATGCAAACATTTTTTTCAATATTAGAAGTCTTAGGTACAGATGTTCATCAATTCTTCAGTTTAGAAGAAGAACAAACAGTTGTATTTAAAAAAGATGACTTTTATGAAAAAGAAAATGAACAATTAAAGCATATGATTAGTTGGATTGTTCCTAATGCATTAAAATATGAAATGGAACCAATCATAATTAATATTGAACCAGGTGGTCAATCAGAAATTGATGATCCACATCCTGGTGAAGAATTTGGTTACGTTTTAGAAGGCCAAGTTGTCTTGGTTTTAAATAAAAAAAGATATGTGATTCGTAAAGGCGAGACATTTTATTATTTAGCAAACAAAGAACATTATTTATTGAATCAGTCTCATCAACATACTAAAATATTGTGGATTAGTACTCCACCGATGTTTTAAAAAGGAGCGGAAAATATGGAAAAAGAAATTACAATCAAAAGTACAGCTGGATTACATGCTGAATTAGCTGCAAAAGTAGTCCAAACAGCATCTAAATATGCTGTTGATATTGAATTACACTATGGTGATAAAGTGGTTGACCTTAAGTCAATCCTTGCACTTATGTCTCTCGCAGTGCCTCATGGTGAAAATGTAAAAATCGTAGCGAAGGGATCAAGAGCTGAAGAAGCAATTAAAGATGTTTCTTCAATCTTAGGATAATATGAGAAAACCAGTCATTGCTGGTAACTGGAAAATGTATAAAGATAGAGACGACGCGCTCGCTTTTATCTATGCAGTAAATGAAGAGTTACCTGATAAAGAAAAAGTAGAAACAGTGATTTGTGCACCAGCCATCTTCTTGAGAGACTTAGTAAAACGTGAAGGTGAAAACTTAGGTATCGGCGCACAAAATATGCATTATTTAGATGAAGGTGCATATACTGGAGAAATTTCAGCAAACATGTTGAAATCATATGGTGTTAGATATGTTGTTATCGGCCATAGTGAAAGAAGAGCTTATTATAATGAAACTGATGAAACAGTTAACCTAAAGTTAAAGAAAGCTGTTGAATCAGAAATCGTACCTATCGTTTGCTGCGGTGAATCATTAGAAATAAGAGAAGTAGGCACTACTGATGCATTCGTTAAAGCTCAAGTTGTTGCTGCTTATGAAGGTGTATCTAGCGAAGATGCATTAAAAACAATTCTTGCTTATGAACCAATCTGGGCGATTGGTACAGGTAGAACTGCAACACCTGAACAAGCTAATGATACAATCAAAGCTATTCGTGAAGTTGTTAAAGAATTATATGGTACAGAAGTATCAGATGCTTTAAGAATTTTATATGGTGGATCAGTTAAACCAGCTAACGTAGATGAATTACTAGCAACAAGTGATATTGATGGTGCTTTAATCGGTGGCGCATCACTTAAAGCAGATTCATTTTTGACATTAGCAAAAGCTGCATTAAATAAATAATAAGAAAGTTTGCAAAATAAAAACTCAGTATAAAACTGAGTTTTTTTTATAGTTCAATATCTTTAATTTTTTTAGCAGGCACGCCACCATATATGGTATTTGCAGGCACATCTTTATTAACAACAGCACCAGCTGCGATAACTGCATTATCACCAATTGTTACACCGGATAAGATTGTTGAATTAGAACCAACCCAAACATTTTTACCAATATGGATAGGCTTAGGATATAAGGTTTGGCGATCATCTGGATGAAGTCCATGATTAAGTGTGGCAAGTACGCTATTGTGGCCGATTAATGAATTATCATCAATATAAATGCCACCTTGATCTTGAAATTTACAACCACTATTGATATAGATGTTTTTACCTAAATGTGTATTAATGCCACAATCCGTATAAAACGGTGGCATGATTTTCACACTTGGATCAAGGTCGTCATTAAATAGTCTACTAAATAATTCAGTCGATTCCTCTGCTGTGTGATAAGATCCATTGATTAAGGCAGTAATCTTATTAGCTTCCATTGTAAATTTAGGGAATAGTTTACCAATTTCTGTGCCTTGTTTAACGGCTTTTTGAGATTTAACATAATCTCTAAAATATTTTATTTCTTCTTGATTCATATAAATACTCCTTTTACTAAAGACATTCTAATGCTTTGAATAGTAAAAGTCAATTAAACTGTTTTCTAATCTTCTTTAATATTAGGTTTAGTTTCTCTATCAAGGATTAACTGTCTTACAAGTGAGAATATAATCATTAATAACATCAATGAAAAAGGAAGTCCCATGATGATTAATATGGATTGTAATGTATTAAGTGATTGCGTACCACCTAGTAGTAGAGCACCGATCGCAATGAGTCCTTCCATCGCTGCCCAAAATACTCTTTGAGATTTTGGTGAATGTAGTTTACCGCCGCTGGTTAAGTTATCAACAACTAAGCTTCCAGAATCACTAGATGTGACAAAGAATAAGACGATAACAACAATAGCTAATATACTAAATATTGTTAAAAAGATTGGATTTGTTATGAGCTGATTAATCATGACAAATAGACTCGTTGCTAGATTGTCATTAACAGCATTGGTCATCACGTTTTGATTAACATTGTTTAAATGCATACCAGTAGAACCTAAAATAGTCATTGCAAATGTAATGATAACTGTAGGGACTAAAATTACACCAAAGACGATATCTCTAATCGTTCTACCCCTAGAAATTCTTGCGATAAATAAGCCAACGAATGGAGACCAACTAAACCACCAGCACCAATAGAAAATTGTCCAACCACTTTGCCATAATAGATCCGCTTGATTATCAGCAACATAAGTGCTTAATTTAAAGAAATCTATAATATAGATATAAAATGCATAGAAGTAATCTCTAAAGATGTATAGTGTAGGACCAGCAATTAAAATAAATAATAGAAATAAAGCAGATAACTTTATGTTTAATTCACTTAAAAATCGAATACCTTTTGATATACCACTAACGACAGATAGTGTCGCAATAAATGTGATGATTATAATGATGATAATTTGTACTAGTGGTGAGATTGGAAGACTTCCAAAGATAGAATTTAATCCTGCATTGATTTGACTTGCTCCAAGGCCTAAGGATGTAGATAATCCAAATAACACACTTAATACGGCAATCGTATCAATGATGTCACCCCATATACCAAATATTTTATCGCCTAAAATAGGATAGAAGAGACTTCTGACAGTTACAGGAAGACCTTTGTTAAAACTAAAATATCCGATACCAATGGCAACCAGTGCATAAACAGCCCAAGGATGGAATCCATAATGTAGAAACATAATGGATAACGGCGACACAACAGTATCGTTGATTGCTGCAGGAGCACCGATGTTACTGATAGGCTCAGCAATACCATAGAAGAATATGCCTATACCAATACCAGCACTAAATAACATAGCATACCATGCAAATCTTGTAAATATTGGTTTAGTATCTTCTTTATAACCAATTCTTACTTTACCAAACTTAGTAAATGCAAGAATAATTAAACCAAATAATATGATATTGATTACAATAACGAACCAATGATTGAATCTTGTTGTTACCCAACCTTTTACTGTATTAAATGCAGCTGATGTTGCTTGTGGGAAAATCACACTTAATAAAATAAATAGAATAACAATGACGGCTGAGAAAACTGACACAAAAACATTTAAATCCAAGCCATATCCAACAAAATTTCTATCGTGCAGTTTTTTTGTTTCTTTTGTTCTTTCGATAATTTCACTCCTAATTCAATAAAAAATACCCTAACATAGTTAGGGTAGTATTTAATTTCCAAAGAGATTATATCATATAAAAACTGCAAACACAAATTAAAATAGGTTGTCAGTGAATAATAGAATAAGTATAAAAAAAAGAACATATAAATGTTCTTTTTAGTTTAATTATCTGTTGTAGAATTCGACAATTAATTGTTCGTTTACATCAGGAAGAATTTCATTTCTTTCTGGGTATCTAACGAATGTACCAACACCATTGTCTTTGTTGTAATCAACAAATTCAACTGATGCAAATTGTGCTTCTAAAGCTTCAGCAACAACTTTTAATCCAGAAGATTTTTCTCTTAATTGGATTTTTTGACCAGGTACTAAACGGTATGATGGAATATCCACTTTTTTACCGTCTACTAAAATGTGGCCATGGTTTACTAATTGTCTAGCTTGTGCTCTTGTACGAGCAAGTCCTAAACGGTATACTACGTTGTCTAATCTTGATTCAAGGAAACGTAAGAAGTTTTCACCGTGAACACCATTAAGGCGTCCAGCTTCATCAAAGATCTTTCTAAATTGTTTTTCAGAAACACCATAAGTGAATCTAACTTTTTGTTTTTCTTGTAATTGTAGACCGTAATCACTTAGTTTAGTACGGCGTTTACCATGTTGACCTGGAGCATAAGGACGTTTTTGTAATTCTTTTCCAGTTTCTGAAATTGAATATCCTAAACGACGAGAAATTTTCCAAGTTGGTCCTACATAACGTGACATAATTTTTTTACCTCCTTTTAGATTTGGTAGGTAAAAACACAAGTTTCCATGCACAAGTTGATCCCGATATTCTTTTCACCTTAAAGCAGTAAAGGTTACTAAGGGCTCCTTAAGAGTAGGGATATAATCTTTTGTGAAAATTTGCCTGCTTTTTTACCGACGCAATATATTTTACCCTATAGGGTAGTAATTGTCAATTGTTTTTCAACTAATTTAGCGAACTTCTCTAAAAAAAGAATAAGTTCTTCATCAAAACGTGCAATCATTGGACTATCGATGTCTAAAACGCCATATAAAGCGTTATTTAACATGAGTGGAACAACGACTTCACTTCTGCTGTTAGGATCGCATGCGATGTGATTTGTGTGTTCTAATACATTTGATACATACATTGTTTTATTAAGCGATGCTGCTTCTCCACATACGCCACTACCCATTTGAATTTCAGCACATGCAACTTTTCCTTGAAATGGTCCTACAGTAAGAGATTTGCCATTGTACAAGTAGAAACCAATCCAATTCATATGGTCTAAAACTTCATTTAAGAATGCTGATGCATTTGCTAATAAAGATATTTTTGAAGGCTGTCCTTGAAGGAGTCCTTCAGCTGTATTTAATAATTCTTCATAATTCATTTCTATCACCTAGTTTATTATATCATATGTGGTAAAATAATATATGGTGATAAAATGAACAAAAAAATACTGATACGTTTTGGAGACTTAATGCTTAAAGGAAAGAACATCGGATTCTTCATTAAAGCCATAAGACAACACGTGAAATTCAATTTAAAAAACTTTGAAACAAAATACGAAATGACACATGATAGAATCTACATTAATTATGATGAAAAAGATGAAGAAGAAATCATTAGCGCATTAAAAAAGATTCCAGGTATATACTCAATCAGTGTGATATATAATGCAGAGCCTGAGATTGAAGATATCGTTAGAGTATCTTTAATTGTGTTAAATAAATATTTAACAGAGCGTGATCGATCAATTAAAATTGATACGAAACGCGCAAACAAAAACTTTCCTTATACAAGTTTAGAATTTACAAAAATGGTTGCACCAGAGATTCTAAAAAACTATGAAAGAGATATCTTAGTTGATGTCCATCATCCGGACCAAACACTGCATATCGAAATTAGAAAAGAACAAACATTTATCTATTTAAACCAGATCCCAATGATGGGTGGATATCCATATGGTGTTGCTGGGAAAGGATTAATGATGATGAGTGGTGGGTTAGATAGTCCTATCGCCGCTTATTTAGCGATTAAACAAGGTATAGATGTAGAACTGATTCACTTTGAATCTACACCACTTACACCGCTTGAATCTGTGCAAAAAGTTATTGATTTAGCTAAGGTGTTAGCACAATATACTGCTCATGGTAAGATCAAATGTCATTTGATTCCATTTATTGATATCCATGAGTCATTATTAAAAGATGTCTATGATCCTTACATTATTACGGTTATGAGAAGAATGATGTATCGCATTGGTGAAAAAGTAGCAACTAATGAAAATGCACTTTGTCTGCTTAACGGAGAATCTGTTGGTCAAGTGGCTAGTCAAACATTAGAGAGTATGAAAGTTATTGAAGAAGTAACTAAAATGCCAGTCTTAAGACCACTAATTACTTATGATAAAATAGATATTATACAAATGGCAAAATCCATTGGTACATATGATATATCAATTAGACCTTTTAATGATTGTTGTAGTGTTTATGTCCCAAGAAATCCAGTGACTAAACCTAAGAGTAGACAATCTGAAAGACAGGAACAAAATTTAAATTTCAATCAAATCGATCTTGCCATTAACGATATGATTACATTAGAAGTGACAAAAGATTTTGATTTTAATATTTTTGAATATGGATTCTCTGTTAGAGAAGCATATGAAGCATATTTAAAAGAGGGAAGCGAGTCCATTGATCCAGTCGAAACAGAATAAGCAATTTAAATTATGGGTTAAACTAAAAACAAAAAAATATCGTGATATTAACGATATGTTTTTAGTCTATGGTGAGCATTTAATTGAAAAAGCTAGAGAAAATGATGCATTAATTGATATCATCACTTCTAATCCCGAAAAGCCTGGAATATTAATTTCTGATGATTTAATGAAGGACTTACAACAAACACCTTCTTGGATTGACTCTATTGGGTTATGTAAAAAAATTAATCACAAGAAAATATCAAATAGAGTGCTATGCCTTGATGATGTACAAGATCCTGATAATGTCGGCGCACTAATTAGAAGTGCATCGGCTTTTGGATTTACACACATTATCTTTAGCAACCATAGCGCAGATTTATATAATGAAAAAACAATCAGAGCATCTAAAGGTGCACTATTTGATTGTTATATAGAGAGAAAACCGCTTTATGAAGCACTTGTTGAATTGAAAAATGATGGTTATAAAATTGTTGCAGCTGATGCACATGAGTCTGGCGATTTATCTGAAAATAAGGATAAAGTTGCACTCATTTTAGGGAATGAAGGTCATGGGTTAAATCAAGATACTAAAAGTTTAGTTGATCAATTTGTTACCATTAAAACAGAAAATGTTGAAAGTTTAAACGTAAGTGTTGCAGGGGCAATTATAATGTATGTATGGAGGATGAAATCATGAAAGCTACAATTACAGGATTTTTTGATCATGACACAAATTTAACATTAGAAGAACGTATTCAAATCGCAGAAAGACATCATCTTGATTATCTTTGCCTAAGATTTAATGAGACAAAAGATATATTTGATATCACAGAAAAAGATGCGAGAATTATGTTTGATACATTAAAAAGTCATAAGATCAAAGTAGGCATTATTGATCCAATGATTAAACCTTATCGTATGGAATCTAACAATCAGCACAGCGAAGCGTTAGAACAATTTGAACATGCAATTAAAATTGCAAATAAATTAAAAGCGACACATATTTATTTACGCCTTTTTAAATTTAATAATATCATTGATGAATATCCTAATGTAATCAAACGTTTAGAAGATTATGTGAATCTAGCAAATAAGTTTAATAAAAAAATTATTATTATTCCAACAGGTGATCATCCACTTAATGAATATACATATTTATTTAAAAAATATAAAACAAATATTTTGAAAGTTTTATTTGATCCTGTATATATTATCAACTTAGCACAATCAACAACTACAAATTATCGATTACTTAAAAAACATATCGCTGCATTTTCATGCCATGATGCAAATCGTCAAGGAACGCCTAAACTTCTTGGTTATGGTAAAGCAGATGTCATTAATTTATTTAAAAAATTAATGCGTGATAATTATAAAGGATTTTTATTAGTTGATAATGAGTTTTATAAAGAAATCTTTGAAGAAGAAGAGCAAGTTAAAGGTATAAAGAGATTCTTTAAATCTAAAAATACAAAACAGAAAGAAAACATGAATACTGAAATATCTAAAATCATTTTTCCTAATGAAGAAACAAAAAATGCCACCTATGATGACATTTTAGATAATCAGATTAAAGTATTGGAAATGTTGTTTAAATAATTATTCTGCTTCTGGTTCTTCACTAACAAATTCAAATGCAGGTTTTGCATTTGGAATGCTAGGGAATAGTTTTGAAACATATAATATACCATTTAAATGGTCTAATTCATGTTGGAATACAATACCAACATATCCATTTAATTCTAATTTTACTGGAATGAGTTGATCAGATTCAATATCATATGATAGAGCTTCTAAAGTAATTGCTTCATATCTAGGCGTAATGCCTTCTGTTTCTCGATCAACACTTAAACATCCTTCTCCACCAGGTAGGTAGATTAGAGATGAGCTTTTCTTTGTAATTTTTGGATTCACTAATGCATAAGAATATAAAACACCATCAAAGTCTTCAACATGTACAGCATACATTCTCTTAGATTGATTAACCTGTGGTGCTGCAAGACCAACAGAGGGTCTTAAATCATACTTTTCACAAATCTCAGGGTCTTGTGAATTTTTGATATATTGAAGCATATCTTTAAGTAACTTTTTATCACTGTTGCTTAGTGGCACTTTAACCTCTTTAGCAACTTGAGTAAGTGTTTTATGTCCTTCGCGTATAATATTTTTCATTAAAATCATTTTATATACACCTCTTCAATAAAATTATAACACATAGGAGCAATCATGCGCATCGATAAGTTCTTATCAAATTTAAAATATACATCTAGAAGCCAAGCAAAGAAGTTTTTAAGCATGCACGCTGTTAGAAATGGCGATGTTTTAATTCAAAATGTCAAAACAAATGTTGATTTAGAACAAGGTATTTATATTGATGATCAAAAAGTTTTCTACAAAGAAAATATTTATTTAATGATCAATAAGCCAGAAGGCTATTTATCAGCGACTAAAGATCAGAGATTTCCTTGTGTTGTTGATTTATTAAAAGAACCTTATAATCGTTTTGATTTTATGATTGTTGGTCGTCTAGATATTGACACGACAGGACTTTTGTTATTAACGACAGACGGTATGTTTGTTCATGATGTTACTCATCCGAGTAAACATATGCCAAAGACTTACATCGCAGTCCTTGATCAAAATGAAGTTGATTGTTCTAAGTTGTTAGAAGGTGTTTATATCAAAGATGATAAGAATCAAACGTATTTTGCTAAAGCATTAGCATGTCACGTGGAAGGTGATACTGCTAAAATAATAATTGATGAAGGTAAATTTCATCAAGTTAAGCGCATGTTTGAAGCGATTGGATGTAACGTGCTACAATTAAAGAGAATAAGTATAGGGAGATTGCAATTAGGAAATCTTGAGGAATCTTCATATAAAGAGATAAGAAAGGAAGATCTATATGACTGACATAGTAATGAAAGCATATGATGTTGCTGATGAAATAAAAGCACAACCTAACTTTAAAGAAATGGTTAGATTAAATAAATTGATTGATCGATTATATCCAGAAGAAATTAAAGCTTTTGAAAAAGCTAAAGAAACATATGAAGAGGTGATGAGCACAGGAGGCTCTTATCATCCGGATTTTAAAAAAGTCACACAGGCATTAAGTCAAGCGAAACAAACGTTATATGATAAGCCGGAAGTTAAAGCATATCGTGATATAGAATTTGACTTTGAAAAGGAAATTAATGGATTTATTTTTGAATTATCAGAAAAAATCTCAGATAATATTCCAAGTCCAAATGCTTTTGGAATTGTGAAAAAAGGAGGTAGTTGTCATGTTAAGTGAACGTGCATCTTATGTGGTATTCTACAAGGGTAACGGCATGATAGATAAACTAAAAACATTACCAGTTGATATTGCTTATCAATCTGAAAAAATGAATTATGTTGTTATTTATGCAGATAAAAAAGAAGAAGAGAATTTAAGAAAACAACTAAAAAAAATCAAGGGTTTTAAAGGCTTTTCACCATCACAATTATATGATGAGGAAAGAAATTTTTAAGTGTTAAGTAAATTTACTTGACACATATGAATTTTAGTGTATAATTACATTGTAATATTGTTAAGAAAGAGAGTGTTATAAATTATGGTTAAAATTCGTTTACAACGTTTTGGTTCAAACAAAAAACCTTTCTACCGTGTAGTAGCAAGTGAATCAACAAGATCTAGAGATGGAAAATTCTTAGAAATCGTTGGTACTTATGAACCTTTAAAAGGTGAAGTAGCAATCAATTCAGAAAAAGTACAAAAATGGCTAGATAATGGTGCTCAACCTACTGATACTGTAAAAAGTTTATTTAAAAAATACAACGTATTAAGCAAATAGTTAGAGGGGGTACTAAGTATGGCTGTAGATTTTGAAAAATTAATCAAAAACATGATTGTGCCATTAGTCGTTAACCCAGATGATGTTTTAGTTAAAATTCTTTCTTCTGATGAAGATGCTATTAACATTCAACTTCTAGTTAATGAAGCTGATTTAGGTCGTGTCATTGGCAAAGGTGGGAAAATTGCAAGTGCAATGAGAACCATCGTTTATGCAGGAGCTTCGAAAGAGCATAAACGTGTCCATATTGATATTGATTCTTTTTAAGGATTAAAACATGTATCAAATAGGTAAGATTGTCAATACACATGGTGTTAAAGGTGAAGTTCACATCTATAATTTGAGTGATTTCAATCGCTTTGAAGCCGAAGAAACAATCTATGTTGAATTAAAGGATAAATCATATAAACCATTAGTGATTGAAAGAGTAAGACCTCATAAAAATGTTTTAATCACGAAATTTGAAGGCATTGATAATATTAATGATGTACTTCAATATAAGGGTTTATTTATTTATGCTGAAGAAAAGAGTGAAGACATCGAAGATGATGAGTACTATTATGATGAACTTATCAAAAAAGATGTGTATTTAGAAAATGGAGAAAAAGTTGGATTTGTCATTAGTGTCATTGAAGTTCCTCAAGGACATTTATTGGAAATCAAAACTAAGGATAAAAAGATTCTGATTCCATTTAGAAATGAATTTATCGAATCCATTGAAGATACAATTGTTTTAAAAAATGTTGAGGGATTACTATGATCATTGATATTGTCACTATTTTTCCAGAGTTTTTTGAATCGTTTAAAAATACTTCTATTGTTAAACGTGCCATTGAACAAGGTCAAGTAGAGGTTAGATGTCATCAATTAAGAGATTATAGTAAAAGAAAGCATCAATTTATTGATGATACACCTTATGGTGGTGGTGCTGGCATGTTGATGCAATTTCCACCATTTTATGAAGTGATTAAAAGTTTAAAGACTGAAGGATCAAAAGTGATATATCTATCACCCCAAGGCAAACTTTTTAATCAAAAAACTGCGATATCTTATGCTACATACGATCACTTGATTTTATTATGTGGTCATTATGAAGGTATAGATGCCAGAGTATTAGAATTTGTTGATGAAGAAATATCGATTGGTGATTATATCTTAACTGGTGGAGAAATTCCAGCAATGATCCTAACGGATGCAGTTGTTAGATTGGTCTCTGGTGTCATTGATAGTGAATCAAGAGATACTGATAGTCTTCAACAAGGATGGTTGAAATATCCACAATACACTAAACCTGATGAGTATGAAGGATATAAAGTACCAGAAATACTTAAATCTGGACACCATAAAAATATTGAGGCATGGCGTCAAAGAGAAAGTATAAAAACGACATATTTAAAACGACCTGATCTTATTGATCAAATCGATTTAAATGATCAAGAAAAAACTATTTTGGCTGAAATTAAAGCCGAATTAAATAAATAGTTGAAAGTTTATTATAACTTTGTTATAATGAAAAAGCCGTTAAAAATACACAATGGTCCGCTGTAATAAAACAAGAACATTGGAAGGAAAGAGAGTGAGTCTATTATGTCAAAGCTTAAAGGGCAAGCGTTAATCGCTGAGATTACTAAATCTTATATCAAAGAAGTTCCAGAATTCCAAGCTGGGGACACTGTTAAAGTCTACGTTAAAATCGTAGAAGGTGACAGACATCGTATCCAATTATTTGAAGGTCTTGTTATTAAAAAACAAGGTGGCGGAGTTTCTGAAACATTTACAGTACGTAAAGTTTCTTATGGTATTGGTGTGGAAAGAACTTTCCCATTACATTCACCATCAATTGATCATATTGATGTTGCACGTAGAGGTAAAGTTAGAAGAGCTAAACTTCATTACATCCGCAACTTATCAGCGAAAGCAGCAAGAATTAAAGAAAAACGCTAAATTCGTAAAGAGGCAAATATTTGCCTCTTTATTTTTATATTGAAAAACTATGAAAATATTTTCATAAAACACTTGAAAGCCTTTACATGATTTGATATAATATATATGATAAAAATAGTAGAGGTGATTTTATGAGTAATGCTACAATTTATGATGTTGCAGGTGCTGCTGGTGTTTCATTAGCAACTGTTTCACGCGTATTAAACAATCCAGAAAAGGTAAAAGAAGAAACACGTCAACGTGTATTAAAAGTTATTAAAGAATTAGGTTATCGTCCTAATGTTATCGCTAGAGGTCTAGCAAGTAGAAAAACAACAACAGTTGGTATTGTAATTAGTGATGTTACAAGAGCTTCAGTTGCTGAAATGCTTGGTGGTATTAGTGATATTGCACATAGTTATAAATATTCAATCAAATTATTTTCAATAAGAGAAGATATGGATGTTATAGATATTTTAAAAGATATCGTTGCTGAACAAGTTGATGGTGTCCTATATTTAAATGATGAATTGAGTTCTAATCGTGTTGAAGAAGTTGAAAAGATCTTTGTTGATAATCAAATTCCATTTGTTTTCGCAAATGTTGTTTCAGATGATCAAAGAATACCAATGGTATCCATTGATTATGAAAAAGCAGGATATGAAATCACTAAGATGATGATCGATGATCAAAGAAAAGATATTTATTTATTAAGTACAGCAAGAAGATATTCTGTTAATGATAAAAAAGAAGCAGGATATACAAGAGCGATGATGGAAGCCGGACTAGAACCTAAGATTTTTAGAACCAGTGGTGATACAAATATTAATCGTCAACATTTTACGACATTTTTCGCTGATAAAAAAGTTGATGGTGCAATTGGGGTTAGAGATTCAATTGCCGTATCATTTATGAATATCGCAAGAGATAATAAAGTTAGAGTACCTGAAGATTTAGATATCGCAGGGTTCCAAAATACAAAATATGCACTTTTATCAAGACCTTCCTTGACATCTATTGATGTCCCAGTGTATGATATAGGTGCTGTCTCAATGAGACTATTAACGAAGTTAATGGGTTCTAAAGACGTTGATAATATTAGAATTATACTACCACATTACATCGTTAAGAGACAATCAACAAAAAATTAATCAATCGAAGAAGTAAAAAAAGTAGAAATAAATAAACCTAAACTAGAGATTTCATGAGGGTGTAACATGAAAAGAAAATTTATTTTGAATTACATTTATGGAGATTATTAAAATCAGAGTGCTAGAGAAATCTCTAGAACTAAGGTGGTACCGCGATTATATTCGTCCTTAGATTTTTTTAGGGGCGAATTTTTATTTAAGAGAGGATATAAGAAAATGAAACTTTATGATGACTTAATTTGGCGTGGCTTGATCAAGGATGTCAGCGACGAAGAACAAGCAAAAAAACATTTAAATGGAGAAAACGTTAAATTCTATTGTGGATTTGACCCAACTGGAAAATCTTTAACTGTAGGGCATTTAGTACAAATTGTACGTATGCTACTATTACAAAAATATGGACATACACCAATTGTTTTAATTGGTGGAGCTACTGGTTTAATTGGAGATCCACGACAAACTAGCGAAAGAAAATTATTAACACTTGAAGAATCACTTCAAAATGCTGATAAGATTAAAACGCAAATGGAGAGATTTTTAGGTCATGAAAATGTTATTTATGTCAATAACTATGACTGGATTAAAAACATTGATACTATTGGATTTTTAAGAGATTATGGTAAGAATTTCTCTATTAACTATATGCTAAATAAAGATACAGTACAAAGAAGACTGGATATTGGTATTTCTTATACTGAATTCTCATATATGATTATTCAAGCGATTGATTTCCTTGAACTTTATAGAAATCAAGATTGTAAGATTCAATTTGGTGGATCTGATCAATGGGGAAATATTACATCAGGATTAGAACTTATTAGAAAAACAATGGGTGACAAAAATGATGCAGTAGGACTTAGCTCACCATTACTATTAAAAGCTGATGGCACTAAATTTGGTAAGAGTGAATCTGGTGCTTTATGGATTGATGAAAATTTAACATCACCATATGAGTTATATCAATATTTTGTTAATGCATCTGATAAAGATGTATCAAATTATTTAAGAACATTAACACTCTTATCTAGAGAAGAAATAGAAGATCTAGAAAAACAAACAGCAGAAGCACCTCATTTACGTGCAGGTCAAAAAGCTGTTGCAAGTGAAATTGTTAAACTCGTTCATGGTGAAAAAGCATTAGGACAAGCATTGAAAGTAACAGATGCGTTATTTAGTGGATCACTTAGTGGCTTAGATAAAGAAGAGTTCTTAATGTTAGCCAAAACATTAGATACAGTTGAATTAAGTGAAGAAAAACCACTTATGGACTGCTTAATTGATGCTAAATTAGCACAATCAAGAAGAGAAGCTAGAGAATTTATAAAAAATGGTGCAGTATCACTTAATGATGAAAAAATTACAGATTTAGAATTTGTGATTTCAAAAGATAGTGCGATGCACGATCAATATATTGTACTACGTAGAGGGAAGAAAAAATACGCAGTTTTGAAATTTAACTAAGGGGTGAGTTTCATGGATATTTTATTGTATAATCCTTTATCGAGAAATGGAAATGATCCTAAATTCATAGATAATATTGTTAAACATTTACAAGACAAAGGACATCAAGTAAAGACACAAAACATTCTTGAAATAGAGAGTGAAAAAGCATTTGTAGGAAGTTTAGACAAAGAAGATCGTATTATTCTCGTTGGAGGAGACGGCACTCTAAATCGCTTAGTTAACGTGATTTATGGACATGAATATCCACAGGAACTATATATGTATCAGGCAGGTACAGGTAACGATTTTATCAGAAGTTTGAAAACTAAAAATAATGTTGTGCATATTAAACCTTATTTAGAAAAATTGCCAGTTATAAAATATAAAGATGAATCTAAGTATTTTATTAATGGCGCAGGGCTTGGTCTAGATGGTTATGTGATTCATCTAGTAAGTAATTCCAAGTACAAGAAAAATAAAATCAATTATTTTAGACATGCCATTGAAGGCTTTAGAAAGTATAAGCCAGTATCAGGAACTTTTACAATTGATGGAAAAGCGTTTAAAGAAAATAAACTTTGGTTTATCAGTGCAATGAATGCACCTTATCAAGGTGGTGGCATGAATATGGCACCTCATGCTAAAAGAGAAGAGAACAATCTTCATTTCTTAGTTATTAAAAATATTCCTAAACTATTATTATTCTTGATTTTCCCAACAATTTATTTTGGTGGACATTTGATGTTTAAAAAATATGTCAAGATTTATGAAGGTAAACATATGAAACTTCATATTGATAGACCGACATTTATGCAAGTTGATGGAGAATCAACATCTGAAATCTCAGATATTGAAGTATTTAGTGCAAAATAAAAGGCGATTAATTAGACTGAACCCCTTTTAGTAGACACTAATAAAAAAAAGGGGTTAATAACAAAATAAGAAACACTTCTATATAATTGATATATGGAGGTGTTTTTATTATGGCAAAAAAAGGACAAAGATTTAAGAAGTATGATTTAGATTTTAAGTTAAAGGTAGTCAAGGAGAAACAAGCAGGGGCTAGTTATCAATTCTTAGAAAAAAAGTATAAAATACCATGGGCAACCATCGCAACTTGGATGAGAATGATCAAAGATGATGGTGGACTCGAAGTTAAACCAAGAGGACAAGGCAACAAGAAAGATATCGACTATAAGGAGCGTTATGAAATACTAAAAAAATTCCAGGACTTCTTGGATACCAAAGAACCAAAGAAAAAATAAACTTCATCCATAAATACCGAGGAGTCCACAAGATAACACTGATGTGTGAAGTATTAAGGATAAGCCCTAAGACATATTATAAATATAGATATGTCAAAGACAGAGATTATGAGACATATAAATTGATTAGACGCATATTTAAGCAAAGTTTAAATACATATGGTTATCGTAGAATCACTGATGAACTACAAGATAGAGGTTATGATATCAATCATAAGAAGGTAGCAAGAATCATGCATAAGTATGGATTAAAGCCAACTTATGTGAAAAAACCACGATCAAATAATCAATATGTCAAAGAAAATATTAAACCAGACTTATTACAAAGAGATTTTAATCAAAAAGGATGGGTCACTGATATAACATATTTAATTTATCGCAATAAAAGAGCTTATTTATCAACCATACTTGATCTAGAGACAAGAAAGATAGTCGCTTATCAAATCAGCATGAAAAATGATAATCAGGTAGTGATTGATACGCTTAATAAAGCCATCAAGAAAACAAAAGATCTAAATGGATTAATCATCCATTCAGATCAAGGTAGTCAGTATGTATCCTATGCATATAAAGAAGTCTGTGCATCAAATGGTATCCTTATTTCTATGTCCAGAAAAGGCACACCACTTGATAACGCAGTCATTGAGAGTTTCCATTCACTTCTAAAGAAAGAGACTCTGTACAATAATGATATCAAATCTTTAAAAGAATATATAGCATTCGTGCATAAATGGCTTAAGTTTTATAACACGAAGCGAAGAAAAAATAAAAAGTAGACCTTTTTTTTATCAGTGTCTACTTTTTGGGGTTCACTTCATAATGCATCGCCTTTTTTTCTTTGTGTAAATGATTAATGGATAAAAATAAGAATATCGCAATACTCTCAAATAAAATAAATGCCAAAATAGAAACAATGAGGGTAGTTATATGAGGTGTTGGCATCTGTGAAGTTTCAACAATGACTAAAACACTCAACATGCTTAAAATTTCAAAAAATGCAATACCTAGTATGAATAGTATACTTAGAAACAGTTTTAAATTTTGTTTCATAAATCCCCCTTGATATGATTTATTTACGTCCTAACCCTAATCTTTTATAAACTTTAGATAGTTTTCTTCTAGCGATATATGATGCAGCATCTCGTCCTTTGTCTAATGCTTCATCTAATGCACTACTTTTAATGATTTCATTATATCTTTCTTGAATAGGTCTTAAAGTATCAACAACAACTTCAGCTAAATCAAGTTTAAATGTTTGGTAATTTGAATCCTTATATTGTTCTACAATATCATCTATTGATCGATTTGTAAGTGATGCATAGATTGTTAAAAGATTGGATATACCTGGCTTATGCTCAACATCATATTTGATGATGCCATCTGAATCGGTAACGGCACTTTTAATTTTATTCTTGACTTGTGCTAAATCATCAAGTAATAAAATATAGGATTTAGGATTTGGATTGGATTTTTCCATTTTCTTTGTAGGTTCAGTCAAAGATTTAATACGCGCACCTGTTTTGGGAAAAAATCCTTCTGGTACAACAAAGGTTTCACCATATAAATTGTTAAATCTTTGAGCTAAGTTTCTTGTTAATTCAAGATGTTGTTTCTGATCATCACCAATAGGAACGATATCAGCATCATATACTAAGATATCCGCTGCCATTAAGGCAGGGTAAGTTAAAAGAGAAGTACGAATACCTTCAACTTGTTTAACCTTTTTGTCCTTATATTGGGTCATACGTTCCATTTCACCGATATATGCAGTCGACTCCATCACATAACCTAATTGTGCATGTTCAGCAACTTCTGATTGAATAAATAAATTCACTTTTTCTGGATCTAGTCCACAAGCCATGTATAATGCAGCAATACTTTTAATGTTTTTCTTTAAATCTTGTCTCTTCTGTGGTGTTGTGATCGCATGTAAGTCAGCGATAAAAATGAAGAATTCAGTATCTTCCAATTCATCTTGTAGTGCAACAAATTGTTTTAATGCACCTATGTAATTTCCTAGTGTTAATTGTCCTGTAGGCTTAATGCCTGATACGAGTCTTTTCATCGTGTTGTCCTCCTTGAAAATAAAAAAACGTCCTTAGCATAAATATCTAAGGACGAATGTTCGCGGTACCACCTTAGTTCTAGAGATTTCTCTAGCACTCAAATGTCGTTAAAGCCGACATACTTTTGCTCCAAGGGCCCATTCACTTAAAACGTCATCGTTGGTTTTCACCTTTTCCAACTCTCTTATAGATGATTTTTCTAAGTTACTATTTCCTTTTCATTGCACCTTCATTATACTGCAAAAAGATTTACTCTTCAAGAGCTTTTTCTAATTGATCAATTAATGAATCAAAGCGTTTAGCAACGGCTTTGAAAGTTTCTTTATCAGTTAAATCAGCACCAGCAGCAGTTACTAGGTTTACTGGATAGTCAGAACCACCTGATTTAAGTAAGTTCATATATTTTTCCATAGCGCCTTCTTTACCGCTTGATACATCATCATATAATTTTAATGATGCACTAAATGATGTTGCATATTGGTATACATAAAATGGCGTTCTAAATAAGTGAGGAATATATGCCCAAACTAATTCTTTACCATTCTCTGACACGATATCAATATCATAGTAATGTTTATATAAATCAATCATGATTTTAGATAATGCTTGATCAGTAATTGGCATACCTTTTTCAACAAGTTCATTAGCTTGATACTCATAAGTAGCAAATAATGTTTGTCTAAAGAATGTGCCCATAATACCATCGATTGCTTTTTCTAATAAAGCGATTTTTTGTTCTTTTGTTTCAGCGTTTTTAACTAAGTAATCTAATAATATATGTTCATTAAATGTAGATGCGATTTCAGCAACAAATATTGTATAATCTGATGTAGCCATTGGTTGTGCTTCAGTTGAGAATAGTGTATGTGCACTATGTCCACATTCATGTGCAAGTGTGAATACTGAATCAAGTGTATCATCATGATTTAATAAGATATATGGATGGAATCCATATAAACCAGAAGAATAAGCACCAGTACGTTTACCATCACCTGGAAGTACATCAACATAACCATCAGTAATTGCATCATGTTGTTTTGCAACAAAGTCAGGATCAAATCCTTCTAAGGCTTTAAACCATAATGCTTTTGATGTTTCATAATCGTATTTTGTATCATCTTTAACAAGTGTTAAGAAACGATCATAAGTATGATATGTTTCAAGACCTAAATATTTCTTTCTTAAATTAATGTAGCGTTTGATAGATGCATTACTTTCAGAAGAAGCTTCCATTAAACTCTTATATACATCAACAGGGATATTGTTTCCAAATAAAGCAGCTTCAACAGCTGAGTTATAGCCTCTTGATTTATAATTAGCTCTTAAGTTTTGTAAAACAAGATTATAAGTAGCAGCAAATGCACTCTTATTATCTTTATAACGTTTGAATGCTGCTTCAAAAACTTTTTGACGATCTTCAGCAGTTGGCACTTCAGGAATTAGTGAACGATAGTTTGATAGCGTAACAACTTTTTCACTACCATCACTTAAAGTGACTTTTTCATCAACAGCATCAACGATAGCTAGTCCTTGATAAAGTGATGCAGGAATTGATCTTAAACTACTGAAATTAGATAATAGTTTTTCTTTATCATCACTTAAGACATGTGATTGTTGTAAGAATAACTTTTTATAACCAAATCTGTATTGTTCAAGCGTTTCATCTTGATCAATAAAAGACATGATTTTATCTTCTCCAATTGAGATAAACTCTGGAGAGACATATGAAGTCTTTTGACCTAGATCGGATAACATAATCATCACTTGTTGGTTTTTTGCTGATTTATCAGCATCTTTTAAATTTAAATCACTACTTAAATGGATATAACCATATAGGCGATATATGAATTTAGTAAGTTCTTCATCTTTCTTATGGAATGCTTTAAATGTTTCAAAGTCAGATAGTTTGCCTTGGAAAGCAGTCATTTCATCAATTAATTTTGGTAAGTTTTCTAAGTCTTTTTCCCAAGCTTCGATGTTTGGGTAAAAAGGCGATAAGTCCCATTTAGACATATTGGATATTCCTCTTTTCTATTTAATTAAGATATTATAAACATTATAACGTAAATTAATAAAAATATAAAGTGTTTTGAGATATGTGTAATTGTATGAAAAAAGACTAAAAACGTTTTCTGCTCTTGAAAATAAACACAATAAATTATATAATTATGCATGCAAGAACACAAAGTGCTATAGGCTGATACCTATGCTCCAAGGAGGAGGAAGACAATGATTACAATATATACTACACCAAGTTGTTCATCATGTCGTAAAGCGAAAAAGTGGCTTGATAATCATAAGATTCGTTATGAAGAAAAAAATCTTTTCAATCAACGTATTACAGAAGAAGATATTGATCGTATGTTAGAAAATTCTGAAAACGGGTTTGAAGATATTATTTCTACAAGATCAAAAGTATTTAAAGAACAAGATTTAGATATTGATGATATGAGAATTAGTGAACTTAAAGAATTTATTCTTGATAATCCAAGCGTATTAAAAAGACCAATCATTATCGATGGTCAAAAGTTACAAGTTGGATATAATGATGAAGAAATTCGCGTGTTTATTCCAAAGCGTTTAAGAGAACTCATCATGTGTGATGGTTGTCCAGAAGGTGCGGAAAACTGTGATTATCAAAAAATACTTCAACGTTATTTCGCTGAAATGAAAGAAAAAAAAGCAAAGTTAAATAGTTAAACCAAAATAAAAAGCCTTTAGAAGGCTTTTTTTTGTATCCAATTATATTTCAGTTTTTTTAAATTTTGGAAAATAATAAGCTACGAAACCCAAAACTACACCCGCGACTACTAGTATTAAGTTTAATACATAAGTTGTTTTAATTGCAGGGGCATAAGTTGAAACCAAAATAGGGGTACCACTTAAAACTCCAATATTCTCTAGATGGAAATATAGGCACACTGTCAATAATACACTAGAAAATGCAGCAGATTTCAAATCGTTTAAATACCAACCTAACCACAATAATGCAGTAGGGATGATTAATGTGTAATAAGAAATAGATGCAAATTGTCCATAATCGTTCATGTCAAACCAAACAAATAATCTAACAAATATAGAAACGACTAGAAGCATGCTAGTGACAAGTGCAGCAATGAATACTAATAAATTGCGTTCTTTCATTTCTTCCTCCGTAATCTTTCTCATATATAATTATAGTTATTATAGTTAAAAAAGTCAATTTTAAATAAAAAAAGACGACTTTCGTCATCTTTTACATGTAAATGCACGTTCGCTTTTTCTTTTTGTTGGCTGAAATTCTATACTTTGAGCTTTTAAGAACTTATCAAATACAATTTGTCCTTGCTCATAATCATTGAATTCGAATTCAACTTCATAATCGGTTGTGCCACAATAGTCGCAACGATCTAAGAATAAAACACCATTTTCGTAAGGTGTACTTACTCGATAATTATCTAGACTTACTTTGAAAGTAACAAACACATTATCAATTGAATCAAAGAACTCATTTGTATTAAAGCCTTCTTTAACCATCTTGTTTGCTTGTTCTTCAGAAATGAACACGTGGTATTCGTATGCTTCTTTCTCACCTTGAGATTTCAACGTTACTTTGAATCTGTGTGGTCCCTTTTGTCTAATGCGTAAAACAATAGATTGGGCACTTAAATCATAATTGTCTGTGTCAAAGTAATGATTCACTTGTTTGAAGATATTGTTCTCCAATTGGAAATGCTGTAATAGCTCATTATATTTATCTTCAGAGACTACAGTCTTGAACTCTATTTCAATGTTTTTTGTCATCATATACTCCTTTTTAAAAAGTTTAAATCACTTTCCTTAATTATTATATCAAATGTTGATTTGAAATTAAAGCAAAAACGTTTACATCCTAACACAATGTTCCATAATATTTGTAATATAAATTAAAAATGATAAAATAATATACGGAAGAATTATTCTATTCAAGGAGGAATTGAAATTATGGCTATTAAAGTAGCAATTAACGGCTTCGGTCGTATCGGACGTCTTGCATACAGACTATTATCACAAGACGACACTTTTGAAGTAGTAGCAGTTAACGATTTAACTGATGCTGAAACATTAGCATACTTATTAAAGTATGACACTGCACAAGGTAGATTCAACGGTGAAGTATCATTCGAAGGAAATACTATTATTGCAAATGGTAAAAAAGTACCAGTATTAAGTGAAAGAGATCCTAAAAATTTACCTTGGGGTGAACTAGGAATCGACGTAGTATTAGAATGTACAGGTTTATTTGCTGATGAAGTTAAAGCTGGTTGGCATTTAGAAGCTGGTGCTAAAAAAGTTGTTATTTCTGCACCTGCTAAAGGTAGCGTTAAAACAATCGTTTATAACGTTAATGATGATACATTAACAGGTGATGAAGATATCGTAAGTGGTGCTTCATGTACAACTAACTGTTTAGGACCTGTTGCTAAAGTATTAGACGACAACTTCGGTATCGTTGCTGGTTATATGACTACAGTTCATGGTTATACTGCTGACCAAGTAACTCAAGATACTCCACACAAAAAAGGTATCCACTCAAGACGTGGACGTGCTGCTGCACAAAACATCGTACCTACATCAACTGGTGCTGCTAAAGCAATCGGTTTAGTATTACCTCAATTAAAAGGTAAATTAGATGGTTTAGCATTACGTGTTCCAACAATTACTGGATCAATCGTAGACTTAACTGTTGAATTAGGTAAAGAAGCTACAGTTGAAGAAGTAAATGCTGCATTTGCTGCTGCTGCTAACGAAACTTTAGCATATGTTACTGATCCAATCGTTTCAAGTGATGTTATCGGTACTTCATTCGGTTCATTATTTGATTCAGAATCAACTTCAGTAATGACAGTTGATGGTAAAACTTATGCAAAAGTATTATCATGGTATGATAATGAAATGAGTTATACTTCTCAATTAATTAGAACTGTTAAAAAATTAGCTAGTTTAATTAAATAATTCCTATATTATATATAGAAATAGCAAAATAAATGGCTTGTTAAGCATGAAAACGTGTTCCAAAACAATTTTCAGTCAATTTTCTTGACATTTATTTTCATCCCATATATAATGACAGTGCAATTGAAAAATTGCGACAATTATATACAATTATGAGAAAAGGCAAAACTAAAGGAATTTAGTGACGCAAAGCTATCAGGGCCTAGACAAGGCAGCCAGTTACCATAAAGGATTTCCTATTGGAAACGTACGGTGACTTGTCATGCTCAAAAATATGTAATCAAAGTCAACGTACAATCGTATGTTGACTTTTCTTTTTTGTAAAGGAGGCGTTGGAGTGTCTAGAAAAAAGGGAATTCAACTGATGATCATGTTGTTACTTGCCATTACCCTAGGGTTTACTTCAACCGCAGTGTTTGCATACTGGACGAATAATCCAGTTCAATCAAATGTAACCATTCGCTTTACAGAAGAGGAAGCCCATTTGGTAATAAACCAAACAAGTAATGATTTCATAGGTACATTAGTTCCGAGAAATTATGCAATGTTTGAGGGCGAAGTAGAACAAGTAGTATTTACTTATGAGATCAGTGTTGATAGGACATTGGTTAAAGAAGTAGATTTGTTGGTTGAAGCACTTAATGTGCAAATTGGTGGATCGACTGAATATAGTCATCTCGTACACGTAAACATTAATGGTGTTGATGATAAGAGTATAAATGATTTATACAATTCCACATTATATGTTACGGTGATTATTACGATAGATGAACCTATTGATGAAGAAGAAGCCTTAAGCGAAGGATTAGATGTAAGCTTAATTAATGTTGTTGATTCGGTTGCAGCATATGAAGCAGTACATAACCAAGAAATATCATTCGACTTAAAATTTACTGTTGAACCGAAACCTGAATTAGAGTAAACAAAGTTTTAAAAAAATAGAGAACAAAGTTATATTAAAGGAGAAATTAAAAATGAAACAAAAAAGATTAGTAGTAGGATTATTAGTTATGTTAGCGGTGGCTGTATCAACAATCACATTCGCGTATTGGCAAAATGCAGTTGCAGATGATGCAAGTAACACAGCATCAGGTACAATCACAATTGGTGAAGGTGCTGATCAAGCAGTTACAACAACTGTAACAGTTGGTGATCAAACAAGTGCTGGACTTTTAGTACCAGTAGGTTATGCAGATGAAACAACAACTTTCGATAACATTGATTTAACATTCAATGTATTATGGGAAGGTCAATCATTAGATGTTGATGGAGATACTGGTGTATTATCAGCTACAGTTAACAGTGTATTAGTTGATGGCGTAAGCTATGCAGGATTATTTACAATTTCAGTTTCAAGTGGTGATGGTGCAATTGTTGCAGGAACTGCACAAAATGTCGTTATCAATGTTGAATTTACAAATGAACCAGCTGATCAAGCTGAATATGATGCAATCGCAAACGGTGATTTAGTGATTTCATTCACATTTGCAGTTGATTCAGACATGGTTGCTTAATTAAAAACTAATTAGTCTAAATATATAAAAAGCGACCTTGAGTCGCTTTTAAGTCAGTGAAAGGAGTTGGAGACATGTTAAAAACTCAAATTAAAAGAATCTTAATCATCTTTATGTTTGCATTGCTTATTGGCGTGTTCTCAGCTTCTGACGTACTCGCTTATTTCCAGCGTTCATTTGCAGATGATGGTTCATCTGATAAATCAGGTATTGTTAACATTGGTCAATGGTCATCATCAAATAATACCCCTGATGGGATTACATTATTTGATCCAAACACATTATATTCAAACGGTGATTTAGTATGGTATGAAGGGTTTATCTATATTTATAAAGGATATACACCTACAGCAACTGACGCGCCAACTGTTTTAAATAATTGGACGATCTTAAATGATGTTAATTGGTATCCAACAGTAACATATTATACGGGTGAAGTTGTAAGTTATGATGGCATTTTGTATACAGCTGATTGGGAACATATGAATTCAGAACCAGGAACAGAAGCATTTGGACCATGGAATAGTCTCATGCCAGAAGAAATTTCTTGGACAGTTGGACAAGCAACGACATTAAACCAAGTGGTTTATTACAATAATCAATTATATATCTATAAAGACAATTATACCCAAACAGAACCAGGAACTACGCCTGAGTGGGGTACACCAAACGATTTAACATATAGTGAGTATTTCGTTTATGAAGGTGGAGAAATTGTTTTATACAATGGTAGTTATTATTTATCAAATTATTATTCTAAGGGAAGTATACCTACAAATGGCGGTGCATGGTCACCTTATACAGTAGATACTTGGAATGTAAACACGGTTTATCATAATATGCTATATGCAGAACACAATGGTGTGATTTATAAAGCCTTAAATTCTAATAGAAATAAATTAAAAGCAGAACCAGGCACAATTGAAGGTCAATTGGTTTGGAAAGCTTATGATACATTTGATTATATTCAATACAATAACTATTCTAATGGTGAATTTGTACTTTACAATGGTGATTATTGGTATCTTGCTAACAGTAATAATTCAACATTATTACCTGGTACAGCACCTGATAGTTGGAACAACGTTGGTACTTTGGAATACAATGCTTTTACAACTTATGTCCTAGATCAATATGTTTATTACAATAACGATGTTTATCGTGTTGTTAATGCTACCAATGCAAATTTATACGCACCAGAAGTTGTTACAGATTCATGGAATTTAGTGACTGGTTACGATTGGTATTGGTTTAACACATATTATAGTGGTAATATTGTCTATTATAATGGCACAGTCTATACTGCAACGGTTCAAACGAATGCAGAACCAGGCACAAATAGTGATTGGATTATTGTGTCATAGTATATTTATTTAAAAAAATAATAATATGATATAATGACAGTAGTTTATTTCATATTGAATAGGGGTGTCATTATTGAAAAAGAAGAATAATGTTTTAAAAGATATCATATTGTATGCTACATTTGCAGTCTTAGGACTGCTTATTGTATTTATTGTCATGTTAAGTGCGTTTCCCGAATTGTCATTAAATACTTTTGGTGTACGTGCATATGTTGCTAAATACGACACGATGGAACCAACGATTAGTCCATATGATTTAGTGTTTGTAAATCGTGTAGATCCTGATCAACTAGAATCAGGTGATTTAATTACTTTTATGGCTGATATTGATTACAATGGTTCAGCTGAAATGGTGACTTATTATATTTTAAGTACACCAGAAGAAAATAGTTTAAATGTCTTTAGAGTGAATCCAGAAGGTACACAAACACCAGCAACTGCTTTACTTACAGCAGATGATATTGTTGCTGGATATAGTTTTTCAATACCTTTTATGGGACGAATTGTTGAATTCGTATCAAGTCCATTTGGCATTGCAGCAATATTGGTTAATATTGGTGTCATTACAGGTGTAGTTATCTTGCTAAGAGATAATAAAAAAAGTAGCGAAAAAGAAGAAACAAAAGAATCATAAGACATTTGTTTGGGAGTTTCAACATTGGATAAATTATTAACAACTAAGGAATTAATTCAATTGATCAGTCATACAAGAATGACTGCTTTGAATAATAAGCCTGTAGCACATAAAAAACAAAATAGTAATTTAAATGCCAAAGCGATATATTGGATTATCGTTGGAATCGTTGGCTTATTTCTTATCTATTTATCACTACCTCTATTTTTAAGTAAAGAAACAGTGGTTGATTTAGTAGGTAGCCAACCGACAGTGATTGCTAAAAAGGGTCAAACACCACCTGATTTGGAGTTAACATTAGCTGTTGTTTCACATTATGATTTTTCTGATTTAAAAGTTGGAGATTATGTGATTGTATATTCAGTAGAAAGTGATGTATACTTAGAAAAAGAAGTAACATCAATTGATATGTCAAATGAAAGTTTTCAAGCATCTTATGTTGGAGAAACTTCAGATGATTATCAAGAAAATCAACTGATAGGCGTTTACGAAAGAGATGCTGGGTTATGGAACATGTTCTTATATGCCACAAATTCAGTAAGAGGGATATTAGGTACTGTAGCCTTTGATATTGTCATCTTTGGTGTTGCGTATGTATTGATATTTAAGAAATCTATATTAAAAGATGAAGAGGATAGTGATAGCAATGAATAAAAAAGGATCAATCAAAAAAATTGTTTCTAACATTTTATTTTATGCAGTCGCTATTTTTTTAGTTTTTTATATCGTAATGAGTGTCATGTCACCTGCAAGTCTTTATGAAACGTTAGGCTTTAAGGTCTCAACTGTCATTTCTGAGAGTATGGTGCCGACTATTGATCGTGGCGATTTAATTATTGTTAGAACTGCTGATGAAGAAGATATTAAAGAAGACGATATCATTGTTTTCTATAATTATCTACCAACAAATAACGGTGGCTATCAACAAGCAGAAGTGGTTCATAGATATATTGATACTGGTGTTGATGGTAACTATATTACAAGAGGTGATAACAATGAGCAAATTGATATCATCAGAGATGCGAATGGTAATGAAGTTGAGTTAACTTATGATGATGTTGTTGGAGCATATGCGTTTAGAATTCCTTATTTAGGATTTATTCCTATGTTTTTAGGTAGTGTACTTGATCCAATGTTATTTGCGTTAATCGTTGTCAATATTATTATTATCGTGTTATTAGTTAAAGTACTCATGAAAAAACCTGAAGAAAACGAGGATAATGAAAATGATGTGGCGTGATTTTATTAAAGAAGAATCAAGCAAAATTTATTTTCAAAATCTAAAAAAGTTTCTTGATGAAGAAGATATAAAGAAAGATATACTACCACCTAAAGAACAACGATTATCCTGTTTTGATCTTACGCCTTATGAAGATGTTAAAGTTGTCATTTTAGGACAAGATCCATATCATAACTACCATCAAGCACATGGATTAGCCTTTAGTGTTTTAGAAGGAAAATATCCGCCA
The DNA here is from genome assembly GCA_963678355.1 of Acholeplasmataceae bacterium. Taxonomy (GTDB): domain Bacteria; phylum Bacillota_I; class Bacilli_A; order Acholeplasmatales; family Acholeplasmataceae; genus WOFB19. The sequence continues at coordinate 1,145,966 of OY782823.1, read as the reverse complement.
TCGCTAAAAAATATATTTAAAGAGTTAGTGAGTGATTTAAATATTGAATATCCTAATACAGGAAATCTAACTGCTTGGGCAAAACAAGGTGTATTATTACTAAATACAGTGTTAACTGTTGAAGTGCATGAACCGCTATCTCATCAAAAAAAAGGATGGGAGACATTCACACTTGAAGCCATAAAAAAAGTTAATGAAAAAGATGATATGGTTGTCTTTATCTTATGGGGTGGAAAAGCCAAAGCTTTTGCTAAATACATCGATCAAAGAAAGCATAAGATTATCACATCTGCACATCCATCTCCATTATCTGCATATCATGGTTTTTTCGGATCAAAGCCTTTTTCAAAGACAAATCAATATTTAAAAGATAATAATATAAAAGAAATAGATTGGCGATTATAAACTTATCGCTTTCTTTTTTATATAATTTTAGTATAATAAGAAATACAGAGTAGTTGGAAAGCGTAAAGTGTCTAACCATGGGATGTTGGGTTGGAACGAACACATATGTGGCGGTTTTCTAACGCGTCCGCTGTAAGGAAATTATAGTGGACCTCAAGTTTAGGAGGTCTTTTTGATGAGAAGAAAAAATGAATTAAAGAAGCTAATGTTTGCTGTCGCTTTGACAGCAATTTCTGTGGTCATAGATGTCATGTTTAGATACTATGTACCAATTGAAACTTTTGGATTACCATTTTATGCCATTCCCTTGGTAATTGGTAGTATTGTTTTAGGACCAACTTATGGTGTGATGATGGCATTAATTGCTGATGCGCTTGCCGTTTTAATTGGACCATATAGTTATCTTCCAATATATGCACTTGCTGCTGTTAGTTGGGGATTGATTCCAAGTTTAATTGTAGGAAAGAACTATAGTTTAGTTAAAATGTCAATCGGGGTTATATGTGCTTATTTACTTGCTAATATTTCAAATACGTTTGCAAACTTTTATTATTTTGGTTCAGCAACCGCTATGGCATCACTACTTATAAGAATGTTACTCATTGGTCCGTTTTCAATAGTCATAATTTTACTAACACATACGGTTTATCAAAGAATGAGTAAAATGTATCCAAATTATAGAACTTTAAAAAAACAAATAGATGCGCAGTAATGCGTATTTATTTTTTTAAATAAATAGTTATTCATGTATAATAGAAATGGTGATAAAATGGTAAAAATAATTGGTGCGGGGCTTGCTGGCGTTGAAGCTGCATATTTCCTTGCAAATCATAATATTAAAGTAAAATTATACGAAATGAGACCTAAAAAAATGACACCAGCACATCAAACTGGGCATTTTGCTGAACTTGTATGTTCAAATTCACTTCGCTCAAATGATTTGGTCGTTGCTGTAGGTCTATTAAAAGAAGAAATGAGAATGATTGGTTCACTTGTCATTGAAGCAGCAGAACACGCATCAGTGCCTGCGGGTTCAAGTCTCGCAGTTGACCGAGACATTTTTTCAAGTTATATAGAAAATAAAATAAAAAATCATAAGTATATTGAAGTTGTTTATGAAGAAGTAGAAAACATTGATGTTAATGAGTATACGATTGTTACTGCTGGTCCACTAGCAAGTGATAAACTATCTAAAAATTTATCTGATTTATTTCATCAATCTCATCTACACTTCTTTGATGCGGTTGCACCGATCATTGAACGCGATTCAATTAATATGGATATTGCATATTTAAAGAGTCGTTATGATAAAGGTGAGGCAGCATACATCAATTGTCCGATGACAAGAGATGAGTATGATAAATTTTATGAAGCATTAACGACAGCTGAAAAAGTTGTACCTAAAAATTTTGAAAATAACGTTTTTGAAGGATGTATGCCAGTTGAAGTGATGGCTTCAAGAGGTAAACAAACATTATTATATGGTCCGATGAAACCAGTAGGTCTTGAACAAGAGGGTAAAGAAAGGCCTTATGCAGTTGTTCAGCTTAGACAAGATGATGCAAAACAAACGATGTATAATATCGTAGGATTTCAAACACATATGACTTGGCCAGAACAAAAGAAGGTCATTCAAATGATTCCGGGATTGGAAAATGCGAAGATTTTAAGATATGGTGTGATGCACCGTAATACATATATTGAAAGTCCAAATGTTTTAAATGAAGGTTTCCAATCTGAAGCCTATCCAAAAGTCTTTATTGCAGGACAAATTAGTGGTGTTGAAGGTTATGTTGAAAGTGCGGCGTCAGGGTTAAATGCAGCGATTCAAATGACTTCATATATCAATGATGGAAAAATTTCACCACTACCTATTGAAACAATGATGGGAACCATGGCGCATTATATTTCTACGCCCAATCAATCATTTGTACCAATGAATGCAAACTTTGGACTTATACCAGAACTTAAAGAAAAACACTCTAAAAAAATGAGAAAACAATTATATGCTGAAAGAGCGATTAAAGCGATGAATCATTTTAAGGAGTTGAATACATGGATATAATTTCAAAATTTGACTCATATTTAACAGATCAAAAACATTATTCTGAATTCACTGTCAAAAGTTATATTAGAGATGTAAAAGATTTTGAAGCTTTTATTATTAATGAAGAACTTGCAAGAGATTTATTATCTGTAAGAAGAGAGAGACTTGCAAGACATTTTCTATCACACATGGATCAAATTAAATTAAGTAGAAAAACAATTGCTAGAAAAATATCAGCCCTTAGGACTTTTTATGAATATTTGGTAGATGAAGAGTTGATTGATGTTAATGTTTTTTCACAAATTGAAATTCCAAAGATTCCAAAAAAACTACCTGTGATTATTCATGATGATGAATTAAAAGCATTATTTGAATCAATTGATCAGACAAAGCCTTTAGGATATAGAAATTATGTTATTTTAGATTTACTATTTAGCTGTGGACTTAGAGCAAGTGAACTAGTCGACATGAAAATAAGAGATTTACAGTTGGAACAAAATCAAATCCTTATCCATGGTAAAGGTTCAAAAGATAGATTTGTGCCACTACATGAAGATTTAGTAGAAGAGATTAGACATTATTTAACTTATATTAGACCGATTTTACTTGCAAAAGGTCATGACACACATACGACTTATATTTTTATTAATTACAAAGGTGGCGTTTTAACTGTTAGAGGTCTGCAAAAAATTTTAAAGAAATTAATTGATGATTCTGGTGATGTTTATAAAATTCATCCACACATGATCAGACATGCGTTTGCAACGACACTTCTAGACCATGGTGCAGACTTAAGAGTAGTTCAAGAACTCCTTGGACATGAGCATTTAAAATCAACTCAAATTTATACACATGTATCTAAAGAACAAATTAAGGAAGTCTATAAAAAGACACATCCAAGGATGATTAAAAAATGATAAAAATTGGCAACACGATTATAGAAGATGATTTAAAAATTGAAGCGCGTACTAAAACAAGAGAAACCGCAAGAGCGATTCTCATAAATGATCAAAATCAGGTTGGATTATTATATTCAAAATTATATTTAGATTATACATTTCCAGGTGGTGGCATTAAAGATGGTGAAAGTCATTTAAGTGCTTTACAAAGAGAATTAAGAGAAGAAATTGGTGCGCTTGATTTATCTGATATCAAACCTTTTGGGTATACTGAGGAATTAAAGTATGGTCTTTTTACAAAAGATAAGACTTATATCCAAAAATCTTACTATTATATTTGTGATGTATTAGCATTTGATGCACCAAATCTTCAAGGCAGAGAAAATGATCAGGGATTAAGTTTAGTCTACGTTGATGTAGATGTTGCATTAGAAAATAATAAAATTGCAATGCTTGATGAAAATCATCAAAAACTAGGTATAAAAACAGCTTTAAAAAGAGAAGCTTTAATTTTAGAGAAAATAAAGGAGTTAATCAATGAGAAAATTTGAAATCGTAAGTGCATATGAAGATTTAGATATTAAAATTCCAAGAAGAGCAACTTCACATAGTGCTGGCTATGATTTAGCGAGTATCGAAGAAGTAACAATTAATGCAGGGGAAATCAAAATGATACCTACAGGATTAAAAGTGATGATTCCTGATGATGAAGCATTATTTGTTTTTCCAAGATCTTCACTAGGTATAAAAAAAGGGCTAATGATGAGTAATAGTGTTGGTGTGATTGATGCTGATTATTACAATAATCCTAATAACGAAGGACATATCATGGTACCTTTGATTAACTTTAGTCAAAAACCAACTACCATTGAAAAAGGTGAGCGTGTTGCACAGGGAATATTCATGAATTACAAGAAAACTTCTGATGACCAACCAGCGGATCTTACAAGAGTTGGTGGATTTGGTAGTAGTGGGACAAAATAGTAATTAAATAAGGTGATTTCTACTTGCAAATCACCCCTAAATATGATATATTTATAAAGGCTAATAAAATACACATGTTAAAGAGTTAAATATTCTAGTGCCCTATGGGTGGATATGTATCTCTTGGCAGAGGTCAAAAACAAAAAAAGGAGAATTATTTTTATGGCAGTCGTTTCAATGAAACAATTATTAGAGTCTGGTGTGCACTTTGGTCATGCAACACGTCGTTGGAATCCTAAAATGGCACCTTATATCTTCACTTCAAGAAATGGTATTTACATTATTGATTTGAAGAAAACTGCAGAAGAAATCGAAAAATCTTATGCAGCATTGCTTGAAATCGTTAAAGATGGAGGAAAAGTTTTATTCATCGGTACTAAAAAACAAGCTCAAGAAGCAGTTAAGAGCGAAGCTATCCGTACTGGTCAATTCTATGTAGACCAAAGATGGTTAGGTGGAACATTAACTAACTTCAAAACAATCCGTCGTCGTATTAAGAGATTACATGATTTATACAAATTAGAAGAAGACGGTACATTTGATAAATTACCTAAAAAAGAAGTTCAACAATTAAAACATGAAAGAGAACGTCTTGAAAAATTCTTAGGTGGTATTAAAGATATGAAGAAAGTTCCAGAAGCAATCTTCATCGTAGATCCACGTAAAGAAAGAAACGCGATCTTAGAAGCACGTAAATTAGGCATCGCTGTATTCGGTATTGTTGATACAAACTGTGATCCAGATGATGTAGATTATATTATTCCTGCAAATGATGATGCAATCCGCGCAGTTAAATTAATTACAACTGTAATGGGTAATGCTGTAATCGAAGGTCAAGGCGGCGTTGTCGAAAAAATCGATGATGAAGTTGCTGCTCAAGTAACTCCTAGAACACCTAGAGCACCAAGAGAACCAAGAGATAACAGAAGACCTGCACCAAAGAAAGAAGTAAAAGAAGAAGTAGCTAAAGAAGCTCCTGTTGCGCAACCTAAAGAAGAAGTTGCAAAAGTTGCTGAAGATTTTAGCGAAAAAACAGTTTCTGAATTAAGAGCAATCGCCAAAGATCGTGGATTATCTGGATATTCAACCCTTAAAAAAGCAGAACTTATTGATTTACTAAAATAATGCAATAAGGGGAATTATTTCCCCTTATTTTTTAAAAATAAAAGTCCAATATAAATAGGAGGAAACTTTCATGAATGTAAGTGTACAAGCAATCAAAGAATTAAGAGAAAAAACTGGCGCTGGTATGTTAGACTGTAAAAAAGCTCTAGCAGAAACAGACGGAGATATTGATAAAGCAATTGATTACCTAAGAGAAAAAGGTATTACAAAGGCTGCTAAAAAAGCAGGTAGAATTGCTGCAGAAGGTTTATGTAATATCGTTGCTGATGGTAATGCAGCAGTTATTTACGAATTAAACTCAGAAACAGATTTCGTTGCTAAAAATGATAAATTCTTAGCATTATTAGATAACGTAGGACAAGCAATTTTAGCTTCAGGTGCTTCAAATGATGAAGAAGCAATGAAAGCTGAAAAAGATGGTGTATCAGTTGAAAAAATGTTAATTGACGCAACTGCTACTATCGGAGAAAAAATTTCACTACGTCGTGTATCAAGAGTTGTAAAAGAAGATGGTCAAGCATTTGGTTCATACCTACATATGGGTGGACGTATTGCAGTATTAAACATCACTGATGTTGAAAATGAAGAAGTTGCTAAAGATGTCGCAATGCACATCGCTGCACAAAACCCTAAATATTTAGACCGTTCACAAGTAGATCCTGAAACTTTAGAACATGAAAAACACGTATTAACTCAACAAGCTCTTACAGAAGGTAAACCAGCTAATATCGTTGAAAAAATGGTTATTGGTCGTTTAAATAAATTCTTACAAGACGTTTGTTTATTAGATCAACCTTTCGTTAAAGATCCTGATCAAAAAGTATCACAATACTTAAAATCAAAAGGTGTTAAAGTATTATCATTTGTACGCCTTGCTGTTGGTGAAGGTATTGAAAAGAAAGAAGAAAATTTCGCTGAAGAAGTTGCAGCACAAGTACGTAAATAATTTAATTTAAAATCATATAAAAAAGGAAGTGGCAATCAATGTATAAAAGAGTAATTCTAAAATTGAGTGGGGAAGCTTTAAAGGGTGATGGTACTTATGGTATTCATCCAATTACAGTGAAGAAAATTGCCACAGAAATTAAAGAACTGCATGAATTAGGTGTTGAAGTAGGTATTGTCGTTGGTGCCGGTAATTTATGGAGAGGTAAAACTGGCGAAGAGTTAGGCATGGACCGTGCTCAAGCTGATTATATGGGTATGTTAGGTACTATCATGAATGGGTTAGCCCTTCAAGATGCATTAGAACATATCAATGTACCTTCTAGAGTCATGACCGTACTACCTGTAAGTGCAGTTGCCGAACCATATATTAGAAGAAGAGCTTTAAGACATTTTGAAAAAGGAAGAGTTTTAATTTTCTCTGGTGGAACTGGTTCACCATTCTTCTCAACTGATACAGCTGCAGCACTTCGTGCAGCAGAACTCAATTGTGAAGTTATTTTAATGGCTAAAAATGGTGTAGAAGGTGTTTATGATAAAGATCCTAAGAAATTTGATGATGCAAATCTATTTCATGAGATTTCACAACAAGAATTACTTAGACGCAATCTTCAAGTTATGGATCAAACAGCAGCATCTATTTGCACAGAAAATCAAATTAATATGATTGTATTTAATATGAATGTACGAGACAATATTAAAAAAGCCATCCTAGAAGAACCAATTGGTACACTCGTTAAATGGGAGGAATAATTTATGAATGAACAAGCAGATTTATTATTAATGGAAGTTGAAGAACATATGACTAAAACAGTTGAAGCACTTGGAAGAGAGTTCGCAGCTGTTAGAACTGGTAGAGCAAATCCTGCTTTATTGGACCATGTGAAAGTTGATTACTATGGTGCAGAAAGCCCAATTAGACAAGTATCTTCTGTAGGTGTTGTTGAAGGTAATCAATTATATATTAAACCTTATGACAAGTCTATTTTAAAACAAATTGAAACAGCAATCTTTGCATCAGATTTAGGATTAAATCCAATAAATGATGGTTCAGGTATTCGCTTAATTTTCCCACAACCAACTGAAGAACGTAGAAGAGAATTAGTTCGTGAAGTTGATAAATTAGGTGAACAAGCTAAAGTTGCAATTAGAAATATTCGTCGTGAGGCTAATGATCAAGTGAAAAAACTTGAACTTTCAGAAGATGATGAAAAAGGTTATCTTGAAGATGTTCAAGAGTTAACAAATCAATTTGTTAAGTCAATTGATGATAGCATTAAAGAAAAATCTAATGAATTATTAAAAATGTAGAAAAAGGCATTTCTGCCTTTTTTTATTAAATAAGTGAAAAAAAGAAAAAAATTTAATTCTTATTATAAATAGGTTATAATAAGATAAGGTGATAGAAGATGAAATTTACAAACATCCCAAAACACGTTGCAATCATTTTAGATGGTAATGGAAGATGGGCAAAAAAGAAAAGACAACCAAGATCATTTGGACACTATATGGGTGGAAGAAATCTATTTAATGTAGCGAATATGGCCAATGCATATGGTATAGATAAATTAAGCGTTTATGCTTTTAGTACAGAAAATTGGAAAAGACCGGAAGAAGAAATTAATTATTTAATGAGTTTTCCAGTTGAATACTATCATAAGAATTTAGATCGTATTGACGAAATTAAATTTAAAATAATTGTCTCAGGTAGAAAAGATCGATTACCTAAAGATTTAATTGAGGTTATTGATGATATTACCCAAAGAACTAAAGATAATAAAGGACTTACATTAAATATTTGTCTTGATTATGGATCATATGATGAATTGCTTAATGCAATGAATGCTTGTGATAAACCGATAACTAAAGAAAAATTAGAATCACATCTTATGGTCAAAGAACCGGTAGATCTATTAATAAGAACTAGTGGTGAGCAAAGATTATCTAATTTCTTATTGTGGCAAGTCTCTTATGCCGAATTGTATTTTACGAAAGTATATTGGCCTGCTTTTAATAGAAAAGCGTTTGATAAAGCACTGAAAAGTTTTCAAAAACGAAACAGAAGATTTGGAGGATTGAAGTGAAAAAAAGATTATTAACTAGCATTGTACTAGCAGCTGTATTAGCACCAGTATTTTTTATTCCATTTAATATAAATATCATATTTTTCACTGCATTCTTTGTTTTCATGGTACTTTTTGTTATTTTTTCATCATTGGAACTTATTAGAATGTATGAAACGAATAAGAAATTTGGTAAATGGCCAAAGGTTGGTATTATCGTATTAACACTCGCAACGTTTTTTTCAGTAAGTGGGCTTAGTTCAAATCTTATTGAAGATCCACTTGGGATTAATGACGTACTTCGAATTACGATACCCTTAATTACTTTGATCTTATTTTCATTTCTTGTTGTCTTTAGAGATTTCAATGGCATTGATGTCGGTAAAGCATTAACGATTGTGAATTATGTTGGACTTGGCGCTGCATCTATTGTTATTTTGAGAATGCAAGGGATTAGATTTATTTTCTATCTTTTCATTATCACAATTGCAACCGATGTTTTTGCATATTTATTTGGATCTAAATTTGGTAAGCATAAGATGATTCCTCATATTAGCCCTAACAAATCTTGGGAAGGCGCAATTGCAGGAACAATCATGGCGACTATTTTGGGTTCAGCTTATGCATTATTCTATGGGAAAGTATTTATTGCTGGAACACCATTTGGTGACTTCTTTAATAGCGAAGGTTATATTACATTACTTGCAAATTTCTCATCTGTTGGACAGCGTTCAATTTGGTTTCAAGCATTACTGATTGTGCCTATGACTTTTTTAGCAAGTATATTTGCTCAAATTGGTGACTTAGTAGCTTCACGCTTAAAGAGAACTTATGGTATTAAAGATTTTGGGACGATACTTCCAGGACATGGTGGTATTCTAGATCGTTTTGATTCTACCTTAATGGTTGCGATGTTATTAACATCACTATTCTTAATTATTTATGAATTAGCTCCAGTTGTTTCATAGGAGGCTTAATATGAAAAATATTTATATATTAGGTGCGTGTGGGTCTATAGGGATGCAAACACTTGATATTTTAAAATTACAAAAAGATGATTTTAAACTGATTGGTGTATCACTTAGCAGAGATGATGCTAAAAATGATAAAATACTTACGTCTTTTGATGTTGAGATAGCATGTTTAAGATCAAAACAAAAAATTTCACTATATGAAAAGAAATTTCCTAAAGTGAAATTTATTTATGGAGATGAAGGTTTATTAGAAATCTCGAAATATCCTAAACCAGGTATATTAGTCAATGCACTTGCCGGATCAGCTGGTCTTATGCCAACAATTGAAGCAATCAAACATAAAAAGGATATTGCACTGGCAAACAAGGAAACACTTGTGATGGCAGGGGATATTGTTAATCAGTATGTTAATGATTATCAAGTGAGATTGTTACCTGTGGATAGTGAACACTCAGCGATTTGGCAAACACTTGATCATGATGATATAAAAGATATTAAAAAATTGGTAATCACTGCATCAGGTGGATCTTTTAGAGACAAGACACGTGATGAACTTATTGAAATCACCGTTGATGATGCACTTAAACATCCTAATTGGACGATGGGTCCAAAAGTGACGATTGATAGTGCAACGATGATGAATAAGGGATTAGAAGTGATTGAAGCACATCATTTGTTTCATCTGCCATACGAAAAGATTGAAACTGTGATTCATCAGGAAAGTATTGTCCACGGTATGACTTATTTTAATGATGGCACGATAAAAGCTAGTCTAGGTGCTAGCGATATGCGTATTCCTATTGGATATGCGCTAAATTATCCTAAACGCATGCATTATGATAAAGAAATGCCACTTCTTGATATGCATTTTAGACCGATGGATTTTAATCGATATCCTTTATTGGCATTAGCGTATTTTGTTGGTAGAGAAGGTGGCTTGTTACCAACTGTAATGAATGCTGCTAATGAAGCAGCAGTGAAATTGTTTTTAAATGGTAAAATTACATTTTTAGATATTGAAGAAATTGTTAGTAAACAAGTTCGTACATTTGAAAATGTTAAGTCTCCAACATTAGAAGAGATTATAAAGACAGATCACAATATTCAAAAAAGTATAACCGCATACTATGAGGAGAGGTAAAAGATGACATTTTTAATTAATTTAATTGTATTCTTAATCGTTCTATCCGTAATTGTATTAATCCATGAAGCAGGACATTTGTTATTCGCTAAGAGAGCAGGCATCTTGTGTCATGAGTATTCTATAGGGATGGGACCATTGATATATCAAAAAGAAGGAAAAGAAACACAATATTCAGTACGTGCTATACCACTGGGTGGTTATGTATCAATGGCTGGTGAAGCAGTCAGTGATTCAATGTTTAAAAAAGATGACACGATTGGTTTAATCATCAATGGTGATAACTTAGTAGAAGAAATATTATTATATGAAGCTAACCATTTTGATGTTAAGGGTGTTGTTAAATCTTTTGACATGTATGGTAAAGATATGAAACCTTTATTTGTTGAGTTAGAAACAGCTGAAGGTATCGTGAGATATGAAATTAAAAGAAATGCAAAATACAGATTATCTGAAAAGAGCTGGATGTGGGTAACACCTGCTGAAAGAAGTTTTGAATCAAAGAGTTTATGGCAAAGATTTTTAACTATTTTTGCAGGACCTTTAATGAACTTTATATTAGCATTTGTATTATTCTTTATCGTAGGTTTCTTTGTTTTAGAACCAAATTATGAGTCAAATGCGATTGGTGAGGTATCATCAGATTCACTTGCAGATTTAAAAGGCTTCAAAGAAGGCGACCTTATTACATCTATTAATGGGACGTCAATTAGTACTTGGTATGATTTAGCACGTGTCATGGGTGAAAATGATTCACCTATCATTGATATAACAATTAATAGAGATGGTGAAGTATTAGCATATGATGATGTATTAGTTGCTACATTCATTCAAAGTGCAGGTTTATCTAATGTTAACGAAAACACAAACGAATATTATGCACAAAGCGCTATTGTTGGTTCAACTTCAGGACGTGCAGCTTCTGCAGGTCTTAGTGTAGGTGATGAAATCACAAAAATCAATGGTGAAGATGTTTCTAATTGGGATGATATAATCAATTATTTTAAAACTCATGATACAACAGGTGATATTACTGTAACTTATTTAAGAGACGGAAATCCTAATACTGTGACTTATGAACTGATATCTGAACAAACACTAGCAGATTTAGGGTCAGAAAATATTGTATACCAAATTGGTGTTGGGGCATCTGGAGAATTTGATTTGGGTTATTCCTTATTATATGCGCCAAGACAATTGGCATCAGATGTAGATGAAGTTTTTACAACAATCGGTCTATTATTTGGAGCAGGAGATTCTAATATTGGTATTGGTGACTTATCAGGCCCAGTTGGTATCTTTCAATTGGTAAGCAATGTTAGAGAAAACGGATTTGCCTCACTTATTATTTTTATGGGCTTTTTGAGTATAAACATTGGGATATTAAATTTACTACCTATACCAGCGTTAGACGGGGGTCGTATCGTCTTTTTAGCAATAGAAGCGATCATTAGACGCCCACTTAACAGAAAAGTCGAAAATACGGCCAATTTAGTCATGTTTTTCGCACTAATGGGTCTTATTATATATGTATCTATTAATGATGTTATGAGACTTGTAAATGGCTAATTAGAGGCATAAAAATTATAAAAAAAGATGACCACTTTTAGTTGACTTTAGTCAACAAAAAAAAGTGGTTTTTTTATGCACAAAAGTGTTGACATATATGTTTGAATAGTATACAATAAGAAAGGTTGCCACCGGTCCGGAAGGTAATAAAATAAACAAGAAAAAAAGTTTAGTTTTCTTGTTGACAATATCTCCGACTAATGGTATCATAATAAAGCACGCGAAAAACAACGTGTGTGAGAAAAGATCTTTGAAAACTGAATGATGATGAGCGAATCAAAGAATAAAAAGAGCTATTAACAAACAAAACAAAAATAAATTTTTGGAGAGTTTGATCCTGGCTCAGGATGAACGCTGGCGGCGTGCCTAATACATGCAAGTCGAACGCTCTAGTTTACTAGAGAGTGGCGAACGGGTGAGTAACACGTAGGTAATCTGCCCTTAAGACGAGGATAACAGTTGGAAACGATTGCTAAGACTGGATAGGAACATTGAAGGCATCTTCGATGTTTTAAAAGACCTTCGGGTATGCTTAAGGAGGAACCTGCGGCGCATTAGCTAGTTGGTAGTGTAGTGGACTACCAAGGCGACGATGCGTAGCCGGACTGAGAGGTTGAACGGCCACATTGGGACTGAGACACGGCCCAAACTCCTACGGGAGGCAGCAGTAGGGAATTTTCGGCAATGGGGGAAACCCTGACCGAGCAACGCCGCGTGAATGACGAAGTACTTCGGTATGTAAAGTTCTTTTATCAGGGAAGAATGACTGGTGGAAAAACCAGTGTGACGGTACCTGATGAATAAGCCCCGGCTAACTATGTGCCAGCAGCCGCGGTAATACATAGGGGGCAAGCGTTATCCGGAATTATTGGGCGTAAAGGGTGCGTAGGCGGCCTGTTAAGTCTAAGGTGTAAGTGCAGTGCTTAACGCTGTGATGCTTTGGAAACTGGCAGGCTTGAGTGTGGTAGAGGTAAGTGGAATTCCATGTGTAGCGGTAAAATGCGTAAATATATGGAGGAACACCAGTGGCGAAGGCGGCTTACTGGGCCACAACTGACGCTGAGGCACGAAAGCGTGGGGAGCAAACAGGATTAGATACCCTGGTAGTCCACGCCGTAAACGATGAGTACTAAGTGTTGGAGAAATTCAGTGCTGTAGTTAACGCAATAAGTACTCCGCCTGAGTAGTACGTACGCAAGTATGAAACTCAAAGGAATTGACGGGACCCCGCACAAGCGGTGGATCATGTTGTTTAATTCGATGATACGCGAAAAACCTTACCAGGTCTTGACATACCATGCAAAGCTATAGAGATATAGTGGAGGTTATCATGGATACAGGTGGTGCATGGTTGTCGTCAGCTCGTGTCGTGAGATGTTGGGTTAAGTCCCGCAACGAGCGCAACCCTTATTGCTAGTTACCATCATTAAGTTGGGGACTCTAGCGAGACTGCCAGTGACAAACTGGAGGAAGGTGGGGATGACGTCAAATCATCATGCCCCTTATGACCTGGGCTACAAACGTGATACAATGGCTAAAACAAAGGGCAGCTAAGCAGTGATGTGGAGCGAAACCCATAAAAATAGTCTCAGTTCGGATTGAAGTCTGCAACTCGACTTCATGAAGCCGGAATCGCTAGTAATCGCGAATCAGCATGTCGCGGTGAATACGTTCTCGGGGTTTGTACACACCGCCCGTCAAACCACGAAAGTCGACAATACCCAAAGCCGGTGGCCTAACCGTAAGGAGGGAGCCGTTTAAGGTAGGGTTGATGATTGGGGTTAAGTCGTAACAAGGTATCCCTACGGGAACGTGGGGATGGATCACCTCCTTTCTAAGGAGAAAGGCGAATACTAAATAGTATTCAAAAACAATTCTCACAAGTACTTATTTAGAGAAGTACATGCTCATCATATTCAGTTTTCAGAGATTTAATCTCTGTAATAAGTTAAGATCTTTGAAAAGTAGATAAAAGCTGTCAAAAGCAAAAAGAAATTGTAAGGTAAAGGAAAAAAGGGCACACAGTGAATGCCTAGGCACTAAGAGGCGATGAAGGACGTGACTAACGACGAAACGCCACGGGGAGCAGTAAGTACGCGACGATCCGTGGGTATCCGAATGGGGCAACCCACCATGTAGAAGACATGGTATCGTATTTATACGAAGTGACACGTAGGGAACTGAAATATCTAAGTACCTACAGGAAAAGAAAGTAATAACGATTCTGCTAGTAGCGACGAGCGAACGCGGAGCAGCCAGTTACCATAATAGTTACAAAACTATACATTAGAAGAACGGTGTGGGAAAGCCGACCAAAGAAGGTGAGAGTCCTGTATTTAAAAATGTATAGACTAGGGTAACAAGAAGTAGGGCGGGACACGAGGAATCCTGTTTGAAGATGTGAGGACCATCTCATAAGGCTAAATACTACTTAGTGACCGATAGTGAACCAGTACCGTGAGGGAAAGGTGAAAAGAACCCCGGGAGGGGAGTGAAAGAGAACCTGAAACTGTGTGCTTACAATTAGTCAGAGCTCGTTAAGGAGTGATGGCATGCCTTTTGTAGAATGAACCGGCGAGTTACGGTATCTAGCAAGGTTAAGCTTGAAGGAGTGGAGCCGAAGCGAAAGCGAGTCTGAATAGGGCGAATAAGTTAGGTGCTGTAGACCCGAAACTGGGTGAGCTAGCCATGAGCAGGTTGAAGTTTGGGTAAGACCAAATGGAGGACCGAACCAGGACACGTTAAAAAGTGTTTGGATGACTTGTGGCTAGGGGTGAAATTCCAATCGAACTCAGAGATAGCTGGTTCTCCCCGAAATAGCTTTAGGGCTAGCGTTAACATATAAGTTTTATGAAGGTAGAGCACTGAATGTGTGATGGCCGCACCTCGCGGTACTGAACTCAATCAAACTACGAATGTCATAAAATATGGTTAGCAGTCAGACTACGGGTGATAAGGTTCGTGGTCAAAAGGGAAAGAGCCCAGACCGTCAGATAAGGTCCCAAAATTTATGCTAAGTGGAAAAGGAAGTGAAGATGCACAAACAACTAGGAGGTTGGCTTAGAAGCAGCCATCCTTTAAAGAGTGCGTAATAGCTCACTAGTCGAGTGACTCTGCGCCGAAAATGTACCGGGGCTAAGCATAATACCGAATCTACGGATTTGACTAAGGTCAAGTGGTAGGGGAGCGTTCTAACAGCGGAGAAGCATGATCGGAAGGACATGTGGAGCGGTTAGAAGTGAGAATGCCGGTGTAAGTAACGAAAAGATAGGTGAGAATCCTATCCGTCGAAAACCCAAGGTTTCCAGGGGAAGGTTCGTCCGCCCTGGGTAAGTCGGGACCTAAGGTGAGGCTGAAAAGCGTAGCCGATGGACAGCAGGTAGAGATTCCTGCACCAGTATATAGACTGATGGAGTGACAAAGGAGGCTAACATCCGCCCCTCTAGTGGATTGGGGACAAGGGATCGAGCTTAATGTGTAGGCAAATCCGCACATTATAAAGAGTGAGATCCGGTAGGTAAAGGATGATGATGTCAAACTTTCGAGAAAAGCTTCTAGGGTTAATTTATGTACTGCCCGTACCGTAAACCGACACAGGTGGGTGGGTAGAGTATACTAAGACGCGCGAGAAAACTCTTGTTAAGGAACTCGGCAAAATGACTCCGTAACTTCGGGATAAGGAGGACTTTTAATGAAAAAATAAAGTCGCAGAGAATAGGCCCAAGCGACTGTTTATCAAAAACATAGGTCTCTGCTAAACCGTAAGGTGACGTATAGGGGCTGACGCCTGCCCGGTGCTGGAAGATTAAGAGGAGATGTTAGGCAACGAAGCATTGAATTGAAGTCCCAGTAAACGGCGGCCGTAACTATAACGGTCCTAAGGTAGCGAAATTCCTTGTCGGGTAAGTTCCGACCCGCACGAAAGGCGTAACGATTTGGGCACTGTCTCAACAAGAGACTCGGTGAAATCAAGCTGCCGGTGAAAACGCCGGCTACCCGCGACAGGACGAAAAGACCCCATGGAGCTTCACTGTAACTTGATATTGACATTGGGTGTAAGATGTACAGGATAGGTGGGAGACTGAGAATCTGGGACGCTAGTTTCGGAGGAGTCAACCTTGGGATACCACCCTTCGTGCATCTGATGTCTAACTTGCGTATGTGTAATACGGAGGACAGTGTCTGGTGGGCAGTTTGACTGGGGCGGTCGCCTCCTAAAGAGTAACGGAGGCGCCCGAAGGTACCCTCAGAATGGTTGGAAATCATTCGTAGAGTGCAAAAGCAGAAGGGTGCTTGACTGTGAGACATACAGGTCGAACAGGGACGAAAGTCGGGTTTAGTGATCTCTCGGTGCTGAATGGAAAGGCCGAGACTCAACGGATAAAAGCTACCCTGGGGATAACAGGCTTATCGCTTCCAAGCGTTCACAGCGACGAAGCGGTTTGGCACCTCGATGTCGGCTCGTCGCATCCTGGAGCTGGAGAAGGTTCCAAGGGTTGGGCTGTTCGCCCATTAAAGCGGCACGCGAGCTGGGTTCAGAACGTCGTGAGACAGTTCGGTCTCTATCCGTCGTGGGCGTTGGAGATTTGAAGGGAGCTGCCCCTAGTATGAGAAGACCGGGGTGGACATACCACTGGTGCACCAGTTGGCCTACCAGGGCCACAGCTGGGTAGCTAAGTATGGACGGGATAAACGCTGAAAGCATCTAAGCGTGAAGCCCCCCTTAAGATGAGATCTCCCAATTAGTAAGATCCGTTATAGACGATGACGTTGATAGGCTGGGTGTGGAAGTATGGTGACATATGAAGCTGACCAGTACTAATAGATCGAGGACTTTACCTTAAATAAGCAATTTTAAATAATCTTTTGACAAATCTTTTATCTAGTTTTGAGAGAAGTCTGGTGACGATGGCGAAGTGGTCACACCTGTTCCCATCCCGAACACAGAAGTTAAGCACTTCAGCGCCGACGATAGTTCCAAGGAGCGAAAATAGGACGTTGCCAGGCTAATCTTACTTATGATATAATATAATTACGACAATTTAATCGTATAAAATGTGTGTCCATATAATATCCGCCTACATAGCTCAGTTGGTTAGAGCACCTGACTGTTAATCAGGGGGTCCAAGGTTCGAGTCCTTGTGTGGGCGCCATTTTTTTATATAAAGATATAATGATCATGTAAAATAAATATATATAAATCACAAAAATAACATAGAAAAAAAGAGTATTCAAGCGAATACTCTTTTTTGTGTATTTAGTGAAATAGTGCACCAAGTAATGGTTCAATTTCTTTTAATATAGGTACTAAAACAAGAGAAACAATACTCATCAATTTAATGAGGATGTCCATTGAAGGACCTGCGGTATCTTTTAAGGGATCACCGACTGTATCACCAACAACAGTTGCTTTGTGAATATCTGTTCCTTTACCACCATCGAAACCTTCTTCAACATGTTTTTTAGCGTTATCCCAAGCACCACCAGCATTCGCCATAAAGATTGCTAACATCATTGCAGAAACTAGACCACCAACAAGTAATCCGCCTAATCCTTGAACTCCAAGGAGAATACCGATGATAACAGGTGACGCAATTGCTATAACTGCTGGTATCACCATTTCTTTCAAGGCTGCTTTAGTAGATATATCCACACAAGTACCATAATTAGGTATTGAGTTTCCTTTTAAAATTTCAGGATCTTCTTTATATTGACGTCTGACTTCTTCAATCATTTTATGTGCTGCTTTACCGACTGATTTAATTACAAGCGCTGTAAACAAATAAGGAAGCATAGCACCAAAAAAGATTCCGATTAGAACACCTGGTTGTAAGATATCTATACCGGTTGTTACTGAAAGTCCAGCAGAGCGTTCAAATGCGAAAAATAATCCAATTGATGTTAAAGCAGCAGAACCGATACAAAATCCTTTACCCATCGCTGCAGTTGTGTTACCTACTGAATCTAGACGGTCAGTAATTTTTCTAACACTTTCATCTAGTTCAGACATTTCAGCAAGACCACCTGCATTATCGGCAATGGGTCCATATGCATCAACTGATATGGTAATGCCAGCAGTTGATAGCATACCAACTGACGCTAAAGCAATGCCATACATATCTTTTGTAAATAGATAAGATAATACAATACCAATAACTAAAACTATGATTGTAAGAAAAGTAGATTGCATACCAATACTAAATCCTGAAATGATATTGGTTGCTGGACCTGTACGAGATTCTCTAACAATTTCTTTAACGTGTTTGAAATGATCAGATGTATAGTATTCTGCTATAAATCCAATCATCATACCAACAAGTAAACCAGTAGCAATAGAACCAAATATGCCCCATCTTAAGTCTTTGTCAAAAAAGATGAAACTTAGTATAAAACTAGCTATAAACATAAAACCAACTGCAAAATAAGTCGAAATATTAAGTGCACGCTGTGGATGGTTGAATTTAGAAGATCTTACTATCAATACGGATACAATCGCAGCGATTATCCCTAATCCTGAAATGACTAATGGAAACATGACTGAAGTGTAGATTGTATCTAATTTAAGTGGTGTAAGTCCACTACCTAAAGTATTAGGATCACTTATGATATTAACAAAGGCATAAAGTCCCAATGTTAATGCAGAGATAATTGATCCAACATAACTTTCAGTTAAATCTGATCCCATACCAGCAATATCACCGACATTATCGCCGACATTATCAGCGATGACCGCAGGATTTCTTGGATCATCTTCAGGAATACCTTCCTCAACTTTACCTACTAAATCAGCACCGACATCAGCAGCTTTGGTATAGATACCACCACCAACACGTCCAAACAATGCAATTAGTGAAGCACCGAGGCCATAGCCAGTAACAACTTGTATCGCATTGGATAAGGCACTGTATTGTGTATTGATGTTATCTTGAAATCCACCAAACGCATAGAAGAATATGAAAAATAAAATTGCAAGTCCACCTAAACCTAAACCTACGACGGTAAGTCCAAGCACGGATCCTCCAGAAAATGCAACTTTAAGTGCACCAGACATACCATGTCTTCTTGCCTGGTCAGTTGTTCTTGCGTTTGCTTTTGTCGCAGCAAGCATACCGATGATACCAGCAGTAGCAGATAACATTGCACCAACGAAAAATGCAATTGCAGACCGCCATCCTACACCATCAGCATCAATAAGTGATGGTACAAATCCAACCCCTGTTAAAATCAAACCGACAATGACAGCAAATATAATAATGATTGTGTATTGTCTTTTCATAAATGCAATTGCACCTTCGCGGATATATGAAGATATTTCTTCAATACGCTTATGAGCAACTTCAATCTTTTGTACTTTTCGTTTTAAAACAAATGCATATAAAATTGCAATCAGCGATGCAAAAACAGCGATGCCAAGAGAGATTGCGAGAATTCTATGTCCATTCATAGCCACACCTCCTTGTTGTGTAAAACGATACGATTAAGATTTATGATCATGAAAACCCTTTGTTTTCATTGTAACATAAAAAAATACGGATGATATCCGTATTCTTATTTTCTCAAAAGCCTTAAACTATTTAAGATAACTAAAATGGTTGAACCCTCATGAAATACAACACCTAATTCAATATCTAATTTTCCAATTAAATTTATACACATTAAAAATATAATCACTGAAATAGAGAAAATAATATTTTGTAATGTAATTGATCTCATCCGTTTTGCTAGTTTAATAATTTTTGGTAAATCTTCAAGCTTATCATCCATGAATATGATGTCAGCAGTTTCTAGTGTAATATCTGTACCTGCGCCCATCGCGATACCTATATCAGATTGAGCAAGTGCTGGGGCATCATTGATACCATCTCCGACCATAATAACTTTGTGGTTATCTTCTTGGAAGTTTGAAATATGCTTTACTTTATCTTCTGGAAGACAATCTGCAAAATAATTATCGACATGAGATTCTTTTGCGATATATGCACCAGTAAAAGCATTATCGCCAGTGATCATATATGTTTTAATTTGATGTTGATGTAAGTCATCAATGACTGGAATAACATGTTCTCTAATTGAATCTATAAGCGCAACAAATCCAATAATTTCATTATTTTTTATGATATTCACTGTCGAGTGGCCCAGTGATGTACAAGTAATATAACTTTCTTGTATAGCGCTATGTTGCATAGCTTCAAATTTACCGATACGCCAAATGTCATCTCCAATTTTAGCTTCCATACCGTGCCCAGATATTTCTGCTGTCTTATATTTTTTATCCGTAGCTTTTGCTTGATAATATTTTACAATTGCTTGAGCAAGTGGGTGATTTGACTGTTTGGCTAACGTATATAAAATATCAATGACCTCTTTGTCATCATACAAATCTATGATTTCTGTTTTTACAACTTTAGGTATACCAGAAGTGATGGTGCCTGTTTTATCAAAGACTATGGTATCAATATCAATAAGTGATTCTAGGGTTTTACCGCCTTTAATAAGTATTCTTTTGTGAGCAGCATTGGAAAGACTTGCAAGCATCGCAGGTGTAATAGATGCGACAAGTGCACATGGAGATCCTACAACTAATACGATAATGCCTCGTCTGATTGCTTCGGCTTGGCTTAATCCTAATAAACTACCAAAAATCATCATAAATATAGATAGTATGATGACAATATATACATAATATTTTTCGATTTTATTAATTAATGTTTGTTTTTCTGTCTTATTTTCTTGTGCAGTTTTGACAAGATTAATAATTTGTTGAACAACAGTGTGATTTGAGTCAACCTGTGTAAGTACTCTAATAGAAGATTCAATATTTAAGGATCCGGCATAAACTTGATCACCTTCACTTCTATAAACAGGGATAAATTCACCAGTGATTGCAGATTGATCAAGCGATGTACTACCCTTGATTATTTCGCCATCTACAGGTATTTGTTGTCCAACTTTGACTTTGACAACATCACCTATAGAAAGCTTGTTCACTGGTACTGTAATCTCTTCATCATCTTTGATAAGTAATGCAGTTCTAGGGGCAAGATTAAGCAAACTCGTCAGTGCTTTCTCGCTTTTTGACATTGCAAAGGATTCTAAAACTCCACTTAATGCGAAGATAAAAATCAAAATTGTGCCTTCAGCATAATCATCTGATATGAACGCACCAAGAGCAGCCAAAATCATTAATATTTCTACGTTTAATGATTTGTTTTTGATTGTTAATTTTATGCCTTCTTTAGCCTTATAATAACCACCTATAATAAAAGCAAGTCCATAAGAAAGAAGAACATACCATCCATCATCGTGAATAAAATAACTAAGTAACCAAGCAGCAATCATAAATATAACTGATAATATGAGATTAAGAGTTTCTCTATAAAGCTGTTTTTTTAGCATAAATAGCCTCCCTGATTCTAGCCTCATTATATCACTAGGATTCAATTATGTATAAATAAAATCGTTTTTTATTATAAACAAAACATTTAATTATAAAAATGATAAAATATAAAAAGAAGTAGTCATAACTGTAAAAAATATTTACAAATTGAAATATAAACATAGTGAATTGTTTATATAAATATGATATACTTTTTAAGAGGAGATGATAACATGAATTTTAGATATGAAAACAATCGCATTTTCGTTAATAATGAAGATGACAAACTTATCGTTGAAGCTACATTTCCAGCTTATAATCATGATACAGTAAATATTAATCATACATACGTAGATCCATCACTTAGAGGACAAGGTGTTGCAAGTAAACTTATGTATGAAGCATGTGAACATATTAAAAAACAAGGACTAAAAATAGTTGCTACATGTCCTTATGCAATCGTATGGTTTAAGAGACATCATGAATATGATGATATCATCGATTTAGAAGAACAAGCAAAATTAGCACCTGAGTGCAAGATATAATTGTTTAAAAGGAAGTAGGGGATCTTATGGAAAAGCCTATGCTTATATTAGTATCTGGGGGATCTGCATCTGGTAAAAGCACAGTTGTAGAAGAAATTTTAGAGAAAGCGGGATTAGATGAGGTTATCATTTTAAAACATGATGATTATTATCTAGATCAAAGTGATTTACCTTTTGAAAGAAGAGTCACTACCAATTATGACCACCCAAATTCATTGGATAATGAATTGCTTTTTAAAGACCTCGAAAAACTACTTAGTTATCAATCTATTGATAAACCAGTTTATGATTTTGTCAATCATACAAGAAGTAAAAAAATAGAACATATTGAACCTAAACCAGTAATTATTGTTGAAGGTATCTTAATTCTTGAAAATCAAAAAATTAGAGACCTATCTGATTTAAATTTATATGTTGAAGCGGATGAAGATACTCGCTTTATTAGACGTATGCTAAGAGATATGAATGAACGTGGAAGATCACTTGAATCAATTATTTCACAATATACAAAAACAGTAAAACCAATGTTTCATAAGCATATTAGACCAACTAAGAGATTTGCTGATGTTATCATTCCAAATGATAGAAAACATGATATTGCAGTTGATTTGATTGTATCTAAGATTAAGCAAATACTAGGAGAAAAGAAATGATTGTGATCATCGGTGCTATGCCTGAAGAGTTAAAAGAAATCGAGTTAAAAGATGATGTAATACTGGTAGAAACAGGTATTGGTAAGGTTAATGCAGCGATGAAACTTACTGAAGCCATCAATAAATATGAAGTTACTGAAATCTATAACTTTGGCTTAGCTGGAGCATCAAGTCACTATGAAGTTGGAGATATTGTATTAATAAAAGATGCGATGTATCATGATTTTGATTTAACTTTCTTTGGTTATGAAAAAGGGCAAGTTCCAAACTGTCCTGTAGCATTTCAATCAGATAAAGATTTAGTTGATAAGGTTAAAAAGGTATTACCTTATGTAAAAGAAAGTACACTTTTCACTGGTGATTATTTTATGACAGAAGCAGTGAGTGTGCCATATATTTGTGATATGGAAGGTACTGCTCTATATCAAGTCGCACATCACTATCAAATACCTTTAGTTAGTGTAAAAGTCGTATCAGATATTGTTGGTATGGATGAGCACTATGATAATTATAAGAAATTTGAAACCTCTGAAGGTGCAACCTTAATTAATGATATTTACCAAAAAATATTTAAGTAAGGAGACATTATGATCAAAGGATTAATTGTATTTTCAAATGATATGGAAGATGTTGAAGCACTTGCAACTCGTGCGCTTTTAATTCGTGCAGGGTATCAAATTGACAGTATAACTTTTCAAGATACCAAGAAGATAAAAACTGCATTTGGATTAAATATTGAAGCGGACTTCTTTGAAGAAGAAATTGATTTAAATGATTATGATTTACTCATTATCCCTGGTGGTAAATATGTTTCTTATACGGTTGATGAGGACCATGATATTAAAGACTTAGCGAGAACATTTAAAGCTCAAAATAAGGTTATATCTGCGATTTGTGCAGGTCCTAGATTTTTAGGTCAAATTGGATTATTGGATGATGTTAATTTTACTGCATATACAGGTAGCCAAAAAGATATGCCTAAAGGCATATATCAGCCAGATAAGAAAATGATTGAAGATAAAGGTATTATTACAGCAAGAGGAGCCGGTGCTGTTTATGAGTTTGTTTATGGTATTATTTCTCACTTTTCTGGGCAAAAACATGCAGAACAATTGTTGCAAAATGTCTTATACTAAAAATGTTTCAAAAAATTCTTTTTAAGTATTGACATTTCTAATTATATTGGTATAATTATACATGCTGCACCACATGGCCCGTTGGAGAAACGGTTAACTCACATGCCTTTCACGCATGCATTCACGGGTTCGAATCCCGTACGGGTCACCAGTAATAAAATAAAGTGTAAAAGCACTATGATATATGAGTTTAAAGGCTCAAGTGATGTACCCATAGCTCAATTGGATAGAGCGTTTGACTACGGATCAAAAGGCTGGGGGTTCAAATCCTCTTGGGTACGCCATCGGGAAGTAGCTTAGCTTGGTAGAGCGCCTGGTTTGGGACCAGGAGGTCGCAGGTTCAAATCCTGTCTTCCCGACCATCTAATCTTTATAACTAAATAAGCGGGTGTAGTTTAATGGTAGAACCTCAGCCTTCCAAGCTGATGACGTGGGTTCAATTCCCATCACCCGCTCCAAACTTTATTCATTCTCGTAAAATGAATTGAAACACAATCAAATTGAATTTAACCTCAGATGTTACGCAAAGATGTCTATGTGTTGATTTTATCACAAAAATTTCTAAAATCAACCATTTATGCGTATTTTTTGCTATATTAAGGAGGTTTTAATATGAATTTAAGAATTAAAGAGTTAAGAGCTGGTAAAAATTGGACACAAGAAGACTTGGCGACTAAATTGAAAGAGATTGATAGAAGTATGCTTTCTAAGATTGAAAAAGGAAATAGAAAGCTAAGTGTTGATGAAGCAGTTGAAATTGCTTCAATTTTTGAGGTTAGTGTAGATTATTTATTAGGTGTCACTGATCGTACACTTGCGGAGGAAAAAAGAATGATTGCGATGTTTAATGCAATCAATAATGTTGAAAAAAAATTATTAGAATAGAGGGGGAAAAGAATATGTTAACAGAAGTTCAACAAAAATCTATCAAGCAGGATATTATAGCTATTGAAAATAGTTTAGAGGGAAATAAAATTGAAGTTTTAAATTTGCATCAAAAAATTTATCCAAAATATTTAAATTTAAATAATTGGAATCAATCTTTAATAGGTGTATATGAAAATAAATATTTGTATGAAGTCTACGAACATGATTTACCAGTTCTGGTATTTGACTTGAAACTGATGAAGAGTAAGTTGGAAGGATACTTATTACAATTGCCAAGGGATAGTAATCCCGAGATCATTGTTAATAATCAAATGTTAAACAATCAACAACTGGATGTTTCTATTGAAACTATAATAGACAATATCAATAATATTGACAGTATTTCAAGAGAAAACATAGCAGATATAAAGTTTGAAATAGAACAAATGAAGAATATTATTGAACAGTATCCAAAAAATCAAAGATGGGATAAAGCAAAGAACATTATCTATAGTTTATTTGATAGAGGAATAGATGTTGCTATTGCAATATTACCTTTAATATACAAAATGAAATAGGAGAGATTAGTGTGATATATGAAGAATTCAAAGAAATTGTTGAAAAACATATTAATGTTGGGGGAAAATTGTATCAACAAGCAATAAAAAAAATGATTGATGAACCCTCTATGTTTTGTAGTGATTTTAGATTAACAAGCTTTAGAACCAAAATTATTCAACATCTTACACAAAGTAATGAAATCAAATTAGGTGATATTTTAGAAGAAGTGTTTACTGATTATCTAGGCAAAAATGGATACACCAACTTAGAAAAAAACATCACTCATATTGTGAAGGGTAAAGAAAAAAAACTCAGTTTTGATCAACGTTTTGAATACAATAATGAGATCTATCTAATAGAACAAAAAATTAGAGATAATCATGACAGTACAAAAAAAACTGGGCAATTTGATAACTTTGAATTAAAACTTGAGGTATTGCATGAATTACATCCAACAAAAAAAATTAATGGATATATGTGGTTTATTGATGAAAATGTAGTTAAAAACAAGAATTATTATGAGACAAGATTTAATAATTTGAACTTTACCTATTTAAAAGATAAAGGTTTATATTATGGAGATAAAATGCTAAAAAAACTTAAACTTGATGATGCATACAGTGAAATTATATCGAATCTAGCAGAGTTAAGAGAAATCGGAAATGATGATATAATTAATTTTCCTGATATAGATAAATCTGCACCATTATTGACTAATGTGGTTGCAAACGTATGACGCAACATATGACATGAAAAATATGGAGTTTCTAGCGTGTTTCTAAGAAACTTGGCTAAATATCTAGCATCATTGTAAACAGCCTTTCTATGCTTAAGTGAATTATGAAATACGTAATCATAAGGATGTGAATCCATCATAAACTTTAAATACTTTGCAGCTGTATCTGAAATAGGTACAGCTTTTTCAATGAGGGTAAAAATTAAAAAATTGATTAAATTTGACATTTTAAGCAATTAATGTGATAATAGAAAAAAACAATATTGGGGGGATATTATGAAACGAATTTTTATTATTACGTTAATTTTTTTATGTACTTTTAGTGCTGCTTCATTAAATGTTAGTGCATCAAATGCACTACAAGAAATTACTACCACAACATATTACGAAACATATGATAAAGGCAAAACAAATACTGAGATAGATGAAAAAAAAGCAAAATATAAAATTCAATTGAAAGAAAAGGTTGATAAATTATTAGATGAAACTAAAAAAGAAATAGAAAAATCAGAATAAAATAAGGAAGAAATTGATAATGATGCTTTAGTCGATGAGATACTTGATACTGCATCTGAGATTAGTATTTATTCAGCAATAGGATTCGATTTTGATAATTTAGGAGATGGAAGTGGCGGTAGCGGAATCTATAATCCTACTAATGTTAATATAACCGATAACATTCTTACATGGGATATAGTTTCTCAAGCTACAAGTTATATTGTAAAAGTTGGTTCTGTAATATATAATACCAGTAACAATATGTTTGATTTATCTACAATTAATTTAACTCCAAATGAAACGTATACAATTACTGTATATGCAACAGATGGAACTTACACTTCAATTCCTACTTCTTCAATAACTTATACTGTACCTTATAGAGAACTTATTGTGGATTATAATGAAAATTATGTTGAAGGAGAACAAGTATCAAACATCACAGAATTTACTGTAACAGAATTATATAATTATATAGAAACTTCTGCACAGTATATTGGTGAAATATCTACACATACAACAACATTTTATTTTGACCCAGAAGCAGACAGTGGTGCCCATTTATCTACAACAATTATTTTTCACTATGAGCCAATCAATCATTGGAATGATTATATGGCAATCGGATATAGTAATTCTTTATCATTGGTGTATAACTCAATATTATTTACAAAAGAAATCTATTATACAACTCCAAACAGTGAATTGGTCAAAACTCACATAGTTCAAGGTAATTATGCTAATTATTCAAGTGATGAGACATTGAAAGTATCTAATAACACTATAGTTTATACTCAAGCACTTGATGGCTCATATGATATGAAAGATGCTTATGGAGAAGAAATTGATCCACTTACAACCGATTCTATTTATTATACTAAACCAATTAATGATTATTTTTATTATAATGGAATGAAAGTATTAGAAGCAGAAGTAACAGGCTATAAAATCACTTTAGAAGCTGATGTAAATAACTTTGACTCAAATGGTGTATATAGTGATTATACTATAACAGTTTGGGCGGATTATATACATATGCGACTTGGTTTTGATTCATTTGCATTAGTCGTAACTATTGTTACTGCTGTAGCATCTAATGGTGTTGCAGGGTACCTTGATATTACAGGTACATTAACCATTAAACCTGATGGACATAGGATAAACACGATTAATATATTTTTTGATTATTGAAAGGAATAAATATGAAAACAATAACTTTTATTCAAACTGTATTAGGAATACTTGTACTTATATCTGTAGTCCTTTTACTATCAGGAAATGTGAGTCATGTTAATACTGAAACACTTCTAGTTTTAGTTATTAGCACTTTAAAAGGCGGATTTACAATTTTAGTATTAGTAGCAGCAATAATTTTATTAGAAATGATAAAAACAAGAAAAGCACTGGAATCTATTCAAAAATAATGTTTAGTAATAAAAATCATTATTAAAATAATAAATTCATAATAAATCAATAGTTTTCAATGATAGATTATAAACATTTTGAATATGTTTAAAATTCATCTTTGCATAAATTCTTGTAGTACGTTCATCTTCATGACCTAATATGTCTTGAACAATAGCAAGATCTTCACCATTATTCACTAATGTAGTTGCGAATGTATGACGTAACATATGACATGAAAAATATGGAGTTTCTAGCGTGTTTCTTAGAAACTTAGCTAAATACCTAGCATCATTGTAAACAGCCTTTCTATGCTTAAGTGAGTTATGAAATACGTAATCATATGGATGCGAATCCATCATAAGTTTTAAATACTTTGCAGCTGTATCTGAAATAGGTACAGCTCTTTCTTTATTTCCTTTAACAACTCTAAAAACGACAAATCTATTTTCTATGTCAACATCACTTTTCATGAGTTCAACAGTTTCAGTTGCTCGACCTCCAGTAAAAAGAAGTGTATAGAATAAAGATGCACGTAATAGATTGTTTTCATATGATAAATCAATTGAGTCAAAGTAATCATATACTTTGTGCAAACATTTGCAATTATGTCGCAAAAAGTATATAATAATAACGACATAGGGGTGACAATATGAATAATGATAAATCATTTGCTGAAAGGATAAAGAAAGAGATTGAACAAAAAACGCTCAGTACTTTCACAGCGAAAGACTTCATTGAACTAGGTAATATAAAGACGATAAATAAAAATCTTGAAAGAATGGAGAAAAATAACGAGATAAGGCGTATTATTTCAGGTGTTTATGATATTCCCGAGAATAGTGCAATCTTACAAGAATATGGAGCTCCGTCTATTAATGAAGTCGCTCAGGCATTAGCTAGAGCACATAATTGGAAAATATGTCCAAGTGGTACAAGTGCATTAAATTATCTTGGACTATCAACACAAGTGCCAGCGCAGTACATATATGTTAGTTCTGGCCCATATAAGACATATTCAATTGGGAATATTGAACTTATATTTAAACATAGTAATAATCGACTGATTTATGATACGTCTGAAGATACAGCAATATTGATTCAGGCCATCAAGGCTCTTGGTAGAGGGAATATTACAGAAATGCACAAAGATCAAATAAAAGCGAAATTTGATGAGTCCACAATTAAAAGAATCTTAAAGGAGTCAAAACATTCTGCTGCGTGGATCTATGAGTCAATAAGAGAGATATTCGAGGTGTGAACATGTATGAATTAGCCAAATTGAAGGATAAAGAACGCGAATTGATATTTAGAAACACAGCTAATAAAATGAAAGTGAATGAAGCAATTATTGAAAAGGACTTTTGGGTTGTATTAGTACTAGATTACCTATTCAATAAATCAAAATTTAAGAAAGCATTCACATTCAAAGGTGGAACTAGTTTATCAAAAGGATATTCTCTGATCAAAAGATTTTCAGAAGATATTGACCTAATACTAGATTGGACTGTTTTTAGTATTCCTGAAAATGAACCTTATGAGAATAGAAGTAATACTCAACAAAATAGGTACAATCAAGCGATTAATAAGAAAGCTGCAGCATTTATAAAAAACACTCTACTCGATGAAATCAAATCAGGATTAAGTGATTTGCTAGGATTTGATGTGGATATGGAATGCGATAAAGCTGAGGAAAACATAATTGTCTTTAAGTATCCAAGGTTGTATAATAATTATTCAATCTTGAATACGATAAGACTCGAGTTTGGACCACTGGCAGCGTGGACACCATCAGAGGTTATTAGAGTTAGTCCATACATCGATGATTATTATCCTAATGTCATGAATCAATCATTTTCAGAAGTGCTTACAGTGAAACCAACAAGAACGTTTTGGGAGAAAGCAACTATACTTCATCATGAGGCATATCGTCCGAGGTCATCAAAGATTCCTGACCGATATTCAAGGCATTACTATGATTTGTATATGATGTATAAAGGCAAGCCGTTAGATGGTCTGCTAGAAGATATTGATCTCCTTGATAAAGTAGTTGAATTTAAAAAGAAATTCTATCCAAGAGGATGGGCAAGATATGATTTAGCTAAGAAAGGAACATTAAAACTTGTTCCTGATAAGTATCGCATTGATGAACTTGAAAAAGATTATAAAGCGATGCAAGATATGTTGTTTGGGGATAAACCCTCATTTAATGAGATAATGGATTCTCTTAGGAAATTGGAAAAGCAAATCAACGGTTGATACAAGCATCAAATAATAGGTGATGATGGACCGATTTTGTACCAAGTTTGAATGCAAATTTACCTTTGCAACAATGATAAGCCAACAATATATGAGATGGCGTATCGCAAAAAACAAGTTTGTATCAAAATAGGTCATACAACTCAAATTAAAAACATAGGTTTGATGCGATTGTATCAAACCTTTTTTCTTTTTATAATACGGTGTATTTCGAAGTCTGGTAGTAATAAGATACTTTTTTCTATGGGATAAATATATTTACTATATTGACAGATTTTGTTTATAAATATATAATATACCTAAACAGATTAGGTAAGGGGAATGGCTATGTATAATAAAATAAGAGATTATGTAAATTTTAAACTAAGAAATGATAGATCGAAAGATCATCTAGAAAAGAGTGAAGAGATTATCTCGAATTTATCTGAGAGATACGATGAACTTTATCAAAAAACTAGTGATAAAGAGTTTGCTTATATTGAAACAATTAAGACAATTGGCGACTTCATAGAAGAAGAATCAAGTGAAGCATCATATAAGCCAGAAATCGCGGAAATGATGCTTATTTCTGCTACGATTTTATCAGTGATTGGTTTAATTGCTACAATGATTAGTAACGTTGTCGGTATCGTTATAGTTGGTATAAGTATTACATTATATGCAGTAGGTGCAGTATACCTATATCAATTAAGCAAATTTTCAGAAAGAGAAGAATATGATATTGATAAATATCAGTTGTTTTTAAATAAGACATTTTCTTATATGAAAACAAATTTCACATTTTGGGCACTATCTTTATCTCTAATGATTACTTCGATAATTTATAGTATGTTAATAACAATCACTATTGCTGATACTTTAAGTAGTATAGATATTGATGATCTGTATGCAATCTATTTATTTTCAGCCGGTGTTTTCGTTATCATACTTGCTATCATTGGATCAATATTTATATTGATATATCGAAAGTTAATGAGAAAATATAGAGAATTATCAGGTCAAGATGATGTTGAATCAATAGGCATGAAGGCAAAAAACTTTTTATCAAATAAGTCATATGAGAGAAAAAGAATTTTTAATAGTAAATATTTTTATCCTGTATTAAATGGTTTAGCTATTATTTTCCTTATCTATGATTTGACCCATACGTTACGTACTTATGTTTTCTATCAAAGAAATATAGTTAGGTTTATAGTTATATTAGAAGGCATATTGATAGTTCTTTATTTGACTGTTACTATACTTAATTTATTTAAAATCATCAAGTATCGTAAGATATTACCGATATTTAATATCTTTGTTTCAATCGCAGTATTGTTAATATGTTATATTGCGGATAATATCCAAGTCACAGAAAGTATTATTGCACCATTTTACTTAATATGGGGTATATTGTTTGTAATTATTTTATTTATAGATTACATTAGAGATTGGAAAAGAGAATGAATTTAAACGGTGATGCTTTAAGGGGACATACTGATATGATCTTATTAAGTATAATTAACGAAAAAGATTCATATGGATATGAAATAAATAAACGTATAGAAGCATTGACTGAAGGAAATTTCAATCTTACAGAAGCAACGCTTTACACCAGTTTCAAAAGATTAGTTCAATATGGTTATTTAACATCTTATTGGGTTGAAAGTGATTCTAGTAAGAAAAGAAAATACTATGCGATAACCACCAAAGGAAAAACATTACTTCAAACCAAAATTAGGGATTGGGAATACATGAAAGAAATCATAGATAAAATGATTAATAATTCAAATTAAAGAGATGCGTATGTCGCATTTTATTAATGTTATGAAAAAACAATTAAAAAAGGGTCTTTAAAAAATAGTGTGGTAAACACCAAATAGACCTTTCCAAAATAGTGTGGTCAATGTGACCTCTCTAAAATTATGTGGTAATGTAAAGGCACTCAGACGAGTGCCTTTTTATCTGCCATAACTATTCTATTTATTTGTTTTTAATTGGAACGTCTTTATTGATTGAATACATAATCTTATTCCTGAGTCTATTAAATGACTTTATACCATTAGATGTCTTAATCACAGTTTTGATTTTATTGTTAACAGATTCTATAGGCCCATTTGATATTCTTCGACTGTCATAGACTAAAAATGAATTCTTAATTTCATCTCTCCAATTAATGAGTGTCTTGCCAAATGATCGCAGTGCTTTGATTTTATGATTTCTAAATTGATGGATTAAGTTGTTTAACTCATCATCACACGTATCATAGGCGGCTGTTAAATTAAATTCTCGATACCGTTCTTTTAACATATAGGCTTCTTTTAAATCATCATCAATGGATAATAGATAATGAAGGATATCTGATTTATGCCAGTACTGGCCAGTCTTATGAATCTTAATCTTACCATCATAGATATCTTCATAGTTTTTAACGAAGAAGTAATGAAATTTTTTTAACATGTAATAATACATATCTTCATGTACAGGTTTACTTTTGTCTTGCTTGTATTTATGCATCATGTCAATTCTAAGACGTTTAATGATTTCATTAAGCGTTCTGATCAAATGAAATGAATCAACAGCTATCTTTGCTTTTGGGATACATAGATTCACGACTTCCTTATAGGAAGTCCACATATCCATCACCACCACTTCAACTTGATCTAACTCATTTTTAGGTATTCTAGAGAAATATCTAATCAAGTAGTTTTTATGTCTGGTTGGTAAGACATCAATGATTTTCTTGTCTATAAAATCATATAACACACATGCGTATTTATAATCATGTGTTCTAGAAGTGAAGACTTCATCAATATTGATGACTTTAGGTAACTTTCGTCTTTTCGATTCTACATATGAATCAAATATATTAATAACTGACTGAATAGATATGTAGTAATGTTTTGCTGCTGATGTGAAGGTATGGTTATAATCTTTTAAATAATTTAATATTGATATCTTAGTATACAAACTAATATTTTCATTGCTATTCGATAATGGATTTGATTCACTAAATGTTTTCTTACATACCTTGCATTGGTACCTTCTTTGATGTAATCTAATCATATTTTTTTGATGTGTGGAGATTGAATGAATAATATGTTTATATAAATAGCGATGAAATTTAATGTGATCAGATCCACATACTGGGCAGATCATTTCTTGTTTATAAAATCGTAATTCTATGATTAATTGGTTTTCTTCAAATCTCGTTTCTAATAATTGAATCTTGTCTCTAATTGTTTCTAGATGTAATATATTTATGGTATCATAATCCATGAAACCCTCCTTTCTTTAAGTTATGACAGTTAACTATAGTATAAGACAGGGTTTCTTTTTTATACAAAAAAATAGAGCTTTCCAAAATTAGGTGGTATACCACACTATTTTTTAAAGCCTATCTTCTACCACACAATATTTTATACATCTTTAAAAAATAGTGACCAAGTCTAGTGCTTTAAGCATTAGACTTTTTTTTACATATGTTTTGTAAAAAATAGGGATATGTAAGAATTTGCTTTGAAGATACTGATGAATATTACAATATAAGAAGCTCTTTATTAGCTTATATTGAAAATATATTAATATATTTACAATTGATTTTCTGTTAAAAACATCGTATAATTCGGATTTAATATGGATGAGATACTGTACTTTTTTTAAAAATAAACATAATTTTTTGGAAAAAATACACCAAAAAAATGACTTTGCTGTATAGAAAGCGTTATCATTGGCAATTTTAACCATTAAATTGTACTTTCTCATTGACATGTGATTTTTACTTAAGTATAATAAATTAAAATCATTATTGGAGAGATAATGGATTTAAAATCTTAGGAGGAAGAGAATGAAGAAATTTTTTAGTATCTTAGTTGTATTACTAGCAGCATTTGTCCTAGTGGCATGTGGCGGCGGTAGCGGATCAGCAATTGAAAAAATGTATGATCAAGAAACTGCGCTTGCTGATGGTTATACATCATTAGCTAATGAATACTCTAATCCACTTGTGGAAGACGGAGTATATAAGGTTGGAGATGAAGAATTCGAAGTTGCTGATACTTACAATACATATTACACATCAGAAGTAACTGAAGAAAAATTCAATTACCTAACAGCAAACTCACAATGGAATTCAATGTTCTATACTAACATGGTTGATGGTTTAGTAGAAAACGACAAATATGGTGCCATTGTTGGAGCTTTAGCAGTAGGTTATAAAGTGTCTGAAAATGCAGACGGGGATCAAGTTTACACTTTCCAATTAAAAGAAGGTGTTCAATGGGTTGATAACTTAACTGGTGAACCATTTGCAGAAGTTACTGCACAAGACTTCGTTACTGGTTTAGAATATGTTCTAAATCCACTTAACGGTTCTCAAACATCTACTATTGTTACTGGATTTATTAAAGGTTCAGGAGAATACTTTGATGCATTAGCTGCAGGTGAAGAAGCTGATTTTGCTAACGTTGGTATTAAGGCTGTTTCTAAATATGAAGTAGAATATACTTTAACTGAACCAGCACCTTACTTCTTATCAGCATTAACTTATTCACCATTCTTACCAGCAAACGCTGATTATTTAGCACAAGTTGGTACTGCATTCGGTGTTACTGAAAACTATATCTTAGTTAACGGTGCATTTAGAATTACAAGTCACGTATTTGAAAACAAATTCGAAATGGTTAAAAATGGTTACTATTATGATTACGATCATGTATATGTAGACTATGTTAACTTAACATATGTTCCAAATGCTGCAACACCATCTACATTACGTGAATGGTATGAAGCTGACTTAATCGATGGTTTCACAGTAAGCCAAGATGATGAAGCTGGATGGGAAAAATATGTTACTGGTGCTGATGGTACTGGTACAGTTGCAAACCCTGCAAACGTTGAAACTAACGGTGTATTAACAATTGGTGATGTTGTATACGCTGGTGTATGGAACTTTGATCGTGATACTTATGATTATGGTTCAGACTTTACTAAGAACGGTGCTGATGTTCCAGCTAAAACAGCTGCACAACAAGCTGCTACTAAAGCTGCAATCTTAAATGCTGACTTCAGATTAGGTTTCACTTATGGTATGGATTTCATTGCTAGAATGGCTTCTGCACCAGATCCATCAATGTTATTAATGAGAGGTTATACTAACCGTGAATTAACTGCATATAATGGTAAAGATTATGCTGACTATGTTGATGAAGCTTACAATGCTGCTCAAGGTACTTCAGGTGTATCTCTATCAGGTTCAATCCAAGGTGAAGATGCTGTTTATGATATCGCTAAAGCTGTTCAATATTTTGAAGATGCAAAAGCTGCATTATTAGCTGACGGTCTTGCTGAATCAGATTTCCCTATTACAATTGACTATGTAGCATCAAGAAGTGTTACAGTTGAAGCATATGAAAAAGCTATGTTCGATGCTATCTTAGACGCAGTTGGTCCAGATAGTGATAATCCAATCGTTGATGTAAGATTTAACGTTGCTTCATCAGATGCATTAAGATCTGAATGGACTTGGGTTACTTCAAACTATGACTTATCATTTGGTGGTGGTTGGGGTCCTGACTATGCCGATCCAAAAACTTACTTACATACAATCACTATCGAAGGTGATTTCTACGAACAATATGGTTTAGTTGGTGACGAAGCTTCTCAAGCTGCTAAAGATGCAATCGCTGAAGAAGTTATGGGTTCTTACCGTGACTTATACGAAGCTGCTGTAGCAATTACTGACCCAACAAGAACTGATGAAAGATATGCTGCTGAAGCATTAGCAGAATATGATGCAATCTTCGTATCTGCAATCATTATTCCTTGGAGAACTACAACTTCAATTAGTCCAGTAGTTTCTAAAGTAATTCCTTACCAAAAAGGTAAAGCTGCTTATGGTTTAACTTCAGATAAGTTCAAAAACATTATTGTTTCTGCAACTCCAATGACTCAAGAGTTAAGAGCTGCTGTTGTAGCTGATTACGAAGCTAACGCATAAGAATAAATAAATACAATTAATAAGATAGTAATGGGGAACAATTGTCTTGTTCCCTATTATATCTTGTTATTTCATAAGATATAACTTCACTAAACATGCAATTTATTTTATGAAATATTATATGAGAAAGAGGCTAATAAATAATGAATCAAAACATTGAACAAAAGAATCGAATCATCGAAATTTTCGCTAAAGTATGGAATGCTATTAAGCGTTTTTTTACGAGTGAAACAACCCTTTACATATTAAGACGTATTGGGAGTTCTTTAATCACATTAATACTATTAATCGCTGTAGTTATCACTTTGATCCGTGCTATTCCAGATAGTCAGTTATATGATATTAACGCATACAATAAATTAGCTGGTCAAAGTCAGGTTGCAGCAGAAGCATATAAAGCAAGACAATTATTTCTTTATGGTAGATATACACTAGAAGGAGAACCAGTATCCGTATTAAGTACGATTGGGACATATGTATATAATGTGCTTCCTTTTCCAAAACGTATTCCAATCATTTGGGATTTAACTTGGACTACTCCAATTGCTTATTGGGAAGGTACATCTTTTTTAGGTATCTCAATGGATACGAATAAAGAAGTTACCGTTTTAGTTGGTGAACGTATGGGTATTTCCATGCTTATTTCATTAACATCTGTTGTCTTTATTTATGCCTTAGGTTATCCGTTAGGGGTAGCGATGGCTAAAAAAGTTGGTGGAACAGTTGATAAGATTGGTAGTGCGTTTATTGTCTTAAACTACGCTATTCCAGCATTGGTATTTTTCTTATTAATGAATAATATATTAGGTAGACCTGATGGACCTTTTGGATGGGCAAATTTTAGTTATTTCTATAATCCTAATAATCCGATAACCTTAGTACCACCAATATTCTCTATTGTATTCTTGTCTATTCCTGGTACTTCACTTTGGGTAAGACGTTTCATGGTTGATGAGTTATCATCTGATTATGTTAAATTCGCTAGATCTAAAGGTTTATCAGAAAATAGAATTATGTATACACACGTGCTTAAAAATGCATTAGTACCATTAATTAGAAACATTCCTGCGGTATTTATCGCATCAATTATTGGTTCATATTTTGTTGAAATGATTTGGAAGATACCTGGTACAGGTAACCTTATGATCTCTGCACTTCGTGCAACGAGACCAGATGTTGCAGTTATTCAAGGTTTAACAATCATTTATGGTATTTTATCAATGTCAGCATTCTTACTTGGTGATATTGTCACTGCACTTTATGATCCACGTATTAAATTAACTGCTAAGAAGGGAGATATCTAATATGGCAAAAGAAGTTAAAAATCAAATTGATAATCTTTCTTTAAATAAAGAAGTGCCTGAAGTTAATGAGGATGATTTATTTGTTCCTGTTGAGTTGGATGCATTAAAATCAGAAAAGATTTTAGCTGAACCTTATTCATATATTAAATCTGTATTTAGAGTATTTATTAGAAAACCAAGTTCATGGATTGCATTAGTTACTTTGGCAATTTTGGTTTTAGGTACAATTATTATTCCTTTATTTACGCCAGATGGATTCTTAGAATTTAATGTAGCAAATAGAAATATCGCACCAAACAGTGTTCACTTATGGGGTACTGATGCCACTGGCCGTGATTTATTCTTCATGGTTTGGGCAGGTGCAGGACTATCTTTAAGATTAGCTTTAATCAATAGTGTCATCGTTATTGTTGTCGGTACAATCTTTGGTCTTATTTGGGGTTATTTCAGAAGATTAGATCCAATTTTCGTTGAATTATATAACTTAGTTGTTAATATTCCAAGTTTATTAATTTATATGTTATTATCATTCGTATTCTCATATAGATTCCCAGAAGTCAGCAACGAAATTAAATTAATGATCTCTCTAACCCTTGTTGGTTGGGTAGGTCTTGCGAGATTTGTTAGAAATCAAGTACTTATTATTAGTAATAGAGAATATAATACCG
Organism: Acholeplasmataceae bacterium; assembly: GCA_963678355.1. Taxonomy (GTDB): domain Bacteria; phylum Bacillota_I; class Bacilli_A; order Acholeplasmatales; family Acholeplasmataceae; genus WOFB19. The sequence goes on along the minus strand of OY782823.1, from coordinate 1,107,830 downwards.
CATCTAGAACTTTAGGTACACCATCACATAGAATTATGTTTAGAAATTTACTGCCTTATCTATTAGGTGTTATCGTAACTGAAGCATCACTTACGATTCCAAATATGATTTCAAGTGAAGTAACATTATCATACTTCGGTCTAGGATTACCATCAAGTTCTATATCAATTGGGGCGTTATTGGATTTAGGACGTGCTAACTTTGTTACCTATCCATTCCAATTATTAGCACCGGCGATATTATTAGCATTTGTCATTTTCGTATTCTTCTTATTAGGTATGTCGATTTCTGATGCACTTGATCCGAAGAAACACCGTTAGGAGGTAAAATTTATGAATAAAAACAATAAAGAAGTAGAACAAATTTTAACTTTCAACAGTGATTTGAAAAAAGGAGATAAAATTATCTCTATTAAAAACCTTGAAGTGAAATTTCAAGTTCGTAAAAATTATTTAACTGCAATTAGAAATGTATCACTTGATATATTTAAACAAGAAACAATAGCTATTGTTGGTGAATCAGGTTCAGGTAAATCAGTTTTAACTAAATGTTTAATTGGTATGCTTGATGAAAATGGTAAAATCAGCAATGGATCTATAGAATATGCAGGTGTTGATTTAACAGATTTTCATTCGAATGAAGATTGGTTATCAATTAGAGGAAAGAGAATTGCTACAATTTTTCAAGATCCTATGACATCACTTAACCCACTAAGACGTATTGGGTCTCAAATTACTGAAGTTATTAGACTTCATCGTGGATTAGAAAAAGAAGAAGCAAAAGTAGAAGCTATTAAATTACTTCAAAGAGTTGGTATTCCTCACGCTGAAGAGCGTTTTGAGGATTATCCATTTCAATATTCAGGTGGGATGAGACAAAGAGTTGTTATCGCGATTGCACTTGCATGTCAACCTGACATTCTGATCTGTGACGAACCAACAACAGCGCTTGACGTTACGATTCAAGCACAAATTCTAGATCTTATTAAATCACTTAAAGATGAATATGGATTTACAGTTATCTTCATTACACATGACTTAGGTGTGGTCGCTGAAATTGCGGATAGAGTTGCTGTTATGTATGCTGGTCAAATTCTAGAATTAGGTACAGCAGATGATATCTTCTATGATCCACAACATCCATATACATGGGCATTATTATCATCTTTACCACAATTAGGTGTTAAAGATGAAGACCTATATTCAATTGAAGGTACACCACCATCACTATTTAATGAAGTGATTGGAGATGCATTTGCACCTAGAAATAAATATGCTATGAAGATTGATTTTGTAAAAGAACCACCGATGTTTAAAGTCTCTAATACACATTATGCAAAAACTTGGTTGCTTGATAAGAGAGCACCTAAAGTAGAAAGACCTAAAATTATTTCAGAGATTTCTAAACGTGTGGCAGAAATTTATTCAGGGAGAGATGAAAAATGAACAGTAAAAATAAAAAAGAAAAAGTAATCTATCCTAATGAAGTACCAACTGTAGATGAAAAAACTGGTAGAAAAATTCTTTTAGAAGTAAAAGATGCTGATATTAGATTTAAAGTTGGTAGAAATAAAGTTGTTAGAGCATGTAATAATTTAAATTTCAAAATTTATGAAGGTGAAACATTTGGTTTAGTTGGTGAATCCGGTAGTGGTAAAACAACAATTTCAAGAGCAATCATTGGGATTAATCACTTATCTAAAGGTGCCATTTACTTTAAAGGCCAAAATATTTCAAGACCATTAAGTCGTGCTGAGAGAAAAGCTACTAAGAAACAAATTCAAATGATTTTCCAAGATCCTGCAGCTTCTCTAAATGATAGAGCAAATGTGGATTATATTATCTCAGAAGGTCTATATAACTTTAAATTATTTGAAAATGAAGAAGATCGCTTAAAAAAAGTCTATAAAATATTAGAAGATGTAAGCTTATTACCAGAACATTTATCTAGATATCCACATGAGTTCTCAGGTGGACAAAGACAACGTATTGGGATTGCTAGAGCTTTGGTTATTGAACCAGAATTAGTGCTTGCAGATGAACCTATTTCAGCACTTGACGTATCGATTCGTGCACAAGTTCTAAACTTACTTAAAAAGTTACAAAGAGAACATAACCTTACTTATTTATTTATTGCACATGACCTTTCTATTATTAAATATATTTCTGATAGAATCGCTGTAATGCATCAAGGTTATATTGTTGAATTAGGAGATGCTAAAGAAATTTATTCAAATCCAATTCACCCATATACAAGAGCGTTATTAACTGCAATTCCACAACCAGACCCTAAATCTAAAGATGATAGAGTGAAGGTTGTTTATGAAAAAGGTGACATTGATTATGAAGCATGTGAGTTTATTGAAATATCAACTGACCGCTTTGTACTTGCAACACCTGAATTATTAAAAGAATGGAAAAAAGCTTAAAGTACTCATGATGAGTACTTTTTTGCCGTAGAAAGAAGTTGGAGAAATGAAAATAAATGTAAAGAACCTAATAATTTTAATATGCATCCCTTTAGTGATTGGTGGTATCATTTATTTCACCTCACAAAGAGAGGTCTTATTTGAAATTGTATTGGTTGTTTTTGCGTTACTTGAATTAGCATTTTATTTTGGTCGTGTTTCACATTATGACAGAGATAACTATAAAGAAAATGGTACAATTAAGAGAGATAAAACATCTGAAAAATATAAAAAATACCGAATGGATCAAAATACATTATTAATTTCTTGCTTAATTAATATTGTATTATCGATTGTCGTATTTAATTTATTAGGTTGATAAAATGGATAAAAAAAATAATAGCTATTATGTAGACTATCCTCTATATCTTCAATCATTTTCAATAGAAAATCATCAAGTCAACTTGGTGGTTTTTAATGATAGAAGTTTATATATAAAGGTTATCTCTTTTCAAGTTGGCAACACAAATATATTAGTAGATGTCTCATCTAGTGAGCAAATTCTTTCTTTAGAAGTAAAGCATAGCGATATCACTTTTTCTGATTCTGTTATCATATCTAAGTTCAATACGAATGATAAGACTTATATAGCTGAACAGTATAAATTAATACATGTTACTCAACCAAAGTCAGTACATCAATTAGGGTTTGAGAGATTTTTATATAAAAACGAGATTTCAAAACTTACAGATCAAACAAAAGAGCGTATCGAATATATCGCTGAAAACTATAGCGATTATTGGATATGTACATGTGGACATATCCATGGATCATCAGAAGATGTTTGTGCATATTGTGGTAATGATCGTAAAAAATTATTTAGCTATGATAATCATTTATATGAAATATCTAGACATACGGATAAAGAAGTCAATCAACTAAAATACACTTCTGTATTACTATCTTTAGCTTTATTATTTCAATTGTTTATTCAAGGCTTTATGGGAGATTTCTTATTTCTAAATAATATTAAAAATGAGGCTTTTGGTATACTCAACCGATTTATTCTACCGGTTTTGTTAATCCTATCGATTGTCGGATTGATTTTTGCTAAACTCTATTATAAAAAAGTGCTTCATATTATATTAGATGTGATCAGACATGCAATTATTTTGTATCTAAACATTGTAATGATTATCGTATTTGTAGGTACTGCTTATAATTTAGTATTTGTATACTTACTAGATATTTTAATGATATATAATTTTGTTAAGTATCAAAATTTTAAACGATATCAAGTAGTTTTCCAATCATCTAAAATGATTTTCTTAGTCATTTCTATACTTTTGATTTCGGTTTCTTGGATACGTTTTGGTTCATATCGTTTAGTTGTGAATCACAGTGGATTAAATTTAACAGTAGAAACAAGTGAATTGATATATGATGTACCTGAAAAAATTAATGGCATTGATGTTTCTACAATTACTTTTGATAGAAATTTCAATTATGATATTACGACATTAAATATTAATGCATCACTTAATGATCTATATATATATTCAACATCAGTACTTGAAGATTTAGAAGTTGTTACCGTCAATGATGATAACCCAAATTTTTATGTTGAAAACAATATTTTATATAAAACAAATGGTGATATTAAATTAGTACCAATCGTTATTGAGCATTTAACTGTAAATGATCAAGTGATTGAAAGTCATACATTTAGAGATTTATATAATTTAAAGACATTAACCATTGGATCACATGTTGAAGTGATTAAAGATGAAGCTTTCGAAAATGCAATTGCTTTAGAAGAGATTATTTTTGAGCCTAATAGTCATTTAGAGTCTATTGGAAAAAGAGCATTTGCAAATGCACAAAATCTTATTGAAATATCCTTCCCAATATCAGTACAACACATGGGTATCGGTGTTTTAGAAGGCGCAGATCATTTAACTTCTCTAACTGTGCCTTTCCTAGGTGAGAAAAGAGAATCAGGTGATGAACTTAGAAATAGTACTGATGTGCTAGCCTATATTTTTGGTAGTGCTACTTATACAAGTAATGAGCTGATTCCAAATACATTAAAGACTGTAGAAATCTACGATATTGAAATGATTCATCATGTTACATTTTATCGAGCATGGGATTTAGAACACATTATTTTACCAGATGAACTTAGTCAAATTGGGATTAGAAGTTTCTATCAAACATTCGCTTTAAAAGATTTTGAGTTACCATCAGGTATAGAGATTATTCCATCGTATGCATTTGAACAAAGTGGTATCGAAACACTTATTATACCTGGAAGTGTTACATATATTGAAGCGAATGCGTTTAAGAGCACAACTTTAGTCACTGTGACCTATTTAGGTGATATCAACAATTTAGTCATTGAGGCAGAAGGTAATCAAAGTCTTATTGACGCAATACAAAATTAAAGACTTCCTTTGTAGGAAGTTTTTTTTATGTTATAATTTAGATAAATTAATGAGGTGCTCAAATCATGTTATATGTTAAGAAATTTAATTTGGGTGATTTAAAAAAAGAATATCAATATTTACAAGAAATACCATTTGATGAAAATGGATTTATCAACAAATATGCAGGATGTAGTTACAATGATTTCGCAAATAAGTTTGCTAAAGAGATTATCAATCATGCAAATGGTATTGATATACCTGTAGGTCATGTACCAGATACATATTTTTTCTTGTGGCAAGATGAATTGATCGTTGGTCTTTTTAAAGTCAGACATTATTTAAATGATGTCTTAAGGGATAGTGCTGGACATATTGGATTTGGTATTCATCCAAAGTATCGTCAACAGGGGTTTGCTACAGAGGGCTTAAAGTTAGTCTTAGAAGCTACGAAAGATTTAATTGAAGAAGATATGATCTACATGAGTTGTAAAAAAACAAATCTAGGATCACTTAGAGCACAAAAAAATAATGGTGCATATATTGATCATGAAGATCGTGAAAATTATTATACTAGAATAAAAAAACAATAAATATATATCGGGGGATTTTATGAAATATAGAAAACAAATAAATTTGGGTCTTGCAATCATATCGTTTATCTTAATCGTTATTTTGGCGATCAATGCGATAATTGATCATATGGCAACTGATATGTTGAGTGGTGTTGTCGTGATGATTGGTTTAGGCGCAATTTTTATAGCAAGCTATATTGGTTGGATATTAGATAGTAAAGCATAAACAAAGAGAGGCTCATCTATGAAATATTGTCCAAATTGTGGGTTAAGACTAGAGAAATACATAAAAGTCGAAAATAAGCCTTATAAACAGTGTTCTTGTGGGTATATTGATTGGGATAACTGGGTCAATGTATCTACTGTAGTGTTTGCAACCAATGAAGAGAACGAAGTGCTTATGGTTCGTATGAGAAGAACAGGTTTATACACATTTCCTGGGGGTTATAGAGATTTAGGTGAATCCTTGGAAGATGCTGCCAAAAGAGAGTGTTATGAAGAATCTGGCTATAAGATTAAGGATTTAGAAGTTTACCATGTAACAACCATGGATGCGAATCGATTGGTGTGGATTGTCTTTAAAGCGAAAGTTGATAGTGGTCAATTTATCGAAAATGATGAAGTCGATCAAGTGATTTTTGTACCTATGAATCAATTAAGTGAAATTAAACCGATGAGAGGACCACTTTCAAAAGGTTTATTAAATAAAATTATTTTAGAATTCGAGGGGGAATAAAATGAATAAAGCGTACGTATATAGAAAGCATTTAAAGTATATAAAAAGATTTCTGTTGCCAACTATGCTCATTTTTGCTGTTGTACTAATTATTGCAAGTATTGCAGCAGAGGCTTATGGATTGCTCATTTTAGCATTGTTTTTTGTTTTCTATTTTTTTCTTATGAATAGATTTTATAAAAAACTAGTAACGACAAAATATATGCTAACTGATGAGGGGATTTATTATGAGGATTATAAAAAACAGTTTACGATTTTATATGATGATATTAAATTCATAGATTCTAGAAGTATTAGATACACTGGTGGATGGTTAGTCATTCACTCAACGACAAATAAGCCTTTAAGACTTACAGTGGTTGTTAATGGTATCGGTGAGTTTGTAGAAAACTTAAAAACAAAACTTGATGAGATGGAAAAAAATGATATTTATAACGAAAAAAAATTAAATAACTTTTTTAAAACATCTTATTTTTCAGATCAATCATTTGAAAGAAATAGATATTATTTTCCAAGATATTCTATAGTTTTGGTGTCGCATATTGTTGTTGGTATACTGTTTTCTGCTTTTGATTTTCAAATCATCTCAATGACGGTTATAGGCTCTCTACTTTTAGGTTTAGTTCCATATATTTATGTAGAGTTATACAAATATACAAAAGCAATTAAAAAAGAGTCTAATCATGGAATCTCATGGGAAGTTGTTCCATATGATAAAGACCTTGCTAGAAAAAGACTTAGAAATGTATTTTATATTCAAATAGGTTTATTAGTATTGGCAGTTATATTAGGTGCTGTAATTCAAATTTTTGCATAATTAATTAACACAGGAGACGACGATGAACCAAACATATCAGTTAAAAAAGGAAAACGGCACAGCAATCGCTTCCTATTTTTACATTATAATATCAGCTACGATCATTATTATAGGCATTCATGATCATTCATTTGAAGAAATTATTTCTGGTGTACTGTTATTTTTATGTTTTGTTTCTATTCGATATATGAAACAAAGAAGACAAACTAAATATATAATTACAGATGATGGTATTTCTTTTGAAAATCATAAAATTGAATATACGGTTTTATATGAAGATATCATCTATATAGAATCGTCAAAGGATAAATTTACAGGAAGTTCTATCATCATATCATCTAGACATCAAGATCCTATCATCATATCGAAAGAAGTAATAGGTTCTTGGGAACTGATTAAAGCATTAAAGATGAAACTTGAAGCCATTGGTAGAGATGATAAATATAACGAAGTAAAGTTAAATCAATTTTATAAAGTCTCTTACTATGATGAACAATTCAAAATGAATCATAAACATTTTTTATTTCTACATCATATGACGCTATTGTCTGGACTTATCACATTGATGATATTCATTTTATTAAGAGATAATTTAACTGCATTATTGATTTTGGGGTCTGTAGCTATTTCATATGTTGTATATGCAATAGTTAATCGATTTGCATTTAGAACGGTGATTAAAAATCAAGTTCTTAATGATATTATATGGCATGATCTAAGTTTTGATAAGGATTCATTAAACATAAGATATACTCTAGTAAATGTATTTGAAATCATACTTTTCTTAGGCACGCTTGTTATCAGTATATTTTTGATTTAAATAAATTGGAGGGGTTATGAGGAAAAGAGTTTTAAATTTAATATTAATGAGTCTGTTGTTAGTCGTACTTTATGCATGTGGAAATAATCATCTATCAAATCCTTATTTTGAAAATGAAAGTAATGATGATTGGGAAACATCCCAATATGTATTTGAAGATTATTTAAAAATGGTTAATGATGCAGTTGATACATACTATCCTGAAAATCTTGATACGTTTATCAATATGTCAGAAAAAGAAGGATATATTGATAATGATTTAGATGATAAAGACGTCATAAAGCGTAGTGATTATGTTAATTACAACCTATCTGATGATAGAGTTTTAAGTGATAATTTATGGCTTTTAAATAGTGATTTGACTATTCCTGCTCATTTATCCCAGTTTTATCTGTTTAAAGATTTTTACTTTAATATGGCAATAGGTGCCATTAAAGATTTAGAATTAGATGAAGGCGAAAGGTTTTATTCGAATAATCGCATTAAAGATTTTAATTTTTATAGAGAAGATCAGTTTTTATGGCTGAGCTTTTCATATGAAGATAGTTTATTTGAGCACTCGATAGAAATTTATGGCTATATCAGTGATCAATCAAAAAAAGTTTTAGAATTAACTATTACAAGAAGATTTATAGAGAATAATGAAATGGCATTAAAATCCTTTAGTAGATTTATTGAAGGTATTGGTGAAACATCTTATTACGTAAACCTAAATACAAATCAGATAGACGTCGAATATCTTAAAACGAATATAGATCAAGTTAAAGAAGATATGGATATTTTCTATTATCGAAATTCAGGTACAGAATATTTTACTCATATTTATCTTGCATCTACAAAAGAAGTTGCTAGTTATCGAACTTTAGATAATGAACCGACGTCAATGGTCATGTATGGTAGTTTTGTAAAACATAAGTTAAAGTTTGTTTACACACCTGACTATTATATGGTGAACTTATACGAAGTATATGGCTGGGATGAACTTCACAAATTAGATTCAAATCGCTACGCATTATATCATGGTGATGTCGAGTTATTTTCAGGTGGACTTAATGGTGCAAGCATTTCTGATACTTGGAGAAATTCAGAGTATCCAGTTTTCACATATACCAAAGAAGGTGAAGATAAAATTTCAGATGAGATCATCTCGCTTCACATCATTGGATTGGATGTTTCGTATACCGTTGATCAATTTGAACAAAGATCTGATGCACTATATGACATATTTGAAGATGAAGTAGACAATCTAGATAGTCTTATGATCATAGAAGAAGTTTTAAATAAGTAAATCGTTAAAAAAAGACTGGAAATTTCCAGTCTTTATTTTTGATTCACTCTTTTTAAGAAATCAATTGTTCTATCTTTTTTAGGTTTATTAAATATTTGTGAAGGTGTGCCTTCTTCCACGATTTTACCATCGGCCATAAAAATCACACGATCAGAGACCTCTTTAGCAAAACCCATTTCATGAGTAACGATTACCATGGTCATACCAGCTTTAGCTAAATCTTTCATAACTGATAATACTTCACCAACCATTTCAGGATCAAGTGCAGAAGTAGGTTCATCAAAAAGCATGACATCAGGATTCATAGCAAGTGCTCTAGCAATCGCTATTCTTTGTTTCTGACCGCCCGAAAGCTGAGCAGGGAAACTATTTATTTTATCTATTAAGCCAACCTTATTCAATAAAGCTTTGGCTGTTTCAATGGATTCAGCCTTACTCTTTTTTAAAACGGTTGTTAAGGCGATTGTTATATTATCGAGTACATTTAAGTGAGGGAATAAATTAAATGATTGAAATACCATACCAATTTTTTGTCGTAAGGTATTGATACTTTTATCTTTAATTGAGAGGGATGTACCTTCAAATATAACATCACCCGAAGTAGGAACTTCCATAAAATTAATACATCTAAGTAAAGTTGATTTACCACTACCACTTGGGCCTATAATAGATACAACTTCACCTTTACTAATGGTTAAATTCACATCATTTACTGCATGAAGTGTTTCGTTAAATGTCTTGGTTAAATGATTGATTTCAATGATATTATTTACCGTAGGCATAACGTAATCTCCTTTCAAGCATATTCATAAGTTTAGATAACGGTATCGTTAAAATCATATATAATACGCCTGCAACTATATAGACTTCAGTAACTCTAAATGTATTTGATTTAATGATATTGACTTGGAACATAAGTTCAGCAATACCTAAATACATAAAGATTGAAGTTTCCTTTATAATCGTAACAAATTCATTACCTAATGCTGGAATAATATTGTTGATTGCTTGAGGTAATATAATTTTAATCATTGTTTGTGTCTGTGACATGCCTAAAGATCTTGAAGCTTCTGTCTGTCCTTTATCTACAGCTAAAATACCAGCACGGATGACTTCACTGATATAAGCACTAGAATTAATCACAAGTGCAACTAATCCAGGGATAAATGATCCCATATCTAATCCCATAAAAAGAATTAATGGCAAACGCATCAATTGATAGATAAGAAGTACTTGGACAAGCATAGGCGTACCTCTGATGACTTCTACATAAGTTGTGGCAATCGCTTTTAAGACTTTATTTTTGCTCATGCGCATAAAAGCAGGAAGGGTTGCTAATATCGCGCCAATAAATACCGCTAGAAAGGCTAAAATCAAGGTCATCAATAGACCTTGAAATAGTAACCTTATATTCGTACCGTTTAGTAAGAAATCAAAATTAAGCATTGATCTTATTCATATAAAGCTGAATATTCATCAACCCATGTTTCAATTTGACCATCTGCGATTAATTCAGCAATTGCACTATTGATAATAGCTAATAATTCAGTATCACCTTTTTGTACTGCGACAGCATTACCTGCATATGGAGAATCTACTTCAAATGCGATCATTAAATCTTTATAAGCATCTTGTGCAATATGTGTTTCAGCTACTGTGATTTCAGAATATAGTGCATCAATTTGGCCATTTGCAAGGTTTGTATATAAAGTATTTAAATCTTGGATAATTTGTGCACTATTAACAGCATCTGGTGTTAAGTCTTGCAATAAGTATTGTTGAAGTGATCCTAATTGAGCACCGACTTTAATAGTTGCTAAATTGATATCTTCAATTGTTTTATATAAATCAGCATCAGTTTTGTTAATGACTACAACTTGATCGTTTTCACTTGGTAGATAAATGTTAGAAAAATCAACTTGTTCCATACGTTCAGGTGTAGGTGTAATTGCAGCAATTGAAAAATCAGCAACACCGTTTTGAATATCAGTGATTAAGAAATCAAAACCTTTATGAACAACACGTAAGTTTTTACCAGCTTTCATCGCGATGGCTTTAGCGATTTCGATATCGACACCAACAACTGTCATATTGCCATCTGCATCTTCTTCAATATTTTCAAATGGTGGATAATCAGCTGAAGTTTCCATAACGATAAATTCGTCAAAACTTTCATCTAATATGAAATCGAACACATTTGATGCGCCACCTTCATTACATGCGGCAAGTGAAATTACAGCCACTAAAGTTAATAAACCTAATAATATTTTTTTCATTTTCTCTCTTCTCCTTTAATGAATAAAAAAAGTCTGATCCACAGACTTTGAAGTTTACAAGGATAATTTCTCATCCTTGAAAAAGAAAATAAAAAAAATATCTTCTATACTCAAGGACTAAGAATCATCAAGTAACGAAGATAACATCTAACGTATACTCAAGGACTAGAACGTTAGAGTATACATAATAATTACATATACTCAAGGTCTATATTCATAGCCTATCTTGGAATTTCCAAAGCTGTTTTGCTTTGATTAAATCAATACTATCATGTATAAAAAACAATTGCAACCTTTTTTTATATAATTTATTTGAAAACGTTATATAATATTTGGTATATCATATATGATATAAAAAAATAACAAAAAGTTTAAATATAATTGCGTAACGTGTTAAAATATGAATATATATAACTTATTTGGAGGAATATACATGAGTTCGACATACATTTTAGCTACAGATTCTTGTAGTGATTTGACAAATCAACAAGTTATTGACATGGATATTAAGGTCGCTCCTTTATCGGTAGAAATCAAGGGAGAAACGTTTGATCATTATCCTGATGAAAGAAATTTAAGCATAAAATCGTTTTATGAAGATTTAAGAAATAAAGAAGTGGCAATGACATCTTTAATTAATGTTGGAAAATTTATTGAGTTTTTTACACCGTTTTTAGAAGATGGGAAAGATATATTATATGTTGGGTTTTCTTCTGCATTATCAGGAACTGTTCAGTCAGCAAGACTTGCAGCTGATACATTAAAAGATGATTTCCCTGATCGTAAGATTGTTGTCATTGATTCATTATCAGCATCAATGGGTGAAGGGTTACTTGTCTATTATACTTACCTAAAGATGAAAGAAGGTAAATCTATTGAAGATGTTAGGGATTGGGTTGAAGCACATAAACTTAACTTAATCCATTTATTTACAGTTGACGATTTAGGTACACTTAAACGTGGTGGTCGTCTATCGGGTGCTCAAGCTTTTGTTGGATCACTATTAAAGGTTAAACCAGTACTTCACGTATCAGATGAAGGTAAATTGGTGCCAATTAAGAAAGCTAGAGGGCGAAAAACATCACTTGCAACACTTGTTGAACTTATGAAAGAACGTATTGAAAAACCAGAAGAACAAACTATTTTCATCTCACATGGTGATGATATAGAAGATGCTAAGTATACAGCTGAACTTATTCAAAATGAAATTGGTGTTAAAGAAATTGTGTATGGTGTGATTGGTCCCGTGATTGGTGCTCATTCAGGACCTGGTACAATTGCTGTATTCTTTATGGGAAATTATCGTTAAATAGATATAAAAAAAGCCGTTTTGAAAATGTAAATGTTTTCATTTAATGGCTTTTTCTTTTAAATTATTTTGATAATGGTATAATAGGTGTGGAAAAAAAGAATAGGAGTTTTATAAATATGATTAGAAAGACAAAAATTGTTTGTACAGTTGGTCCTGCTATCGATAATGAAGTAATGATTGGCAAAATGATCGATGCTGGTATGAACGTTACAAGATTAAACTTTTCACATGCTAATCATCAAGAACATGGCGATAGAATCGCTATGATCAGAAAAGTAGCAAAAGAAAAGGGTAAATTTATTGGTGTCTTAGCTGACACTAAAGGTCCAGAAATTCGTTGTGGACAATTTGAAAACGGTGGCGTTGAATTCAAAAAAGGTGATATCGTAGAAGTTCATAAAGAAGACATCTTAGGTACACACGAAAAATTCCACATTGATTGCGATGAATTATATGATGATATTTCTATTGGCGATTACCTTTTAATCGACGATGGTAAAATGAGATTAAATGTTGTTGCAGTTGCACCTGGTGTCATTACTTGTGAAATCAACAACCCAGGTATCATTAAAACACGTAAAGGTGTTAATGTACCTAATGTTAAATTATCAATGCCATTTATTTCAGAAAAAGATTACTCAGATTTAGTATTCGTTGCTGAACAAGGTGTTGACATGATCGCTTTATCTTTTGTAAGACGTAAAGAAGACGTTTTAGAAGTTCGCGAAATCATGAAAAAAGCTGGTAAACCATATATCGAATTAATCGCTAAGATTGAAAACCAAGAAGGTGTAGACAACTTAGAATCAATTTTAGAAGTATCTGACGGTGTTATGGTTGCTCGTGGTGACTTAGGTGTTGAAGTTTCAACTCAATTAGTACCACTATACCAAAAGAAAATTATTAAATTAGCTAATGAAAAAGGTAAACCAGTCATCACTGCTACACATATGTTAGAATCAATGACTCATTCTCCAAGACCTACTCGCGCTGAAGCATCAGACGTTGCAAATGCAATCTTAGATGGTACAGATGGTATTATGCTATCAGGAGAATCAGCTGCTGGTGATTATCCAATCGAAGCTGTTCAAACTATGGATACAATTGCAAAAGCAATTGAAAATAATATTCCATATGACAAAATTTTAGATCGTTCAATCGAAACTCAACAAGGTACTGTTAACGATGCTATCGGTATTGCAGTTGCTCAAACTGCATTAGCATTAGATAACGTTGTTGCTGTTGTTGCATTTACTGAAACTGGTGGTACTGCAAGACGTATTTGTAAATTTAGACCTTCAGTACCTATTCTAGCGATTACTGACCATCAAGACACTTGCTATCATTTGGCTTATTATAATGGCGTATTCCCTGCTTATAGAGAAGACGTTACAGATTATACTAAGTATGATAGTGTAGCTGTTGAAGTTGCTAAAGCTAATGGTTTTGTTGCTGGTCAACAAATCATTATTACTTCTGGTTGGGCTCAACAACACGGAACTACAAATTCATTAAGAATTATTACAATTCCTGAATAAGAAGTTTAAACAAAAAATACAGATGTTAGTGGACAAAATGTCTATTAACATCTTTTTTGTAAATCAATATATGATAAAATATATTTAATCATTAAAAGAAAGAAGGATGTTTTTATGCCTAGTAAAAATTTATTAACTAAATTAGCTAAACTTGCAGTTGTTGTAGGTGCTAATGTACAAAAAGATCAAAATGTTGTTGTTCGCGCATCAACTGAAACTGTTGACATTGCAAGAGAAGTTGCACATCAAGCATATCTTGCAGGTGCAAAACGTGTATTTATGCTATGGGGCGATGAATACGTAGGAAAAGATTTCCTAACATTTGCTAGTGATGATACGATCACTGAAATTCCACAATATCAAATTGAACAATATAAATATTTCGTAGATACAAATGCTTGTTTTATTTCAGTATCTTCACCGATTCCTGGATTAAATAAAGATGTTGATCCTGAAAAATCATCAAAAGCGATGGTTGCTGGTAGTAAAGCATTAAAATTCTGGAGAGAACACATGATGGGTAACCAGTCTCAATGGACAATTATTGCCGCACCAAATCCAGTTTGGGCTAAACAAGTGTTCCCTGAATTAAGTGAAGAAGAAGCTGTAGAAACATTATGGCAAAAAATCTTTGATGCAAGCCGTGTTCTAGAAGATAACGATCCAATTGCTGAATGGGATGCACATAATGAATCACTATTAAAACACAATAAGATTTTAAATGACTTTAATTTCGATTATTTAACATTTAAAAATAGTCTTGGAACAGATTTAAAAGTGACTTTAGTTAAAGATCACATTTGGGCTGGTGGTGGCGAAAATGCTGCTAATGGCGTTTATTTCAATCCAAATATTCCAACAGAAGAAAACTTTACAATGCCTTCTAAATTTGGCACTGAAGGTAAGGTTGTAGCAACTAAACCATTAAACTATCAAGGTAAGTTAATTGAAAACTTCTGGTTAGAATTTAAAGAAGGTAAAGTTGTTGATTTTGGTGCGGAAAAAGAAGAAGCAACACTAAAAGCTTTATTAGATACTGATGAAGGTAGTAGATATATTGGTGAAATTGCCCTAATTTCAGATGATTCTCCTATTTCTAATACAGGTATCTTATTCTTAAATACATTATTTGATGAAAATGCATCATGCCATATGGCTTTAGGTCGTGCATATCCAATGAATATCAAGGATGGTATTGGCGCATCTGTAGAATCTCTTGAAAAACGAGGATACAATAACTCAATGAACCATGTTGATTTTATGTTTGGTAACAGTGATATGGAAATCGTTGGTGTAACTCAAGATGGAAAAGAAGTAAAAGTCTTCGAAAAAGGTAATTTTGTAATTTAAAGGTTAAAAAGTGGGTCATATTGCACAATATGACCTTTTTTTTATGGAAATTATATATATAATGTATTATAATAGATACATTATGAGAGGGTGAATTAGCATGGAAAAAGTAGATATTGAACTATTTACTAAATTTAAATTTATATCACAAATGCAAGCGAGTCCCGCACAGGATAAAGTTGCGTTTTTAAGTGCGAAAGCAGATGTTGAAAATAACAAGTATATTTATGATTTATATAAAATTGAAAACTATAAGATGGCAAAACTGATTCAAATAAAAGATAACGGATCTTTTATTTGGGAATCAAACGATACCATTTTATTTCCATATGCAAAAAATAAGTCAGAAGAAAAATTAAGAAAAGAATTTCATAGTCTCTATTATAGATATTACTTAGAAGACAGCAAAATTGAATTAGCCTATGATTTTCCATTTCCAGTATCCATTGTTAAAGTATTAAAAGATAAAATAATTTTATCATCTAACATAAGTGAAGCTGATGAAGCACTCATGACTACTGATGAAAAAGCAAGAAACAAATATTTAAAAGCAAGAAAACAAAACAAATTATATGAAGATATCAATGAAGTGCCTTTCTATTTTAACGGACAAGGATTTATCAATGGACTAAGATCACTGATTTACATCTATGATATAAAGGCGAACAGCTTTGAATTGATTTCTGATCCAAAATTAAAAGTAGGACAAATTTTATTATCTGATGATAAGAAACGTATTTATTACACTGCTGAACCTGTAACTGATTTAGTAGCTCTATATAATCACGTTTATTATTATGACATGGAATCAAAAGAGACAAAAGCAATCTATAATGGAGATAAATACAGCATTTCATTTATTCAATTTTTAGGTGATAAAGTCGTATGTGCGGCAACAGATTATAAAGCTTACGGGCTTAATGAAAATGATCATTTCTATGAAATTGTTAATAATGATTTGAAATTATTCTCATATTATAGTTATTCAATAGGGAATAGTATTGGTTCAGATGTTAGACTTGGAGGACAAAGCCAAGTGGTTAAACAAGATGATCGCATTGTCTTTATTTCGACAAGAGATGATCACTGTGAACTACATGCTTTAAACATTGATGGTACAACTGAACATTTATTTAGTGCAAAAGGCTCTATTGAAGGATTAACAATTGTTGAAGACAAGATCTATTTTGTGGGTCAACTTAAACAAAGACTTCAAGAAATTTATGCATTTAATTTTGGGCGTGACCAACAATTAACTAGATTAAACTATCGAACAATTAAAGATTACTATATTGCGAAACCTAAAAAATATAGCATTAATAAAAAGACACATGAAGTCTCAGGGCATGTTTTATTCCCTTATGAGTTTGATAAAGATAAGAAGTATCCGATGATTTTAGATATTCATGGGGGTCCAAAGACAGTATATGGTGCTATCTATTATCATGAAATGCAATATTGGGCAAATCAAGGATATATTGTTGTCTACTGCAATCCTAGAGGGTCTGATGGTAAAGGTGATGCATTTGCTGATATCAGAGGAAAATATGGAACCATAGATTATGAGGATATTATGGATTATCTAGACTATATCATCAAACGTATTCCTCAAATTGATACAAACAGACAATATGTAACTGGTGGATCATATGGCGGATTTATGACGAATTGGATTATTGGACATACAAATAGATTTAGAGCTGCAGTTACACAAAGAAGTATTTCTAACTGGATTTCATTTTTTGGAACTTCAGATATTGGATTCTATTTTGCAAAAGATCAAACAGGTGCGACGCCGATTGATAATTACGATTTGATTTGGCAACAATCACCAATAAAATATGCAAAAGATATGGAAACGCCAACGTTATTCATACATTCTGATGAAGATTATCGTTGTCCTATTGAACAAGCTATGCAATTATATAGTTTATTAAAATATAAAGGTGTAGATACAAAATTTGTTTGGTTTAAGGGTGAAACACACGAATTATCTAGAGGCGGTAAGCCACAAGCTAGAATTAAGCGATTACGTGAAATTACTGAATGGTTTGAAAATCATTAATCTTGATTTATAAATATGGTATAATATATCTATATTATAAAAAGGGGGAAACATTATGAGTGCGTGGTTTGAATCGTTAACAAATTATGGACAAGTCTTATTTGTTATAGCATTTGCAGCTACTTTGATCATGATTGTTTTTATCATCTTAATGCTAATTGGATTTGATAATAGTGAATTTGATGGTATTGATGACTTAAGTATGGATGTTGACTTTGATGTTGATGTCGATGCTGATTTTGACATTGATTCCATTAATGATGAACCATTATCATCTATTGGGGGATTAAAGATATTTACAATTCGTGGGATTCTAGCGTTTTTAAGTATGGGCTCATGGACGACGATGCTATTTTTAGATATACTATCGCCTTGGATAGCAACTGTTATTGGTATGATTGTGGGATTGATTTCTGCATATTTACTAGCACTTGCGCTACGTCAAGCAATGAAATTAGAATCGTCAGGAAATATTGATTACAGAAAAGCTATAGGAAAACCTGCTATAGTTTATTTACGTGTGCCTAAACAAAACAGTGGCCATGGTAAAGTAAATCTTGTTTTAGAAGATCGCTTTATAGAAGTGGATGCTATTACAAAAGGTGATGAAGACATTCTTGTCAATCAAGAAGTGACAATTGTTGGTCTATATGACTTGACAACAGTCATCGTATCAAAAATCAAAAAATAAAAAAAGAGAATAACGAAGGAGAATAGTAATGGAAGAAGTTATTGCAATTATTGTAACCGTAGTGGTTATATTAGTCATGATACTTGTGTTAATAGTATCAAGAGTTAGAAAATGTCCATCAGACAAAATTTTAGTTGTCTATGGTAGTGTTAAAAATAAAGATGGTGTTAATCAATCAGCGAATTGTATCCATGGTGGGGTTAAATTCATTTGGCCATTTATTCAAGCATATCAATTTCTTGATTTGACACCAATGTCAATTCAAGTTGATTTAGTAAATGCATTATCTAGACAAAATATTCGTATTGATGTTCCATCTAGATTTACAGTAGCAATCTCTACTGAACAAGGTGTTATGCAAAATGCTGCAGAACGTTTATTAGGTCTTAGATTAGGTGAAATTCAAGAACTTGCTAAAGATATCATCTTTGGTCAATTAAGATTAGTTGTTGCAACTATGGATATCGAAGAAATTAATACCGATAGAGATAAATTCTTGGAAGCTGTTAGTGGTAACGTTGAATCTGAATTAAAGAAAATTGGTTTAAGATTAATTAACGTTAACGTTACAGACATTAGTGATGAATCAGGCTATATTGAAGCCTTAGGTAAGGAAGCTGCTGCTAAAGCGATTAATGATGCTAAGAAGAGCGTTGCTGAAAAGACTCGTGATGGGTCTATTGGGGAAGCACAAGCCGTTAGAGATCAAAGAGTTCAAGTGGCATCTGCCAATGCGATTGCCGTTGAAGGGGAAAATAAATCGCTTGCTGATATTTCTAAAACTAATGCCGATCGTAGAGAAATTGAAGCTGAATCCTTAAGAAGAGCTACAGCTGCTGAAAGAACTGCAGAAGCCAAAGCCAAAGAAGAAGCTTATGAAGCTCAAAAGTCTGCCGAACTTGCACGTGCTAGTAGAGAAAAAGCTACTTTGGAAGCAGACGTTATTGTTAAATCTCAAATTGATAAACAAAGAAGAGAAATTGAAGCTGAAGCTGCTGCTGAAGTTTTAAGAAGAGAAGCTAAAGGTGAAGCCGATGCAATCTTTGCTAAATTGGATGCAGAAGCGCGTGGTAACTTCGAACTTTTATCTAAACAAGCAGAAGGTTTCAAACAATTGGTTGAAGCTGCTGGTAATAACCCAGATAAGGCTGTTCAATTACTTATTGCAGATAAATTAGAACAACTTGTTGAAATTCAAGTTAAAGCAATTCAAAATCTTAAATTTGATAAGATTACTGTTTGGGACTCTGGTTCTAAAGATGGTCAATCATCTACAGCTAATTTTGCACAAAATTTAATGAAATCAATTCCACCAATGAATGAATTATTTAACATGGCTGGTATGGAATTACCTAAGTTCTTAGGTGCAAATAAAGGAGAAGTTAAAGAAGTTGAACCTGAAGTGGTTGAACCCGAAAAAGAAGAACCAAAAGCATAAATAAAGTAAATAATGATTAAAAACACCTGTTTTGTAGGTGTTTTTTTTACTTTGTGTACACTAATCTTGTAATTTTTAAATAGCAATATTATAATGAAGACAAATAAAAAAGAAAAGGGGATTATTTCATATGTGGTTTTTTAAAAAACGCAAAGCTAGAAAAGAAGCTGAAAAAGATTTAAAAAAAGTAGAACAGGAACAAAAGGTTACAAAGCCAGTTGAGCAGGAACAAGTAAAGCCTGCAGAGGTAAAACAAGCGCCTAAACCTGTCGTAGAAAAAGAAGAAGAAAAACAAGCACCTAAACCTGCTGTAAAAAAAGAAGAGGCTCCAAAGAAGAGTGATAAAGAAAAAGAAGATGCACCTAAGAAGCCAGCAAAATATCACATCTCACAAAATAAGAAGGAAAATACCCCTCATTATAAAGAATGGCGTGTCAGAAAAGAAGGGTCTACAAAGACAATTAAATTTTTCAAAACACAAGCCGAAGCTATTGAATATGCAAAGGATTTAGCAGAAAATCAAGACTCATCTATCGTTATCCATAAACTTGATGGTACAGTTAGAAAACAAGACTATTCTAAAAAGTAAGAAGCACGCGAATTAGTTCCTTAAAAACGGACACTAATAAAAAAGAGACTGAAGAGCTTGAGTCCTATACTCTATAGGAGCGAGCTCTTTTATTTTTTCTTGTAAACGCTCGTTGTTATAATAACACATATAATTTTCAATCACAGTATAGACATTTGATTTATATAGATGTTTTTCTCTATAAATGCATTCTGTCTTTAAAATTGCGAAAAATGATTCAATTGGAGCGTTATCAACACTACTACCTTTAGCTGATATAGATTGGATCACGCCTTCAGATAATAATTTCTATCGATAAAATTGATGGGTAAAATGCCATCCTTGATCCGAATGCATAATCAATGATGTTCTTTGATTGTAAGGTATATTTGTGAATGCCTTATCTAATGTATCTAGAACTAACCTTAAATCTATGCTTTCTGATAGTTGCCATGCGATGATGGATTTATCGTATAAATCTTTGATCGCACATAGATAACTAAGTCCATCTCTTAAAAAGATATAAGATATATCAATCGACCATTTCTCGTTGGGTTTATTTGTGGTAAAATCTCTTTGTAAAACATTGGATATATTATGGTTGCTAGCCTTTGGATATGACCTATGCTTTACGCGAACAGTGGCTATAAAGTCATTGATTCTCATATAGCGGTGTACGGTTCTATTGGTTAAAATGAGTCCGTATGCCGCTTTTATTTGCATTCTTACAGTTCGAATCCCTCGACGATCATCTGCTTCATACATTTCTTTAACCATTTGATTAATTGCTTCATTAAATGCCTTATGTTTTGGCCTACCTAATTTTATCCAATCATAATATCCACTTTTAGAGCACCCTAATGTCTTACATAAGAGCTTAACTGGATATTTCTTCCTTAACATATCAATCACTTGATAATATGCTTTGGTTAACTTTTCTTTAGGTAGGCTAGGCATTTTTTTATATCTTCATACAGCCTCACTTTTTCTATCAACGCTTCTTTACTTAATGATGTTAAATCTTCTTCATATTTTCTTGGTCTTCCTTTTCTTGGGTTATCTTGTTTGGTTGCTTTCCCTCTGTTATCTATAACAGTGCCATATGTTTGATATTGTTTGACCCATTTATAGACTTGTGATCTGCTTCCAATATTATATCTTCTCACTATATCCATCATTTTCATATGTTGATCTAGATATAATAAAACGATTTTATTTTTCTCTTCGATACTATAGCTTTTATGTTTCTCATTCTTTCTCATTTGTATGCTCCTTTATATTGTTATTAGTATATCAAAAAAGACATACTAGATTTATTTCTAATATGTCTCTTTTTTTATCGTGTCCGTTTTAATGTAACGGATTCCGCGCGTGCTTCTTTTTTTTGTACTCCATTTGTGTTACAATTGTAGAAGATTATTGATGAAGAAGGATTATTATGGATGTTCTATTATTTGCGTTAAACGCAATTTTACCAATTATATTACTATTTATTTTGGGCTACATATTAAAACATATAAAATTTTTAGATAAATTGTTTTTTTTACAACTAAATAAGTTTATATTTAGAATTGCTTTACCGGTATTGCTCTTTTATAATATATACAATATTGAAAACTTAGAGAATATCAACTGGATGGTCATAGGTTATGCTGTAGCATGTGTATTCTTCATATTTATTTTAGGTTTTATTGCTGTTGTGATATTTGTCAAAGACCCTAAACAAAAAGGGGTTATTTTACAAGGTGCATTTAGATCTAATTTTGCACTTATTGGTTTTCCGCTTGCTCAAGCAATGGGAAGTGCTAATGCACTTGCAGTGATTTCAATTTTATTTGCTTTTGTTATTCCACTAACCAATGTTTTAGCAGTGGTAAGCCTATCGATGTTTCAAAGAAATGAACTTGGGAAAATTGATCCAAAAGCAATCTTATTAAATGTCATTAAAAATCCATTAATTATTGGTGTGATCCTAGGTATTATTTTTGTATATGTTAGATCATTATTACCAGTTGATGGAGATTTAGTACCAGTATTTACGATTAAGCACCAACTTCCATTTTTATATCAAGTGATTCAATGGATTGCTCAAACTGCATCGCCATTAGCACTTCTTGCACTGGGTGGACAATTTGAAGTTTCGATGGTTAATAAATTAAAGAATCAAATTGCGTTTGGTACAGTTTTTAGAATTGTTATTGCGCCACTAATAGGTCTAACAGGTGCTTATATATTATCACTTAGATATAGTGCTTTTGATGGTGTATTTCCTGCGCTCATCGCTTTATTTGCAACACCAGTAGCTGTATCTTCTGTTATTATGGCATCGGAAATGGATAACGATGATCAATTAGCAGGACAACTTGTGGTATGGACTTCGCTTGGTTCGGTCGTGACTATATTTGTGATTATTGTAAGTTTAAGAAGTTTAGGTGTATTATAAAAATAAAAAGTAGAACTAAGTTGAAGTGAACCCCAAAAAGTAGACACTGATAAAAAAAAGGTCTACTTTTTATTTTTTCTTCGCTTCGTGTTATAAAACTTAAGCCATTTATGCACGAATGCTATATATTCTTTTAAAGATTTGATATCATTATTGTACAGAGTCTCTTTCTTTAGAAGTGAATGGAAACTCTCAATGACTGCGTTATCAAGTGGTGTGCCTTTTCTGGACATAGAAATAAGGATACCATTTGATGCACAGACTTCTTTATATGCATAGGATACATACTGACTACCTTGATCTGAATGGATGATTAATCCATTTAGATCTTTTGTTTTCTTGATGGCTTTATTAAGCGTATCAATCACTACCTGATTATCATTTTTCATGCTGATTTGATAAGCGACTATCTTTCTTGTCTCTAGATTAAGTATGGTTGATAAATAAGCTCTTTTATTGCGATAAATTAAATATGTTATATCAGTGACCCATCCTTTTTGATTAAAATCTCTTTGTAATAAGTCTGGTTTAATATTTTCTTTGACATATTGATTATTTGATCGTGGTTTTTTCACATAAGTTGGCTTTAATCCATACTTATGCATGATTCTTGCTACCTTCTTATGATTGATATCATAACCTCTATCTTGTAGTTCATCAGTGATTCTACGATAACCATATGTATTTAAACTTTGCTTAAATATGCGTCTAATCAATTTATATGTCTCATAATCTCTGTCTTTGACATATCTATATTTATAATATGTCTTAGGGCTTATCCTTAATACTTCACACATCAGTGTTATCTTGTGGACTCCTCGGTATTTATGGATGAAGTTTATTTTTTCTTTGGTTCTTTGGTATCCAAGAAGTCCTGGAATTTTTTTAGTATTTCATAACGCTCCTTATAGTCGATATCTTTCTTGTTGCCTTGTCCTCTTGGTTTAACTTCGAGTCCACCATCATCTTTGATCATTCTCATCCAAGTTGCGATGGTTGCCCATGGTATTTTATACTTTTTTTCTAAGAATTGATAACTAGCCCCTGCTTGTTTCTCCTTGACTACCTTTAACTTAAAATCTAAATCATACTTCTTAAATCTTTGTCCTTTTTTTGCCATAATAAAAACACCTCCATATATCAATTATATAGAAGTGTTTCTTATTTTGTTATTAACCCCTTTTTTTTATTAGTGTCTACTAAAAGGGGTTCAGTCTAAGTTTCGTTCTACTTTTTTTCATTTAGTTTGATATCATCATCAATTATCGTTACTTGATAACTATGGTGTGGTAAAAGATTACCGTCAATCATTTTATTTGCGATAAATGTTTCAATCATTCTTTGAATAAATCGTTTAAGTGGTCTTGCACCGTATTCATCGTTAAACGCATGCTTAATTACATATTTTTCAACGGATTCATCAAATTGTAAATCAATATTTTTTTCTTGTAATCTTAATGATAACTCTCTAAGAAGTTTTTCTGCAATTTTGACTTGAACAGTTAATCCTAGTGGGTTAAATATGATTTGTTCATCAATTCTATTTAAGAATTCAGGCTTAAATGTACGTTTGATTAAATCAGATACTTTCGTTTTTGCATCAGTTTCATTTGAAAGCAGTAATTGACTACCTAAATTAGATGTCATGATAATAATTGTATTTTTGAAATCAACGGTACGTCCTTGATTGTCAGTTAGTCTACCATCATCTAATATTTGAAGTAAGATGTTAAATATTTCAGGATGTGCCTTTTCTATTTCATCAAATAAGACAATAGAATAAGGTTTGCGTCTCACGGCTTCTGTTAATTGTCCACCTTCATCATATCCAACATATCCAGGAGGTGAACCTATAAGTCTTGAGACACTATGAGACTCCATGTATTCACTCATATCAATTCTTATGATTTGATGTTCACTATCAAATAGATTTTCAGCTAAAGCTCTAGCGACTTCAGTTTTACCAACACCAGTTGGTCCTAGAAATAGAAATGATCCAATTGGTCTATTTTCATCTTTAATACCTGCACGTTGTCTAATGATTGCATCACTGATAAGTTTTAGTGCATGGTCTTGCCCGATGACACGTTGACGTAGACTCTCTTCTAAATGAAGGAGTTTTTCTTTATCTCCAGACATGAGTTTTGATACTGGTATTTGTGTCCACTTAGATACGATTTCTGCAATGCTTTCTTCGGTAACGACTTCAGTTAATAATTTGTCATCACCGCTGTTAGTTTCAGACATTTGATTAATTTCAGTCTCTAGCGCTGGAATTTTTGAATATTGAAGTTCCGCAGCTTTTGAATAGTTATTATCATTAAGTGCATTTTGCAAGTCGTTTCTTAATGTTTCAAGTTCATTTTTCTTTTGTTTAATTTTATTGATTTGAGATTTTTCTTCTTCCCAACGTTTTCTCAAATCTTTATCTTTAACTTTTAAGACCTTGATTTCATCTTTAATCTTTGATAGACGATCTTTAGAAATCGGGTCGGTTTCCTTGTCTAATGCCGTCTTTTCAATTTCTAATTGCATGATTTTTCTTGTTACATCATCAAGTTCGACAGGCATTGAATCTATTTCCATACGAATAGAAGCACAAGCTTCATCGATAAGGTCAATTGCTTTATCAGGCAAGAAGCGATCTGAGATGTATCTATTAGATAGTGTTGCTGCTGCGATAATTGAAGGATCTGAAATATGAACACCGTGATGTGCTTCAAACCTAGATTTTAATCCTCTTAGTATACTGATGGTATCTTCAAGTGTAGGTTCATTAATTAAAACCTTTTGGAATCTACGTTCAAGTGCACTATCTTTTTCTATATATTTACGGTATTCATTAAGTGTAGTCGCACCAACACAATGTAATTCACCACGTGCTAGCATTGGCTTTAACATGTTAGATGCATCCATAGCCCCATCAACTCTACCGGCACCGACAATCGCGTGAATTTCATCAATAAACATGATAATTTCACCGTCTGATGCTTTTATTTTATTTAATACAGCTTTTAGGCGCTCTTCAAATTCACCTCTGAACTTAGCACCTGCGACAAGTGATGCTAAATCAAGTTCGTAAATGATTTTGTTTTGTAATCCTAGTGGAACATCTTTATCTACGATACGTCTTGCTAAACCCTCGACGATAGCAGTTTTACCAACGCCTGGTTCACCAATAAGTACTGGATTATTTTTAGTTTTTCTTGATAAGATTTTGATGACTCTACGAATCTCGTCTTCACGACCGATGACAGGATCTATTTTACCTTTACGAACTTCTTCAACAATATTACGACCAAATTTTTCTAAAATATTAGGGTCATTATTGTAATCTTCCATTTGTGTAAAATTCATAAACATTCCTCCTTTGGCAGTCTCCTATATCAATTGCCAATATTATTATAAATCAATGTTTTGGCACTGTCAATATTTAAGTGCTAAAAATATATAAAAGTGATGAATTATGTTATAATATCACAAGGAGTGATCATGATGAAAAAAGTATTATTTGTATGTTTAGGCAACATATGTCGTTCACCGATGGCAGAAGCCTTATTCAAAGATCATATTAAAAAGTTGAATTTAGATAATGATATATATGTAGAATCTAGAGCGACGTCAAGCTGGGAAGTTGGTAATCCTGTGCATCCAGGCACAAGAAAAATTTTATCTAATTTATCTATAAGTACTGAAGGCATGTTTGCAGAAAGAATTTCACTTGTTGATTTTGAGACCTTTGATTACATCATCGGTATGGATCAAAATAATGTTAACGATCTTAAAAGAATGAATCCACGATATGCAGATAAAGTGTTTCTATACTTAGATATTGATGAAAAACACAAAGGGAAATCTATTCCTGATCCATATTATTCGAATAATTTTAATGAAACATATGACTTCATTTCAAAGAGTATGGATAAATGGATTGAAAAGATAAAAAACGATACTAAAAACTAATTGACAATTGATGCAATATACATGTATAATGATATAGCGCAATAAGGCCTCATAGCCAAGTGGTAAGGCAAGGCACTGCAACTGCCTGATCATCGGTTCAAATCCGTTTGAGGCCTCCAATTAAATTTGATTTTGGTATGAATTTACCAACATAAATGAAATTACCTAAATGGTAATTTTTTTTATAAATAAAAAAGTCACTTTCTTAAACGAAGTGACTTAATAATTATAATGTATCAAATTGTAAAACAAAACATTTTATTTTCTAGTGAATAATTTAAGTAGAGCAACAAATACGATTGCACCTATAATTGATGTGAAAAATCCACTCCAAGTAATTGTAGTTGTTTGAAAAGATTGAAATCCGGATCCTGCCCAACCGGCAAAAAATGAACCGATAACACCAACGAGAATATTTCCAAGTAAACTACGTTTATCTTTGGTAATCCATCCTGCAAACATACCAACTAAAGCTCCAAAAATAATCCATATAAGTAAATTCATATAATTTCCCCTTTTTGTTTTATTATAACATTTTTATAAGACATCTTTAAATGAGTTACTTTAGAGATGGTCGTAAACTTAATGGTAATAAATATCTATAATTTTAGATATTATCAATCAGCATATGTATTAAACAAATGAATGATCTAAAAATGGAAAATAATAGGTAAATAATGGAAAAATGATAAACATCACATGCAAATATGATACAATATTAATGCGAAAGAGGGAATACTTATGGTCAAAACATTAATATTTGACTTTGATGGCACAATTGCAAACACAAGAGCGTTTGCTTATCATGTTTATACTAAAGTCACTGAACAACATAATATCAAACAACTAACAGAAGAAGAGTTTGATCATTTAAAAACTTTATCACTTATGGATAAATTTAGAGCACATGATGTTTCTTTATTTAAATTACCAAAAATTGCTAGACGTACACGTTCTGCAATTTCACACGTCATGCATGAGATTGAACCATTTGATGGTATGATTGAACTTCTTAAAAGCTTAAAATCAAAGGGCTATCAACTGTTTATTGTTTCATCAAACAGCGAAAACAATATCAGGGTATTTACAGATCAATATGATGTCAATGTGTTTGATAAAATATATGGTAGAGCTAAATACTTAAAAAAAGAAAAAATTCTTAAAAAACTATTAAGAACCTATGATTTAACAACGGATGATGTTTTATATATAGGTGATGAGACAAGAGATATTGTATCTTGTCATAGAATGAATATGAGAATTGTGAGTGTTTCTTGGGGATTTGATGATAAAGATATGCTCATTAATGAAAAACCTGAATTCATCGCAGATCATGTTGATATTTTGGAAAAAATACTACTAGAAAACTAAAAGGTAGACAATTAACTATACTTATGTTAAAATAACTTGAAAATTAAATCACTGTAAATTAAGAGGCTGCATACATTAAGAGTACTTCCAAGGAAAGGAATGTGTGCCGAAGTATCTATTTGATACTGGGCATATGTTTAATAGACATATGACTGTTCTCAATCATTGCCCAATGATTGAAGATTGCGCTGATTTACGGAGGGGCAGAAGCGTTCGTTATTAAAACCATGTCTTTTGCCATGGTTTTTAT
This sequence comes from Acholeplasmataceae bacterium, assembly GCA_963678355.1. Lineage (GTDB taxonomy): Bacteria > Bacillota_I > Bacilli_A > Acholeplasmatales > Acholeplasmataceae > WOFB19. Next base: position 1,079,499 of record OY782823.1, on the reverse strand, counting down.
TTTTTGTAAAGGATGATTATATGAAAAAAGTACATGAATTTGAAGTAAATAACAATCAATTATTAATTGGAACGCATACTGCAAAAGCACTTGTTGATAAGTATCAAACGCCATTGTATGTTATGGATGAGGCAAAAATGATTCATAATATGCAAACGATGAAAAAGTACTTTAAACACGATGGCATTAAAACTGAAGTTATCTTTGCTGGGAAAGCTTTTCTAGCTAAAGAAATGGTGCGCCTAGTACAACGACAAGACTTATCTTTAGATGTAGTTTCTATTGGAGAATTTTATACTGCGATTGCTGCAGGTTTTGATCCTAGTAGAATCTATTTTCATGGCAATAATAAAACAAGAGAAGAATTAGTTTTTGCATTAGAGCATAAAGTAGGTACAATCGTTGTTGATCATGCCGATGAATTTGCTTTATTAAGCGAGTTAAATACTGAATATAAACCCAATTTATTATTGCGTGTAAACACAGGTGTTGAGGCACATACGCATGAATATATAAAAACAACACATCATAACTCTAAATTTGGGGTTTCAGCGTTTGATGATCAAACAATTGCACTCATTAAAGAGATAAATGCATCAGCATTTCATTTCATGGGTATTCATGCACACATTGGATCACAAATTTTTGAGATCAAGAGTTTTAGAGATCATGCAATAGAAATGATTGATTTTGCAAAAAAAGTTAAAGATATGATCGATGTTGATATAAAATATATCAACTTAGGCGGGGGTTTTGGTATTAAATATACAAAAGATGATCACGTGCCTTCAATTGAAGAGATGTTAAAAGATGTTGTTGATACAGCATATGATGAGATAAAAAAACAGGGTTTGAATATTGAAAAATTAATGATTGAACCTGGTCGTTCAATTGTTGCTGATGCTGGTATGACACTTTACACAGTAGGTAGCGTTAAAACAACTTTTGGTAAGAAAAATTATGCATTTATTGATGGTTCAATGGCTGATCATATGCGCACTGCACTTTATCAAGCGAAATATGAAGCAGTGATTGCCAATCGTGTTGAAGGAGACAATCCTAAAGTCTACACGATTGCTGGAAAAGCATGTGAATCAGGTGATATGATCATTCATGATATTTTGCTTTCTGAAATAAAGAAAGATGATATCATTGCAGTTTTTACAACTGGAGCATACCATTACTCAATGGCATCAAACTATAACAGATTATTAAAACCAGCAGTTGTATTTGTTAATGAAAATGAGTCAAGAGTTGTCGTAAAAAGAGAAACTTTAGAAGATTTAATTAGAAATGATATATAGGAAATAGATAATGAAAAAAATAGTTATGAAATTTGGAGGTAGTTCAGTTCAATCCATTTTGCACATGCAAAATGTTGCTGATAGAGTGATTGCTAAAAAAGAAGAAGGATATGAGGTTGTCGTCGTTTTATCAGCGATGGGTAAAACAACCAATCAACTTCTAGACTTAGCGAAGCAAGTCACAAAATACCCATCTAAAAGAGAAACTGACATGTTAATATCAACAGGTGAACAAGTATCTATTTCACTGTTTACAATGATTTTAAAAGCTAGAGATATTGATGCTGTAGCCTTAACCGGATTACAAGCGGGTATCAAAACATTTGGTGAACACATGAACAACAAGATTAATGATATTGATACAACACTTATCGAACAACATCTTGAGTTAGGGCAAATTGCTGTCATCGCAGGATTCCAAGGTGTTAACGATCAAGGAGATATCACAACACTTGGCCGAGGTGGATCTGACACTTCTGCAGTAGCACTTGCTGCAAAACTTGAGTGTGACTGTGAAATTTATACGGATGTTGATGGCATTTATACAGCTGATCCAAGAATTTTTCCAAATGCGAAAAAACTTGAGGCAATCAGCTATGAAGAAATGAAAGAAATGGCTTTTTTAGGTGCTAAAGTGATGGAGCCAAGATCGATTGAAATAGCACATCAAAATCATGTAAAAATCTATGTTGCATCTTCACTAACTACTGAGAAGGGCACATATATTATGGAGGAAACCATGCTAGAAAAACAAACAATAACTGGACTATCAGTCAGCGATAAAGTGATGATGGTCACATTAAGAAAAGTACCTAATCAATTACATATCGTTGCTGACTTATTTATGAGCCTTGCTCAAAATGAAGTTAATGTCGATATGATTACACAATCACCATCTATCAATGATTATATTAATGTGTCATTTACAGCTGGGGCTAATGATTTTAATCAAATTAATGAGGTCTTAGATAAACTTATTAAAAACCATCCTTCAATAGAAGTTATTTTAGATGACCAAGTCGTAAAAGTATCTGTTGTAGGACAAGCAATGAGACATCAATCTGGGGTTGCTGCGGAATTGTTTAAAGTCTTATCTCAAAACAATATTGAATTTAAATTAGTTACAACTTCAGAAATTAGTATTTCTTACACAATTTCAAAAGATTTAAAAGATCAAGCTATATTAGCAATTGCAAATGCTTTTAATCTAGGTGATCAAAATGCCTAGTCTATATAAATATCAAGCGACAGGAAATGATTTCATACTATTTAATTTTGTGCCTAGTGATCCTAGTGCGTTAGCATTAAAAGTATGCGATAGACATTTTGGCATAGGTGCTGATGGCATCATGTATCCATCATCTTCTAATGTTGCAGATATTAAAATGAATTATTATAACAGCGATGGTACGATTGCTCCAATGTGTGGCAATGGTATTAGATCTTTTGCTAAGTTTTTATATGACCAAAACATATTTGAAAAAGATCAATTAAATATTGAAACCTTAGCTGGTATCATGGCTGTTTCAAAACAAGAAGATTTATTTGAAGTGAATCTTGGTAAACCAGTTGTTAAATTATCAAAACCAGATATCAATGATATACAAGAAGAGATCAAACCAATTTATTTAGAAGTAGGTAATCAGTCAGTTGAAGCGTATGTCTTTAATCTTGGCACATTACACACTGTAGTTTTTACGGATAATTTAAATGCTTATGATGATATTGCAGATGCATTATGCCATCATAGTTATTTCCCTAAAAGAAGTAATATTAATTTTGTTAAAGTCATTGATGAGACGCACTTAGATATTAAAACATATGAACGTGGTGTAGGGTGGACACTTTCATGTGGTACAGGTAGTTCTGCATCGGGTTATCTAGCTTATCAACTAGGGAAAACAAAAAATTGTATAGAGGTAAGTGTACCGGGCGGTAAACTAAATATAACTGTTACTAATGATGATGTATATTTAAAGGGACCTGCTAAATTTATTGCACAAATTGAAATGGAGTTATAATCATGAAAACATATGATGTTGCAGTTGTTGGTGCAACCGGTTTGGTTGGACAAACATTTAGAAAAGTTTTAGAGAAAAGATCATTTCCTATAAATAAAATAGTATTTTTTGCATCTTCTAGATCTGCAGGAACAAAAATTGAATTTATGGGTAAATCTTATGAAGTACAGTTATTAGATCAACATTCATTTGATGAACACTTTGATTTTGCGCTTTTTTCAGCAGGCGCTGGCGCTAGTCTTGAATTCAGCCCAATCGCAGCAGCAAAGGGCGTGACTGTCATCGATAATTCAAGTGCGTTTAGAATGCATGATGATATTCCATTAATTGTACCTGAAGTAAACGGGCATGTTTTAACAAGTGAAAATTATTTAATTGCTAATCCGAATTGTAGTACCATTCAAAGTGTAGTACCTTTAAAAGCAATTGATCAATTATTTAAAATTAAAAGAGTGGTTTATTCATCTTATCAAGCAGTATCAGGTTCTGGATATAAAGGGTTAGAAGATTTAGAACGAGGTAGTAAAGGTCAAGATCCAGAGTTTTATCCAAAAACTATTTTTGATAACTGTCTGCCACACATCGATGTATTTTTAAGTGATGGTTATACTAAAGAAGAACAAAAAATGATTAAAGAAACACAAAAGATATTAGAACAAAATGTCAAAGTGACAGCAACTTGTGTTAGAGTTCCTGTCTCATATGGACACAGTATGTCAATCAATGTTGAAACAGAACTTCCAATTGATAAAGATAAACTTGTCAAAGCGTTTAAAAACTATGAGGGACTAATTTATCATGAAAATGATTATCCAACAGTAAGTGATATTCGTCATACTGATGAAGTTCACGTAGGAAGACTAAGATTAGATCCATCAGTGGAAAATGGATTAAATATGTGGGTGGTTGCAGATAACATCAGAAAAGGCGCTGCAACAAACACAATACAAATTGCAGAGTATATGATTAAGGAGGGACTTAGATGAGTTTATTCAAAGGTTCTGGTGTCGCACTAATTACACCATTTAATGACAATTTAGAAGTAAATTATGATATGTTAGAAAAATTAATATTATGGCATATAGAAATGAAAACAGATGCATTAATCATCTGTGGAACGACTGCTGAATCAGCAACGCTATCCATGGAAGAAAAAAAAGAAGTTTTATCATTTTCTATAAAAGTTGCAGATCATAAAATTCCAATTATTGCTGGCACAGGATCAAATAATACAGATCAAAGCATCGAATTATCACTATATGCTAAATCAATTGGTGCTGATGGACTTTTAGTGGTCACACCATATTATAATAAACCGACTCAAAGAGGGCTTATCGCTCATTATAAAGCGATTGCAAAAGCATGTGATCTACCAATTGTTTTATATAATGTTCCAGGCAGAACTGGTGTCAATTTAGAAGTCGATTCGGTTGTTGAATTAGCAAAAGTTCCTCAAATTGTAGCACTTAAAGAAGCGAGTGGGAACTTAGAACAAATCAGTGAAATAATCAAAAAAGTACCGTTAGACTTTGATGTTTATTCAGGTAATGATGATCAAACAGAAGATATATTAAAAATGGGTGGTAGTGGTGTCATTTCGGTGACTGCCAACATTCTACCTACAGTGATTCATGAAGTTGCTACACATCAAAGAGAAGGAAAGTATCTTAAAGATTTACATGATATCATGTTCATTGAAAGTAATCCCGTGCCTGTTAAAGAAGCCTTGTGTTACTTAGGTTTTAATGTAGGAGCGACTCGACTACCTTTAGTTGAGTTAACACGTGAGCATCATGAAAAACTTATTGAAGTACTTAATCAATTTGATTTAACGGAGGGATTATATGAAAATATTAATTAGTGGTATCAGTGGGAAAATGGGTAAATTAGTCAAATCTGATGTCCAAAGTTCAAATGACTTTGAATATGTTGCTGGATTTGATACAGTAGAAGAGTTAAGCGAAGATGTATCTTATGACTGTTTAATTGATTTTTCTCACGTGAGCCAAATCCGAAAAGTTGTTGATTTTTCTATAAGAAATCATAAACCTTTAGTGATTGCGACTACAGGATTATCAGAAGATGATTTCGAATATATCGAAGAAGCATCAAAAGAAATCGCTATTTTCCATAGTAATAACTTCTCATATGGTATTCAAGTGCTCTTAAAAGCCTTAAAATCGGTTTTACCTATGGTAGGCGATTATGATATCGAATTAACTGAAAAGCATCATAGATACAAACAAGATGCACCTAGTGGAACCGCTAAAACAATTTTAGAAGAAATTAAAACGGTTAGACCAGATGCTGAGTTTGTAAATCAATACACCAAAAAGCGTGAAAAAAATCAAATTGGTGTTCATGCGGTCCGTGGTGGAACAATTGTTGGTGAACATGAGATATTACTTGCTTCAGAGGATGAAATGATCACAATTAAACATGAAGCTTTATCAAGAGGCATATTCTCACAAGGTGCACTTCGTGCAGCTAAGTTTTTAAAAAATAAAGAAAACGGACTCTATCATATGTCCGATTTAGTATAGGAGTAAACATGGAACAATTACAAGATGCATATGCAATTGCAAAATATATTAAAGAAGTAACAAAAAAAACACCGGGTAAATTACATATACAAGGTGATTTTGAAGGTGTTACATTTGAAAACGTTGAAGTTTTTGGAGAAGGCAATTATCGGTTTTTAATCGGTGAAGTGAGCGCATTAGAAAATGTACTAAACACATATAAAGATAAAATCACATCATCACACTTAGAGTATGATAGAAGAAATTCTGCACTACCTATGTTAGAAACCAAAGATATAGAAGCTAGAATAGAACCGGGTGCAATTATTAGAACACACGTGACTATTGGTAAACAAGCTGTAATTATGATGGGTGCGGTAATCAATATCGGCTCAGTTGTTGGGGAAAAGACAATGATTGATATGAATGCTGTATTAGGTGCTCGCGCGACAATTGGTAAAAACTGTCATATTGGTGCAGGTGCAGTGGTTGCAGGCGTTTTAGAACCACCTTCAGCAACTCCAGTGATTATTGAAGATAATGTGTTAGTCGGTGCAAATGCTGTGATTTTAGAAGGTGTTAGAATTGGTGAAGGCGCTGTGGTTGCAGCTGGAGCAATTGTGACTCAAGATGTACCTAAAAATGCAGTTGTAGCGGGTTCACCTGCAAAAGTGATTAAACAAAAAGATGAAAAAACTTCTGAAAAAACGCAAATTTTAGAAGATTTAAGATAAATCATTTTAATGATATAATAAATTAAAAATAATTAGGGTGATGACATGAAAGAGATGTTAGTAAAATTTAGAAGAGATCTACATCAAATACCTGAGTTGGGATTTGATCTTTTCAAAACGCATCAATATGTTAAAGAACAACTAGAATCATTTGGCTATGAAACAGAAGTTGTGGCAAAGACAGGATTGATTGCTGTAAGAAAAGGCAAGATTAAAGAAGCTGTTGCTTTTCGTGCTGATATGGATGCACTACCTGTTACAGAGATTAATCAAATTGTTTTTAAATCTTTACATGAAGGTAAGATGCATGCATGTGGACATGATGGCCATATGACCATGCTCTTAGGTTTTGCTAAATATATATCTACACTTGATCACGTTAATCAAACCGTTGTATTTATTTTTCAACCGGCAGAAGAGGGGCCGGGAGGCGCTCAAATCATTATTGATGAAGGGATTTTCGAAAAGTATGAAATAACTAAAATTTTTGGTCTTCATGTATTTCCAGGTGTTACTCAGGGTAAAATGGGATTTGCTCGTGGACCGATGACAGCACAAAATGGAGAATTTGATATTGTTATCAAAGCCAAATCTGCTCATGGTGCACAGCCACATTTAGGTAAGGACGCTATTTTGGCACAAGCCCATTTAGTACAAGCTTACCAAAGTATAATAAGCAGAAATATCAATCCTTTAAAACCTGCAGTAATTACTATAGGAACAATTCAAGGTGGAGAAGCTAGAAATATCATCGCTGGAGAAGTTAAGTTATCGGGTACAATGAGAGTCTATGATCAAGATGTGTATGACTTGATTAAAAAACGTATGAAAGAAATTAATCAAGGGGTTGCGATGATGTTTGATTGCGAAGTGGAAGGCATCGTAAGAGATTATTATCCCGCTGTCATTAATACGCCTGAGTTTTTTGATTTAGCGATTGAACAGTATGAACCTGATGCATATGAGGTTGTTGAACCTTTGATGATTGCTGAAGATTTTGCGTTCTATCTTAAAAAAGTACCTGGCATGTTTGCATTTGTCGGCACTAAGAATGAAGATAAAGGATATATTCATCCATTGCATAGCAATCTATTCAATTTTGATGAAAGCATCTTAGAGGTTGGCTTAAACTATTATATAAAAATGGCAAAAGCTTTAAAAATTATAGATTAAAAATAAATCATAAATAAAAGCGGAATTTTTATAAATTTCCGCTTTTTTTGTTATCCTAAATCGATAATTTATTTATGAAAACATTTTCATGACGTGTTTTTCATGAAAACTTCATAAATAATGTTGACACTAACAAAAAAAATATTGTAGAATACGAGCAATACAATTTTATGAGAGAGAAAGAGCGAGGGTATAAAATGAGAAAATTATTTGCGTTAGTATCGGCTTTAGTATTATCATTAGCACTAGTTGCTTGTGGCGGAGGAGATACTGTCAAATTTGCTGTATTTGGACCAATATCAGGTTCGTATTCAGTTTATGGAGAAGCAGTGCAAAATGGGGCACTATTAGCTGCTGAAGAATTGAATGCCGCAGGTGGCGTTTTAGGGAAAGAATTAGAATTGGTTATTTTAGATAACCGTGGAAATTCAGATGATGCAATCAATAACTACAACCGTGCAGTTGATCTTGAAGGTGTTGATGCAATCATTGGTGGTACATTCTCAGGTTTCACAAATGCGTTTAAACCATATGCAGTAGAAGATGGCATTCCTGTACTTACACCGACAGGAACTGCAGTAAGTATTACAGAAAATGCAGCCAATATATTTAGAGCATGTTATCTTGATTCATATCAAGGTGCAGTCATGGCATCATTTGCAATGAATGATTTAAATTCAGTTAAAGCAGCTGTGTTATTTGATTCAGGTGATGATTACTCAGTTGGGTTAAAAGATGCTTTTGTAGCAGAATATGTAAGTGCTGGTTTAGAAGTAAAAGAAATGGGATTTTCTGCTGATACAGTAGATTTTAGTACAGATATCACAACTATTAAAAATGGTGGTTATGATGTAGTATTTGTACCTACATATACAGATACAGTAGGACCAATTTTATCAGAAGCTAAAGATCAAGGGTTAGATATTCCATTCTTAGGCGGAGATGGTTGGGACAGTATTGAATCAACTTATGCGGAAGCAGCAGATGGTATGTATTTTGGAAATCACTATACTAAATCTGATGAATCACCATTAGTTCAAGGCTTTGTATCAGCATTTACAGATGAATTTGGTGAAGCACCAAATGCATTAGCAGCATTAGCATATGATGCAGTTAAATTAATGGCTCAAGCTATGGAAGATGCAGGTTCTGTTGAATATGATGCAGTAATTGCAGCATTAAATGCAATTACATTTGAAGATGCTGTTACAGGATCAATATCATTTGATGCTGGTGGAGATGCTCAAAATAAATCAGTTTCAATTATTAAAGCAGAAGATGGTGAACAAGTACTTGTTAAGAAAGTATCTGCCGCATAATTTAAGTTCTATAAAATGAAGCTTTAAGAGGGGTATATCCAATATACTCCTCTATTTACTTAGAAGGGATTAACTTATATGGATTTTTTTATTCAACAATTGCTTAATGCAATTAGATATGGCAGTATATTGGCACTGATTGCGATTGGTTATACGATGGTTTATGGGATTATCAAATTAATCAACTTTGCACATGGCGATATCATGATGATCGGTGCTTATACAAGTTTTATATTATTTAGTAATTTTGGTGGATATTTTCCACCAATAATATCTATTATTATTACGATGTTTGTCGGGGCATTATTTGGTATTGTAATTGAACGTGTCGCATATCGAAAACTAAGAAAGGCACCTAGAATATCAGCACTGATTACAGCGATTGGAGTAAGTTTGTTTTTAGAAGCTTTAGCCCAATTTATTTTTACTGCAACACCTTTAGTAAGAATAAATATTTTTAGTTCTGAAGCTTTTCATGTTCTAGGTTTTGAAATATCACCAATTACATTTTATACAATCATTGTATCAGTTGTTATGATGATATTATTAACGGTTTTTGTTCATAGAACAAAACCAGGAAAAGCGATGCGTGCTGTATCACAAGATCAAGATGCAGCAAGACTTATGGGTATTAACGTTGATAGAGTCATCTCACTAACATTTGCTTTAGGAAGTGCCTTAGGTGCATTAGCTGGTGTATTTTATTCTATAGCATATGTCAATATTGAACCATACATGGGGATGCTACCTGGATTAAAAGCATTTATTGCAGCAGTACTTGGTGGTATTGGAAACATCGGGGGTGCTGTTATTGGAGGCTATATTATTGGGATAGCAGAAGGTTTAACAAAGACTTATATTTCAACATATTGGGCGGATGCATTAGTTTTTGCTATCTTGATTATTGTACTACTTTTAAAACCTTCAGGTATTTTAGGTAAAAATGTGAAGGAGAAGGTATAATATGGCTGAAAAAATTAGAGAGAAAATTAGAAAATATTATAAACAAGTGAACGAAGGAAAACACGGGAAAGTTGCAAAATTAATTTTATCAATGATGCCTGCGTTGATCTTGATTGTATCTATTTGGGCTGTAATTCAATTCTTAATTTTAGTTGGTGTATTAAATAACTATTATATTGGCGTCTTATTATCTATTATGGCATTTATTGTATTAGCTGTAAGCTTAAATATTGCGACTGGGTTTTTAGGACAATTGATATTAGGACATGCAGCATTTATGGGTATTGGTGGCTATACCGCAGGTATTTTTGCTATTCATATGCAAGCATATATTTCAAGTGATGTTCTACTTTATATCATATCTGTACTTGTGGCATTTATTTCAGCAGCAGCAGTTGGGTTTATTATTGGGACACCTGCACTGAGACTTAAAGGTGATTACCTAGGTATACTCACATTGGGTTTCGGTGAAATAGTTAGGGTTTCTGCAAATAATCTTCCAGCAATCACAGGTGGGCCAGGTGGACTTAGAAATATTCCTCAACTTTCAACATTTAATACGGCATATTTTACTGTTGTAATCGTGATATTAATTGTTGTACTGATGATGAATTCTAAGTATGGACGTGCTATGATTTCCATTCGTGAAAATGACATTGCAAGTGAATCTGTTGGTATCAACCAATTCAAGTTTAAAATTTTAGGATTCGTACTTGCTGCGGGTTTTGGTGGTGTAGGTGGTGCATTATTTGCGTTTAAAGGCTATATTTCGCCACAAAGCATTAACTTTATGCAATCTGTAAATATTTTTGTTATCGTCGTATTAGGTGGTATTGGTAGTGTTACAGGATCGGTGCTTTCTGCAATTTTCTTAACAGCATTACCACAATTATTATTAGATTTTGAATCATTTAGAATGTTAATTTATAGTTTATTACTCATCGTTGTAATGCTTTTTAGACCTCAAGGTTTACTTGGTACAAAAGAATTCCATTTATCACAAATAAATGATTTATTTAAACGGTTTGATTCAAAGTATGGAAAGCAAGGTGATCAGACATGACAGTATTAGAAGCTAAAGACTTGAAAATCATGTTTGGTGGACTAACCGCTGTTGATAATTTCAATTTGAAAATTGAAAAGGGCGAATTGGTTGGTCTTATTGGACCCAATGGTGCTGGTAAAACTACGATATTCAATCTGCTTACTGGTGTTTATAAGCCAACGAGTGGTTATATTGCAATTAACGGTGTGAATACACGAAATAAAAAACCAAGTGATATCGTAAATCTTGGTAGTGCAAGAACTTTTCAAAATATCAGATTGTTTAAAGAGATGTCAGTCATTGACAATATAAAAGTTGCTTATCATAATCAACTCAACTATAATTTCTTTCAAGCGATATTTAAGACAAAAAAATTTCGCAGCGAAGAAGCAAAAGCACAGCAAACAGCCATGGATTTGTTAAAAGTATTTGATATGGAAAATGAAGCTTACAATTTATCTAAAAATCTACCGTATGGTAAACAGAGAAAATTAGAAATTCTAAGAGCATTGGCGACCAATCCTAATCTATTACTATTAGATGAACCAGCAGCTGGGATGAATGATCAAGAGACGCATGAATTAATGCATACAATTGAGTTTATTAAAGATCAATATAATGTATCTATCCTGTTAATTGAACATGATATGAAATTAGTCATGGGGATTTGTGAACGCATAGTTGTTGTTGATTATGGTAAAACGATTGCGCATGGCTATCCTGAGATGATTAGAAAAGATCCAGCTGTGATAAAAGCTTATTTAGGAGAATGATATGTTAAAAGTAGAAGATTTACATGTATATTATGACTCAATCCATGCAGTCAAAGGTGTATCATTTGATGTTGAAGAAGGATCTATAGTTACCTTGATAGGCGCTAATGGCGCTGGGAAATCATCCATTTTAAAATCCATTTCAAATCTTATAGACCATAGTAAGGAAGCCATTTATTTTAATGGACAGCCGACAGATAAACTACATGCTCATCATGTGGTGAAAGAAGGTATATCTCAAGTTCCTGAAGGCAGAAGAGTTTTTCCTGATTTAACAGTAATGGATAATCTTATGATGGGTGCTTTTGTTAGAAAAGGTCGAAGAGAAATTAAGAAAGACATTCGAATGGTTTTTGATTATTTTCCAAGACTTGAAGAGAGAAAAAATCAAGTAGCCGGCACACTTTCTGGAGGTGAGCAACAAATGCTCGCGATGGGAAGAGCATTAATGAGCAGACCTAAGATTATGTTACTTGATGAACCCTCAATGGGACTTGCACCACTGTTAGTTGATCAGATTTTCAATATTATTCAAAAGATTAATAAAGAAGAAGGCACAACTATTTTACTTGTTGAACAAAATGCAAAGCGTGCACTAGAAATATCTGATTATGGTTATGTTTTGGAAACAGGATTAATTGTAGCAGAAGGAGAATCTGAACAATTATTAAATGATCCAAAACTTATTGAAGCTTATTTAACGACATAAAAAAAGAGCCTTAGGCTCTTTTTATTTTGAATAATTTTGTTATTTCTACAATAATGAGAGGTAGTAAGATTAGACCAATCATGATCATCCATTGATTTAATGAAGGTAATATGATACCAAAGATATTTCTAGCAAATGGAATGAACACAACAAGTAACTGTAATGTTGCACTTGCTATAAATGCGTAAATCATAAATTTGTTTGGTTTTAAACTAAATGTAGATTTATCTTTAGAGCGCACATTAAAACCATGGATAAGTTGAGAAAGTGCTAAGACGATGAAAGTAAGTGTCTCTGCTGTAATTTCTTCATAACCAGCTTCAGCAGTATGCCATCCGATAAAATATGCGGCAAATGAAATAAGACCAATCATTAAACCTTGAAGTGCAATAAGTCTACCAAAACCATCAGCAAAGATTGATTTTTTGACATCCCTTGGGGGATGATTCATAATATCAGGTTCTCTATGTTCAAGACCCAACGCAATCGCAATCAGTGAATCAGTAACAAGATTTACCCATAATATTTGGACTGCAGTAAGTGTTGTTACTCGTCCACCAAACAATAATATACCAAGTGAAGTACCAAGGAATATCGTTAGAATTTCACCGATATTACAACTTAATAAGAAGTGAATTGATTTTTTAATATTAGCAAAAATTCTTCTGCCTTCACTAACAGCATTAACAATGGTAGAAAAATTATCATCAGTTAAAATCATATCAGCTGCACCTTTGGCAACTTCAGTGCCTGTAATACCCATGGCGATACCAATATCAGCTTTTTTGATAGAAGGCGCATCATTAACACCATCACCAGTCATTGCAACTACTTTATCATGGGCTTTCCATGCTTCAACAATTCTTACTTTATGTTCAGGTGAGACACGGGCATATACGCTAATTGATTCTAATTGATCACTAAATGCTTGATCATCTAATTGATCGAGATCATGACCGGTGATTGCAAGTTCACCTTCTGATAGTATGTGAAGTTTTTTAGCAATCGCAACCGCTGTATTAATATGATCACCCGTGATCATAATTGTTTTAATACCAGCAGATTTACATAGCGCGATGGAATCTTTAACTTCATCTCTTGCAGGGTCAATCATACCAACTAAACCGACAAGGGTGAGATCATTTTCTAAAATGTTATTATCAAGGTCTTCTAATGGGATAGAAGCATCGATTTTCTTAAATGCTACAGCAAGAACACGTAGTGCTTGATTCGCCATGTTTTGATTAGCATCACTAAACTTACCAATTTCTTTAATATCACCAAAGTGAATATCAGTTGATTTTTTGAATACGACATCAGGGGCACCTTTGATCACTGCATAACGTCCGTCTTTAAAATCATGAACAGTCGTCATAAGTTTTCTATCTGAATCAAAAGGTAATTCATAAATACGCGTATTATCATCAAAAATCTTTATAGGATTATGATCAAGTGCAATGGCTAAATCAACAAATGCTATTTCTGTTGGATCACCAATTTTAACATAAGTATCATCTTGCATATTAACTTTTGTATCATTACATAAGACACCATAAGTCATTAAATCTAATATTTCTTGATTTGGTTTTTTCTTATTTTCAAGCAAATAATCACCAGAAGCAGTATAAACATGTGTTACAGTCATTAGATTTTGTGTTAAAGTACCTGTTTTATCTGAACAGATAATACTTGTAGAACCAAGTGTTTCTACAGCAGGTAATGTTCTAATAATTGCTTGTTGTCTAACAAGGTTTTGCATACCAAGTGCTAAGACGATGGTAATAATTGCTGGTAGACCTTCAGGGATTGCAGCAACTGCTAATGCAATAGAAGTTAATAGAGCTTCTGTAAATATATTAAAAGTAACAGTACCATCAACAATTAGAGCTTCTACAATTGAAATTAGGAAAATAACAAATGTAATACCTAAAGCAATAATGGCTAGTGTTTTACCAAGTTGACCCATACTCTTTTGAAGCGGTGTAGCCTCATTTGATGTTTCATCGAGCATCGTAGCAATCTTACCAAGTTCTGTTTTCATACCAGTAGAAGTAACAATCGCTTTTCCTCTACCATAAGTAACCACTGTACCCATGTAACCTAAGTTTTTACGATCACCTAATGCAACGTGATCTGATGATATAACATCAGTGTTTTTTAAAACTGGTACAGCTTCACCTGTAAGTGCTGATTCATCAACTTTTAAATTGATTGCTTCAACTAATCTCACATCAGCAGGTATATAGTCACCAGCATCCAAAATAATAATGTCACCAACACAAATCTGTTTTGCGTCAACAATTTTTTCAACACCATCTCGTAATACTTTTGTTTGTGGTGAACTCATCGCTTTAATGGATTCAAGCGCCTTCTCTGCTCTAGCTTCTTGGAATAATCCGAGTAATGCATTAATGATAATAATTGCAAGAATCAAAAAACCTTCAGCAGTTTCGTGAGTCACAAATGAAATGATAGACGCAAAGAATAAAACGTAGATCATAAAGTCATTGATTTGGTCAAAGAATTTTAAAATCCAAGGTCGCTTCTTTGCTGCAACTAATTCGTTTAATCCATTTTCTTCTAATAATTTTGTAGCTTTACTTTCGCTAAGACCATTTTCGATATCTGATGAGAGTGAATTTACAACTTCATCAATATCTAGTTGATATGTTTGTTTTGTTTCCATGAACCCTCCGTGTGTTTATATAAAATATTGCTAAATCTTGGTTAAAAAAATGAAAAATAATATGAAGACTTAAGGGATATAATTAATTATAGTATATTTAGTATACATATATGTGTATTTTAATACAAAAGGTTATAATGATAGTTAAATGAATTGACTATATGAAATACCTAATGTATAATACATTATGTTGCTACTCACTTTTTTCGAATAGCAACTTTCCTTCGCTCTCACGCTTCATTCCCCCCCAAGGCGTGAGAGCTCTTTTTTTATTTTAATAAGTCTCTATTAAGGGGCATTGTCATACATCTAGGACCACCTCGGCCTCTAGATAACTCGCTTGAAGGAATGGTAATTACTTTAATACCATGAGCTTCAAGTTTTTTATTTGTTAAAGCGTTTCGCTCATATGCAATAACAGTTCCAGGTGCAATAGCAAATACATTTGCACCATCGTTCCATTGCTCACGATCAGCAGATAAAAGATTATGTCCTCCACAAGGAATTAGTGTAACATCTTGGTTTAAATGTTTTCTTAAACTGCGTTTTATAGTTGTTTTTGTTTCTTTAATATTTACTTTGTTTTTATCAGATTCTGACAAAAATATTTCATAAATACTTAAAATATTTAGAAATTCAGGGTGAATTATGAATTTATCTGTATCTAACTGAGTAAAAACTGTATCTAAATGCATAAAAGTGCGTTTCTTTGGAAGAAGTACTGCAAGCACCATTTTATATGATGAATGAGTTAGCATATACTTAGCAATCTTTTCAATAGCTTCTGGTTCTGTACGTTCACTCAGTCCGATCATTAATAATTTTTCATTGATGTTTAAGATGTCTCCGCCTTCAATTGAAAAAGAATCATTTCTTCTGTAAGATAATGTTAAATCTTTAAAATCTTTATGGTAATAATAGATATATTCACCATAAATTGATTCTCTCTTGCGAGCCTTTTTTTCCATGTGATGAAGACTCATGTGTTCTCCCATGATTGTAAAAGGATCTCTAGTAAAGTATAGATTAGGCATTGGATCAGTGATAAATGGATAATCTTCAATATAATCTTTTAACTGCGTTTTTTTATAAGGTTTTAAATCTGCTTTAAGAATTCCTGACATTGTTTTCTCAACAATTTCTTTTATACTTAATTGTTTGAAATAAGTTATAATTTTTTTTCTTGTCAGCGTATTTTCAATTAAGGATTCATCCAAAAATTGATTGATAAAAGAAGATAAGGCTTCTTTAGTTTGTAAACTCTCAACAACTAGATCAATGAGTTCAACCACTTCAATGTTGTGTTGTTCCATGATTGCTTTAAATGTATCATGTTCTTCTTGAGCTTTTTCTAACCAAGGAATATCATCAAATAATAAATCTGATAACCATTCTGGTGTAAGATGTAATAATTCATTTCCAGGTTTATGAACTAAAACTTTGTTCAACTTTCCTATTTCTGAATATACTTTAATGTTTGTCATAAGAACCTCCCAATATTGATATTATAACATATATCAAAGATATATCGGTTGGTAGGCAAAAAGTGATATGAGTATTTATTTTACTTTTGAATGAAAAGTTGTATAATTGAAATACACTCATTTTTAGGAGATGATCAAAAATGAAAAATAAAATAGATAAAAGCGAGCATTATCAAATTATTATTGATAGATTTAGAGAACGTGGTGTTACTTTAAAAGACATCGCAGAAATCACATTAGATTTACAAAAGAAATACATTCCTGAGTTAACACTTGAATTGTGTATTGAACATGTCGATAAAGTGATGATGAAAAGAGAAGTTCAACATGCTGCATTAACTGGATTAGAACTTGATAGGTTGGCAGAAGAAGGTCTTCTTCAAGAACCTCTACAATCTATGTTGCTAAACGATTATGGATTATATGGTATTGATGAAATTATGGCGTTATCCATTGTTAATGTCTATGGTTCTATTGGATTTACTAACTTTGGATATGTTGATAAAGTAAAACATGGCATCATTAAAAAGTTAGATGAAGAAGGTAAAAAACCTAATAAGTGTTATACGTTTATTGATGATATCGTTGGTGCAATCGCTGCAGCAGCTGCAAGTTCACTTGCACATCGATTTGCAAAATAAGTGTCTAAAATTTTGGAATGTGATATGCTCATATTGAGGTGAGGATATCATGGATAAAAAAGAATTAAAAAATAAATTAACACCAATTCAATATCACGTCACTCAAGAAAATGGTACTGAACGACCTTTTCAAAATGAGTTTTGGGATGACCATAGAGAAGGTATCTATGTCGATATTGTGTCTGGTGAACCATTATTTTCTAGTAAAGATAAATTTGATAGCAGTTGTGGCTGGCCGAGTTTTGCAAAATCTTTAGAACCTGTAGAAACCAAAATGGATAAAAGTCACTTTATGGTTAGAACAGAAGTTAGAAGTAAAAAAGCCGATAGCCATTTAGGACATTTATTTACTGATGGACCACTAGAATTAGGGGGCTATAGATATTGTATTAATTCTGCTGCATTACGCTTTATACCTAAAGAAAATTTAAAAAAAGAAGGATATGAGAAGTATCTAGAACTATTTAAAGACTAAAAGGAAGATTTCTTCCTTTTTTTTGTAATCTTTTTGAAAATCAAACCAATAATTAAAAATATTCATGTTATACTATTTTTAAATAATAACTTTATAGGAGATCGTATGAAATTAAATTACAAAAAGATATTTTTTGTTGGTTTAGCTTTTTTCATTATTACCATTTTTTGGCAAACTTATGATAATATTATTGCCAAAATTATGATTGATAAATTTGGGTTAAATCAAACAGCATCCGGTGTTGTGATGGCACTTGATAATATTCTAGCCTTATTTATGCTTCCATTATTTGGAGCCTTATCCGATCGTTCTAATGCGAAAAAAGGACGAAGAACACCATTTATTATCGTAGGTACTGTGATCGCTGCATTTGCTTTCATGGGGCTATCTTACATGGATAGTTATCAAACAAATCTAGTAAACAATTCATCATCCAATATCGTAGAACTCTATGATAATAATAGAGACAGTGAAGAAAAATTAAGTGAAGCTTACTGGTATGGATTGCTTGATCAAATGGATACCGAGAGAACTGATAAACTTGAACAAGAACTTATCAGTCAAGCCTCATATGATAGATTTTTAGAAAATACATATGATCAAATTAACCAAGTCTTAGATGAAAATGGTTCAAGTGAGCTTACTGTTGGTAATTTAGCATATTTAAACGATTACTATCAAACATATCTATCTACACTTGCGTGGGAAGAAACTGTTTCTAACCCAGCAAACTTTATTATATTTGTTGTTGTTTTATTAATTGCATTAGTTGCAATGTCTGTTTTTAGATCACCTGCAGTATCATTAATGCCTGATGTGACTATTAAACCACTAAGAAGTAAGGCAAATGCAGTCATAAATCTTATGGGGGCAGCTGCTGGGACAACCTCACTCATTTTACTTACTGTATTAAGATTATCAGGTAGATCATATGTACACTATACATTAGCATTTATCATTGTCGGTGTCATTATGCTTATTGTATTAGGTATATTCTTACTTACTGTTAATGAACCTAAACTCGTTCATGAAAAAGTCCTATTAGAAAGAGAGTTAAACTTAGAAGAAGATGAAGATGAAGAAGGTACTCATGATATGGGCAAACTTTCTAAAGATAAGAGATTATCGTTAATTCTTATTCTATCTTCTGTATTCTTATGGTTTATGGGCTACAATGCAGTCATTTCAAAAGTATCTGATTATGTACCACATGTACTTCAACTTGAATCATTTACGATGCCACTGTTGGTTGCAAACGTAACAGCAATTATAGCGTTTATTCCAATAGGTATATTATCAACTAAAATTGGTCGTAAAAAATCAATATTAATTGGTATTGTATTACTTACTTTATGTTTTGGTTCAGCATCATTTGTAAACGAACAAACGGGTTGGATCATGTATATTATCTTCGGATTAACAGGTGTAGGTTGGGCAACAATTAACGTTAACTCATATCCAATGGTTGTAGAACTTGCTAAGGGTTCAAATGTTGGTAAATATACAGGTTATTATTATGCATTTTCTATGGGGGCACAAATTTTAACACCAATTTTATCAGGTGTATTTATGGACTATGTATTTAGAACAAGATTGGTATTATTCCCTTATGCAGCGCTATTTGTTGCAGCAAGCTTTATCACAATGTTCTTTACGAAGCATGGTGATCCAGTACATTTGGAAAATAAGAGTATTCTTGAAAGTTTTGATGTTGATATGGATTAATAAAAAAGGGTTCAGTCTGAGACTGAATCCTTATTTTTTGGTATGAAATATTCAAATACAACATTATCATAATGGGTTCTAACAAAATCTAACTCATCTTGATTACGGGCTGCAAAACTTATAATAGCGAGCCCTTTTTTCTTATATTTATCTATATATTTATTCGGCATATCGTGAACATGATAACTAATGAAATCTGGTTTAGTGAAATGATTTAAATACATAGCTTTTAATATATGTGAAACTGGCCAAATAATATGATCATCTTTGACAAAAAACTTTGATATTTGACCTCTAATGATTTGTGGTTGATGTTTTTTAAACCATCTGACAACAGCTGGATTAAACGAGAACACAGCCCATTTGCCTTCATATTCAAGCATTTCTTGGTAGAAGTTATAACAAAAGTTTGGAATATGACCAAAAGGTTTAAGCTCTATAAGGAGTGGTACACGGCCATTAACGAGGTTTAAAACTTCTTTTAAAGTGGGAATTTTTTCTGCTGTGTTATGTAAACGTAAATCCTTAATATCTTCATAGTTAAGTTCATTTACTTTTTTATTAAGACCAGTTAGGCGTTTTAAATTAAAATCGTGAACTACAACAATAGTACCATCTTTTAGCATATTGAGATCAAGCTCTATGCTATATCCTTTTTCAATGGCTTTTTCAAACGCTAAAAGTGAATTTTCGGGCACACTGAGATCTTTGGTGTGTAAGCCACGATGCGCAATATCATTCTCTTTAATCCATGTTAAATCTTTCATAGTTTCTCCCTAGAAAATATAGTAGACAACAACGCCATAAACAGCTGATAAGAGAATCAATTGTATAGGCGATATCTTTCTAAATATAAGCATTGTACCAATCAATAGTAAAAAGATGCTAAGTGATTGGTAATTAATTAAAAAATCAAAATGTAAAACGGATAAATTCATTGCCGGAAATATATTTCTTAACGTCATGGTTAATGCAACACTTAAGATAAGGCCGATAACTGCTGGTTTTAGAGTTGTAAACGCATGCTTCGCCCACTTGGATTCAATAACGTTACTACCAAATTTTGCGATAATCAAAATAATGATAAAAGATGGAAGCACAACACCGAAAGTTGCGAAAATAGCACCTAAGATGCCGTATTGACTCATGCCGATATATGTTGCAAGATTAACAGCGATAGGTCCAGGTGTCGATTGTGCAAGTCCAACTAATTGATCTAGAAGATCTGTTGATATATCATAACCACCGTTTAACAATGATTCTCTGATTAAAGGAATCATTGCTGCACCACCACCAAAGGTGAATAAGCCTATTTTAAAGAACATCCATAAAAGTCTAAGTAAATTAATCATTTAATTCACCTGCTTTTCTATAACTTCCAATAAAACCTATGATAATACCTAAAAGCGCAGCACATATGATAATATAGATCACACTAAAACTTGTAAATATCGCAAGTGCGAAAGCTATGATTAAAACAATGATTGCTAGTAGATTAAATTTAATTTTTCTTGAAAGTCTTATGGCTGCGCTAAAGATTATTATTGCAGCACCAACTTGAATGCCTCTTAAAGCATATTGAACAGGTTCGTAATTTTCAAACCACTCTAAGACTAAAGTAATGATTGAAATGGTTATAAAGGAAGGAATTATTACGCCTAAAGTAGCAACCAATGCACCTTTAAATTTACCGATTTTATAACCGATAAAAGTTGCAGCGTTAATTGCGAATACACCAGGTGTTGATTCTGATATCACGAGCATTTTTAATACGTCATCATCTTCAACCCAATGTTTTTTATCAACAACTTCGCGATGCATAATAGGCATCATGGCATAACCGCCACCAAAAGTAACAGCGCCAATCTTAAAGAATGTTATAAATAATTCCCATAATAAATGTTTCTTTTTCATGGGTTCACCTCATCATTTGATATTATAGCATAGATATATCTTTTATAACATCTATATGTTATAATAATCAATGCGAAAGTAGGTATGTAACAATGAAAAAAATAGCAACAATTCTTTTAACTTTATTATTAGTCTTTTCACTAGTAGCATGTAACCAAACAGGACTTTTACCAGTTGATGGTCATGATGACCCAATTGACAATAATGAAAATCCTGATGATCCAAATCCAATCTCAACAATAGATAACTTGGATATTTACTATTTAAATGATACACATGGTGCATTAAGTGCATCAGGCAATCAAATTGGATTACCAAATATTGGTAATCTAGTGCTTACTAAAAAAGAAGAAAATCCAGATGAAACTTTATTTTTAACTGGTGGAGATATACTGCAAGGCAATATATTATCGAATTATTATGATGGTGCATCTACAATTGATCTTTTAAACGATATGCAATTAGATGCGTTTGTTTTAGGTAATCATGAGTTTGATTGGGGATTAGAAACTGTTACTAAATATTTTAGAGATGATGTGGCATCGGATGTTAAAGCAGATTTTCCACTTTTAGGTGCGAATGTTTTCTATGATGGCACTACAGATCGACCAGAGGGTGTCGATGCTTATACAGTTATCGAAAAAGGTGACGTAAAAGTCGGCGTTATCGGAGTTGTCGGTGAAGGATTAGAAAATAGCATAGCAACTGCTATGGTTGATCCATATTATTTTGATGATCCAGGATATTGGACATCATACTATGCACATTATTTAAGAACTGAAGAAGATGTTGATATTGTAATTGCTATCTCACATGGTGACTCAAACGGTTATAATAACGAAGTTGCAAACTTAACGGGTGATTATTATGTTGATGTCATTTTCAATGGACATTCACATCAAAATTATATTGATTCGGTTTATCGTAATTCACAAACTTGTTACATTGTTCAATCTGGGGCAAATGGTGAATATGTTGGACATGTTAAGTTTGATATTAACAACAAAGAAGTTACAAATGTATCTGCAAGAAATTTAACAGCTTCAACAGAGTCTTTATTACAAAGTGCAAACCAAGCACTTCAATTAAAATTAGACACATATAGTCAATCAATTGAAGCATTATTAAATGAAACAATTATCACTGCTGGTGAATATATGTCAAAATATGATTTAACTGATTTTATGGCTAAAATCATGAGAATTGAAACAAATGCAGCGATCGCATTCCATAATTATGGTGGCACAAGAACAGATTTAGATTATCATCAAGATATTACAGTTGCTACACTATATGAGATATTCCCATTTGATAATGTGATTAAAACAGTATATTTAACTGGACGAGAAATCGAAGATTATATCAGCAGTAATGATGGTGTAGGTTATGATACAGAAATCTCTAATTTTAATGATGATACCTTATATTTAGTTGCAACTAATGATTATGTATTTGATAAAGAATACAATCCATTTATTTATGGACAAGATATTGTTGATACAGGTATTCTACTTAGAGATTTAATGAATGAAGTACTCACTGAAATGAGTGCTACATATGACTATTTCTACATAGATAACGACATTCAATAATTAAGATTATAGAAATAAATGCAAACGTTTCCATTTATTATATATGTTATAATAAATTCATAGAAAGAAATGGGGTGTTGGGATGGTTCCTTCATTTGAAAAACGTGTTCGTGCATTTGCAATAGACACCGCTGGTGTTACTTTACTTTTAATCCTTTCTCTTCCATTTACAGCAGAAGTAGCATTATATGCTGCGATTGGTGGCGTATTTTTGTTTTACATATTACCTTATATTTTGTCAAGTGGCCAAACATTTGGTAAACGAATTCAAAAAATTAAAGTAGTTGACTTAGATGGCACTGATGTACCACTATGGCGCATACTGTTAAGAGAAATTGTAAAACTTGGATTAAGTGTTTTCACTTATGGTATCTATTTGGTTGTGGCATTCTTTTTTATGTCAGAAAAGACCGGTAGAACAATACACGATTATATTTTTAGAACTAAATTAATTGATCTGAAACCTGAAGTAAAGGGCGAAAATGTTTTAGGGAAAACAGAATCAATGAGAAAAAGAGGATTTTAATCATGAGGAGAAAAATACATGTATTAAGCATTGTTTTATTGCTTGTTTTTATGCTTGTGGCATGTGAACAAACACCGGATCAAGCTTCTGAGTTAAGAAGTTTAAATCCAAAAAACGATGTTTACTATGAATTGTTTGTAAGATCTTTTGCTGACAGTGACGGCGATGGTATTGGTGATTTCAACGGTGTCAGCGAAAATATAGGATATTTAGAAGACTTAGGTATTACAGCAATTTGGTTAATGCCAATTAACGAAGGTCCATCTTATCATGGGTATTCCATTACAGATTATTATGATGTTGAATCTGACTATGGAACTTTAGATGATTTCAAGCATATGATTGATGTAGCAGAAGAACATGATATTAAGATCATGATGGATTTAGTCATTAACCATACATCTGATCAACATCCATGGTATACAGAAGCTCAATATGATACATCAAGTAAGTATCGAGATTATTATTTATGGACAAGTGATCATTCAGCATATTCAAGTTTTGTTGGTGGCATGGTTGATTTAAACTTAGCTAATGAACAAGTGGTAGAAGAGATACACAATATCATCGACTTTTATATGGATATGGGTGTTACTGGATTTAGACTTGATGCAGCAAAACACTTCATGGTCAAAGATATCAATAATAATAGCGAATCTTCAAACATTATTTTTATTGCTCAACTTAATGCATATATTAAATCAATTAACGAAGATAGCTTTTTAATTTCTGAAGTATATGAATCATCTTATGATTTATATGAAAGATATTTTGGAGCATCTGATTCTGCATTTAACTTTTATGCATCAGATAAGATAGTTGCTGCAATGAACGGTTCTGATATTAGCAGACTAGCAACAAGAATTCAAAATACATATGAAGGTTTTGATATGTATAACCCGGATTTTGTTGATACACCATTTTTAAGAAATCATGATCAAGATCGTCTAGCTTCATTAGTTAGACAAGATTATCCGCTAGACAGATTAAAATTAGCAAGTCGCATATTACTTACACTTCCAGGCTCTCCAATCATTTACTATGGTGAAGAAATTGGACTAAAAGGTACTAGGTTTGAAGGACTAACTGTCAGTGGCTATAGTGGTACAATCTATGATGAGTATAGAAGATCTGCACTTTTGTGGGGCAATGACTATACGACTACATGGCTACCAGAATATGGGTTTAATGATGATGTTGATACAGTTAATGATCAACTTGCTGATGATACATCGTTATTATCAACATATAAAGAAATGATAAAATTAAGAAAAGATCATATGGCATTGATGTATGGCAATTCATTTGAAGTGTTTAATGGCAATGATAATAAAATACAAGGATATATTAGAACATATTCATACGAAGACCAAACAGAGGCAATTTTAATTATTCATAATTTATCAAATCAACCATATGATATGTCAACATTAGATTATGGATCTATATTGTATGGAGATTTAGAAATTGCACCATTTGGTTCATTGATTGTTACAATTAATCCAGAACTAGTGGGAGATTATATTTAATGTTTTTATTCAAATATTTAAAATATGGTTTTGATTTTCCTAATATATTAGCGAGAAGAAAAGAATCGTTATTCAAGTTAATTATATTTTTCATCTTGATGGTATTAATTAGTAATGTACCACACATCTACACGATACTTGTTAATGAAGGATTTAACATTTCATTTATTGAACAACAAGTGAAGGAAAATCCTCCTTATTATGGATCATTTGATTTACCTGATGGTATGTCAATTCATTATTATGGATTGGATGCACCAAATAATGAGGTATCATTTGTAACTTATGAAGATTATACATTTATCTTTAATGCTCAAGAAGACTCATATGACGTCAGTGGTAAACAAATACTACTCAAAGAAGATAGTATCATATATATTGATGAGGAAGGTAATTTCCTAGAGGGAACATATCGTGGATTTAATGTACCTTATGATTTTGATTCAGTCATGTTAGATGCGCCTGGTTGGTATGATAATATGGTTTTATTAGCAACCAATATCGAAGCAGGTTTTAGTCCATACATCATTTTTTATTCAATTATGAGTTATACTTTAGTGCAACTTTTAACAATGTCAGTATTAGTCGCGATTATTGCAGGACTTGTGATGCTGTTCAAATTTGGTCATTCGAAATTCATGAGTTATGGTGAAGCATTAAAAGTTGTTATACTCACCGTACCTGTTCCAGTAATCATTGGCTTTATAGTAGGATTTATCGCTGATCCGCTCACACCGTTTATTGTACAGTTTGGTATGGGTATTATTACAATGTATATCATGATTAAATTTAGTAAATTTTATTTTAATGGGTAGAATTGTCAAATTAAGTGCAACAGTTTAAATAAGTATTAATTAAATCTATTGCAGGTATAAAACGATTAACTTTACGAGGGCGGTGATTGATTAAATCAACCGCCTTTTCTAATTTAGCATCTGAGACTCTAAGGCTTGATCCTTTAGGGAAAAACTCTCGAAGTAATCCATTAGAATTTTCATTAGTCCCTCGCTGCCATGCACAATATGGATCAGCAAAGTAAGTTTTACAATTTAACTTTTCTTCTATTTCTTCATATCCAGCAAATTCTTTACCTCGATCAAACGTAATTGTTTTAACGAGATCATCTGGAAACTTTTCTAACATTTTGATTACTGCTTTAGTAACAACTTCTGCAGTACGATTAGGCACTTTAAATGCTAAATATAATCTAGACTTTCTTTCTGCCAGTGTAACAAAACAATAATTTGTTTTACCCTTTCTGCCTGAAACCATCGTATCAGCTTCCCAATGACCATACTCAAGGCGTTTATAAACACTTTTATCTCTTTTTCTAATTGGTGCGCCTGTATTAAACTTACCTCTAGTTTCTAGCGTACTTGAGGGCTTTCCTTTTCGTCTTAGCACTTTCTTATTCCCTTCACACAAGATACCTTGATCTATCCAACGATATATCGTTTTAAAGGATGGTAGTTTTAGTTCTGTTTTATATCCTACTATCTGTTCAGGTGACCAAGTCTCATTAAGTTTTTCTTCAATATATTCAAGGACTTCATTTGAAACATGTGCAGCTGTTTTATGACAAAGTTTCTTTCGTTTTTTATAAAACCACTGAGCAGTATTGGGTAATAGTCAGGACCAAAGTCACTTTGATCATTAAAATTTCTATGGTATTCTCTAGAAATCGTTGATGGATTTCTACCTAAAACTCTAGCAATCTCTCTAAATGAATCGCCTTGTCGACTCATCTTAGATATACAGATTCTTTCTTCTATGGTAAGATGATGATAGAACATAATTTTCTCCTTTTTAATTAAGTGTGGTTACTTATATTATACAATAGAGAAAATTATGTTTTTATATTTTATTGGTGATGCACTTAGTATGATAATTCATCATGGCTAAAGAAAAAGGCCTTTCGGCCTTTTTTTATTTGATTGATTTTTTCTTAATAATGATAAATGATACTATACCAGCTGCAATTACGATTGAACCACCAATAATAGAAATTAAGAGAAGACCAGCACCTGAGTCAGGTTGATCAGGTTCAATGATTAATGGTTCAAGTACATCAGTTGTTAAAACAATTGTTGTATTACTTGGTACAGCCATACTACCAGACACTGTTTCTTTACCATCTAGGTCTACAAAGTAGTGATTACTTAATACTTGATAAGTTGTATCATCATCAAATGTAACATTAGCAAAACCATCAGGGTGATTTGCTACATGAATAACAATAACATTAGCTCTATCACCTGTAATCTTATAAGCGATTGTATAATCGTCTGTATCAAAGAAAGTTAAGTTATCTAGGATATCAGCAGTATCAGACATTCTAAAGTTTTCATATGTATGACGAATTGTAATCATATCTTTATAGTAGTTAAAGGTCTCAAGATATTCAATCTTTCTTGACCAATCAAGTTGATTGATTGCATCCCCTGATTGATATGAATTTTCATCATTTCTCTTCGTTCTTAAGAACTCAACGCCAGCATGTAAGAATGGTATACCTTGTGATGTTAAGACAATTGCGTTTGCTTGTCTTTGGACATAAGGAATTAGTGTTCTACTTACACCGGATAATTTTAATTTGTCATATAAGGTGTGATTATCATGAGCAGATACGTAATTAATCATTCGATTTGGATCTAAATGCCAAGCAGTGACATCGCTATTACCAGGGTAATCTATACCACCGACAATACCATATTCAACTTCTGATTTTAAATATGATAAATCCATATCATCTGGTGATTGAACCCAACCGCCTTCATTAGCGTTAAATACAGAACCTTTAATACCATTTCTTGTTGTGTCACTAAATGCACCGACATCATTTAAATCTTTGATATTATCTTTATCAGCACGTGTCGCATCAGATAATGGTGAATCACCACCATTCCATGGTTCACCGTATAAAACAATTGTTGGATCAATTTCATCTAATGCAGCTCTAATAGCATTCATTGTTTCCACATCATGAAGCCCCATTAAGTCAAATCTAAATCCAGATAAATTATATTCACTCGCCCAGAAGACTGTTGAGTCAACCATGAGTTTTCTCATCATTGGTCGTTCGGATGCTGTTTCATTACCAGTACCGGAACCATTGCTAAATGAACCATCAGCAGTCATTCTGTGATAATATCCAGGAAGGATTTGATTGAAATTAGAATCACCTGATAATCCTGTGTGATTATAGACAACATCCATGATCACTCTAATACCATCATCATGGAAAGCTTGAACAGCAGTTTTAAACTCTGTAATTCTTGTATTACCATCATAAGGATTTGTTGAATAACTACCTTCTAATGTATTAAAGTTAATTGGCATATAACCCCAGTTAAAGGCATCATAACCTTCTTCACCAACTTTTGTTTCATCGACATAACCAAAATCAAAGATTGGAAGTAATTGAACAGCGTTAACACCTAATTCTTTTATATGATCAAGACCAGTAGTTACTGTAATATCATCTTCACTATAGGTTGTTCCTGATTCACTTAAGCCCATGAATTTACCACGATAATCATCGTTACCTGTCCATGTCTCATGTGATGTTAAATCTCTAACATGCAACTCATATACAATATAGTCTGTCATATTTAGAATTGTATTTGGACGATAATCATCTTGCCAATTAATTGGATCAGTGGCATCAAAATCAACAACCATGCCACGTTCACCATTGACACCAGTTGAATAAGCATAAGGGTCAACAACTTCTGTCGTAACACCATCATTAGTCACTTTGAAAGTGTAGTACTTAGATGCAAAATCTCCAGAAAGTGTGGCTTCCCATGCGCCGTTTTCAATCTGTGTCATGGATTCAGTTCTAATTGGATCATCTGCGGATGCTAAATAATTTCCATCGTTATCGTAATGGGCATTATTTCTATCATATAAAACAACTTCAACGGCATCACTAAGTGGTGCCCATAATCTAAACGTTGTTTGTTCTTTAGTATAGATTGCACCTAATTCACCAGTGTAAGTGAATGCATTTATAAAATCATCTGTATCATAAATATTAGTTTTTGAAATTGTAACCTCTCTAGTTACATCATCGAAAACTGCCTCTAATGTATATGTTTTAGTAATATCAATATCAGATAAAACGATATTGAAAGAAGTGTTTGCGGATACACCACTATCAATTTCTACACCTGATTCATAAACTTTGTAACTATTTGCTGGATTTGTGAGTGTGACATCGACATTAAGCGTATCATCAAATGCAGCAATTAACACACGACTTCTCTTGTCAGGTATATGATTTAGTAAATCAGCAGCAGAAGTACCGATGTTTTCATCGCCTTGTACGAGATATGCATGGATTTCACCTGCATTATTTACTTCAGCTGTTTCTAAATTAATATATCGATCAAATGAGAATTCTCGATTGTTCCAATCAACTTTAACGATAATGCCCACTTGAGTAGCGTCATCATATCCTGTCTCAGCAGTTAACGGTAGTTCAAAGTATGATCCCCAATCATCACTTTGATCAAAATAATATTCTGCAGAGTCTTCATCAGTTGCACCTTTTTCATCCCAAACCCATGCGTTCCATGGCGTATAATTTTCATCATACCTGTAATAGTGAACAACCAATTTAGATGCAACTGGCTCAGCGTGAGCGAAAGTTGCAGTAAAAAGCATTGTTAATAGTAATAAACTTAAGAAAGTAATTTTTTTCATTTTTCCGCCTCCTAATTAGAAATATATCATAAATGATAAATAAATGATAGCGATTTCAAACGGGAAACGGTTGCACACGACAAAAAAACTAAAGCGTTTACATTTGTGATATAATTATTTTGTAATAGACGATAAAGTCCATACAAATTTTTTAGGAGGAAAAAAATGAAGAAAGCTTTAAGCGTATTTTTTATGGCAGCAATTGCTTTATTATTAGGATTTAGCGTAAATGCTGCTAGTGACACAACTGGCGATCTAGTTATTCATTATCATAATTGGGATAATGACTATACTGACTTAGGATCTCATGCGTGGGGAGATACAGCGGCACCGAAAGAAACTTTCGATGGCACTGACGATTTTGGTGTTTACTTTAATTATCCTGATGTTGCAGTAGGAACTTCTGTAGGTTTTATTGCAGTTGAATGGGCAAATGGTGCTCAAAACTGGGATGCGAAACATACTGGTGACGTTAATCTTGATGATTCAGTAGTAATCGCTAATAAAGTAGTACACGTATATGTATTTGAAAATGCTAACAATCAATATTTGGTAGCAGACCCTGATCAATATAATATGTTATTAACTTATTTTGATCCATCAGGTGCTTATGAAGACACTCTTGGTGTTCATGCTTGGAATGGATGGTCAGGATATCAAATGTTAGATGAAACAAGTGAAGATTGGACAAATGCACCAATCGTAGCTTCTTGGGGTTCTCCTGATCCTGTATTCATGACAGTAGGGAAAGCAAGTGACGGTACTGAAGTTAAAGCAGCGATGCTTACTACAGCAACTGCACCTACAAGCGATGCTACACCAGGGCTATTAATTTATGCTGGTGCTGATGGCAATAAGAAGACTGGCGACGTTAATGCATATCCTGCACTTGGCGATACTCCAACACTTGGAGAAGCTGGTGTTGCATATGTCGTAAGTAAAGGTGATGCTTACACTGCAGGTGATAACATTTTCTTTAATGATCCTGTTTCATTCTTTACTGAAGCGTTTAGTTTTAGATTAGTAGCATTTAATGCAGCTGAAAATACTGGTACTTATGCAGCTAATCCAAATTCAATTATTGTTAAGACTAGTGCAACAATCACTAATCCTTATGCAGAAGCTGAAACTGAAGAAGCTCAAACTGCAGCAGTAGCAACAATTGAAGGTTGGTTTACTTTAACAGAAGTACTTACAGTTAACGAATCAGGCGAAGCATTAACTTATGGTGATGAAGTAACAATTGACCGTGTTGACTTTGCATTAAGTAATACAACACTTCAAGACTTCGTTATTGTATTATCAGATACTAATGCATTAGATAACACTAAGATGTATGAAATTGCATTTAACCTTGGCGAAGAAGGCGATGCAAATAAAGAAGCAGCTATTATGGTTGATATGGATACAGAAGCTCCAGTATTAGAGTTCACTTATCCAACATCATTTACTGGTGCTGATGCAGCAAGTAGAGTAATTGAAATTGAATTAGGTTCTGATTGGAATCAAGCTTGGTTCCCACGTTATGCAGTTAATGATAACAGAGATGGCGATTTATCATCATTCGTATTCGTACCTGCTGGCGATAACTCAACATTAAACACTGGTGAACTTGGTGATTATACAATCATGTTACAAGTATCTGACAAGTGGGGTAACGTAACACAAGTTACATTTATCTTTAGAGTAGTGGAAGGAAGTGGCGAATAATGAAAAGAGTATTTACATTAATCTTATTACTAGTCATTGTATTTGGCGCAGCTTCTTGTAATAGAAACGACGACGTAGTCGGTGGCGTTATTATTGACTTTTCTCAATCATTAGTTCAAAAAACAGAAATCACTGTTTGGATTGATGATGAAGATGGCGAATATATGGAAGCTGTTATTGAAGCTTTCAACGAAGTATATCCTAATATTGTTGTAAATCATCAACATATGGGATCTGTAGATGCTAGAGAAAGACTTAAAACTTTCGGTCCTTCTGGAAATGGTGCTGATGTATTCCAATTCCCACATGACCACTTAGCAGCTGCTTATGCTGAAAACTTACTTTATGCATTACCTACTGAAACTCAAGATTTAATTGAATCTAGAGCACATCAAATGGGTATTGATATTGCTACAATTAGCGAAAATGGCGTAGATACATTATATGCAGTTCCAATGTCAATTGAAGCATTAACATTGTATTATAACAAAGCTTTAGTAACTACTGTACCTGATACATTAGAAGGTATTTTAGCAGAAGGTGCTACATGGAATGCAGCAACTGTTGCTGATACTCACACAGGTTCAGAAGATACTAGAACTAATACACAAGCTGGTTATTACTATTTAACAACTTCATCACATTGGGCAGACTCATATTTTGACCAATTCATGTTCTCATCATTTGGTTTTAGACCTTTTGGTGAAAACGGTGATGATCCATCAGCTGTTGGTTTTAACAGTCAAGCAATGAAAGATGCTTTAGCATTCATGGTTGATGATCTTAAACCAATCGTAACTGGTGGTAATGACGTTGTTGATGGTCAAAGTGCTGCATTTGAAGATGGTAATATTCCTTATATTATCTCTGGTCCATGGAGCAATGAATCATTCCAAACAGCATTAGGTGATGACTTAGGTATTTCTACATTACCATCTGTAAATGGTGTTGATAGCAAACCTTTCGCAGGTGCAATCATGGCAGCTGTTTACAAATATGCTAAAAATCCTGGTGATGCAATTAAATTCGTTGAATTCTTAAATTCTGATGAAGCTATGGAAATTCAATATGAATATAAGACTAAATTACCAGCGTTAAAGAGTGAACTATTAGACGGTATTGCTGGTCTTAATGAAGATGAATTATTAATGACTACAGCTGAACAATTAGATAGTGCAATTCCAATGCCTACTATTCCTGAAGTTCAACATTATTGGGGACCTGCTGAAACATTAATTAGAAATGTTTGGATCAATGGTAATGCTATTGATACAGCAGTCGTTGCAGCTGAAACTTCTTATGAAACATTAAAGAGTTTAAGCGATTAGTATTAAGTAACAAATAAGATAAATGAATAGTGACGGTGGTAGGCTAGGCTTACCACCCTCATTTTCATGTTTTTTGGAGGGCTAGATGAATATAAAACACTTAATTAAAAAGGTAAAGGATGCTCTTGGTTCAGC
Organism: Acholeplasmataceae bacterium; assembly: GCA_963678355.1. Lineage (GTDB taxonomy): Bacteria > Bacillota_I > Bacilli_A > Acholeplasmatales > Acholeplasmataceae > WOFB19. Next base: position 1,046,484 of record OY782823.1, on the reverse strand, counting down.
TGCGAAAAGTGCAGCAAAACCATTTAGTTTTATCTTTAAAAAGATTTGGAAAGGTATCAAATTTATTACTTCACCAGTTGTGAACTTACTTGCAAAACTGTGGAAACTTTTTGTTGGTATAAGCGCTGTTGGAGTGATCGTAAATAATAGAATGCATGGTGTAGTCTATAAATTCTTTGCGCTAATTATATTACTGATTAAAGTTATATTGTTAGGTATTGGATGGATATTACATTATGTATTTTTACCAATCACTTATCCTTTATCAATATTCTGGAAATGGTTTAGTGATATCCCTAATGTAAGAAAAGTACTAGATAGTAAAGCGATGAGCTTTATTAAAGCAATTCTTTCAGTATTTATTTGGGGTATAGGACAACTATTTAATGGACAAAAATTAAAGGCGTTACTCTTTTTTATTATCTTTTTAGGATTTGTTGGTATTGAATTAGGAACAAGTCATTATTTTGATGATATTGACCCTTATGACAAAATACCTGTAGGCCAAGACTTTGGAGATGACTATATTGCAAGTTTAATGGGAGACTTTTATGATCCTGCAAGTGGCAATCTAAGATTTAATTATCCAGAGTTTGAAGCATATTTAGAAGAAATCGGAAAATCTGGTGATGATATTTTTAATCTTACTGAAGATGAATTTATCGCTTTTATCGCTAGTGATTTGCGTAGTAATAATCCTATTACATATACAAATTTAGAAGACGACACAGTTTATTTGGATTACAATGAAGCAAATATGAATTATCTATTTGATCAAACGTATTATTTTGATAGTGCAAATCAATTATTCTATCAAGAAGTTACGAATGATGATAATACAAAAGAGTTTGTAAATATTGATTTAGCCAATAATGAATTAAACGAAAATAACAAAGTAGATAGTGTTGCAGCATTTGATGAAGTGATTATGGGACATAATATATCTCAATCATATGATGGTGATATGAACTACTATATTGAAGCACAAATCAATGGTGTACTAACATATTTAAATTTAGAAACATATGAACAAACATCAACTGTAGAGACTTCAGATGTTACTCACATCGTTAGATCTCAAGACATGTTTGTAGATGCAAATGGTATTTATTATACTGTACGTGATATTTCAGGAACAACTGCTAAATATTACGTTGAAACAGATTTACTAACTGGTATAACGAATGAAGATAATGTCCTAATTTCTAAAGATGGTTTAGTTGAATTCAATAAAACTAACCATGTTTATAGAGTGAGTCAATCAGGTGTTGTAGGTTTCTTTATGGAAGCTGTAACAATTGATGATGCGGGCGAAGATGTCACAAAATATATTAATGTTAAAACAGGTGAGGTTTTTGACTCATTAGATGGCACATTAGAAACAATAAGTCTAGAAGGGCCAATGTATCTAATTAATAATACTTTATTTGAATATTACAGACCAGGTCTTGTTTATTTGAATAGAGCAATGAATTTTGAAAGTACCTTATTCACTCAAAAAGTTAGACAATCCATGGCAGTTACATATAGCCAAGATTGGAATACATATACAGATAATGACTACGTTAGATTTATGATTAAGGTCTATTTTGAGATTTATCCAGATGAAAGATTAGCTTTTGAAAATAATTTTGATAATTTCTATTTTGATCAAGCTGGACTATTTGTTAGAAGTTATTGGGCAGTGATTACGTTAGGTACCGCAGATAATGTGGACTTAGTAAACTATAACACATTAAAACCATCACTTGTTGGTGATTCTAATAATGCACCAAAAGTTGATGTCTCAATTCTTCCAGCAGTGCCTGTATTAGGACATGTAACAGCACAAATTTTAATTGAAGGTATTATTGGTATTATCACATCCATCATTTTCTTCATTTTCATGATTTGGTCAGTAAGAGATGCATATAGAGTCTCTGAGGCTAAACGTAAGAAGAAGATTGTATTAAATGATGTTGAATACTTTAGTGAAACATTTGAACAAGGATTTGCATATTTCGTATTGGCACCAGCGATGGTTGTCTTAGGTTATATTTCGATTATGCCAATCGTATTCGGATTTATTATTGCCTTTACGGGTATTCAAGGTGATCAATCTTTAATTGCTAGATTTGATTATAATGGTTTACAAAACTTTGTAAATTTATTTGATTTTACAGGATCACTTGGCGCGACATTTGGTCGAGCATTCTGGCGTGTATTAGGTTGGACGATTGTTTGGGCAATCTTCTCAACTGCGACAGTATTCTTTGGCGGTTTCTTCCAAGCGATTATTCTTAATAGTGAAAAAGTTGTATTTAGAAAATTTTGGAGAACAATACTTATTTTACCTTGGGCGATTCCTGCACTTCTTTCTCAAATGATCTTTAAGGTTATGTTTGCAGAAACAGGTTATATTAACCAATTGATGAGTAATATAGGTATATATGATATATTGACCAAGTGGGGTATGATAGGACAAGAGTTTGAAACCTTATCGGGTATTCAAAAATTCTTCTATTTGGGTAATCAAAACATCCAATGGTTTACCAATCCGAATAACCCTACATTTGTTAGAATTGTTTTAATTGTGGTTAATATTTGGTTAGGTTTCCCATACTTTATGGCTTTAATGACAGGTGTCATGACTGCAATTGATAAAACTTTATATGAAGCAGCTGATATTGATGGTGCGTCAAATGGTCAAAAATTATGGAAGATTACGATGCCACTCGTATTATATTCAACTGCACCAATTTTGATTATGACTTTCTCAGGTAACTTTAATAACTTTGGAGTTATCTATTTCATCACCGGTGGTGGACCGAACGCAGGTAACTTTGACCGGGGCTTTGCCGGGGACACGGACATCCTGATATCGTGGATGTATAAACTAACGGTTGATGAGTCGATTTATAACATGGCTAGTGTTTTCTCAGTTCTGATATTCTTCTTTGTAGGATCTGTTACCGCATGGAACTTATCAAGAACTAGAGCGTTTACGGAGGATTAATTATGGCAAATTTTCAAACAATATGGATTGCATTTCTAATCATAGTTATTCTTTTAACACATCAATCACTCGTTGTTAGTTATGCGAAAAAATGTGGATATGAACATGTTTGGTCAGGGTTTTTAGGATTTGTTCCTGTTGTAGGTTTTCTAGTTTACAAAAGATTACCTAGAAGAAGAAACACATCTAAACTAGGGTTCCGTCAGATATTCAAATTTGGGTCTATAATAAAAAGAGTATTAATTTCTGCAGAGATTGCACTCATAACGATTATTGTATTAATTCCAGTTATCTATATTTTTGGTACAGCATTTTCGAATATTAAAACGGCAGTACCAAATACGATTTGGCCAGATAAACCAAATCTAGAAGCATTTAGATTCCTATTTAGAGAAACTGAGTTTACAACTTGGTATAAAAATACATTAATGATCGCATTAATCAATATGTTTGCTGGTACGATTATTATTACAGGTGCAGCTTATGTCTTTGGACGTTTTAAATTCAAAGGAAAAAAAGGTGGCTTGCTTACAATATTAGTACTTCAATCATTTCCATCATTTATGGGATTATTCGCGATGTATGTATTATTTTGGAAGTTTGGACTTTTAGGTAGACCAGCATATTTAAGTATTCTATATATTGGTGGTAGTATACCTGGTAACCTTTGGTTAATTAAAGGATTTATGGGACAAATTCCAAAAGATTTAGATGAATCAGCAATGATTGATGGTGCAAATAAAATTCAGATTTTCGTGAGAATTATATTGCCACTATCACTACCAATATTAACTTTCGTTGCAGTATCTATGTTTATGGGTCCTTGGATGGATTATATGCTTCCAAGTTACTTACTTCAAATTCCTAGACCTGGATCTGGAACCACTGATACAACATCTCAATGGACTTTAGCTGTTGGTATATACAAGTTTATCAATGATTCACAATACTTAAATTACTCTGCATTTGCTGCAGCAGCAATTCTAATTGGTGTACCAATTACAGCATTATACATGGCATTCCAAAAATACTTAATTGAAGGTATTATGGCCGGTGCAACTAAAGGGTAAAATTCTTACCCTTTTTTACCGAAAATGAGAACGGTAGCACATCGAATTGTACATTTATTAATGATAAAATATAATTGACAATCAATAAAAGGAGTTATACAATATATGTCAAATAATTTTAAATCAAAAGATACTTTTAAACAAGCATTTTTAACATACATCAAAGATAAGTTTAATAAAGAACTAAGTGAATCAACACTATATGAAAGATACACTGCACTTGCAGATTTATTAGAAGAAAATTTAGAAGCACCATATGAAAAAACAAATCAATATGTTCGCGAGCATCAACTTAAGAAAACAATATATTTTTCAATGGAATTTTTAATGGGTAGACTCATTACTAATAATCTTCAAAACAGTGGTTATTATAATGTTGTAAAAGAAGCATTCAACGATTTAGGTGTTGACTTAAATGAAGTAGAACACGCTGAATCAGATGCCGGTTTAGGGAATGGAGGATTAGGTCGTCTAGCTGCATGTTTTCTGGACTCAGCTGCGTCTATTTCACTTCCACTTTATGGGAATAGTTTAAGATATCAACATGGATTTTTTAGTCAAGAGATTAAAGATTACAAACAAATAGAACATGAAGATCCATGGTTAGAAAAGCCTTTTATTTGGGAGACTAAAAGAGCAGATGAGGCAGTAGATGTTTCTTATTTCTGCAAGAAAATCAATGGTGCTTATCAAGATCCAACATGGGTTAAAGCAGTGCCATATGATGTTAAAATTGTCGGTGATAATAATGGCGTAGTCACGACACTTCGTCTATGGGCAACTGAACCATCAGATAGACAAAAAAATCAAGATCAAGCATATCTTGATATGGTTTCTGCTATTGACAATTCTCTATATCCTGATGATTCAACTGAAGCAGGTAAACTACTTAGATTGCAACAACAATACCTATTTAGTTCTGCCGGTATTAAAAATGCCATTAGAGAACATAAAGCACTAGGTAGAGATATTAGAGATTTAGCGGATTATTATGTTTTCCAAATTAATGACACACATCCAACTTTAATCATTCCTGAACTTATGAGAATATTAATGGATATTGAAAAAGTTTCTTATGAAGATGCCTGGAATATTGTTCAAAAGAGTTGTGCATTTACAAATCATACGATTTTATCTGAAGCATTGGAAAAATGGAATGTTGATATTTTTAAAAAGCTTTTACCTCGTGTCTATGAAATCACTGAGATGTTAGATAAGGCATTTGCTACTGATTTAGAAGCCAAAGGTTTATTTGATGATGAACAAATTGAAAAAATGCGTATTATTGGTGATCATCAAGTTAGAATGGCACATATGTGTATTTATGGATCATTTAGTGTTAATGGGGTTGCTGCATTACACACAGAAATCTTAAAAGAGATTGAAATGAAGGACTTCTATCAAATGTATCCAGAAAAATTCAATAATAAAACAAATGGTATTACACATAGAAGATGGTTAATTCATACAAATCAAGAATTAGTTGATGTGCTTGACAAATATATTAAAACTAATTGGAGAGAAGACTTAACAAGACTTGAAGCATTTGATAAATTTAAAGATGATGAGCAAGTACAAGAAGAAGTTCATCAAATGAAACTTGCGAAAAAACAAGCATTAGCAGATCGAATTTATAAAGAACAAGGTATTCAATTAGACGTTAATTCTATTTTTGATATTCAAGTGAAACGTCTTCATGAATATAAACGTCAATTGATGAATATTATGCATATCATTTATGTATATCAAAGATTAAAATCTGATCAAGCATTCAAAAATAGCTACGTACCTCACTCATTTATTTTCGGTGCTAAATCTGCACCAAGTTATTATATTGCAAAAATGGTGATTGAGTTAATTAATAGAGTTGCAGAAGTGGTGAACAATGACAGAGAAACAAATGATTTATTAAAAGTTGTCTTTGTTGAAAACTATAATGTAACCTATGCTGAATATATTATGCCAGCTGCAGATTTATCAGAACAAATTTCAACAGCATCTAAGGAAGCTAGTGGTACTGGTAATATGAAATTTATGATGAATGGTGCCATTACAATTGGGACAATGGACGGTGCCAATGTGGAAATTGTACACGAAGCTGGATTAGAAAATGAAATTATTTTTGGTATGTCATCTGACGAAGTCAATGAACTTTATCGATTAGATAATTATAAACCAAAAGAGATTTATGAAAATGACAAGCGTTTAATTGATATTTTTGAATTTATTAAAACATTAGATAGTGATCCTAAATATTTTGATGATATTAAAAACTCATTGCTAGATAGAGACTATTTCTTTGTGCTAAAAGATTTTGATAGTTATGTAAAAGCACATGAGATTGCCAATGAACAATTTAAGGATCAAAAATCATGGTTGTCTAAATCAATTATGAATATTGCACATTCTGGATATTTTACATCGGATCGAACAATTGAAAATTATAATAAAGATATTTGGCATCTAGATAAGATATTTAAATAAAAAAGAAGGTTATAACGATGGCGAAACAAACGAATCTTAGTTTAAGAAACATGACTTTTTATCAAGTGTTTCCAAGACAGCATTCTACAAAACAAAATTTTGAAGGTGTTGTTGATGATCTAGATCGAATTAAAGATTTAGGTGTTGATATACTATATCTATTGCCGATACATCCAATTGGTAAAAAAGCGCGTAAGGGTTTAAAGGGAAGCCCTTATGCGATTATGGATTACTATGGGATAAATAAAGAGTATGGTACATTAAAAGATTTTGAACATTTAGTTGATGAAGCACATCAAAGAGATCTTAAAGTGATGATCGATATTGTGATCAATCATACATCTAGAGATTCAGTTTTGACTGTTGAACATCCAGATTGGTTTTATCATCAAACTGATGGTAGTTTTGCAAATCGTGTAGGAGACTGGAGCGATATCACAGACCTTAATTATAATAATCCTGAAGTTTGGGCTTATATGATTGATATGCTTAAATATTGGGCATCAAAGGTTGATGGATTTAGATGTGATGTAGCACCGTTGCTTCCACTTGATTTTTGGTTAGAAGCGAGACGTCAAATTGATATTATTAGACCTGATTTTATATGGCTTACGGAGTCGGTTGAACCTAGCTTTGTAAAATATTTAAGAGATCAAGGTTTTGGTTGTAGCTCAGATTCTGAAATGTATCAAGCTTTTGACATTTGTTACGATTATGATATTTTTAGTTTTATGGATAAATATTTAAATAAGAGTGATGAATTATCTAAATGGCTAGAAGAAGTCTATAGACAAGAAACTATCTATCCAGAAAACTATATCAAACTTAGATCATTTGAAAACCATGACCAAGAACGACTAAGACATAAAGTTCGTGATGAAAAACATTTTATTCAAATGCTTAGTCTTATGTTCTTCTTAAAAGGTTCACCTTTTATCTATGCAGGCATGGAACACCAAGATGATCATAGACCATCATTATTTGATGATGATTTAGTTAAATGGAACAAGAATTTATCTGTTGAACCTCTTTTGAAAATATTAATCAAATTGCATAAAGATAACATCTTTAGAGATGGATGTTTTCATGTGCATAAATTTGATGATGTTGCCATATTATCTTACGAAAAAAATGATAACTTTCTATTAGGTGTATTTAATTTAGAAGATAAATGGGAAGTAAGTGTGCCTCTAGAGGATGGTATATATTTAAATATGCTTGATCAAGGACAAGTGAAAGTTAAAAATGGTATGATGAAGATAGATGGTCTACCTATGATTATTCAAACAACAAAGGACAAAAAACGATGAGAATATTTATTGACGGTCTTAGACTGTTGAGGGTTGAAAGTAATACTTATATCGATACAATTACAATGAAAAATAATGAAATTAATTGGTTTAAAAACGAAGGTTTAAACCAATTTTTTGTCACATCCAAAGATATTGATCTTCATTTAGAAGATATGATATGGGTCAATGGTAAAGCCTACCCATTAGAAATTGGGACGGTTGCACTTACCAATCTATTTGATCAAAAATATAGATACGATGGACCTCTTGGATATCACTATACAAAAGATAAAACAGATTTTTATCTTTTTTCACCAGTAGCTAAAGAAGTTAAATTAGTTGTTGGAAAGAAAGTTTATCATATGACTTATGACATGCCGATATGGCATGTAGCAGTAAATGAAAATTTAGAGGGTATGACATATTATTACCAAATTAGATTGGTAGATAAGTTTAAAGATGTCAAAGATCCTTATGCAAATGCTCAAGGAATAAAAGATAATTATATTATTGATTGGGAAAAAACATATCAACCAATGAAGAGCCCAATCAAGGTTAAAAATTATGTGGATGCAGTCATTTATGAAGGCCATGTAAGAGACATGACACTACAATTAGATGTTCTACACAAGGGAACATTTGATGGACTTATTGAATATAGCAAAACACTTAACAACAGTGTGATTGGTTATGTGAAAAAACTTGGTATGACCCATTTACAGTTATTACCGATTTACGATTTTGAATTAGTTGATGAAATCGAAAAGGACAAAGCATATAACTGGGGTTATAATCCAAGTCAATATTTTGTTTTAGAAGGTTGGTACAGTAAAAATCCAAAAGATCCTTATGATCGTATCAACAGTTTAAAAAAAGTGATAGAAGAAGCGCATAAACAAAAGCTTGGCATTAATATGGATGTTGTCTATAATCATGTATTTAATCACAAAACTTTTCCATATGATGATATCGTTCCAGGGTATTTTTATCGTCATGATAAAAACAATCATATGACAAATAGTTCATTTTGTGGTAATGATGTAGAAACTAGACACTATATGGTAAGAAGACTGATTATTGATAGTTTGAAACATTTTGCTAGAGAATTTCAAATGGATGGTTTTAGATTTGACTTAATGGGACTACTGGATTTGGAAACTATGCGTCTGATTGAAAAATCTTTAAGAGAAATCAATCCATACATCATGTTATATGGTGAAGGATGGAATATGCAAACCGAAGTATCTTATCGTATGAGATCTAATATGCATAATCAAAAAAAGTTCACATCATATGCGCATTTTAATGACTATTTTAGAAATACTTTAAAAGGTGAATTAAATACTGAAAAAATAGGTTATGCGATGGGTGGCAGAAGTTTTATACAAGCCATGAAGGCAATCACAGGTTCAAGTCATATGTTTGAATCCCCAAATCAATCTATAAATTACGTTGAATGTCATGACAATTTAACTTTTTATGATAGAATGGTAAAAAATTTAGGCTTTGCATTACCAGATTTTAAAATTGCACAAGATTTCGCAAATCATTTGATTGCGATATCTCAAGGTATTCCCTTTTATCATGCAGGTCAAGAATTTTACAGAAGTAAAAAAGGCGTTGAAAACTCTTATGAGTCACCAGATGAAATCAATCAAATTTTATGGCGACCTAGAGAAGCTGGTGTAGCAAAATTAACAAAACTACTCAAACTTAGAAAGAAATACAAACTATATCGTTTAACACAATATGATGAATCAAAAGTACATATTGAAAAACAAGGTAAAATGCTCATCTATACATTAGAAGATGATCATAACAAACTTGTACACTATATCAAAAATTATTATGAATTAGAAAAATTACCTAAATTAAAAGGGGAACTTATCTTCCCATCTCAAAAAGCATTATCAGAAGAAAATGATATCTATGTCGATCAACCAGGTATCTATATTGTTCATATAAAAAAATAGTTAAGGGGGTACATGCGTGAAAGCATTAAATGAAGCGTTTATTCAAAGTTTTTTTAAAGGTGAAGTATCTAATTTATTTGAATATTTGGGTTCGCATATCATTTATGATGAGCATCACGAAATTGTAGGCACCAAGTTTAGAGTCTATGCCCCTAATGCTAAAGAGGTAAGACTAGCCTCTGAAATGAATGATTATCAAGGATGGATTACTGTATTGGATAAAGTATCTCACTATGGGTTTTTTGAAACTACAGTTTTAGGCAATCACGAATGGAAACTATACAAGTACGAAATTGTTACCCATAGTGGAGACATATTATACAAAGCTGATCCTTTTGCATATTACGCAGAAGTAAGACCGGGGACAGCTTCTAAAATTTACGAGATTAATCATTATGAGTGGCATGATAAAAGTTGGTATGAAGAAAAGAAAAAACTATATCAAGAACCACTTTTAATCTATGAAGTACATTTGGGTTCTTGGCGAAGAAAATATGGTGAGTTTAAACCATATAATGAAGTAGTTGATGAACTTATAACTTATGTTTTAGATCAAGGATTTACACATATTGAATTAATGCCGATCTATGAATATCCGTTAGATGATTCATGGGGATATCAAGGGACTGGATTTTTCGCTGCAACCTCCAGATATGGATCACCTAAGGATTTAATGTATTTTATTGATAGATGTCATGAAGCAGGTATTGGTTTAGTGATTGACTGGGTTTTAGGACATATTTGCAAGGACGCTCATGGACTATCTTTTTTTGATGGCACACCACTTTATGAGTTTGAAGATAGTCATAGAAGAGAAAATGTTGTTTGGGGAACTAATAACTTAGACTTTTCTAAAGGTATAACTAGAAGCTTTATGAAATCAGCATTAACATTTTGGATGGACTATTACCATGTAGATGGTTTTAGAATTGATGCTGTATCTAATTTAATCTATTATTTAGGTAATTCAAATGAAGGAGTCAATCAAGATGCGATTGATTTTATCAGAGAAATATCTAAACATTTGTTTGCTAAAGATGATCGCATATTGTTTATGGCAGAAGATTCAACTGCATTTCCTAAAGTTACACATCCTGTTGACCATGGCGGGATTGGTTTTAACTATAAATGGAATATGGGATTTATGAATGATGTACTTAGATATTTCAAAGAAGATCCAATCCATAGAAAATATCATCATGACAAGATCACATTTGGCTTAGTCTACGCATTTAGTGAACAATATATATTGCCTTTTTCTCATGACGAAGTCGTTCATATGAAAGGTAGTTTAGTGAATAAGATGCCAGGATCATATGAGGACAAGATAGCGAACTGGAAATTACTAATGACACTTTGGATGACACATCCAGGAAAGAAATTACTTTTCATGGGTCAAGAGTTTGCACAGTTTAGTGAATGGGCTTTTCAAGGTGAACTAGATTGGCAACTCTATGATTATCCAGTTCACCAAATGGCAAATCGCTATTTTAAAGATTTAGTTAAAGTCTATAAATGGCATCCTGCACTTTATCAATATGATCATGATCAAAAAGGATTCAAATGGTCTGTTTCAGATGATGAAAATCAAAGTCTATTTGCATATATAAGACATAGTGATAATGAAACATTAGTGATTGTCGTTAATATGACACCAAATATGCATGAAACATATGAAGTAGGTGTACCTTACAGTGGAAGGTATGAGGAAATATTGAATAGTGATAAAGATATTTATCATGGTAGTAATCAGTATAATGGGAAACAACTTTATTCAATAAGGGGAGATAAAGGTGGATTTAAGTATTATATTAAACCTAAAATTGGACCGTTTGCTGCAATGATTTTTAAATTCAAACGTTAAAAAAAGAACTTGAATTAAGTTTCAAGTTCTTTTATTTTACTTAGTAGATTCTCTTTCAATTAATTTCACATCAATGATATCATGCAAACTTTCTAATTCAACATTTCTAATTAAGCGATTTAAATTAATAAAAGCTTGTTGACCCATGAATTTTACAGGTTGATGAATGGTTGTGATAGAAGGTGTAGCCCACTTGCTAAACGGTGTATTATCATAGCCTATAAGTGATACATCTTCTGGCACGCGTTTGCCAAGTTTCTTTAAAATCTTTAAAGTTCTAAATGCTAATGTATCAGAGAAAGCGAATATCGCATCAACATTTGGATTATTTCTTAAGATTTCTTCTAATAGCTTTGTATCGGGATTGACTAAATCGAAATCATAAATATCTGCAAATATATTTGCTGGTTTTAAAACATTTAAAAATCCTATTGTACGTTCCATAGTCGTAATTAAAAATGATGGACCTCTAAAGACTAAAATGTTTTTAGCACCAGTTTCTATTAATTTCTTCGCTGCGAGTTCGCCACCTTTAATATTATCAGAAGTAATAGATGGAATATTTTCATCAAGGATATGATCAATTGTGATTACAGGAATTTTTAGTTCTACAACCTTATCCCTATTTGAGAAATTGGATGCGATAATAAGACCTTCAATATTGTATTGTTCAAAGAACTTCAAATATTCAAGTTCTCTTTGCGGGTCATCTTGAGTGTGGCAAAACATGATCTTATAACCATAAGCTGTCGCTTGAGATTCAATACCTTCAAGTAGTTCACCATAAAAACTTGGACCGATGTGAGGTACAATGACCCCAACGATTTTTGAGGAACGATTCGTTAAACTTCTAGCAAGCTGATTTGGAATAAATCCTAATTCTTTAATTGTTTTTTCAACTAATATTTTAGTAGCTTCATGTACGTATCCCTTTTGGTTTATGACTCTAGATACTGTAGATACTGAAACATTAGCCTTTTTAGCGACATCTCTAATCGTAGGCTTCATTTTTATTCTCCCTTTTTAAGTAACATAAAAGCGTATGCTTGTAAATTTATTTTATCATGAATATGTACTTTTGAATCATTTAAAAGGTCTCTGTAGATACCTATATCTATTGAAGGTAAACTTATTTCTTTAGCATTGCCTGAATTCATGATAATAAGTAGTTCATCTTTTTCATCTGTTTTTTTGTAAGCGAGCACATCATCGCTTATAAAATGATAATCTTCAGATTTTAATGCTGGATAATCGTTTCTAAGTTTAATAAGTTTTTTAACGAAAGCTTTTAAATTTAAATCCTGCATAGATTCATCCCAAATCATGCAACGTCTATTATCTGGATCTTGTCCACCGGTCATGCCAATTTCATCACCATAGTAAATGTTTGGATTGCCACAAGAAGAAAACATCCATAAAAATATTTGTTTAACACGTCTAATATCTTCATCTAGACGATGTTTAATTCTAACAGTATCATGACATCCTATTAAGTTAAACATATGTGGCATAACGTTTTTAGGCGTTTTAGCCATATAGTTTATAACGATATTTTTAAATGTATTCAAATCAATACGACCTTCAAAATATCCCCATGTAGGATGGCTTAAATCATAATTCATGACTGCATCTAATTGATCACCAGAAAGCCATGGTGTAGAATCATCTAGATTTTCACCTAGGATAAAGATATCTTTTTTTGCAAGTCTAGCTGTTTGTTTTACTTTTCTTAAGAAGTCATGACTAATCTCATTGGATACGTCAAGTCTCCAACCATCGATATCACATGTCTCAATCCAATATTTAATCGCACCTAGTAAATATTTTTCAGCATGTGGATCTTCAGTTCTCCATTTAGGCATCATCGCTGCAAATGCAAATGCTTTATAGTCTAATTTTTGATGATGCTTCGTTGGATCAATAGGATCATGATCAATATAGAATGCATGATAGTAAGGACTGTTTTTCCCATGTTTTAATACGTCTTGGAAAAAAACATGATTGAAACCAGTATGGTTAAACACACCATCTAACATAACTTTAATATTTAATGCATGTGCTTTTTTAACTAAACTTTGTAAATCTTCTAATGTACCAAATTGAGGATCAATTTTATAGTAATCAGTCGTATCATACTTATGCGCAGAAGGAGATAAAAATATAGGTGTGAAGTAAATACCTGTAATTCCTAAGTCATGAAGATATGGAAGTTTCTCTTCAATACCTTTTAAGTTTCCACCATATAACTCGTTGTTCTTAACAGGTAAATGTCCCCATGGAAGTGTTGACTTATTATCTTTTCCATAGAAGCGATCAGGGAAAATTTGATACCATACAATATCCTTGACCCATGCTGGTGTTTGATGCAAATCAGCTTCATGAATGAAAGGATAATTATAATAGTCAGATAAGTCATATTGATTGTAGAGCTCACTTTGATTGTTAATAGGTTTAATAAGTCTAGTTCCATAAAGGTATATATCTTCATTTTCATATAAAACAAACGCATATTTTACACGTTTTTGTTCTTGTGAAACCTCGATAAAATAGAAATCAAACAAATCAGTTTGATATCTTTTATACATAGGTTCAATTTTATGAACCCAATCATATGAATCTGTTGATTTTTTCTCCCATTCAAAAGGATCACCATAAATTAATTCGACTTTTGAAAAGTCATTTCTTGCTGTTCTAAGCAAGATATGTATCTTGTCTTTATTGAATGCATATGCATATTCAGATTTTGCACGATGCAATAACGCCATCTTTTTCATATTATCACCAAATAAATTATATCATATGACGCATTTTATAAAATGTGAAACCGCTAACATTATTTATCATATATATTATGTATGTTACAATGAAGTTGGGAGAAAAAGGAGTTCATATGATTAAGAAATGGTGGATGGAAAGCATAGGTTATCAAATCTATCCTAAAAGCTTTTATGATGCGAATAACGATGGTATTGGTGACTTGCCAGGAATGATTGAAAAATTAGACTATTTAAATGATTTAGGTGTTGATTTAATATGGATAGGACCTATCTATGATTCACCAATGGATGACAATGGCTATGATGTTAGAGACTTCCATAAAATAGATCAGATGTTTGGTAGTCTAGAAGATATGAAAAAACTAATTGAAAAAGCCCATGCGCTAAATATAAAAATTGTTATGGATTATGTGTTAAACCACACATCAGATGAACACAGGTGGTTCTTAGAATCAAGAAAATCTGAAGATAACCCATACAGGGACTATTATATCTGGCAACACGGAAAGATCGTGGATGGGAAACGCGTAGAACCAACAAATTGGGGCTCATTTTTTGGCGGATCTTGTTGGCGTTATGATGCATTATCAGATAGTTATTATATGAAAATATTTTCTGATAAAATGCCTGACTTAAATTGGCGCAATCCTAAAGTAAGACAAGAAATGATTGATGTTGGAAAATGGTGGCTTGATTTTGGTGTCGATGGTTTTAGAATCGATGCAGTTTCTCATCTTGATAGAGCACCTTTTGAAGATGTAAAAAATACAAAAGAAAAATATCCACTAGATTGGTTTAAGTTTTCAAATTTACCAAGAGTTCATGATTATTTAAAAGAGTTAAATGAGAAATTGTTTTCTAAAAATGATTGTCTAACGATTGGTGAAGTTGGTGGTGAGGCAAGTCTAGAGTCTGCAGTTAAATATGCTGGATTTGAATCAAATGAACTATCAATGGTATTTAACTTTGACCATAATTGGTGTAATAATATTTTTGATGTGCTCGATCAAAGAGAGCTCGTAACAGATGTTAATCGATTAAGAGAAGTTTTTATCAAATGGCAAGAAGGTTTCAAAGGTTTAGGGTGGTTACCATTAAATTGGTTGAATCATGATCAACCTAGATTGATGAGTCATTACGGTGATTTTAATTACTTTAATGATTCAGCTAAAATGCTCGCAACCACGATCCACATGATGCGTGGCACACCGTTTATCTATCAAGGTGAGGAAATTGGGATGACCAATTATCCATTTAAAGATGTAAGTGAATTTAATGATATTTCATCTATTGCAAATTACAAATATGAATTATCAAATGGATTAGATGAAAAGCGCGCTTTGATTAAAGCAAGTATGCGATCTAGAGATAATGGTAGAACGACCATGCAATGGGATGATACAGAATATGGTGGTTTTTCTAAAGTTAAGCCTTGGTTTGTAACAAATCCAAATTACAAATCAATCAATGTTAAAAACCAATTAGGTGATCAGGATTCCATTTTAAATTATTATAAAAAATTAACACAGTTAAGAAGATTTTCTAAATATCATGAAGTGATCACATATGGTGATATTAATTTCGTGTATAAAACTTCGACTAAAGTGATTAGTTATGAAAGATTTAATAATGATTTTAAATTATTAGTCATTAATTCATATAGTGATCAAGAAGAAACATTAAGTATCAAAAATTATCAAGTAAAAAACATTGTCTTATCAAATAACGATATTAGATTTGATCAAGATAAAATTTATCTAAGACCGTATAGTGCAGTTGTCTTAGAGGTGGAGGAAAGTATATGAGAAATAGTGGTATATTACTTCATATTTCAAGCTTACCAAGTCCTTATGGCATAGGAACATTTGGTAAAGCAGCTTATAAATTTGTAGATTTTTTAAAGGACGCAAAACAATCGTATTGGCAAATCTTACCACTAGGACCGACATCATATGGAGATTCACCTTATCAAACTTTTTCAGCGTTTGCAAATAATCCATATTTTATTGACTTAGATTTATTAGTTGAAGAAAAATTATTAGAAAAAGAAGATATTCAACTAAATATAGAAAATCCATCTTATGTTGAATATAATTATCAATATGAACATAGATTTTCGATTTTAAGAAAAGCCTTTGCAAGTTTTGATCAACAATCAACTGAATATAAAGCCTTTTTAAAAAGTGAAAAATACTGGTTAGATGATTATGCATTATTTATGTCGATAAAAGGAAAATTTGATGGCCAATCATGGCTACATTGGGATAATGTATATAGACTACGTGATGAAGAAACTTTAAAAAATGCTAGAATAACTTTCAAAGAAGAAATAGGTTTTCACAAATTTATGCAATATATGGCAAATAAGCAATGGTTGGATTTGAAAGATTATGCTAATGATAAAGGTATAAAAATTATTGGTGATATGCCAATATATGTATCTTATGACAGTAGTGATGTTTGGGCAAATCCAAATATGTTTGATTTAGATGAAAATCGCATGCCAAATCATGTGGCTGGTGTTCCACCAGATGAATATTCAGATGATGGTCAACTCTGGGGAAATCCGCTATATCATTGGGAACATTTAAAAGAGACTAATTATCAATGGTGGATTGATAGAGTCAAAGCCTCAATGAAAATTTTTGATATGATTAGAATTGATCATTTCATTGGATTTGTTAATTTCTTCTCAATACCTTATGGTGATGAAAATGCACGCGCGGGTGTTTGGGAAAAAGGACCAGGTTATGATATATTTGATGCAATAAAAAATCAGATTGGTGATGTAGATATTATTGCAGAAGATTTAGGTGCAGTGACTGAAGAAGTAAGAAAAGTCTTAAAACAAACAGGTTATCCAGGCATGAAACTCTTACAATTTGGTTATGATGGAGATACTCAAAATGAATATTTTCCAGCAAATTATCAAGAAAATGTAATTGCCTATACTGGTACGCATGATAATATGACAACGAAAACATGGTTTAAATCACTTAGCCCAAAACAAAAGAAATTTTGTTTAAAATCTATCGGATGTAGCTTATTTGACAACAAGGTTGATTGTTTAGTCAAAGAGACATTAAAATCAAATGCCCAAACGGCAATTATTCCGATGCAAGATTACTTAAGATTAGGAAGCGAAGCCAGAATGAATATCCCATCAACATTAGGTAATAATTGGAAATGGCGCGTTAGAAGTGAACAGCTTACAAAAAAATTATCAGAAAAAATTTCAAAATGGACTTTAGAATACAATCGTTTTGAGGTATAATTAAAAATATTTTGATATTCAAGGGATTGACAAAAAAATTAAAATAACTTATAATTACATTACTTGTAAAAGGAGGAACATGTCATGGTATTCGATCGTATTAAAGAAATGATTAAAAGTGAATTAGGCATTCCAGAAGAAAAAATCACAATGGAAGCTAGATTAGCAGAAGATTTAGGTGCAGATTCAATTGACGCAGTAGAATTAATTATGAATATTGAAGATGAATTTTCAGTTGAAGTAAGTGATGAAGAAGCGCAAAATATTAAAACTGTAGGCGACATTGTTAAATTTGTTGAGAAATCAGCTAAATAATTTTAGAAACAATTAAAACAAACCAAATTCTAATAATTTAAGAATTTGGTTTTTTTCTTTGAAAAAATGGAATTTATCATGGAAAAATATGCTTTTTTTCTATATAATAGAAATTAAGCGAAAGAGGTATGATATTATGTATTATCAATTTAGTAAGATAGAAAAGAAATGGCAAAAACATTGGTTAGACCAAAAAATGTTTAAAACTGAAGAAGATGGACATAAAGAAAAATTTTATGTTTTAGATATGTTTCCATATCCAAGTTCTCATGGTCTGCATGTTGGTCATATCGAAGGATACACAGCAACTGATATCATTTCAAGATTTAAGAGAATGCAAGGATATAATGTGCTTCATCCAATGGGATGGGATGCATTTGGTCTGCCTGCTGAACAATATGCATTATCAACAGGTAAGGATCCTAAGGCTTTTACATATCAAAATATTGAAAACTTTAAAAAACAAATCATTGAAGCCGGTAAAGGAATTGACTGGACGAGAGAGTTTGCCACAAGTGATCCTGAATATTTTAAATGGACTCAATGGATTTTTAAAAAACTATATGAACATGATCTAGCAGTGCTTAAAGATGTCGAAGTTAACTGGTGTGAAGGGTTAGGTACAGTTTTAGCCAATGATGAAATTGAGTTAAAAGATGGATTAATGGTATCTGAACGCGGTGGGTATCCAGTAGTTAAAAAAGCCATGAAACAATGGGTTTTAAGAATTACTGCTTATGCTGATCGTCTTTTGGAAGACCTTGATTTACTTGATTGGCCAGAACACTTAAAGGAAATGCAACGTAACTGGATTGGTAAATCAACTGGTGCGATGATGACATTTAAAGTTGATGGCATGGATTTATCATTTGATGTTTTTACAACTAGACCTGATACGATTTATGGTGCAACCTACTGTGTATTAGCACCAGAACATCCATTGGTACTTCATATCACAACTGATGATGAAAAAGAAGACGTTAAAGCATATATAGATACAACCAAACAAAAAACAGAAATTGACCGCCAAGCAGATAAAACAAAGACAGGTGTCTTTACGGGCGCATATGCAATTAATCCACTTAATGATAAAAAAGTACCAGTTTATATCGCTGATTATGTATTACCACATTATGGAACAGGTGCTGTGATGGCTGTTCCTGCACATGATGAAAGAGATTTTGAATTTGCACAAGTTCATGGACTAGATATTATTGAAGTCATCAAAGGTGAAAGTGATGGTGCATTCACAGGTGATGGTATACACTACAATAGTGGTATTGTCGATGGTATGCATAATGAAGAAGCAAAAGATAAAATTATTGAATATTTAGAAAAAACTAAAAAAGGATATCGTCATTCAAATTATAAATTAAGAGATTGGGTATTTTCTAGACAAAGATATTGGGGAGAACCATTCCCAGTGATTATTGATGTTGATGGAGATATTCATTTACTTGATGATAGTGAGTTGCCTCTAGAATTACCAGTACTTAAAAACATTAGACCTTCAGGTACAGGTGAATCACCACTTGCTAATGCACATACTTGGTTGAATGTTGAAGTTGATGGTAAAAAAGGTAGAAGAGATACAAATACAATGCCACAGTTAGCTGGTAGTTCGTGGTATTTCATAGGTTACATCTTAAAACGTCACTTATCAATGATTCCTTTAAATAGTCCTGAAGCTAAAAAACTACTTGATGAATGGTTGCCAGTTGATCTATATATCGGTGGTACAGAACATGCAGTTGGACACTTATTATATTCAAGATTTTGGACTAAATTCTTATATGATATTGGATTGGTATCACATAAAGAACCATTTAAGAAATTATTTAATCAAGGTATGATCTTAGGTGATGATCATACTAAGATGAGTAAATCTAAAGGTAATGTTGTTAATCCTGATACTGTTATTGAATCTCATGGAGCAGATGCACTTCGTTTATATGAAATGTTTATGGGACCACTTGAATCTGAAAAACCTTGGTCAACAGATAGTTTAAACGGCGCTAAAAAATTCTTAGATAGAGTTTGGAGAATGTTTGAATTCGAGATCGTTGATGATGAAGTTAAAGATTTAAGAATGTCATATCATCAAACAGTTAAGAAAGTTACTGAAGATTTTGAAAAATTAGCATTTAATACAGCAATTAGTCAAATGATGATTTTTGTTAATGATGTCTATAAAGTTAAAAAGATTTCCAAACAACAAGCACGTGGCTTCTTAAAATTACTTAATCCAGTATGTCCACACATCACAGAAGAAATTAATAAAGAAATGTTAAAACAAAACGAAGAGTTAATTTATTCTGATTGGCCAACATTTAAAGAATCATACTTAGTACTTGATGAAGTTCAAATAGTGGTTCAAGTAAATGGGAAGGTCAGAGCTAAATTTATGGCAGAAAACAATGCAGATAAAAAAGTTATTGAAGAGATGGCATTAAACGAAGAAAACGTTAAAAAACATTTGGAAGGACTTAATGTCTTTAAAGTCATCGTTATTCCAAATAAAATTGTTAATATTGTAGCAAAATAAGCAACAAACACATAAAAATCTATTGTACATTTTTGTTATCTATCTTTTGATATATAATAAAAGTAGCGATAGATTTTTTTATTTATCAGTTTTTTAAGATTTCTATATTTTAAAAATTACCAATAAAAATGCCTACTTATTTGTATATAGAGTGTAAGGGGACAATATGAAGACAAAAAAGATCATTTCAGAATTTAAAAATCAAGATTATAAACATTTTGATGAATTTTATAAAATGACCGAACGCCAAGTCTATTTTTCTATTATTAAAATTGTGAAAAATCAAGACGTAGCTGCAGATTTGATGCAGGACACTTATATGAAATTCATTGAAAAGATTGATCAATATAATGATCGTTATAACGTTGTTGCATATCTAGCAACCATTGGAAGAAATTTAGCGATTAATCATTATAATAGGTCAAAAAAAGAAGTACATAATGATGAAGTATTTAATTATGTAGCTTCAAAAGAAGCAGTTGATCAAAACATTGGCATACTTGATCTTTTAGATACGTTGGAAGATGTTAGAAGAGATATTGTCATTTTACATGTTATTGATGAACTTAAATTTAGAGAAATTGCCGAGATAATGGATATGCCGCTAGGCACTGTCCAATGGCATTATCAAGCGGCAATGAAAGTTTTAAAAGAAAAGGTAGGTGATGTTTGATGAGAACTAAAGATTTAGAAAAAATGATTAAATCGGAATCTAAAAAAGTAGATATTCCCAATGTCTCAGTAAACATCTTAGATAAATTAAATGAATTAGAAAAACCAATCGTCTTGATGAAAGAGAGAAGACAACCACGTCACTTAAGATTAGCGTTCACCTTGAGTTTTTCATTATTACTCACATTATTCTTAGGTTTTGGATCGTTTAGAGTCGCTACAGTTGATCCGATCGATGATGATTCTATTGCAGAAGCTATTGTTTTATCAACGGTAACTTCATCTGAATTAGCTATAGATTCGCTTTCTTATGATGATGAAATCATCTTACTTGCTAATGGTTTTGGACAAAACAATGATGAAGAAGATGATACAGAGATTATTGAAACAGAAGTTGATCATCTCTCAAAATATTTAGGTGTAATTGAACAAATGATTGAAACCAATCAACAGGTAAACGTTAGAAGACAACGCATGAATTTAGTGTCTAGGAGATATAGATTAACATTTGAAACTTCTAATCTTGACGATGAACAAACATCATATGCATTAAATTATGAAACAGTTGAAAGAGATAATGGTATTTATAGGTTATCAGGTGAAATTGTTCGTAATGACGCATCATATCAAATGGAAATCACTTATGATAGAACAGAAAAAACTATAACATCTAAAACTTTTAAAGAAGCTTCTAGATATGTTTTGGTTCAATATCACAGAAGTGATGATGAAAATTATTATCAAGTAGAAACTTATAATGATGATGTATTAGAAGAATCAGTACTTATATCACATAATGCGAATAGAGAAATAAATCTCGAGTTTACAAATAGTCAAGCAAGTGGAAGTTATAGTTTCAAGTTGTCAACAGGAGTACTTAACAGAAGATTCTTAGATATTGACTATGATATTAATGGTCACCAAGGAAATATTAAAGTAAAAGTTTCCATGGATGATCCAAATACCTATGATATCGAAGTTACGCCATCACAAGGACAAGCAGTTAATTTTGTTAGAAATCGTGGTAGAAGATAAAAAAGTATAAAAAGTACCAATAAAAATTTATATTTATTTGTATATATAGTGTAAGGAGGATTTACAAATGAAAAAATCTAGAATTTTATTAAGTTTATTTACTGTTTTCGCACTTATTTTAGTGATTGTTGGTTGTAGTGGATCAGTTTCAGCAGCTGAAGCATATGTAACCATTGATATTAACCCTAGTATTGAATTAGTGGTTAACAATAGAGATGAAGTGGTTTATGTAAATGCGTTAAATGAAGATGCTGAAGTTTTATTAGTAGACCTTGATATTATTGGTATGAATGTAGAAGATGCAATGGATTTAATTATTGATAAAGCGATTGAACTAGGATACATCGATACTGAAGCTGATGAAACTTATGTATCTGTATCATCAACTTCTGAAACAGATTTTGGTGAACGTGTTAAAAATCGTATTAAAGCAGCAATTAACAATGCATTTTTAGTAAGATCAATGATGGGTAAAGCTAGAGATAAAGCTTTTACAGATGAATTTATTGCAGAAGCTGAAAGTTATGGTGTAGAACCTGGGTTCTTATCACTTGCATATCAAGTGACTTATGCAGATGATGAAATCACTTTAGAAGCGGCATTAGCCATGACACAAGAAGATTTAGTGGATATCTTAAAAGAAGCAAGATCTGCTGCCAAAGATTTAGCACAAGCTTACAAACAAGAGTTTTTACAAGCAAGAGCTGAAATTAGAAATCAATATTTACCAGATATTCAAGATTTAGAAGCTCAAATTGAAGCATTAGAAACTGAAATTGCTAATGCTACAGAAGACACAACTGAATTAGAAGCACAACTTGCACAACTTGAAGCAAACCTTCAAGCAGTAAAAGATGAAATGGGTGGCGCATTGTTACAATTACGTGAACAATATCAAGCCATGACACAAGAAATGGTTCAAGCTTATCAAGAAATGGAAGAACAAAGACAATCTCAATTTAGAGAAAAAGTCAATCAATGGAAAGAAAATAGAGATCGTGGAAATAGCGATGCTGTAAGAGACCGTATTAGAACTTTCCAAGACACTGATGATTCAGATGATTCTGCAGATACAGTAGAATAAATAAACCCATAATTGTCCCCCCAAAATATGGGACATAATAAAAGCCATCTCTTTATGATGGCTTTTTTGTTTTTGTAATCCATAAGATATATGGTGGCTTATTATCCTGATATGGAAGTTCAGTTTTTAATATTTTATATTGTTTAGGGTTTAGTGTTTCTAAGTATTGATTAATCTCTAAAGACTCCAAGTAGCCTTCTTCATGTCCAGGGTAGACGACAATGATGATGAAACCATGAGGTTCTATATGATCTAGCATGGATGAAATAGTTTTGATGGTCACAAAAGCATTTGTTGTAATGGATTTATCACCTTTAGGTAGATATCCTAAATTGAAGATTGCACCATGAAATTTATCTACATATTTTTTATAATTTTCATGGGAATCAAGTGTGACTTCAACGTTTTTGATATTCAATTCTTTTAATTTATTAGAAGTTGATGCAATCGCGTCTTCTTGAATATCAAATGCATAAACTTTGGCACATAGTGATGATAGAAAAATCGTATCAAAACCATGACCCATAGTCGCGTCAATAATGATATCAGTAGGATTAACAATATGTTTTAAATAAAGGTGAGAAATCTCAGTGATTGATTGCTTGCTCATAGTGATCTCCTTGATATAAGTTTAATCGTCTTAATTTTTTATCAATCTCATTGGTAACAACAAATTTCTTTTTTGTCCATGTAGGTGTAATGAGTAGAGACTGTGGCGCATCACCAGTTAATCTATGAATAATGATATCATCTCTTAACATTAATATCTGTTCGCACGTAATATCAACATACTCCTCAAGAGAAAGTATTTTCCAAGGATCCTTTATATAGTCTTTGCCCATTTTTGTATGATGCATGATATGTAACATATGAATCTTGATTCCTTGAATATCTAATGTATTGATATGTTTAATAGTTTCTAACATCATTTCCTTAGTTTCAAAGGGAAGTCCATTGATGATGTGAACGACCACTTCAATGCCTCTGTCTCTAAGTGCCTTAACGGCCTTATCAAAGCATTCTAAGTCGTGACCTCTATTGATTAATTCAGCAGTTTTTTGATGAATGGATTGTAATCCTAGTTCAACTTGAACTGGCATACGTTTATTTAAATCTTCTAAATAGTCAAGCACATCTGTTGGTAGTGCATCTGGTCTGGTACCTATAGATATCATGACGATGTTTGGATCAAGTGTTATTGCCTCTTCAAAAAGTGATTTTAATCTTTCTACAGGTGCATAGGTATTCGTGTTTGCTTGAAAGTAGACAATGTATAAACCATTTTTCCATTTGTGTTGCATCATTGATTTGATATCTTCAAATTGTGCTTTAAGCGGTAAGGTTTTATCACCAGCAAAATCTCCACTACCTTTAAATGAACAAAAAGTACAGCCGCCTCTAGCTACTGTGCCATCGATATTTGGACATGAAAATCCACCATTAAGGGCAATTTTATATACTTTTTGATGATATTTGTTTTTGTAGTAATTACTTAACGTAATATAATGTTTTTCGTCATTCATTAATTTCATATTTTCACCAAATTCATTTTATCATACAATGATAAATATGATATAATAATACAGCGAAGGAGTAATGTATATGTTGAAAAAATTTACGACAAGTTTATCAAAACCGCCCTTGGCTATTTTTTTTATAAAAGATAGTTGGTCAAAAATAATTTTATACATATTTATGATTCCAATACTAATGATCATTCCAGCGTTCATTTTATCCTTTACGCAACCAGGAATGCCTCATGTCATATATCAAGAAATCAATCAAGTAATGGCTGAAGATTTCAGATTAGAAAACACTTATATAGAAAATTATCATTTGGTTACAACCGAACATAAAGCAGCTAGTCTAGATTATTATCAATTTGCTGTTGGATCATATGAAGAACAAAATAGGATGACTTTTGTTTTTGGTGAAGATGGTATTACCTTAATGGTTCTATCTTTGGAAGCCGATTATATGTCATATCAAGAACTAAATTTAGAAAATTATGATTTCAGTTCAACTGATCAACAGGATATTTACCGATTAACGAATGCAATTAGAGATATTTATAATGAACAAACTTATATCGAAGTTGGGAATATCCTTGCACAATATTTTATATATTTATTTGACTATGTTGTCGTGATATTAATTATGGCTATTTTATCACAAATGATCGCACCAATGTTGCGTATGCCTTTTAATATGCGCTTTAAACTATCAACATATTTATCTACAGTTTATGTCGTGATTAATCTTATCGCAGCATTAACTGCACAAGCATGGTTAACCTATGTTTCAATTCTAGTTGTATATGTTTACCACATTTGGGCATTTCGTTCAATTAAAATCATACCGAAGGGAGTAGGCAATGGCAGACAATAAATTTGAATTATTTTTAGAGCAATCAAAATTTAATCATGACATCTTGCAAAACGCTCAATTAGATCATGTTGATGTCATTGTAAAAAACGCTACTTTCATCTTTCACATTTCACTAGATGATGTGATTGCACCGGAAGTTTTGATCCCTTTTATCGATCAAATTAAGAGTTATTTCTTAATTCCTAATGTCGTTAAACAAATTGAAGTGTTTATCACTTATAAAAACATTAACTTAACACACACATTAGCGACAAAATACTATGATTATGCTTATACAGAGTTAAGTAAGACGAAAGCGAGTTTCGTCGTTTTAAAGAATTTCAAAACACGTTATGAAGATCATCAAATCATTGTTGAAATTGATAAAGATTCTACCTACGTTAAAGATTATTTTTCCGATGTTAAATTAGTTTTATTAACTTTAGGATTAAATGTAGATATTAAAGCTGAGGTAAACGAAGCCCTAACTTCAACAAATGTGAGAATAAAGAGAGCCATAAAGGCTTCTGCAAAAGTATTGGAACAAAAAGAACAAATCATTACTCAAGAACGTGCAGTTACAGAGCGTAAGGTTTTCACTAAGAAAGCAAGACCTCAAGCTGTACCTATTTCAGAGATTCCACTTGATCAATATCAAATGGATAAATATAAAAATGAAAAAGGTGACACAAACTTTATCATCCAAGGTTACGTTACTAAAAAAGATGTAAGAAAATTAAGAAATTCATCGCTTTTATCTTTTGTGTTAGGTGATGAAGAAGATGCGATAGTCGTTAAAAAGTTCTTAAATAGACAAAAAGATTTTGATTTATCAAACTCTATTAAAGATGATGATTATATTCAAGTCGAAGGTTATGCTACATATGATACATATCAAAAAGATGTCGTGATCATTTGTAATGCTGTCTACTTTATGGATAAAGTTCAATCAAAAGTTGAACGACAAGATAAGGCTAAAGATAAACGTATTGAATTCCATATTCATTCAAAAATGAGTAATATGGATGGCATTGGGGACGTTGCTGATTATGTCAGTCAAGCAGCAAGATGGGGACATGAAGCTATTGCGTTTACTGATCATAATGGATTATACGCTTTTCCTGATATTGATAAACAGGCTAAAGCAAATAATATAAAAGCGATTTATGGTGTTGAACTTGATTTTGTTGATGAACAAAAATTTAAGATTTCAACGGATGCCAAAGAAGATTTTGCATTAAAAGACGCAACTTATGTTGTCTTTGATATTGAAACAACTGGTCTATCTGCAACAAGGGATAAAATTATTGAAATTGCTGCTGTAAAGATGACACAAGCAGGTGTTGTTGAAACATATCAAACATTTGTTAATCCACAAGAAGCACTCTCTGAGTTTACAACATCATTAACTGATATTACGGATGAAATGGTTAAAACTGCACCAGTGATTGAAGATGCACTTCCTGGATTTTTAGATTTTGCAAAAGATAGTGTTTTAGTAGCACACAATGCATTATTTGATGTTGGACACATTAGAGAAAACGCAAGAAGACTAAATCTAGTCTTTGATGATTCTAAAGTCATTGATACTTTAAGTCTTGCAAGATATTTCTATAGTGATGTTTTAAAACGATTTAACTTAAAAGCGGTATGTAAATATTTTAAAGTTAAACAGGAAAAACACCATAGAGCACAAGATGATGCTAGAGTTACCGGAGAAGTATGGCAACTCATGTTACAAGATTTAAGTAAACAAGGTATTAAACAATACAGTGAAATTAATGGTGCGATTGATTTAAAGGAAGCATGGAAACATGTCATGCCTCGTCATCTCAACGTTTTAGCACAAACCCAAGAGGGATATAAAAATTTATTTAAAGTGGTTAGTGATGCTTTAACTGATCATTTCTATAAAGGCCCAAGAACATTGAAATCAGTGCTAAATAAGCATCGTAAGGGATTGCTTGTTGGTAGTGGCTGTGCCAATGGAGATGTTTTTGAAGCTGCACTTAATCAAGGTGATGAACAGCTAAAAGAAGCAATTGAGTACTATGATTATATCGAAGTACAACCCCCACAAGCATATAAACATCTAAAACAGGATTTAGGGCAATATGCTGATGAAATTATTGAAGCGGTCATTACTAAAATTATTAAGACTGCACAAGATATGGATAAGATAGTGATTGCTACAGGTGATGTACATTATCTTGAGAAAAAAGATGTATTATATAGAGAAATCTATATTCGTACACCTTTAGTTGGTGGAGGTATTCATCAACTCAATAAATATAAAACGATGCCAGAACAATACTTTTTAACAACAGATGAGATGTTGCAGGCGTTTAGCTTTTTAGATCAAGATCTTGCACGTCAAATCGTTATAGATAATACAAAGAAATTAAATAGAATGATTGATGCAATTCAAGCATTTCCAGATGACTTATATTCACTTCCAGATGATGCATTTAAGGAACAATTAGGTATCCAAAGTATTGCTGAAGAAGTCAATCGTTTGGTTAAAAATAAGATGGAAACACTCTATGGTAAAGATCCACACCCTATTGTTGTTAAGCGCGTTAATAGAGAACTTAAAAACATTATGGACAATGGATTTGGACCAAACTATTATGTCTCACATCTACTTGTTAAAAAATCATTAGAAGATGGGTATTTAGTAGGTTCCAGAGGATCTGTAGGATCATCTGTTGTCGCTACACTTCTAGATATTACAGAAGTTAACCCATTAAAACCACATTATCGTTGCCCTCATGGGGATTTTACAGTATTTCAATTAACAGATGAAGAAGCTTTTGAATATGGTATGACACCTGAACAAAAAGATTTCCAAAAATATTTTGAAAATGTTCAATCAGGATATGATTTACCTAGACAAAAATGTCCAATCTGTGGTGCTGATTTAGTTAAAGACGGTCATGATATACCATTTGAAACATTCTTAGGATTTGATGGCGATAAAGTGCCAGATATCGATTTGAACTTCTCTGGAGATTATCAATCAAAAGCTCATGATTATGTTAGAGAACTTATCGGTGACGATCATACTTTTAGAGCTGGTACAATTCAAACGGTTGCTGAACGAAATGCGTTTGGTTATGTTAAAGGATATTTAGAAGATAAGAATTTAGTTAAGAGACCAGCACAAATCGAACGTTTAGCCAAAAAAATTGAAGGTGTTAAACGATCAACTGGACAACATCCGGGTGGTATTGTTATCGTGCCGAAGTCAAAGACAATTTTTGATGTGACGCCAGTGCAATATCCTGCAGATGACACAACTTCAACATGGAAGACAACACACTTTGATTATCACTCATTTGAAGCGAATTTATTAAAATTAGATATTCTTGGTCATGATGATCCAACGATGATTAAATTCTTAATGGATTATGTAAATGAACATCAAGAAGATTTCCCATTTGATAAAGCACAGGACATTCCACTTGATGACCCAAGAGTTTATGAATTATTTTCAGGTACTAAAGTTATAGGTATCAATGATGATGATAGTGTATATGGTGATATTGCATCTTATGCAATTCCAGAGTTTGGTACATCATTTACAAGACAGATGCTTATGGATACAAAACCAAAAACATTTGCTGGACTTGTTAAAATTTCAGGGTTATCTCATGGGACTGACGTTTGGTTATCCAATGCGCAATCGCTCATTACAGGTAAAACTGAATTTGGTAAAATTTCTTTTGATCAAATCATTGCCTGTCGTGATGATATCATGGTGCAATTATCCGATCAGGGATTATTGCCACTTAGAGCATTTGAAATTATGGAGTTTGTACGTAAAGGTAAACCAAGCAAAAATCCAGTTAAATGGTTAAGTTATGCACAAGAGATGAGAACGAATCAAGTGCCAGAATGGTACATTTGGTCTGCAAGTCGTATTAAGTACATGTTCCCTAAGGCACATGCGACAGCATATGTGATTATGGCGATGCGTATTGCATGGTTTAAAATTTATAAACCATTACTATTCTATAGTGCATTTCTTTCAAAACGAGCTTCACAATTTGATTATGAAACTATGATGAAAGGTTCAAATGCAATTAGAAACAAACTTTTAGAATTCAGTAAACAGTTTAATTTAAAAGCAACCGAACAATCACTTCAAGTTACATTAGGTGTAGCACTTGAAATGACTAAGCGAGGATTTAAATTTTTACCTGTCGATATTAATAAATCTAGTGCGACAGTGTTTGAAATGGAAGAAGAAGGCTTACGTATGCCATTTAGTTCTATTGATGGATTAGGCGCTGCTGTTGCTTACGATATCATAGAAAAGAGAAATGAGAAGGCCTTTACATCTAAATCAGATGTTAAAGAACGTACAAGAATTAACAAGACAGTCTTTGAAAAAATGGAAAATTATGGCGCTTTTGATGATTTAAAATCGGAAAATAATGTGATTAACCAAGGACTCTTTGCGCTATAGCCATTACGCGTTATAATAGTATTGTCAGTAATAAGGAGATGATTGTATGCGAACAAGCAATCCAGTTTTTCGAACTTTAGAAAAACGTGATACTTACGCTGTCGATCAAAGCGCAAGTTATCAAGGAATTATAATTAAGACAAGTTTATTATTAGCGATCGCTGTAATCAGTGGATATCTAGCAATGACACTATTACCAGTTGAAATGCTTTTACCACTCGTATTTACAGCTGCCATAACAGCGTTTATCGCTGTACTTATCAGTCAGTTTGTACCGAGATTAGCCATGCCTTTTGGTATTATATATGCTGCATCTGAAGGTGTATTATTAGGTACGATAACGACTATATTTGAAGCATCGTATCCAGGTATAGCAATGACAGCGATTATTGCGACTTTAGCAATCTTTGCAGTGATGTTATTCTTATACTCAAGTAGAGTCATTAGAGTGACTTCTATGTTTAGAAGAATAATGACATCAATTTTACTTGGTTTCCTTGTATTTTTCATAATTTTTGGTATACTATCATTGTTTACAAATTTTGTTCCAATGAGTAATGGTCTTGCTATTGGTATTTCAGCTATTATGATTGTATTTGGTGCATTGATGTTAACACTTGATTTTGATAATGCGGCACGCATTGTCGATAGTCAAGCAGATAAAGTATACGAATGGGTTGTATCTATTGGATTAATGGTTACACTTGTGTGGATATACATTGAGCTATTGAGATTATTTTTCTTACTAGCAAGTAGAAATCGATGATTAGGACTAGTAATTAGAGCTTTTTGTTTGAAGAGAGTATAGTGCTTGGTGAAATCTATACAACAAAAACTAATGAATTCACCTATGAGAGATGCTAATCACATCCGGGTCGCTCACGTTAAGAGTATTTAAGTGCTAGAAGACATTCTAGAACTAAGGTGGTACCGCGATATATTCGTCCTTAGATTTTTATCTAGGGACTTTTTTATTTGATAATTAAAAGGAGAAGGGATTATGAATGATAAATTAAAAACACTTAGAGATTTAGCATTAGATGAAGCGAAAAGTGCTGATTCACTTGAACAAGTTGAATCATTACGTGTTAAGTATCTAAGTAAAAAAGGTGAAATTTCTTTAATGATGGGTGAGATTAGAAATCTACCTGCTGAAGAAAAACCAGCTTATGGGCAACAAGTCAATGATGTTAAACAAGAAGTTGCTAAAGCGTTATATGACAAAAAACAAAAATTAGAAGATGATGCTTTATTTGCAACACTTCAAACTGAAAAAATAGATGTAACACTACCAGGCTATGAATTTTATTCAGGTAGCATTCATCCATTAAATCAAGTGATTGAAGATTTAGAAGATTTATATATTGGTATGGGATATCAAATTGCGGAAGGTCCAGAAGTTGAAACGGATTATTTTAACTTTGAGTTAATGAATTTAGAAAAAGACCATCCAGCAAGAGATATGCAAGATACTTTTTATATCACTGAAGAAACACTTTTACGTACACACACTTCTCCTGTACAAGCGAGAACTATGTTAGAAATGAAAGGACAACCACTTAAAGTTGTATGTCCTGGTAAAACATATAGAAGAGATGATGATGATGCGACGCATTCACATCAATTCATGCAAATGGAAGGATTAGTAGTGGATAAAAATATCTCACTTGCTAATTTAAAAGATGCATTACTTAAAATGGCGAAACACGTATTTGGACCAGATCGTGAGATTAGATTACGTCCTTCATTTTTTCCATTTACAGAACCTAGTGTAGAAGTTGACGTTTCATATGTTAAAAAAGATGGCACGATTGGTTGGATTGAAGTGTTAGGTGCTGGTATGGTTCACCCTAATGTATTAGAAATGGCAGGCTATGATTCTAAAGAGTATTCTGGTTTTGCATTTGGTATTGGGATGGAACGTATCGCTATCTTAAAATATAATGTTGATGACATTCGTCATTTTTACATGAATGACCTAAGATTCTTAAATCAGTTTAAGGGGGAAGTTCAATAATGATTATTACAGAAAAACTATTAAAACAATTTATTGATGTTCCAAAAGACATCTATGATATAACGAATCATAAAATTATTGAAATTGAAGATTTTGGATTAGTTAATGATTCAACAAATTTAGTGATTGGTAAAGTACTCACATGTGAGGATCATCCAAATTCTGACCACCTACATAAGACAACTGTTGATTTAGGTGATCGTATTGAAAATATTGTTTGTGGTGCACCTAATGTTGCTAAAGGTCAATATGTGATTGTTGCACAAGTAGGATCAGTACTTCCAGGGAATTTTGAAATCAAGAAATCAAAAATTAGAGGTGAAGAATCTAATGGAATGATCTGTTCACTTCAAGAATTAGGATTTGATGAAAAAATCATTCCTGATGCATATAAAGAAGGTATTTATTATTTCCCTTACGAAGTTAAACCTGGAACACCTGCTCTAGAAGCTCTATCATTAGATGGTTGGTCTATGACACTTGGCCTAACACCTAATAGAGGTGATTTATTATCAGTTTATGGTTATGCCTTAGACTTAGCTTCAGTGACTGGAAAAACAATTAATGAACCAACTTATAATGTAAAAGAAAGCAATGAAGTTAACCCTTATACGATTGATATAGAATCAAAGGGCTGTGGCTCTTATACTGCAAGATACATTGATCAAATCAAAATTAAAGAGTCACCATGGTGGTTAAAGAGTGCATTAATTTCTAGAGGCATGCGTCCAATTAATAATGTCGTTGATATTAGTAATTATGTGCTTGTATTGCTTGGTACTCCACTTCATATGTTTGATGCCAATAAGATTGGTTCAAATAAGATTGTTGTAAGAGATGCAGTTGACGGCGAAGAAGTGATTTCATTAGATGAACAAAAGAGAAAGTTAACAAAAGATGATGTCGTGATTACCAATGGCGAAAAACCAATCGCGATTGCTGGTGTGATGGGCTTAGAAAATACAATGGTTGATGATCAAACAACTGCTGTATTACTAGAAGCTGCATATTTCGAACCAAAACGTATTCAACATACTTCAAAACGTTTAGGCTTAAAGAGCGATTCATCACTTAGATTTGAACGTGGTATTGATGATAAACGTGTACAACTTGGTTTAGAACTTGCAACATCACTACTTGTAGAACTTGCTGATGCACGTGTATATCAAGGTGTTGCAAAAACAGTTGATCACGTTTTAGAAGATCATCCTATTAAATTATCTAAATCATATATTTCAAGTAGAATTGGTATTGCATTAGATGAAGAAACATTACTAAAATATTTTAAACAATTAAATTATCAAGTAGAAGTCAATGAAGATGGTTATACTGTAACACCACCAAGCTATCGTCAAGATGTCGTAATCGACGCTGATGTATCAGAAGAAATTGCTAGACTTCATGGTTTAAATTTAGTACCTATTGTTCAAGAACAAGTAAGAAC
Organism: Acholeplasmataceae bacterium; assembly: GCA_963678355.1. Taxonomy (GTDB): domain Bacteria; phylum Bacillota_I; class Bacilli_A; order Acholeplasmatales; family Acholeplasmataceae; genus WOFB19. Next base: position 1,012,805 of record OY782823.1, on the reverse strand, counting down.
TCAAGGCTATTTAACGCTTAAACAAAAACGTACAAGAATGATTAGACATTTTCTTGCAGATAGCGGATTAAATGAAATCATCACTTATACATTAAGATCAGAAGCGGATGCTCAAAAATATCAAAATATTGGTACACCTTTAAGCATATTAATGCCTTTATCAGAAGATAAGAAAGTGTTGCGTCAAAGTCTTTTAAATGGTCTACTTGATACTGTGAAATATAATCGTTCAAGACAAATGGATAGTATTCATCTATTTGAAATTGGTAAAGTCTTTTCTGAAGGTATGGAACGCGTGCATTTAGGTATCGTGTTACATGGTACTTGGCATAAACAAGCATGGGCAAATAAGAAAGTTGAGCCAGATTTCTATTTATTAAAAGGTCTTCTAGAAGAACTAGTGAATAGATTTGGTGTAGAATTATCATACGAGGCAACTAGCGAATATGATTATCTTCATCCATTTAGACAAGCTAAGGTTTTATATAAAGGTCATTGTATTGGACTTATTGGCACATTACATCCAAAAGAATCTAAATCACTAGATATCAATAAAGCTGTGCTTTTAGAAATTGATTTAACTGATATATTAGAAGCAGAAAAAGTCATTAAATATCAAGCGATTTCTAAATTTCCAAGTATTACAAGAGATTTAGCAGTTGTTGTTGATGAAACTCTAGAAGTTGAAAAAATGGAAAAACTTATTGTACAAACCGTGAGAAAACAACTTGTAGATCTTAAAGTGTTTGATGTTTATCAAGGGTCTAACATTGAGACAGGTATGAAGTCAGTTGCATTCAACTTAGTATTCAATGATCCAACGAAAACACTTGAAAATGAGGAAGTAGACAAATTAATGCGTAAGGTCATGATTCGCTTAGATCGTGAGCTTGGTGCTAAAGTTAGAAGTTAAAAACCTGTTTATCAGGTTTTTTTCATGATTTAAAATGAAATTCGTGTATAATATTTGTAGGTGATATAATGTTAATTTATGATTTGACACTCGAAGAATTAGTGTCTTTCCTTAAGGAAAATAATTTTAAGAAATATCGTGCTGAACAAGTTTGGCATTGGTTATATAAACAAAAAGTTTCTTCTTTTGAAGAAATGAACAACTTACCTAATGATTTAATAAAATTACTCAATGATAATTTTAAAATTAATGCATTAGAGTTGGTAATTAAACACACAAGTGTTGATGGCACAATGAAGTGTTTATATAGTTTATCAGATGGACATTTAATAGAATCTGTTTTAATGAAACAACATTATGGGAACTCAATTTGTGTTACGACACAAGTGGGTTGTAATATTGGATGTTCTTTTTGTGCGTCTGGTCAGTTAAAAAAACAAAGAGACTTAACATCTGGTGAGATTATATCTCAAGTCATTGAAACTGAAAAATTATTAGGTGAACGCATTAGCTATATTGTTGTTATGGGGATAGGCGAGCCTTTTGATAATTATAAAAATCTTACGCAGTTCTTACTTACTGTAAATAGTCCTAAAGGACTCGCTATTGGGGCAAGACATATTACAGTTTCTACCTCAGGCATCGTACCTAAGATTAGAGAGTATGCACATTTTGGCATTCAAGTGAATTTAGCAATCAGTCTTCACGCACCAAATAATGAGATTCGTTCTCAATTGATGAAAATAAATAAAGCATATCCTATTGAAGAAGTGATTGACGCAATTAAGTATTATCTATCAGTTGCGAATAGAAGAGTAACTATTGAATATATTTTAATCGATGGCATCAATGATACGAAAGAAGCCGCAACCGAACTCGTTAAGAGATTAAGAGGATTAAATGTTTATGTTAATTTAATTCCTTATAATGAAGTCATCGAAGCGCCTTATAAACGCTCTAAGATTGAAAATCAATTAGCATTTTATGATATATTGAAGAAAAACAATATTCAAGTGACATTAAGAAAAGAACAAGGGCATGATATTAATGCTGCTTGTGGACAGTTAAGAAGTCAAAATCTGTAGGAGGAACTTTTGGAAAAAGCCTTTATTAGAAAAATCATTTCAAATCAATATTCACTCGTCGACTTAAAAACAAATGAAGAGTTTTTAGGACAGGCAAGAGGTAAACTCAGATATGTAAAATTGGATGCAAAAGATGCATTTAATAAACAACAGACTAGAAAGACAAAAAAAGAGACTAAAATCGTACAGATTAGTCCTAAAATTGGTGATTATGTCTATTATCAAAAAGATCACGATCAAGTCTTTATTGAAGAAATATTACCTAGAAATAATGAACTTGTAAGACCTGATGTCGTAAATGTAGATCAAGTCTTATTGGTCTTTAGTGTGATTAGACCTGACTTTAGTGCTTATCTTTTAGATAAGTTTTTAGTCATATTAAACCAAGAAAAATTAAGACCTGTCATTGTGATTTCAAAAATTGATTTAGTGGATGATAAGACTTTAAAAGAAGTGAAAGATATTATGGCCTATTATGAGAAAATAGGTTATGAAGTCTATTATGTCAACAGTAAACAAAAAATTGGTTTTGATGTACTAGAAGATATCTTTGGACATAAGATTACAGTACTTGCTGGACAAACTGGTGTAGGTAAATCCACATTACTTAATGCATTAATGCCGCATTTAGGTTTAAAGACTCAAGAAATTTCAGATGCATTAGGGCGAGGAAAGCATACGACCAGACATTCTGAATTATATCCATTTAATGAAGGATATATTGCAGACACACCAGGATTTTCAAAAATTGAGTTTAAAATATTTTATAAAGAAGATTTAAAAGCATTATATCCTGATTTTGAAGCTTTGAACTCTGATTGTAAATTTGGGAATTCTTGTCTTCATTTACACGAACCAAAATGTGCGGTTAAAGATGCTGTTGAACGAGGCGATATCGCACAATCAAGATATGATAATTACGTTCAATTTTGTGAAGAGATTGAACAACAAAAAGTTAAATATTAAAAAGGAGGATGCCATGATTGTAGCACCATCTATATTAACTGCTAATTTTACAAAATTAAATGAAGAATTAAAGAAGATAGATACTGCTGATTATGTTCATATCGATATTATGGATGGACATTTTGTGCCTAATATCTCTTTTGGACCAGCGATTACTAAACAAATTAATGACATCTCAAAGCTACCATTAGATGTTCATTTAATGGTTAGTGATCCTTTGTTTTGGATTGATAAATTTAGCCAATCTAAAGTTGAATATATCACAGTTCACATTGAAGCTGATGGTTATTTAGATGCCATAAAGGCGATTAAAAAACAAGGGAAAAAAGCAGGTATTTCAATTAAACCAAATACATCAGTAGATCATATATTGTCTATATTAGACCAAGTTGACTTAATTCTTGTTATGACAGTTGAGCCTGGTTTTGGCGGTCAGTCTTTCATGAAAGACATGATGGATAAGGTTAAAACCTTGAAATCAATCAGAGAAAAACACTCATATAACTACGTGATTGAAGTTGATGGCGGTATTAATGACCAAACGATTAAGTCATGTCAACAAGCAGGAGTTGATATGGTTGTTGCAGGTAGTTATGTATTTAATCATGCTGACTCTAAGAAAGCAATTGAGTCATTAAAATGAGAGCTTTAGTTGTCGTTCATCCTGTACCAAAGGATATCAAAAAAGTTATTGATATAAGAGCAGATGATTATATTATCGGTGTTGATCAAGCAGTTCTTGCTTTATATAAACAAAGAATTAAGATAGATTTAGCAGTTGGTGATTTTGATTCACTAAAAAATCCTCATATGCTTACTCAGTTAAATACAGTTAGGCTAAAACCAGAAAAAGATATGACAGATAGTTATCAAGCACTAGTAGAAGCCAAGAAAAAAGGTGTTGATGAAATCATCATGATTGGTGGTTTTGGTGGCAATAGAATAGAACATTTTATTGCACATCTTATACTCTTTGATACATTTGATAATCTTATCATGATCAATGAATATTCAAAAATATATTTAATCAGTGAAGGTAGTTATCCAATGTCATTTGAAGGATATGTATCGCTTTTCGCATATCCAAATGCAGAAATCACATTAAAAGGATTTAAATATCCATTAAACCATTATGAACTAAAAACCTATGATCCTTTATGCATCAGTAATCAAATAAAAAAAGATGCACAAATTGATGTGCATCAAGGCAAAGTTTTAGTTATTCTATCTAAACAAGATTAGATGATAACTTTAAACTGATTATTAAACACCATCTTTAAATGAGGGTGTTTTTTTATATATGATGTAATTAGATCAACATATGAGATATCAAAATCCTCAATGATTTTACCTTTGGTAAACATAAAATAATCACCACCACCATTGGCACGATAACTATTGAGACAAATGGTGAATGTGTCATCATCTTTGACAGTTTTACCATTAAATTTTAGATTTACTAAGCGATGACCGATTGGATTAGAAATTTTATAGGTATATTCAATACCACTGTAGATATCAAAATTGTAATGCTCTAGTTTTGGATGAATGTAGGCATCACTCATGACGATTTGATCGTGATCTATATCAAAATAGTAACTATTACGCTCAAGAGCATCTCTTAAAATCTTTCCAGTAATTTCCATTTTCACAAGTGAGTTAACATAGATAAAGTTAGCTGCTAATTCTCGTTTAGTGATTTTTTTGGATAAACCTAGGGCTTGATTTGGAAGTGATGCAACAGAGATATCTGCATGCGTCACTGATTTTTGGATTATGTTGATGAGTTCAAAAAACGGATGATTATTTAGACGATCTAAAAATTGATCGTTAAATTTCATATCTTCAGCAACTTCTCCTACGAGTAGATCTAGATTTTGATCGGTTTTTTTAACAAGGTCATCAAAATGAGATTCAAAAGATATATCTTTTTCAAAATCATTTTTTATGAGCATAGGATGATTATCAATCAATTTATGATGCTTATCAAAAGTCAAATCGATTTGTCCAAAATTAAAAACTTGTTGAGCTGTTTGAATCGTTGACTTCATATCTTTTTTATAGATTGTAGGCTGATGTTGGTGGCCGCATAATAAAACATCAACACCAGGTATATTAAAAATTTTATAACCTTCATTTTCAATTGAAGGTCTTCCAACTGGTTTTCCTGTGTTTAAATCATTTTCATATCCACCATGATATAGGACAACAATCGCATCAACTTGGGCTTTTATTTGATCAACGTAAATACTAACTTGCTCAAAAGCTGATTGAAAAGATAAACCCTTAATGTGTTCTGGTTTTTCCCAAATTGGAACATAAGCCGTTAAGGCACCAATAAACCCAATTTTAATGCCATCTATATGTTTAATTTCATAAGGTTTAAAATAAGGCTTTTTAGATTCATCTAAAATATTACAACATAATAAGGTTGCCTTATTTTGTTTTATGTAAGATTCTAAATACGAAAAGCCATAATTAAAATCATGATTACCAAGTGTATAAAAATCATAATTTAATAGATTCATAGAAGTTGCTACAGGATTAGGCAAATCATGTGATCTACTGTAATCAAGCAAAGGAGACCCTTGAAGAGAGTCACCATTGTCAATAAGAATGTAAGGAGAATGTAAATTTTTCATGTAAGTTGATAAACCGGATAAACTTGGCGTATGATCATTTTGATTTATAAAATCAAAAGATGCGAGCTTTCCGTGCACATCTGATGTATAAATAATAGAAATTTTAGTGTTTTTCATAAGAAACCCTCCAATTTTCATTTTAACATAAATTAAAATTTAATAACTATCGTTATTGACATTTAGCCTCATGTATATATATAATTGAGAGGTATATGCGAAATATACAAAATAGGAGATTTAAAAAGGAGATAAGTATGAAAAAAGTTTTTTCAGTATTAATTGCACTAGTTGCAATTTTTGGATTAGCAGCTTGTGGTAGACAAACACTTACAGTGACTTTTGTTCCATCAAGAGACTCTGCTGATATTTTAGACACAGTTGAACCTCTTCAAGATTTATTATCAGCTAAATTAGAAGAACTTGGTTATAACTTCGAAGTAATCGTTGAAGTTTCAAGTTCATATGAAGCTGCTGGTGAAGCACTAGATGCTGGTACAACAGATATCGCATTCTTACCTGGTGGTACTTATGCATTATATTCAGAAGATGGTAACATCGATGTAGCATTAGCTGCAACTCGCGCTGGTTTAAGTAAAGATTCAGCAGATGCTGCTGAATGGAATGATGGTAACCCTACTGAAGCAGTATCAGAAGAAGTTACATACTATCGTGGATTAGTTGTTGCTGGTCCATCTGAATATGGTAGATCATTAGCTGCTAAAGTAAATAGCGGTGAAGCATTAACTTGGGATGACTTAAATGGTGCTAAATGGGGACATCAAAGTCCAACTTCATCTTCAGGAACAATTTATCCATCAGTTTATTTATATAACAATTATGATGGAAAAACTATCAATGACTTAGCAAACCACTCACAAGCAGATGGTTATGGTGGAGCTGTTGCTGGTTTATTATCAGAAACTTATGATGTTGTTACTATGTATGCTGATGCAAGACGTGACTATGCAGATACTTTCACTGATGCAGGTTTAAATATCTGGAGTGATACTGCAGTTATCATCGTAACAGATGGTATTTTCAATGACACAATTTCAATTAGTAAAGAAACAGTTGATGCTGATCTTAAAGCAGCTATCCAAACTGCATTTATTGATTTAGCTAAGACTGAAGAAGGTGCTGCTGTATTTGCTATTTATAGCCATTCAGGATATAAAGTAGTATCTGATTCTGATTATAATGCTGCAAGAACTGCTCAAGAAATTCTTCAAAACGCATAATAATTTAAATTAGTTTAACACGAGTGGACGAGGCTAGATATTGAGTATCTAGCCTTTATCACTAAATTAAGGAGATTAAAATGATTAGGTTTAATAATGTTAGTAAAATCTATCCGAATGGTACAAGAGCATTAAAAAATGTTAATTTAGATATTCAACAAGGTGAATTTATCGCAATTATTGGTTTAAGTGGTGCAGGTAAATCTACGCTTATCAGACTTGTAAATAAAATGATTGATATTACTGACGGTACGCTTATTGTAAACGATACGCCAGTTGATAGTACATTAAAAGGAAAAAAATTAAGAAAATTCAGAAGAAAAATAGGTATGGTTTTTCAAGGATTTAATCTTATTAATAGAGTAAGTGTATTAAAAAACGTTCTATCTGCAAAAGTTGCTGATAAAGGTTTTTTTAGTACATTATTCGGTTTTTACACAAAAAAAGATAAAATTGAAGCACTAAAGGCACTTGATAAAGTGGGTATTTTGGATAAAGCATATATCAGAGCTGATCAATTGTCAGGTGGGCAAATGCAAAGAGTCGCATTATCAAGAACACTTGCACAAAATCCTTCAATCATTCTTGCTGATGAACCAGTGGCATCTTTAGACCCTATTACAGCAAATATGATTATGAGTGACTTTCAAAAAATTAATAGAGAATATAATATCACAATTATCACAAACATGCATCACGTGGATTTAGCATTAAACTATGTTGATAGAGTGATTGGTATATATGCAGGTGAAGTTGTATTTGATGGACCTTCTTCAGCTGTAACTGATGAAATTTTAAAAGAAATTTATCAAAGAGAATTAACTGAAGAAGATGTTATGTTTAAAAAACTTGAGGAACAAGCATGAAAGAGCGAGATAGTTCACTAGTTATATATATATTAAGAAGTATCAAAGATATCTTTACAAGAATTGCTAAAGGTATTGCTAGATATTCTAGTGAAACATATAGTCCATTATTTAGTAAGAAAGCTAGAAATATCCAATTTGATGATAAAGAAGTTAAAGAAAGTTATCCAATTGGGTTGCTTATTGGTATTATTGTAGTTATTATTGTTATCTTATTTTCTATCTATATTCGTATGAATATTGGTATGTTTTTTAGAAATATTAATCAAGTGTTTCTATTTTTTGGAAGATTAGTTCATCCAAATTTCAGTTATTTAAGTGAAGTTTGGGGACCATTACTTGATACCATAAAACTATCATTAGTAGGTACGCTTATAGGTAGTGTTTTAGCTGTTCCATTTGCAATATTATCTGCTGCAAATATTGTTAAATTGCCATTTATTTTTTATCCGATAAGAATTCTTATGGCATTGATTAGAACTATTCCGATTTTAGTTTATGCGCTTGTGTTCTTGCTTATATTTAATGCTGGTATATTTACTGGATCATTCGCGGTAACAATTTTCACATTTGCTATTGTTGCTAAAATGCTATATGAAAGAATTGAAACAATCGATATGAAATCTTTTGAAGCGATTGAGTCAACTGGAGCAACTAAATTTCAATGCTTCATGACTGCAATTGTGCCTGATATCATTGCAGGTTTCCTATCAATTTTATTATATACATTTGAAATTAATATTAGATCAGCAGCCATCCTAGGTTATGTTGGCGCTGGTGGTATTGGTTATTTACTAAATGAACGCATGTCATGGAGAAATTATGAAGATGTTGGTGCTGTTTTACTTGTGTTCTTTGTCGTTGTATTTATTATTGAAAACACATCTAGAGTGATTAGAAGGAGGTTACAATAATGACAAAACAATTAACAATAGAAGAAGTCTATGAAAAGAGACCGAAACCGTTATTTAAAATTTTATTAATATTTGCTATTGTCGTTGTATTGTTCTTATGGGGACTTCAAGGTGTACTTGAAAACTTTTCTGGTGTTAATGCTGTTGGTGTTGATTATGCTAGTAAAATTTTCAATGGATTATTACATCCTAACCTAGATCTAATTCTTGATAGAAGTGGAAGCATTCCGGTACTATCTTTTACAAGACAAAGTGTAAGTTATTTAATGTTTGAAACTTTCATTATTGGTTTCTTAGGTACAATATTAGGGATATTCATTGCGATACCATTTTCATTCTTAGCAAGTCGTAATATTACTGGTAAAACTGTATCATTTATTGGTAATGTTATTATTATCGCAATCAGAACAATGCCATCATTAGTTATGGGTCTTATCTTCATCAGAGTTGTTGGACCAGGGGCATTTGCCGGCGTTTTAGCGATTGGTTTCTCATCTGTGGGTATGTTATCAAAATTAAATATTGAAAGCATAGAAGACATGAATAAAGGCGCTGTAGAGGCTCTAGATTCAACAGGGGCTACTAGATTGCAAAAAATCAGATTTGGTATTTTACCTCAATTGAGTGTAAACTTTATTTCTAATGCTATTTATAGATTAGATATCAATCTTCGTAATGCAACAATTTTAGGTTTAGTTGGTGCTGGTGGTGTTGGTTTCCCACTTAGACAAGCATTTTCTAATCTAAGATGGGAAGATGGTGCAGCTTATTTATACGGTATTATTATTGTCGTATTAGTGGTTGAATTATTTTCAACTTGGATTCGTAACAGATTGATTAATGGTAAACGATAAAAGGTAGATTATTTCTACCTTTTTTTATTAAATATAAAAAAAGAAAAAGGCGGACCAATTTCCACCTTTTTCTTTTGATTAAAGAACGTTATTTCAAAAGATAACGTCTTTTTGGAATAACGTAATAACTTTAATTATACACGTTCTAGGTTGTGTTTTTTAAGAGCTCTCGCAGACATTTTTACTTTTTTAACGTTTCCGTTTTCGTCTTTGATTCTCACTGTTTGTAAGTTGCTCTTCCAAGTTCTACGTGTTGCGTTTAACGCATGACTACGTTTATTTCCAAATACTGTTGATTTACCTGTTACATAGCATCTAGCCATACTCTCACTCCTAACTGCACAATCTAATTTATCATATATGATAAGGAAAATCAAGATATTAATATAAAATCGATGAAATATGTCACAAATATGTTTATAAAAATAAAAAATGAATGGTGATAGGGTCTATTTTATGTTATTATGGTATAATAAAAATGGCAAAAACGAATGTTAGATTGCAATTTTATAACCTAAATGCTATACTATTTAGGTAAAATAATGACTTATATGAAAAACCTAAAATTAAATCAAAAAAGAAGAGACGACTTACTTTTAAAAAATCTAGGAGGAGCAAACCATGGCAAATAAAACAGTCAGCGGATCTCTATTTAAGAAAATGGTAACAAATGGGGCAGTGAACCTTAAAAACAATCACAAAGAAATTGACCATCTAAACGTCTTTCCAGTACCTGATGGAGACACAGGAACTAACATGCAAATGACTATGATGGCTGGTATTAAAGAAGTTAACAATTTAGACTCACAGTCTATTATCGATATTTCAAAAATTTTATCAAGAGGACTCTTAATGGGTGCAAGAGGTAACTCAGGTGTTATCCTTTCCCAATTTTTCCGCGGAGTTTATTCTGAAATCGCTAAAATCGATAATGGCTCAGCAACAATCGAAGAATTTATCAATGCACTTGTTGGTGGTTACCAAATGGCATATCGCGCAGTTATGGATCCAGTTGAAGGAACTATTCTAACAGTTGTTAGAGAATCTGCAGAAAAAGTTCTATTAGAACAACCAAACTTAAAGAGTGTAGAAGATGTTTTAAAAATATATTTAGAACAAGCAAAAGAAACATTAATTAAAACACCTGAACTACTTCCAGTATTAAAAGAAGCTGGTGTAGTTGATAGTGGTGGCGCAGGATTTATTAAAATCATTGAAGGTATGATTATGGCGCTTGAAGGTAACATGTTAGCAGAAGCTGAAGTTCAACCTCAAACACAAGTTGTATCAGAACACTTCCATGGTGCAGAAAATCTTGGTGATATTGATATTAAATATGGATATTGTACAGAATTCATCGTGAAATTAAATCATCCTGAAACATTTGATGAAAAATTCATGAAAGAACCATTATCACAAATGGGTGATTCATTAGTGGTTGTTTGTGATGACGACTTATTAAAAGTTCACGTACATACAAATCAACCAGGTGTTGCTTTAACACTTTCACAAAAATATGGTGAAATTCAAACAATTAAAGTTGAAAACATGAGATTACAACACAGTACAATCATGGGAACACCAACACCTCAACCTAAAGTTGAAAAAGCACCATCTAAATATGCAATTATCGCAGTTGCATCAGGTAAAGGTATCCATGAAGCTTTCAAAGAATTAGGTGTTGACTTAATTATTGATGGTGGACAAACAATGAATCCATCAACAGAAGACTTTGTTAAAGCTTGTGAATCATTAAATGCAGAAAATATTATTATTTTACCAAATAATAAAAATATTATTATGTCAGCTGAACAAACAATTGATTTAGTTGAAGGACGTACAATTAGAGTACTTCACACAAAGAGCATTGCTCAAGGATATACTTCATTAATGGCATTTGATCCAACTCAAGAAGTTGATGACAACTTTGAAGAAATGACTGAAATTATCTCTAAGATGAGATCAGGTGAAATCACATTTGCAGTAAGAGATACTGAACTTGGTGGTGTCGCTATTAAAGAAGGTGACTACATTGGTATTACTGAAGGTAAAATCAAAGTTGCCACACAAAACAGAATTGAAACAGCTAAAAAATTATTAGATGACATGATTGATGAAGATCGTGAAATCGTCACTATTTTCTTTGGTAAAGATGCTTCTCAAGAAGAAGTTGATGCAGTTGTTGCATATGTCAAAGAAATCAATGAAGATATTGATGTTGACCTTATTGAAGGTAATCAAGATATCTACAGTTTCATTATTGCAGTAGAATAAAATTATAATCTTACATAAAAAATAGGTGCCTATGGCACCTTTTTTATTGTTTTAATAAATGAGCATTTACCCGAAGGTATTCTGGCAATAATTTAAGTATGTCTTCATCAACGTGATTAAAAAATGTATCGTATCTAAAATGTTGAAGTAAATTAATATCAGGTGGTGTCGCATCTTTTTTTATTAAGTGAAGCGGATAATTGTAATAAGGTGGTAAGACATGAATGTCATCATAAAAATATGATTTTATGATTGATAGGCTAAAAAGCACCTGATGTAGAAAGATAGCGTAAAGATATGATTCACTCACTAATTTTGAAATAATAGGATGGTTAAATACTTCATAAAACGCATCTAAAGCTTGTTTAAAGATGAACTTGTTATCATAAATGATAACAAAACCCATATTGAAATATGGATAGATACTCTCTTTAGTAATTGTCGTTTTAAATATATTTGATTGATAGGTAGTTGTTTCTAAGTTGAATTGCTTTAAGCATGTTTCAAAATAGGGACTCATTTTTTGATCAGTAGATAAACCTACATTTTTAATGTCGACAGGGTTTACTAAAATACCATGTTCTTTAATAAATCCAGTAAAAGGTTTTAAGAAATAACTATCTACATCAATCCAAATAAAGTGTTTATGTGCTTGTTCATAAATTGATGCTGCAAGCAGTTTATCCATGAAAGGGAACTCATGAAGTAAATATGGAACTTCAATAGAAATAATTTTAAGATCTTCATGTTCAAATCTAAGCGTATAGATTTGAACAGCATCACTAGGGACACATATTGTTATATCAATATCTCTATGTAGTGATTCCAGTGAGTATACGCAAGCAAGTGCCTGTTCTAGTTGTTCTTTCTTAGCAAAAAAACCAATATTCATATCATCACATCCTTTTCACCTTCATTTTATCACACGAAATAAAAAAATATGTTATAATCAATAGGCAAGCGGACGTGGTGGAATGGTAGACACGCAAGTTTGAGGGGCTTGTGAGCAAGATATCGCTCGTGTGAGTTCAAGTCTCATCGTCCGCACCATTAAACTAGAATAGGTCTGATACAATCAAGTATCAGACTTTTTTTATCTTTATAAAGCCATTTATATTTTTAAGGTTGTATCAAAGTTAGTATTTATACTGGTATGAAAGTATCTGTTTTTAGTGATTTTGTTATGTGATTAGAGTGATTTGCACGATTACCAAGTAATAACTAGTATTTTAGATTTTATAGTGTTATTATTATGATAATGATTATTTTATAATAAACAATAGAAAAATGTTTGTAATAATTAAGGGGAGTAGACAATGAAGCGATTCAAATATCTGTATTCAAAGAAGATTGAAAAGAAATTACTTAAGAAACGAATTGATCTACTTGAAAAAGAGTCAAGACAAAAATATATTTTGAATAGACGTTTTCATTGGATCTTTGCAACCTTATTTTGGATTTTGTCTATTATATTTTTAGGTTTGATGATAATTCTAGAGAATAAAATAGTTCCTGTTATAGGAAATACATTATATCCAATTTTGGTTATTATTGTTTGCCTGATTTTACCAGCATTGTTATTATATTTTCCATATCGCAAACTGGAGAAAAATTATCCACCTCAATCATTAGAAACCATTCCTAAAGATATTATTGCTGAAACTAATTTCAAATTAATAAAATACTATAAAATTTCGGGAAACTATTTAATTACCAAATGTTATGATAGTACAAATCATCTTTTGATCAATAAAGATGTAATGCTATTCTTTTACAAGAACAAATTAAGAATTGTTAATGATTTTACCTCCACAATAAAGGATTTTGGATGTTTTGAATTTAGATTGGATGAATTTGAGTTAACGTATGGGAAAAAAGATGATGTTATTACGACTGAGTTTAAAACAGAAAAGTTTTATTTATCACTAGGAAAAAGAGCTAAATCCTATATTTCAAGCAAAGAAGCCGATGCTAATGAGAAAGTTTAAGGAGATTGTCAAATTTGGAAAAGAAAACATTCCATCAAATCAATATAATTTTAAATTTAAGTATTTAGAATTCAGTTGATGCGAATGATAATTTTTTTATTATTCTCATGTTTATTGTATAAGTAGGTATAATGAATTTTTGGTATTAAGATTCAAAATTATATTGATTTCAAATAAACAATTCAAGTTAAATCAAAAAGTTGCATATAGGCACTTCTTATAGATTTAAAAGGTTTATAAAAATAGTTTACACAACCCAAAATAAAACACCGGACTGCTACAATCTTGTAACAGTCCTTTTTATTTATACATTTCATTACAAAAAAAATGCATTTCACTACATCTGAAAACTAAATTTTGTATTTAACAATAAAATAGAAGTATAAATTATCCATCAAAGGAGATGTTTAAAATGTGGATGTATATTAAAGTTATTATAACAGCGTTAATTATATTTTTAGTGATAGATTTTATTTGGTTAGGGGCAATCGCTAATAGACTATATCAACAACAATTAGGCCCAATTTTAAAGGATCAATTTAATTTAGTACCAGCAATTATATTCTATATAGTGTTTGTTATTGGATTATCAATATTTGTTATTATTCCAGGTATTGAATCAGGATCAATCTTGAGACTCCTTTTATTAGGTGCATTATATGGCTTTGTAACGTATGCAACTTATGATTTGACAAATTATGCGACACTTAAAGGATTCCCTTTAAATATCGTCATTATTGATCTTATTTGGGGTACATTTGTAGCAACTGCTACAACATATCTTACATATATCTTTTATCAAGGAGTTCTCAAATGATGCAACAAGTAGAAATTTATAAAAATACACTTTTTAAAGCAGTACTTAATGGTGCTAGAGCAGTGATCAATAAAGAGAAAACGTTAAATGAAATCAATGTTTTTCCTGTCAAAGATGCAGATACAGGAAGCAACTTAAAATCAATGATGGACTCAATTATTTATAAAGCGAAACTTGAGTCTACTTTAAAAGATACTTTAGAGTCAATTTCTAATGCAGCGCTTTTGGGATCTAAAGGGAACTCAGGACTTATATTTTCTCAGTTCATGTATGGTTTGAGTAAGGATATTGATGTTGAATATTTTGATTTTCAAGGTTTGAAAAATCAAATTAGAAAAGGCTATGAAGAAGCTTATCAAGCGATAGATAAACCTGTTGAAGGTACGATGATCACATTAATGAGAAAGTTTTATCATTTACTTGATCAAAGAGATATGAGTGCTTATGAATTTAATGTTGCTCTCTTAGAAATTAATAAAGCATTGAAACTAGCTTTAGAAGAGACAAAGAATCAATTGAGTATTCTCAAGAAAAACAATGTCATAGATGCTGGAGCTTTAGCATTTTCAACATTTGTCGATGGCTTTGTTAAAAGCCTAACAGATGAAAATTATACAGTGATAAGTGAAATAAGTGATCATATAGATTTAGTGAGTGAAGATTTATTAGCATCTCATGAACATGAAATGATTCACTTTAGATATTGTACAGAAGTGCTTATTGAGACAGAAATGGATAAAAAAGAAATTAAAGAACTACTTAGTGGGTTTGGAGATTCATTAGTGATTGGCCAATCCAATAAGTATTATAGAATTCATATGCATACAAATGAGCCAGATAAAATGATTGAAAATGTGTCTCAAAATGGGATGATTATTCACTCTAAGGTTGATGATATGAAAAATCAATACATGTTAAAGCATGAGCGAAAATATGACATTGGTCTACTCACTGATTCCATAGCTGATATTGATAAAGCATTAATTGATCAATATCAAATTCAAGTCCATCCATTATTAATAAGTGCGGATGGCAATGAATATTTTGATAAGAAATCAATTAATAATAAACGTATATTAGATTTGATTGATCAAAGTGAAAATTTTCCTAAAAGTGCAGCACCTTCAAGTGTTGCAGTAATGAATCAATTAAACCAATTAATGAAAGTATATAAAATGTTAATCATACTAACCGTATCATCAAAGATGAGTGCTACATATCAAGTATTTAAAAATGCTGTTAAATCACTTAACAATGAAAACATAGTATTAATTGATACTAAACAAAATAGTGTTGCAGAAGGACTAATTACTTATCATACTGCAAAGATGATAGCTCAAGGACTAGCTTTTGAAACTATAGTTAAAAAAACAGAAGAAGCAGTTTCAAATGCTAAAATATTAGTTCAAGTACCTACACTTGATAATATGGTTAAAAGTGGAAGAATTAGCAAGAGATTAGGAAGAATTGCTACAAAAATAAATTTAAAACCAATTGTATCCATTAATGAAAATGGGGAAGGTATTGTTTTAAACAAAGTACTCGGTCAAAAAACGAGTTTAAATAAGATATTAAAACATATCAAAAAAGTTCATAAAGCATCATCGATTAAATCATATGGCATCACTTATGTCGATGATTTACAACAAGCAGAATATTTAAAAACAAAATTAGTTAAAATATTAGGGTTTTTACCAGAATATATCACACAGTCATCCTCAGTGATCGCGATGAGTGCAGGCAGAAGCGCAGTTGCTGTAGGTTATATTAAAGGAGGAAAATAAAATGGAATTTCTATATGTTTATCTAGGGTTACTCACATATTTTGTGATTTGGTTTGTCATTGCACAAATCAAGAAGAATAATGGTTTAATCGATATTGCATGGGGTATGAGTTTTATCGTTACCGCAGTCATATCATTACTTTTAAGTGGTACATATAACATCATCAAGATTACATTACTTGCTGTTGTGGTTATATGGGGACTTAGATTAAGTATTTATTTGTTTAGAAGAAACTGGAAAAAGGATGAGGATTTCAGATATAAAGCAATGAGACAAAAATGGAAAAATCATCCAAGACTTACTGCATTCTTCAGAGTGTTTGTTGAGCAATCAATTTTCTCTTATGTTATTGGATTACCTCTTATTTTTACAAATCTTTATGTAAATGATACGGTTGAACTAACAAACATGATTGTTTTAATACTTGGCGTTATCGTATTTTTACTTGGATTCACGTTTGAAGTATTAGCAGATCACAGTTTAGCAAGATTTAAGAAAGATCCAAAAAACAAAGGCAAGATTATGACATCAGGTGTATGGAGTCTTACAAGACATCCAAATTACTTTGGTGAAGCTACACTTTGGTGGGGCATTGGTATTATTGCAATCTCAGGGTTAGTACCCATCTTATTCGTTGGGTTGTTAAGTCCAGTCATTATCACATTATTGCTTAGATTTGTAAGTGGTGTGCCATTACTTGAAAAACGATATAAAGGCAATCCAGATTATGAAGTATATAAAGAAAAAGTACCAATCTTCATACCATTTATTAAATAAAAAAGTAACCATGGAGGTTACTTATAGATCAAGTGGTAAGAATAATTCTAAATGATAATATGAAGTTTCATCACCGGAAACAATGAAGGTATTAAAGAATCCGTCATATTGTTCGATGATATTTTTAATAATTGAAATACCAAACCCATGATTTTGGTGATCTGACTTACTCGTCTTTCCAAGTTGTTGCATCGTCAAAATGGTTGAATTAACAAATGAAATCTTTAAATAATCTTGAGTGATTTCACTGGAAATCTCAATCATTCTTGATGATGAATCAACTTTTAATAAAGCTTCATATGCATTTTCTAAAATATTGTAGAAAAGTTTAATGATATCTAACTCTTTCATCGTACCTAACTTAATATAAGTTTTAGACATGAAAACTGTGTCAATCTTAGCAAATCTTTTGGCATAATCATTTAATAGGGCATCTAATATTAGATCGTTAGCGTATGATTTATCAAGCATCACTTGATGAAATTCTTCGTCATAATCAACTAAGATTTGTTCAATTGCTTCATAATTTTTTAACTGAATAAGATTAATAATACTTGAAAAAACTTTTTGATAATCGTGTTTAAATTTAATAAAATTTTGCATTTGCTCTTCATAGGTCTTATAGTGTTCAACTTGATTAGTAAGTTGTTTGCTAAGTAGTTCAGAACGTATTTTATAAGAACTGAAATAACTAGAGTTTGCAGTAAATAATCTTAATAAGAAATAAATCACTTCAAAGCTTAAAGATGTGATTAAAAGCATATTGTTATACCAATATGTATCAACTAAAGCATCGGTAAAACTTAACCATGATACGTTGACAAGAATGATAAATTGAATTATGATTAAAAATAAAAGGTTACGTCTTAACTGAAAGAAATAATCAAGTTTTTTTCTAAGTAATAACACATCTGATAAATATAGAGAAGCAATTGAAAGTAAGTATGCATGACCTTGACTTAACGCAAAATAATCAGTGCCTTTTATCCAAATAGGATCATATGGGATATGGTTTGATACCGCATAGAGTGTTGCGAAGAATAAGAACATGATATAAATTTTAACAATGATATTAAAAGATAGAAACAAGATGTTAAATAAGTTTGTTTTGAAAACTAAAAATAAACCTATAGGATATGTAAGAAATGATAGAAGTGCCGTATATCCTATGTTTATGTTTGTGGATACAGCTATGTAAAATTGCAAATATACACTTAATAATACAAAAATAACGCCTAAATAATATTTAGGACGTAATTCAAAATGATTTTTATATGTGTATATGTAATATAAAAGATAAGTTGTTGAAGCGATAAATGCATAAATAATTGGAATCATTACATGCTCCTTTATTGATTTAAGTAATCAATATAAGTCTTAATGACTTGTTGTGATAAATTTCTTGAAATTGGAACTTCAATTTGATTTTTAAGTAGAATAGTCTGTTTTGAAATCTTTTTGATATATTGTAAATTCACTAAAAACGAACGGTGAGTTGAAATGAATTCTTTATCCTTAACCTGTTCTTTTAAGTCGCTTAACTTATAATAAAATTCATGAACTTTCTGATCAGCGGTATGGACTAAGATCATACGTTGATAACTTTCAAAATGCGTAATATCAGAAAGATTAAAAGTAATGTCAGTTTGTTGACGTTTAAATGTGATAACTTCTTTATTAAGTGCTTCATTTAAACTTTCAACAGTTGATAGGAATACACCTTCAAATTTATCATCATGAAGACTCTTAAGAAGATAATTAGTCGCTTTGGCTTCAAATGATTCATAGACAAATGAGGGTGAATTTGTCAAAAAAATAATTTTAGCGTGTTGGTTAAATTTTCTAATTGAAAGTGCAGTATCAATGCCTGTCATACCACCCGTTAAAACATCTAAGTATATAATGTCAAATTTATTGGGATGATCTTCCAAATAAAATAATAAAGATTCACCGTTTCTAAAGCGTACGATTTCAATCAAATATTTATGTTTAACTGAAATTTCATTGAGCTTATTTTCGTAGAAATCTAAATATTTAGTTTCGTCATCACATAATGCAATAGAAATCATAGAAGTACCCCATTAAAAGTTTGATTTATACATATTATAACACTAATAAAGAATAAAATTAAAATAGGAGGATTTACATATGAGTTTATACCAGATTTTTGTAGAGGATAGTGAATTAAATATTGTTGAATTAAAAGCCTATAAAGGCAAAGTACTGTTAATTGTAAATACAGCAACCACATGTTTTTTCACACCTCAATATGAAGGTCTACAATATTTGTACAAAAAATATCATGAGCAAGGTTTTGAAATTCTTGATTTTCCTTGCAATCAATTTAGACATGGTGCAAAGGGTACAAATTTAGAGATTAATGAGTTTTGTGTATCGAAATACCATACTGATTTTAAACGATTTAATAAGATTGATGTTAATGGACAAGATGAAAATATCTTATATACATATTTAAAGCGACATGAAAAAGGCTTTTTGAATCAAAAAATAAAGTGGAACTTTACGAAGTTTTTAATTGATCAAGAAGGACGCGTTATTAAGAGATTTGGACCACAAGTTAAACCTAAAAAAATAGAGAAGTACATTGAAAAATTATTACAAAAAGGAGAATAACTATGTTTTTAGCAATTAAAGAATTAAAGCACTCAAAATTAAAATTTACATTGATCATCGCAGTTGTTATCCTTGTAAGTTATTTGGTATATTTTTTAACATCACTTGCATATGGACTTGCAAGTTCATACACCAATGGTGTTGAAAATTGGGAAAGTAATTATGTTGTTATGACAGTTGATGCCAATGATAATCTAATGATGTCATTTATGGATGAAACTGATTTTGATAATACGATTGTTGATGGAGATAAAGCGAAGCTCGGATTATTTCCAGCTGTAATTAATAATCCACTAGAATCTGAAGATATAGATACAAGATTAAATATCTATTTATTTGGGGTTGAAGATGATAGTTTCTTAAAACCAGCAGATACTGATGTTACACTTACGGGTAATGAAGTTGTTGTAAGTGATGAATTAGAAAATAGTGGTTATGAAATTGGTGATATGATTGCTATCTCTGGTAGTGATTTAGAACTAGAAATTAAAGGTTTCACGAAAAATGCAACTTATCAAACAGCACCTATTATATATATGGATCTTGCTTCATGGCAAAGCTATAGACTTCAGACAAATACGCCACCAGATCTTTTTAGTGGAGTTGTCATTAAAGGTGAACTAACAGATATAAGTGATAACCTTGCAAGCTATACGATTGGAGATTATATTTATACGCTACCTGGGTATACTGCTCAAGTGTTGACATTTTCAATCATGATTGCATTTTTAATCATCATTGTAGCATTTGTTTTAGGTATCTTTATCTATGTGCTAACAATTCAAAAAACGCCAATGTTTGGGGTCATGAAAGCACAAGGAATATCAAATCGATACATTGCAGGTTCGGTGATTATTCAAACACTGTTATTGGTATTAATCGGTATAGTCATAGGATTTGCGTTAACTGAAATCTCTATTTACTTCTTAAGCGATATTGTACCGTTAGCAGTTAACATTTTATTCTATGTTGTCATTACACTTGCATTCTTCCTATTCGCATTATTCGGCGGATTATTCTCAGTCAATGCGGTATTAAAAATAGATCCATTAAAGGCAATTGGAGGTTAATATGAAAAAAGCAATTATAGAAATGCATAATGTCACAAAAGATTTCTTACAAGGCGATAATGTGATCAATGCCTTAAAACCAACAAATTTTACAGCATACGAAGGTGAACTTGTTGGCATTGTTGGCCCAAGTGGTAGTGGTAAATCAACATTTTTAACCATCTTAGGTGGACTACAAAAACCATCAACAGGTCAAGTTAAACTGAACGGGAAACCTTTTAGTGATTTAACGATTAAAGAAAAATCAAAAATTAGATTAGAACATATTGGATTTATTCTCCAAGCATCTAATTTAATTCCATTTTTAACAGTAAAAGAACAACTAGTTTTATACAATAAAATCAAACGAACAAAAGTTGATTATGAATGGATGAAAGAATTATTTGAAAAATTAGGTGTAGAAAAACTTGGTGATAAATATGTCAATGAGTTATCAGGTGGTGAACGTCAACGTTCAGCCATTGCAAAAGCCTTATATCATAATCCTAATGTTATCTTCGCTGATGAACCAACAGCAAGTCTTGATACAGAAAAAGCTTATGAAGTCGTAAAACTTTTAGCAAGAGAAACGAAGTTGCAGAAAAAAGCAACCATCATGGTTACACATGATGAACGCATGCTTGAGTACTGTGATAAGGTCTATTCAATCATTGATGGTGTTTTAAGCGAAAGAAAAGCATGATAAAAAATAAAAAAAAACTGGTATGATGAAGTGAACCCCAAAAGTTGTAGATTTAATTAAATATTTAAATGTAAGGATTGATTTCTGTATTGTAGCGGTGTCAATCCTTTTAAATTAGACTTTATGCGTTTTTGGTTATAATAAGCGATATACATATGAATCTCATTTTTGAGATCTTCAATATCTCTAAATGTTTCTCCATAAAACATCTCCACTTTCATTCTTCCAAAGAAGTTCTCCATCACTGAATTATCAAGACAGTTACCTTTTCTACTCATAGATTGAATCAAGCCCTGTTTTTTGATCATGTGTTGAATATGCTTATGTTGATATTGCCATCCCTGATCAGAGTGTATGATGGGATGATCATCTTTATCCAAAAATTTAAATGCTTTGTCTAACATACGCTTTGTTTGATATAAATTAGGTGATACCGATAGGTCATAGGATACGATGTATCCACCATGTAAATCTAATATCGGAGATAGATAGAGTTTGTCATCACCCAATTTAAATTCACTCACATCAGTGACCCATTTTTGGTTTGCTTTTAATGTATTGAAATCTCTATTCAAATAATTAGGACATATTTTACCAACTGTTCCCTTGTATGATTTGTATTTAGATTTTCTCATCTTACCTTTAAGTCCTAATAATCTCATGATTTTTTGGACTTTTTTATGATTTATCACACAGTGATAATCATTTCTTAAGACATATAAGACTCTTCTATAACCATATCTTCCTCTATGTTCATCATAAATGTTTTGAATCAATGCTTTGATTTTCTTGTCTTTATCATTTCTTTGATGATGCACATAATAGTAATAAGAAGCTGCTGGTATCTTTGCATAATTTAATAAATCTTTTAGCTTATATCTATCCCTTAGTTCATAGACTATTTGTGCGATTTCTTTTCTTTTTGCTCGCGCTCTATAACTAAGGCTTTCAACTTTTTTAAAAATTCATTTTCCATTCTTAATCGTTGATTCTCCGCGATTAAATCTTCCTCAACTTTTTTGTCAAATGTCGGTTTTGGACCTTTACCTTTTTTTCCTCGACCACGCGTCTCAATAAAGAAACCTTTCCTACCTCCTTCAAGATATTTACGTTCCCATTTTTGAACTAATTTATAATTAGCATATTGATATCCATTAACTGTAATATACAGGTCGTGTTTCTTTGCAGTTTCAGTATAGCTGAGTTGATGATGTCTCATATCCTCTACAACTTTAATTTTAAATTCTGGATCATATCTTTTGTTTGTTCTTGGCATATAAAAAGCACCCCTTTCTTAAATTATACATAATTATTTTTTATGTACAACTTTTGGGGTGCAGTTCATGATTACCAGTTTTTTTGATTAGTTATTCTGTAAATCTTTTAAACGTGCATCAGCTAGAGCTTTTCTTGATTCTGCTTTGCTTTTTTGCTCTTCTAATTTTTGGTTGTGCATCATTTTTTGTTCTGAGTGACTAAGTTTTGCATTATTCCATGATTCTCTAGCATCTTCTTTAGCTTTTTGAAATGTTCGAGATCCTCGGTTTTCTTCAAATTGCACTTTAGCCTCTATCTTAGCAGCCTGAAAATTTGCTTTATCAACTTCATGTTGTGCCTTTGCACTTTCTTTCATATCCTTAAAAGGATGAAATTGTTTTTCCATAATATTTATTCCTTTCTATGTTATTTTTCATTATTATTTGATTCTTCTTGTAACTTTTTCAGTTTATATACAGCTGGTTTAGAATTTTGCTCGAAGCGTTCACGACTTTTTCGTTTTTGTTCTTCAAAAGCCATGACATCAAGGGTGTGTTGCGCTTTTGTGTTTTCCTTCATATCAGCAAAAGATTTTTTAAAGAATTTTGTTAACCATTTAAACATGTTGATCACCGCCTTACTTATTGATTACACATTAATTCTATAACCGAATATACTTCATTTGAAGTACATAAAAATACAAAAATGTTCAGTTTACAAAAAAAAGCCATAAAAATAAAATTGAATTCATTTCTATGGCTTTGTAAGTGATACATGTTATGAAAGTTTAGAAAAAACATTATGCGTCACACATTCAATAATTAAATCAGATATGTAATCAACACTTTCTACACAGTAATTTAATATCCAACGGTCGGTAATTGCTGAAATCCCAGATAAATAGAAAACATAGTAGTAACTGATTGCTGCTTTATCTAAAAAGCCCATTTTTTCATATAGAGGGATAAAGATATATTGTTTTAATTCTTCGGTGTTTTCATCATTAAAGAAGACGTTTTTATTTTTAATGAATATTTGTACGAGTCTTTGGTGTCGTTTTAAATAAGATAGATAAATCATCAAAATATCTTTATTAACCAAGATATTAGCTTCACCATGGTCAATTTCTTTTTGTATGTCTATAAAATCTTGTTTGGTAAACTCATTTTTAAAATCTTTTAAAATATCATTATATAATTCTCTTAATAACATATCAGTATTATCGTAGTGTGCATAAAAAGTAGTCCTGCTAATACCAGCAACAGCACAGATATCTAAAATTGAAATTTTAATAAATTCTTTTTCTTCAAGTAACTGTAAGAATGCATCATATATTTTTATTTTTGTATTAAAAACTTTTTGGTCATGCTTGTTCATGATATCACCACGCAGTTCACTTCATTATGTAATTATATTTTAGCACGACAATAGCCATATGTATATATTTTGAACATGATTAATCTTTATGACAAGGAGTTTTATATCATAGATATGTTTTATTATAAATAATGTTATAATATATATATTATTACTCATGGGAGGGTGTATATGAAAAAAAAGACAATCTGCTACTTGCTCTACATCATTATTTTCTTTGTATCTATATTTGGATTTTCGCTTGGTTTGAGCAGAAATCCTTTTGGTTTTGGCATTATCTTTATTTGGATTATTAATCCAATAGCGCTTTTTATTGGAAATTTATTAGTAGGCATGGAGAAAAAAACCAAATGGATTAGCTATCTTTATCCAGTGATCACAGGGATTCTATTTATGTTACTACCATACTTGACTTACTCGCTTGCAAATACGATTGCTACAGGCAATATTAACCCATTAGATTTTTCTTTGTTGCTTATTGGTACATTGATATCACTTGCTGGATATTTAATTGGTGTATTTGTTTACCACATGCTAACTTAAGTATTTTAAAAAATAAATGCTAAAACATTGCTTAGTGAGGTTTAATATATGAAAAAAGATGATTTAGAGAGAAATTTATATAAATTAAAAGGTCCACTTGCAAAAAAGGGATATGACTGGTGGTGGCATAATTTCACTGCTAAAGATGTTTTAACAGGTGAAGAAAAGTCATTTTACATTGAATTTTTTATCGCGAATCCTAAATTGAGTCCAAATGAAGTTATTTTGGGACAGACAAGTAATCATAGAGTGCCATCATATTTTATGATTAATTGTGGAACATGGGGGAAAGACCATCGTCAAATACACGAATTTTATCCAATATCAAAAGTTTCAATTGACAATAAAAAACTGGATATTAGAGTTGATGACTTAAGACTTACAGAAACGACATTAAAAGGGCACTGTACTGCAACCAAAGAAGATGCCCTAAATCATGCCAAAATGACTGATGAAGGATCAATGACTTGGGATTTAACAATGCGTAAAGAAATAGGTTTTAATGTTGGATATGGTGCTGGTAAATTCATGAGATTTTTAAATGCTTTTGAAATGTACTGGCATGCTCAAGGTATAAAGACCATTTATGAGGGAACTGTGACATATAATGGAAAAGTATATGTCGTATCACCATCTGAATCTTATGGGTATGCAGATAAAAATTGGGGTAGTGATTTTACATCACCTTGGCTTTGGATTGGAAGTAGTGACCTTTATAGCAAAACGCACGATAAGAAACTCGAAAACAGTGCGATTGAATTTGGTGGAGGAAGACCAAAAGTATTTGGTATTTCACTAAATGAAAAAATCTTGGGTTGTATTTATTTAGAAGGTGAAAAGATAGAATTTAATTTTTCTAAATTTTGGAAAAGAAGTTCATTATCTTTTTCGTTTGAAGAAACTGAACATGAAGCGTTATGGCATATTGAGGGTTATAATAAAAAATATAGATTTGATATGCACATAAAAACACCACTTGATGAAATGATGGAAATCAATTATGAAGCACCTAATGGATTAAAACTTCATAACCATTTACTTAATGGTGGTACAGGTGTGGGCACATTGATTATAAAAAATAAGAAAAACGACATACTAGATGAGATTGAATTTAAGCATACCGGGTGTGAATATGGTGTATTTGGGTAAGCTTAAAAAATTCTTTACATCAAATGTTTGAAGTTAATTTAAACATTATAATTCAATAAAAAAATATATATAAAGCTAGGGGGCTATATGAAAAAAATATATTTTTACGAGTTAATATTTATTGCGGTAGTAGGCGTTATATATCTAATTACAATGTTAATGCAAAACTTTGGAATCGTAAGCTTATTTCAATTTTTACTATATATATTATTTGCACATGGAATAACTGTTGTAGGGTTTATCATTATTGTTATTATAAAATCACTTGGTAATGCTTTTTATAAACCTGGATATAATAAGTATGGCATTTACTTAAGTTTATTTATATTTTGCTTAATTGCAGTATATTTTACTGTGATTGCGACTCCAAATGTATTTGATATCAGCATAGAAATGGCTTCGGTTAATTTAGCTGTGATTGGATTACCATTTGGTGGGTTTATGGGAAATAGATATATTGAATTTGAATAAAATATATAAAATAATATAAAGGCCATTTGATGGCTTTTTTATTACTTTGAACCAAGCAATTGTACTATTGATAAAAATGAGATAAAATATAAATAAACAGATAGGAGTACGTCATGGCATTAGAACAATGGGATATTTATAACATACATAAAGAAAAAACAAATGAAGTTGTTACGCGCGGAGATCTTTTAAAAAAAGGTCAATATCACTTGGTTGTTCACATCTGCTATTTTAATCAAAAAAATGAAATGCTCATTCAACAACGTTCACCAATTAAAGCTACATGGAGTGGTTTATGGGATATTTCTGTAGGTGGTGCCGTACGTTCAGGTGAGACAAGCCAAATGGCTGCAAGCAGAGAGTCATTAGAAGAGATTGGTGTTCACCATGATTTTTCTAATCAATTACCAAATCTTTCAACATCGTTTGAAAGAGGCTTTGATGATATCTATTTAGTAAGAAAAGAAATTGATATAAAAGATATCCATTTTACAGATAAGGAAGTATCTGATGCAAAGTGGGCATCAAAATCAGAAATATTAGAAATGATTGATCAGAATCTATTTGTACCAATTCACAGTAAAGCATTCATTAATTTACTGTTTGATAAAATAATTTAATAAGGGAGAACATATGAGACAACATCAATTATCAGAAGGTCCGCTTCTAGATCTAAATGGGAGTTTAAGTGAAGCTGGATATCACACCAAGTTGATCAAATCATATGATAAAAATTTAATAAAGACTTCAAGATTAAGACTCAAAGAATGGGATTACTACTATATTGGTAATGATCAATATGGTATCGCATTAACGGTTGCTGATAACGGTTATATGTGGTTGGTTTCTGTGAGTTTTTTTAATTTTGAAATACCGATGCAAACAACAAAGACAAAGATGAAGTTTTTTCCTAAGTCTTTAAATATGCCAACAGATTCAAGTATAGGGGATATTGTTTTTCAAAATAAATCATTTAGCTTTAAATTTTTACATGAAGAAGATAAAAGACATCTTATCGTGGATTTTCCGGATTTTTACAAAAACAATCCTTTTTCTTGTGATCTTGTTTTAGAAAAGACGATGGAACCATCAATGGTTATTGCCACACCTTTTTCAAAAGAAGGACATTTTTATTACAATCAAAAAGTAAATCTTTTAAAAGGTACCGGAATCGTTAAAGTGTTTAATGAAACTTATGATTTTAATCAAACATTAGGGGTGCTTGATTGGGGTAGGGGTGTTTGGACATATCATAATACTTGGTACTGGGCTACGTTAAATACTATGCAAGATGGACATCGTATAGGATTTAATTTAGGTTATGGTTTTGGTGATTTATCGAAAGCGACTGAAAATATGTTTTTCTATGATAGTAAGATGTATAAATTAGAAGATGTAATCTTTGATATTCCTAAAGCTGGGAAAAAATATAATTATATGAAAGATTGGCATTATCATGATCAAAATGGCATGATTGATTTAACCTTTACGCCAATCATTGATAGACATAGTGCAACCAATATTATCATCATCAAATCCATACAACATCAAGTTTTTGGTAAATTTAATGGACGTATTAAAATAGATGAAGAACATATCTTTGAGATTAAAGATTTGTTAGGATTTGCTGAACATGTAGAAAATAAATGGTAGCCTAATTAAGCCATTTCACAAACCTCTCATTTAATGATATAATAGTAACAACATTTGAGGTGGTTTTATGAAATTATCAACAGGTATGAATGTTCCTATCCATAGTTATAAACACAATCGTCTACTACATCGTATTTGGAAAAATACTGTTGTTTTAGAAGAAACACAACATATGCTAGTAACAGGTCATCAAAAAACAAAAGTCATTGAACATGACGGAAGAAGCTGGTATACAAAGGAACCGGCGATTTGCTATTTCTATACAGATTATTGGTTTAACATTATTGGCATGATAAAAAAAGACGGTGTTCATTTTTATTGCAATTTATCAAGCCCATACTTATATGATGGCGAAGCTATCAAATATATCGATTATGATCTTGATGTAAAGTTATTCCCAAGTGGGAAATATATTATATTAGATGAAAAAGAATATAGAAATCATTTGAAGAAAATGAATTATCCTAAAGATATTCAAGAAATAATTGAAGCACAGATGGAAGCTTTAATATTAAAAATTAAACGTAAAGAAAAACCATTTGATTTATCAGACATTTATTTATACTATGAACAATATAAACAAATAAAATAAAAAATTAGGGAGATTGAAAATGATTGAATTTATTAGAGGTTTAAAAAAACGAATTAATGAAGAAGTACAAGTCATATTAATGATAGTAGCATTGCTCTTTGCACTCTATAATACTTTTTCAACTATTGGTACGGTTGCACTTGTAGATATATTTAACTTTCTTGAACTTGTCTTAGTTTTTGCAGCATTTGCTTATTTAATCATTGAGAAGAAACTATTTGTGGGACATGTTGTTTTATTGGTCCTATTCTTTGCAAATGCACCTTTTACATTATTTACATCCCTATTTTCTTTAACATTTAGTCCCTTTGGTCTTGCAATACCACTTACTGGTCAAACTATTGTTAATTTTATTATTTTCGGATATCTTGCCCTAATGATTTTCTCTTATCTATTAAATGGTGGATTAAAAACAAATTCACTTAAAGGAAAAACAGTTGGTGTGGTTGCTATATTCTTAATTGTGCAATGGATATTTGCTGGTTTTAATGGATTTATGTTACTTACAGTTGTTTTAGGACTTATTTTATTATATGGTATTCCAAAGAGTGCTTTACTGATTGTTTTAAGTTCATTGCTTTCATCAGTATACATATCGATTGCTAGCTTATTTTCAGGCTTTGTATTACTTAATTTAATTATTGCAGTTGTGAGTTTGGCATTACTATTATATGCATTCTTAATATTAATGGAAGAACTCGGGAAACCTATTCAACTAAAAAATAAATAGCAAATACCACCGTAACTATACGGTGGTTTTTTATTTTTATCATATGTTACTTAATGTTGAACTACAAGAAAGATTTAACTGTTCACGTAGAGGCTTACAAATCGATGGTAATCAAAGAGAAAAAGAATTACCAGTGATTAATTGAATCTACAAAGATGAAGGCAAATTTCATCGGTTAGGCTGGAATAAAGACATTCAAGAAATCATAGATCTATTATCATTAAGACCAGAAGATGTTAAAGATTTACCTCGATGCAAATAATTAAGCACAATACTGATTCTAATTGTAAAAAATAGACATTATTAATATTAATAGGTATTGAATAATGAAAAAAATTAGAGTAAAATACTACCAATGGTTTACAATTTTGGTGGGGAGTAAAAATGAAAAAAATTATATTAATCATTGTTTGTTTTTTTAGTGTTTTATGTTTATCTGCATTGTCAGTTTCAGCAAATAATACTATAAATGATTTTTATATTCCTTTAGAATGGACAGATGTTGATTACGATGCAAGTCCTGTTCTTGTTGATGAACTCACTATTCATACAAGTAATGGAACAAGAAGAGCTAATATGTTAGCGGCAGCTGATCCTAATATGGAATATAGTTTTAAATATTCAAAAGCATATGATAGTACCAAAAATAACACTTATATAGCTGTTTTAGGTACATTTTATATGAATCCTTCAAATAAGGATAATAAAATGCGTGCTAAATCTGATTTACTCAGAGTTAGTATTTCTGCTCCTGATGGGAAATTAGTTGAATCTGCACCGCTTAGTGCAAATAGCAGTTACCAAATTAGTACTAACATCGGTGGTTCACTTTCAATTGGTTTTCAAGGAACTTTACCAACTGGTAGTATTACCGGTAGTTTTAGTCGTACTAAGACTAAAACTATTTGGGATTTAGATGTTACTGGCAATAGAGAAAAAATACATTCATATGATCCGTCAAATAATAAATTTACTGTTGATTATGATTATGTGGATGCACATAGAGAGGATGTTGGATTTTTGGAAACATCAACTGCAACTCAGTACGCTGCGATATTTCTTGTGAACGGAAATGCTAGTTCATTGGATCTTAATATTACAATTTATGTGAATTTTTTTTATGATGGTTGGCTTTGGAATAATTACTATGATAAAACAACCTCTTTTAGTAAAAATGTAAGTTAATAAATTTTCGAAATTGTAAACCAGATCAACCCACAAAATTTTATAATGATAAAGGAGTAGTTGTTTTGATTAGTTTATAATCAAACATTAAATACAATATGTTGAAAATAAAAAACATTTCAAAAAGTTTTTCCAATAAAATAGTACTTAAGAATGTAAATATGGATTTTTTGGATAATGGATTTTATATTATCAGAGGAAAAAGTGGAATTGGGAAAACAACATTGTTGAACTTGATACTTGGACTTGAAACTCCTGAAGAAGGTCAAATTATCTATAATGATAGAATTATTAATAGTTTAAATAGTAAAAAGAGAAAACAATTTAGACTTGATAAAATTGGTAGTATTTTTCAAGAACATAATTTAATTGAACATTTTACTGTGGAAGAAAATTTATCAATAATTAAAACTGATATTGATGGAGAAATTGATCCTATTTTAAAATCTTTAGATATTTATGTGCATAAGAATAAATTGGTGAATGAATTATCAGGTGGAGAACGACAAAGAGTTGCAATTGCTAGATCTATATATAAGAATAGTGAGATTATCATAGCTGATGAACCAACAAGCAATTTAGATTTAGAAACTGCAAAAGGAGTGCTAGATATTCTGAAGCAATTATCTAAAAATAGATTAGTAATTGTTGTTAGTCATGAGAACATAGATTTTAGTGAATATGCAGACTGTATTTATCAAATAGAATCAAACAGTGTAATTAATTGCACAAGAATTAATGAAAATTTGCCGAAAGCTGTAGTTTCTAATAATCAAAAAAAGACCAGAATTGTCAATGGACATATTTTTAAAACTGCAAAGTTATTATTTAAAAAAACTTTATTAAAAAATAAATCGATATTTTTAAAGCACCTTATTGTCAATATAATACTATTATGGTTTTTAGTGCTTTTTCTATGCTTTGCATTAAATAATACTGATAGAATATATTTTAATAATCTAGAAAATTTTGGCATTACTGAAGTTTCAACTGACTCAATGAGTGAAAATAGTATTAAGTCTTATTCTGTAAATGCAAGTGTTTATAATGATGATGTATTTTTTCAAACTGATATTCAATATATTTTATTTGAAAATTCGTTTGTTGAATATAATATTATTATTGGGGATTTACCTATAAATAAAAATGAAGTAATAATTTCCGATTACCTTGCAGAGTCTCTTCTGAAAAATAATGAGTACTTTTCAGTGAACAGTATATCAGAACTAATAAATAAATACTTTAACATATATTATAATGAGATGATCTCGTATAAAATTGTAGGTATTTATGAAACACCTTATAGGAATTTTGTAAATCTTTCTTCATATTTTGAGAATAGCATCTTTGAATTATTTAAAGATAAGAATTCATCACTTATTACAGTAGAGAATGGATATGATGAGTTTTATGATAAGATTTCAACAATTGAAACTGAACTTGCAATGGGAAGTGATTATTTATATGGTTCAATTTTGAAAGTTGATAACGATAGTAATATTATCTATCTTTCACAAAATCCACAATATACTGATTCAGATGTTTATGTTACTGTCAAATACTTATCTAGATTTTACAATAAAACTATAAATGAAATTATTTCTAATGTAGAATTTTATTACAATTCCATACAAAAATCTATGAAATTATTAATAAAGGATACTGAATATAAGTTGGATATAATTGGAGTTTATGATGATAGCAATGATGAATCATTTGTGACTAGTGTCTTTGCAGCGAACTCAATTGAGCAATATGATTCAAACATAAAATATCATTCTCATATAAATAATAACAATGCTATACGTAAAACAGATTCATTAGATAGAACTGATGCAATGGATAATTTTTATGAAACACTGAGTGTGATTAAAATTATTTCCATAATTTTTTCAGTTGTATTTGTAATAATTTTTATCATATACAATTTCAATTTTTATCAATTTTTATTTGATATTAGTTTTAAGGATTTTGCTTTACTAAATAAAATAGGATTTAGTGATTCTTCGTTATTACTGTTAATATCAGAATATGGATTGTTTCAATATATGGTAATATTAGTTATACTTATCATGCCTTTCTTTGTTTCATCAAGATTAAGTACGATATCCTTATCGGAAAATATGAGTATTGAGTTATATTTTCATAATTCTATATTTTATTTTTTAGTTTTTGGTTCAATATCTATTCTATATTTAATTTTCCAAATATTTAATCATAAATTTATTAAGAGTCTTAAGTAATAAAATATCAATAAAAGAGGGGATCTTATGTTGAAAATAAAAAACATTTCAAAAAGTTTTTCCAATAAAATAGTACTTAAGAATGTGAATATGGATTTTTTGGATAATGGATTTTATATTATCAGGGGAAAAAGTGGAATTGGGAAAACAACATTGTTGAACTTAATACTTGGACTTGAAACTCCTGAAGAAGGTCAAATTATCTATAATG
The DNA here is from genome assembly GCA_963678355.1 of Acholeplasmataceae bacterium. Lineage (GTDB taxonomy): Bacteria > Bacillota_I > Bacilli_A > Acholeplasmatales > Acholeplasmataceae > WOFB19. Next base: position 979,889 of record OY782823.1, on the reverse strand, counting down.
ATAGAATTATTAATAGTTTAAATAGTAAAAAGAGAAAACAATTTAGACTTGATAAAATAGGTAGTATTTTTCAAGAACATAATTTAATTGAACATTTTACTGTGGAAGAAAATTTATCAATAATTAAAACCGATATTGATGGAGAAATTGATCCTATTTTAAAATCTTTAGATATTTATGTACATAAGAATAAATTGGTAAATGAATTATCAGGTGGAGAACGCCAAAGAGTTGCAATTGCTAGATCTATATATAAGAACAGTGAGATTATCATAGCTGATGAACCAACAAGCAATTTAGATTTAGAAACTGCAAAAGGAGTGCTAGATATTCTGAAGCAATTATCTAAAAACAGATTAGTAATTGTTGTTAGTCATGAGAATATAGATTTTAGTGAATATGCAGACTGTATTTATCAAATAGAATCAAACAGTGTAATTAACTGTACAAAAATCAACGAAAATTTGCCGAAAGCAGTAGTTTTTAATAATAGAGGCTACAAAAAACATAATATCATTTATGCTTCAAAGCTGATGTTGAATGCCATTACTTATAATAAACTTAAATTTATTGCGTCATTTTTATTATTGAGTTTATTGTTATTGTTGATTACATCTATAACAACACTTGTTTTTTCAGATTATTCTAAAATGTATTTCAACTATATTCAAAATAGTTTGACAAATTATGAATTGGTTGATCAAAATGGGAATGAATTGAATTATACAGAATATTCTGAATTGAAAAACAATTTTTCTGATATTGATTATTATTTGAATGTTATTGAACCTATAAATAGCACAGTTACAGTATATAAACTTTTCATTGGAGATGATTTGCAAAATAACGAGATTTTGATTTCGGAATTTCTTGCAAATCAAATGGTTATAACACAATATCAAGATGCAACGTCTGAAGATGAACTTTATGGTTTAAATGTTTCGATTCTTGATGATGTGTTTAACATCAAAGGTTTAGATAGCAATCAAACATTAGGTAGTTATGAAAGTTACATAGTTATTTCTGATGATATATTCAAAGAAATGATTAATAATATCGAACTCTATTTAAGTGCTAGTATAGATGATTCATTATACACAAACTATTATGTTGATTTCATATCAAATTTATCAGGAGATGAAATTGTACTACCAACTATCGCTAACTCAACTTATTCTATTGGAGATAGAGTAAAAATAAGTGTTATAGTCAACGAGGAAACATATGAATATTGGTTTACTGTCACTGGATTTTCTGATTCGAATGCACAAAGATTTTATATCAGTAATTTTAAGCTTAATGAAATTAAATATCAGTTGCTAAGTGGTGGTGTGATTAAAAACGGAATAAATTTAGATGACTTTAATGAGTTAGAGAATCATAAAATTTTTGTTTCTAGTACTTATATAAATAATTACTTTGAATTTACACACATTTTTAATAACTATTTGTATTATATTTTAGCAGCATATTTACTATTAATCATCTTATACTATAATATATTCAAAATTGTATTTGAGCATGACATTAAATCTAATTATAGTGATTATATGGTGCTACATTTATTAGGTGACAATAAAACGTCAAAACATCGTATGTTATTATATGGCTCCTTAAACAATACAATAGCATTTATTATTACAAGCGTAATATTCTACGCATTTCAATCTAGAATGAATTATATAGTAGGTGAATTGATTTTTCCAAATATATCGTATAAATTTATTTCATATAATTTCGTTATCATATTTATTCTTACTCTGCTCTTGTACCTTCAAATCTATATTCAAGAGTATAAAATAGGTAAAATTAAGATGGATCAGTCAAGATAAAATTTACTTGGGGCCAGATATAAGTATAAGAAAAAAAGGATTAGTAGAAGTAGAAATCGAAAAGTAGACACTAATTTGAAGTGAACCCCAAAAAGTAGACTCTAATAAAAAAAGGTCTACTTTTTATTTCTTCTTCGCTTCGTGTTATAAAACTTAAGCCATTTATGTACGAATGCTATATATTCTTTTAAAGATTTGATATCATTATTGTACAGAGTCTCTTTCTTTAAGAGGGAATGGAAACTCTCAATGACTGCGTTATCAAGTGGTGTCCCTTTTCTGGACATAGAAATAAGGATACCATTTGATGCACAGACTTCTTTATACTCATACGATACATACTGACTGCCTTGATCTGAATGGATGATTAATCCATTTAGATCTTTTGTTTTCTTTATTGCTTTATTGAGCGTATTAAGTACTAACTGATTATCATTTTTCATACTGATTTGATAAGCGACTGTTTTTCTTGTCTCTAGATCAAGTATGGTAGATAAATAAGCTCTTTTATTGCGATAAATGAGATAGGTTACATCGGTAACCCATCCTCTTTGATTAAAATCTCTTTGTAATAAGTCAGGTTTAATGTTTTCTTTATAATATTGATTATTTGATTGTGATGTTTTAATATAACTTGCCCTCAATCCATACTTATGCATGATTCTTGCTACCTTCTTGTGATTTATATCATAACCTCTATCATGAAGCTCATCAGTGATTCTCCGATAACCATATGTACTTAGACTCTCTTTGAATATACGCCTAATCAATTTGTAATTATCATAGTCTTTATCTTTGACATATCTATACTTATAATATGTTTTAGGACTTATCCTTAATACTTCACACATCAGTGTTATCTTATGGACTCCTCGGTAATTATGGATGAAGTTTATTTTTTCTTTGGTTTTTTGGTATCCAAGAAGTCCTGGAACTTTTTTAAGATTTCATATCGTTCCTTATAATCAATATCTTTCTTCCTGCCTTGTCCTCTCGGTTTAATTTCAAGCCCACCATCATCTTTGATCATTCTAATCCAATTTGCTATAGTTGACCAGGGTATGCCATATTTTTTTTCTAAGCATAGATAACTAGCTCCTGCTTGTTTCTCCTTGACTACCTTTAACTTAAAATCTAAATCATACTTCTTAAATCTTTGTCCTTTTTTTGCCATAATAAAAACACCTCCATATATCAATTATATAGAAGTGTTTCTTATTTTGTTAATAACCTATTTTTTTATAGTGTCTACTAAACAGGGTTCAGTCTAATTAAAAGTCTACTTTTTTAATTATGCAGAACGGAGAATAACATAAAACCACCAACTATTGATTGCAAGGGTATCCTATGATATTGGGGAAGAAACGTGTTGCTGCTCCATCTGCTCCTCTTTAATAACTTTAAAATTGAAAATCTAAATAATATTTTTTAACGTTTCTTATTATATTAATTACCTTTTAATTATAGTGATATCAAATATCCAAAGCGGTATAATCTTAAGAATGATACTGAATCATTTAAAGCATTGTCAAATGATGAATTCAATCAACTGATAGGTTATATAAAATCATTAGATATAAATGAGTGTAACAGTTTATCACGGAGTCTTGCAATAGGCTTGTTCCTAGATACTGGTGTTAGATTATCAGAACTATTGGATATGAAATTTAAAAATGTTGATTTTGATAATCAGGTTATTTTATTAGATCATACAAAGAACGACAAGAAACGTTACGTGTTTTTTAATATATTATCTAAGGATATATTACTTAGAGCTAGAAAGAACAAGCATCAATATGTGTTATGGAATTACGAAAAAAATACTCCTTTAAATAAAAGGAGTTTAGAACATTTCTTTGATAAAATAAATAATCATATTAATTCTGATACTAGAATACATGCACATAGACTAAGAAAAACATTTGCAACTAAATTACTAAGAAAAGGATGTCCAGTTACTACTATTAGTAAACTATTAGGGCATCAAGATATTAGACAAACAATGATATATCTACAAATTGATCAACTTTTGTTAGCAAAGGATTATAAAGAATTTTATCCATATGAAATTTAAAATACAAGAATTGATTTTCTCTATATCTTTAATTATAATATAAGTAACTTTACAGGACAGAGGTAATAATTTATATGGATAAAAATGTTAAGCAAAAATATATATCACTTCCAATGTTAGCAAATTTCATAGGTATGCTTTTTAGTTTATTTGGAATCGTTTTATTGACAGTACAAGGCATTAAAGAAGGTTTTAATTCTGAATTAATTGGAAGTTTTATAACTATGATTAGTTTATTTTTAGGCTTTTTACTATTTCTTATTTCGAGAATTCCTGTGATTAAAAAATGGTTGTTGATTAAATTTAATAATAATAAACAATTTGAATTCAATTATTATGCTAATTTTATATATGTTGAGGTTGTTGACTTTAAATATTTTATGAGTGATGAATTCTTAGAGAAATTAAGAAAACTAAAAATGAATGTTGTTGTAAAGTGGGATGGAATAGATAATGTAATTGATTATTACTTAGAGCCTTTTGATGATTTGACTTTTTCAATAAAATTTATACTTGAAGAGAATTGTATTAATTTAATATTTTCTAACATGGTATCTTCAAATAAAACGCTTGATTTTAAACTGGAACGTATAAATAGAATTATTAATACGTATAAAAACAATATTTCTTTACAAGATGAGTTTTATAATGTACGATTTAAATACGAAAAAAATGGTAATCCATATTTGAAGTATTATGTTAATAGTTCAAATATTCAGACTACCATTAATATTAAGCAAGAAATGATATTAAACAATGATATGATTCAAGTGAATTCATATGACAGTGATGAATTAAAAAAACTTATAAATAAATATATTTTAAATTTATAAAATGAGTTCATTAATTATTGTACGCACTATAATATAAGCTTCCTCAAATAAAGTTTTATTTAGAATGGTTATTGAACCATTTGCTGAAATTATTACTGTATAAAGACCACCTTGAGAATAAATTTTAACAACTAAAGCAGTTTTTACACCTCCCTGTTGTTCAATTTGAATTCTTATTGGTGAGTTTTCAACATCGTGCCCAAATACCCCTGTACTTGTTGTATGAGGTTGTTTACCTCCAAATGTATACCATATACCAGTTTTTTCCTTGTAAGATTTAATCTTATCCAAATTGATTTCAAATTTTTCAAGTAAGATAGTGTCGTTAACGTTTTTATTTCTTGGACTATATAGACCATTAATGCTAATTAGAAATTTATCAGAAAGTTTATAACTGCTATCAAAAATTGCCAGATTTGCTTTTCTATCTATAAAAGAATCAAATTTGTTAGATACAAAAATACTAGGTAAATCCCAGTAGAAGTGATCTAGCGGATTTCTTGTTGGATCAGCTACATAGGCGTTTTCAACAGTTTTAAGATAATCGAATTTTATATTGTACTTTTCTAGACAATAATGTTTTGTAAAATCATCATCATCACTTTTCTTAGCACTTGTTAGATTTTTAGGTCTCTCTGTTGACCATAAGGTTTCATTTAGACTAAATGTTCGCTCATGAAATTTATGTAATTTATAAAATGAAAAAACCCTTTGAGGTTTTTTTTTATCTCTTTTATCTGGCATCTAATCCCCCTCAACTATCTGATATGTTGTACATTTGATATAATAAAATCATCGTTTTCAAACTCTTGAATTTGTTTTATCACATTAATTGGGCTTAGAAAAGATCTACACTCAGTTCTAATTATGGTATCACTTACGTAATCAGTTTTGTAAGAAAACTCTATATTAGGATTTATCTGTTGTAACTGTGGATGAATTTCTTCATCATAGTCTAATTGAGTTTGAGTTGTAATTTCCACATCAAAATAATTGTATGGTGGCTCATGCAAAGATTTACTCTTCGTAACTCTAGAATTACGGCTTTGGTCGTTAAGCATATCTATTATTTGTAAAAGTAATTGGTTTTGGTCAACCTTGAAATCATCGTCGTCAATTAAACTAGACAGTTTTATAGAATTAAAGATAGGATTATCAGTGAAATCATCTTCAAAAGATAAAACAGTCAACAAAGTATCTTCGAAATCCTTAACTAATTTGCCTTGCCCATAAATATCATTTTTATAATATATAGTCCTATCATCTTTAATATCAAAAGGTAGTTGAACACCACTTCTTAGAATAGTTATAACCTTTTTCTTAAAAGCATGACTAACAGCAAGTTCATACATCACATTTGCATTAAATCCAGTCAAATTTGCTACAACTATATCAGCATCATAAATATTTTTAATGATTGATCTAGTAATAGAGCCTGTAGAAGAAATTTCGTGAGCAGCGAAAACTGAACTGAAATTATTTTTTTTACACACGGGTTTAACCACATGATTAATGATACCAGAGTATTCTCTTGATAAATCGCCATCATCCGTTGGTACGGGTGTAATGATAAAACATTTTAAATCTTTTTTGTTATTTTTTTTCATTTGCATTCCCCATCTTTAATTTATCTTTTATTTCCTTAGAATAATTATGGTGTATTTCTTTGAATTCAACTAATTCGTCCAAAGTGACACCTAAAACGGCTGCTATTTCAACTAGTCTATCAAGAGAAGGAGAAACTTGACCGTTTTCATAATTGCTTATTTTTGCTTGCGTAGATTTGACAGCCATTGCAAGCTTTCTTTGAGAAATACCCTGCTTTTCTCGTATTTCCTTCATTTTAAATACATAACTAAACACAAAAAACACCTCGTTTCTTGACTTGATACCTTATTTGGTATACAATGAGATTACTTAAGACATCTCTAACAGGTGTTAAACTTATTCAACAGATATCGACTGCAATCGATATCAGATAGTGCAATTAATTGGAGCGGGCGAGGGGAATCGGACCCCCATTTCATGCTTGGCAAGCACGTGTAATAACCATTATACGACGCCCACAGCTCAATGCTTTTTAATAATAGCAAATATTTTTAATCTTGTCAAGAGATTGTAAAATAAAAACATATAAAATTTTTCAATATTAATATTATTATAATTTTCCTATATGTTATAATTGTGTCAAGGAGAACAGATTATGAAGAAGTTTAAAATTGCACTTTCATTATATGGTTTTTTAATCCTAGGGTTTACATACTCTGCATTAGCTTATCTTGACATGCTAGATCCACTCTATATGGGCTTATCTATGCTTCCATGGTGGTCTTATCTACTACTGGGGCTTATTGCATTTTATTTTACGTTAGCCATTCATGAATTAACGCACCTAATTACATTTAAATATTGTGGTGTCTCAATAAGAGCGTTATATTTAACCATTTTTGTATTCTACAAAACTGATAAAGGTTGGCGTTTTAGAATCAATCCTAAACTTTGGGTTTTGTTTGGGGGTCTTGTGATTCCTGACTTGGAAAAAATCGATAGTCACTCTAAATATCAAAAGACAAAAGATGCATTTGCAAAATCATTGCTTGCTGCACCGATTACGACAATTAGTTTTATGATATTAGCATTTTTCACTATCCTTACATTTTTAACATTTTCTACACATCATATAAGTATTGCTATTATTTTTGTTTTCAACATGATCGCTATTTTACTTAGTGTGATTTACATAAGAACATTTAGTATACATACAGATACTGTTTATGGGGATATTATTGCACATCAAAAGATGAAAGAAGATAGTTGGTTTGAACTTGCTCAAATTAGTCAGTATCAAATGTTTTCATTAAATGATCTAGGTTTTAATAAATTTTTATTTGATAGATCTAAATATTTGTTAGAGACCTTAGATAAGCCAAGACTGAACATTTTTAAAACGATGATTTTGATGAATTACTTTGAAGGTGTTAATTATTATGGTCAAGAACCTTCTTTGAAATTAGCATCGCTTATTGATAAACTAAATGCAAGATCATTTAAAAGAGATGAAAATGGATTAATGGCTGCTTATGAATTGGCTACATATCAATATCATGTAGGCCAAGTGGATAAAAGCTATAGAATTTATGAAACTATTCAAAAGATGAATTATAAAAATATTGATGAGAGACTATTAACATATCTTAAAAAGCGATTTGAAGATGTTACGCATATTGAATATCATGACACGTATTTATCTGATTTAAAAAATGTCTATACTGATTATTTATGGATATTTGATAAGATTGTTGATCCTTATGAAGATATTAAAGTTAAGCATCGTAGACAACCATTTATGACTTATGAAACAGTTGTTCAAATGCGTGAAGATGACTTAGATAGAGAAATGATATAAAAAAAGCACCTTTGGGTGCTTTTATATCTTATGATGGTGCCTCCAGTGAGAATCGAACTTACAATTCAGCCTTACCATGGCTGCGTTTTACCATTAAACTATGGAGGCGATGTATAAAAATTATAAGGGTTTTTAAATATATTGTCAATAAAATATATAACACTATATATATGTTATAATATATAATTGTTAAGTAGGAGGGACTTATGGCTAGCAAAGTGGAAAAAAAGATTAGAAAAATTAAACGTTCAAAAGAGTATAGAGTGATATCTTTTGTGATTGTATTATTGATTGCTGCAATTGGATATTTCTTTTATAATGACAGCATAGATAATGTAGAATATAGTTCATCACAAAATGCTGATGGATATTATTATTACGTAGAAACAACTTCCTTAACGGATTACTATTATGATGCCAATGATTTAAGTGGCGTACAATTGGAAAATAAATTAAGTGATATCATTCATAACAATTTTCAACCAGTGACTTATAATGATGCACGCCAATTTTTAGCAGAAGCGGATAAATCATTAGATGATCCGACAAAAATATTAAATATCTATGATTCAAAATTAGTGGATGCAGTTTGGGATGGTGGTACCACTTGGAATAGAGAACATGTTTGGTGCAATGCGAGATTAGGTATGGATAGAGTTAATGGTACAGATCGAAATCAAGCATCAGATCTCCATAATCTAAGAGCTGCAACACCTGCTGTAAATAGTTCTAGAAGCGACAGGTTCTACTCAGATGGTGAAGGTGAAGCACACATCACAGATGATCATGGCTACTATCCTGGAGATGAACATATTGGCGATGTATCTAGAATACTATTTTATATGGTTGTTATGTATGATTATCTAGAGTTAACTGATGATTTAGATGCATTGCTTGATGAAAGTGATCACTACACCATGGATGGTGCTAGAATGGGGCTTTTATCTGTTTTATTAGAGTGGAATAAACTTGATCCTGTAGATGACTTTGAGCGTCAAAGAAACGATGTAATCTATGCAGCTCAAGGTAATCGTAATCCATTTATTGATCACCCTGAATATATTCACTTAATTTGGGAAAATAAATCTATTGCAGATTTAACTAAACCAGAAGAAGATAATACAACTGAAGAAGGCAGCCCATTATCAGATGTTTCTTTTGCCTTATTACTTAATGAAAGTAGAAGAGGATATTTAATATGAGAACCACATATAAACTTAAAAAAGGATCATATTTTATCGGTGATCCTGCAACAATAGTTATTAAGAACGATGATGGAGAAGAATTTTTAAAAAAACTCTGGGATACTTTTTATAAAGATCATAATGCATTCCAAAAGTTAAAAATCAAAGGTGCTAAATTTCTTATCACAAGAACAGAGGGTGGCGATGGTATTTTTAATGGTATCGGTACAGACACTGGTGTTATTATGATTGCCGATATAGATGAGTTAAAGGATAAGAGGCTATTTAAAGATCTAAATGACTTAAGAAATGTAAAGATCTTAAGCTATGACCACGATACTTCAGTATCAGTTAAAAATTTCAATATATATTTTGAAGATTTTGTTGTTGAAACTGAATAATATCTTATATAAAAATATAAGATGGTATAGATTGTAATATAATAAATTTGTACAAAATCATTATTTAAAGCATTTAACTTTCAACATCTTGAAATTTCTGAATCATTTGTGTATAATGGTTATAAGCGATTATCGCTAGAAATAAATAAGGAGAAAGATTGAATGAAAGGCGTTGTAAAATGGTTTGACGCTGATAAGGGATATGGATTTATCTCATCAGAAGATAACAAAGACATTTTTGTACACTTCAGTGCTATTCAAAGCGAAGGTTACAAAACATTAGCAGAAGGCGACCAAGTAGAATTTGATGTTAAAGACGGTGCACGCGGCCCACAAGCTGCGAACGTTGTTAAACTATAATTTTTCGCAGGCAAGGGGAACTCTGATGAGTTCCCTCTTCTTTTTTATTGATTGTAAGCGCTTTTGTGTTATAATTTAATTAAAGATAGGAGTCGTGATAATTATGGAGAAAGATCTCTTAGAGATGCAAGTTAAGCATCTAAGCAATGTGCTAAAAGAATGTGATCCCAAAAATGCACTAGATGCTGATCGCAAATTTGCTTTAGCATACACTTGTGATGCTGTAGGTATGTGTGACAAAAAATTGTCAATAGAAGATGTAGAACGCATTAGCAAAGCTAAAGTTTTACCGGATTATAGTGAAAGAGTTCAAAAAGAAATTCTTAATCACTTAGAAGCATTTGAATACGTGAAAAAAGAGGTTCAGAACGATAGACCTTTTAGTGAAGAATTTATCAAAGACATTCATGAAATTTTAGTCGATGGTATATTCCCAGGTGGCATTTATAGAAATGTCAATATCAGCATCTTTGGTGCTGCGCATCAACCACCTGATCATATAAAAGTCTATGATCGTATGGGCCGTTTTTTTAACACTGTTAATGAATTTGTTGGCACTGATTTAGAAAAGGCTACATATGCACATGCTAGTATTGCTAAAATTCACCCTTTTGTGGATGCGAATGGTCGTGTGGCTAAATTAGTTTTAAATTATTTTTTATTAAAATATGATTATCTACCTATATCAATTCCTCTAGATTTAATGGATGAGTACATTAAAAATCTAGAAATATTTAAAGTTGAAAAAAACTTAAAACCACTAAATAATTTCTTTAGAGATTTACTGCTAAAGCGTTATGAAGAAGTATTAAATATTTTAGACGTTTAAAAGAGTGGAAACACTCTTTTTTCTTTTTATTGAGTTTGTTTAAAATTGAAATGATTTGTGATACAATAAAGGCGGTGATATGATGAGAGCAAATTGTGGTGAAATCCATAAATTAAAAGTTTTAAGAAAAACAGATATCGGATATATGTTATCCGATGAAGAATCAGAAATCTTTTTGCATTTTAATGAAAGCATGCATAGAGAATTAAGCGTTGATGATATCGTTGATGCATTTTTGTATTATGATCAAAAAGGAAGAGTAACAGCAACTCTTCACACACCATTAATAACACTAGGACGACCCGCCAGATTAAAGGTAATTTCTGTTAACCCTAATCTAGGTGTGTTTTTATCTATGGGTATATCAAAAGATATTCTACTTTCAAAAGATGATCTACCTTTAAATGAAGATAAATGGCCACATGTTGATGATGAGATTTATGTCAAAATGATACATAAAAACAGATTAACAGTTAAGCCTGTAAATAAGCAGGATATTAAAGATCATGGTGAACTAGAAATTAAAGCATCATATCCAGCAGTTGTCCAAAGAATTGGACATTCGGGTATTAATTTATTAACAGATGATGACATTTGGGTATTCGTACATGAATCGATGTATAAAGAAGCTGTATGGATTGGTAAACGTGTTGATGTTACAATTACAAATTTATCAGAAAAAGGGTACCTGGGATCTCTTATTAAACAAAAACAAGAACAGATGGTAGACGATGCAGATGTCGTTTTACAGTATCTGATTAAACATAAACAAGTAGGGCTTGATTCGCAAAGTTCTCCGGAAGATATCAATAGAATTTTTAAGATGAGTAAAAAGGCGTTCAAACGTGCAATTGGTATCTTATATAAACAACGTAGAGTTGATTTTATAGATGGAAAAACAGTATTAAAATAAGATGAGTATATTTTAAATATGATGGTATATTAAATTATAAAAATTTTAAAAAAACAGTTAAAAAATGCTCGAAATATATTAAAAAACGATACTTTTTTAAAAAGAATACGTTATCATTAGAAAATTTAACTTTTTCACATGACAAAGAAACTTTAGAGGAGTATTATAGGAAATGGAGTGATTCCCGAGTGATTTTTAGATAGCAAATGTTATCTTTAAATCGATAGAAAAAAATCACTTTAAAGAGCATAATTTTCTATATTTTAACAATTTTGGAATATATCAATAATCATGTGTTATTGGTGTATTTTGTTTTTAGTGGCAACTAAAATAAAGCAAAATTTGATGGCAAAAAAACAATCATATTTGAACACTTATAATAAGGATAAGGTGAAGACATGAGTAACAACAAAAAATTAGTACAATCAATTACATCTCGAGATGTTGATTTTGCACAATGGTATACGGATTTATGCTTAAAAGCTGAACTGATGGATTACAGTGATGCTAAAGGATTTATTATCTATCGTCCTTATGGTTATGCAATTTGGGAAAGCATTCAAAAATATTTAGATAATAAGTTTAAAGAAACAGGACATGAAAATGTTTATATGCCTTTAGTCATACCTGAGGCGCTTTTTCAAAGAGAAAAAGACCATGTTGAAGGATTTGCACCTGAAACTGCAATGATTACAACAACTGGTGTTGAAGAACTTAATGAAAGATTGATCATCAGACCAACATCTGAAACATTATTTTGTACACATTATGCTAAGATTATTAATTCATACAGGGATCTTCCAAAGAAATATAATCAATGGTGTAGTGTTGTCAGATGGGAAAAAACGACAAGACCTTTCTTAAGAGGTAAAGAGTTTTTATGGCAAGAAGGACATACCGCTCACGCAAGTGAAGCTGAAGCACAAGCAGAAGCACTTGGTATGTTAGAAATATATCGAGCACTTGGTGAAAAATTCCTAGCAATTCCTTTTGTTACAGGGCGTAAGACTGAAAAGGAAAAATTTGCAGGCGCACTTGAAACTTATACGATTGAAGCATTGATGCCTGATGGACAAGCACTTCAATCTGGGACAACACATTATTTTGGGCAAGAATTTTCAAAAGCATTTGATATTAAGTTCCAAAATGCAGAAAACAAACCTGAGTTTGTATATCAAACATCATGGGGTGTTTCTACAAGATTAATCGGGGCAATCATTATGGTTCATGGTGATGATGAAGGATTGGTCCTTCCACCTTATATTGCACCTACTCAAGTTGTGATTATTCCTATTCAAGGACAAAAAGAAAAAGTTAAGGAAGCATCGGAAAAACTTTATCAAGATTTAAAAGCAAAAGGTGTTAGAGTTTTATTGGATGATTCAAATAAATCACCTGGATGGAAGTTTAGTGAGTATGAAATGAAAGGTATTCCAGTTCGTATTGAAGTGGGGCCTAGAGATTTAGCTAATGGTGAAGTAACAGTTGCCACTAGATATAATAGAGCTAAACAACATGTGAAAACAGATGATGTTAGCAAATTGATGGATGGTCTATTTAATGACATTCACCAAGCAATGTTAGAAAAAGCTAATCAATATGTTTCTACACATACTTATGTTGCTAAAACATATGATGAGTTCAAAGATTATTTAAAACAAGGCGGTTACATTCAAATGAGTGTTGCTGGTCAAGAAGCAGAAATTAAGATCAAGGAAGATACTGGTGCAACAGCTAGAATCGTTCCATTTGATCAAACGTTAATCACTGAAGTATGTCCAGTGACTGGAAAGAAAGCAACACAAACCATTTGGTTTGCAAGAGCTTATTAAGATTTAGATATAAAGAGGTGTTGATATGGCAGGTTCAATTATCCAAGAAACAGTCGCGCTTGACAAAAAAGCACGTCAAAAAATTGAAGAGTTGGAAAAAGAAAAATTTGATTTAGAAAGCAAAGTTAGAGAAGACACAAAAGACATCAAAGAGATGAACAAAAAAGAAGTCGAACAAAAATTAAAGCAAGCAAAAATTGACTTTGAAAAAGAAATCAAAGATCGACAAGAAAAAGAAGTAAGTTATTTTGAAAAACATTTAAAATCAATGGAAGATCAATTTAACGAACATAAATCTGAATGGGTTGAAGAAATTTTCAAAGCTTGTATAGAATCATAAAGGAGTTTCATTATGGGGTCAAAAGCAAATAATGCGGTTGTAACCAAAGCGAAAGCTATGTTCGGGAATTTCTTAAAACCCGAAGATTATGATCACATGGTAAAAATTAAATCAATCCCGGAATTGGTCCAATATCTACAAAGACATCCTCACTATGAAGATGTGTTAAAAGATGTTCAACCAAATACTATTCATAGAGGACATTTAGAATCACTTATTCGAAAGAATCGTGTTGAACAAATCATTAGGCTTGTTAAGATGGTTTTCACAAGAGATCGTGAGTTTTACATGCTAGATGTTACTCAACAGGAAAATCAAGTGATTTTGTTAGTGATTAGAATGTTTATCAACGATGAAGTTTCTGAAATTCGTGGTAATATTCCATTCTTCTATAATATTCCGACTCAAATTGATTTTAAAAAATTAGTTAGTGTTAAAAATTTTGATGATTTGATGAAAGCATTAGAAGGTACTGCATATGAAAAAGTGTTGAAACCTTATTATGTTAAAGATATTGATCAAATCAGATATATTGATATTGAACATGCATTAGAGAACTATTACTATCAATTAGTATATAAAACGATTAAAAAGTATTACTCAGGCAATGTCCAAAAAGCATTGATTCGATTGGCTAATTTAAAAGTTGATTTATCTAATATCACTAAGATATACAGATTAAAGAAATTTTATCAAGCTGATCCAATTACGATTAGAAATGTCTTAGTAAGCGATTATTCAAACATTAGTAGCAAACGTCTTGATGAGCTTGCAATGATGGAAAATCCTGATGATTTAATCCAATTAATTGATAGAAAACATCACTTCTCAGTTGCTGATGAAAGTGATTATACATATATTGAGTATTACACTGGTAAGCTTCGTTATGAACTTGCAAAAAAACTATTGTATTTTTCAACTGAAGTGCCAGTAATTTATGAAGCATTTATTATTATTTCAGAATTTGAAATGGAAAACTTAACCAATATTATTGAAGGTATACGTTATCAAATTGATGAGGCTGAAATGAAACAAATGCTAATCTATTAGAGGTGAGTCTGTATGAGTATTGCAAAAATTAAATTAATCAACATTACAGGTAATGTCGGTGATTTAGAGACGGTTTTAACAAGATTTGCTGATATTACAGATTTCCATCCAGTATTAGCAAGTGAAATTGTCGAAAAGACACAAGGGTCTACATCGTTTGTTGCAGAAAATCCTTCAAAGAAACTTTTAGACGATTTAAATGAAATTGAAACTAAGTACAACGTATTTTTACCAAGTGTTGAATTAAGAGATCAAAACTATTCATTTAAAGATATGTATAGTAAGATGAGTGAAATCAAGACGAAGTTGAATACTGAACAATCTAGAATTAAAAAGATTGAAGATCATATTCAAAAGTATAAGGATGCACTTATTCAAGTTCAAAACATTCAAAGTTTAGATATTCCTTTAGAAGATCTATTTGCTTGTGAATTCATTTCACTAAGATTTGGTAGATTGCCAAATGATAGTGTTGAAAAATTAAAATTCTTTAGATCTAAACCATATGTGTTTAAATCATTTAACCAAGATCAAAACAATAGTTGGTGTATGTATTATGTGACTGATGAATATAAAAAAGAAGTCGATAATATATTTGCCTCTCTATTCTTTGAAAGAATTCATATTCCTGATTTTGTTCATGGTATTCCTAAGGAAGCCGTCAAGGCATTACAGTTTGAAATTGATCAAGATTATGAAATGGTTAAACAATATCAACACGATATGGATGAAATCATTAAAGATTGTACAGATGAACTTACAACGATTAAGGGTGAATTATTATTCTTAAACCGTGTATTTGAATCTAAAAAATATGTTGTTGGTATTGGTGAAAAATTCACGATTACTGGATTTATTGAAGAATCTCAAGTTGATCAAGTCCAAGAGTTATTTAAAGACTTTAAAGATTTAGAGATCACAATAGATGATGCAGATAGCGATAAGAAAATTCAACCACCAACGAAGTTAAAAAACAGCTGGTTTGCTAAACCATTTGGTATGTTTGTTAACATGTATGGTGTACCATCTTATAAAGATGTTGACCCTACACCATTTGTAGCGATTACTTATTCACTATTATTTGGTATCATGTTTGGTGATGTTGGTCAAGGTTTAGTCTTAGCGTTAATCGGTGGATTGTTATGGAAGTTTAAGAAGATGAAGTTAGGTGCAGTGATTGCACGTATTGGTATCTTCTCAGCATTCTTCGGTCTGATTTATGGATCAATCTTTGGTAATGAAACGCTCTTTGAGGGCATCTATGAGCATTTAGGAGCGACTGAATGGCCGCTTGCCTTACCATTTAATCCAATGAATTCTGATAATACAATGACATTGCTTATTGCAGCGATTGGATTAGGTTCACTATTAATCCTTATCTCAATGATATTTAATATGGTATCTGCAGTGAAGAAGAGAGACTATGCAAATTTATTCTTCTCACATAATGGATTAGCTGGATTTATATTCTATGGATTTTTACTAAGTGGCATTGCATTAAATTTCTTAGATATTTCAATATTTAATGCATTTACAATCATTCTTATGATTGGCGTACCACTTATTCTAATATTCTTAAAAGAACCACTTGCACGTGTGTTAGATCATAAAAAGATGTTTGAATCAGGCTTTGGTGGATTCTTTATCGAAGGATTCTTCGAATTATTTGAAATCGTCTTATCTTATATTACAAACACTGTATCATTCTTAAGAGTTGGTGGCTTCATCTTATCACATGCTGGTATGATGTTAGTTGTTAGAACTTTAATGGGTGAAACAATGAGTGTATCAAGTGTTGTTATTATGATTTTTGGTAACGCATTTGTTATGGTACTTGAAGGCTTAATTGTGGGTATTCAAGTATTAAGATTAGAGTTTTACGAAATGTTTTCTCGCTATTATGAAGGCAATGGTGTACCCTTCAAAGCGATTAATGAATAATATATATATTTAAAAACAAGTATGGAGGAACAAGAATTATGTTTTTAACATTTTATGATTTTATTTTACCTTTGATTTTATTAATCATTATCTCATTACCTTTAATCAATGTATTTAGAGGTAAAACTACAAAAGCTAGTACAAAGAGAAGATTTATCACTCACGTGTCTGGATTCTTTAGTGTAATAGCAATCGTATTAGTACTTCAACTAGTATTAAAACCAAGAGTTGCCGCTTTTGAAGCAGATGGTTCAATTGTAGGTACAATTGCACAAGGTTTAGGATTTATTGCCGCAGCATTATCAACTGGTCTATCAGCACTTGGTGCAGGTATTGCCGTAGCAGCAGCAGCGCCAGCAGCTATTGGATCTTTCTCTGAAGATGAAAAGAACTTTGGTAAATCAATGATTTTCGTAGCACTTGGTGAAGGGGTTGCGATTTACGGTATCTTAATTTCAATTCTTATTATCAACGCATTATAAGATTTGATTGTAGAAGAAAGTAGGTTTTTATGAAATTTTTCTTAATAAGTGATAATGTTGATACACAAGTTGGTATGCGACTTGTTGGTATAGAAGGTGTGGTCGTTCACGAGCGCAAACCCTTTTTAAATGTCCTTGAAGAAAAATTGCATGATGAAACAGTCGGTATTATCCTATTAACAACTAAATGTGTTGAGCTCGCACCAAAAGTCATATCAGAACTTAAGCTTACACATAAGAAGTTAATTGTTGAAATCCCTGATCGTCATGGTGAAAGTAACATCGGTGAGGCTATTGATAGATATGTCAGTGAAGCCATCGGTGTAAAATTGTGAGGTAGTTTATGGCATATTATAATGATGATGAACTCTTTGAATATTTTGAAAAGTCAATCAATGGACAAGCGGAAAAGCGATTAGCAGAACTTCGTAAAGAAATTGATTATGCTTATGCAAAAGCAATGAAAAGAGTCAAAGAAGATTTAATATTAGAAAAGAATTTAGAATTAAATAGAGGTTTAGCAGAACTTCGTTCAACTTATCAAAATAAGATTAATCAAATTGGTGTTGGTTATGATGAACAACTCATTAAGAAACGTCTTGACATGAGTAAAGAGGTATTCCAAGAAGTTGTTGAAAAAATCAAATCTTTTGTTAAATCTAAAAAGTATGATGCATATGTGAAAAACAAGGTTAAAGATGTTTTAGCATCAGTGCCTAAATCAGATTATGTGTTTAAAGTATCTCCTAAAGATGAAAAGATTAAACAAATTATCCAATCTTTAAACAAGGACTATAAAGTTGAAGAGGATTCATCTATTATCTATGGTGGGTTTACATTGTTTATTCCTAGCCAAAATGTTGAAATCAATGAATCAATTGATGCAAGATTAGATGAACAAAAAGATTGGTTCTATAAACATTCGAAATTGTTTATAAGAGATTAGAGGAGGATTTATGGAAAACACCATATATAGCATTAATGGACCTGTTGTCACAGTTAAAAATGCTACTGTATTTCATATGCTTGAAATGGTTTATGTGGGAAATGATCGCCTATTGGGTGAAGTCATCTCCATCTCTAAAGCAAGAACAACAATTCAAGTTTATGAATCAACAACTGGTTTAAAAGTAGGAGAACCTGTATATCCGACTGGTGAACAAATCTCTGTTGTATTAGGACCAGGCATTTTGACCAATATTTTTGATGGTATTGAACGACCACTTCAAGATATTGCAGCAAAAGAAGGGGTATTTATCCCTGCTGGTAGCGATGTTGAATCACTTGATACAAGTAAAAAATGGGATGTTACCATTAAGGTAACTGAAGGTCAAGAAGTTCACGATGGTGAAATCTATGCCACTATCCCTGAAACATCAATGATTGAACACCGTTTGTTAGTACCTAATGGTATTAGAGGTAAAGTAGTAAAAGTCGAAGAAAATGGTTTATATAAATTAGATGATACAATTGTGAAAGTTGAAGATAGTGAAGGTCAAATTCATGAACTTAAACTTTTCCAAAAATGGCCAATTAAAACACCAAGACCAATCTCATATCGTCTACCAATTTCAATTCCTTTAGTAAGTGGTCAACGTGTTATTGACACATTATTCCCTATTGCTAAAGGTGGTACAGCAGCTGTACCAGGTGGATTTGGTACTGGTAAAACAATGATGCAACACCAATTTGCAAAATGGTGTGATGCTGATATCATTGTTTATGTAGGTTGTGGTGAACGTGGAAACGAAATGACACAAGTTCTTGAAGAATTTAGTGAATTGATCGATCCAAGAACTGGAAAGCCATTATTAGAAAGAACAGTATTGATCGCCAATACATCAAACATGCCGGTTGCTGCCAGAGAAGCTAGTATTTATACTGGTGTAGCCATTGCTGAATATTATCGCGATATGGGATACCACGTTGCAGTTATGGCTGACTCTACATCACGTTGGGCTGAAGCACTTCGTGAAATTAGTGGACGTCTAGAAGAAATGCCAGCTGAAGAAGGGTTCCCAGCATATCTACCAAGTAGAATTTCACAATTCTATGAAAGAGCTGGATATGTTCATACATTAAATGATCAAGATGGTTCCGTTTCTATTATTGGTGCGGTATCACCTCAAGGTGCGGATTTCTCTGAACCCGTTACCCAAAATACTAAACGTTTTGTTAGAAGTTTCTGGGCATTAGATAAAGAACTTGCTTATGCAAGACACTATGCAGCAATCAACTGGAATCAATCTTATTCTGATTATGTTGGTGACCTTTCAGGTTGGTACAACAAGAATTTAGGACCAAGATTCTTAGTGGATAGAAAAGAAATTATTGCTTTATTAGCAGAAGAAACAAAACTTTTAGAAATTGTTAAATTAATTGGTAGTGATGTATTACCTGATGATCAAAAATTAATTATTGAAATCGGTAAAGTAATCCGTGAAGGTTTCTTACAACAAAATGCATTCCATGCGGAAGATACATATGTGCCAATGGCTAAACAATTAAAAATGATGGATGTTATCTTATATCTATACAATAAGTCAAAAGAACTTATTGATCAAGGTAGAGATATTGATACATTACTTCATACAGATATTTTTGATAAAGTTATTAAAATAAAATATGACGTTAAAAATAGCGAACTAGAAAAACTTGACGACTATATCAAAGAAATTGATAAAATTACACAACGTTTAAAGTAAGGAGGACATGATGAAACTTCAATACATAGGCCTTGACGAAATCAACGGACCACTAATTTTCTTAGATGGTGTTAAAGATGTTGGTTTTGAAGAAATGGTTGAAATCAAACTTAATAATGGAACATCACGTTTCGGTCGTATTGTTCAAATGGACGGCGAAAAAGTCGCAGTTCAAGTGTTTGAAGGGACTCAAAATATTTCCTTAACTAATACAAAATCTATATTCACTGGACATCCTGTTGAAATGGCTTTGTCTAAAGAAATCTTAGGTAGAACTTTTAATGGTTCAGGTAACCCTATTGATGGATTAGGTGAAGTATTCGTTGATGAACTTAGAAATATTAATGGTTCACCATTAAATCCAGTAGCACGTGTATATCCAAGAGATTACATCTTAACTGGTATTTCATCAATCGATGCGTTAACAACACTTATTCGTGGACAAAAATTACCAATCTTCTCAGGTTCAGGTATGCCACATAATGAATTAGCTGCACAAATCGTTAAACAAGCAGAAATTGCTGATAAAGCAGGCGATAACTTCTGTGTTGTATTTGCTGCAATGGGTGTTAAAAATGACGTTGCTGATTACTTCAAGAGACAATTTGAAGAAGCCGGTGTTATGCATAAGGTTGTTATGTTCATTAATGTTTCAAACGAACCAATTATTGAACGTATCTTAACACCTAGATTTGCATTAACAGCTGCTGAATATTTAGCATTTAATCATGATATGCATGTTTTAACAATCCTAACGGATATGACTTCATATTGTGAAGCACTTCGTGAATTTAGTAGTAGTAAAGGTGAAATTCCAGGCCGTAAAGGATTCCCTGGATATCTATATTCTGACCTTGCATCACTTTATGAAAGAGCAGGGATTGTAAACAACGCTAAAGGATCAGTAACACAAATTCCAATTTTAACAATGCCTAATGATGATATTACGCACCCAGTACCTGACTTAACAGGATATATTACTGAAGGCCAAATTGTTTTAAGTAGAGACCTAAATCAAATGGGCGTATATCCACCAGTAGGTGTATTACCATCATTATCTAGATTAATGAAAGATGGTATTGGTGAAGGTTATACAAGATCTGATCATAAAGATGTAAGTAATCAGTTATTTGCATCATATGCACAAGTGCAAGATGCAAGAAGTTTAGCTTCAGTTATTGGTGAAGATGAATTGACGCCAATTGATAAGAAATATATTGAATTCGGTAAATTGTTCGAAGAACACTTCTTAAACCAAGGAGAAACTAAGCGTTCAATTGAAGAAACACTAGACTTAGGATGGTCATTACTTTCTATCCTACCTCAATCAGAATTAAGCCGTGTTGATGATAAAATTGTTAAACAATATTATAATCACGATAAGGCACTTAAACAATTCCACATCGTTAGCAAACCAATTATTCGTGAAGTTCAAGGGGATGAATAGTTATGGCTAAACAAGTTTTTCCTACCAAAGGGAACTTAATGGCAATATCAAAATCCAATGAACTCGCGAAAAAGGGTTTTGAACTGATGGATCGAAAAAGAAATATTTTGATCCGTGAGATGATGGGGTTAATTGATGATGTACATTTGTTAAGAGATGAGTTATCAGAGACTTATCAAAGAGCATATCGTGCACTTCAAGAAGCTAACATTACTTTAGGTATTGTTAGTGATATTTCAAAATCAATTCCGATTGATGATGAAATTGAAGTTAAATATCGTTCAGTGATGGGGGTAACCATTCCTAGAGTTACACACCATCCTGCACCTGTAAAAATTCGTTATGGATTAAGTTCAACAAATACGAAATTTGACTATGCATATAGACAATTTCAACGCGTACGTGATTTAACACTTAAACTTGCTGAAATTGATAATGCAACATATCGTCTAGCAAATGCCATTCGTAAGGCACAAAAGAGAGCAAACGCATTAGAAAACATCGTGATTCCACAATTTGAAGCTAATATTAAATTTATTACTGATGCACTTGAAGAAAAAGAGAGAGAATCATTTACTAGACAAAAAGTTATTAAAGGTAAAAAAGAAGCTTAATAAATACCATTTCCATTTGGAAATGGTTTTTTTTATTAAAGCATAAAAAAACTACTTTCTAATAAAATTAGAGCGTAGTTTTATTTTTCTTGATCAATATGTTTATGTTTCTTTACTTTTTTCTCAGGTACCGGATCATATTTAGGCTTAAATAAAGGATTACAAGAAAGTATTCTTTTAGCCGTTAAAAAGGATGCTTTGATAAAGTTGAAACGACTATATGCAGTGACTGCATAGTTACTACATGTTGGATAATGTCTGCATTTATGATTGCTGTTAGGAGAAATTTCTCTTTGATACCACTTGATCAGTTTAATTGGTATTTTATTCATATAATCACCACACATATTATACCATGTTATGAAATCTTAGTTAAATATTTGGTTTTTCTGCTTTTTTAAGGAAATAATATAAAAAAGTGCTATAATAAAAGTATAGATAATGAAAACGATTACAGGAGGTTATTGATGAAGGCATATGACACTAAAGCTATAAGAAATATTGCAGTTTTAGGACATCAAGGTTCCGGCAAAACTAGCATGACTGAGGCACTGTTATTTACAACGAAAGCTATTGATAAAAAAGGCGAAGTTGAAAAGAAAAACACTGTATCAGATTATATGTTAGAAGAACAAAACAAGCTTTCCAGCCTTTCACTAAGTTTAATTCCTATTGAATGGCATGACTATAAACTTAACTTTCTAGATGTTCCAGGAAGTGATGAGTTTGTAGGGGATTTGAACCAGGCGCTCGAAGTTGTAAAAGGTGCAGTTTTATTAATTGATGCATCAAAGGGCGTTGAAGTTGGTACAGAGCGTGTTTGGAGAGAAATTAGAAAGAGACATATTCCAGCTGTATTATTTGTTAATAAGATGGATAAAGAAAATGTCAAGTTTGATCAAGTTTTGGAAGATATTAGAACTAAACTTGGTAAAAAAGCAGTACCGTTTTGTTGGCCTATTGGTCATCAAGAAGATTTTGAGGGATTCGTTAATGTCGTTGACATGAAAGCTCGCATCTATGATGGTGAGACTTGTCGAGATGACGAAATTTGGGATGAGAAAAGAGCGAAGGTCGATGAACTACATACACTGATTGTAGAAAGTGTTGCAGAAACATCAGAAGAGTTATTAGACCTATATTTAGCAGGTGAAGAAATATCTAAAGAAGTGATTCATAAATCACTTAAAGAAGGTATCTTAGATGGCGAACTAACACCTGTAGTTGTGGGTAGTGCGATTAAAAATATTGGTATTGAAACCATGCTAAACATGCTTATTGATTATCTACCTGCGCCTGATGAGTTAAGACCATTAGAAGCGAAAGATGTCAATGACGATAGTAAAGTTGTAAGATTAACACATGATGATGAACCTTTTTCTGCTTATGTGTTTAAAACAGTAGTGGATCCATTTTTAGGGACAGTAAATTTATTAAAGATTAATTCAGGAACTTTAGAAGCCGGGCAAGAAGTTTATGTCAATACTTTGGGAGAAGTAAAGAAGATCATGAACTTATTCACTTTATGTGGTAAGAATCAAATTGATGAATCATTATTCCATGCAGGTGATATCGCAGCCATCGCAAAAGCAGATGGCATCGAAACAGGACAAACATTATCCGATCCTAAGCATCCAATTGCTTATGATCATGTTGCAAATCCAACACCGGTTATCTATATTGCAGTACATCCTAAGAATAAAAATGATGAAGATAAGATTTCAATGGCACTTCATCGTATCAATGTAGAAGATCCTACATTTGAAATTGTTAGAAATAAAGAGACGGCACAACTTTTATTAGGTGGTCAAGGATTGACACATCTACAATATGTACTTGATCGTATGAAGACAATGTTTAAAGTTGATTGTGATGTTTTTGATCAAAAGATTGTCTATAGAGAAACAATCAAGAAAAAAGTTGAAGCTGAAGGTAAACATAAGAAACAATCAGGTGGCGCAGGTCAATTTGGACATGTTTGGATTAGATTTGAACCATCAGATAAATTATTCGATTTTGAAGAAGAAGTATTTGGTGGTGCTGTACCAAGAAACTATTTCCCTGCTGTTGAAAAGGGATTGGTTGAAACATTTGAACATGGACCACTTGCAGGATTTCCAGTGATCAATGTTAAAGCGACTTTATATGATGGATCATATCATCCAGTGGATTCTAATGAAATATCATTTAAACTTGCTGCATCACTAGCATTCAAAGAAGCAGTAAAGACTTGTCAACCGACGATTTTAGAGCCTATTGTGAAAATTGAAGTAACAGTTCAAGATCAGTTTGTTGGTGACGTTATGGGCGATATGAATAAGCGACGTGGTCGCGTCATTGGTATGCATCAAGCTGATGGATATCAAGTGATTGAAGCCGAGGCACCTGAAGCTGAAATTATTAAATATGCTATAGATCTAAAAGCTATGACTCAAGGTAGTGGTTCATTTACACGTGAATTTATAAGATATGAAGAAGTACCAGTATACCTAATTGATAAGATTGTAGAAGCTTATAAGAAGTAAAATATAAAAGGCCACTCTAATATCAATTAGGGAGGCCTTTATGTTCTGTGAAATTTGTCATAAAAAAATATTGGTTCAAAAATCAGTATTTAATTTATTTAAGATTGAAACACATCATATATGTGAATACTGTTTAGATAAATATCCGCTTGATATAGGATACCAAGTCTTACCAAAAGATTTAGGGTTGATTGATTGGTATAGTCTTATTAAGCATCAAGAACAATTAAATGGTATTGCGTATATGTCATTCTTAAAACCGTTTTATCTTGATTTTTTAAAGATAAAAGATAGGTCAATATATTTGTATTTTGACCAAATCAGTGATAAACTGATAACAATTTTACAATCACTAGAGTTTAGTCACATTTACTTGGTGACACTCTATGATAATATAAACGCAAAGGAGCATGCTTATGTTATTTGAAGTTTTAGGTAAGAATGGGTTTGTCCCAACACAAGCCATTAAGAACTATGCGGAAAAAAGATTGAGTAAGGTTGTCTCATTTTTCGGTCCTAACGTCGTTAGTGAAATTAGAGTGGTGTGCAAGGTTTATAAAGATCACCACAAGATTGAAGTCAATGTGTTTTCAAAAGGTACACATTTAAGAGCTGAAGTATCAGATCCTGATATGTATGCAGCAATTGATAAGGCAAATGAGAAACTCATTAGTCAAATTAGAAAACACAAAGATAAGTTAAAACATCACCTTGAAAAACAAGGTTTGAAAGAAGCTTATAGCACTGATTTTGATGCTGAAGAATTAGAAAAAGATATTTTAGCTTCACAATTGGTGAAAAATAAACAAATTACATTAACACCGCTCTCTTCTGAAGAAGCGGTAGCTGCAATGGAACTCTCTGGTCATAATTTCTATGTCTATATTGATAAGGACAGTGGCAAGACACATGTCGTATATCGTAGAGAAGATGGAGACTATGCCATTATAGAAACTCAATCCATGTAAAACGAAGGAAGCAAGCGCTTCCTTTTTTTTATTGTTTTTATTGTTATAGCATGACTTGAAATATATCAAAATAAGAGTATAATAAAAAAGGTCATAATAGAAACGAGGAGTTTGAGAATATATGGAAAATCATGAAATTTACAGATTCTTACTTTATCTAGCGATTACACTTTTTATTGGTTTTATTGCAGGTAAGTTAGCTGAAAAAATTAAATTACCAGCTATTACAGGTTATATTTTAGCTGGTGTTATTTTAGGGCCTAGTGTTACAAACGTATTAAGTACAAGTACTGTTGAAAATCTTGATATTATTACGAATTTTGTTCTAGGTATTATTGCTTATCAAATTGGGACTGAATTATGGTTGCCTAAAATTGCAAAAAGTGGTAAATCAATTATTATTATTACCGCTGTGCAAGCATTGGGTACTGCAGCCATCGTATTTGCTGGTATCTACTTATTAGATAGTCAACACAGATTATGGTTAGCATTAACACTTGCAGCGATTGCAACTGCAACTGCGCCAGCGCCAATTATGGTAATGATTAAACGTATGAGAGCCAAAGGACCAGTGATTGACACTGTAGTTCCAGTTGTTGGTATCGATGATATGTTTGGGGTTATTGTCTTTGGTTTATTTACATCAATTGCAAGAGCAACTATCGGTGGTGGTGCATTAACACTTGAAAATGCGCTTTTAGAACCATTGCTAGAAGTTATTGTTTCACTTGCAGTGGGTTCTCTATTTGGGTTAGTTTTAGGTCTTGCATCTAAATTATTTATTGACAAATTACATAAGATGGATCGTTATATCACTTATTTAGTGTTCTCTTTATCAAGTGTATTAGCATCTGTATATATTGCAGATATGGGTATTCACTTAGGATTCTTAGAAATTGATAAGTTATCTCCAATCTTAACACCAATGATGATTGGTATGATTTTCACAAATATGGTTAAGAAAGAACCATTTGAAATTCAAGGTGCTGCACTTAATAATTTCTCTGGACCACTTATTATCATATTCTTTACACTTGCTGGTGCACAACTAGAATTAAATGTATTAGTTAGTGCTGGACTAGTTGCTGTATTATATATTGTATTCCGTACTGCTGGTAAAATCGGTGGATCATATGTGGGCGCAGTTATTGCTAAGTCGCCAAAGGTTGTTAAAAACAATACAGGATTATGTATTCTTCCACAAGGTGGGGTTGAAATCGGTATGTTGATTGCTGTTGGTACGATTTTTGCTGGGCAACAAATGGCTGACGGTTCAAGTGTCGCACTATACATTAGAACAATCGTCTTAGCTGGTATCTTGTTCTTTGAAATTGTTGGACCGGTTGTCTTTAAATGGCGTATTGAAAAAATCGGTGAAGCAAAAGGACATATTGCAACTGACCTTGCTGAAATAGATACAAACTTCGTTGAAGTTGGGGAAGAAACTTCTTGCGAATACGAAGAAAAATAATCATTAAAAATTAAAAATATAAATAAGGTGATGATTCACCTTATTTTTTTTGGTATAATATAACTAATAAAAACAATACAGCAAGACATTCATATCACATAAAATGGAGTACATATATAGGGAGAAATATAGGATACTCTAAATAAAAGGGAGCGTATGTTATGGTGATGTATGAGTATTTAAGCGATTTAACAGAGACTTATTTGGATGGCAAACTAAAAGGTCTTCAACTAAATTATGAAGGTAATGAGCATGTAGTGATTCATTTGATATATCAAGATCGCTATGATTTTAAGTACAGTTATGTTGTTGTTATAGACTTGGTAAGCAAGACGATTAGCAGTGCATCTCACACGAGTGATGGTTATTTAAGTACTGTAAAAATTGACCGTCATAAACTATTTGAGTCCATGATTTTTGACCAAATATTTAACACTGAACAAATTGAAAACATTCAATTAATTGCTTAAAAGATGATAAGGTGCCTAACACCTTATTTTTTTGATATAATATAAGTAAAATAAAAAAGAAATGGTATCCATGATGAAAATGAAGAAAATATTATTATGGGCAGCAATTGTTGTTGGACTCTTGCTGTTTGCGACAATTGGATATATGCTGATATTAAATATCTCATTGATTGAGGCACTCTATATGACGGTGATTACAATTTCAACCGTTGGCTATGGTGAGGTTGTTGATCTAAATACAGCAGGACAGATATTTACGATTATCGTCATTATATTTACGATTAGTATATTTGGATATCTCATATCTGTGATATTTAGAATTATTAGTGATGGTGTTATTAATCAAAATTGGAGGAAACATCGCATGATTAAAACGATTGAGAAACTAAAAAATCATATCATCGTCTGTGGTTCAGGTGAAACAGGTATTCACGTGATTAAACAACTTATGATGAAGGGCATTGACTTTGTTGTTATTGAAAATGATGAGCAAGCCATTGAAACATTAAAATCATTAGAGATTAACTATATTTATAACGATGCAACTAGAGAAGAGGCATTAATAGAGGCGAATATCGAAAATGCCAAAGGACTTATCACATGTCTTGCTAAAGATGCTGATAATGTATTTGTTGTATTAACGGCAAGAGAGTTAAATAAGAAATTACATATTATTGCGAGAGCTCATGAGGAACGTTCTGATATTAAATTAAAACGTGCAGGTGCTAACCAAACAGTAAGTCCTGATGAAATTGGTGGAAAGAAGATGGCATCACTCATGGTTAACCCTCATGTTCAATTCTTTGTAGATAATATCATTGATACCAAAAATATTACGATAGACATGGAAGAAGTTACGATTCACGAAGGTTCTGAACTTATCGACAAAAAATTAAGCGAAGCCAAAATTTCTGAACGTGCAGGTTTAATTGTTCTAGCTATAAGAAAAAATGAGGATGAGTTTATCTTCAATCCAAAAGCTAAAGAGATTCTCCGCTTTGATGACAAGATGTTAGTTGTTGGATCTAAGGAACAAATAGCGATTTTAAGAAAAATGGCAAATGAGAGTATAAATTAAAACATAAAAAAAACTCGGATAATTTCCGAGTTTTATTATGTTTAGTTTACTTATTATTTAGTTGCTTCTGCAAAGTTTTTAGCAACTTGTTCCCAATTAACTACATTAAAGAATGCAGATACATAATCAGGTCTTCTATTTTGATAGTTTAAGTAATAAGCATGTTCCCAAACATCTAATAATAAGATTGGTGTACCTTCATTAAATGGTACATCTTGATTTGGAGTAGAAGTTACTTTTAAAGTACCTTCAGGTGTTACAACTAACCAAGCCCAACCACTACCGAAGCGAGTCTTAGCAGCTTTTGAGAATTCTTCTTTGAATGCATCAAATGATCCAAAGTCTTTTTCAATTTGAGCACTTAAAGCACCGTCTGGTGTAGCGCCATTGTTAACTTTTAAAATTGTCCAGAATAATTTATGGTTTAAGTAACCACCACCATTGTTTCTAACAGCAGTTCTAATATCTTCTGGTACTAATGTTAAATCAGCTAATAGAGTTTCAAGTGGAGCATCCAATTCAGGATGTTTTTCTAAAGCTGCATTTAAGTTATTTGTATACCCATTGTGATGTTTTGAATGGTGTATTTCCATTGTTCTCGCATCAATAAATGGTTCTAAAGCATCATAAGCATAATCTAATTTTGGTAATTCGAATTTCATTTTATATTTCCTCCTAAGTAATTCTTTTTACAGTTTTATGATACGCTATTTATAAAATGAATTCAACCGATTTGCTCTATTTAATTATATGGATTATAATTTATTTTTTTATGTTCAAAAATGTGTTAATCGTATCTTCATCAATATCAATAAACATGGTTTTAAAGTTTTTGTAGATGACTTGATATCCAGGTTTATGCGGAATTTTTTTAACGTTTTTGATTTGAGTATAATCCACTGGAATACTAGATGAGAAACGTAGACTTGAGTGATATGCAGCGAGCATAGAAGCCTTTCTTATGATTTGTTCATTCAAGTCGTCAGTTTTAACTAAGACGTGGGATCCTGCACCATCTTTAACATGAAACCAGTAATCATTAGATTGGGATAAGTCATGTGTGATATACGCATTTTGAAGACTATTCTTACCTACAAAATAGATAGCATCATTATCCTTAATCTCTAATATATTAGGTTTTTTCTTTTGTTTCTTGTTAACGTTTTGAATCTTTTTAGAAGTGTATCCATAAGGTATTAAATCCTCTTCTAAATCAATTAAATCTTTATCGCTAGATAATGTTAGGAATGTATCAAAAGACTCGAATAAATCAATTAAATCATCGTTTTCGGCTATTTGTTCTTTGATAGGATCAATAGAACGTTTCGCTTTTTGATAACGTTTATAAAACTTTTGTGCATTCTCGTTTAATGTCAGTTGATGATCACATATAATTTTTTGTCCTTCAACTTCAATCTCATGGTATTTATCATTAAGATTAAGACCTGACATATAGATTAAGTCACCTTTTTCTTTGACTTCTAATTGTTTTATAGAATCTTCTAATTGCTTTTGTAAATGATTTTCTTTAATATGGTATTTCTTTAATTGCTTGTCAATAAAAATTTTATAACCACTTTTTGAAATAGGCTTTTTGCTCATATAGTGATCCATTAATTCAGATAAGGTATCAAAATATAATTTTTCATCCTTTTCATCAAAAATATCAGCACAATAAAATTTATTTGAAGTGATGTTATATGTTGGTCTAAATTCAATTTGGTTAATTTGTATTTTTCTTTCATACAAATATCTACTTAAATAAGAAGATATACCCATATACGTATTTGTGATATCTTTTGGTGAATCAACAATTTGATAATCAATATCCTCAAATGATTTTTTGGTTACTGGGAAATACTCAAAGTTAGCTTGTGGTAGAAGTTGTCTACCTTCAGCAAAAAACATTTTCTTATAAGTATCAATAATCTTATCATCTTTAACGATGAGCAGATTTGCATGTTTACCCATTGCCTCAAAAATAAGTTTAAATTGTTGCGGTCCAAAAATATAATCTGAAGCAGTGAAATTAAATATAACAACTCTGTCGTTTTCGTATTGCGAGATATCAGATAATATACTGCCCTCTAAATGTTTTTTAAGTGAGACTAAAAACTGCGAGTGATCTTTTGGATTCATCTGTTTTTTTGTGAAATATAAGCGATAGTCTTGGGCATATAAATTTAAGATGAGTTTATGTCTTTCTCCCCGTCTATAAAAGTTTAGTAAAAAAGAAGCACTATCGATTTGTTGTATTTTTTCTAATCTCGCATCAGCTAATGCTTGATTCAATTCTTGAATTAATTGCTTAATAAAATATCCGTCTATAATCATATGTTTACCTCATGATTATTGTATCATAAATTAGTTATATTAAATGGTAATGTAAACGCTATTTATAATCTTTTTATTGCCTATCTATTTACACAACATAATTTATCATATATAATAAAGGGTAAATTAAAGGTTCAAGGAGGCACTCATGAAACTAAATGAACGTGGTTTATTAGTTGTCATTTCAGGTCCTTCTGGTGTTGGAAAAGGAACAGTGCGAAAAGCATTATTCCAGATGAAGAATCATGACCTTGTTTATTCTGTTTCAATGACCACTAGGCCACCAAGACCTGGAGAAGTAGATGGCGTTGACTATTATTTTGTTAGTCGAGAAACGTTTGAAAAACGCATTAAAGAAAACAAATTTTTAGAGTATGCAGAATTTGTAGGGAACTACTATGGTACACCTCGTGATAAAGTAGAAGAGCAACTAGACAAAGGTAAAGAAGTAGTTCTAGAAATTGAAGTTGCTGGTGCACTACAAGTGCGCGAACAAATGAACGATGCTGTATTTATTTTCTTGGTTCCACCAGGAAAAGAAGCGTTATATGATCGATTAAGAAAACGCGGCACCGAAGCGATAGAAATTGTAAATGAACGTATGAAAAAAGCAGAGAAAGAATTTTTGCTTGCACATAAATATGATTATATTGTTGTTAATGACGAAGTTAATAACGCAGCAGATCGTATTATGGCTATTGTGCGTGCAGAGCATGCAAAGACACAAAGAAGTATTCATAATTATATGAAGATGATAGGAGCGAAATAAATATGGAAAAAAACAATGACGGCATGAGATACCCTTCAATTGACAAGTTACTTGATAAAATTAACTCAAAATATAAATTGGTTTATGCAGCAAGTAAAGTTGCTAGAATTTTAGAAGATGAATCATTAGAAGTTGAAGATGCAAAATGTGTAAAAAGCATTGGTATCGCATTAGAAGAAATTCTTGATGGAAAAGTAGATATTGATTTCGAATCTTAAAAAGCGAGCAATCGCTTTTTTTTTATCCTTGTGTTACAATATAAGCGGTGATAAAAGTTGCAATTAAAAGAAAAATTAGCGCTACTTCCAACCAATCCTGGTTGCTATTTAATGAAAGATAAGCACGATGTGATTATTTATGTTGGTAAAGCGAAAAATCTTAAAAATAGGGTAAAGAGCTACTTCACAGGTGCTCATAATCAAAAAACCACGAAACTTGTATCAGAAATCGTGGATTTTTCTTATGTGATGACGCGCACTGAGCATGAGTCACTCATCCTAGAGATGAATCTGATTAAACAGTATAGCCCAAAGTATAACATCAGACTTATGGATGATAAAACTTATCCATATATTGAGCTTACTAAAGAAGATTATCCTAAGTTGCAAATCGTTAGAAGAAAGAAACCTAAGGGTAGACTTTTTGGTCCATATCCTAATGTTTATGCAGCTAGAGAGACGGTAAGATTATTAAATCGTATTTATCCATTTAGAAAATGTGATACATTACCTAAAAAGGCATGCCTATATTATCATATAGGGCAGTGTTTAGCACCTTGTATCAATCCAAATGTAAGCTATGAAGAAGATATTAAAGCAGTGATAAAATTTCTTAAAGGCGACACTAAAGACGTTTTAAATCATTTAAAAGATGAAATGGGTAAAGCCAGTGCATTCATGCAGTTTGAAAAAGCAGCAGAATATAGAGATATGATTAATCATATTGAACAAACCACAGAAAAACAAATTATTAATTTAAATGATTATAAAGATCGAGATATTATTGGTTTTGCACATTCAGAAGAAGATGTCGCTATTCAAATATTAATGATTAGACAGGGCAAAATGATTGATCAACATCAAGTTGTATTCTCATATGTTGGCCAATATATGGAAACCATTTATTCATATTTAAATCAATATTATGAAAATCATGATGTTGATGAAGTGCTTTTAAGTGAAGCATTTGACACTGATGACGCATCTTTTTATTTGAGTAATCACGCTGTGATTCCTAAAATTGGTGATAAGAAGAAAATGGTTGATCTTGCAACTAAAAATGCGATATATGATTTAGAGCATTACAATATGCTATATCGCCATAAAGATGAACGTAAACAAAATGCACTTGATGAATTATCAGAGATGATGGAAAAAAATATTAAACGTATTGAAATCTTTGATAATGCGCAACTATTTGGAACTGCGCCAATTTCTGCAATGGTCGTCTATGATGATTTAAAGTTTGATAAGAAGAGTTATCGAAAATATCACTTGCAAACAACCATCAATGATGACTATCAAGCGATGAAAGAAGTGACCTATAGAAGATATCAAAAAATGTTGATGGAAAATGGTGAAATGCCTGATCTCATTTTAATAGACGGTGGAAAAGGGCAAGTTAATGCTGCATTGGATAGTTTAGTATCACTAAACTTACAAGTCAAAGTAGCAGGACTTAAAAAGAATCATAGACATCAACTTGAGGCTTTAGTTTATGACAATGAAGTGATACAATTATTAACACATAGTGATTTATATAAATTTCTACTTGAGTTGTCAGAAGAAGTGCATCGATTCGCGATCACATTCCATAGAAGTACGAGAGATAAGGTTGCACATAAATCATTTTTAGATGATATTAAAGGTATTGGTCCAAAACGCAAGAAATTATTATTACAAAATTATAAGAGCATAGAAGAAATCAAAGAAGCATCAGAAGAAGATTTGAGGGCATTAGGCTTACCTGCAGAATCAATTCGTGCATTAAAAGAGGTAAAAGATGAAAAGAATCATTGATAGTGTAGATGCAAAACTAAATATTTTCACAAGTATAATTGAAGGTAGAAAAATTGGTTTCTATTTAACGAAAAGATTAGCAAGAACTTTTTTTCATTATTTGGATAAAGGTATTTTAGTTGATTTTGAAGTAACATCAAAAAGAAAAAAAATTGGACACCAATGGTTTTATCAAGTTGCATACTTTAATAAAATTGAATCACTAAATCCTAAACACGTCTTTTATGACTTAAATAAACTCAGAAAAGATATGAAAACTGTATTAGATCAATATGAATACTTTTTATTTGTTGATTTTGAAATGACAATGCCTGGGTATCACCAAAGGGTCTTTACACCAGAAATTATTCAATCAGGTTATGTATTATCAAGAGCACAGGCTAAAATTCTTCATAAAGACGATTATTACGTGAAACCACAAATCGCCGATCACTTAAGTAAACGAACAGTTAAGTTTTTAAAATTAGATCCTGAGAAATTTGATAAAGAAGCTGTGAAATATGATGTGTTTTATAAAAAGTTAAAACGCATTATAAAAAAA
The DNA here is from genome assembly GCA_963678355.1 of Acholeplasmataceae bacterium. Classification (GTDB taxonomy): domain Bacteria; phylum Bacillota_I; class Bacilli_A; order Acholeplasmatales; family Acholeplasmataceae; genus WOFB19. Next base: position 945,472 of record OY782823.1, on the reverse strand, counting down.
TATCATCCTAAGTTTGTCGTATGGGGTAAAAATGATATTAGTGCATTAGATGAATCTTATAAGATCCATAAAAAAGAACCACTGACAACACATGATGATTTCATTGATTTATTGAAATTACATAAAGACTATTATAATTTAAAAGATGATTTAGGTTTGTTTAACGCTTATAAAACATACTATGAATCAAATGATTTACAAAAGCATGATGCATTTGATGATGCACTTGTAACAAAATACGTCTTTGATGCATTTTTAGAATATATGAAGTAAAAAAATAAGAGTAGGAAATTTTCCTACTCTTTTTTCATTTGTGCTAGATCGACTATAATTGGAATTACAAGCGGACGTCTTTGTGTTAATTCATAAATTTTATCATTTAAGAAATTGATGACTGCTTGTTTTAATAAAGTTTCAGTATAGCCTTTTTTCTTTAACTCTTGTTCAGCGACCTTTTTAGCATCATTTGCAAGTGATGAAGTCAGTGCTTCATTACCTTTCATATATATGAAACCTCTTGAAATGATTGTTGGTGAATTGATGAGTTTTTTCTTTTCGCTGTTGACTGATAATATGACAGAGAATAAGCCCTCTTCACTAAGTAACTTACGTTCTTTAATGATTGAACTACCGATATCGCCAATACCACGACCATCAATATATACCTCACCAGATGGAACATCGCCGGCATAGCGAATACCTTTTTTAGATACTGCTGCAACTTGACCATTATCAAGGATGATGATGTTTTTAGGTTTAACACCACAATCGATACCTAATTGTTTATGGTGTTTTAACATTCTGTGTTCACCATGGATAGGCATGAAGAATTTAGGTCTAACTAAGTTTAGAATAAGTTTTAAATCATTTTGTGCACCATGTCCAGATGTATGAGTATCTGCAAGTGGGCCATGAGTGATCACATTAACATCTTGTTTAAAGAGTTGATTAATTGTTCTATTAACACCTTCTTGGTTTCCTGGAATAGGAGAAGAAGAGAAAATAACTGTATCACCTGGCATTGCTTGTACTTGACGGTGTGAACCGTTGGCTATACGACTAAGTGCAGCAAGTGGTTCACCTTGTGAACCAGTTACTAATAATGTGATTTGTTCAGGTCTTAAGCGATTTAAATCATCACCTTTAACGAGTGTGTCTTTAGGCATTTTGATATAACCGGTTTGCATACCAGCTTCAATAGCACGTTCCATTGAACGACCAAAGACTGCGACTTTTCTATGATTTAGAACTGCTGCTTCAATGATCTGTTGAATACGATATAAGTTTGATGCAAATGTAGCGATAATGATTCTACCATCAATTCTAGTAAATAATTCATTGATTGATTTACCAATTTTACTATCTGATTGAATTAATTCATCACGTTCTGCATTGGTTGAATCAGAACACATACAAAGTACGCCTTCACTACCGATTTTAGCTAATTTATCAAACTCAGCAGGAGGTCCTACTGGTGTAAGGTCAACTTTAAAGTCACCGGTATGGAAAAGTGTGCCTTCTGGTGTCTTAAAGACAATCCCAAACATATCTGGAATTGAATGTGTCATTCTGATAAAACTTACTTCAACATTATCAAAACGATACTTATAATGACTCTTAAATACTTCAATTTGTGGGACTTTAATGTCTTTGTGTTCAATAAATTTATATTCAATTAAGTCTACTGCAATACCTGCAGCGTAAATTTTTGGAATTTGAACTTCTCTTAATAAATAAGGAATGCTTCCAATATGGTCCTCATGACCATGTGTAATAAATAATCCGACAATTCGGTCTTGATTTTCAACTAGGTAAGTGAAATCTGGGATGACATAATCAATACCTAACAAGTGTTCATCAGGAAATAATATACCTGCATCGACGATAAAGATTTTATCTTCAATTTCGTAGATGTACATGTTTTTACCGACTTCACCTAAGCCGCCTAGTGCAAAAATACCGATTTCCCCGGATTTTAGTAATGGGTTTTTCATCTATTTAAATCCTCCGAAACGATAAAAAGTTCATATCTATTGTATAACAAAAATCTAAAAAATGATAGTAACATACTTATATGTTATAATTATTTAGAGGTAATTTATGAAAACTGTGATTATTTTTGACGTAGACAATACAATATTTTCTAAGAAAACAGGTTTAATTCCATCTCAAACGAAAAAGTTACTTCATGAACTTTATCAAAGAGATGATATTGAATTAGGCTTAGCAACCGGTAGAGGACTTAAAAAACTTGAAATTATTGATGAAATATTAGATTTATTTAAATATAAAATACTAGTCAATGGGTCAGCTGATTTTATTGATGATACGATGGTCTATGATGAACCGATTAAAACCGAAGATATTGAGCATATCTTAAAATTAACAGAAGGTAAAGATTTTAATATTGGTATGGTTGGTATCAATGATGAGGCTGTTAATTATTGGGATGAACGCGTAGGTTATGGTATGAAAGCACTACGTGGTATATTTCCTAAAGTTGATCCATTATTTTATAAACATACACCTGTTTATCAATTATGGGTCTTTGCTGATTATGAGACGCAAATTTGTGATTTAGCAGAAGAGACTGAAAAATTCCATGTGTTCCCTTGGCATGTCGGTGGTGCTGATTTTACATATCCACATATCAATAAAGCATATGGCATTAAGCAAGTATTAAAAAATCAATCTTATGACAGATTGATTTGTGTAGGTGATGGCGCTAATGATATTCAAATGATCGAATATGCTGATATAGGGATTGCGATGGGTAATTCGAGATTTGAAGCATTAAAAGAAAAAGCCACATATGTCGCACCTGATATTGATGATGACAAATTATATGACTTTTTTGAATCCATTGGTTTACTTAAGTGACGATCTAATTTTAGATTGTACTTGTTTGATAATTTCTTTTGGAACATAAGGTGAAATATCTGCATGATGAACGATAAGTTCTTTAATTGCAGAAGATGAGACAAAGTGATTTCTAGATGATGGGAATAAAATTAAAGTTTCAACTTGACGATTTAAGTTTCTATTGAATTGATAGAGTGCATATTCGTTTTCATAATCTTGAATATTTCTTAAGCCTCTAATCATAAGTTTAATATCATTTTGTTGACAGTATCTGACCACTAAGTCCTGAGTAGAACAAATAACGACATTATCTAAGTCTTGTGTAACAAGCTTAATCATGTCAATACGTTCTTGGGCTGTAAATGTTGGCATCTTCTTATAGTTGTCTGCAACGACTATGTGCAGTTCATCAACAAATCGAGATGCGCGTTTTATGATGTCAAGATGACCGATTGTTAAAGGGTCGAATGTTCCAGGATAAACAGCTTTTTCCATACTTATACCTCGTTTCACTTATTAGTATATCAAAAATAATTAAAAAATGTATAAAGGAGTTTTATAATGGGTAGTTATCGTAAGAATGTAAGAATTCAATTATTATTATTTGTCGCTTTTCTATTATTAGGGCTTAATATTTTAGCGGGTTATTATTTAGAACCAATCGCTTCATGGTATGCATATATTCCATTAGGCATCGTTTTAGTTTTAATCATTTGGGGTGTTTTAATCTTTAGATCTAAGGATACTAAAATTATTGAAATGAGCCAACAAGAATTTAAACGTCTAAGAACTAGTCTATATGCATATTTTGTTGTATATGTGATTGATATTGTTTTAGAGTCTTCAGCAACTGTAGATCAATTATTGCTAAGCATCGTTGTTACTGTAATATTATCTGCAATTTCAATTTATGGTATTGTACTACATTTGAATTTACTTAAGCGAGGATAGCCTGATAAAGGCATCCTCTTTTTTTATATGCTATAATAGTTATAAAGGAGATGATGAATTTTGAGTAAAATGATTTTTGTATCAAATCGTTTACCGATGACCGTTAAGGTCAACAAAGGTTCAATATCCTACGAAAAAAGCATTGGGGGCTTAGCAACTGGATTAAAAAGTTATCATGAGCAAGCTGATGCCTTATGGGTAGGATGGCCTGGTTTTTCTAGTGATCGCATGAAGAAAAGCGTGTTATCAGAAATTCAAAACAGTCTTTTAGGACAATATAATTGCTTCCCTGTATATTTGACTGAAAAAGATGTCCAACTATATTATGAAGGTTTTTCAAATCGTACGATTTGGCCACTCTTCCATTATTTTGCAAATTTAACTGAGTATGATGAAGCAAATTGGGCACGTTATAAGAAAATTAATGAAAAGTTTTATCAAGAGATGAAACCTTTTATTGAAGAAGATAGCACAGTTTGGATTCATGATTATCAATTGATGTTATTGCCGGAGATTATTAAACGTAATCATCCAACAGTGAAAATAGGATTTTTCTTGCATATTCCTTTCCCATCATCTGAGATTTTCAGATTACTTGTTTGGAAAGAAGAAATCCTAAAGGGTATATTAGGTGCTGACCTCATCGGTTTTCATACCTATGATTATGTAAGACATTTCTTAAGTAGTGTGAGACGTATATTAAATGTGAATCACAGGTTTTATAAATTAAACTATAATCACAGACATATTGAAGTTGATGCTTTTCCGATGGGCATTGATTATGATTATTTCTCTAAGTTTCAAGTTGATAAAAAGATTAATACAAACTCAGAGATTAAAAATATCTTATCGGTTGACCGTCTAGATTATACAAAAGGTATTGTTGAACGTATCAAAGCTTATGCAACATTCTTATCTAAATATCCAAAATATATTGGAAAGGTAAGACTTAACTTAATTGTTGCACCTTCAAGACAATCGTTACCATTTTATGATCAATTAAGAAGTGAGATTGAGATTTTAGTATCTCAAATTAATGGTAAGTTTTCTAATGACGAGTGGATACCGATTTGGTATTATTTTAAATCTTTCTCACAAGATGAATTGATTGCTTATTATAGAGCATCTGATATTTTATTAGTAACACCAGTAAGAGATGGTATGAATTTGATTGCTAAGGAATATATCGCTGCTAGAACAGATTATCTTGCAACACTGATCATCAGTGAAACAGCAGGGGCGGCAAGTGAGTTATCAGAAGCAATCATTATTAATCCTAATGATGAAGTGCAGATTGCTGATAGCATCAAACTTGCATTAGATATGCCGAAAGCTGAAAAAATTCAAAGAAATAAAATTATGCATGAACGTATTTATCGTTATAATGTTAATTTTTGGGCAACTGAATTTATTAATCGATTGGAAAATATCAGTTTTGAAGAAGAGATTAAACTTCCTGTTGAAGCGTTTATTAATAAACCTGAAATATATGATAAGTTTGATCAGTCAAAACAACGTATATTCTTCCTAGATTATGATGGTACACTTGCTGAGTTTAAAAAGACACCAATGCAAGCAGCACCTAATAAAGCATTAAAATCTATGCTTTTAAAATTAGCAAACAACAAAAAAAATACGGTTGTAATCATTAGTGGTAGAGATCATGAAACACTTGATTTATGGTTTGGTAGAATGCCAATTAACTTAGTTGGAGATCATGGACTTTGGTATAAACACTCAGGTAAGACTTGGAAGAAGACCGTCAATATTGAAAGTGATTGGAAACCATCAATTAAACATGTATTAGACATGTATGTTGATAGAATGCCAGGATCATTCATTGAAGAAAAATCACATTCAATTGCACTTCATTACAGACAAGCAGAACCAGAAATGGTCTCTGTTAAATTATCTGAAATTAAGGATGCACTCTATTCTATTAAAGGTACGACACCTATAGAAATACAACAAGGTAACATGGTTTTAGAAGTAAAAGACCAAAGAGTGAACAAGGGAAATGCTACAAGGTTATTTACGAATGAAAAAGACTATGATTTTGTTTTAGTTGCAGGAGATGATACAACAGATGAAGATATGTTTAAAGCATTACCTGAAGCTGAAACAATCAAGATAGGATTTGGAGAAAGTGCGGCTAAGCATCGCGTTGACTCAAGTAAAGAGTTTAGAAAGTTATTGAATGAGATAATTATAAGGGAGAAATAAGATGGCTGTAATAAAAGATTTTTATGTTTTATCTAATGGAGTAAAAATACCTAAAATAGGGTTTGGAACATGGCAAATTCCAAATGGTGAAGTTGCCTATGATTCAGTGATGTTTGCACTTAAGCATGGATATCGTCATATTGATACTGCAGCAGCTTATCGAAATGAACAAAGTGTCGGTAAGGCAATCAGGGATAGTGGGATTCCTAGAGCAGAGGTATTTGTTACCACTAAATTGGAGTCTCATATTAAAACATATCAAGGTGCACATGATGCGTTTAATCAAACATTAGAAGATCTTGGATTAAAATATGTTGACTTATATTTAATTCACGCACCATGGCCATGGAGTGAAATTGGTAAAAATTGTGACGAAGGTAATATCGAAGCTTGGCGTGCACTAGAAGAGATCTATCAATCTGGTCGCGCAAAAGCTATAGGTGTATCTAATTTTAGTGTCCACGATTTAGAAAATGTGATGAAAGATGCGAAAATTATTCCGCATGCAAATCAAATCAATTATCATATTGGTGAAGATCAAAGCGAAACACAAGACTATTGTGAAAAACATAATATCTTAGTTGAAGCATATTCACCACTTGCTACAGGTAGGATATTAAATAAACCTGAAATTGTACATATGGCAGATAAATATAAAGTAACACCTGCACAATTGTGCATCAGATATTGTTTAGAGAAAAAAACATTACCACTTCCTAAATCTACGCATGAAGGACGAATTGTCGAAAATGCACATCTAGATTTTAGTATCTCTGTTGATGATATGAAGATCTTAGAAGAGATTAAATAACTCAAGACATAGTTGAATATGACAACTCAAGCATTACTTGATTGCTTGGGTTGTTGTTTTATTTTAAAATGAAAGTGTAACTTGGCCAGTTAACATTTAAAAAGGGAAGGTATTTAAAAATGTTTAATATGAATGATATTGGAAGATTGATTTCTAAATTAAGAAAAGAACATAATCTAACACAAGTAGAACTTGCTGATCAATTGGGTATCAGTTATCAAGCTGTAAGTAATTGGGAAAGAGGAGACTCTATGCCAGATATTTCAAAATTATCAGAGTTAGCGACTATTTTTAATGTATCAATAGATGAGCTTTTAGGTCATACTAAACAAGCAGATACAATTAAAGAAATAATTGCTGACAAAGTTGTCGATGTAAAAGATTTAGATGAAGAAACACTTCAAGATGTACTACCTTTAGTTAAACCAAAACAAGTAGAGAAAAATATTGATTTTTCGAATGTTACATTTGAACAATTGAAAAGTGTCGCACCATTTATTGATGAGAAAATTTTAGATGAAGCGGTTTTAGAATCACTTGATGATGTTAGCGTCAATGATATTGTTAGTCTCGCACCATTTATGTCATCAACAGCAATTAGTCAAGTTGTATTAAAAGCATATGCAAGTGATGATTTTAAAGTAAGTGATATTATTGCAATTATTCCTTTTGTAGATCAAGAGATTGTTGATGCACTTGCATCAAAATTGTCTGAACGTGAACTAATACCGTTAGCACCATTCTTATCGGATGAAGTCGTTAGCGACATAGTTAAAAAAACGATGGAAGAAGGAAGACTTAAAGATGTGATTGGCCTTATGCCTTTTGCTAAAGGTGATTTCTTCGATAAAGAAACTATTAAAAACATGTTTAAAAAGAAATAAAAAAAGCTCATTGAGCTTTTTTTATGCTTGATTTAATTTCTTTTGACATTCATCACAATAACCATATAGAGTCATGTCGTGATGTGTCACTTTAAAATGATGAGCCTTTGCGACTTCTTCGTCAAAATGATGGATGTGACATCCAATTTCAATCATTTTATGACAGCTTAGACATATCATGAAATGATGATGTTTGTGATCGTTTAAATAATAATAATTAGTATGATCTATCGTGCTTTTTGATATGATACCTTCTAAGAAGAAAATTTCTAACGTTCGATAAATCGTAGAAAGATTTAACGCGTCATCAGGAAGTTGTTCATAGATCATATCTGCGCTGATTGGCTTTTTATTATGTTTAAAAATATCTAAAATTTGAGTTCTTTGTTTAGTCATTTTCATGCGTTCTCACCTCTTATAAATCTTTTAATAATAAGTGTAACAACTAAGATGAATGTGTATAGAACAACAATTGTTGAACCTACAGGTATATCAAACGGATGGGCAATAAATATGCCAGTAATCGTCACAATGATAGAAGCGCCCAAACCTGTTAATAGTGTTGCCATAAAGCTTTTGGTAAATTGAGAAGATAGTACAGAAGGAAATATCACAAATGCAGAAATTAATAATACCCCGATAGTTCTAACACCAATAGCGATAAAGAATGCAGTAAGAGCGGATAAAAGATATCCCAATAATCTTACTTTAACTCCTGAGAATTTTGCATAATTATAATCATAAGTCATTAAGAATAATTTTCTATAGAAGATAATGATAAACGCTAATATCAAAATCGTGATGATTAAACCTAAATGCGCAAGTGTAGGTTCAGCTGTAAAGATATTGCCTGAGATTAGAGATTCTACAGATATGCTAAATCCACTACCTCTATTGATAATAATTAAACCGATAGCAAATGCAAAAGCACTTACTAAGCCAATAGCAGCATCACCATTCATTTTATCTGATAAGTATTTAATGAGTAAGGATGCGATCATCACGAAAGGTATAGAAATATAGAGTGGCTCATTAATAAATAGCATCCCAAGTGCAAGTCCTGCAAAACTCACATGTGCAAGTCCATCAGCAATCATCGCTTGATGATTAAGAACTAGAAATGGCGATAAAAGTGCAGCTGATATAGCAAGCGTTACCCCGATTAATAAGGCTTGTTGGAAAAAATCATAACTTAATAAATCAAAGATCATGGGTATGCTCCTTATGTTCAAAGTAATGGAAGTCCTTGTAACATCCAAAGAATTTAACTGTTTGGTCAATATACATGATTTGACAGTTTTCCTTTACTGCGTCAGTCAAATCATGTGTCACATGAACAATGGTGATTTTCTTTTCTTGTTGAAGTTCATAAAGCAGATGATAAAACTTTTCTCTAAACGATGGGTCAAGTGCAGAAGTAGGTTCATCTAAGATGAGTAGATCAGGTTCACTAATCAATGCTCTAATTAAATAAACTCTTTGTTGCTGACCACCTGAGAGATATAACATGCTCTCATTATATAGTTCAGGTATTTCCATTTTGACTAACCAGTATTTGATCAAAGTTTCATCTTTTTTGGAGATAAACATGTTCTGTTTTTCAAGCCCACTGTAGATCACTTCTTTAACAGTCATAGGTATCGTTGGTTTATTTTCTAGTTTTTGTGGAAGATATCCCATGTTTTTAGTGTTTATTTTAATTTTGCCACTATTAGGTTTCAATAAACCAACAAGGGTACGAATTAAAGTGGACTTTCCACTGCCATTTGGTCCAACAATATGTAAGAAATCACCTTTATTAAGTTTGAAATTAATGTCTTTAAGTGTTTGGTAATGACCAAAATAGACGTTAACATCCATAAATTCTATCATTTTACGCTCCTAAAGCTTGTTTTATATGATCAAGATTTCTATACATTAAATCCACATAAGTCACACCGTGTTCAAAATCATCTTGTGTGACATTATGATATGAATGAAGTTCTAAAAGAGTCAAATCATAATTATCTTTGTTTTTTAATTCATCTTTAATGGTTTGTGCAGCTTTTGGCTCTTCAAGTGCTTCTATAAATAAGTAATGTGTATTTGCTGATTTTATTTCATTTACAAAAGTTAAAAGTTGCGCACTTGTTAGATCAGCATCTGGTTTAAACTCATCAAATATAGATATAATATGAATGCCAAAATGATCACCAAAAGCTTCCATTGCATTATGACCTGCAAAATAGATTGTAGGTTCATCTGTTAAAGTATGAACAAAATCAGAGATATCATTAGATGCATCTTCAATATTTGCTATCAATTGATTTGCATTAGCAGTATAATCACTTTCATTAACGGGATCAATAGAAATGAGTGTATCTCTAATGACTTCGACCATTTTAATTGCATTGATTGGGTCAACCCAATAGTGAATGTTTTCATGGTCGTGATCATGGTCATCAGCTAATGGGTAGGTGTTTGAAAGTAGTGAAGTTGATTCTAAGTAACTTTCCATATTAATCACAATCGTATCATCACCGCCGATTGAATCTGGATTATTAATCCATGTATCAATTTCATCGGACGTATAGATAAAAATGCTTGAATTTTCAATTTTAACCATATCTTGACTTGATGCCTCGTAACTATGAATGTCTTGTCCAAGTGGCACTAGCATCGTCACAGACATGTGATCTTGTGCAATTTCTTTTGCGAAATCGTATTGTGTATACATGGTTGTAACAATATCAAATTGGTCATCGTCATTACTACCTAGACTGCATGACATCAGTGATACTATAGATATAGATAATAGTAATAAGTAAAATAGTTTTTTCATAAGTCCTCCTAAATGCGAATGATTTGCAATATCATTGTAACACAAAGTTATCTACTTGCAAACCATTTGCAATAAAAATATATAAATTTAATAAAAAAACACAGGTTTAGAAATTGTATTTTTGCAATATTAATGGTATAATAAAGACCTAAACGTGAGTGGGATGATGAAATTCCACTCATTTTAATGAGGTAATTATGAATTTAGATAAATTAAGAGAAAAATTAATACCATTTCTAGAACCATATGATTTAGAAATTTACAGCATTAAGCTAAAACGTGAGTTTGGGGAAAAGATAGTAGAAATATTACTGGATGTAGATACAATGAATATTGATGATCTAGAAAAAATTCACATGGCTTATGTTGAAAGCCTAGATGATGATGACTTAGATGATGATTATTTCTTAGAACTCTCATCACTTGGCGCGGAACGTCCAATTGATAATAAGAAACAACTTGCAAAACAAGTTGGTAAATATATTTATTTTGAAACTAATAAGTTACAAACATTTGGAACGTTGTTGGCATTTGATGAAGATAGTGAAATAATGACAGTACAAGTCAATCAAAAAGGTAGAATTAGAAAAATAGAAATAAACTACAATGAAACTAGAAAAATGCGTACCGCAGTTAAAGTTTAGGAGGATATCATGATTAGTAAAGAGTTTTTTAAAAACATTGATGCAGTTGCAGAAGAAAAAGAATTAACACATGAACAAGTGCTTGATGCATTTCGTCAAGGCTTAATTGCGGGATGTAAGAAGGCACATGATGTAAGATCTTGTCGTGTAGAATTTAAGGAAGACAAAAATGAGATTTTAGTATACAAACAACAATTGGTTGTTGATGATTTCAGTTTAGAAGCTGATAAAAACTATACACAAATCTTATTAGAAGAAGCAAAAGAAATAAATGCAAGAGCTAAAATTGGTGATGTGATTGAACAAAAGATTGATCCAAAAACATTCTCATTTTATGCAGTGAGAGACTTTAAGAGTCGCTTAAATGAAGCATTAGTTTCAATGCAAAAAGAAAATTTATATCAATATTTCAAATCATTTGAACATGAAATGATCAATGCGAGAGTTATTGATATTGATGATCGTCATTACCGTTTAGATATTGGTAAAGATTTAACAACATTATTACCTAAGAAAGAAGCATTGCCTAAAGATAATTTCCATGTTGGAGATCATGTAAGAGTTTATGTTTCTGATGTTGAAATGAAGACAAAATGGCCAAAGGTATTTGTTAGTCGTTCACATCCAAGTTTAATTATTAGATTATTAGAATCTTTTATCCCAGAAATCAAAGATGGTATCATTGAAATTATGGGTATATCAAGAGATCCAGGAGATCGTGCGAAAATTGGTGTAAAAACTAATGATCCAAAAGTTGATCCGATCGGCGCTTGCGTTGGTGAAGGTGGAACTCGTATTCGTGAAATCGTTCGTGCATTAAGTGATGAAAAAATCGACTTATTTAGATGGAGCGATAATGAAAAAGAATTAATTGCAAATGCGTTACAACCAGCTAAGGTAGTTGCTGTAACACATGTGAATCCAAAAGAAAAGAATGCTTTAGCAATTGTACCAGATGATCAATTATCACTTGCAATTGGTAAATTAGGACAAAATGTTAAGCTTGCTGTTCAAGCATGTGGTTGGTCAATTGACATTAAGTCAGAAACAATGGCTCAAGGCGAAGGTATTCTTTACTAAAATATAAAAGGTGATTACATGAATAAAGTAAAAAAAGTTCCAATGAGAACTTGTGTTGTCACAAAAGAAGTATTACCTAAAAAAGAATTAATAAGAGTAACTGCGACCAAAGATGGTGTTGTATCAGTTGATACTACTGGTAAGGCACATGGTCGTGGTGCATATTTAAAACTTGATAAAGAGGTAATTTTAAAGGCACAAAAACATAATATATTAGATCGAAAGCTGGAAGTTAAAGTACCTGAAGAAGTCTATGATGAACTTTTAGGTATGGTCAAATGAATGTCAATTCATTAGGACTAGCCTATCGTGCGCGTAAGCTTGTCGTAGGTACGGATATTACATTATCTCAACTTACAAAGAAAAAACTTTGTTTAATCATTATAGCTTCTGATGCATCTGATGCAACGAAGAAGAAGATATATGATAAAGCAAAAACTTATCATGTAAAAGTTATAGATAATGTATCATCACAAGAACTTTCTGAGGCTATCGGGAAATATGGAATAAAAGTAATTGGAGTGACTGATAAAGGGTTTGGCCGATTACTGCTTAAATAATGAAGGAAGTGATTATATATGCCTAAAAAAACAAATTCGAATAAAAGAAGAACAAACTCAAAACCAAGAAATCAATTTAAAAAACCAGAGAAAAAAGTTGATGAAGGACCAAAAATCTTAACATATACACCTGATATGACGGTTGCAGATGTTGCAGAAGGTTTAAAATTATCTAATGCTGGTATGGTTAAAAAATTAATGGGTTTAGGCTTAATGGCAAGTGTGAATCAAGTCATTGATCGCGATACAATTGAACTTATTGCACTAGATTGTGGTTATGAAGTTCAAGATGAAGTGATTACTGATGTAGCAAGATTTGATGAAATGGAGATTACTGATGATCCAAAAGATCTTGTGAAAAGACCAGCAATTGTAACTGTTATGGGACATGTTGATCACGGTAAAACAACATTATTAGATACAATTAGAAAATCAAGAGTTGTAGATGGAGAAGCCGGTGGAATCACTCAACATATTGGTGCATACCAAGTTGTTAAAAACGGTGAACCAATTACATTTATCGATACTCCAGGCCATGCCGCATTTACTGAAATGCGTGCACGTGGTGCTAAAGTTACGGATATCGTTATTTTAGTTGTTGCAGCTGATGACGGTGTAATGCCTCAAACCATTGAAGCTATTGACCACTCTAAAGCAGCAAATGTACCGATTGTTGTCGCTGTTAATAAGATTGACAAAGTTGGTGCAAATCCTGAACGTGTTATGACTGAATTATCTGAAAAGGGATTAGTCCCTGAATCATGGGGTGGCGATACACCTTATGTCAATGTGTCAGCCTTAAAAGGTGAAGGTATTGATGAATTGCTAGATGTCATTCAATTAATTAGTGAAATTCATGAATTTAAAGCAAATCCAAATCGTCTTGCCAAAGGTACTGTTATCGAAGCAAGCTTAGATAAAGGTAGAGGTAGTGTTGCAACTTTAATCGTTGAAACAGGTACACTTCATGTTGGAGATTATATTGTTATTGGTAATACTTACGGTAAAATTAGAACAATGGAAGATGATCTTAAAAAACGTTATAAAGCAGCAGGACCATCACAACCAATTGAGGTTACAGGATTAAATGAAGTACCTCAAGCTGGTGATATCTTTATGGCATTTGATGATGAAAGAACAACTAAAAATATTGCATCAGAACGTCAACAAAAACAAAAAGATTTAGAATTAAATGCTAAGAAGAAGAGAAGTCTTGATAGCCTATTTGGTGAAATGGAAGCTTCTGAAAAAGAATTGAACTTGATTATTAAAGGTGATGTTCAAGGTTCTATTGAAGCCTTAAAAGGTCTATTAGAAAAAATTGATATTGATGGATTCCATGTAAATATCGTACGTGGTACTGTTGGTGCCATCTCTGAAAGTGATGTTGCATTAGCATCTGCATCAGATGCAATTATTATTGGATTTAATGTACGTCCAACAGGTGCAGTAAGAAAAGTTGCTGAATCTGAAGGTGTTGAAATTAGATTATATAGCATTATCTATCGTGTTCAAGAAGATATTGAAGCTGCGTTAAAGGGTATGTTAGAACCTGAATTCGAAGAAATTGTTACTGGACAAGTAGAAGTTAGAGATACATTTAAGATTTCTAAGATTGGTACAATTGCCGGTGGATATGTGACTGATGGTAGCGTTAAGCGTGATGCATTAGTTCGTGTCTTAAGAGAGGGTATTGTAATCTATGAAGGTAAGCTAGCATCACTTAAACGTTTTAAAGATGATGTTAAAGAAGTTAGACAAGGCTATGAATGTGGTCTATCTATAGAAAACTTTAATGATATCAAAGTTGGCGATATTATTGAAGCGTCACAAATGAGAGAAATTGAGGTGTAAAACATGTCAGTTACTACTGAAAGATTAGCAAGTTTAATTCAAAGAGAACTTGCAACAATTATTAATAGAGAAGTTAAAGATAAAAGTTTTGGATATATTAATTTAACTGAAGTTAAAGTAACAAAAGATTTATCATTTGCAACAATATATTACACAATTTTAAAAGATGAAGACGATATGCAAAAGAAAGCACAAAATGCATTAGATGATTCAAAAGCAACCATCCGTATGGAACTTGCTAAGAAGATTAGAAATGTAAGAAAAATTCCAGATTTAATTTTTAAATTTGATGAAGCTTTAGCATATGGTAATCATATTGATCAAATATTAAAAACATTAAAGTAACTTCGGTTACTTTTTTTGTAGGATAGTTAGCGATTTATCCGTTTTATCGGTATAATAAGTATAGGGTGAAGATTATGATAGCAAGCGTTGTTGTCGATATTAAACATATGGGCTTAAATAGACAATTTGATTATATTGTACCAACTGAATTTGAAGAGATTATAAAGCGAGGTATGCGCGTTGTTGTGCCATTTGGAGGACAATTGAGACTCGGTTATGTAATTTCTCTTTTTGAGCATAGCGATAAGGCTAAAAAGCCAATTGAAGATGTGCTTGATATTGTCCCAACTATTTCGGAAGAAACGTTTATGCTTATTGATTACCTTTATCAGATGACACATCAAACGTATGCTTCAATTTTTGAAACTGTTGTGCCAAGTCAAATTCATTTAAAATATCACAAGTTGATTAAACTGATCAATCCAGATATTGTTGATGATGAGTTTAGATCATTATTTAATCAAAAAGATGAATTAAAGATTGCTAAGAATAATCAATCGTATGATTATAAAATTAGAAAATATATGAGTCTTGAAGCAATTGAAGTCAAGCAATTGTACGAACAAAAAACGAAAGATAAAATGATTAAAACATACCAATATGATATGAATCATGATTATCCAAGAATTGCTAGATATCAAGACTTATTAGACCAACTTGATCCAAATAAGTCATATATAAAGCAAGAACTGTTAGATTTTGGGTTTAGTGAATCAAATATTGCAACATTAAAAAAATATAATGTGTTCATAGATAAAGAAGAAAAAGTCGATCGCGAAATTTCACACATCTTTGACTTAAAAGATAAACAAATCACTTTAACAAGTGATCAAGCAAAAGTATATGAGGATATTAAAAAATCATATCATACATATCAAAAGATACTACTTAAAGGTGTCACAGGTTCAGGTAAAACTGAAATCTACTTAAATGTGATTGAAGATATGATCAAAAAAGGTAAGCAAGTACTTGTTTTGGTGCCAGAGATCACATTAATTGCACCGATGGCACAACGATTAAAATCAAGATTTGATCATGTTGATATCTATCATAGTGCATTATCACAAGGTGAACGCTTAGATAGTTATATGCATATGAAAGAAGGCACGACGCAAATTGTTTTAGGGACAAGAAGTTCAGTCTTTCTTCCATTTTATGATTTAGGTGCAATCATTATTGATGAATCGCATGATCAATCATATGTTCAAACAGATCATGTGTATTATGATGCAATTGAAGTTTCAAAACTTCGCGCACATTATCATAATATTCCACTCATTTTAGGAAGTGCTACACCATTGGTTTCAAGATATTATGAAGCGCTTCAAGGTGATTATGAGCTTTTAAGATTAGATGAAAGACCTTTTGGGATCAAACAACCTGAACTTTCTTTAATTGATATGAGAGAAGAACTAAAACATGGCAATACTTCCATGTTCTCTAAAAAACTACAAGAAGCGATTAAATTAAGACTTTCACGTGGTGAGCAAACCATGATATTATTTAATCGTAAGGGTTATGCACCATTTGTGATGTGTAGAACATGTGGACATGTGCCAACTTGTCCAACATGTGGCATATCTTTGACATATTATAAAAAAGATAAGATGCTTAAATGTCACTACTGTGGACATGAAGAGTCCTTTGATGATACTTGCCATGCTTGTGGAAGTAAGGCAATTAAGGAAGTTGGAGCAGGTATAGAATTAGTTGAGTCTATATTGAAAAAGACATTTCCAACTGCAAGGATTCTTAGAATGGATGCTAACATGACAAAAACGAAAGGTAGTCATGAAATTTTATGGCATGAGTTTAAAGAGGAAAAGGCAGATATCTTATTAGGGACACAAATGATTGCTAAAGGCCTAGATTTTCCTAAAGTGACATTAGTCGCTGTCTTGATGGCAGATTTATTATTAAGAATTCCTTCTTATATGGCTGCAGAACAGGCTTACACATTGTTATCTCAAGTCTCGGGGAGATCGGGAAGACTTCTTCCAGGAGAAGTCATGATTCAAGGATATGAGCTAGATCATTATGCAATTAAGAGTGCTGCAAAATCATATGAAGATTTTTATAAAGAGGCCATCTATGACAGGAAAATCTCAAGATATGAGCCATTCATGCATATTGCACAAATACTATTTGAAGGTCATGCGTATTTAAAGACATATCAAGAAGCTTATAAATTGAAAAAAAACATTGAAAAATTAGGACAAAATATTACCATATTAGGTCCTATACCGGCATATATTAAAAAGCATCAAGACAGATATCGTTTTGTAGCGACCATCAAATATCATGAAATAGATTCAAAAATCTTTGATTTAATTGATCAAAGTCAATCGAAAGATTTATATATAAAGTTTTATCCAAATCAAGAAATATTGTAGGTGATTAAATGAAAGCTGTATTTTTAGGTACACCAAAGTTTGCTGTACCAACTTTAGAAATGTTAATTGAAAACCACGAGGTTTTACTTGTTGTCACACAACCGGATAAACCTGTTGGAAGGAAAAAGGTATTAACACCTTCACCAGTTAAAGAGGTTGCAATTAAGCATGGTATCGAAGTATTCCAACCAGAAAAATTAAGAAAAGATTATCAAAAAATCTTAGATTTAAAACCAGATGTCTTAATTACAGCAGCTTATGGACAAATGCTACCTAAAGGATTGATTGAACCGATAAGATCAATTAATGTTCACGGGTCATTGCTGCCTAAATATAGGGGTGGAGCACCAATTCAATATGCACTTTTCAACGGCGATGAAAAAACTGGTATATCCATTATGTATATGGCATACAAAATGGATAGTGGTGATGTCATTAAACAAGAAAGTCTTGAAATTCTTGATCAAGATAACTATGAAACACTAACGGATAAGTTAAGTATTATTGGGGCTAAACTGCTTAAAGGTGTTTTAGTAGATATCCAAAATGAAAAATTTGAAAGATATCCTCAAAATGAAGATGATGTAACATTTGCTTATACCATTAAATATGAAGATGAAGCCATTAATTTTAATATGAGCGTAGAAGATCTAGTGAATAAGGTGAGAGGTTTATATAGTGAACCAGGTGCCCATTTCCAATTTAAGGATCAGAGAATAAAGGTTTATCAAGCTAAAAAAAGTGATATAATAATAGATAGTATAACGCCTGGAAAAGTATTAAAAACAAAGAAAAAACTATTGATTGCAGCAAAAGATGGTGTTGTTGAAATCATTGAATTACAAGTACCAGGTAAAAAACGTATGTTAGCAAGGGATTTTTTAAATGGTCAATCCGTGTTTGCGGAAGGCGATATCATAGAGGTTGGTGAAGAAAATGAGTAAAGTTAAACTGCTTTATACAAGAAATGAAATGTTTGAAATTAATAAGGAGAAGTTAGCATCTAGAGGTGTTGATATTCCATCAATTGCACAAATTTGTTATGAACAACAATCAAAATACTCTGATCAAGTAACAATGGGATTATGTATGGAATCTATTGAAAAAATATTATCACTACGTGATATTTTCCATCATGTACAACTTGCATGTGAAATTGATCGATTAGCAGAAGAAAAAGCTTTTCAAGGTCCTATTCAAGATATTATTGAATATGATTTGGGTTTATTTGGTGTTGATGAAACGATGGGTCTTGATGTATCTGGACTTTATGGTACAATAGGACAAACCAATTTTGGTGACATTGATGTTAACAAACGTGGGATTGTATCAAAATTAAATGAAGATGGTAAAAAAGAAGGTATTTGCCATACGTTCTTAGATGATATTGTAGGTGCGATTGCAGCTGCAGCATCAACAAGAGTTGCACAAGTATTAAATGAAGATTTAGCACATGAAGATATTCATATAGAAAGAATTTCACTATTTGACATGAAGTAAGGGGCATTTATATGGCAACAGCGAAACCAAGAAAAAAAAGATTTAGTATAAAGACATTTGGTAAAGACATCTTTGCTAAATTTTTTGGTTTTGAACAAGGCATTGATATCACTGATGACGTTGCTGTACTTTTTAGAAAGAATGTTGTTATTAAAAATATTATTTTAGTAACCAACTTAATGTATTCTGTGATATTGTTTGTCTTATCAATTAGCAGTCAATCACAGGTTGGTGACTGGGTCATTACAGTGACTGTTTTCCCTTTGACTTATGCGATTAATAGATTGTTAAAGAAACTGATTTGGTTAGATCAAAATGATAAAACTAAACAAATGGTTGCAATGTATGTTGCATCTCTATATATATTCTTTTCTGCAATCTTAATTTATGCGAGATTATATACAATTGAGTACTTTGAAACTGCAGCATACATTCTTATGTATTATGCAGTCGTTGTTATCTCACTTTATCAAGAGAAAAGAGTATTAAGTGGATCATTTGTTGGATTACTTGCATTACTGACATTTATCCATTTGATTTGGACATATAATTTTCAAGGTTTAGTTAATGGATTATCATTTATGGAGTTTTTGCCTAACTTCATAAGACTTCCAGAGTTTAGTGATATTCTACTTAGAACACTATTGTTTATTTTATTCTATGTTGTTGTCTACGCGATTGTTTCAATGGGGCAATACATGCAAGAAGAGCGGAAAAATGAGCTTGTTAAACGTCGTCAGGTACAAAGAGATTTCTCACATATCGTCGGTGATTTATTTTCAGTCGTATTTTCTAGTTCTTATGCATTAATGGATAAAAGGCATGCCTATCTTGTTCAACAGATGAGTGAACGACTAGCAAATTATTTTGGGTTAAATCATACTGAAGTTGAAGAAATGAATCACTATGCAATGATTCATTTACAATTTAGTGAAATTAAGAATATGTTAGAGGATATTAATCACTATGATGAACAAACGTTTGAACTGTTAAAGACGAAAACAGAGTTAGGTTCTAAAATTGCGAGAAGACTTCAATTAGCTCAAAAGTGCGAAGATATTGCTAGAGCGTATATTGAAGAGACAATTAATGAACATTTCATTAAAGAGATGTTAGATATTCAGCCTGATATTGAATCTCAAATTATTCTTCTAAGTGATCTATATATGACGATGCGTGGTCCAAAATCATATAAAAGACCTTTATCACATTCCATTGTCGTTAAAGCATTTCAAAATGAATTAGGTGTATTTTTCGATTACAATTTAAAAGAGAGATTTTTGAAATTCAATGATGAATTTTTAGAAATGTACAATAATTTCTAACGATCAATTGTTTATATTGACAATTCATGATCTTTCATGTATCATAAATAAGCATAAAAACATATAAATACTTTATTAAGAGCTATGGAGGTACGTGACCGACGATATAGCAGCAACCTATTGGATTAGGTGCTTTCACAAGGGACATTCAGTCTAACAATAAGGAAGAACGAGCGCTTTTCCTTGGAAAAGCGTTTTATTTATATAGGAGGAGAAACATGTATAAATTATTTAGTAGTGAATCAGTAACTGAAGGACATCCAGACAAAGTTGCTGACTATATTTCAGATTCAGTTTTAGACGCATGTCTAAGTCAAGATCCTTTTTCAAGGGTTGCTATTGAAACAGCTGTAACAACCAATTACGCATTGTTATTTGGTGAGATTACAACAACTGCAAACCTTGATTATGATAAAATCGTTAGAACTGCCATTAGAGAAATCGGATATGATAAAGAAGCATATGGCTATAATGCAGATGATGTGATTGTAGAAGTCAGAGTAAAAAAACAATCACCAGATATCGCACAAGGTGTCAATAGAAGTTTAAATAAGTCACTTGGTGCAGGTGATCAAGGGTTTATGTTTGGTTATGCAAATAACGATACAGATACTTTTTTACCACTACCAATCTTTTTAGCACATCGACTTGCTGAAAGACTTACTTTTGTTAGAAAAGAAAATATCGTTTCTGGACTTAGACCTGATGGTAAGACACAAGTCACAATTGCTTATGATGAAGATGATAGATTTGCATATGTTCATACGGTTGTATTATCAACACAACATGATCCAGAATGGATTCAAGAAGATCTACATAAAGCAATGATCGAACATGTCATTAAACCTGTTTTAAAAGATTATGATTTATCTAAAACAGAGTTTAAGATTAATCCTACAGGACGTTTTGTTATGGGTGGACCTCATGGTGATGCAGGACTGACAGGAAGAAAAATCATCGTTGATACATATGGTGGATATGCAAGACATGGCGGTGGTGCATTTTCAGGAAAAGATGCGACTAAAGTTGATAGATCAGCTGCTTATATGGCAAGATATATCGCTAAAAATATCGTAGCATCTGGTATTGCTAGCGCATGTGAAATACAACTTGCTTACGCGATTGGTGTTGCAGAGCCAGTCAGTGTAAATATCAATACCTTTGGTACTGAAAAAGTTAGTCAAGAAGCTATATATGATGCTGTTGTCAATTATTTTGATTTAACACCAGTAGGTATTATTAAAACACTTGATTTAAATAAACCAGTGTACCGCAAAACGACTCAATACGGCCATTTTGGTAAATCTAACGTAGATTTTACGTGGGAAACTCTTGATAAGATTGAAATATTTAAGAAACTAGTATAAAATGGTTCTAGGTGATAAAATATGACGCAACTTCAAGAATTAGAAAAATTCAGATTAGAAACAGTGGAAAAAGTAAAAAAAGACCGTAAAATAGCAATACCTCTTATTATAATTGCAATAATAATTATTATTGTAGGCGCAACAAGTAATATACCTCCAATTATAGTTGTTGGATTTATCTTGGCTATTGTTGGTGCTATCTTTTTTGGTAAAACTTTTTCTTATATTGCAAAATACAATAGTCAAGTTAAAGATAAACTTATCAAATTATTATTACAAGATTCATATGAAGATGTATACTACGAGCAAAAAGGTGGTATTGCACTTAATAATATTTTGAAAACAGATACTGTTAAAAGACCTGATCGATTTTCTTTTGAAGATTATTTTAGAGCATCTTATAAAGGTATAAACTTTGAAACTTGTGACTTAGACTTTAAAGAACGTGTAAGACATCAAGATTCAAAAGGAAATACATATTATACCTATGAAACATACTTTAAAGGTCGTTGGATCACTTATAAGTTTGAAAGGCATTTTAAAGAGGGTTTAAAGATTATTGAATCTCGTTTTGGATTTAACAAACGTGGATTTGAAAAAATGGATACCGAAAGTATCGCATTCAATAAGAAGTTTACAATTTATACGACATCAAAGGAATATGGATTTTATCAAATCACATCTTCAATGATTGAAAAATTAATGAAGCTTGAACAAATGCATAAAGGTCAAATTGTATACTGCTTTATGGATAATGAGTTACACATTGGTATCAATGATCGTAAAGATTATTTAGAAGTGTCTTATAAAGAAGAACTTAATGAAGAAGGCTTAAAGCCAGTCATTGATGATATTGAACTTATCGCAGCAATTATTAATGAATTTAGACTTGATGGAGATAAATTTAAAAATAGAGCTTAGGGGGAATAAAAATGGGGTTTTCATTTTTTAATATCATTATCGGTATCGTTGTTATCGTTATTTTAGGGATTGTACTTTTTTGGGCGTTTCGCTCAGATGAAGATTAAATAAAAGGAGAAATATATTATGCCATATGTAATAGCAGCAGTCGTTGTTGTAGTGATTATTATTAGTTGGGTTATTTCTACAACAAATTCATTTAGACGTATGCAAATCAAAATTGATGAATCAGAATCAAGTATTGATGTTGCATTAACTAAACGTTATGATTTATTAACAAAAATGTTTGCAGCAACTAAGGGATACATGAAACATGAAAAGGAAACATTAACAGAAGTTGTTGGTATGAGACAACCTGGTCATGGAGCAAGTATCAAAGAAAAACAAGAATTTGCAAACCAAGTGACTAGAGGATTAGAAGCAATCAATGTTGTTGTTGAACAATATCCTGATTTAAAAGCATCTCAAAATGTTTTAAAATTACAAGATACAACAGCAGAAGTTGAAGAAAACTTACAAGCATCTAGAAGAGTTTATAATTCAAACGTTTCAGTATATAACCAAAAGGTTGTTGTGTTCCCTAGCAATATCATTGCTAACTGGAAAAAATTTACTAAACGTGACTTCTTTGAAGCTGATGAAGTTAAACGTCAAGATGTAAAATTCGACTTCTAATGAAATAATAATTAAAGAAGAATGCGATGCATTCTTTTTTTATTGAATCTTATATATTAAATTATGTTAAAAATGCTTTAAACAGCCAAACAATCTTGTAAATATGCCTCTATTATAGTAATATAATAGAGAACGCAAAGGAAGTGTACATATGTTTAAGAACTTATTTGACCCAGGGAAAAAAGAGCTAAAAAAAGCAGAAGTCATAGCTCATAAAGTCTTCGAATTAGAAGCAGCAATGGAAAAATTATCAGATGAAGCGCTTCAAGCTAAGACTGATGAGTTTAAAAAAAGATATAGTGATGGCGAAACGCTAGAGGATTTACTCGTTGAAGCATTCGCAGTCGTTAGGGAAGCGTCTAGAAGAGTTACAGGGATGTTTCCTTATTTTGTACAAGTATGTGGAGCTTATGCCATCTTTAATGGTAATATCGCAGAAATGAAAACCGGTGAAGGTAAAACATTAACTGCTGTTATGCCTGCATATTTAAGTGCAATTAATGGCGAAGGTGTTCATATCGTTACAGTTAATGAATACTTAGCTAAACGTGAAGTGGAAGGAGAAATTGGTGACTTATTCCGCTTTTTAGGACTTACTGTAGGACTAAATTTACGTGACTTGACCAAAGCTGAAAAACGCGAAGCTTATGATTGTGATATCTTATATTCAACAAATAGTGAATTAGGATTTGATTACTTAAGAGATCATATGGTTTTATATGCTAAAGATATGGTTGCACAACGTGGTCTTAATTTTGCAATCATCGATGAAGTTGACTCTATCTTAATTGATGAAGCGAGAACACCATTAATTATTTCTGGTGGTTCTAAGAATAATCACAATCTATATCAATCATCAGATCGATTTGTTAAATCACTTCGTGATGAAGATTATGAAATTGACATTGAAACAAAATCAATTGAATTAACACCTTCAGGGATTGAACGCGCTGAAAAGATTTTTCAAATTGATAATTTATATGACTTAAAATATGTATCACTTGTCCATCATATCAATAATGCACTTCGTGCTAATTACATTATGGCAAGAGATAAAGAATATGTAGTATCAGATGGCGAAGTTTTAATTGTTGACTCATTTACTGGACGTATTTTAAGAGGTAGACAATTCTCTGAAGGATTGCACCAAGCTTTGGAAGCTAAAGAAGGCGTCAACATTAAACAAGAAACAGTGACTGTTGCTACGATTACATATCAAAATTTCTTTAGAATGTATAAAAAACTTTCAGGGATGACTGGTACTGCTAAGACTGAAGAAGAAGAATTTAGAGAAATCTATAATATGGATGTTGTTGAAGTACCAACAAATAGACCTGTTATTAGAAAAGATGAACCAGATTATTTATATGTAACTTTAGAAGAAAAGTTCGATGCTATTTGTGAAGAAATCAAAGCGCGTCATGAAAAAGGTCAACCACTTCTAATAGGTACAATTGCAGTTGAAACATCTGAAGATTTATCAAGAAGATTAAAACTAATGAGAATACCTCATGAAGTCTTAAATGCGAAAAACCATGAAAGAGAAGCTGAAATTGTTGCTAAAGCTGGGTTAAAGGGTTCAGTAACAATTGCTACTAATATGGCTGGTCGTGGTACCGATATTAAATTAGGTGAAGGTGTTGTAGAACTTGGCGGTCTTGCAGTTTTAGGTACTGAAAGACATGAATCAAGAAGAATTGATAATCAGTTAAGAGGACGTAGTGGACGTCAAGGGGATCCAGGTTATTCTAGATTCTATATCTCTGCTGAAGATGAATTATTAATGCGATTTGGTGGCGAATCATTTAAGAGTAGATTACAAATGCTTGATCGTATGAACAATACCGGTGAACCTATTTCATCTAAAATGTTTACAAGATTTGTTACAAGTGCCCAAAAACGTATTGAAGGTAACAACTACGATTCTCGTAAACAAGTCTTAAAATATGATGATGTACTTCGTAAACAAAGAGAAATCATGTATAAAGAACGTAAGGATGTCTTAACACTTGATTCAATTGAAGATGTTGTACGTGGTACAGTCGAAAGAGATTTAGAAAAAGAAGCAAATAAATTCATTACTCAATCTGGTAAAAATACATTAGATGTTAATGTTGAACATGCATTCAAATATTTTGAAGGTCCTATGTTTATGCCAGGCAGTGTTGATAAGTCCTATTTAGAAACACTTGATGCGGATAAATTTGTTGAATATATTAAATCATTAGGTCAAAAAGAGCTAGACCGTAAAAAATCAGAAGTACCAGAAGAAATCTTCAATGAATTCTTAAAAGTAGTTATGCTACGTGTGATTGATACATTCTGGACAAGACATATTGATGTCATGGATGAATTACGTCAAGGTGTAAGACTTCAATCATATGGACAACAAAATCCATTGATAGTATATCAAAGAGAAGGGCTTCGTCTATTTAATGAAATGATCGAAAATATCAACCATGATATTACTAGATATGCAATTAGAGCACAAATCAGATATAACACAGAACGTGAAGCAGTTGTTAAGAATACACGTACAAATGAAGGTGTATCAGATAGCAAGCCTAAAAAACCTAAAAAGAGAAAAAACAGAGGGGCAAAAAATCAACCTTGGCGTTAGGAGGTTATCATATTGGAACGCTATGATGTCAATAAAATGATTACTTCTTTTGAGTCAAGAATTGAAGATTTAAACAAAGCATTAAATCCTCAAAGATTGAAAAAAGAGTTTGATGATTTAACTTTAGAAATGCAAACGCCTGATTTTTGGAATGATCCAAATAAAGCGCGTAAAGTGTCTAAAGATGCAACGATGATTAAAGATAAAATTGATCAATATCAATCACTTAAAAACAAGTATCAACAACTTGTTGATTGGTTTGAGATATCAGAAGAAGATACTGAGGAATGGGTGATTCTTGAAGAAGACATCAAGACCTTAGAAAATGAATTAAAAGAATTTGAAATTAAAATCTTATTAAATGGACCTTATGATGATCATGATGCCATTATTGAATTACATCCAGGAGCAGGTGGAACTGAGTCACAAGACTGGTGTGACATGCTTTATCGTATGTATTCAAGATATGCGCAACGTAAGAGATATAAGGTCGAAGTGCTAGACTATCAAGCTGGTGATGAAGCAGGTATTAAGAGTGTAACGATGCGTATTAAAGGTGATTTTGCTTATGGGTATTTAAAAGCTGAACGTGGCGTACATAGACTTGTTAGAATTTCACCATTTGATTCTAATGCACGTCGTCACACATCATTTGCATCACTAGATGTAATGCCAGTGATTGAAGATGATATTGAAGTAGATATCAAAGACGAAGATTTAAAAGTAGATGTTTATAGAAGTAGTGGTGCTGGTGGACAATCTGTTAATACAACTGATTCAGCGGTTAGAATAACTCATCTTCCATCGGGGATTGTTGTGACTTGCCAAAACGAGCGTAGTCAATTAAAGAACAAAGAAACAGCCATGAAAATATTAAAAGCTAAACT
Organism: Acholeplasmataceae bacterium; assembly: GCA_963678355.1. Classification (GTDB taxonomy): domain Bacteria; phylum Bacillota_I; class Bacilli_A; order Acholeplasmatales; family Acholeplasmataceae; genus WOFB19. The sequence continues at coordinate 918,749 of OY782823.1, read as the reverse complement.
TTTACAAGAAGAAATTAGAAAACAAGAAGAAACATTAAGAAATATTAAAGGTGAACAAAAAGATATCGCTTGGGGTTCACAAATTAGATCTTATGTATTCCATCCATATCAAATGGTTAAAGATCATAGAACAAACTTTGAAGTTAGCCAAATTGATCAAGTGATGGATGGCGATATTGATGGTTTCATCAATGCCTATTTAAAAGCAGGTGATCATCATGAATAAAGCAAAGATTAGAGAGATTTTAGAAATCACTTTAGGCGTACTAATTATGTCAATGGGTTTCTATTTTTTCTTATTACCAATTAATTTAGTCATTGGTGGCGTGATGGGGTTATCTGTATTATTTCAAAACGTCATTCCAGCCTCAGTATTTATTTTTGTTGCTAATGTAGTCTTATTACTTATAGGTCTAATTTTCTTAGGTAAAGTATTTTTTATGAAAACTATTTATGCAACACTACTATCACCGGTCATTATTTGGATATTAGAGCGAACAATTCCTGCTGATATACTTATGAATCAAATGACTGAATCTCCACTTTTAATCGCTGCATTATTTGGTGGTATTACAGTCGGTGTTGGTCTTTCAATGGTTTTAAGAAATAATGCAACAACCGGTGGGATTGATGTCCTACAACGTATGCTTAATAAATATTTAAAAATCCCATTTCAATGGGCACTGTATATGATTGATGGCACAATTATATTAATTGCGTTATTTGTTGATTTTCAAAATGGATTATATGCCATTGGAGCAATGCTTTTAAGTGGCATTATTATCGATCATTTATCAATGGAAGGTCTATCTGGATATACAGCATTTATTGTGACAGGTGAGACTGAAGCATTAAAAAATAATATTTACGAAAAATTAGATAGAGGTATTACCATATCTAAGGTTATTGGTGGTTACAGCAAACTAGAAAAAGATATGGTTATTTGTACGGTTGACCGTACTCAGTTATATATCTTTAAAATGATTATTAAAGAAACCGATCCAAAAGCCTTCACTTTTGTAACACGTACAAAAGAAGCTTTAGGCTATGGATTTACTAGGGAGCAAGCTGTATGGGAACAAAAAAACTAGCAATTCTATTTTTATTTTCAGTTATTCTGGCATTCGCTGCTGGTTATTTTTCGTCGAATTTAGTTGAAAATAGAATGGTTATTGAGAGTGATGAAATGTTTCGATACATTACAAGAGCATTTGATGAGTACTATTATTACGAATTAGACAATGATGATACATATGATGCATTCATTGAGTCAATGTATGCAGTCGTTGATGCTTATGCAAAGGCTAATAATGATCCATATACAATGATTACTTCTTATCAGGATAATCTTGGATCAAACGATTTAGAGTCTTACGTTGGTTTAGGTATTGATTATAGATTTGTTGATTATAACATCTTAGTGACAGATGTCAACCCAACGAGTGACTTATATATGAGAGTTTTTCCTAATGATTTGATTATTGGATTAGTAGAAGCACAGGAAAACCTATATTTTAATGATCTAGAATCATTAGACGATGTCATTTCTCTTTTTGATGGTAGACTTGGTGATACAATTACATTAATTGTAGAAAATCCTTTAGGTGATGTTTATCCAGTAACTTTTGAATATAAGGAAGTCTTAACGCCATCTGCTTATGATGTGGATTTGGGACTAGATGATGTCGCATACATTAAAATAGGTTCATTTATTGGATATGAAGAAGGTGTCACTCCAGGGACTAATTATGTGTTTAATCAAGTGCTAAATGAACTTGAAGCAACCGTCTTGGATGGTGAGGATAAAACACTCATTCTAGATTTAAGAGATAATCTAGGTGGATCACTATCTGCAATTAGCAGTGAAGGTTCTAATTTAACACCAGGTATTGCTCAATTACTGTTAAAAAATGATATTGAAAATCCACTATATAACCTTGTTGACCGTGATGAAGTTATGACGTCATATTATGGTGGACTAAGTGAAGAAAAGACTTATGATATAAAAGTTTTAGTCAACGAAAATACGGCTTCAGAAAGCGAAATACTCGCAGCATCACTCATGATGAATGGCTATCAGTTATATGGTGAAGAAACCTTTGGCAAAAGCAATTATCAAAACGCAATTTACTTAAATGATATCAGAAATATTAGATTTTATTTAACCTATACTGAGGGCATTTGGACATATGATGGAGATAGAAGCGTCGATACTGACCCACTTAGCGTTACTCATATAGAACAAAATGGTATGTATACTGTTGAAGAGCCTTTGTTTAATGGCGTTTTATCATATGATATGATTGATCAAAATTTAGTAAATTATCAAATGTTTTTAAACGCATATTTCAATCTAGATCAAGGCACGCGTATGAGAACTGATGGGTATTTTGATCTTGATACAGAAAATTGGATTAAACAATATCAAATTGAAAATCAATTGGATGATAATGGTACCATTGACTTAGAAACTGCTAGAATGATCTATCTTGATTATGAAGCAATGACAAATGACATTTCTTTTGATGTGCAACTTCAAACATTGATTTCATTGATTGGTACAGACAATGCCTAAAATTAAAGAAATAAAGAAACTGAAAACTAAATATCAAATATATTTTGATGAAGAAATGGTTGAAATAGAACCGGTCATCTATATGAAATACCATCTAAAATTGATGCAGGATATCGAGATAGAACATTACAAAAAAATTATTGATGATAATCATTATGAGATGTATAAACGCATCGGCTTAAATCGTCTTAAACGCGTTCAAACCAAACATGAACTCTATGAGTTTTTGATCAAAAAAGGGGCGCCAATAAAAATTGCGAAGCAACTTATTTATGAATTTGAAGAAAAACGTTATTTAGATGATTATCAATATACTAAAATGTATGTACAACTCAATCAAGATCAAAAAGGTCCTCAGTATATTGAAAATAAATTAGTCAAAAAAGGTGTGCAACTCAACTTGATTAAAAGTTTCACGAGTCGAATTAATGAAGCACCCCTAGTTGACCATTTAGTAGAGAAAAAACTAAAACTTTTAATAGGTAGAAAAACAAAAAGACAAATTTCACAAAAACTTAAAACAGATTTATTAAGACTTGGTTATAGTCAATCTGTCATTGAACAAAGTGTTAGTAGACATATCGCAAATATTCCTGAAGTGGATGAAGATGTTTTAATTAAAGCTTATAATCAATTGCGTAAAAAGATCAAAGAAGATGAATTAGATTATGAGCAAAGACAAAAAATCTTATTAAAGTTATATCAAAAAGGATTTTCTATGGATATGATTAAGAAAGTCATTGAAAAACATTCTTAAATGTAAATCAATTGAATTAAACACCCTAATCTTGATAGAATATGAATGTATTTAAAAGAGGGTGTTTTTTATGAAATTAGAATTTTATATAGATTACTTATGTCCTAAATGTTATTTGCAACATAAGATTATCGAAAATTTAGTGGACAAAAAATTAATCAATAAAGATATTATCATATACAGAAATTTTGAAATGGTAGATGATGTCGATTTTGATGGTACAATTTCTTTTATTGACTTTATTTCAAAATATAAGAAACTACCAAAAAGTGAAGTCATTGATTTTCTAAAAACGCAAAATTTGGAAATTAAATTATTTCCAATTCATAATGTGCACAGAATGGCACATGTCGCTAAAAAAGAAAAGAAATCATTTGATTATACACAAGCAGTTTTTAAGGCAATGTATGAAGACCATATTGATTTATCAGTGATTCAGAATTTAAGAGCATTAGCAATTCAAGTCGGTTTATCAAAAACGGAAGTAGATTTAGTTTTATCAAGTGATAAATATAATAATGCCGTTATATCAAACAAAGAAAACGGACAGTTAAAAGGTGTTAGTGATCTTCCATTTTTGAGGGTTAATCAATGTGTTAAACTTAAAGGCATTCAAAATGAAAATGCAATTTTAAGTGCACTTGAGGCTCAAGATAATAAACGAGAATTTGAACACTGCATCGATGGTCACTGTTCAAGAAAGCATGTACACTAAAAAAATGAAGTGAAACGATAAATAACTATTTATCGTTTTTTTTATGCTCAATGTATATATTATTTTGAAAAATATCTATATAACATAGTAATAAAAGCGTAAACATGGTACAATATAGGTAGTTTTTTATGTTTATTTTATATATAAAATAAGGAGGTTTGAAATGGCACAGTTGTTTGAGCGACTACCTTACAATTTTTTTAGTGTGCTTGCCTCCCCAAATAAAGATATTTATATAGACTGCATCATGATTATTTATAGATCAGTTGATAGTATAGAAGATGCTTTTCAAGGGGATAGAGAATATATTGTCCAAAAACTTGTTGACTATTTTGACGAACGTGCTGATGACTTATTTGAAGATGTTGAAGAGGATGAGCAAGCTCATACTGCGAGACAAAAATCAGTCCATGTTATCAATGTTTTAAAACGTACAGGTTGGATTGGAGAAGAGGAGTTAGGTGATTATAAGACATCACTTAACCTTTTTGACTATTCAATTCAGTTGATTGATACATTGATTAGAATTCAAGAAAACAGACAAAATGAATACACTGGAGAGATATATACAGTTTATTCACTGCTTTCATCATTTACGATTGAAGAAGGTATTGGTGTATTAGAACAAGCAGCATTAAAGACTGATGATATCATCAGAAAATTAAAAGCACTAAAGGCGAATATTTATCGATTCTATTACGATATTACGAAAAAGAGATCGAAAGATGATTTACATGAATTAATGGAGAAATTACTTGTTGAATATAAACAAAATTTCTTTGATTCAGCATATTATAATTTAAAAACAACAGACAGTTTATCAAGATATAAGCGAGGTATCCTAGAAGCTGTATCACGCATGAATCGTGATGAGGATTTAATGGATGATCTTGCTAAACTTGTAATGCAAAAAAAACGTATTGATGATTACAATGAAGCATATGCAGAGATTGAAGGTAAATTAAGACATATCTCTGATAGTTTTAATGCCTTAGAACAACTTATTTTATCAATTGATAAGAAGAATGAGCAATATGTAACTGCTGCAGCATCAAAGATTCTATTTCTTACCAATCAATCAGATGATATTGAAGGTATATTCAATAGATTGTTCCAGATTGTTTTGAAGAAGAAAGATTTTGATTATGCACAACTTTTCAATATTGTTCAAATGGGTAACTTAGATACGCAATCACTTTATAATCAAAGACGTTTAAGAGTGGATACGAAGGTTGAAGAAATCACATTTGATGATGGCTTTATCACAGATGAGTATCGAAAACAAAAAATTAAAGCATTACTTAAAAATAATATTTTTGGTAAAAAAGAAATTGATGCGTATGTTACTAGCATTTTAGAAGACAAACCATCGATAGAAGCTAAAAATATTTTAATTGATACACAAGAGGATTATGTAAAACTTATTTTAATATTCTTATATTCTAAATCTGTCGGTATGCATTACGAAGTTATACTTACAGGTGAGACATGTAAAAATAATTTTATTACATTCCAAAACTTTATTATAAAGGGGAAAGCGTATGAATAAGAAACAAGCAATTACACAATTAGCTGATTTATATATTGATTTAAAAGAAAGTGAAAAGAGCAATGTTTCAAGAATTGTTAATAAATTACTTCAAGTAAATTTTTTAACAAAGAAGAAACCTGGAGATACAAATGATTATCGCTTTATTTTAGCTTTTAAAGAGATATTTGAAGCATTCTTCGCTTTAGCTGATTTCGAATTACACATTCATAGAGAAACTGAAGTAGTCTATATTAAGAATGAACAACTGTTTAATCATATGAGACTTAGAAAAACTGAGAGTATTCTTATTTTAGTATTACGTATTTTATTTCAAAACAAAAAAGATTATGTGACGCTTGATGAAGATGTTGAAATCTTTTTACATGAGATTCATAGTGAATTAACACGTATTGGTTATCTTGACCATAAACGTATCACCAAGGATCGACTTAAACCAGCCTTAACTTTCCTTAGAAGTTACAATATCATTGATTATATTGATCGTGGGCTTCATGATGATGCGAGAATAAAAATCTACCCAACGATTTTATATGTCACAGATTTTGAAACGATAAAAGAAGTTGTTGACAAGTATGAGGGGTATACGGAAGGAGCTCAATCTGATGAAGAAACTGACGAAGATTAAATTAGTCAATTGGCATTTATTTGCTAATCAAACCATCGATATCAAAGATAGTGCTTTAGTATCAGGTGAAAATGGTAGTGGTAAATCTACATTGCTTGATGCCATTCAATATATGCTTGTTGGTGGGCGTAGTGGTGCTAAATTTAATATTGCAGCAACCGATGATGCTAGACGTACCCTTGAAGGATATATTAGAGGTCGTATTGGGGCTGAAAATAAAGAGTATTTAAGAAACGGTGATGTTGTATCACACTTAGCTTTAGAGTTTTTTGATGAGCAAAGTAAGAAGTATTCAACCATTGGTGTTGTCTTAGATCTACCTAAAACGAGTAATTTAAAAGAAAGATTTTATATTCTAGATAATGTATCAATTCATGATGGTCTATTTTTGGATAAAAAATATCCTAGAGACTATAAGTCAATGAAGACTTATTTAAAGAGTTTAGATGTTGATTTTTCGCCATTTGACTCACAAAAGAAATATCGTGATGCACTTGCGAGATTCTTTGGTATGGACGCAACTAAATATGCGAAAATCCTACCTAAAGCGTTAGCGTTTAAGTCAATTGACTTACAACAGTTTGTATTTGATTTCTTACTTGATGATGATCCAATTGATATTCAATCACTTAAGAATAATGTAGCCCAACTTAAAAAAGTTGAAGCACAAATTCAACATGATAAAGAGAAACTAGAAAAACTTGATCAGTTAAATCAAGTGGGTGAAGATATTCTTTTAAATAAAGATCAAAAGGATATTAACCAGTTAGTTGACCAATTAAATTGGATTGAAAAGAGAGAAGCATTCATTAAAGAAAACGAGACTAAGCTTGTAGGCATTAGTAAACAACTTGATTATTTAAGAGAAGCAAAATCTCAAATTGATGCACAAGTTGAAGAAAATGATCAAGCCATCTTAAACTTAGAACGTGCAAAAAATGATAGTGACTTATCAAGAACACTTCAAACTTATCAAGATGCATTACGCAAGAAAAATTTTGAATATGATCAACAAAAAGAAATTCTTATTCAATTAAAACAATTGCTTGATAAAGAATTTTCTAATATGAAGGAATTATTATCTATACTTCCTAATCAGTCCATTAAAGCATTTGTTAACTATTACCAATCAAATATGGATACATTAGAAGCGGTACAATTATCTAATCACTTAACGATTTTGAGTAAAGATGTTCAATCGCTTTTGCAAGCATATCATACAGAGCGTGATAAAGTTGAACGCAGTAAACAAGAACTATCTACTAAGATCAGCCAATCAAAAGGACGCATTAATCAATTAAGACGTAATGTTAAAACATATCCTTTCCATGTCACAAAACTTATTCGTACTCTAAATGAGGAATTATCAGATTATTATCAAAAAGAAGTTAATGTTCAACCACTGTGTGAATTAATTGAAGTTAAAGATGAACATTGGAGAAATGCGATTGAAGGATCACTTGGTAACTCAAGATTTGATATTGTCGTTGATCCTAGATTTTTCAATGATGCATTAGAAATATATGATCGCGTAAAATTCGAACAAAAAATTTATGGTGTTGGTCTTGTCAATACTCAAAAACTTGAAACAGTTAATGACGCTGTAAGTGGTATGTTGTCATCTAAGGTCTCATCAGATCATAGATATGCAAGAAATTATGTCAACATGTTATTAAACAATATCGCTTGTGTTGAAGACGTAAAAGATTTAAAAAATTATAAAAGATCTATTACACCTACGGGTATGACTTATAGTTACTTTACTGCTAGACAGTTAAATCCTAGAAGTTATGAAACACCATATATTGGTGCACATGCAACAGAAATTCAATTAGAACAAGAATCACAAATCTTAAAAGATTTAGAAGATCAAATGAATAAACTATATGATTTAACAGAACAACAATCAAAAATTGTTAGACTATTAAATCAATCTAAAGCTAATCAAATGATTCACCAAGGTCAAATTAGATACCTAGATTTAATCAAACAAACAAGAAAAGAATACACGCAAATTGAAGATCAAATCAAGGCTTTAGGTAGAGATAAGAGTATTGCTCAATTAGAAGCTCAAATTGAAATTGCTAAGGAATCAAGAAGAGAACTTAGAAAACAATCTGAAATTTTAGTTGGTAAAATTGCAACGCAACGTGATGATCGTCAACGCATTATGGATTTAATCGATGATATTCAAATGAAATTAGATGAATTCATGGGTGAACAAAAAGAATTAAGTCAAAAACATCCTGAAAAATTATCAATTGCTAATACGCAATTCTATGCCTTAAAACAACGTTATAAAGGTGATCATGATCGAATTTCAGAGTTTTTAAGTCAATCGTCTGCATCACTTCAAACACAAATTACAAGATCTGAATTTACGCTTTCTAATTTGATGAAACAATATAATATGAGTTATCATTTTGGTCCTGAACCAACACTTGAAAACCTAGATTTATATGAAGCAGAAGCAAATAAGATCAGAAATAATGATTTAATTCGTTACGAACAAGAAGCAACTGATCTAAGAAAGAATTCTGAAATTGGATTTAAGGAAGAATTTGTTGGTAAACTTAGAGCAAGTATTGAAAATGCTCAACAACAAATTGCAGAACTTAATTATGCACTTACTGATAAAACATTTGGTAGTGATTCATATCAATTAATCTGTATGGCAAGTGATGATCCTGATTATAAATTATATTATGATATCATCATGAGTAATACAGCGATTGAAAAACATACGTTATTTACTGAAGGACTATCTAAACGTAAAGAAACGATTTTATCTGAATTATTTGATAAGATTGCATCAAATGATCCTGAATATGATCAACTGACATACAAATTCCTTGATTATCGTAACTATATGTCTTATGATATTGAGGTAACCAATGTTAATGGTAATAAATCTCTATTCTCTAAAGTTTCTAGAGAAAAGAGTGGTGGTGAAACCCAAGTACCGTTCTACATTGTTATTGCAGCATCATTCCAACAATTACTATCTAGAAATCGTCGTGTAGATTCTGGATGTATCGTGTTATTTGATGAAGCATTTAATAATATGGATGAGTCAAGAATTGATGCAATGATGAAATTCTATAACAGTCTTTCTATTCAATTAATCATTGCCGTACCACCACAAAGGGTATCAAATATTATTAATTATGTAAATACAAGCTTAGTCATCGTTAAAGATAATGATTATGCCATTGTAGAAACATTTAATGATGAAAGACTACTTGGTTTATAAGGAGGATACAAGATGAAACCAATTACTGAAAAAGACTTAAATGCCTTTAACGAAAGTTTTGATAAAAAACCAGTACAAAAAGCTTTACAACGTGTATTATTCAAAAATGATATGCAAACTGCTTTTGAAGTACAAGAAAGAAATGCAGCAAATCAATTTAAATTCTCTAACGAGATAAAAACTTTACCAGTTGCTAACCAAAAACAAAGTGGTCGTTGCTGGATTTTCGCAGGACTTAATGTGATTAGAGAAGTTGCTGCTAAAAAATATGACTTAAAGTCATTTGAATTTTCTCAAAATTATACTGCTTTTTGGGATAAATTTGAAAAAATAAATTATTTCATGGAAGCTATGGATGATTTCCTTGATTGTGACTATGATGATCGCACATTGCAACATTTACTTAGAACAGGTATTCAAGATGGTGGTCAATGGGATATGTTCGTTGCCTTAATCTTGAAATATGGAGTTGTTCCTCAAGATGTTATGCCTGAAACAGCAGCATCAAGTAAAACATTCTTCATGAATCGCTTAATCAATATTAAACTAAGACAATATGCTGCTAAGGTAAGACAATTAAATGCAGCTGGTAAGAAAGATGAAATCAAAAATGTTAAAAAACAATATCTTGATGAATTCTATACATTCTTAGTCACTAGCTTTGGGCAACCTCCAAAGACATTTGATTTTGAATATGTATCAAATGATAAATTCTATAGTTTAAAAGATCAAACACCATTGTCATTTTATAATGATATTTTAGGTGATAAATTAAATGACTTTGTAAGTATCATTAATTCACCTACACAAGATAAACCATATATGAAAACTTATACAGTTTCATATTTAGGTAATGTCGTTGGTGGACATGATATTAAATATCTAAACTTAGAAATGAGTGAACTAAAAGCTTTAGTTGTTAAACAATTACTTGCAGGAGAAGTTGTATGGTTTGGATCAGATGTTGGACGTTTCGGAGACCGCAGTGGTGGTGTTTGGGATGATCAAGCATATGATTTTGAATTATTAGGCATGAATTTTGATATGGCAAAAGCTGATCAACTTGACTATGCTCAAAGTGCAATGAACCATGCTATGGTTATTACTGGTGTTCATCTTGAAGATGGTAAACCAGTGAGATGGAAAATTGAAAATAGCTGGGGCGACGCAAACGGTAAGAAAGGTTACTACCTTCAATCTGATTCATGGTTTGACCGTTTTGTATATCAAGCAGTTATTGACAAGAAATATTTATCAGATGCAGAAGCAAAAGCATGGGAAGAAGAACCTAAAGTGTTAAAACCTTGGGATCCAATGGGTGCTTTAGCAGACTAAAAAAATAAACTCAATCCTTGGGATTGAGTTTTTTATTTGTCTTCATAGACTATTTGTTCATTGATGACTGTATATTTCGGTTTTATCTTTAGTAATTCATCAATAGGTGTTGTTAATAGATTCTCGTTAAAAATCGTAAAATCAGCAATATAACCCTTTTTAAGAAGTCCTCTGTTTTGTTTGTATGTAGGTTTGTTGGCATAAATTGTATAAAGTTTAATTGCTTCAAATCTAGAGATAATCTCTTTTTCATCAAGAACACCATCCAAGGTTTTTCTCGTGCATAATGCATGTATCCCTAAAAGAGGATTTGGTATTTCAACAGGGGCATCAGATGAGGCACAAAGCACGACGTCGTGATCCATTAATGTCTTAAAAGGATAAATATAATCTGGAGTGGTAGAAAAATATTGATAAGATTGTGGGAAATCACTTTTAATAAACTGTGGTTGAACATCAATAGTTATTGGCATACCTTCCATCATGTTTAGTGCTTTTTTAGAAATGAGTGATGCATGGATGATGCGGTCATTGAGTTTTGCTTTTGGAGGATGATTCTTTAAAATGTCTAAGACATCTTCTAAACCTTTATCTCCGATTACATGAATAGCTACAGGCAAGCAATTTTGTCTGGCTTTTATAACCTCTTTTATAAAGCCATCTTTTGTCATAACGATTGAACCATTAGAATCTGTATGTTTATAAGGACTTTTTAGTAGTGCAGTTTTTGAAGATATTGTTCCATCATAAAATATTTTTACAGGTCCTAATTGAAGAAATTCGTTTTGATCTAGAAAAACATCTTTGGAATTGATGAAATGATCAACTTCTTTATAATGCATGAGTAATTGGGTTCTAAATGGATGTAGTTTTAAACTCTTCTTAAAAGCATTGATGGTGTCATAATAGCCATTAAAGTAATGAAGATCATCAGAATGTCCACCCGTAATACCAAAACTATGAAGTTTTTTAATGGATAAATTGATAAGTTTAACAAGGTCATTATTGGTATAAGATGATAAGATTTTATTGATTTCAATCATTTGATCTAAATCAATAATACCAGTATCACTTTTGATTTTTGAATGATTTAATACGACATCATTGACTGTATATGTATGATAATCAGTATGTTTTACAATGATAGGATGTGATAAAGATATATCATTTAGTTTATGCTTATCAATAATATTTAAGGGGAGACCATAAAAAGTTATATAACCTTTAGAAATAGCCTCACTTATCCTACTTTGAATAGAAGATAGATCATCATCTGATGATAAATCAATCTGATTAAGCTTTTCACCATAGCCTATGATGTGTAGATGAGCATCAACAAAGCCAGGAAAGATATGAGCGCCCTTGAGATCAATTTCTCTATCATATTGTAGACCTTTAATTTTATCAAGTGAAAAAATATGACCTTGATGAGTCACAATATCAGTTTTTATGGTATTTTCATTTTCAAGGGTATGAATATACCCGTTTTTCCAAAGTATCATATGTCTACCTCTAACATATTTTACCATGATGATGAATTAGGATATTGGAATATGTATATAAAATGTAAATAAACTCAATATTTGTTAAAATATAGATAAGAGGTGAAAGCAATGAAAATTTATGATTTTAGTGTAAAAACAATGAATAATGATATGTTATCATTAGAAAAATTTAGAGGACAGGTATTGCTTGTTATTAATAGTGCAACGCATTGTGGATTTACACCGCAATATAAGGGATTGCAGGCACTTCATGATAAATATCATGATAAGGGATTTGAAATTCTTGATTTTCCCTGTAATCAATTTATGAATCAAGCACCTGAGGATAACGAAGGTATTAAGAGTTTTTGTGAACTAAACTATCAGACAAAATTTCCTACATTTGCCAAAATTGACGTTAATGGCAAAAACCAAGATCCATTATTTAAGTATTTAAAAGAAGCAGCACCAAAAGAAATTGGTGGTGGTGAAAAAGAACAGAAAGGGTTAAAAGATTTATTTTTTGGCAATAAAATAAAATGGAATTTTACCAAGTTCTTAATTAATCGAGATGGTGAAATTATCGCAAGATTCTCACCTGGCTTTGAACCGGAAAATATTGTAAAATATATTGACAAAATTATATAATATAGCATTTTAAAATAAGTAGACAAAAAATACTTTAGTATGAATTATAAACTGAGTTTATTTAACTCAGTTTTTATTATTTATGAATAAAAAATGTTACAATATATGTGGAAAAGCACTCGTAGCTCAGATGGATAGAGCGCAGTCCTCCGGAGACTGAAGTCACATGTTCGAATCATGCCGAGTGCACCATGGAGGAATACTCAAGTGGCTGAAGAGGCAGGCTTGGAAAGCTTGTAGGCTGATAAAACGGTGCAGGGGTTCAAATCCCCTTTCCTCCGCCACCTGGAGGAAACCGGATTTGAATTAATATTAGAATTTTATGATTTACAATTTATAAAATATAGTTGATTTATTCTATTAATGATGATAACTTCCTAGCGTAAAATTTTCTTTGAAGATGTTTATTTTTATTTGACAAGAATTAGAATAAGTGATAAAATGCACGCAATAGGATTTAATAATAATCTATACAATAAGGGGGGATTTATGAAAAAAACAATTTTATTATTATCTTTTTTCTTTTTATGTTTAATGCTTACATCAAATGTATATGCTAGTGATGTATATTTAGTTAACGATAATGGGATAAGTGTTTCTTATTCGGATTACGATATGTTCAAGTTATTCGGCTTATCAGATGATGAAATTAAAAAATTAGACTTGGAAACATATAATAAATATGCTAATAGAAATATTATAGAGCTGTCATATGATAGAATTAACATTGAAACATCTTATACTGTTGACAATGGTGAAATTGTCTCAAGGTCATATAAAAGAATGAATGAGATAGAGTTCAAAGAAAAAGTACAAGATCACAATAATAAAATAGATAAAGATAAAAAGTATGACAAAGATGATATTATACTTTCGGATGAAGTAAGTTCTTATTCGATTACTCCAGTATTTGAAATTGAACCTCCTGGAGGAGGAGGTAGTAGTTCAAACATCGTGCGATCAATTTATGATTCAACTGATTATATGACATTTGATTCTTACAATATTTATTATGCAGATGCTGGAAGCAGTGGAGAAGTCTATATTAGAATTGAAATAGATTGGGTTACGGAACCTAGTCAAAGATTTACTGATATATTAAGGATTGGTTTTGAAGATGTTATGCTAAAAGAAGAATTTATTGGAGGACAATCTTATCCAGATATTCATTCTTCTTTCACCTATGATCATGATTTGCATATAACTTATTTATATGGTCCACCTACAGTTACTTCATCATCATATAATATAACTTTTGATGGAAGTGATTATTCAGAATATATATATGATCATAATGATGAACATTATGTTGGTGTTGAATATGAATTACCAAAAGACCAATTTAGTGTCATTGGATATATATATGATTCTAAATATTCAAATTTTCATATGCAGCTGGAAATGAATTTCACAAGAACTAATTCTGGTACAACTGGATTAACTTTTTCTGAATTTTATGCTCATCAATCAGGTAGCGGATCAATAGACTGGGGGAAAATTTCTTTGACTTCAACTCCACCATTTATTAACTATGAAACTGATTTTTGGATAAATGATCCTACTTTTGATGAGGCAGTAGGGGGTTATGCAATCTTTCAAAATATTTAATTGGAGGTGGTATACATGAGTAAGAAAAACTTAAAGTTAATCTTTTTGATTTCTTCAATACTATCATTAATCACTATGATCACATTAACAATAGTAGCATTAATTGATTGGCAAGCAGTCAATATTATTTCTGCTTTGTTCGTACATACATCTGTAGTAGCTATATTTGTTGTAAGTTCAATTGGTTATATAATAATTGATAGATGATATATAATGTGATTAATGCTATAGAATATTAATGAGAAGATTAAGTGAATTTTAATCATAGTGCATCAACTTCCAAGTTGGTGCATTTTTTTAGGATATTTTTCTGCGTCATATAGAACATTGTAGTTAGTACTTAGTAGAGAGTTATATTTAATAACAAATGATAGAGATGAAAAAGCACTGAGAAAACAGAGGGGATTTATTACATTTTTCCATGCCAAAAAAGCAACTCCATCCGAAAAAAAGCAAACTCCGTTGGAAATAGAGTAAAACTCCGTCGAACACGAGCGATTTTGTAGTAAAACTCCGTAATGACAAGACAGTTTATAACTTTTGAATTTGACTAGTTGGATAAAAAGGAGACAAAAAATGAAGATTTCTTTCGTTGGTATAGGTTTTTTTTCATATTTGATTCTATTTATTATTGATGATAAAAACATATTTTTATCAATTTTTATTTTATTGGTTTTTGCCTTTTGCTTATTCAGTGTTTATATTGCTTATTCGTTTAAAATTATTTTATATGATCAATTCATGGTACTTCACAGACCTTTTAAAATAAATATTGATTACAGAGCAATAAAAAAGATATATTGTGAAGATGATCAAGTAGAAAGCTCAATATATATCGAATTAAGTGATTCAAAAGTTAGAATGTCAGGATTCGTGGTTTTATTTAATAAGAAGAAAAGGTTTAAGAAAACCGAGCAAATAACTAATGACATCAAAAACTATATTGAAATTAAATATCCAAATCACAGTTAATTAAGAAGCAATGGATTTTATAAAATCTTGCTCTTTATTTATGTCAAAAAAAGCAACTCTGTCGAACGCGAACGATTTTAGAGTAAAACTCCGTAATGACAAGACACCTGGTGGAAATGAGATTTGAAATATTGCTTTCATATCCCACCTTTGATACAATAAATGTAAACAAAATCACTATGTAGAGGGGAAAATGAAATAAGTTATTTTTGTTATACTTTTATTGTGCGTATTTATTATTACACAACTTAGGGAGGAATTTTAATGAACAAAAAGAGATTTGCTATAATTGGCTTAGTTTTAGGCATAATTGGATTGTTGATTGGAATTATAAGTTTACTTATTTAGTATAAGGGTCTATAATTTTGTTAATTAATCAAATCTAATTCAATATTTAATTTAAATTATTACATGTAAAATATTCAAGTTTAGCAAAAGTTTATCTATAAACGAAAATTGAACTAAGAAGTGACTTCTCAATCAAATAGAAAGAATTTGTGGGTTGAAGGAAAACATACTAAATAAAAAGAGGGAATTCACTTTTATGTGAAAACCCTCTTTATAATTACCAATTCAGTTATTCAATAGATGTTAATAATATTAAAGATTTATTTTACTGTTTTTATAAAAATAAAAAAAGCAACTCCATTCAAAAAAGCAAAACTCCGTTGGAAATAGAGTAAAACTCTGTCGAAAGCGAGCGATATTAGAGTAAAACTACGTAATGACAAGACATTCTGTTACTTAAACATAACCTCAATAAGTTATGTTTTTATTTTATAAACACGTGATATAATTATGTAAAGAAACAATTATTGGGGAGGCAAATATGAAAAAAAAGATAATATCTATAATACTAATTATTTTAATGTTAGGACTAATTATATTTGTTGGTATGTTTTATTCATCTGAAATAAGTAAAATGATGGATGAGTATAGGGAAACAGGACTTGACGATTTATTATTAATAGTAGATACTTATTATGTTGCTATGTATTCCTATATAATATATATCATTGTTTTTTTTGGTTTACTTATGAAAATTGATTCATTATATATTTCGAAATACAGTAAAATAAATACTGGTAAAACATTTTACTACTGGTCTATTACTGGTTTAATTTATACTTTACTACTAGTTTTTAGTCAATTACTTCGTTTAGATGTACACCTGTTTAGTTCAATTGGATTAGTGGTTTATTTTGCATATATTTCAATTGATAATTTGGTATTAAGTTCATCATTCTTAGAAAAAACTTAAACCATCATTTATATTAGCAGATCAAAAGATATATTTATATAACTTATTTAAATTGATGAATATGTGAGAGCTGAATCAATGCCACCATTATTGTGGTAACAATAAAAATTCTAACAGAGGTTTATCTATGAAAATTAAAGCTTTTCTAATCGATTTAATAATTGGTTTTGGAATTTTATTTGGTATATTCAAATTATTTCCAGTATACTATGATAGTTATCTACATTATCTGGATATGTATACTAATCTTGAACAAGCAGATGAATTATTGAGATCAGCTTATTGGTATCATTCAATTAGTTTTTTAATTATTTCGACTGGCCTCATAATTTATGTTGTACTTTCTTTAGCAGGTGGATTATTATTAAAATATAATGATAAGAAATTTATTGGGAAATATTTAATCGTGTCAATTCTTTTATTAATTATAACAATAGTCAGCACTTATTTCTTTGGCAGTTTCATAATTGGGCATAAACTATTATTATTTTTCAATATTTCAATATCAATTTGTTTGGTAGTATCTTATTCACTGCTCAGTTACTTCAATAATAAAAAAAATCATAAGTAAGTATCGAATTACAAGTTTATATTCCAGAATGCTAGAAGAGTATACTAGACATAAAATGAAAGAATCCGAATATAATTAAGAGTAAGGGATTATTGTCTTGCTCTTTTTTGTAGATATTTTATAATAATATTGCAACACTTTATTTAAAAATATCAAAAAAGCAACTCCATCCGAAAAAAAGCAAAACTCCATCGGAAAATGAGTAAAACTCCGTCGAACACGAACGATTTTAAAGTAAAACTCCGTAATGACAAGACACCTAGAGTAAACCGGATATTAGATTTCATTTTAAATTTTTTCTTTTATGATCAACTAAAATGGCTCTTTATTGAACTAAACATTTCTTTTATTAAATCTTGACTGATTAAAAATGGATTATGGATAAAAATGTTTTTTACAGTTATTTTATCTCTGCTCTCAACAAAAAGTAGTGTTTTGGTTGGTGTATGATTGCTTGGCTATAATGTGTATTTTCTATTTGGAAAATCTTTTTCATCAAATAAATATATACCAATCAAATCTTTTTCTTCAATATATCCTTCTGTGATTGTCGAAATTTCATCATTATATACACCAACAACAAAACGTGGACAATAATTTATCGCATCTTCTTTAGTAATGAATTTGCCATTATAATTTGATTTAATATATTCAGTTAATTTTCTTTCTAATTGAGACATAATAACAAACTCCTAAATTTCTAATTTTATAAAATGTTGTATTTTGAATTGAATTTATATATCATTATATAAATATAGTATAGTATTGTCAATTTTTGTAAACACAACATGTAATGACCAAAAATAAGAATATATGATAATGATATATAAATAAATAAAATTATAAAGTGTAAGAACATATATAAAAACATATGTTCTTTTATTTTTAAATATATATTATGATACAATGATAAGGAAGGACAAAATAGTTTGAATAAAAGGATGATTTTATGAAAAAGAATATTGGCATTATCATTACAGTAATAATCACACTAACACTATCTATTCTAGGTTTTGTTTTGGGAGGGTTTAATCTTAGTAGTATTCAGTCAGAAACACTGATCATATTAATGATTGTTTGTGGTATAAGTATTGCTTATTGTTTTATCGTTGGAGAAATAACAGGTAATAATTCTCAAATGGATAAACTATGGTCTGTGCTACCTATTATATATACTTGGATCATTACATTTAAGGGCGGTTTTGGTCTTCGCTTAATCGTCATGTCAATACTTGTTACACTTTGGGGTGTTAGATTGACATATAACTTTGCAAAAAAAGGTGCTTACTCAATTAAATTTTGGCAAGGAGAAGAAGATTATAGATGGGTTGTCTTAAGAGAAGACCCAAATCTAAACAAAAGATGGAAATGGGCATTATTTGATCTATTTTTCATTTCGTTTTATCAAAATGCTTTAGTCCTAGCAATATCTCTTCCGTTGGTTGCTGTCATGGAATCTTCTGTAGCATTTAACATATTAGACTTAATTGTTGCTATCATTTTATTAGGGTTTATCATTTTAGAAACAGTTGCAGATAAGCAACAAAATGATTTTCAAAACAAGAAATATGAACTATTAGGTCAAGGTGAAAAACTAGAAGATCTACCAGACCCATATAATAAAGGTTTTAATACACATGGTCTATGGGCATATTCTAGACATCCAAATTATTTTTCAGAACAATCCATTTGGGTAGTATTATATTTATTCTCTATAACAGCAGGTGTAACTAATTATTATGTATTTAATTGGACTATCGTAGGTTCTATGTTCTTGATTCTACTATTTATTGGTAGTTCACTATTTTCAGAAGGTATTTCACTTAATAAATATCCTGAGTATAAGGACTATACTGGAAAAGTATCTAAATACATTTCATTAAGAAAATATAAAGACTAACCATTTCAATAGTTATAATTTATTAATAAAATATTAAAATAAGTACTAGAGGTGAATACATGGAAAAACAATTTAGTAAAGCTTCAATGAAAGCTTTAATCAAACTTCAAAAAGCAGAAATAAATGGGCATTATATATACAAAAATTTAGCGAAAAGAATTAAAGTGAAAGAAAACAGTGACGTACTTAAAAGAATTTCTGATGAAGAACTTATTCATTATGGAGTGTTTAAGGCTTATACAAAAAAAGATGTAAAAGCTAGTCGTTTTACCATTTTCTTCTACACATTTATCTCCATTGTATTTGGGCTTACATTTGGCGTAAAGCTTTTAGAAAAAGGTGAACGCAATGCAGTGAATAATTATGAACCACTGGTTGAAGATATTCCTGAAATCAAAGAGATTATCGAAGAAGAAGAAAATCATGAAATGGAATTGATTGGTCTTTTAAATGAAGAAAGACTTTCTTACATGAGCAGTGTCGTTTTAGGTTTAAATGACGCACTTGTTGAACTCACTGGTGCACTTGCCGGTTTTACTTTAAGTATCCAACATTCAAGAACGATTGCGCTTTTAGGTATTATTACAGGTATTTCTGCGAGCTTATCAATGGCAGCAAGTGAATATTTATCTACAAAGACTGAAGAAGATGATGGCGAAGATTCTAATAATCCATTAAAAGCATCAATCTATACAGGGGTCGCATATATAATTACAGTGACATTACTTGTCCTACCATTCTTATTCATTACAAATTATGTTGTAAGTTTAGGTGTCTCTATTGGTATTGCAGTTGTGATTATTGCAATCTTTAATTACTATATTTCAGTTGCAAAAGATTATTCATTTAAGAAAAGATTCTTCGGTATGGCATTTGTCAGTCTATCAGTTGCAGCAATCAGTTTCTTAATTGGTTATTTGGTTAAACGTTTTATTGGTATTGACTTATAAAAGATGATAAGCAGTGTATCACACTGCTTTTTTATTAAATAATAGAGGTCTATATGAAGAGTAAAATTTATTATGATGTTGATATTAAGAAGGCTAGAAATATATGCTCAAAAGCATACCTTCATCTAACTGATGAATTAAATAAAAATCTAAATTATACGCTTGTCATATTTCCACATGAAAAAGCCTATGGTTCTAGAATCGTAGAAAAAGAAATCAATAAGGTTAAACAAAGCATGAATTTAATTTATGTGTTTGCGACTGATTTAACTTTAGAGGCTAGACATTATCTAGAAGAAAGACATATAAGTTATGCATTGGAACATGAGTTTTTTTGGAGTGATAAGTCATTAGAAGAAGCATATAATTCAAGGTAACTATAAGTTTCTAGGAAACATCAGTCATATATGCTATATTTGTTTTGAGGGGTGAATATATGAGCGTCGGAAATAATATTAAGAACCTGAGATTAGAACATCACTTTTCCCAAGAAGAACTTGCATCAAAACTATATGTGACTAGAAATGCCATTTCTAAGTGGGAAAATGATAGAAGTATACCAAGTGTTGATAATTTAAAAGAGATTTCTAGGATTTTTAATGTAAGTCTTGATAGATTATTAGACAATGAATCACTAATAGAAATTACCTTAGACAATAAGAAGAATGCATTAATCATAAAACATTATATTTACGCGATTGTACTATGTTTTACTTATACGACCATTGGTATACTTATACCGTATTTGGTAGTTCAATTGAATCCATATAGTCTTGATGCTTTATTTGTATTATTTTTACCAATGATTTATGTGATATTAGGGATCATATGTGCGCTATTTATGCATAATTGGCGTCATGTCATAGTTTCATCAATTCTCGCATTAATTCCGATATATATGTTTTTTGAATCGATCCTACCAAATACAATATTAGGATTTAGAGGTATTATATATCTACTAATTTTCTATATTGCTTATTTTCTTACATCAATAGTAAGAGGGAAAGATATATATATAAATAATCAAAGTGTAATATTTAAAGTATTTGCTTATGCGAGTTTGTTCTTAACGATTATTTTTATTATTGATTCAACCATAGCTTGCATAACTCTATATCGATGTGTATATTGTAGTGCACCATGGCATACAGCACTCATTTTAAATAGTATATACTATGCCGTACCATTATTGTTTTTATATTTAATGACATATTATTTTTATCACAAAAAAAGAAATTAAACGAAAAGGACAACTGTCCTTTTTTTGATTGTGTTATAAAATCACATATTTTAATACACATAATTTTAAAAATGTGTAGTAACACTCTAAAATATATTTTATTCTTGACATTATTTTGAAAAGTTGTAGAATATATGTGGAGTGATACTCCAAAAGGAGTTTTTATGATGTCAACAAAAGAAAAAATAATGCAAGCAGCATTAAAATTATATCTTGCACATGGCATACAAGGTACGACAACAAAACAAATATGTGATGTTTCAGGTGTATCAAACGGATCTTTATTTAATTATTTTAAGAATAAGGATGAATTACTGATTGCTACATATTATTACATTAAAGAAATGATGTACTTTGAAGCTTTTGATAAAGCTAAAGATGAAACGAACTTTAAAGATTATATGTATGAAGTTTGGAAGTCTTTGATTAATTTTGGACTAGAACATGATGAGATGCGTCTATTCTTTGATAGTTTTAAAAAGAGTCCAGCTGTGAGATCATGTGTCAGAGAAGACATACCAGGTGCTTATGATAAATTCCATGAGAAAATTAATGAAGCAATTCAATCTGGAGAAATAGATGTTCCAGATATATATTTCTTCTGGTTAAACATGGATCATAATGTGAGTACAATTATAGAATATATAAGACAGAGTGAAAGTGTAGATGTAAATCGTTTAATCGATGATCGTTTTAAATACTTTTGGCGTACAATTTATGACTTATAGGAGATGAAGAAAGTGAAAAAAATTAGTAACCAAAAATTTGAAGGAGAAAGACCTTTATTTAATCAAAGTGATTTAGTTTTAGATCAAATAGAAATCGGCGCAGGTGAATCATCATTAAAGCGTGCCGTTAATGTAGAAGTACTTAATTCATATGCCAATGGTAAATATCCATTGTGGATGAGTAAAAATGTATTAGTTAAAAATACAACTTTTGGAACTGATGCACGTGCATCAGTATGGTATACTTCAGATGTAACATTCGAAGACAGTAAAATTATTGGACCAAAAATCTTTAGAGATGGTTCAAATGTCACAGTTAGAAGAAGTGAATTGGATGCACTACATTCTTTTTGGGATGTTGATGGTATTGTCATTGAAGATGTTAAATTGACAGGAGAATATCAATTCCTACATTCAAAAAATATCGAAGTAGATCGTTTAACTATGGATGGAAATTATTCATTCCAACATACAAAAAACGTAGTTGTTAGAAATTCAAAACTACACGCAAAAGACTTATTTTGGAATACAGAAGATGTCACAGTCTATGATTCTGAAATCAGTGGTGAATACTTAGGCTGGTATTCTAAGAACTTAAAATTAGTTAATTGTAAAATTACAGGTACACAACCTTTATGTTATGCGGAAAATTTAGTTTTAGAAAATTGTGAAATGATCGATTGTGATTTATCATTTGAAGAATCTGATGTTGATGCCACAGTAGTTTCTGAAATTATGAGTGTCAAAAACCCACAAAGTGGTGTTATTCGTTCTAAAGGTATCGTAACTTTAATTGATGAATTTGATACAAAAGTAAAATTTGAAACTATTTAATCAATAAGGAGTTTTTATGACGTATAATTTTGATGAGATTGTAGATAGAAAAAAATCATATTCTATGAAATGGGATCTAAAAGATGATGTCGTGCCACTTTGGGTTGCCGACATGGATTTTAGAGTGCCAGATGAAATTGTTAGTGCACTTCATAAAAGAGTAGAACATGGTATTTATGGATATTCTATTATGCCAGATGCGTTTTATGATGCAGAGATCTTGTGGTGGAAGAAAAGACATCAAACTAATATTTTAAAGGATTGGATTCTTCCAACAACAGGTGTTGTTGCTGGTATTTCATCAGCTGTTCAAGCTGTATGTGAAAAAGACGATGAGGTCATCGTAATTTCTCCAGTATATCAATACTTTTACTCATCTGTAAGAAACAACGGTGCTAAGATATTATATTGTCCACTGATTAACGAAGACGGTAAATACAGATTTGATGTTGAACTATTGGCATCACTTGCACAAAGAGACCACGTGAAAATGATCTTTATTTGTAATCCACATAACCCTGTAGGTAGAGTGTGGTCAGAGGATGAATTGAGTCAAGTGGCAGATATTGCATATGAGCATCAATTAGTGGTTGTATCTGATGAGATTCATAGAGATTTAACATATGAGAAAGCATATACACCAATGATTAAAATCGATAAGATTAAGGATTTACTCATCACTTGTACGGCACCATCAAAGACCTTTAATCTTGCGGGTTTAAAGACTGCTAATATCATTGTTTCAAATGAAACATTAAGATCAAAAGTTGATCGTGCATTAAATGATAAAGAAGCGATTGAACCTGGTGTGTTTGGTATTGATGCGTTAATTGCAGCATATAACTATGGCGATACATGGCTTGATGAACTTAGAGCATATTTACAAAAAAATCGTGATTTTTCATATAGATATATCAAAGAAAATATGCCAAAAGCAGTTGTTACACCTTTAGAAGGTACATACTTACTTTGGATTGATTTGAATGCATATGGCGTTGATGCAAAAGAAGCAGAACAAGATTTATTAGATCGAGGACTTTTCATCAATGGTGGTTATAAATATGGTGATGCAAACTCATTTATTAGAATTAATTTAGCGACAAAAACATCGCTTGTTGAAGAAGGTCTACATATTATTAAAGATTATTTAGATAGTCTATAATATATAAAAATCTAGGACAAAAGTCCTATTTTTTTTATAAATGAAAAAGTCATTTTGTGCTTTCATAAAGCCATAATTCTATGCGTCTTTAAGTTAAATTATTCATATGTTTATGAATGAAAACGGTTAATTATAATAAATAGAGTATTTGTTTATAATTATAAACAAGTTTGCGATATAATGTTTATGTATGAAAGAAGATTTAAGAAGGTGAATTATATGAACAAAAAGGAAGTAAGCGATGGTATTTATGCTTTATCGATGAATGTTGACAATATTGTATTTGAAAACATGTGGGATCTTCCAAATGGAGTATCACTTAACTCCTATATCGTTAAAGGCAAAGACGTTGCGATTATTGATGGTGTCATTGGATGGGATGGCATACCTGAAACACTTTATAAAAATTTAGATGAAATTGGTATTAAATTAGAAGACATTAAATATTTAGTCGTGAATCATGTTGAAATGGATCACTCTGGATGGATTGAAAACTTTAAAAAAATCACAAAGGATTTTACAATTGTAGCAACTAAAAAAGCTGAAGATATGATCAAAGCTTTCTATGGTGATGATCTTGAAATCAAAGTGGTTAAAGATGGGGATTCTATTGATTTGGGAAATGGCAAAGTTTTAGAGTTTTATGCAACACCAAATGTACATTGGCCAGAGACAATGATGACATATGAAGTAAGTTCTAAATCACTTTTCCCATGTGATTTATACGGTACTTTTGGACAAGTTGAAGCACATTTATTTGATGATGAACTAACACCAGAAGAAAAAGCAATGTATGATATTGAAGGTATTAGATATTATTCAAATGTTATGATGACTTATGCCGCAATGGTTAAAAAAGCGATTGTGAAAACAAGAACTTTAGATATTAATTATGTTCTACCTGGACATGGTATCTTATTTAGATCTAACCCTAATCAAATCATCGATGATTATGAAAGATGGTCTGATTATACAAATGGGTCTGGTAAAAAACAAGTGACTATTTTATGGGGTTCAATGTATGGGTCAACTGAAAAAATGGTAAATTTCTCTAAGCAGATTATTGAGGATAGAGGATTTGCTGTTAAGACAGTTGAACTACCTAAAGATACACAAAGCGATGTATTAACTAAATCACTTGATTCTAGTGCAATCATCGTTGCAGCACCTACTTATGAATATAAGATGTTTCCACCAGTTGCACATGCGCTAGATGAAATTGGACGTAAACGTATGACTGGTAAGAAGACATTATATTTTGGATCTGCAGGATGGATTGGTGGCGCTAAAAGAGATTTTGAAAATATTATAGAATCATCTAAAATGAATTGGGAAATTATCGATGCGATTGAATTTATTGGTAATGCAAGAGAAAATGCTTATGAACAAATTGAAGATGCAATCAATCGGTTATTAGATAGTGTTGAATAGAAAACCTTTAAGACTTTGATTAAATTCAAGGTCTTTTTATTTTAAGCAAATGAATTGAAATCAACCTTGATAAATAAGATAATACCTGTTAAAGGAGTGATGACATGAATAAAAAAATTAACGTAGGATTTATAGGATTAAATCCTGATAGCCACTGGGCACAAATGGCACATCTACCAGCACTTAAATTTTTATCTGATGATTATGAAATTATAGGCGTTGCAAATTCTACTTATGAAAGTGCTAAGCGAACTAAGGATGCACTTGGCTTAAAATATGCATTTGAGAGTCCTGATGCATTAGTGATGTCAGATGAGGTGGATTTGGTTGTAGTGACTGTGAAAGTACCTTATCATTATGAACTTGTTAAAAAAGCACTTCAACAAGGTAAGCATGTCCATTGTGAATGGCCTTTAGCCAATGGTCTAGAAGAAGCATTAGAACTGGAACGACTTGCATTAGAAAAGGGTGTTGTAGCGACAACTGGTACTCAGATGAGAACTGCTGTTGAAGTTCAGTACATTAAAGCATTAATTCAAGAAGGATACGTAGGAGAAGTACTTTCAACGACGGTTATAGGAAACGGTGGAAACTGGGGTGCAGAAACAGTTAAGGATCTAGCTTATCTTAGTGATAAATCAACAGGAGCAACTATGCTCACAATTCCATTTGGACATACTTTAGCTGGTATTAGAGAAGTATTAGGAGAGCTAAAATCAGTTGATGGAAGACTTATCTTAAGAAGAAATAAATTATACATTACAGATACAAAAGAAACAATTACACCAACAGCAGAAGATCAAATTATGGTTTCTGGACAGTTTGAAAGTGGTGCTGCATTTTCAGCGCATTACCGCGGTGGTATAACTAAAGGCAATAATTTCTTATGGGAAATCAATGGAACTAAAGGAGATATACAAATTACAGGTCCACTTGGACATGGTCAAATGGTACAGTTAGACATAAAAGGTTCTAACGATCCAAATAAACCACTAGAGGTGTTAACACCAGATGCATCTTACTATGAAGATCTTCCTAAGGATGTCATTAGTAGAAATGTTTGTGGTATTTATAAATTAATTGCATCTGATATTAGAAATCATACAAGACTCGCCCCAAGTTTTTCAGATGGTGTTAAATTGCATATACTGCTAGATCAAATAGAAAAAACTTCCGAAACTAAATAGTAAACACAAAGAAGATGAACTCATGATAGTTCATCTTTTTTATAATCATGTGAAAAATACGTAAAATATATTTCAGTACATAAATTAATTGACAAATGACCCATGGTCAACTATAATTGACCTGTAGTCAATTGAAAGGAAGTATCTTTATGCCAAGAAAAATTTTATGGTTAGATGCGAAAACAGTATCAAGAAATTTAAAGGGAAATATATATATAGTAACTGGTGCTAATTCAGGTATTGGATTAGAGACAACTAGACAACTTGTTAAGCAAGGTGCACATGTCATTATGGCATGTAGAAGAAGTGATGCAGCAAAAGAAGCAGCGAAAGGCTTTGAAAACTTATCAGGTACAGTTGATTTTATGAAATTAGATTTAGCTGATTTTGCATCTGTAAGATCATTCGCTCAAGCATTTAAGGATAAATATGATCATTTAAATGGACTTGCTAATAATGCAGGTATGCTAGCTGGTAGAGAGAGAAAAGTTACTAAAGATGGTTTTGAAGTATCTTATCAAGTAAGTTTTTTAGGACATTTTCTTTTAACTGAATTACTATTGGATGTTTTAAAGAAAACGAGAGATTCAAGAATCGTCATGGTTTCATCAGTACTTCATGCGGGAAGACCAGGGCGTCGACCTGATGTTCATTTTGAAGATTTAGATATGAAATCAAGAAAGTTCAACGGTTTCCAAATGTATGGAGAAGTAAAAGTTGCTAACGTTTTATATGCTCGAGAATTAGGTGACAGATTAAAAGATACTAATGTATCTGCTTATGCACTACATCCTGGATTTGCTAGATCAAACTTTGGACAAGATGGTGGACCTATGAAAATCATGCGTATCATGATGGGACCATTCTGGAATAGAATCACTGATTCTAGTGAAGAATCAGCACAAACAACACTTCATTGTCTATTGTCTGAAGATGCACCAAAATATAGTGGCATGTATTTCTCACAACAAAGTAACTCATATAACGACAAGCAATGCAGACCAGGTGGTTGGCCTATGAAATCACCTAATCCAAACGCAAATGATTCAAATAAAGCACAAAAACTAGTAGAAATTGCTAGAAAGTGTGTTGGTTTATAATATAAATATTCATGCCTATGGTATTGAAATATCAAACATCAACAAATTATACAATGACCCTTGTTAAACAACTAGAGATTTAGTGAAGAAAATGACCGTTGTTTATATAACTTTGCTACAACAATCCCCTCATTCTATATATGTATGCTTCACTATATAGATTAAAATAGTGTTAACTTCTTAGCGTTCAAGTTATATAAAAAAGATTTACATTGTATAAATGATATTCAGCTACTGCCTGGTAGCTGAATGTTGATGTTTACTAGAATTAGAGGTTTATCATATGAAAAAAGAAATAGAAAATTTAACAACAAGCATTTTTGAAAAAGTTCCAAAACAGTATTTTAAAAATGCATCAAATAAAGGTAGTTTAGAAAGATTTAATTATCAAATGAAAGATCGTTTAGGGATTATGCATCAAAAATATGCACTTGTATATCTGCCTTATGGTTATGATCATGATGACAAAGAAACTAAGTACAATATTTTATATTTAATGCATGGTGCTATGGGATCTCCTGAAGTATGGTTTGGCGGTTTAAATGCCAGAACTGACTTAAAAAATATATTGGATCAAATGATTGAAAATGATGATATAGAACCGTTAATTGTTGTCACACCTTCATATTACATACATGGTATGCAAGGCATGGATCAAGAAAATCAAATGACCGATGATTTCCAAGATGAGTTTAGAAATTATTTAATGCCACTGATTGAAGATAAGTATCACACATTTGCAGAAGATATTTCTAAGGCAAACTTAATTGCCTCTAGAGACCATCGTGCATTTGGTGGTTATTCAATGGGTAGTGTAACAACATGGCATGCTTTTGTAAAAAATTTAGAATATATAAAATACTTTATGCCAATGGCAGCAGACAGCTGGGATTATGAAATGATGGGTGGACTAAATCATGGATATGAGACTGCTGAGATTTTAGTTAATGCAGTGAAATCTAGAGGATATATGCCAGATGACTTTTATATATTTACAAGTGTTGGAGATAAAGATTTCACTCATCAACATGTTGAAGGTTTAGTGAAGGGCCTTAATGCATTTCCTGACACCTTCATTTTTACAAATGATTTTAAGTATGGTAACATTCAATTTGAGGAAGCCCCTGGCTTTTATCATGATTATCCCTATGGGAATCATTTTATTTTCCGTAGTTTAAAAAAATTTTTTAAATGTAAAAAGGAGTCTATACATATGGATACAAAAGTTATATTAGATATGAATGGTGTTGAGATTAAAGCGACACTTAATCAAACAGAAAGTGCTCAAGCACTTGTTAAGAAACTACCTTATAAAATTGGTGTTTCAAGAGCAACTGATGATATTTGTGGCGTTGCAGTAGGCACTTTACCGGAAAACAAAGATGAAACTGTTAACACATGGAAATTAGGCGAAATCGGATGGTTTGGTGGTTGGTTTACAATCTTGCTTGATCATGAAGAAAAGTTTACAAAAATGCCGGATATTATGATTATTGGTAAAATTGATGATGAAGACCTATCAAAAGCTAAAGCGTTAAGCGGATCAATCAATTTAACGATTAGAAAAGCTTAAGAGAAAGAGGTTATTTATATGCCATATATCATTACAGGTATTGTCATTGTCATCATTGTTTTATTGGTGCTATGGTTTAAACAAGCACCAAGGAGAAGTGGATTAGAGCATGGCACTAGAATTACATTAACATCAAAATATGGTGTTTTACATGCAACATTAAATCATAGTGTTGCGGCTAAATCATTCGAAGATTTATTACCAATGGATATATCATTTGGAAAATCTGGCGTTGATTTTTGTACGACTGCACCAAACTTGAAAACAAAAAGAGGTCAAGGCCAATTCGGTTGGCATTTAGGTGATATTACATATGTTGGTGGCTGGTTGAGCATATTTTATGCAGGCCAACATAGACTACCAATGAAACTTATGGTTTTAGGTAATATTGATAAAGAAGATATCCAATTATTAAAATCACTTAATAGCCAAGTCTCATTTAAAATTGAAATAGAAAAATAGCGAGGAATTTTCATGAGAATAAAAATGACTGTTGGTAAAGAAACTGTCTATGCAGAGTTTGAAAATAATCAAACAACACAAGCTTTAATTAAAAAAATGCCGTTTAAATTGACATTCTTTGATTTGTTTAGACGTGAAAAATGCCATAATTTTAGAAGACCATTACCTGTTGATCATTCTGTATATAGAGGTTATGAAGTTGGAGAGATCATCTATTGGCCACCAATGCGAAGTTTTGTTGTCATGTATGCACAAAACGGTGAGCGATTAGACATTCAATCAATTGGTAAAATTGAAGGTGATGTTAAAGTTTTTTCAAAACGACTTCTCAGAAGAGTAAAATTTGAAGTTGCAGAATAAATATGTTGACAAATGACCAAGGGTCAATTAAAATATAAGTGTATTTGAAAAATCAAATATAAAAGGAAGTGTAATGATGGCAAGAGCAATGACACTTGAAGCAAAAGAAGAAAAGAAAGCATTCATTATAAAAGAAGCTTTTAAATTATATGAAAATTCTACATTTAATGATTTTCGTATGATTGATTTGGCTCAAGCATGCAATATGTCAAAAGGTATTTTATTTAAATACTTTAAGACAAAAGAAATATTATTTTTTAATATGTTAGATATTGAATATAAACATATGTTAGATAAATTAGAAGATGCATTTTCAAATGAGACATTAATTACAGTTGATCGTCTTAAGGACATTTTAGCTAGATTGACTCGAGAAGTTTTTGATCCAAACACGACACTTGTGCGTTTAACTAGAATTAAAAATGTTATCTTAGAACAAAATGTTGATTATGATTTCGCAGTTAAACATAAGGTTGAACTTACAAAACAATCAGATGAAGCAATGCGACATATCGTCAAGAAATTGTCTGGAATCACTGGTGAACAATTTGCCAAAATATTTTCAGTTCACTCAGCGCTGCTCTATGGATATTTAAATAATTGCTCAACATCAGAAGTGATGAAAAAAGTGATTAAAGATCATGGATTGAGCCGTTATGAAATAGATCCTATAGAGGAAACTATAGAAACACTATCCATTTTTATTGATGGATATTTAAATAAAAAATAAAAAAAGGAGATTATAGAAATGGTATTAAATGAAACTTACACACTATCAAATGGTGTTAAAATGCCTAAATTAGGTTTAGGTACATGGTTTATTAATGATAATGACGTTGTAGAAGTCGTTAAAGAAGCTGTAAAAGTGGGCTATCGTAATTTCGACACTGCACAAGCGTATAGAAATGAAGCTGGTGTAGGGGAAGCTATTCGTACATGTGGCGTACCTAGAAATGAATTATTTGTAACAAGTAAAATTCATCCAAATCAAAATGCATATGATAATGGAGAAGAAGTTATTGATACAATTTTAAATACATTAAATATCGAATATTTAGATCTACTTTTAATCCACGCTCCACAACCTTGGGGTAAATATCGTGGTAAAGTAAACTTTTATGAAGAAAATAAACGTTTATGGAAAGCTATGGAAAAAGCTTATAAAGAAGGTAAAGTAAAAGCAATTGGTGTTTCTAACTTTTTACAAAAGGATATTGAAAATCTTTTAGAAGATTGCGAAGTTAAACCAATGGTTAACCAAGTCTTAGCACATATTTCTAATACACCTGATAAATTAATTAAGTTCTGTCAAGATAACGATATTTTAGTTGAAGCTCATTCTCCTATTGCTCATGGTAGAGCAATGAAGAATAAACACATCAAAGCAATGGCTGAAAAATATCAAGTATCAGTACCTCAATTATGCATTAGATATATCGTTCAATTAGGTATAGTTCCAATTCCTAAGACATCAAATCCAGCACATATGAAGAGTAATGCTGATGTTGATTTTGTTATTTCTGATGAAGATATGAAAGCATTAAAGAAAATCAAAAAATTAGGTTATGGTCTATTAAGATTATTCCCTGTATATAACGGTAAATAATAAATTATAAGATTCAAGATTTAAGACATGCATTTATTTGTATGTCTTTTTCTTTTTATCTACTATTTTGATATAATGTTCACGTAAAATTAAGTTGAGGTATAAGATGAGTAAAATTATAAAGAACGAAAATTCAATACCAACCTATTTTAGATCACATGCCCCATTTTTATTTGAGGTGTTAAATCAAATAGATTTTGAAGTTGGTTGTCATAGACTTGAATACTATGCAGTATGTTTTTTAACATATGGTGAACTAGAAGTAGAGACAGACATTTTCCATCATCATGTGAGTGCACCTGCAATGTTCGTCATTGCACCTGAGGTGATTAGAAAATTCTATAATTCACCAAATCAGATGGAAATGCGTGTTTTATTTTTTAGAAAATCTTATTTTCTAGAGAATCAAGTCGATGTTAATCTACTAGATAAATTTAGTTTCTTTGAAAGAAAAGACCAAAACATCATCCCGTTAACTTATGAACAATCTCAAAAGTTTAGAAATTATTATATGCTCATTGAAGACAAAATCAATGAATCAAGTATGAATACCCCTGATGTAATCAGATCTTTTATCTACATCATATTAAATGAAATTAATGATATTGTAAAATGGGATCATCCACATAAAAACCATATAACAACGACCAATGAAAAGACACTATATGATTTTAAAATACTCATATCAGACCATTTTATGGAAGAGAGAAAATTGGATTTTTATGCGAATAAACTGCATATGACAGCTAAACACTTATCTACTGTCATTAAGCAAACCAGTGGGAAAACAGCTTCTGAATGGATTAAAGATTTATTACTGTTAGAATCTAAAGTGCTGCTAAAAGATAACAAGTTAACAATCTCTGAAATTGCGTGTAAATTAGGGTTTACAGATTTATCACATTTTGGGAAATTCTTTAAAAATCATACTGGTAAAAATCCACTTAACTTTAGGACAAAATCTTAAAAAATAAGTAATATTTACCAATGATTGCGTAAAATGTACCTTGAATCCAGTTTTTTTAGTGATATCCTAATAAAGGTGACTAAATTAATAAAATTTAGCATAAATAAATTGGAGGAATTGAAAAAAATGGCAAAAGTATTATACATCAAAGCAAATGCAAAACCAGCAAATGAATCAAGAACATTTGAATTATCAGACGCATTTATTAAAGAATATAAAGAATTAAATCCTAATGATGAAATTACAACATTAGATCTTTATGAAGAAGGCATTGACTTTATACCGAAAAATGGATTAGACACAGTACGTGCTGCTAAACCAGGTGAAGGTAAAGATAGCCCAATCTTAAAATATGCATACCAATTTCAAGAAGCAGACAAAATCGTTATTGCTGCTCCATTCTGGAATTTAAGCTTCCCAGCAATCTTAAAAGCATATTTAGACTATGTAACTGTTTCAGGTATTACATTTAAATATACTCAAACAGGTCCAGTAGGATTAATCAATGCAACAAATGCAGTATATTTCGTAGCTCGTGGTGGTAACTATGGTTGTGAACCACTATGTGACTTAGAAATGGGTGCTAGATACTTAAATGTATTACTATCATTCTTAGGTGCTAAGAAATTTACAACAATTAGTGCTGATGGTCTTGATGTTATTGGAAACGATGTTCAAGCAATCATGGATGATGCAAAAGAACGCGCTTCATTCTTAGTTAAAAAATTCTAATTGAATGTATAACAAACAAAAAAGGCAAATTTTGAAGTGAACCCCAAAAAGTAGACACTGATAAAAAAAAGGTCTACTTTTTATTTTTTCTTCGCTTCGTGTTATAAAACTTAAGCCATTTATGCACGAATGCTATATATTCTTTTAAAGATTTGATATCATTATTGTACAGAGTCTCTTTCTTTAGAAGTGAATGGAAACTCTCAATGACTGCGTTATCAAGTGGTGTGCCTTTTCTGGACATAGAAATAAGGATACCATTTGATGCACAGACTTCTTTATATGCATAGGATACATACTGACTACCTTGATCTGAATGGATGATTAATCCATTTAGATCTTTTGTTTTCTTGATGGCTTTATTAAGCGTATCAATCACTACCTGATTATCATTTTTCATGCTGATTTGATAAGCGACTATCTTTCTTGTCTCTAGATTAAGTATGGTTGATAAATAAGCTCTTTTATTGCGATAAATTAAATATGTTATATCAGTGACCCATCCTTTTTGATTAAAATCTCTTTGTAATAAGTCTGGTTTAATATTTTCTTTGACATATTGATTATTTGATCGTGGTTTTTTCACATAAGTTGGCTTTAATCCATACTTATGCATGATTCTTGCTACCTTCTTATGATTGATATCATAACCTCTATCTTGTAGTTCATCAGTGATTCTACGATAACCATATGTATTTAAACTTTGCTTAAATATGCGTCTAATCAATTTATATGTCTCATAATCTCTGTCTTTGACATATCTATATTTATAATATGTCTTAGGGCTTATCCTTAATACTTCACACATCAGTGTTATCTTGTGGACTCCTCGGTATTTATGGATGAAGTTTATTTTTTCTTTGGTTCTTTGGTATCCAAGAAGTCCTGGAATTTTTTTAGTATTTCATAACGCTCCTTATAGTCGATATCTTTCTTGTTGCCTTGTCCTCTTGGTTTAACTTCGAGTCCACCATCATCTTTGATCATTCTCATCCAAGTTGCGATGGTTGCCCATGGTATTTTATACTTTTTTTCTAAGAATTGATAACTAGCCCCTGCTTGTTTCTCCTTGACTACCTTTAACTTAAAATCTAAATCATACTTCTTAAATCTTTGTCCTTTTTTTGCCATAATAAAAACACCTCCATATATCAATTATATAGAAGTGTTTCTTATTTTGTTATTAACCCCTTTTTTTTATTAGTGTCTACTAAAAGGGGTTCAGTCTATTTTGCCTTTTTTTTATAGCTTCATTCTAAATAATATCCATTCGTCTAAAGCTTTAGCACCCATGGATTCATAAAACTTAATAGAAGGTGTATTCCAATTTAAGCAAACCCAATCAATACGTTTGTATCCTCTTGCCTTAGCTAGGGATTTAATGACTTTAAATATTTCTGTTCCATAGCCTCTATGGCGATAGGGTTGGCTAATAAATATATCTTCTATATACATGTTAGCTTGACCTTGAAAGGTTGAATAGTTTTCATGAAATAAGATGATACCAATTGGTACATCATCTTCCATAGCTAGAAGTACTTCAGCTTTGTGATCTATAAATATAGATGTTTCAATATCTTTAGCACTTGCAATCACGTCATTTTCCATTTTTTCATAAATGGCAAGTTCGTATATAAAATGATAGATGATAGGTGCATCTGATACAGTGGTTTCTCGTAATGTAAATGCTGGGATTTCTGTTTGATATTTTTTCATAATGATCTCCTCATTTGGGTTATATATTTTATTATACTAAAAAATGATCGTAAACAAAAAACCATATGAAATACGTGATATAATATCACATAGGAGTGAAGCATATGATCGTATTGGTAGGTGCAAGTGCTAGTGGTAAAACAGAACTTGCTAAAATCTTATTTAAATCTTATGGTTATACAAAATGTATAACTACTACAACTAGAAATCCTAGAATCCAAGAAGTCAATGATGTTGATTATCATTTTTTAAGTGAACAAGATTTTCTAGACTTAAAAGCGTTAGACGCATTTTTAGAAGTCTCAATCTATAATGGCAATTATTATGGATTTCAAAAACGTGACATGGTAACTAAAGGTGTTGTTGTCGTTGATCCAAATGGGGCAAATTCTATTATTGAATATAATCCTAATAAAGCATTTATTGTCTATATTAAATCAACAAAACAAACAAGAAAAAAAAGAATGATCGATCGAGGTGATGATATGAATATCATCAATGAAAGACTTGATAACGATCAAAGAGTATTTATTAAAAGCAGACTCAAACGTATTGATTTACTGATTGAAAACGAGGATCATCACTTAAGTGAGATTGCAGAAGAGATACATAATAAATATATGAAATTTATGGGTTTATAGCAAATAAACCCTTTTTATTACTAAAATTTAAGGTGAAGAAGAGATATG
Organism: Acholeplasmataceae bacterium; assembly: GCA_963678355.1. Classification (GTDB taxonomy): domain Bacteria; phylum Bacillota_I; class Bacilli_A; order Acholeplasmatales; family Acholeplasmataceae; genus WOFB19. Next base: position 882,756 of record OY782823.1, on the reverse strand, counting down.
CCACATATTTCATTTAAGTGGTCATTGTATATGGATTTTATATGATTTATAATAATATTGAATGATAAAATAAAGTGAGGTAGATCATATGAAATATACAGATAATAAATCATTTGACAAAGTCAATATGTTTGGTCAAGGTGTACCAAATGATATGTTTGCAAAGTATTTTATTGGTAATTCTTATTTGAACTTTTTAGTGGACCCAAAAACAAGTCCAGTATTTTTAGCCAATGTAACATTTGAACCAGGATGTAGAAATAATTGGCATGTGCACAACGCTAAAAGCGGTGGTGGTCAAATCTTAATTTGTACAGCTGGTGAAGGCTGGTATCAAGAAGAAGGTAAAAAACCACAAAGCCTAACAGAAGGATCAATCGTCTATATTCCAACTGGTGTTAAACACTGGCATGGTGCAAAGGCGGATACTTGGTTTAGTCACATCTCATTTGAAGTTCCAGGTGAAGAAAAAGCTAATGAATGGCTAGAACCTGTATCTGATGAAGTATATAATGCGATTAAAGATAAAAAAAATAAAAGCAAGTTTGTACCTGCAACATCAACTAAGATCATGGATGCTAAAGTATTTGATCAAGCAAATATGTTTCAAAGAGGTATGTACAACTTCATGCTAAAAAAACAATTTAGCAAAAAATCTTATTTGAAAATGCTTATGATGCCAGGTAAGAAACCATATTTTATGGCGAATGTTACTTTTGAACCTGGATGTGCAAATTCTTGGCATACACATAAAGCAACTAAAGGTGGCGGACAATTATTAATTTGTACAGCTGGTGAAGGTTGGTACCAAGAAGAAGGTAAGGAAGCAGTAAGTCTTAAGTCAGGATCTATTGTTGTTATTCCTGCAAATGTTAAACATTGGCATGGCGCTAAAGCTGATAGCTGGTTCTCACACATTGCAGTATCACTTCCAGGAGAAGATGCATCAAACGAATGGTTTGATATGATCTCTGATGAAGCATATAGCAAATTATAATCTTTTAAAAATATAAAAGCACTCGGTAGGAGTTAGTTTGCTAAAAACGGACACTCTTTAAAAAAGAACAGAAAGAGCTTGGTGACGATATTCAATCGGAGCGAGCTCTTTTAATTTTTCTTGTAATCTTTCTTCATTGTAATACTTTACATATGAACTTACAAGTTCTTGCATTTCGTTTTCTGATAATTTAGGCTTTAAATAAATACTTTCAGTTTTTAACGTACTAAACCAAGATTCTATAGGACTATTGTCCACACAACTGCCTTTAAATGATACTGAATGAGTTATATGGTGCTCTTTGAGATATTCGTGATATATTTTAGATGTAAAGTGAGATCCTTGATCGGAATGCAGTATCAAATCTTTTCTTTGATGTATTGGTACTGCTTGAACAGCTTGTTTGACTGTACCAATCACTAAAGACATATCCATAAATCTTTTCACTTGATATGCAATGATACTTTTGTCATATAAATCTTTAATTGCACATAAGTATAGGGTTCGATGTTTCGTAAACAAATAACTAATATCAATACTCCATACTTTATTCGGCTGATATGTGGTAAAATTTCTTTGTAGAAGATTAGGTATGACATGGTGCTTAACATGTCCATATTTCTTTTTCTTTCTACGGATAATAGATTGAACTTGATTCAATCTCATATATCGATACACGGTTGCTTTGGTAAGGCTTAAACCGTGTATTTTTTTAATATTCATCTTCAGTCTTACAATACCTTGACGATGATCTTCGTTATATTGATTTATAATCAATTGATTTAATGCTTTGTCATATGCTTTATATATTGGCTTACCTAGTGCTATCCAATCATAATAACCGCTTCGTGAACACTTTAATGCTATACACAGCTTTTTAATTGAATATGTGTCTTTTAACTCATCTATGACTTTATATTTTTCTTTTGTTTTTCTAGGTAAGCCATAGTTTTTTTTATGTCTTCTAACATCTTGATATGATCAATGAGTTCTTTCTTTGTCATTGATTCATAATCAAACTTTGATTTAGGTCTTCCTTTGCTTGGTATATCCTTTTTAGTGCCTAATCCTCTACGATCTACACATGTCCCAAATGTGTGATATTGTTTTATCCAATTTGCGATGACTGAATTGCTAACATCATAAGTTCTTGCGGTTTTATTCATACCGCCGGTTTCACCATTTAAATACTGCCTTACTATGTTATTTTTCTCTTCAATTGTAAATATTTTATGTTTTCTTTTTTTTCTCATTTCAATCTCTCCTTAAATTTATTCTACTAAATAAAAAAGGAAACTATAACTTTTAATTATAATTTCCGTTCTTTTTTATTTACTGTCCGTTTTAATCAAACAGTTTCGTAGAGTGCTTTTTTTATAGAGATGAATTATCATACTAAGTGCATCACCAATAAAATATAAAAACATAATTTTCTCTATTGTATAATATAAGTAACCACACTTAATTAAAAAGGAGAAAATTATGTTCTATCATCATCTTACCATAGAAGAAAGAATCTGTATATCTAAGATGAGTCGACAAGGCGATTCATTTAGAGAGATTGCTAGAGTTTTAGGTAGAAATCCATCAACGATTTCTAGAGAATACCATAGAAATTTTAATGATCAAAGTGACTTTGGTCCTGACTATTACCCCAATACTGCTCAGTGGTTTTATAAAAAACGAAAGAAACTTTGTCATAAAACAGCTGCACATGTTTCAAATGAAGTCCTTGAATATATTGAAGAAAAACTTAATGAGACTTGGTCACCTGAACAGATAGTAGGATATAAAACAGAACTAAAACTACCATCCTTTAAAACGATATATCGTTGGATAGATCAAGGTATCTTGTGTGAAGGGAATAAGAAAGTGCTAAGACGAAAAGGAAAGCCCTCAAGTACGCTAGAAACTAGAGGTAAGTTTAATACAGGCGCACCAATTAGAAAAAGAGATAAAAGTGTTTATAAACGCCTTGAGTATGGTCATTGGGAAGCTGATACGATGGTTTCAGGCAGAAAGGGTAAAACAAATTATTGTTTTGTTACACTGGCAGAAAGAAAGTCTAGATTATATTTAGCATTTAAAGTGCCTAATCGTACTGCAGAAGTTGTTACTAAAGCAGTAATCAAAATGTTAGAAAAGTTTCCAGATGATCTCGTTAAAACAATTACGTTTGATCGAGGTAAAGAATTTGCTGGATATGAAGAAATAGAAGAAAAGTTAAATTGTAAAACTTACTTTGCTGATCCATATTGTGCATGGCAGCGAGGGACTAATGAAAATTCTAATGGATTACTTCGAGAGTTTTTCCCTAAAGGATCAAGCCTTAGAGTCTCAGATGCTAAATTAGAAAAGGCGGTTGATTTAATCAATCACCGCCCTCGTAAAGTTAATCGTTTTATACCTGCAATAGATTTAATTAATACTTATTTAAACTGTTGCACTTAATTTGACAATTCTACTAGAATTGAAAGTAGACCGCCAAAAATCATGGATATGATAATTAGAATAAATGGGTGTGTTTTCTTGTATTTGAGTAAATAAAAACTAATGATGATAAAAAGAATGGTGATGACCCAACCTAATTGATTAATACCATGCTTAAAAAAATCAAAAGTAAGTTTACCCAATAGTACAATCACAACCGGACCCACAAATGATGTAAGTCTTTGAACAACTGGAGTATGTTTATATTTATTAAGTAAATTTAATAATGAAATGATTAGTATCATCGAAGGAATGACATAGGCTAAGATAGATACGACACTTCCCAAAAGTCCAGCCGTTTGAAAACCAATAGTTCCGGCAAGTTTAGTTGCAGTGACACCAGGTAGTGCACTTTGAAGAGCAACCAATAATCCAAAGTCAGTAGAACTTAATAAATTAAAATGGTTAACGACTTCATATGAGATTAGTGATAATGATCCAGGACCTCCACCGTACCCTATAATACCAGGGATGAAAAAGGCGATTGTCAATTTTAATAGTTGAGGTAGGTTTGATAAATCTTGAGTTTGTATTTGATCAGAAAATATTAAATGAAATAGTTCAAAATAGTTCATGATAAAAATCAGTGATGTCAATCCAAAGATTAAGATAAATCGGTATAAATCTTTTATTTTAGGTATGAAGACTGCAATCAAAATGATGATAATTAATATGGCAGGATTTAATCCATAGATGATGATGGACAAAATAGATAAAAGTATGAGTATGATGTTTTTTGCTAATTTTAGTGACTTATTGGATTTGTTAAAGAAATTAATCGTAAGCATTAACATCATGGTAGATACCACAGGAAATACACCTGAGATTGCCCCATTAATCCAATCGAGATCTCTATATTGATTGATCGTATTATAAAATAACAACATGACTAATAAACTTGGTAGAATGATTGCTAATAAACTCATGATCATACCAAAGATGCCTTTAAGTCTATAACCGATATAGCCTGCAAGTTTTGTCTGAATGGGACCAGGTAATGCATTTGAAACGGATAGGATATCTTGAAATTCATCATCATCTAACCAATGATATTTCTCGATGATTTCTCTGTGAAAAAGAGGAATGACTGCAGCACCACCACCGAATCCAAATATACCGATAGTAACAATTGTTTTTAATAATTTAAAATATGTAATGTCTTTATGTTCTTGTACTACCATACAGCAATTGCTCCATCAGCACGTGCCTCTGTACCACCAACATAAACACCAGTTTTAGGATTTCTCCAGATGATCTGACCTCTACCGAAAGAAGCAGATGATTTTTGAATTTGAATATCATGACCTTTATCGATTAACGCTTGAATTAAGGTGTTATGTACTGAAGATTCAACCCAAACGGTTTTACCTTTAATCCATTGCCATCTCGGTGCATCAAGTGCTGCTTGTGGATTAAGTTTGAAATCTATTGCATTCATGATGACTTGCATGTGTCCCTGAGGTTGCATAAAACCACCCATCACACCAAAAGGACCAATGGCTTCATCACCTCTGGTTAAGAAGCCAGGAATAATTGTATGATAAGGTTTCTTTCTAGGTCCTAATGCATTATCATGATCAGGATCAAATGAAAAATTATGTCCTCTATTTTGTAAAGCAATCCCTGTATGAGGGATGACGATACCAGAACCAAAGCCCATATAGTTACTTTGAATGTATGAAACCATATTACCTTCACTATCAGCTGTAGCTAAATAGACAGTACCTCCTTTAGGAGGTAGACCAGGTTCAGGATCCCTTGCAACTGATGTGATCAAGTCCCTTCTTTTTTTTGCATATGTATCACTTAATAGTGAATCTATAGAGACTTTCATGTACTTTTTATCTGTGATATATTTTTGTCCATCAGCAAATGCTAATTTTATAGCTTCAATTTGTTTATGAAATGTATCGACTGAATCATGATGATCAAAATAATCATTTTTTAGTATATTCAGTCCAAGTAATGCAACTAGTCCTTGACCATTTGGTGGTATTTCCCAAACGTTATAGCCTTTATATCTAATACCAATAGGTTGAACCCATTCAACCTTATATTCGCTTAAATCGTCCTTGCTGATATAGCCACCATTTTCATTAGAAAAAGAGACGATACGATCAGCAATTTCACCTTCATAAAATGCTCTTGATTTAGTTTTTGCAATGAGTTCTAATGTTTTTGCATGATCTTCTGATTTCCATATTTCACCAATTTGTGGTGGTCTACCAAGTGGTGCAAATGTATCAAACCAATATTTAAACTCATCACCAGTTAAGTATTTTTTATATAGATTAAAAGCATTTTCCCAATGATAACCTACTGTTGGTGAAACCGGGAAACCTTCCCTTGCATATTTGATTGCTGGTGCTAGGACTTCTTCAAGTGGGAGTCTACCAAATTTCTCTGATAGCTCAGCCCAACCAGCCGGTGTGCCTGGAATGGTTACAGGAATCATGCCATATCTTGGGATTTCCGTATAATCTCTATCTTTTAATTTATCAATAGATATAGCCTTTGGTGCATATCCACTACCATTTAAGCCATGAAGTTTACCATTTGTCCAAACAAGAGCGAAACAATCACTACCAATACCATTTGATGTAGGTTCAACGACAGTTAAACAAGCAGCAGTAGCAATAGCTGCATCGATTGCGTTACCGCCTTTTTTTAAAATGTCTAAGCCAGCTTCTGAGGCAAGTGGTTGTGTGGTTGATACCATTCCGTTTTTACCATACACTGATTGTCTTCTTGATGGGTATGGATATGATAATGGATTATTATAAAACATAAGTAATCTCCTTGCTTAAAATGATTTAGTCATAGTATAATTCATAATTATAAAAAAGTAAAAATTATATTAAAAAATTATGTAAATTAAATGATTTGTACAATAAATTTATATGATATATAATAAAGCCAAAGAAGGGATGTGTTCAAATGATTGATTTAAGTACGGTTATTTTAATATTTATATTAGTAATGTTTGTCAATACAGCAGTCATTTTAATATTTTGGATGTACTTAAAAAAACAAATGCCGTTTTTAGAATATTGGCTCATTTCTTTCTTTTTATATGGTGTAGGTTTAATCTTGTATGATTTAAATGGTGCATTAGATTCTACACATCTTTCTGTGACATCCACGGCATTTGTTTTAATCTCAATTGTTTTAGGTGCTGCAGGAACATTTAGACTATTAAAATATAAAATGAACTATGTTCATATTATTCCTTTGTTTATTGGTTTAGTATCACTTGTCTATTTGAATTATTTCTCTGATCAAATAACACCTAGAATTGTGATTGTTACAGCTGTATCCGTATATTATTATTTACTTCAGTATATATTCTTACTTCCAAGACGTTCTTTTTTAAAAAACAGATATTTGGTGCCAATGTCATCTGTCATGTTATTATTTGTGATCGTCGGTGTTTTTAGGATAATCGTTGCATTAGTTGATGCAACCAACGTAGAAAATTTATACTCACAATCTAGTATGCAGTTACTTATTGCAAATCTAATTTTATACATTGCAGTAGGTTATGGTGCAAGTTTTGTTATCTATGGGATTTATGAGCATGATCTAATGTCAATACAAGTAGAATTAGAACAAAACGAATTAGTTAATAAGCGTATTTTAGAAAGTGAAAATAAATACCGCCAACTTTTTAATCAAACACCACTTGGTATTGCGACACATCAAATCATTTTTGATGATAGTCATAAGCCTGTAGACTATATCATATTAAATGTGAATAAAGGTTATGAAAAACAAACTGGATTAAAAAAAGAAGATATTGAAAGTAAAAGAGTCACTGAGGTTATTCCTGACGTTGAGCAATTTTGGATTAGACGTTTTGGCTATGTCGTAAGTGCTCAGAGATCAACTAGATTTATTGATTATTCAAAACCTTTGGATAAATATTTCTCTGTTGTCGCATATCCAATTGATAAAGATCAATTTGCAGTCATCGCAGAAGATATAACGCTTAAACGAAATAATGAACAACAAATTGAGTATTTAGCAACGCATGATCAACTTACGGGATTAGAAAATAGACAAGCATTGCATCAATTGCTTGATCAACTTAAAGTAACAAGTGATTTTAAACCAATTGTTTATGCATTTGATATTAATGCTTTAAACATATATAACGAAGCATTTGGATATGATGTTGGCGATAAAATACTCATTGAAGTTGCTGAAATAATTAAGAAAGTTATTAGAAAAGAATCACATGCCTACAGAATTGATGGTGATTTATTTGTTATTTTAGGTAATGCTATTGGGCTTGATATTAATGTTAAGAGTAAGGAGTTACTAGAAGCATTAGAAAAAATCACCTATGGAAATATTGATTTATCAGTCACTTATGCATATTTGATTAATGAAGATCCTGAACTTTCTGGTTCTGATTTAATTAAAGAGGTTGAGAAAAAAGTTGAACAAAAGAAATTATATGAAGAAAAGAGTCATAAGAGTAATTCAGTTAAAACAATATTAGCGACACTTACATCAAAATATGATGATGAACGAATTCACTCTGCAAGGGTAAGCAAATATTGTGAGAAGATTGCGAAGAAGCTAGGTTTTGATGAAACTGATACGGCAAGACTAAAGTTAGCAGGCATGACACATGATATTGGTAAAATTGCAATTCCTGATGAAATACTACATAAGCCGGCAAAACTTACTGATGAAGAATATGCAATTATTAAGACCCATGCTGAAACAGGGTATAAGATTTTAAGTGCGGCAAAAGAATATCACGATATCGCACTTGCTGCAAGACACCATCATGAACGCTGGGATGGCAAGGGTTATCCGGTGGGATTGAAAGGTGAAGAGATTCCATTGTTTTCAAGAATTATTTGTGTGCTTGATGCATTTGAAGCTATGACATCTGATAGAGTTTATCATAAAGCACAAAGTGAAGAATATGCAATCAATGAGTTACTCCGTTGTAGTGGTACTCAGTTTGATGCTAAAATTGTTGATATCTTTATCGAAGTTTTATATGAAATGAAACAAAAGAAAAATCGTAAATAGTGCTAATTTTGATTAGCACTTTTTATTTGTTCAAATATCAAGAAAAATAAGTTAATTTATGTTACACTTATATAGGTAGTTTTTTTATTTTAGTTTAAAGAGAAGAGCGTATTAATTTTATGAAGAAACAAAGATCAGTCATTTTAATATTTTTCCTAGTGTTTTTCCAAGCAGTATCTAGTAATGTAGGACATCCTATTACACCAAGTTTTGTGACAAGTCTTGGCATTGCAGATTATATGTTTGGTATATTTTTTGCCATCATGAGCGTAGGACTTATGATAGGTGGTATCCTATGGGGTTCACTTGGAGAAATTAAAAATAAGAAGTATTTAATTTTTGCAGGACTTATGATTTATGGGTTCGGTCAATTTGGATTTGGTTATGCAAATCATCAAGCAATCATGATTATTTTTAGACTTATCAGTGGTCTTGGGGCATCAGCAGCAGTGACACTATTTACTGCACAAATTGTAGAAGCATCTGATAAAAAGAATCGTACAAGAAATTTAGGATTCTCTGCTGCATTTCTTACCATAGGTACATCTGTAGGTTATTATTTAGGTGGACAATTAGGATCAAATCCATACTTTGTTGATCTATTGGGCACAAATGATATGAGAATTGTATTCTTAATTCAAGCTTTAATGAATATCTTATTAGCATTTGTCGTGTTAGCTACATTTGATTTTAAGCAAAAAGAAAAGCCAAAACATCGTGAATCTATATTTACCTCATTTAAATACATATCATCACTAAAAGGAACACTCATTATATTTTTAGTCTCACTGACACTTTTTTCAATGGGACGCATTAATATTGAAAAATACTTAGATGTATATTTTAATGAACTAGGTTATCTTCCAGATGATATCGGAACATTTAATATGGTGACCGGCATTGTCTCACTGATTGCAAGTATTATCTTAGTACCAATGATTGCTAAAACGAAGAAGATGTTACCGCTGATTACTGGACTACATCTGCTTGCAGCTATCATCATATGGTTTGTATTTAGAGCGAATAATTTCATGTTGATCATCTATACTGTCTATATGTTATTTGTTATTATTAGAACAATTTATCAGCCCCTTGAACAAAACTATATTGCAAGTCAAGTCACTGATGGTAAATATTCAATGGCCATGGGTGTGAGACAATCATTTTACTCACTAGGTTCAGTGCTTGGTCCACTTGCTGGAGGATTTTTATATGAGATTAGACCGGTTGTTGTATTTGACACATCCGCTGGACTATTTTTAACGAGTACAGTATTATTAATCATCATACAGTTGTTACTTAAATCAGAGAGAAAAAATAAAATTAGAGACATTAGAATTAGTTCCTTAAAAACGGACACTAATAAAAAAGAGACTGAAGAGCTTGAGTCCTATACTCTATAGGAGCGAGCTCTTTTATTTTTTCTTGTAAACGCTCGTTGTTATAATAACACATATAATTTTCAATCACAGTATAGACATTTGATTTATATAGATGTTTTTCTCTATAAATGCATTCTGTCTTTAAAATTGCGAAAAATGATTCAATTGGAGCGTTATCAACACTACTACCTTTAGCTGATATAGATTGGATCACGCCTTCAGATAATAATTTCTCTCGATAAAATTGATGGGTAAAATGCCATCCTTGATCCGAATGCATAATCAATGATGTTCTTTGATTGTAAGGTATATTTGTGAATGCCTTATCTAATGTATCTAGAACTAACCTTAAATCTATGCTTTCTGATAGTTGCCATGCGATGATGGATTTATCGTATAAATCTTTGATCGCACATAGATAACTAAGTCCATCTCTTAAAAAGATATAAGATATATCAATCGACCATTTCTCGTTGGGTTTATTTGTGGTAAAATCTCTTTGTAAAACATTGGATATATTATGGTTGCTAGCCTTTGGATATGACCTATGCTTTACGCGAACAGTGGCTATAAAGTCATTGATTCTCATATAGCGGTGTACGGTTCTATTGGTTAAAATGAGTCCGTATGCCGCTTTTATTTGCATTCTTACAGTTCGAATCCCTCGACGATCATCTGCTTCATACATTTCTTTAACCATTTGATTAATTGCTTCATTAAATGCCTTATGTTTTGGCCTACCTAATTTTATCCAATCATAATATCCACTTTTAGAGCACCCTAATGTCTTACATAAGAGCTTAACTGGATATTTCTTCCTTAACATATCAATCACTTGATAATATGCTTTGGTTAACTTTTCTTTAGGTAGGCTAGGCATTTTTTTATATCTTCATACAGCCTCACTTTTTCTATCAACGCTTCTTTACTTAATGATGTTAAATCTTCTTCATATTTTCTTGGTCTTCCTTTTCTTGGGTTATCTTGTTTGGTTGCTTTCCCTCTGTTATCTATAACAGTGCCATATGTTTGATATTGTTTGACCCATTTATAGACTTGTGATCTGCTTCCAATATTATATCTTCTCACTATATCCATCATTTTCATATGTTGATCTAGATATAATAAAACGATTTTATTTTTCTCTTCGATACTATAGCTTTTATGTTTCTCATTCTTTCTCATTTGTATGCTCCTTTATATTGTTATTAGTATATCAAAAAAGACATACTAGATTTATTTCTAATATGTCTCTTTTTTTATCGTGTCCGTTTTAATGTAACGGATTCTTATTCAGTAATGTCTTTTTTTATATAAAAAGCAAATAAGTCGTATATTTATTTTATGTGCAGTAAGATAAGCCTATAGATGGGAGTTTAATAGATAGATATGAAAAATAAAATTTTAGTACTTATGATGCTAGGTTTATTCATGACAGCCATGGTTAGAGAACCAATTGCTGATACTGCAGATATTATTGCTGGTGCGACTAGTGACACGTATCAAGCGATAGATATCCAATCAGGTGCAACACTTAATGGCAATCATGAAGATGATGATGAATATGAAGATGAATATGAATATGAAGATGATGAACATGAAGAAATTGAATATGAAGTTGAGGATGATGACTGATGACAATCATCTTAACAACTGTTGCAGCAACAATAATTTTAGGTTACTACTTCAGTAAATCCATTAGAAAATATGCTTTCATCTTTTATGGTTTAGCAGGAGTTGCTGCAATCTTTTATGGTTCTCATGAAGCCAATATACTCAGTTTAGGTTATGTGCCTTTTGGCATCTTTTTAGTCGTAATGTTCATGGGTGTGATGGATAAAGGGGAGTTCAAATCTAAACTTTTAAATATTAGAGGAGAACTTGCAATTATAGCATTTATACTTTTAATACCACATGCATGGGGATATTTTGAATACTATCTCGAATATCTTGGCATTTTCTCTGGAACTATTGCATTTTATTTAGGTATATTAGCAGTCCTTTTGGCTGTGCCTTTGATTGTAACATCATTTAGAAAAATAAGATCGATCATGGGGTATAAAAAATGGAAGAAACTTCATCTTTTTTCATACCTTTTCTATTTACTTGTGGCACTGCATCTTGTATTAATCAATAATTTGAGGTTCCTAAGTTATTTGATTATATTTGGAATCTATATGGTGATGAAGATAGCTGTATTAATAAAACAAAACTTAGATAGACAAAATCGTCTGAAACAAAAAAATGCTTTGCATAAGACATCATAGAAGTCTTTTTTTGTACTCTAATTGTGTTAAATTTTACAAACTACAATTATTAAGTCATATTCACAGTTATAAAAATTATGATATGCTATAATTATATTATAAAGGGTATAACATAAAGTTATACTTTATAGTTATAAAATTTAGGAGGAATCATATGAAAATTAGATTAATAGGTCTAGGAAAAATGGGTGCTAATATTGCCCTTAATTTAAGAGACCATGGACATGAAGTTTGGGGATTCGACCTTAGTGAAAAAGCTAGAAATGTATTAGCTAAAGAAAATGTGAAAGTATTTGACAATTTAAAAGATTGTCTTGCTGATGATGGAAATAGAAAGGTTGTTTGGATGCTAGTACCTAATCAATTTGTTGATAGTGTATTAGATGAAGTACTACCTTTACTTAATAAAAATGATATTATTATTGATGCCGGAAATTCAAATTTCAATGTATCAATGAAACGTTATGAATCTTTAAAAGAAAAAGGCTTTGATTTTATTGACTTAGGAACATCAGGTGGTACATCAGGTGCTAGAAATGGTGCTTGTTTAATGGCTGGTGGTGAAAAAGAAGTTATTGATTTTGTTGAACCAGTATTCTTAGATGTTGCTACAAAAGATGGTTATGCTTATGCAGGTAGACCAGGAAGTGGGCATTTTGTAAAAATGGTACATAACGGTATTGAATATGGCATGATGCAAGCAATTGCAGAAGGTTTTGATTTATTAGAAGCATCACCTTTTGATCTAGATTATGTCGATATTTCTAAAATGTGGAATCATGGATCAATCATTGAATCAAGTTTAATGGGTAACATTCATGATGCATTCACAAAAGATGAACATTTAGATGATATTACAGGACGTGTAGATGATTCAGGTGAAGGTATGTGGACAATTGAAGAAGCACTTAAATTAAGAGTATCTATCCCTGTTATCACACAATCATTATTTTCAAGATATAAATCAAGAGATGAAGATAAATTTGCAGAAAAAGTAGTCGCTGCAATGCGAAAGGAATTCGGCGGTCACGCTGTATATAAGAAAAAATGAGAGATATAGTATTTGTCATTTTTGGTTCAACAGGTGATTTAACATCAAGAAAATTACTTCCAGCAATTTCTAGATTATATGCTGAGAAGCAAGTTTCTCAAAATATGGAAGTCGTTGCTATCGGTAGAAGAGATTACAGTACAGATCAATATCTTGATTTTGTTGTCGGCACTGATAATAACAAATTAGATCGCGACTTGCTCAGTAAATTTGTGACTTATTATGAAATGCAAATTACTGAAGAAAATGACTACAATGGATTAAAAAAATATCTTGATAGTATCTCTGATGAAAATACAAAACAATTATATTACTTAGCTGTTGGGCCACAATTTTTTGATGTTGTTGCGAAACATTTAAGTCATATCAAGCTAATTGAAAAAGAAAATTTAAATCATTCACTTGTATTTGAAAAACCATTTGGACATGATTTGGAAAGTGCAAAAGAAATTAATCAAATGCTTTGGAAGTATTTTGATGAACAACAAATTTATAGAATTGATCATTACTTAGGTAAAGAAATGATTCAAAATATATTAGTCACTCGTTTTGCCAATAGAATCTTTGAAGAGGTATGGCATAACAGAACGATTAAAAATGTTAAGATTATTGTAAAAGAAACAGATGGTATCTTAGGCCGTGCAGGCTACTATGATAATTCTGGTGCACTTAAGGATATGGTTCAATCTCACCTGCTTCAAATGTTGAGTATGATTGCGATGGATACCCCACTTTCTTATCATAGTGAAGATGTTAAAAATGAGAAAGTCGAAGTGTTTAAAAACCTTAGATTTGATAAACATTCACTCATCTTTGGACAATATGATGGTTATAAACAAGAAAAAGGTATTGATGAAAATTCAAATACTGAAACGTTTGTTTTCTTAAAAGCATTTGTTGATACACCACGCTTTAAAGGTGTGCCATTTTATGTTTTAACTGGTAAAAAGCTTGATGCTAAAGAATCAGTAATTATCGTAGAATTTGAAGAAACGACAGAACAAAGAAAATGGAACTTACCGTTATCTACCAATAAATTATATATTAAGATTGCACCACAAGATGGTTTTGGATTAACACTTAATTCAAAAGTGCCAGGACTTCGTGATGATGTAGAAAATGTTGAAATGGAATACTGTGTTGCCTGCAAGGCATATGGTAACATGTCAGAAGCATATGAAAAATTATTATTAGACATTGCAAATCAACATAAGACATTGTTTACAAGATGGGATGAAATTGAGCTTACATGGAGTTTTATTGATAAAATTAAAAAACATCAAAAAGAACCAATCACATATAAGAACTATGCTGAATTAAAAGCTTTAATTAAAGACCAAGAAGGCGAGGATATGTAATGAAAATTTATGATGTAACGATGAAAATTGATCCAAATGTACAAGTTTATAAAAACTTAGAAAGCAAGAAACCAGTTTTTCAAACGGTTGCTGATTTTAAGGACAGTGGTCATCATGAAACAAATATCATCATGAATGTTCATACCGGTACACATGTTGATTTCCAACTTCACATGATGGAAGATGGCAAAGACTCTTCAACGTATGATGTGAAGCGATTTATAAGAGATGTTAAAGTATTTGATTTAACAAACGTCGTTGATGGTATTAGAAAAGAAGATTTAATGAACTTAGATATTAAAGCAAATGATTTTGTATTTTTCAAAACTAAAAATAGTTTTGAAGATACATTTAATTTTGAATTTATTTATGTTAAAGAAGATGCAGCAACATATTTAGCATCATTAAATATTGCAGGTGTCGGTGTTGATGGACTTGGTATTGAACGCAGTCAAAGTGGACATCCAACACATTTAAGTTTGATGCAAAAGGATATTGACATCATTGAAGGTCTTCGCTTAAAGGATGTCAAGGAAGGATCA
The DNA here is from genome assembly GCA_963678355.1 of Acholeplasmataceae bacterium. Taxonomy (GTDB): domain Bacteria; phylum Bacillota_I; class Bacilli_A; order Acholeplasmatales; family Acholeplasmataceae; genus WOFB19. The sequence continues at coordinate 867,620 of OY782823.1, read as the reverse complement.
TATATGATGTATGGTCAAGCGATACCACTTTTAGGTATTGATGCATGTCCAATGAGTATCATATTAGTAGAAAATGATTAGAAAAGCAGTATTAAAAGACCTTGATCAAATTTGGGCTCTACGTTTAAAGACAACCGAACTTTTAAAAAGTAGAGCCATTGATCAATGGCAATATGTAAATCCTAGTAAAGAAAGATTTATCAAAGATATCAATGATCAATCTTTTTTTGTATATGAGCATGATGATAAAATCATCGGTATGATTTATCTGATGCAAGATGTTGAAGAGACTTATTTGGATATTCTTGGTAAATGGCGATATGATTTACCATATATAACCATTCACCGTCTAGCTGTTGATAAGGATTATTTAAATCAAGGCGTTAGTGATGCATTGATGAGATTTGCTATTGATTATACAAAATTTCAAAAAATGAAATATCTAAGAATTGATACGCATGCTGATAATAGACAGGCTAAAAGACTATTTGAAAAACATGGGTTTGTAGAGTGTGGTATCATTTTATTAGACAAGGATCACGAGGGTGATCGTAAAAGATTAGCATTTGATTTATATCTGGGGGTGTAGAAATGAAAGTTTATATTGAGACAACTTATATGAAATATAGTCATTATGAACCACTTTTTGATATGTTTAAACAAATTGTTTTTACGACTGAAGTTGATCCTGAATGTGAAATACTTATTGGGATGTATGATGATCAAAATGATGCATTTTTTGATCAGTTTCCAAAACTTAAGTTGATTATGCTATTATCTTCTGGATTTGATCATTTATATTTATCATACTTTAAACAAAGAGGTGTGATGATCACAAACGCAAAAGGCTTATATGATATTCAGATTGCAGAAGATGTGGTTAGTAAAATGCTATATTTTAATAGACGTATGTTTACCTATTATGATCAAATGAAGAAAGGTGTTTGGAAACATGAAAATCTTCATTTTGAACTTTATGAAAGACAAGCTTTAATTTTAGGTGCTGGGTCGATTGGACAACTGATTGCTAGAAGACTTAAAGGTTTTGATATGGAGACTGTTGGATATAAGCGCACCTATGAAGAATTAGAAGATTTTGATCATATCATTACTGATATGCATGCATTAAATAAAGCATATCAAACATGTGATTATTTAATTATTGCATTACCGCTTAACACATACACTAATCAAATGATTAATCGTAATGTCTTAAGTCAATTAAAAAAAGATTGTCTCATTGTCAATATTGGGCGTGGTGAAATCATTGATCAAGAAGCATTGATAGAAGCGTTAAATAATGGTCTAATCAGAGGTGCAGCATTGGATGTGACATATCCTGAACCACTACCAAAAGATCACCCGTTATGGAAGGCAAAAAATCTATATATATCACCACATAACGCAAGTGCATCACCTATGGTTAAACATAGAAGAGTGCAATTGATTAAATCACTACTTGATTTATACATAGATCACAAAAGTTTATTTAATGTTGTTTTAGATAATAATTAAAGACATGCCAAATATAGCATTTATTTTATTGAATCTTTTGATATAATAGAGTAAAGTTGTTTTATATTTGGAGGGAAAAATGAAAAATAAATATGTAAAAGAAAAATATGGTATGATTGTTGCGATTTTATTCGTAATTCAGGCGATTGTGATTCTTTTTAGTTTTAATACCGGTTATTCTATTAATGGTATGCTTAATCCTTATAACTATTTTAATGTAGCATATGGCATTTCGTTAACTGCGTATCTTATTTCTGCAATCTTTATCTTTTTTAATTTATCAAAACCAGAAAAATTGATTCTAATCATTGCGCTTACACTATTAGTAACAGGAACAAGTGTAGGTATTTCGTTGATTTTATATCAAAATGAACTCTATAGTCAAGTAAACTTAATATTACCACCATATAGCATTGGAACTGCTATTTGGAGTTTGAGTTATCGATCAATCCTTACCATAGGATCATATGTGTTGTTACTTCTTGGTATTAAAGATGAAAAAAATAGAGTTGCATTTATTGTGGTATTCATTATTTTACAAGTGATTGGGCGTTATAATTCACTTTTATCAATTATGAGTATAAGTCAACACAATTTTAATGCATTTTTAACGCAATTATTTACTTTTGGGCTTAGTCTAGTAGCACCGATTATGTCAATTTTTATTGTATTGAATACAAAAGATAATGACAGTGAAAATGAAATGGCTGAGAAAAAAGAAGATGATCTATATGATTTTGATTACTATGATATGAAACATTAATTGACATTTTCAAATAAATACATATAATAATACATAGGGAATGAATCTCTCCCTTAGCGAAAGCTAAAACCGCAAACAAGCTAATGAGTTCTACAACAATTTTTGTTGTAGAATTTTTTTTTGGAGGATATGATGAACATAAATTTATTAGTTACAACAAGTGACAGCATGTTATTAAGTATTGCAGTCATTATTTTAGTCAGTTTACTGATGATTTCTATTTTTAAGAAGTTAAATCTACCAACAATTTTGGGTATGCTATTAACTGGGATTATACTAGGGCCACATCTGTTAAATCTTATCAATGGTAATATCCAGACGATATCTGATGATTTAAGAGAAATTGCATTAATTGTTATTTTAATTCGTGCTGGCTTATCGCTTGATTTAAAAGATTTAAAAAGCGTAGGTAGACCTGCAATTCTCCTATCGTTTTTACCAGCGACAATAGAAATAATTGCAATTACTATATTTGCACCAATGTTTTTTGATATTTCATATGTATCAGCGATGACTATGGGTGCTGTTGTAGCTGCTGTGTCACCTGCAGTCGTTGTGCCTCGTATGATTAAACTGATGGAGCGAGGCTATGGGAAAATTAAACAAGTGCCGCAAATGATTTTAGCTGCATCATCTATAGATGATGTCTATGCGATTATTATCTTTTATGCACTAGTGCGTTATCAACAAGGTGGATCTATTGGGGCAATGACTTTCTTCAATATTCCTATCTCTATTGTTTTAGGTATTATCATTGGATTAGCTGTTGGTCTCGGATTAGTATATTTCTTTAAAAAAGTACACATGCGTGATACTTTAAAAGTACTTTTAATCTTTAGTTTTGGATTCTTACTCATCACACTAGAAGATGCTGTTTCTACATGGGTTGCAGTTTCAGGATTACTCGCAGTCATGTCAATGGCAATCGCGATTAATAGAGAGTACACGATCCTTGCAAAAAGACTTGTTAAGAAGTTTGAGAAGATATGGGTGATTGCTGAAATTATGCTATTTGTGCTCGTAGGTGCTCTAGTTGATATCTCTGTATTACTCAATGTGGGTTTATTCGCGATTATTTTGATTATTATCGCATTAGTATTCAGAATGTTTGCAGTTTACTTATCTACCTTAAAAACTAATTTAACGGCAAAAGAACGCTTATTTACAGCGATGTCTTATACACCAAAAGCAACTGTACAAGCTGCTATTGGTGCATTACCACTATCTTGGGGTCTTCCACATGGTGAACTAATCCTCATGGTTTCTGTTCTAGCCATCATCATTACTGCACCTTTTGGCGCAATCATGATGGATAAAACATATGATAAATTATTAACACCACCTACGAAATTAGAGGTAGATAAAAAATAAAATGCCATTTGATGATAATGTAATTATTTGGTGTTTTCATGAAATAGTGTTAAAATATTTAAGATATTAAATATTGTTTTTTAAAGGAGCAATTATGAAAAGAAATAAGTTTGTTGTTATAGGATCCGGTCGTTTGGGTTCAAACATCGCAACAAGAATGTCTGAAAAAGGTGAAGATGTTATCATTATTGATGCAACCGATGATTCATTTAGAAAACTACAAGAATCGTTTTCAGGTTACCAAGTTGTTGGAGATGCAACAGATCTATCTGTTTTAGATAATGCATTTATAAGACAAGCAAAAACTGCTGTCATCACAACTGATCAAGATAATGTCAACATATTTTTAGCTCATGTTTGTTATTATGTCTATAATGTACCAAAAATATTTGTACGTATTTCAGATAATGACAAAGGAAAACTTTTGGAGGGGACTAATATTAAACCAATCTATCCTTTCACATTATCATTAAGTGAATTTAATGATTTAAATGAAAGTGAGGACGAAGAATGAAAATCGTAATTACTGGCGGAAAGCATGAATCTGATTACATTATTTCAATGCTTAAAAAGGAACGTCATGAACTTATCGTGATTAACGACGATCAAGGATTCGCAGAATATATCAGTAGTAATAATGATATTGATGTCTTTCCTGGTGATCCAACAAAAGCTTATGTATTACAAGATGCAGAAGCACAAAACGCTGATGTCCTATTAGCACTATCAGATAATGATACGGATAACTATGTGACATGTATGACAGCTAAAAAATTATTCAATATTAAAAAAACAGTCTCTAAGGTAAAAAACCCTAAGAACGTAGAATTATTTAAAAAATTAGGTATTGATTCGGTTATCAGTTCAACTTATTTAATTGCACAATCTATTTTAAATGAATCTTCTGTTGAAGATATCATTAAAACATTATCAATTGAAGATGAAAAGATAGTGATGTTAGAAGTACCTATTAAAAAAGATTTCCAGATTGTTGAAAAACAAATTATGAATATTGATTTCCCTAAGAATATGAACATCAGTTGTATTTTTAGAGACCCACATGTCATTATTCCAAATGGGCGTACAGTCATTCAACCAGATGATAACCTCATTATCGTGACAACACCAGATGAACAAGAAGAATTGATTGATTTTATTCAAAAGAAGAAATAAAAACTCATGAATAATAAAAAAATTCTATCGGGTTATCCTTTGATTATTAACTACTTAGGAATGTTTGCTGTATTGGTAGGTATTATTTTATTACTACCACTTACAACAGTAATTTTTTATCCAGATGAAGTTCAATATATGGATGAATTCTTGATTCCTTCAATAAGTAGTATTATCGTTGGATTGATCATCTTATTTATTTTCAAGAAACGTGAAAAAGGACGTCTTGAAAGATCTCAAGATGCCATATTGGTTGTGGGTATATGGTTACTTGCTATTATTGTCTCAGCGATTCCATTTATGTTAACTGGAATCTATAATTTTACTCAAGCGATGTTTGAATCAACCTCAGGTTATTCAACAACTGGTCTAACAGTTGTCGACGTGACTCAAACTGCACATATATTTCTACTTTATAGAAGTTTACTACAATTCTTTGGTGGTGTAGGGTTAGTCTTAGTCTTAACATCTGCCATTTCTGATAAATTTGGTATGCGTCTATACAGTGCTGAAGGTCATAGTGATAAACTTGTCCCAAACTTAATTAAGTCAGGACGCATTATCTTATCTATTTATATTGGCTATATACTTGCAGGTATGTTCGTTTATATCCTATTTGGTATGACACCATTTGATGCACTTAATCACTCGATTTGTGCGCTTGCTACAGGTGGGTTTTCTACTCAAGCAGGCAGTATTGGTGCATATCATAGTGTAGGTATTGAGATTACTACGATTGTATTAATGATTTTAGGTGGTACAAACTTCTTTGTTCACTTATACTTAATCAGTGGTAGATTAAAAAATGTATTTCAACATGTTGAAATCAAATTACTAGGTATTTTATTACTTGTATTCCTTCCATTTTTAACATTTGAATTATGGAATGCTAAAGATATAAGTTTCTGGGAATCACTAAGAGTATCTGCATTCCAGTTTGTCTCAGCGATTACAGGGACAGGGTATCAAACAGTTTCAGCTTTTGACGTCACTGTTTTAACACCAACATTCTTAAGCATTTTAATCATCGCGATGGTTTTAGGTGCAGGGATGGGGTCAACTGCCGGTGGTATGAAACAATATCGTGTTGCACTTGCATTTAAATCAATTTGGTGGAACATTAAAGATCAACTCGCTCACCACAAAACGATTAGAACTAGATTTATTAATCGAATTGGTACTAGAACAGTTGTTTCAAAAGAAGAAATCATTCAAAACCATTCATTCTTGATGGTTTATATATTAACCCTTATTATTGGTACATTAATCTTTACCGTTTACGGTTACTCTATTACAGATTCACTTTTCGAATTTGCATCAGCTTTAGGTACTGTAGGTCTATCCGTAGGGATTACTGGATATAGTGCACCAGGACTCATCCTTTGGACATCAACAATCGGTATGTTCTTAGGTCGTCTTGAATTTTATGTAATCTTTGTGGCTATTGCTAGAGTGATTGCAGATAGTAAACCAAAAAATAAAAAACCAAAGAAAACTGCTAAGGCTATTTAGCAGTTTTTTTATTATCATGATAAAATAAATGTAAGTTATTGCAATATAATGCATCTTATTGATAAATCATTGATTCATGTTTTATTTCTATATAGAATGAAGCTAGGAGGAACGTTTATGTTTAAAGTGATTTGGAATCAAGAAAAACATAAGCAAGTAAGCGAGAAGATTAAATCAGATAATACATTTAAAATCTTGACCTCAAATGATGGTTTACATGATGGAGAGATTGGCATTTTTTGTGATGAAAAGAATTTAGACAAACTAAAGCCACTCTTAAAAGATTTAGAATTAGAACAGCTTCAAATGGTTTTTCCTACACAAAAAGGATGGATTCAAGTACATATTGATAAAGTGACTTATATCGAATCATATGGTGAAGATATCATGATGCATATGGTCAAAAAGTCAACTGAAGAGATTAAACAACCACTTTATCAACTTGAGCATATGTTAGAAAATCATGGATTTGTTCGAATTGGTAAATCATTTATCGTTAATCTTCGCAAGATTAGATATATTCATGTGACTTATAATGCTAAGTTGCAACTTGAATTAACTAATCGAGAAATCATTTATGTTTCGCGTTCCTATGTTTCGAAATTTAAACATGCCTTAGGCATTAAGTAGGAGGTAAAATATGACAGTTTTTGGATGGATTATGAGTATTGTTTTTTCAGGTATTGCATTATTTTTTATCTATAAATTTTTTATGGATATCATCTGGCATAATAGACTTAACAAGTTTAGAGAAAATCATGAACTAGAGATAGAAAAAATTAAATCAGGTGCTTTTATTAGAAATGGTTATGTTTCAGTCTTAAGCATATTTGTGATTATGGTGATGGTGATGACACAAGTACCAAATCCTGTGATTAATCATAAGACTTATGTTGATGCACAAAGTGTCGCATCTTATCAAAGCCTAAACCGAATGATTGCGGATAGTCAAAGTGCTTACAGATGGGATATAGTGCCCGAAGGTGCTGGCGATGGACTTGAAGGTGATGTAAGTGCAGATGATGTAAATCGATCTTATACTGATACAAATATTCAAGTTGAGGGTGTTGATGAAGCAGATGTCATTAAGACGGATGGCTATCAAATCTATTACGCGCCAGCATATGGTAATCAATTATATGTCTTTGATGTATTAGATAGTGGTGAGATCATACTTAATCAAACCATTGATTTAGATACATATTATATTGAAGGTATTTTCTTAACCGACACAAAGGTCATTTTAATAGGATATGCATATGAGGAAAATCCATATTATTACTCCATGTTTGATTATGGTTGGTACTATACGGATGATACAGCCTCAGTACTGATCTATGATAGAACAGATCTAACCCTAGATTTTAGCCTAACAACAGATTCTCATTTTTATCAATATAGATTGATTGATAATATGTTATATTTATTATCACAAAAATACTTATACACTGACCTAGAAGAATATAGACCAAGCTATGAAACAACAAGCGATGGTATTGAAAATTCATATTTACTACCATATGAAGATATATTCTACTTTGAAGATTATCAAACCAACTCAATGTCTGTGATTACATCAATTAATCTAGATGACTATACATATCAAGCACAAGCTTTCATGGTATCAATTAGTTTAATTTATGCAAATACCAATAGTTTATACGCAATCTCATATGGATATAACTACGATAATGATAGTTATCAATCATTTACTAGAATTTTGAAATTTAGATTTGATGAAGAAAAAGTATTAACATATGTTGCTAATGCTGATGTCCAAGGCTATATTGAAAATCAATATTGGATGGATGAATATGACGGATATTTTAGAGTTGTAACATCATCTTGGCAAGGAGATAATCGATTATATATATTCGAAGAAGATGAAACGATTGATAAACTTAATGAAATCTCTATGACCACTGATGGTCTAGGTGAAGAAAATGAACGTGTCAAATCAGTAAGATTTAATGGTGACATCGCTCAAGTCGTGACATTTGAAACCCATGATCCACTCTATACCATAGATTTATCAAATCCATTATCGCCAGTGATTGAAGAAGGTGAAATCATCGAGGATGGATATTCAGCATATTTACACGTATGGGGAAATGATGATTATTTAGTTGGTTTTGGTTTTGATGCAGATCAAAATGGATTTACTACAGGGTTGAAATTAAGTGCATATGATACAAATATCAGTACACCACTTGATACTTATAGTTTTGCAGATAATGATGAAACGCATTATTATTCATATAGTGAAGCTATTTATAATCCAAGAGCATTATTGATTAACGTTGAAAAAGGACTGTTCGCTTTTCCAGTAAACAGTTATAGTTATCAAGAAATAGAAAGTGATTATGATTGGTCATATACTGCAAGTTATTACATATTTAAAGTAGATTTTAATCAAAGTCAAGTGATCGAAGATCCTATCATCATTTCACATGATGAAACAGAGTATTATAATGCAATCAGTCGTGGTATTGAGATTGAAAATCGCATTTATACTTTTTCAAGAGATCAAGTTTATGCATATGATCTGAATACGCATTCAACTGTCCAAGTATTGAATTTTATGTAAAAATAAGTTAAAATAAATCATAATAAGTTAAAAAGCCAAGAGTATTCTTGACTTTTTTCTTTTAAAAGTATAAATTCTGCAATTTCTTGACTTAAACCAAACTTTAAGTAGTATAGTAAAACAAAGAAATATATGATACTATATTTATATTCAAACAAGGAGAACATTATATGAAAGAACTTTTAATTGTCGGTGCAGGGCCAGTAGGATTATATGCAGCATTTACTGCAGGTATGAGAAAAATTGATGCGGTGATGATAGAATCAGCACAAACAGTTGGGGGACAGTTAAATCTATACACAGAAAAGGTCATCTATGATATACCTGGATTTGAAGCTTTATCAGGAAAAGAGTTAATTGATAAACTTTATGTCCAATATCAAAAATATGAGGATAGTATTCCTCTAAGACTCAATGAGACTTTATTAACTATTGATCGAAAAGAGGATTACTTTGTGATCACCACTGATAAAGATAAATTTGAAGTCAAGAAAATACTTATGACGCATGGTGGTGGTAAGTTTACACCACGTAAGGTTGCTGGTGTTGAAGCGAAAAATTTAAATTACAGTGTTTGTGACCTACAAAGTTATAAGGGTAAAAAAGTCGTTGTCTTTGGCGGCGGAGATTCTGCTGTCGATTGGGCAAATGCAATTGCAGATATTGCAGATAAAGTCTATTTAATTCATAGACGAAATGAATTTAGAGCACATTTAAGTTCACTTGAAATGTTTGAAGAAAAAGGTGGTAAAATCTTAACACCTTATGTATTAAAAGATCAAGTGATTGAAAATGAACTGATCCAAAGTATAACGATTGAAGAGGTTGAGACAAAAGAAATCATCAGTATCGATGTTGATGAAGTCCTAGCATTTTATGGATTGATTTCAACAAAGACATCTTATGATGATTGGTTAGTTGATGCTGAAAAAGGCTTGATTTTAGTAGACACTAAAATGAAGACTAATGTTGATGGCATTTATGCATGTGGTAATGGTATTTATTATGAGGGTAAACAAAAGATGATTACGCCGGGATTTGGTGAAGCAATTACTGCACTATGCGCAATTAATTTTGAATTACATCCTGAACAAAAGGTACCTCAATATTCTTCAATGATGAAAAAATAAGCATAGGAGTGATTACATGATATTTAATGTTATCATAGATTTTTTTACAGGAGCATCCGTTTGGGAACTACTCTTTATTTTCTTCGCGAAAATTATTGAAGTATCTATTGGGACAATGCGCATGATATTAACGACTAAAGGATTTAGAAAACCTGCGACATTATTATCGTTTTTCGAAATTATGTTATGGGTATTTGTAGCATCTGTCGTAATTGCTGATGTTACTGAGATTCCAATTAAAGGTGTTGTATATGGCCTTGGGTTTGCAGCTGGTGTTTATGTAGGTTCTATATTGGAAAATTATTTTGCCGTGGGTAAAATGGAAGTTCATGTGATTTCTAAACCACAAAGTGCTGATAAGATTGTCAAAGTGCTACGCGAAAACGGTTATGGTGCAACAGCAGTTGATGCACATGGTAAAGATGATCAAAGAACACTACTTATTATTTATACTAATCGTAAGAATAAAGATACAATCATTAAACTTATTACAGAAGAAGATGAAAAAGCACTGATTGTCGCACAAGAGGTTTCACTGATACAAAATGGATACGTCATTCCATGGCGTCGTATAAGAAAATAGTAAAACAACCCTAATAGGGTTGTTTTTTTACAAGGATGAATTATCATACTAAGTGCATCACCAATAAAATATAAAAACATAATTTTCTCTATTGTATAATATAAGTAACCACACTTAATTAAAAAGGAGAAAATTATGTTCTATCATCATCTTACCATAGAAGAAAGAATCTGTATATCTAAGATGAGTCGACAAGGCGATTCATTTAGAGAGATTGCTAGAGTTTTAGGTAGAAATCCATCAACGATTTCTAGAGAATACCATAGAAATTTTAATGATCAAAGTGACTTTGGTCCTGACTATTACCCCAATACTGCTCAGTGGTTTTATAAAAAACGAAAGAAACTTTGTCATAAAACAGCTGCACATGTTTCAAATGAAGTCCTTGAATATATTGAAGAAAAACTTAATGAGACTTGGTCACCTGAACAGATAGTAGGATATAAAACAGAACTAAAACTACCATCCTTTAAAACGATATATCGTTGGATAGATCAAGGTATCTTGTGTGAAGGGAATAAGAAAGTGCTAAGACGAAAAGGAAAGCCCTCAAGTACGCTAGAAACTAGAGGTAAGTTTAATACAGGCGCACCAATTAGAAAAAGAGATAAAAGTGTTTATAAACGCCTTGAGTATGGTCATTGGGAAGCTGATACGATGGTTTCAGGCAGAAAGGGTAAAACAAATTATTGTTTTGTTACACTGGCAGAAAGAAAGTCTAGATTATATTTAGCATTTAAAGTGCCTAATCGTACTGCAGAAGTTGTTACTAAAGCAGTAATCAAAATGTTAGAAAAGTTTCCAGATGATCTCGTTAAAACAATTACGTTTGATCGAGGTAAAGAATTTGCTGGATATGAAGAAATAGAAGAAAAGTTAAATTGTAAAACTTACTTTGCTGATCCATATTGTGCATGGCAGCGAGGGACTAATGAAAATTCTAATGGATTACTTCGAGAGTTTTTCCCTAAAGGATCAAGCCTTAGAGTCTCAGATGCTAAATTAGAAAAGGCGGTTGATTTAATCAATCACCGCCCTCGTAAAGTTAATCGTTTTATACCTGCAATAGATTTAATTAATACTTATTTAAACTGTTGCACTTAATTTGACAATTCTACAAGTTTAAAAATAAAACTATGATATAATAAACTTACTTAAATGATGAGGTCTGGCACACGTTGTTGACTTCACCATTTTTTATTGAAAAAGAAAGAAAAGGTAAACATATGAATCACGACAGAGAGATTATGCTTGGCACGATGAATGTCAAGCGCCTATTAATCAAACTAGCGCTACCTGCCATGGCTGGTATGCTTATCAATGCCTTATATAATATAGTTGATACCCTATTTGTCGCTAGAGGTGCAGGGGAACTCGCTATTGGAGGATTAACATTTGCGTTTCCTGTGCAAATGATTTTAATGGCTGTAGGATTAATGATTGGTGTTGGTAGTGCATCAGTATATTCTAGAGCATTTGGTAAAAAAGATTATGATACGATGGATCGTATCGTTAATTCAGCATTAAAACTAGATATCGTTATTGCACTTATATTTGCAATTCTCGCTTTTATATTTTTAAGACCATTATTATTATTCTTTGGGGCGACACAATCAAATTACCAATATGGGATGGATTATTTATCCATCATCCTTATCGGTCTTATTCCACAAACTTTATCAATGGTATTAAATAATTTTACGAGAGCAGAAGGTAGACCGATTGTATCTATGTATGCACTTATGATTGGTGCTGGTCTAAATATCATCCTAGACCCAATCTTTATTTTTGGATTTGACATGGGTGTTCGTGGGGCAGCAATTGCAACCGTAATCTCCCAATTTGCATCACTCATCTTTATTTTTAGTGCAGCTTATAGTAAAAAGTCTAATTTGAATATTCACTTTAATCATTTTTTCTCGATTGATTTCAAATTATCTAAAGAAGCACTTCTAGTAGGCTTTCCAACATTTTTAAGAAATGCAACTGGGGCGATCATTACAATTATTATCTTGAGAATTATTAAGACATATGCCGGTAGTGAGTCCATGGCTGAGACTTATCAATCAATTTATGGCGTCATTAATAGAGTCATTAACTTTGTCTTCTTGCCATCCTTTGGAATCGTGCAAGGCTTAGTGCCTATTGTAAGTTTTAACTATGGAGCAAGAAATCATCACCGGGTAAAATCAGTGATAACATTTGCAACTTCAATTGTCGTCGTCTATTTTATTTTAGGATATGTATTTATTCATTTTGCATCGCCGCTGATCTTTACAGTATTTAGTGAAACGAATAATCAAACATTTATAACCCTTGGTACTAATGCATTTAGAACACTATCGATTGGATTTGTTTTAGTTGGATTCCAAATTATCGCATCATCAATCTTCCAAGCCTTTGGATTTCCGATTAGAGCGACGATTGTAACAATTTCAAGACAAGTTCTATTCTTTATTCCATTTGCGTTCATATTTTCTTCATATTGGGGTATTATGGGTATTTGGATAGCATTTGCAGCATCTGACTTTTTAACAGGATTCATATCCATATTCTTATTGGGTAGTGAAATTAAAACGATTAATCAAAGAGCTTTAGAAGGTGCATGAAAAAAAGGGTCTTTAAAAAATAGTGTGGTAAACACCAAATAGACCTTTCCAAAATAGTGTGGTCAATGTGACCTCTCTAAAATTATGTGGTAATGTAAAGGCACTCAGACGAGTGCCTTTTTATCTGCCATAACTATTCTATTTATTTGTTTTTAATTGGAACGTCTTTATTGATTGAATACATAATCTTATTCCTGAGTCTATTAAATGACTTTATACCATTAGATGTCTTAATCACAGTTTTGATTTTATTGTTAACAGATTCTATAGGCCCATTTGATATTCTTCGACTGTCATAGACTAAAAATGAATTCTTAATTTCATCTCTCCAATTAATGAGTGTCTTGCCAAATGATCGCAGTGCTTTGATTTTATGATTTCTAAATTGATGGATTAAGTTGTTTAACTCATCATCACACGTATCATAGGCGGCTGTTAAATTAAATTCTCGATACCGTTCTTTTAACATATAGGCTTCTTTTAAATCATCATCAATGGATAATAGATAATGAAGGATATCTGATTTATGCCAGTACTGGCCAGTCTTATGAATCTTAATCTTACCATCATAGATATCTTCATAGTTTTTAACGAAGAAGTAATGAAATTTTTTTAACATGTAATAATACATATCTTCATGTACAGGTTTACTTTTGTCTTGCTTGTATTTATGCATCATGTCAATTCTAAGACGTTTAATGATTTCATTAAGCGTTCTTATCAAATGAAATGAATCAACAGCTATCTTTGCTTTTGGGATACATAGATTCACGACTTCCTTATAGGAAGTCCACATATCCATCACCACCACTTCAACTTGATCTAACTCATTTTTAGGTATTCTAGAGAAATATCTAATCAAGTAGTTTTTATGTCTGGTTGGTAAGACATCAATGATTTTCTTGTCTATAAAATCATATAACACACATGCGTATTTATAATCATGTGTTCTAGAAGTGAAGACTTCATCAATATTGATGACTTTAGGTAACTTTCGTCTTTTCGATTCTACATATGAATCAAATATATTAATAACTGACTGAATAGATATGTAGTAATGTTTTGCTGCTGATGTGAAGGTATGGTTATAATCTTTTAAATAATTTAATATTGATATCTTAGTATACAAACTAATATTTTCATTGCTATTCGATAATGGATTTGATTCACTAAATGTTTTCTTACATACCTTGCATTGGTACCTTCTTTGATGTAATCTAATCATATTTTTTTGATGTGTGGAGATTGAATGAATAATATGTTTATATAAATAGCGATGAAATTTAATGTGATCAGATCCACATACTGGGCAGATCATTTCTTGTTTATAAAATCGTAATTCTATGATTAATTGGTTTTCTTCAAATCTCGTTTCTAATAATTGAATCTTGTCTCTAATTGTTTCTAGATGTAATATATTTATGGTATCATAATCCATGAAACCCTCCTTTCTTTAAGTTATGACAGTTAACTATAGTATAAGACAGGGTTTCTTTTTTATACAAAAAAATAGAGCTTTCCAAAATTAGGTGGTATACCACACTATTTTTTAAAGCCTATCTTCTACCACACAATATTTTATACATCTGAAAAAAAGGATAATCCTAGGATTATCCTTTTTATTTGTAATATTTTTGAGACCAGGTAGTGATTGCATCCATGACTGGTTTTAGATCGTATCCTTTTGGGGATAATTCATATTCTATACGAACTGGGGTTTCAGGGTGTACGTGTCTTAAGACAATGCCTAATTTTTCCAGTTCTTTTAACTTATCTGATAAGACCTTACTTGAAATGGAAATTTCATATTCTAAGTCTTTAAATCGTTTAGGTCCTTGAAGTAATTGATTTACAATTAATCCAATCCAACGACGGCTTAAAAGTTTACTAGCTGATTCAAATTTTACACAAACTTTATCTTCCATGTCATCAACTCCTATGCGTATATTATATACTAAAACATTTTAAAAGCAAATTACTTTACATTATATAGTTACAAAAAGTATAATACTAACATAAAGTAAGTATTAAAGGAGATTTTAAACATGAGTCAAAACAAATTAAACATAGGTATTATATTAGGTAGTACAAGAGAAGGACGCGTAAGTCCACAAGTTGGTGCTTGGGTTAAAGCATTTGCAGATGCTAGAGATGATGCAAATTATGAAATCGTCGATATTAAAGATTATAACCTTCCATTACTAGGTACATCAGAAGATCAAAGCGGTGTTGCTAAATGGAATGAAAAATTAGCAGAATTAGATGGATTTGTATTCGTAGTATCAGAATATAACCATTCATTAGCAGGATCACTTAAAAACGCATTAGATTCAGCTAGAGATAACTGGTATAATAAATCAGCTGGTATTGTTTCATACGGTTCAGCTGGTGGTGCTAGAGCAGCAGAACACTTAAAAGGTATCTTAGGTGAATTAATGGTTGCAGATGTTAGAGCACAAGTATTATTATCATTATTTACTGATTTTGAAAACTTTAGTGAATTCAAACCACAAGAACTTCATAAAGCAAATTTAGAAGCTTTATTAGATCAAGTTTTAACTTGGGGTAAAGCATTAAAGACTATCCGTGCATAATATAAGACAAGTGAGAGTATACTCTCACTTTTTTTTTGCATTTATGATATAATATCTATCGTTATTAGAAAGATAGATAGACTATGAACAAAGATGAAAAGAAAAGGCATTTAATATTAACTGATCCAAATATTTATAAGGGTATTATTATATTAGCTTTGCCACTTATGTTGAACAATTTAATCAAAACTTTACAAAGTGTTATCGACATGTATTTTGTTGGTGACATTCCTTATTATAGTACACAAGCAATTAGTGCAATTTCACTGACATTTCCCGTGAACTCAACATTTACTGCATTGGGTATGGGTTTAAGTGCTGCGGGAACAGCATTTATGAGTCAATTGATTGGTGCCGGTAGAAGATCAGATGTTAAAAAATATGCAGGGAATTTATTATTGATTGCGTTTATTTTAGGTTTAATCCTAAATTTTACATCCTATCAATTATCACCTTCCATTATGTATTTAATGGGAACACGTGATTATGTATTAGAACAAAGCGCTATATATTTACAAATACGTTCTTTTGAATTACCATTTGTTTTTATGTTTTTTGCATTTGTATCAATTAGACAATCAAGTGGTGATACGGTGACTGCTGTAATTTATGGTGTGATCACGATTATTATCAATATTGTATTATCACCAGTATTGATTTCAACATTTAACATGGGTGTAAGTGGAGCTGCTTATGCAACTTTAATTGCAAATGTTGTTATTGTGCCACCAATGCTCTATAAATTGTTTTTCTCAAAAGATGGTATAAAGATTGATTTAAATGATTTAAAGCCAGATATTGAAGTCATTAGCGAAACTGCTAGCAAAGCAATCCCTGCGTCCATAGGACAAGCCATTACATCCATTGGATTTATTATTATGAATGCGATGATTGTAAGCTATGGTGATCAAACGGTTGCAGCATTTAGTGTGGGGAACAGAATCAATAGTCTCGTGTTAATGCCAGTGATGGCCATGGGTGGAATTCTTTCTGCATATATTGGTCAAAATATTGGACATGGTCAATCAGAAAGAGCAAAAGATGCAGTTAAGAAAACCTTTATCATGGGTATTGGTATCATGATCATTGGCGCACCTTTGTTAATGGTTTTAAGGAGACCCCTTATCAATCTATTTTTAGATGGTGATCCAGAAGCTGCAGATCAAGCCTATACCTATATGATATTTGTTATTTCAACACTGCCATTAATGGCTATATTCCAAACATTTATAGGTGCATTTAATGGTACTGGTAATACTTTGTATACTTTTATTATTACAGTGACTAGATTATGGGTTTTAAGAATACCTTTGATCCTTATTTTGGGTACATATACTGATCTTGGTCAAATCTCAATATGGACATCAATGTTACTTTCTAATTTACTTATAACAATTCCTGGTATAATAATGTATAGGAAAATTGATTTTAAACCGCTAATTAAGCGTGGTAAAAAAGATGAATTTGAAGAACAACCAAGATCGGTTTAGGGGGTTATGATGAACGAAAAAACATTAAAAGAAAACTTAATATACAAGGGCGATTTTGTTGATATTTATGAAGATAAAGTCCTTGTTGAAGACAATCAAAGAGAAGCGAAGAGAATTTATGTAAAACACCCTGGTGGAGCCTCTATAATCGCTTTAACAAGGGATCATAAAATTTTGTTATGCAAACAATTTAGATATCCAATTAGAGGGATTTCACTAGAAATTCCAGCTGGTAAGAAAGATAGCGTAAATGAAGATGGCTTGCTATGTGCAAAACGCGGATTGGAAGAGGAAACAGGTTATCAATCTGATGATATAAAACTCCTATATCGCACATATCCATGCATTGGCTATAGCGATGAGATTTTAGAGATATATTTAGCAACAGATATCTATCCGGTAGAAAACCCAAAAGCGATGGATGAAGATGAGTTTATTGATATTCAATTTTATGATCAAGAAGAAGCCAAAAAGCTCATGGAAAACGAAGATATTTTAGATGGTAAAACACTGGTTGCATTACAGTATTTTATCCATATGAATTTCTAGGAGAAAATGATGGAAATTGGTTATTTTGAGAGTCCAATTGGTTTGATAAAATATGAATATCTAGGGTCTTTAATATACAGTATAAGTTTTGTTTTTGATGATATAAATAAAGATCAATACAACACGCAAATCAACCATTTTTTGGATGGGTATTTTAAGGGTGAAATTAAAGAATTTCCCTTTAATTTTTACTATGATCAAAAGACGGATTTTCAGAAAAAAGTACTAAAAGCATTGCTTGAAATACCTTATGGTGAAACACGAAGTTATCAAGATATTGCAGTAAAAATTGGGCATCCAAAAGCTATAAGAGCAGTCGGACAAGCCTGCAAGGCTAACCCTATAGGGATTATGATTCCATGCCATAGAGTGATTGGTAAAAACAATAAATTAACCGGTTATTCTGGCAAGGATTACATATATTTAAAAGAAAAACTTTTAATGCTTGAAAAAAAGTTCAAATGAAATGAAAATGGCTATATAATATAAATTATATAGTTTTTTTTATGCAAAAAATACTAGATTTTATTACGCTGATATGCTATGATTTTTTAAATGAAATGTTATATAATAAACATGAAATATAGTTATAAAGCGATTTAAAGGAAATATTTATGAGACGAAATACTTGGAAGTTTGCATTAGTGCTAATTTTCTCATATGTGCTCTTAATGGTTGTCATATTTTTCGCATATGTAGGAATATCAAACAACTACATATTATCTCAAGCAGAAAAAGAACTTGTGGTCTCAGCAGAGGACGTTGCAAGTCTTTTTGCCTTGCAAGTAAATTATGACTTTGAACGCTATGAAGATTTAGTCACTTCAACAGTTGATCCAATTGCTGAAATCGACCCTTCAACTTTTGATATTCTAAACGATACTTTACTAGGCATTGGAACGCTTGATAACAGAACAATGACCATTGATGATAACACATATCAATTCACATCGCTTTTTTACACAAGTGACTTTAATCAACAGGTCGCAATTTACAGTTTTAATGATGCTTTTCAAACAACAGCATTTAGCGATCAACCTTACATCGTTTTTAAAGTTAATCAAACAGTTGTTTTCTTTGATGCTTCAAACTATATTGACCACTTTTTTGAAGAAAATGAACTCATAGATCAATATTTTGTCATTTCGACTGATAATAGAATTTTCTATTCAAATGATTCGGTAAATGATTACGAATATTTTAATGACTATTTTAGAGAAGCAGGTCATTCACAAGCTTCCATTAATGATTTTTCAGCTCAAATATATAGTATGCAATCAGGTATTTTAACCTCTGACGCATTTTCAGGTGATGATTATGTAGTCTATGCACCAATACACGTGAGACAATCAACTGAAAGTCCAGTCTACTTTATCATGTCTTATCAAGGTGAGGATGTTAGATTATCTACTGGCTATCTAAATGGTGTATTATGGGCAGTGTTCCTTGTTGTATTTATCATTTATTCTATTTCGACTGTTTTGATTTACCGCATACTTGCTACTAGAATACAAGACATTCAAAATGCACGTATAAAACTATATTACTCAAAACCACTTATCATGAAAGTGAGAAAAGATGGCTTTATCACATCTTATAACAAATCGTTTAAAGCATTTTTGGGTAATCAAGACATTTATGATAATGTTGAAGATTTTAGAGTTAAAGAAGATGAGATTCATAAAAACTTGATTGAACACATTCAAAGACAAAAAGCATTTACAGTATTGTTTACAAGAGCAAATGATACGATATATATCAGATTCATTGTCACAAGAACAAGAGGAGGATTCCTACTTATTGGTGATGATGTTACTTCAACAGAAGGTACTTTTGATGAGTATAAGAAATTAGCTTTAGTTAATGCAGTCACTAACTTACCAAATAAAAACTCACTGCTTGATGAATTGAAAATATTCTTCCAAGATGAAGAACTTGTTCATAAAAATAATGCACTTGTCGCATTTGATATTGTCTCATTTAGTAAGATTAACATGTTACTTGGAAAACGAAGTGGTGATCACTTCTTAAGATTGATTTCTGATTATGCATTAGAATCATTAGAAGGTTATCCATCAATGTTATTTAATCTTGAAGTTGACCGATTTGTTGTCTTTTTCAAAGATATTGATAATTACACATGGGTCATCAGATGGATTGAAAAACTAAATGCAATCTTTGATAAACCTATCACCATCGAGCGAAACTTATTAAATGTAGATGCGAAATTTGGTGTATTTAATATCGAAGCAGATAAATATGAAATTTTAAATCCGCAAATTGCATTAGATAATTTATTGCTCGCATTAGAACATGCTAAAGAAAACACAATTAAAAAGCATTTCGTATACGATGTATCATTAAGTATTATCGCTTCTAGACAAAATCGTATGGAAGTTGATTTAGCAAATGCTATTGTCAAGCAAGAGTTTAAGATGGTTTATCAACCACAATATGATAATGAACTTGGAAAGATTGTTGGTTTTGAAGCCTTAATTCGTTGGGATAATCCAAGATATAAAAGTGAGTCACCACTTAAATTTATTAGACTTGCTGAGCAAAATTCAATGATTATTGATATTGGACGTATAGCGTTGCATGAGACATTCCTAGCGGCAAAAGAATTTGAAGCATTTGGTGTTGAAGTATCAATTAATATCTCACCAGTTCAAATGCTACAAGCAGGATTTGTTAATGAAATCATTTCAACATTTGAGCAATATGATTTAAAGAAGGGTACGATAAGTCTTGAAATTACTGAAACATTTTTGATTGACTCATTTGAGCTTGTCATCACTAAATTGAAATTGCTTAGAAAATATGGATTTAGCATTCACTTAGATGATTTTGGTACCGGCTATTCATCACTACAATATTTAAAAGATTTACCAATCAATGCGATTAAGATTGATAAAACATTTATTGATGGTGTGGTTGATGATAAGCACTCAAGAGCCATTGTACATATGATTTCTAATCTTGCAAAAGATACAGAATTAAAAGTGATTGCTGAAGGTATTGAAAACGAGAAACAAAATCAAATCGTATATCGTAGTGGATGTGATATCATTCAAGGATATATGGTCTCTAGACCGGTTTCTAAATTTCAAGCCATTCAATTGATTAAAGAATATAATATTAATAAAACGAAAAAAGTAGAAGTTATTAAGAAAGAAGGTAGAAAAAGATGAGTATGATATTGATAAGCGATTTAACCTCAATTGTGTTAACCTTTCTTATTGTCATTGTTCTCGTTTTAATCATTTACTGGTTAGCTCTATCTTATTTTAAGGAAAGAAAACGAATCAAAGATGAAGAAGCATTAGCGATTGAAGGTATTTTATCAAAAAATGAAATGACTTCACTGATTACTTCATATATTGCAAGAACTGGATCAGAAGTTCAATTTACCTTAGTCTATATTGATTTAGATAAGTTTACTGATTTCATCAATGCCTTTGGTAAAGATGAAAGTGAAATGATCATTGAAAAAATTGCTAAAAATATGGAAAAAGCATTGCCAAGAGGTGCGAAGATTGCACGTATGCTTAATGATGAATTTATGATTTTCTTCAATCATGATTATGATCGAAGTGAAGTAGTTACATTATCACATAAGATTAAACAAGCGATTCAAAAACCAATTCGTCTATTTGGTGACACAGATATTAAAGCAACTGCGTCAATCGCAATTGCATTCTATCCTGCGCACGGGCATAATATTAAGGATTTAACAAGTTCATTACTCCTAGCGACATATGTCATTAAACGTGATGGTGGAAATAACATTAGAATTTATTCGGAAGAAATGGATGAAATGGGCGGCGAACATGTTGAATATTATTATCAGATCAAACATGCGATTTCTCATAAAGAATTCCAATTATTCTATCATCCAATCGTCGATGTTAAAGAGAAAAGACTCTATGGTGTCGAATCACTGATTAGATGGAACCATCCAATTCATGGACTTTTATCGCCATTTAAATTCTTGGGTATTATGGAACAATCTGGTGATATTCATTGGATCACACTATGGGGATTAGAAACAATTATTAAGACACAACAAGAAATCTCACAATATTTTCCTCAAGAAAAACTAAAATTTACTATGAATATTGGACCTAAACAGTTGATGAATGATTCAATTGCGATGGATATGCAAAAGATATTAAAGAAATATAGAGCACAGGCAAACGATTTTGTATTAGAAATTATAGAGTTTGCTTTATTTGAACGACAAGAAACAATTTTAAAAAACTTAAAGACACTTAAACAGATGGGATTTCAAATTGCGATTGACGGATTCGGTCTAGATTATAATACATTATCTAAAGTCACTGACTTAGATGTTGATATTATTAAATTAGATAACGAATTTTTAAAAGAAGATGAAGATTATATGAAATCTAAATTTGCAAAATTATTAGTAGAGTTTGCTGAAACACATGACACAACGATTATTTGTGAAATGATTGAAGATAAACAAATGATGGATAAAGCATTGGATTATGGTATTCATATTCAACAGGGCTTTTACTATTCAAAACCAATATCAGCAGAAGCACTTAGAGGTTATATTGGAACGAAGGCTTGGTTTAATAATTTGTAAAGAAAAATTCTAAAGTAATAATTAATTGTTGACATTTGTTTTAAGTTAGAATAAAATGTAGATAGATGTAAAAGGCAAACCATGGGTAACTGTGGGACGCAAAGCTAAAGGGCCTTAAATTTTTTACAAGGTAGCCAGTTGTCATTAATTACCTTGATGACGCTGGCTTTTATTATTAAAAGACTTGATGACATGCCGGCGGTAATTAATTAATAATTAGATGTAAAAGGCAAACCATAGGTAACTATGGGACGCAAAGCTAAAGGGCCTTAATAGAGTATAAAAGGTAGCCAGTTGTCATTAATTCTTTAATGACGCTGGTTTTTATTTTAGAGGTGAAATGATGAAATTATCAACAGTTCTAAAAGCGAATAAACTCTTAAAGGCTAGACGAATTTATTCAATTGGTCTAATTATTTCAGCTGTTTTATCCATTGTTTTCGGGATTATTACCTTTTATGGACAAAATACCGGAAACTTCGTGATGAGTGTTGATTATGATGCTTATAACAGAGGTATCGTGTTATCAGAGACAAAAGATTTCAGTGTTACGACATCAAGATTATTAACAAATCCTGTTGAAGGTGCTCAAGACATTACTTATAATTGGCTACAAATTGATCAAGTTCTAAATACTGATGGAAATTATGTTGATCCAGATATTGACTATATGGCATATACATTCTATTTAGAAAATAATGGATTGGAAACTGTTGATGTCACTTACAGTATTAGAATTACTGAAATCGTTAATGATTTAGATAAGGCAATTAGAGTACTAGTGATTGAAGATGGTATAGAGACAATTTACCAAAGACCTGATGAAGCTGATGAATTTGGGAATCCTCCAGTTTATCAAGTTGAATTACCAGAATCTGAACCATTTGTTGATGATTTTACTGTCACTAGAGTAAAAATTAACAGATTTATTCCACAACAAGTTAAAAAGTTTTCAGTTATTATGTGGATTGAAGGAGAAGATCCTGATACTACTGATGATATAGCAGGTGGCAGTATAAAAATGCAAATGAGTTTCTCAATTGAAGCGTAAGGGTGATGCTTATGGGCGTGGTTAAAAAATTTCATATCACGATTTTGTCCATCATATTATTATTTATTACATTTGGTACTGTGACATATGCTTGGATAAGTTTATCAACCGTAAATAATATTGAGGGCTTATCACTAACAGCAACCACTGGTGAAGAATTACTGATTTCACTAGATGGTATAAACTACACGAATAATTTAACTGTAGAAGATTTAGAAACATTATTTCAAGATATTACATTAAACGAAGTCACCAGCACTGATGGCATAAATTTTGAAGCAGGTGGATTAAGAAGAAGGGATGATTTTGATCCCAATAGAGATTTTCTACAATTTGATATTTGGTTTCAAACAACAGAAGATATACATCAAGTTTATTTAATCAATAATGTAAGTGATTCAACAGCATTTGATGTTTCAAACACTGGCACATACATTATCTCAAGAGGAGTTCGTTGGCGTTCAGATCAAACATTTGTCTATGATGAATTAGGCAATATGATTGAGCGAGGGCAAGATGAGACATATTATGCAAAAGATGCTGTGAGATTATCACTAATTGAGCTAAATGATGATACCAATGATTCAGATGAAAGAAATGAAGAAGATTTAGAGAGATGGATATTTGATCCATCAGGTAATGAGAATAGAGGTTACGGTAAATCTTATGGTGCTTATGCATATTTCGTTGCTAAAACACAGTTCTATATTGATCCAACTGATAACCTACAAGAAGTTAGATATCATCTAACTGAACCAGATCCTAGAAATCCTTATCAAGCATTAGATAATGATTCCATTGTAAGTAATCTACAAGATACTGGTGAAGTCGATGAAAATGGAAAAGCAATATATCGATCTAAACTTAGAATTACGTTATGGATTGAAGGTTGGGATGCCGATGCATTTGATGCAATAGATGGCGATAGATTAAAAGTTCAGCTTGAGTTTAAATTACTTAGAAAAGCTGAAGAAGATGGATTAACTTAACGAAAGTTAATTAAAATAAACTAGTAAATAAAAGATTAAAGGAGACTAGAAAAATGAGTAGTATTACAAGAAAAATGTTTTTATCAATTTTAGCAGTCGTTCTTACAGTGTTCGCACTTGGAACAACGACATTTGCGTGGTTCACATTGACGAATACGTCAACTGTTCAACCTTTTGAAGCACAAATCGTAGCTGATAGCGGGATTGAAATTGCGTTAGACGCACATGCAACAGTATTCGCAAATCCTGAAGCAGCAAACTGGGTTACAACTTTAACAACTGAAACTGTTGAAGCATATTTAAATGATACATATGGAAATCAACAAATTTTCAACCATGTAACTACAGCTGATGGTATTAATTTCTTTACACTTGGATCAACTGCAATGACTTCTACAGGTAGTGGTTATATTGAATTACCATTAAACTTTAGATCAGACACTGCAACTGCAATCCAATGGTCAACAATTTCTCTAAGTTCAGATACTTATAACTGGACAATCGACGTAGATTTCACTGGTGTTACTGGTGCAGCTACTGCCGGTGGTACTTTACCAGTTGATGCATCTAATGGTATGAGAATTGCAATGTTAAGTGATGTAACATATGGTTCACATGTTGTTGCTTATGAAAAACCTGCTTCTACAGCTAATGTAGTATTAGGCGCTGGTGGAGACTTATCTGATGGCGTTGCTGTTGGTGAAGGTGATGCTGGTGCGATGAATTACTACTA
This sequence comes from Acholeplasmataceae bacterium, assembly GCA_963678355.1. Lineage (GTDB taxonomy): Bacteria > Bacillota_I > Bacilli_A > Acholeplasmatales > Acholeplasmataceae > WOFB19. The sequence continues at coordinate 842,359 of OY782823.1, read as the reverse complement.
TGCTAAGAATAATTCATTACCATTTGGTGCAGATACAGTAACTACAATTTCTACAATTACTGATTTAGCTGGTGGACAAACAGTTGTTACATTAGATGATGTATCAGGTTCTGGTACTGACTTTGGTGCACAATATTATGGTCAATTAACTGTACGTATTTGGTTAGAAGGTTGGGATGCTAACACTTATAACTCAATCCTTTCACAATTAGTGACTGCAGCATTCTCATTCACAGGTGTCTAAGCATAATATAAATTTATTTAGTTAAGCTTCTAGTCTGGTAAGTGTGTGATCAATCGCACACTTACCAATCCTTCATGGATTTTGATTAGAGCGCTATAAGGAGATTAACATGGAACCAAAAGTACCATCTAAAGCAAGAAGAGTATTGAGTATTGTATTTAATGTTGTATTTTACTTCATTATTGCCGTATTATTTATATTCTCAATTGCAAACATACAAGTTAGAAAAGAAAACAACATCGCAAATATTTTTGGTATAGGTATGCTTTCTGTACAATCTGATTCTATGCATGGCACATTCGATACAGGTGATATGCTTTTCGTTGAAATGTTAGATGACGAATCAAGACAAGACATTAAAGTTGATGATATCGTTACATATTTTGATCGTGGATTACACGAGTTTATTACCCATAGAGTTGTTGAAGTAAACTTAGATGAAGATTATATTGTGACTCAAGCTGACTACAATTATATTGATAACAATAATGTCACTTCACCAGATGATTCAATTCCACTAAGTGAAGCAATTGCTGTTTATACAGATGCTCATATCGTTGGATTTGGTCGATCACTTGATTATCTACAATCACCTACTGGATTTGCAATTTGTGTGATTCTACCAGTGGTTATTTTCTTAATTATTGAAGGTGTCATTTTAGCTAGAAATATTATGGCAGTTAATAAGAATAAGTTAGAAGAACAATTTGCAGCTGATAAAGAAACTGCTTTAAAAGATTTAGAAGCTGAAAAAGAAAAAATGCGTGCTGAAATTCTCGCAGAATTAAAAAAACAAAAGCCTGAATAACATCATGTAAAAGGAGTTTTATATGGTTGAATTTGCTAGATACTATATTAATTTCATACGTAATTTTTTTGCAAACGTCGCTAAATTCTTTTCAAACATATTTAACGCACTTGCAGAATTTTTTGTCTATGATGTGGCAGATTATTTTAGAAATTTTGGTGCAGCATCAAGCACTTTCTCTATTATCGACTGGGTCGTAGGGTTTTTGATCATTATAGTAAACCTAGCACTTGTTGTATTCTTGGTTTTAAAGCTTTATCAATGGATTAGTAGATATATAAGATTTGTTGGTAGAGAAATTGAAAAAGACGAACTTTTAGAAGAAATTTCTTTCTTAAATACTAAAACTGTTGAATTAGTTGATGAACGTAATAAGATTTTAGCACTGAAAGTTTCAAATTTAGGCGTTGGTGGCGCTGTTGATTTAGGATTGGAAGATAAGAAGGCATCTCAAGATGAAGACGAAGAAAAAGAAGATTCTAATGAACCATCAAGATTTGTTAAATTAAAACGTGTTGATAGAGAATATGAAAATCAAGTGACACAAATTTATATGCGTGAAGAAAATATGCTTAATCTAAATGAACTTGTCACAAGATTTATTAACTTTTCAGCCTCACGTTTAGGTCTGTTTTATAACAGGAAAATTATTTCCGCATTCTTTGCCGGTATGGCAGCATCTAAGACAATGATCTTAGAAGGGATTTCTGGTACAGGGAAAACTTCATTGCCATATGCAATGGGTAAATTCTTTCAACATGATTCATATATCATTGCTGTTCAGCCTTCATGGCGAGATCGCGCTGAGATGATGGGATATTTAAATGAGTTCACTAAGAAATTTAATGAAACAGAGTTTTTGGAATCTATTTATGAAACAACGTATAGAACTGATCCAAACTTTGTTGTATTAGATGAAATGAACTTAGCACGTGTCGAATATTATTTCGCAGAATTATTATCACTATTGGAAATGCCTGATAAGGATCGTTGGTTAATTGATATCGTACCTGATACACAACCAGGAGACCCTAAACATTTAAATAAGGGTAAAATTTTACTTCCACAAAATGTTTGGTTTATTGGTACAGCCAATAAAGATGATTCAACATTTACGATTACAGATAAAGTATATGACCGTGCAACACCTATTGTTATTAATACTAAATCAGAATTTATTGATGCACCTGATACGGAACCCGTATCCATATCAAATGATTATTTAGAAGAATTATTTAGATCTGCAGCAAAAGATCATCCGATTTCACTTAAATCACTCCAAAATCTTGAAAAACTTGATAAGTTTATTACTGAAAACTTTAAAGTAACTTTCGGGAACCGTATCATGAAACAAATTAGAGCATTTGTTCCGGTATATGTTGCATGTGGTGGATCTGAAATTGAAGCACTTGATTATATGGTTGCACGTAAGATCTTTAGAAAATTCGAAAGTTTGAACTTGCCTTTCTTACAAAATGAAATTAATGATTTATCTAGTTACTTAGATCGTTTATTTGGTAAGAATGGTTTCGTTGAATGTCAAGCATTCTTAACGGATGTTAAGAAGCAATACTAGGGGACTTATATGAAACGTATTACTGATTTGAGAAAATTTCATAAAGCCATGAATGATGCATATTATGACATAGAAATGAATGAGGATTTTCCTAATTATTTTTATACTGCATTACTTGATGGTGAAAATGAACTCTATCAAAAAAGTATTACTGAAATTAAGAAGTTTCATGAAGATTGGATTGGAACCATTGAATCTTTTTTCCCAAGTATTTATAAAATTGCAAATGACCCTAAATCAGGACTTCGTTATGAACAAGAGGTTACAGCAATCGAAAAAGCGAAAAGAGTCAATAGTGATTCAGTTAGACATTTGGCAGCTAATACACACTTAATTAAAGAAATCAATCATGGCAATGTGATTCCAAAAGGTATTTTAGTAACTAACGCAGAAATTGATTATGCCATTTATGAAAATAGATTCATTAAGACTTTAGTTGATCGATTAACTGATTTTATCGATAGAAGATATCATTTGATAAAAAATAATATTGAATCATTTGATAAGAAACACTTTGGTATGAAATCAGAGTATCAAATCGAAGATTCAAAAGTTGAGATGGAAATTAATTTAGTGGTTACTGATGATGTAGAAGATGAGAATATTAATCTAGAAAATCATAAAACACTAGAACGTATGGAATATCTTTTAAAACAGATTAATAACCTAAAAAACACTGAATTCTTTGCTCAACTTAAAAATGCTAAACCAGTGGTTGCACCGTTTATGCAAACATCTATTTTACAAAAGAATGTTGATTATAAAAACTGTTATAACCTTTGGTTATATCTAGATCGTTATAATACATTAGATTTTGATACTGATGTCACTGAAAAGAATTTAACGTTTGATCATGTATACATGAAAAATATTTATCAACTTGCATTACAAACATTTATGACCGTCTATGCAAATCAAAAAGCACTAGAGGACCATTATCAATATTTAGATGTTAGAGAATATCATAAAAAAAGTCCAAAAGTGATTAAAAAACATATTGAGACTTTAGTCGATGATGCAGCTAAAATTGAAATGGAAGATACCGATATAAACCAATACTACTTAGAAGAAAATAAAAAAGTGTTTGGAGAAGCAATCAATAAATATTTAGAAGAATCATCAAATTACGAAGTCGCTCTTAAGAAAGCATTAAGAGATACTATTAATATTTCTAATGCATTATACAGTTCATATTTTGATTTAGAAGATGAATCAGATGATAATGACTTCATGTTTAGATCACTTGTCAAAGAAACTACTGAAGATTTGATTTTAAAGACTAAAGACAAACTTAATGTCGCAAGAATTATTAGAGAAACTAAAGAAGTTGATTACAATAATGCGATAAGACTTGAACGAAGACTGATGAAGCAAATTAATCAACTTGATAAATCACTTGTCAAAGAAAGCAAGAAACGTATTAGAGAAGAAGCTAAACAAGCTAAAATTGAAGAACGTATTAAAATGGAACGTAAGCATTTAGAAGAAAATCAAGAAGCACTTAGATCTTATCTTGATTATGTATCATCACAAAAGAAGATGATGGCAAAAGAGCATAACAGCGTAACCAAAAAAATACGTGAGACTAGAAATAAAATTAAAAGCGATGAAGCTAAAATCATCGCTAGTGAGAAAAAGAAAGCTAAACAAATGTATTTAGCAGAAGTCAATCGTATTAAAGCTAAACAAAAGCGTGATAAAGAAAGACTTGAAAGACAAGCTAAAAAGACATTGGAACAAGAGCGCATTAGACTAGAAAAGCAACAAGCAAAAATTGCGAAACAATCTGAGCAACGTATTGAAAAAGCAAAACAACAAATCAAAGAAAGTCATGAGAAGAAGATGTCAAAATTAAAAGCATAAAAAGTAAGAAGGTGGAATGATGAAAAAATTTAATAAATCAAAAAATTATTTACTCATAAACGCCACAATTTATGTTTTTATCATTGTCTTAATGTTAACGACAGTGACTTATGCTTGGTTTTCTTTAACCAATCATAATAGAGCAACGCTTGTGACACAGGTATCTGGTGTTGAAGCAGAATATGAATTCTATATTTATAATGATCCAACACATTCTGGAAGTCAAAGTTATACCTTAATTGATAATACGACAAATAATCCTGATGAATTAAATAAGTATTTATTCATTACTGATCCTACGAATGTGACATTAATAGATGAATACAGTGCCCCAGGAGAAAGATTCTCATTTGCCATTAAAATTGCTAATATTGGGACAACTACAGGTCATGTGACACTCTCACTATACAATATTGAGTCTGAGCTATATGACCGCGTGGAAAACAAGATTCAAACAGCTTATGAATATAGTGTTGAAAAGATATCATATATTGCTGATGGTGTTGAATCAGAAGATCAAAAAGATATTCAATCACTTAATTATTATGCTGATCACTTTGACTATATGTCAGGCTTAAGATATTATCTAGTCGACCACATACCACTTCAATATGGAGAAGGTACAAGTGTAGTCATCTACTTTGATTTATATTTTGATCCAACAGTTTATGGTATTGATGCTTATGGTCAACCATATAAAAATAGCAATATTTTCATGGGACAAAAGTTTACTATTTATACTATAGATATGGTTTTATCAGCTTAATAGGGGGATAAAATGAAAAAAACGTTAACTATTTTGTTATCTATTATTGGCTCATTGTTACTAGTTGTAATGATAATCGTGATGATATCAGCAGTTAGATCAATAAGTCAAAATGAACCTACATATATATTTAACAACGCATTAGGTATTGTACCAACTGATTCAATGATTGGTGATCATGATGATTCACTTGATGTTAATGACATGTATGTGATGCATCGCGCATCAATTGAAGATGTGGAAATTGGTGATGTCGTTGTTTATAGAGGCGTTGTCAGTCCTGAAAATCAAACTCAAATTTTAATTGTCCATAGAATTGTTGGACAATCTGATGAAGGTTTTATTACTCAAGGGGATAATGAAAATGAACCTGATCAACCAACTCATCAAGATTACATTACAGCTGATAATTTGGTAGGCGTATACAGCTTTAAAATTACATTTTTAAAACCTGTTGCGCAGTTAGTACAATCCAATAGAAGTTTTATCTTTCTTGCATTAGTAGTAGTGATTGCAATCTTACTTGTTACAGAAATCGTTGATATCATGAAGACTTATCAAAAAGATAAGAAAGAAAAACTAGAACTTCTTCATCAAGAAGAATTAAACATGATGAAGGAAAAGATGAAACAAGACATCATTGATGAAATTAATCAAGAAAATAATCGAGAATAACTTAAATTTTAGCAAACCTAGAGTAATCTAGGGACGCAAAGCTAGAGGGTCTCATTGAGATAGCCAGTTGCTCTAATAATGAAATTATTAGAATAATTGGTATTTTTGTTAATTGGAGGTTTAAAGATGAAAAAATACATATTATCCATTTTACTCATCTTAATGCTTATTACTTCAATTACATCAGTAACATATGCTTGGTTTACATATGTACAAAGAAAATCACTTGTAGAGGTAGATGCAGGTGTTTTAGGCATGGATTTATTCGAAGACGATGTTGAACTTGGCGAACTTATTACATTTGATGATCTTGCATATATTGATTATCAAGATGACTTTATCGATGGTGATTATGAGATGTTAAACCTTATGGCTTCAACACATCACTTCGATATTCAATTACATGAAGATTCACCACAAACAAAAATTTTAATGCAATTATCTGAACCTTCCATGGATGGTCTTATCTTCCTAATCGTTTATGAAGGATTAAATATGGATCACGAAAATGGTCTTACAACAGATTTTGCATCCATTATTCATTCTATTATTGATGGATATGAGACAAAGGAAGAACAATTAAATGCGATTACAGCATACAATTTAAATATGGCATTAGATATTAGTGAGCAAGTCTTTGGTGTCGGTGACCGTTTAACCTATTCCGTAGTCGCATGGGGTGATTACGATGCATTAGCAGACCAAGAAAACTTTATGGACACAGTCTATGCTATGACACTGACAATAACACTTGTTAATTCGAAGGGAGAGTTATTACCATGAACCCTAAATTAATGAGAAAACTCATCATATCTTTAACATCATTTTTAATATTAATTATGATTGGTATAGTTGCAACTTATGCATATTTCCAAATTAGCGAAGATCATAGTGTTATCATAGAATCCGGTGAATTTGTTGTTACTATGGATGTCTATTTTAGTGGTAGTTTAGTGACATTAAATAGCCCGTTCTACGATCATGACAAAGGTGTTGTTATCGTTAATGCATTTGATCCAAATGCCAGTAATTATATTGGAAACTTAGATGTTTATATTGAGTTAGTTCCAAAGGTCACTGCAAGATACCGTTTTAAGGTTAATCAGGAGTGGGAAGTTGGTACTTACTATGTTGATCAAAACGAGGAAAACCCTATTCCACCGGTCATTCAGTCTTTATATCATGAACGTACGTCTTTTCCATATTATCCATTTTCTTCATTGAAGTTTTCAGCTGATTTTAATCAAACGATTCTCACACAGGATGGATATATTTATTATGACGGTTTAGTAGAACATAGTGAAACACCTGTGATCTATCATATCATTGATGGGGGAGACGGATACCCAACAAGATCAAATGAAGTTTTATATGAAGAATGTTACCTATATTTTGATATCACATTTGATATCATTCAAGCAAATCGAATGGAAGAATTATGGGGTATTGATGAAACATTCTTTAGTTAATAGGTGAGTTATGAAAAAAAGAAATGTGCTAATTTATACGAAAAAGTTTATCTTATTTATGATGTTAGCAACTGCCTTATTATGGATTGGTAGTTCTTTTAACTATAATCAAATTAACGCTATTTCTTATCAAGATTCAAGTGCATGGCTAGGTGCTGATGTTGGCGTCGAAACCATTCATGATATTAATTATGAAAGTATTTATGAGCCATTTGAAACCATTGAATCAGATGCTGGTTTAATTGATATCAATAAGATATATGTCATTGAAACAGCACTTGACCTATATCATTTATCAGTCAATAGCCAAGGTGCTAATGCAGCACTATATTTATCACAACATTACGTATTAGGTAATAACATCAATTATTTTGATGCCTTACAAATAAACCTTAATTATCAATTTATTCCAATTGGTATTACTCAGCCATTTACTGGAACATTTGATGGTCAAGGCTATGAAATTACCAATTTAATCTTTAGAAGTGTAAATACTGAGTCAGCTTATAATCTATATATGTATGGACTTATATACTACTCTATGTTTTCAACCACATCAGAAACTGCTGTGATTAAGAACTTAGGTTTAATTAATCCTTTAATCGTTCAAGCACTTGATTTAGGTTTAATGACTCATGTATCTACATTTGTAGGGTTAAATCGTGGTCTAGTAGAAAATGTATATTATGAAGATACAAGAGAAGCATCCGCTGGTATTAATGCAGAGGGTGACTTTATCATTTCTGGATTAGTATCAAATAATCAAGGAACGATTTCTAATAGTTATCTAGCTTCACCATATGTTAAATCACAATCCGTGACACAAAACTTAACATCATCAATTATTGCTTATTCAAATACTGGAACGATTGATCATGTCTATTATGATCAAGAAATACTATTAGATGAAGATTCTTCAACACTCTATGGTATTGGATTAAATACAGCAGATTTTCAAAATCCAAATTTATTTACTTCGACTTGGTATTTCCAAGATTCATATCATTCACTTGTAAGTGATCCATATGAATACCCTCAAGTAACAATTGATAAGACATATCCAACACTACAAGGCGTTGATGTTGAAAATGGTGAATTGATCATTAATTCAGCCATTGACTTATCCTTTATGAATACTTTATTAAAAGAATCAGGTTTCTTTAGATCAGCCACTTACGTGCTTAATAGCGATGTAGATTTAAGACAGATATCAAGAGATAATTATCAAGCTGCAGAAGTTAGTTTTAATGGACATTTTACAAGTAGAACAATCAATGGCAATACATTATATGATCACACGAATACCGGTGGTGCTAGCAATTACTATTCAATTATTAATTTAACAATAACCGAGGCAAGTTTTGTTGGTGATTATGCATCTTATGGATTCTTCGCTGCCTTGTTTGGCACGGTTGAACATGTAAATTTCATTAATTACAATATTGTCATCAATGATATGAGCAATGTCACTGAAGTTGATCGTATTATGATATCAGGACTTGCTGGTGTTGTAAATAATGCATCAATTAATGATGTGCATTTTGATATCAATATGGATATAAATCCTGATACAAATCAATTAGGTAGACTATTTATAGGTAGTCTTTTTGGCTTTGGTAATGCATCGGTTAGCCATATTTCATCCATTGGTAATATATATCATATTGACATAGAACATACTGCTAGAATGACAGAAAATTATATATCTGGTCTCATTGGTTACGCGACACATCTTAGTATTGATCATGTAGCAAATGCAGTTAATATCATGGGTTTATCTTATACAAACACACCTTCTAATACAACTTATTATGGTGGTGTTTCTGCTTATATAGAAGAACTTGAAAACATGAATAAAGTTTTAAATAAAGGTATTATGACCACACATACAGCTGGATTAGTTGATATGATTTATGTTGGAGGTATCACAGCATATTTAGCACATGTGACAGAAGAGATCACATATGTTTATCAAAACAGCGATATCCATATCGGTGTCTATGACCAAGAGGTCATCTACGCTGCTGGATATGGATATATTGATAACCAAGGCGATGATATAGATATTAAGAGTATCACGTCAAATGGTGGCATTTATTTAGAAACAAGTACTACACTTGATGATCTAACGCTTCAAAATATTGATGCATATGTGTCTAATATCTTAATTACAAATCAAACAAACGGTTCAATCAAAGGTTTATTTAACATGCATAGTCAAAACCTAGATTTATCTTTTATTGATATGTATGCCACGAATTTGCTTGCATTAAATCAAAGTAATTTATCAATTGAACAAAGTTATCAAACAGGCGATATTACTTATGTGACATCCAATGTTTTAACAAATCAAAACGTATATTTATCATCAAATGTATATGGTACAAATCTTGCATTAAATCATTTGCGTCAAGAAGGCGATGTAACAATTAATTTCCAACATGATACAGCATCAAATGTTGTTGATGGAAACTTCTATTATAACGGCCTATTCTTAGAAGCCTCACAAGACTTCTATGTAACAAATGGTTATAACGGTGGTGATATTACGATTACAAAAGATGATCAATATCACGTTGCTTATAACTTAAATATATCAGGTTTAGGTTATCAAAACAGAAATACAAATATTTTTAGTGAACTTAACATTGATCCAACATCAGTTGATATTGATACAAGTCCTGGATCTATTGATACTATGATTAATCATGGTGATATATTAATCGATGGACATTTTGATGGTGATGTTAAAGCATCAGGTATATTATTATACAATGAAAGTATTTTAACAAATGCGATCAATCTAGGGTCTATTTCAATATATAGTGATATACAAACAGTAGGTGATGAAATAGAAGCTGCAGGTATTGTTTATGCACTTATTTCACAATATGGACAAATTAGAGATACTGCAAATCATGGTGATATTATAGTAGTAAGTAATTCAACACTTGGTAGAAGTCATGCTGCAGGTATCTTAGTAAGAAATGATAAGTTGGAAAATGGTAATGATATTTCATTAACTTCAGGACATCAATTTGCTAAAATCATGTTTAGTATTAACTATGGTAATGTCTTTGCATATAATGGAGTGAATGAATCAAATTATGACTATGATGATGAAACAACTGCAAAAGCTGCAGGGATAGTTGCTTTAGGTCTATTATCAATTATTAATGATATTAACTATGGTAATGTATTTAGTAACTATTTAGCATCAGGTATCTTTGGATTCTTATATTACGCCAAATTTGATACATTAGTTGCTGATCAAGTCTATATTTCAAACTTGATTAATTATGGTAAAGTAAGACAAATTACAGCTTATGATGATTTAACACATACACTCACTTATAATATGAGTCAAACACCTACTCATGGACTACCTTATGCATTTGGTGCTATGGTAGGTAAAATTCATACAGGTGAGAATACTTGGCAATTTGCCGGAAGTGTAGATTATCCGGTGGATTCAATTTATTTTGGATATCTTCTAAACTTTGATGAAGATATTAATATGTTTGAGATGGCACCACCTCTAGTATCAAATTGGTCAAACATCTTTAATGGTGATATTGATGAGGTTAACCAATTGATTATTAGCATGGTTCAATACATGGCAACCACAAATCCTAATGATGACTCTGCACAACCTTTTACATACTTCTATGTTGGTTCGGGATGGTTTGGACAATATATTGGTAAAGTTATTGATTATTATGATGTATCCACTAATGAAGGTGGTATGTTTAATGAATTTTTCCCATTTAGATTCTCAAGACCTGCAAATACCGGAACCGATCAATACATCAGTGATTATATTGAGTATATTCCATCTGAAAAGGTCAATGATCACATATTAAATACCATTGAAGCTGATACAACATATGACTATCCTGGTATTTATGCACTATCTAGTAGTCAAGGGATTAATAATGGTATCTTTATTCCAGATAGTTTCTCATTTGATGGATTAAATCCATATGTCTTAGATAGTGATACACCTGATGAGACATGGATTGGAGATACTGCAGATAGCAATTCAATCGCATATGATATGTATGTAGAAATGCGTCAAATTAAAACAGGTTTCGCAACTACAATCTATGATTTAGAAATTATGCAAACCGATGTGAATGGAAATCCAATAGCAGGTGGATTGACTTTATCAGATCCAGTGATTGATCAAGAACGAAAAATGATTACATATTATCTACCTAGTAATGCAGAAGTATTAGGAACAGAATCATTTGAAAACATTTCAGTTTCTAGATACATCGAAGTAGAAGATGCTTATATTCCTGGTGTTAGGGTTGTTCCTAACTTATTAACCAGTGATAATAATTTAAATGGTTATACACTTGTTGGTACACATAAAAAAGTTGGAGACAATATGGTTGAAATAGGACCATATGCGTCAACAGGTATCTATAATTTAACAACTTATGATAATAACCCATATGATTCAAGTTCTAGAAGTGTACCAGTCTATGATTTAACAGTTGCTAATGATTCAGTTGATTCTATTGATCAAGTATTTACACATGAACCTCACATTAGAACAACCTTCCTATGGTGGGTATATTGGGATGCTAGTGGTTATAGAGTAAATCGTACAACTGCATCACAAGGTTATGGATATGGAGCTTATGAGCCGTTTTCTCTTACGGGTTACCCAACACTATATAGATATGTTGGTCCAAATCCTGAACCAGTAACTTATGTTTTATCAGAAAGTGAATCAGGAGTGCCTATCTTCCAAGATTCAGGTGTTTATTTTACTGCAAATACTGATCCAAATACATATACAATTAGTGAAACCTCATCACTATCTTTTGAAGGCACATCTTATACAACACAAATTACAATTCCAAAAACATATGGTATCTATGATTCCATGTATGATAGTAATGGCGAGTATGTCGATTCTGTACAAGATCATTATGGTATGGTTAGAGTATATTCAGGCGAATACGATATATCTGATCCATCAACTTATCAAGATTATGATGTGAGAATTATTCGTACTGCTGATGAATCCATAACGGATATGACAGCTCTTACCGTCAATGGTTTTAATGATCTTCCAGGCACAATTAATGTTGAAAATGTATCTACAAGTAGAGACCTTCATTATGAAACAGCTGACCAAAACGGTGTCATTGAATTTACATACGAGACATATAACATCTCTGATTTAAATCAGTTATTACCATTTGTTGAACTCTATGACTACAATACAAGTGTTAAAGTGCATTCATCGCTATATCGTCTATATGATGGTATGGTTCAAACTGAAGGTGACTTTGATAATGAAAGTGGTAGTTGGGGTACAGGGCATGTAAGCTTCAGGTTTGAAGCTGACAATGAATTACCTTTTGGTACTTATGATTTAGTTTTAACGTTATTAAGTGGAGATACATATACGCTTCACTTTAGCAAATTACAAAGTGCAAATGCGAAAGTGATTAGTTTCATCTATGATGATGAATTTATTGAAGTTGATGGACAAGCCTCATACACATCATATGTGGATTATGGACTATATTATATAAGTGGAGAAGAAGCCACAGAGAAAGTTAATTTTTCAAATATAGCAGATATCAACAATGTATACTATAGTGATTTATCTACGACTCATCCGCTATATCTTGATGAACTTACCATCTCTAATTTCGCAACGATTACACATATTGATTTCAATGTTGTCATGATCGATACCTATCGTCATCAATATCAAATCACTTATTATATTGAAGCGGAAAATGGTACTACATCATCTTTTGTTCATTACATTGAAGAAATACCAGTTTCCACAACAGAGACTAACGTATATAAAAATGGGGGATCTCTTGACCTTCCTTTAACTGAGGTTACGATATATTATCAAGAAAGTCCGACCCTTAGAGTTGAATATGATTTAGACCATGTATTCTTTGGTACAAGTGATGTTTTATCATTAAATACATCATTTACACCGCTAAACGTAGGTGATGAAGCATTTGAAAATGTTGATTACTTTGTCCAAACTTTAAATGGTATAGGTTATGAGATTGACTTTAATCAATCGATTGCTAAAGGAACATATGTGCATACGCTAAGCTATGCAAGTAGTCATGATGTTTTAGGACAAACTCTAAATTGGCAAATTACTTTTGATTCAATTACGGTGATTAAAGTAAGAAATGATGATTCACTACTTACTAATGTCTTATTCGCATCTGATTCAGTGTTTGATGAAGTGCTTGATGCCTTTATGACAATTATTGATATCGATGAAGTAACACCAACAGAATATTTAGCGTATTTTGATGAACAAAATCCTACCGAACGTGTGATTTCAGCACTACCTACAACGGGTATTGATTATAATGGATATGATAGCGAACCAGCATTTTGGATTATTGGGCAAGTTCAACAAACTGATCTAACCGTATATATGCCAACATTCTATATTCCAGATGATGCGTCTATTTACCGTGTCATTGATGAGGTTAATGTTGATTATAGTTTCCAATCTGATATACTCGCAGCAGACTTTACTGATTTTGGTACAGGCACTCAACTTAATTATGTACACTATAGAATTTATGCAGAAGATTATGACTTAAATCCTACGCATTACACGGATTATTATATTGCTGTACAGGATGCGACAAATAACATTAAATACGATGTTACTGTTGTTAATGATACAGTTGATGAAATTGACCGCGTATTTTTAGATGTTGCAGTTTATCAATATCCTAGTGATTATACTGGAAATCTTTATTTTGATGATATTAAAATCAAAATGTCAATGTTCTCATATTATGATCCAAATACAGATAGTTATACAAATAATCAGTTTGAAACATCCATGTATGGATTTTATGTGATGTATGTAGATCTTCCAAAAGGTTATACATTTGAGATAGAGTTTGAACAATCTTACATTACTGATTTAGTTTATTTGGAAAGTTCTAGAATTCCTCGACGTTACTATATAACAGTACACATTATTAAAGAGACTGAGGAAACACCTGAATGGGGTTATCAAGCGATTTTCGCATATTTCCCTCAAGCATTACCGATGGATTTAAATAATACTTATGTAGAAGGTGAGTATTTCTTATATGAAGGTGTAACATGGGAAGTATTAAGCGCATCATACATCTATGATCCATCAAATCCACCAGGCACTGGTTCATGGCAAGGCCTAAGAGATGCTAGTGGTATTTATAACCCAACATCTAGCTATTTAATTGGCGATATCGTTTTATATGATGGCATATATTATGAAGCCATTAGTAGTTCAGCAAGTTATAACACGCCTATTGCAGGGCTTGGTAATACATGGAATGAAGTCAGTGATGAATGGTTATCTTATAATCTATATACATTAGGCGATATTGTTCTATATAATGATGTTTATTATATCTCAACACAAAGTTGGAACTCAGGCTGGCAACCGGATGTGACTACATGGGCATGGGATGTATATACACCATGATAAAAAAATATATATAAAAAAACAGAAATTTCAAATGAAGTTTCTGTTTTTATTTAATAAATTAAATGATTAAATATGTTGTTTCTTACAATAAAATTTAAAGACCAATACGATGAAGATGATATGAACAATCATACCAAATAGGAAATACATCCATGGTTCACTTAAATAAGTTATAGTATAAGGTAATTGTCCAAAAATAAATTTAGTTGTCCAAAAGCCAGGTAGAATACCTACAAAAAGTTCTGTCCAATTAGTTAAGAAGATTGATGCGATAGGACCAATCATGACTAAACCCATAGATTTCATTGAGACGAAACCTTCAACTTTATTGGTTGCAAATAGATTTACGATAAGAGCAAGCAGTGGTGCTTGAAGTGGTGCTAGAAACGCAATCATTAAAAATGCAGTAGTTGAAATCTCTTGGTTAAACCCACTTGAAAATAAAATGAGTATGGTACCAAGAACACCTAGAATATAACTAAATGCAAGCTTAAGTGAAATGTAATATCTCACTGATATTGGTGTGATCTTAAGACTTAACAAGACTTTATCGTCTTGATCATCTAGAAGTGTAAATCCGGTAACTGCACCAAAGATTAAACCGTTAAATAAT
This sequence comes from Acholeplasmataceae bacterium, assembly GCA_963678355.1. Lineage (GTDB taxonomy): Bacteria > Bacillota_I > Bacilli_A > Acholeplasmatales > Acholeplasmataceae > WOFB19. Next base: position 826,850 of record OY782823.1, on the reverse strand, counting down.
AGAAATACGATAAGCACTAATTGATACGCAACCTCTGGAGCGTTGTTTTTCATATAAGGCATTAAGTAAATAGAGATTAATGCAAATATAAACGGAAATATCGCAAAGAAGATATACATCGGATCTCGAGTTAAGTTTTTCAACTCATGTTTAAAGACACGTCCAATCATATTAGATACCTCCTTGTTTTAAAACATAGTTCTTAAAATATGGTAATACCGCAAATTGATATAGAAGATAAGAACCAATGGTTAAATATATTAAGCTTATCCAAAACTCTAGTGTGATATCTGCACCAAAAGCAACTGATGCCACAACGATAGATACTTTAGTTGGTGTTACTAGTAAGATATAACTCCATATGTCACCTTTGAATACTAAATCTAATTGATTGAGTATTGTAGGTACTAACATCACGATAGAAAAGACCATAACAAGCACTAGAAGTGATGTGAAATCTTTTGTGAGGTAAGTCGCAATAAACCCAAGCAAAACATGAAATAATGTGGAAAATATTAATGCACATAGAAGGACAAGAATATTGATTTCAACATGCTTAATGAAGTAGAATCCAATAATAATCAAACCAGTTGAAAATACAGTTTGAATAATGCCAGCTAAGGTTTTTGATAATATTAAATCACTATATTTTACGGGTGTTACCAAAAGTGTAGAAGCAGTTGATTCTGATTTCTCAAAAAACAGTGTAGCCCCTGTATATAAGATAGACATAAGTGTCGTATCTAGAATAATAATCATTGGAAGTAATTCAGTAAACACAAGGTCGTTTTCTATAAAAATAAGAAATAGAAACCAAATGGCTGCGACAAATAGACTGACATGAAGTACTTTGTACTTCACTAAACGCTGAAGTTCTCCTTTTAATAATTGAAAGAATTTATTCATGATTTAATCCAACACCTGTCACTTTAATAAATATTTCTTCAAGTGTCGTTTCTCCACTGTGAATCGTTTCAATATTTTTTTCTTTTAAAACTTTTAAGAACTCAGCATTTGTTCCAATATGATCAAGTGGGAATTCAACTTTTTTGATTTCATCATCTTCGTTGTATTCCACTTTACACATACGATTACCGTATTTCAATTTAAGATGTCTAGGACTATCCATTTCAATGATCTTACCATCAACGATAAATGCGACTCTATCGCATAACTGATCGATATCACTCATGATATGAGAAGTAATGAAGACTGTACCACCAGCTTTTTTAAACGCTCTGATCATATCTTTTAAAATCATCGCGTTTGTTGGATCTAGACCATTCGTTGGTTCATCTAAGAAAAGCATCTGAGGGCTATTTAACATAGCTCTAACGAAGTTTAGTCTGATTTTCATACCTTTGGAGTATTCACTGACAAGTTTATCTCTATCTTCCCATAGACCTACGCGTTTCATCAGTGATTCAACATCAGCATGTTTCTTGTATAAATTTAAGAAAAAATTGATGTTTTCCATCGCTGTCATTTTAGAGAAGTGAATTGGCATTTCAAAACTTACACCAATATCTTCATAGAACTCATGGTTTAATTCCTGAATGTTCATACCATCATATGAGATGATGCCATCATAATCATCTAAGAGTTTAATTAAAATCTTTTGTGTCGTAGATTTTCCTGCACCAGATGGTCCTAGGAAACCAAAAATTTCTCCTTTATCTATCTCAAAAGAGATACCTTGAATTGTTTCTTCCTTATTTTTTGGATAAGTAAAATGTAAATCTTCAACCTTAAACATAAGCCTCAATCCCTTTCTTTAAAATGAGTATAATCTGTTCCATTTTTATTTTAAAGGTATCTAGTGAAATACCTTGTTCATAATATGTATCTAACTTTGGTGTATCGATAAAGCTCAAAGCAAGTTCAGCAAGTATTACTGGATCAATATCCTTATTGATTAAACCTTGTTTTTGATCCCTAGTGATTAAAGATTGATAAAATAGGGATGCTTGGTTTTCTGCATTTGCAAGCATATCAAATTGTTTGAAATACTCAAAACTCATCATGTTCTTACCGGCTTTATAAAGTAGAGGATGTTCAAGCATAAATGCATAGCCTAGTATATAAGCATCAGATATGTAAGAAGTAAAAGATTTGTTTAAGTCTAGATGATACTTATTGAAAAACTTTTGTTTTTCTTGTCCGATATAATCTAGTATATATAAATAGAGGTCTTCTTTATTTTCAAAATATTGATAAAAGCTACCCCTTGGTATCTCTGCATCTCTAATGATGTTTTGGATATTGATATGATCAGGAATAGTTCTTGAAAATTCAAGAACTGAGGCGTGAATAATTTTCGCCTTTTTTTGATCATCTAATCTATTAAATGTATCTTTAGCCATTAAAATCACTCCTTATGACAACCTTGTCATATATGCATAGTTTATACCTTTTTATATATAAAGTCAATAAAAAAAGGACTTGCGTCCTTAATCAAGTTTTACTTTACAAGCACCATGGTTTAATTGGCGAATAACGATCCATAGACCGAGTGCTATGAGCAGTAGTGAGATAAATTTATAAGGAAGTCCAGCAAGTGGAAGTGCAATCACTGAAAAAGCGATGCCTAAACTTGCGAAAAAGGCGATGACACAAGATGTACATCCATAGGTTAATATACCGAACACAATGGATATAAACCCTAGAGATGAACCCTTTCCTTCACGTCCTTTAAGTTCAACCATAGAAGTAGATAAATGCATTAAAAATGCACTGGAGATCGCCATTAGTAAATTTAGAAATACATTGGTGATCACTAAACCTATACCATAAGTATTTGCCATATCATCATATGGCATGTTGAGATAATCTATAACAAAATAAATAATTAAGAAAGCGATAAGAAATAACGAAAACTGAATCAAATATTTAGGCTTTCTTATGAGCGATATAGACGCTTTATACATGAAAACACCTCTCTTAAAAGTAGTTAAATAATTAGTATATTTTAATTATATCATGAATTGGTTAGATGCGGGTTAAGGTATGCATAAAATTTAATTTGTTTTTTTATTGACATATCAATTATATGTAATATAATAAATGTGGTTTGGTTTACGATAGTTTAACTATATGTTTATAATTAGTAAACTAATCATTCAACATATGAATTAATCGTTTAACTACAGTAAACACACGGGAGGATATTATGGCAGCACTAATAGAATTAAAAGATGTAACTAAAGAATTTAATGGACAAGTTGTTTTAAGAGGTATTGATTTACAAATAAATCAAAATGAGTTTGTTACCCTTTTAGGACCTTCTGGGTGTGGTAAGACAACGACGTTAAGAATCATTGGTGGGTTTATTGAACCTAGTCAAGGTGAAGTTTTATTTGAAGGTAGCTCAATTTTAGAAACACCTGCACATAAAAGACCAACCAATACAGTTTTTCAAAGATATGCATTATTCCCACATTTAGATGTTTTTGAAAATGTCGCATTCGGATTAAGAGTTAAAAATGAATCACTAAAGACAATGGAAGACATCAGAAGTGTTCAACGAGATTATCAACAAAAGATTAAAAGCACTAGAGATCCAATTGAAATAAAGAATCTAAAGAGTGAACTTAAGGAAACTTTAAAGGATTTAAGAGATCCAAATAGTGCTTTTAAAAAAGAGATTGAACTATTAAAACAAGCAATGAATGATTCGAATAAAGAAGATACACTAAAGAAAATTAAGGATATTAAAGCAGGCTTTATCACTAAGAAATCTAGGGAAAAAGAAATCCGTGAAAAAGTAAAGAAATATTTAAAAATGGTTGGCCTTGAAGGTTATGAAAATAGAGCGGTTCATAGATTATCAGGTGGACAACAACAAAGGGTTGCTATCGCACGTGCTTTGATTAATGAACCTAAGGTTTTATTACTTGATGAACCACTTGCAGCACTTGATTTAAAATTACGCCAAGAGATGCAATACGAGTTAAAAGAAATTCAAAAATCATCAGGGATTACATTTATCTTTGTTACCCATGATCAAGAAGAAGCATTAACCATGAGTGATAAGATTGTTGTCATGAATCAAGGTGAGATTTATCAAATTGGGACACCTGAAGATATTTATAATGAACCAGCAAATAAATTTGTTGCAAATTTCATTGGCGAATCAAATATTATTGAAGGTGTCATGATTGATGATTTCAAAGTTTCACTTGATGGAAAGACTTATGAATGTGTTGATAAGGGATTTTCAAGAAATGAAGCTGTTGATGTTGTGATTAGACCAGAAGACATTGACATTGTTGAAAAAGGAAAAGGTAAGCTAACAGGGATTGTTGATAGTGTGGCATTTAAAGGTGTGCACTATGAAATTGATGTGAAAACAACTGAGAGAATTTTTACAATACATACAACAGATTATCATAAGATGGATAGTGAAGTTGATATAACATTTGGACCTGAAGACTTACATGTGATGGAACAATGGTAGGACAAGATAGACTAGAACCTAAAAGAAAAAAATCAAATTTAACGTTTGATCATTATTTAGGTATTCCATATTATATAATGCTTGTTGTTTTAGTTGTTATACCAATTTTCTTACTTGTATTTGCATCATTTCAATCAGATAATCAATCAGGTATATTTCCTTTTCATTTCACATTAGAGCACTATCAATCATTTTTATCTGAAGCAGGATTTGTCCGTTCGATGGTAACAAGTATTTGGATTGCAGTAGGCACGACTATTGGTGCCCTACTTATTGGATATCCACTTGCATATCTTCTAACTCAAATGAAACCTAAGACAGCTGCGACACTTATGATTTTAGTCAATGCGCCAATGTGGATTAATACGCTATTAAGAATTAGAGCTTTAACACAAATTTTTGATATGTTATTTCCATTTTTAAAAGATTCTCAATTGGGTATTATTATTGGTCTAATTTATTTATATCTACCTTTTATGGTATTACCAATTTATGCAATACTTGCAAAAATTGATAAGAGTTTATTAGAATCATCATCAGATTTAGGTGCTTCTAAAATACAAACATTTATACGTGTCATTATACCGTTATCACTTTCAGGTGTGATATCAGGTATATTAATGGTATTATTACCTGCAGCAACGACGATCATTGTACCGCAATATATTGCTCCTCAAGGAAATACTTATATGATTGGTACTTTAATTGAAAAATATGTCAAGCTTAATGGCAAAATCAGTTATGGTTCTGCGGTTGCGATCATCCTTTCACTTATTATCCTAGGAATGGTCTACTATATTAGAAAAATTGATAAGTATAAGGGGGTAAACCAAAATGAACGCGAAGAAAATTAATTTTGGATCAACCCTATTCCTTGTTCTAGTCTTTATCTTTATTTATGCACCAATTATATCGATTGCTGTATTTTCATTTAACGTTGATGATTCACTTACACGTTGGTCAGGATTTACGTTTAGCAGATATATAGAACTATTTCAAGATCGACAATTATTTAATTATACAAATCCAAGAGAAAGTATTGTCTTCATGACACTTTGGATTGCAGTATTATCAACATTTATTTCTACAATATTTGGAACGCTTGCAGCTATTGCTTTATCCAAGAGTAGAAAGACATTTAGAGATTTGACAATGGGTATTAATAATATCCCGATTGTTTCACCGGATATTATTATTGCAGTATCCCTATTAGTATTATTTGGTGCATTACAAATTGCACCATCATATAACGCGATGTTATTATCACATATCGCATTTTGTACACCGTATGTATTAATTACAGTTTATCCAAAAGTTAAAAGTTTGGATCCGAATTTAGCAGATGCAGCATATGATTTAGGTGCATCTCCACTTAAGACATTATGGCGTGTGATTTTGCCACAGTTAAAAGTTGCAATCATTGCCGGTGCTGCACTTGCATTTACAATGTCATTTGATGATTTTATCATCTCATATTTTGTGGCTGGACAAAGTGGTGATATGAATATCTCTATATATTTATACACCAACAGATTAAAGCCAAATCCATTAATTAATGCCTTATCCACAATTATTTTAGTAATTGTTGGCTCTAAGATATTATATGATTATTTTAAAACGGGAAAGAAAGTAGAGGAAATAGAATAAAATGAAGAAATTATTTTTAGCAGTAACACTTGTTATATCAGCGCTTATCCTTATGAGTTGTTCAAGTGGACCAACACTAAGATTATACAACTGGGGCGAATATATTGATGATAGCCTAGTTGAAGCATTTGAAGAAGAAACTGGCATTTCAGTTCAACAAATTGCATTTGATTCAAATGAAGTTGCAGTTACTCAAATTAAAGCAGGTAATCAATATGACTTAGTCATTCCAAGTGATTATGCGATTGAGCAATTAGCATCAGAAGATTTAATTGATCCAATTGATTGGTCAAAAGTAACAACATTTAGCGAAGATGATATCGCAGCCGGTTTAGAAGCAGTGTTAAACTCACTAGCTGATGGTAATGATGGCTTTGACTTATTAGAATATGCAGTACCTTATTTCTGGGGAAATGTTGGTATTTTATATGATACTACAACTGTTGATGAAGCAGATTTAACTGGATGGGATGCATTATTAGCATCTGATACTTATGATATCGCATTTTACAACAGTTCAAGAGATGCATATATGATTTCAATGTTTGCTACAGGGACACAAGATATTAATAATCCAACAGATGCAGAAATGACTGTTGCAACGACTTGGTTAAATAATGCATTAACTGCAACGACTTATGTTATCACTGATGATATCTTTGAAACAATGATTGATCCTGCTGTATATGATATGGCAGTAAGTTACTCAGGTGATGCGAATTATTTAATGTCAGAAAATAGTAATTTAAGTTTCTTTGTGCCAAATGAAGGTACGAATGTATGGGTTGATGGATTTGTTACACCAAAAGGTGCAAACCTTGATTATGCATATCAATTCATTAGTTTCATGCTAAGTCATGATTCAGCTTTACAAAATACTGAAGAAGTTATGTATACATCTCCAAGAGCAGATGTTGATAGTGAATTATTAGCTGGTGATTTTGCAGATTATGCAGCATCATTTGATGTACGTATTAACGCAAATGATTCTGTATATCGCTATAACGAAGACTTAAAAGTACTTATTGATAATAACTGGCAAGAAATTCTTGCAAATAAAGGTTATGAAGGTGAAGGCTTAGGTACAGGTACAGTGATTGCAATTGTAGTCGCAGTTGTTGTTGTACTTGGTTCAACTGCAGTATCGATTATTAGAAAGAAAAATAAAGCAGTATAAATATTAAAAACATAAAAAATGGGCAATTATTTTTGCCCATTTTCTTTATAATATTTTTGTTTTTCAAGATACATCAGTTTATCTGCTTCCGCAATTAACTGATTAACATCTTTAAATGTTTTTCTAAATTTAACAATACCATGACTTACTGAGATATCAAATTCATTCATGTGTGATTCATTGATTAATTGATATGTCTCTGTAATTTTATCCCATAATCTTTCAACCACTTCTGGTGGTTGATGGGATACGATGATGAATTCATCGCCTCCTAGTCTAAACAAATAATCAGGAAATTCTAGTAAATTCTTAATGACATCAATGGATTGTTTGATGAAGTTATCACCAGACTCGTGTCCAAATGTGTCATTGATATGTTTTAACCCATTTAAATCGATAAAGCATACCGATAGATTTTGTGTATCCTTCATTGATTGTTCCAGTGCATTGATCCCGTAGTTTCTATTAAAGACACCAGTAAGTTGATCAGTAGAAGCATAATATTTTTGTTCATATAAGAATTGTAATCTAATATATATAATTAATGTAATAATAATTGAGAGTAATAAAATGGATAGAATGAATAACCAACCATTGACAGCAGTAATAGCTAACATATTAACAAATATATTAGATGAGAATAAGTAATGATTAACAGATCTTGGTACATATGTTACAAGATGTAATGCAGCACCAGCTGTATAAAAGTCATAATCATCAAATCCTGTAATGTCATCAGTTGTTAAGTTGTAACAAGAAAATAATCCATCATTTGTAATGACTTGATTACTAAATTCATGAGCTGGTGTTTCAAGTTGTTCCCAGGCTTCTGGATACATCAGTGATAAGGTGTATTCAGCGCGCTCAGGTAGGTCATAGCCCCATTGATAATCTGGATTGATATGGAAAATAAAGTATCCATCATCATTTGTTACATAGAACTCGCCATTAGAGGTTTCATCATAGTAAGGCATTTTATTTAGTGTATAATCAATGTCAAAATTAAGAATGATAATGCCTAAGACTTCATCGTCTTCATAGACTGGAGTTGCAAGTCTAAACTGTAATTCATAAGGTACGACAATTTCACCATTTTCAACATTTAAATCCATGCTTGAATAGTAAATGGAGTTTTCAGGAAGGACAACAGCATCTTCAAAATAGTAGCGGCCATTTTTATCTTGTAACTCTGATTGATCTACGACATAGTAATTGTCACCATCATTGTTAATTCTAATTTGTTCCATTCCATCTTTATCAATAAATCTTATTTGACGGTATAAGTTGCGTTCTGATGAGTAAATGAGCCAGTCGTCTGCAATTTCATTATAATCAGCAGCAGAAGTGTAGTTCATCTCAAATTCACTTTTCACATATAAAAGGTCAGAAGTGATAAATGTTAGATAATCAGTGATCCTCTCTCTAACACCATCAATGATCAATTCCTCTTGATGAGATATTCGATCAATGGTTTCTGTCCTCGTTTGATAATTTTGGATCATTGCAATCAAAAAGAAGATGACTAGAAGTGACCCAAATACAGATAAGAAAACTTTTAAGATGTATAGTTTATCAATTTTGTTAAAATGGTCTATACTCATATGAAAATCTCCTTTTATATAATAATTATAACATATTAAGAAAATATGCATAATTAAGATGTTTAAAATTGGTTTTATTATTTCTTATAAGGCAAATATATGCTAAAATATTTACGAGGTATATTATGAAAAATGAATTAAGAAATCAAAGAAAAACAATAGTATTTAATTTATATCAAAGGGATATTTTTGAATCTATTCATCAAACTTTCGCTCCAGATATTGAAGATGAAGAGGAACTTACAAGATTTAATGAAGTCGTAGAACATTTAGATGAGATTGATGATATTATATCATCTAATTTATTTAATTATACATTAAATCGTCTATCTTATGTTGACAGAGCTATTATTAGATATGCAACATTTGAATTGTTACATACAGAAACTCCTACGCAAATCATTGTTAATGAAGCGATTGAAATCACTAAAGCATATGCAAATTTAGATGATGGAAAACAACATAAGTTTAATAATAAGTTATTAGATAATATTGCAAAATCAATAAGGGACTGATTTCATTTGGAAAACTATTTAACAGTCACAGCATTAACTAAATACATTAAAGCGAAACTAGAAGGTGATAAACACCTTGTTTCTATTTTAATAAAGGGTGAAATTTCTAACTTTAAGCATCATAGTAGAGGACATTTCTATTTCACACTAAAAGATGAGAAGGCACAGATTAGTTGTATTATGTTTTCTAGTTATGTCAGACAAGTAACGTTTACCCCTAAAGACGGTGATCATGTTTTAATTGCCGGAAGAATGAGTGTTTATGAAGCTGGTGGATCTTATAGTATTCAAGTTCAACAAATGAAACTAGATGGTGTAGGAGAACTCTATTTAAAATATGAAGCTTTGAAAAAGGATTTAGAGGAAAAGGGTTATTTTGATCAAAATCATAAAAAACCTATTCCTAAATTTCCTAAGCGCATAGGTGTCGTTACATCTTCGACTGGTGCAGTTATTGAAGATATTAAAAATACGGTTTCTAGAAGATATTTACTTACAGAAGTCTATTTATATCCAGCACTTGTTCAAGGACCTGATTCATCAGAATCAATTAGAAATCAAATTGTTTATGCCAATCAAAAAGATGAAGTTGATGTCTTAATTGTAGGACGTGGTGGTGGATCGATTGAAGATTTATGGGGATTTAATGAACTACCGGCGATTATGGCAATCTTCGAATCAAAGATTCCAGTGATTACTGCGATTGGACATGAGACAGATTTCACATTATGTGATTTTGTATCTGATCTTCGTGCACCAACACCTACTGCAGCTGCAGAACTTGCAACACCAAATAAAGATGATTTACTTGATTTAATTCATAATCAACAAAGTCAGGTTAATAAATTATTTTTAAGATACATCGATCAGTTTAAGACACATTTATTACATGTTGATCAAAGATTAGATGTTTTATCACCGATATATCAGGTAGAACAATCTAAGAAAGAACTTAAACGATTAGAATTGCTTTTGCATAGAAATTATCAATTAAAAATTGATAGTGATAAACGCAATGTTTTAGAATTGAAAAAACTGATGCGTTCACCTTTAGAGTATATTGAACTCTTAAAGGATCGTCAAAAACATCAAGAACAAAAACTAAATGAATATATAAAAAATGTTTTAGAACGTAAATTAAGTCAATTTAGAGTATCACAAAGTGAACTCAAAGGCTTAAATCCTCTATCATATATGGATAAGGGATTTGCTTATATTGAAAAAGATAATCACGTGTTATCCTCTGTTAAGGATATTCACGTCGATGATGTGATTAAGGTGACACTTAAGGATGGCCACGTTAATACAAAGGTTATACATAAGGAGGAAAGTTAATGGAAAACCCATCTTTTGAATCTCTATTAAAAGAGTTAGAACAAGTAGTTAAAGATTTAGAAAATAAAGAAATTACTTTAGATGAAGCAGTTAAAAAATATCAAAGAGGTATTGAATTATCCAAGACTTGTTATCAAATGCTTGAAGAAGCTGAAAAACTAGTCGTAAAGGAAATTAATGGATAATGAATATTAAAGACATCAAAGATCCTGCATTTTTAAAAGACTTATCATCTAAGGAGTTAGAACAATTAGCCGTAGAAATACGTGCTTTTTTGGTTGACTCTATTCCAAAAACTGGAGGACACTTAAGTTCAAATTTAGGAACGGTTGAACTTATCATAGCACTTCATTATGTATTTAACAGTCCAAAAGACGCATTTATATTTGATGTGGGACATCAAGCTTATACGCATAAAATATTAACTGGTAGAATTAATCAGTTTGATCAATTAAGACAAACGGATGGGTTATCTGGTTATATTAACTATAGTGAGTCAGAACATGACCAATGGGAAAGTGGACATGCAGGTACTGCAATTAGCGCACTTGTAGGTTATTTATATGCACAAAAACTTCAAGGCAGTGATGGCAAAGGTATCGCGATTGTTGGTGATTCGTCCATTGTCAATGGTATGTCATTTGAAGCATTAAATAATTTGGGTAGTGATAATGAACATCATGGCATTATCATATTAAATGATAATGAAATGGGTATTTCAAAGAGTGTTGGTGCACTATCTAACGTATTTACTAGAATTCGCAGTATGAAATTAGTGATCGCGATGAAGAAATTTTGGGCACGCATAAGTCCAGATTTTGTGCTTCGTATCTTTGGACGCCTAAAACGTGCACTAAGATCATTATTTCAAAGACAAAATATGTTTGAAGATTTAGGTTATATGTATGTTGGACCAATCGATGGTCACGATATTAAGTTACTCATTAAGACACTGCATCGTATTAAAGACATTAAGAAATCAGTCATTATTCATATTATTACAGATAAAGGTAAAGGACATCCTTTAGCTGAAACTGATAGAATCGGATCTTATCATGGCATCTCTAAGAAAACCAATCAACCGATATCAGGTATTTCTTGGAGTGAACTTATGACAAATACAATGATCAAACTTCAAGAAAAAGCAAATACATTTGTCATTATGCCAGCGATGACAGTTGGGACTAAGATGCAACCATTTTTAAATCAATTCCCAGATAGATTTTTAGATATTGGGATTGCTGAAGAACATGGTGCGACAATGGCTGCAAGTCTAGCGAGATCTGGTATTAAAGTTTATTATCCACTTTATGCAACGTTTAGCCAACGTGCATTTGATCAAATCTTAAACGATATTGCAAGATCTGATCTTCATGTGGTCTTTGGCATTGATAGAGCAGGTATTGTCGGAGAAGATGGTTCAACACACCAAGGCTTATACGATATTGAAATGTTTTCGATGATGCCAAATATGGTTGTTACAATGCCATATGATCAAAGTGATTTAGAAATGCTTGTGCATTATGCATTCATAGAACAAGACCATCCAATTGTAATCAGATACTCAAGAGGTCTTGCTTGCCTAAATGATGAAATTAAAGATATTGAATTAAAACCACTTGATGGTTATTGGCGATATTTAACTAAAGGGTCTGGTCCGTTATTTATAAGTTACGGAAGATCACTTGATTTGCTTATTGAAGCAAATGATAGATTAAAATTAGATGCGACAATTATCAATGCGAGATTTATTAAACCTATTGATGAGGCGTTATTAGATGAAGCATTAAAAAATACAGATAAAGTATTTATCTACGAAGAAGCTGCAACACCTTATCTTTATGCAAAAGTTCTAGATTTTATGATTCAAAAGGAATATAAACATCAAATTAAACATATGGCTTTAGAAAATAGAGTTGTCACATTTGGAAAATATCAAGATATACTAAAAAAATATGATATGGATATTGATGCCATCATAAAAGTATTGGAAAGTTTCAAATGAGATTAGATAAATATTTAGTCGATCAAGGGCTAGTTAAAACAAGAAGTAAGGCTACTGACCTCATTAAACGTGGCTATGTCTTAGTTGAAGGTAGCGTTGCCCAAAAAGCAGGTATTGAGATCACATCTCAAGAGGTTAAGGTATTAGAGCATTTAGATTTTGTAGGAAGAGCTGGAGAAAAACTATATCATGCGATTGAAAGGTTTGATCTAGATTTTACTAATAAAACAGTGATTGATATAGGTGCATCTACTGGTGGATTTACTGAATGTGCATTAAATCATGATGCAAAATTAGTTTATACTTATGACGTCGGTAGTGATCAATTAGCAGAAAGTCTAAGAAGAGATTCTCGTGTGATCTGTCATGAAGGTGTAAACATCTTGGATGTTGAAATACCAGAAGCACAAATGATTTTAATTGACGTATCATTTATTTCAATAACAAAGGTATTTAGCCATATTAAGGGCTTTAATGGTGAGATAGTTGCTTTAATCAAGCCACAATTTGAAGTTGGTAAAAAGACGATTAAACAAGGTGTCGTCAAAGATATTAAATTACATAAGAAGATTTTAAAAGATGTGCTTGATACCATTGATTTACTAGGATTTCATATCATTGATCTAGAAAAATCAAAAATAAAAGGGAAAAAAGGCAATCAAGAGTATATTATATATATAGATAGTAGTAGACAAAAAATAAAAAATTATGAAACATTAATCGAGGCAATCCTATGATTCAATTATTAAAAGTTCAGAATTTTGCATTAATTGACGATTTAGAAATTAAATTTGAAGATGGTTTAACTGCACTTACTGGTGAAACTGGAGCAGGTAAATCCATTATCTTAGAATCACTACAACTCTTATTTGGTAAACGTAGTGATGCGCAGATGATCAGATACGGAGAAGCTAAAGCTATTGTCCGTGGTTTTTTTAAGTTGCCTAAGCATGTGATGGATTTTTATGGATATGATGAAGAAGTAGAAATTGAAAGAGAAATTGATCGTGATGGTAGACACCAAATGAAAATTAATGGTGCTTCAGTTACACTATCAAAACTAAGAGATTTTACAAAGATGTTTGCAAGTATTCATGCACAAGATGAAACGATGCAACTCTTAGATAGAAACTCATATTTACAATTTATTGATCAAGTTGATGAAGAGAAAGTTAATGAACTTCATCAAGCTTATATGTTAGCTAGATCTAACTATTTAGATAAGAAAAGTGCATTTGATCAATTGAAAAATAAAAAACAAGAAAGTCTTGAACGTGCAGATTATCTTTCTTTTCAAGTTAAAGAATTAGAAGGTTATAAGCTTAAACTTCATGAAAAAGAAGAACTTGACTATGAAATTAGAAAACTTGAAAATTATGATAAGACGATGGCTCAACTACAAGCTGCTTATCAACTATTAGAAGGACAAACATTTTCATTAGATGATCTATATGAAGCATCAAAATCTCTATCTAAGATTTCAGATATTGATGATATTTATAAAGATATGCATGATCGCTTAGAAAATAGTTATTATGAAATTGATGATGTTAAATCTAAAGTATATGACGTCATTGAATCTCTTGATTTTGATCAAGACGAGTTTAACAATATGCAAGAACGTTCATATGAACTACAAAAGATTGAGCAAAAATATCAAAAATCTATTGATGAACTTATCATATATTTAGATGAGATTAAAGATGAGTTATTAAGAATCACTAATTATGATCAATACGTGCTTGAATCTAAGAAAAAATTAGAAAAAGCGTTTGATGAAACTTATGGTAAAGCATTAAAACTTATTGAACTAAGAAAAAAACTTGCTAAGAAGTTAAGTACACAAATCTTAGAGGAACTTAAAGATTTGGACCTACCTAAAGCAAGTTTTGATATTGAATTTATGATACCTATAAAAACGGAAGTTCATTTTTTAGAAACAGGTATTGAACAAGTTGAATTTATGATTTCACTTAATGAAGGTGAACCAGTTAAACCACTTGCAAAAGTTGCCAGTGGTGGTGAACGTGCAAGATTTATGTTTGCACTAAAGACAATTTATGCAAAAGCCAATCGTCTATCACTCTTGATTTTAGATGAAATTGATATTGGTATATCAGGTAAAACAGCTGCTAAAGTCGCACAAAAGATGTCTATATTATCTAATGAAATGCAACTTATAGTCATTACGCATCTACCTCAAGTGGCTGCGAAGGCAAATCATCATTACGGTATATCTAAACATAAAGAAAATGATCGAATGGTCACTAGAATTAATCTACTTTCGCGAGATGAGAGAATCTCTAATATAGCGATGATGCTATCTGATGAGAAACTATCTCATTATGCGATTGGACAAGCAAAGATACTACTTGGATTAGAGTAAGAAAAAAAGGTGCTTCGGCACCTTATATTTCTTAGTTAAAATTAAGCAGTTCCCGCTATGATAGCAAGTACAAATGATAGGATGATTAATCCAACCATACCGAATAGTAGAATCCATACTACAATTTTTCCCCACCATGTTTCAGTTGGGTCTTGAAAGTGTCTATGTGGATGGTTTGATGCTTCTACTTCAACTTTGGAGTTTGCTTTTTTCTTAGCCAATGTCATCACCTCGTCCTTAATATCATAGTTATTATACACTAAAAAACAAATGAAAGGAAGCGATATTTTGAAAAACAATGTAAAAATCATTTTTCATATTGATTTAAATGCTTTCTTTTGTAGTTGTGCCATGTTAAAGGAACCATACCTTAAAGATAAGGCCTTTGTAGTAGGTGGTAGTGGGGTTACACGTAGAGGTGTGATATCGACTGCGAGCTATAAAGCTAGGAAGTATGGCATCGGTAGTGGAATGAGTTTAAATGATGCTTTTGATAAGTATCCAAAACTCATGGTCGTACCTCTTGATTTTAAGCTTTATAGAAAGTATTCTAAATTATTTTTTAATCATTTAAAATCATATACAGATCTTGTTTTACCTGCTTCAATTGATGAGGGATACTTAGATGTTACTGAGTTAGCAGAGACGAAGCATCCTTTAGAAATCGCAAAAGAAATTCAAGATAAGTTATTAGAAAATACAGGGCTTAGGTGTTCAATTGGTATAGCACCAACATTATTTTTAGCCAAAATGGCATCTGATATGAAAAAACCAATGGGGATTACTGTCATTAGAAAAAAAGATATCGTTAAAAAATTATTTCCACTTCCGATTAGAGAAATGCATGGTATTGGTAAGAAAACATATCCAAAATTAGAAGATATCGGTATTAAAACGATTGGTGATTTTACGAAAGAAAGTTTTAGACAAGATATTTTAAATATCATGTCAGAACAGTCCTATCTATCATATCTTGATCACATTCTAGGTAGAAGTAACGATATCGTTGATCCAAATAAATATAGCATACATCAATCGATGAGTAATGAGACAACATTAAACTATGTCATGGATCAACCTGAACCATTACTTCATATGATTGATGATTTAATCGACTTAACTTATAAGCGTTTAATCAATGAAGAATATGTCGTAAAGACTGTTGGCATAAAACTTAAATACCAGGACTTTAAGACAATGACTAGAAGTTTTTCATTTAATGAATATCATGAGGATATTGACCTGATTAGAGATCAAATTCATGAATTATTTGATAAATATTATGATGGTAAGCCAGTTAGACTTATAGGTGTTACCTTCCAACAGGTTATGTTAAAAAAAGATGTTAAAATAGATATTAACTTATTTAATTATCAAAAGTTTACAAAGCGTGAAGAAAGTATGTTTAATAAATAAAAAAGACATTATAAAATGTCTTCTACGTTAATCTTTGATTGATGGTCCCAAGTATTGGGATCATCTTTTTTGTATTGTTTTATAAATGCGATAACCTCATTTGTTACAGAAGTTGGTGTAGATGCCCCACTTGTTACGCTAACTGTATCTGCATCATTTAACCATGAGAGATTAATATCTGAAACATTTTGAATGAGATAACTCTTGGTTGCTTTGGTCTTTAGACCAACTTGAACTAATTTATTAGAATTTGATGATTTTTGATCACCAACAACTAACATGAGGTCAACATTATCTTGATTCATCACTGCATCTTGTCTAATCGTTGTTGCTCTGCAAATTTCATTATCAAATATATGATTTGGATATTTTGTAGAAATTAAATTTAAGACAGAGTCTATATCATATCGACTAAGTGTTGTTTGATTGGTAACAAATATTTTTTCATCATCTAAGTCTTTAGGTAGAAGGAGTACATCTTTTTCATTTTCAACAAAATAGATATCATCACTTAGGTCTAAAACGGCTTCAGGTTCTGGATGATTTCTATGACCGATATAGATCACTTTATAACCTTCTTCAAGTTTAGATAAGACAGCATCATGAACTTTTGTTACATCCGAACAAGTCGCATTGACATAGGTAAGGTTTTTCTCTTTTGCTCTGTCAATGACATTATGACTAACACCATGTGCAGTAAAAATGACTGTACCTGAATCAATAGATTCAAGCATTTCCATGCGTGTTTTACCAGGTTCATCTAATGAGATAACACCATGTGTTGAAAAAAAGTCAGTAATTTGACGATTATGTACAATTTGACCTAAGACATATATAGGTCTTGGATAAGTTTCATCAGCAATGATTCTTTTGACTAAGACTAGAGCGTTTACCACACCATGGCAGTAACCTCTAGGTGTAATTTTTATGACTTCCATATGATCACCTTCTTTTATTATACTAAAATTTTAAGATAATGCCGATATTTTTACTTTAAATTAGATTAAATGGTATAATACATGTGGTGATTTTATGTATATTAAAGAAAAATTAAAAACGCTTGGTTTTGAAGAGATAACACCGATACAATCTAAAGTATTTGAGCTGTTTGATAATCCTAAACATTTAGTAGGTCTAGCACCTACTGGTACAGGAAAAACACATGCGTATCTACTCCCAATTTTATCAAAAATTGACAAAAATTTAAATCAGGTTCAAGCAGTGATCTGCGTACCTACCAATGAATTAGTACTTCAAGTTTCTGACATGTTAAAAGCTGTTGATGATGAAGTAATCACAAAGGCTTATGTTGGTGGTACCGATAAGAAGGTTGAACTTGCTTGGTTAGAAAAAAAACAACCTCAAGTGGTCATATCTACACCTTTTAGACTTGCTAATTACGCGATGGATGAAGGTGCTTTAAAAATACTTACTGCAAAGTATATGGTATTTGATGAAGCAGATATGATGTTTGATGAGGATTTTTTAACATTGATTGATCCGATTGTTTCTAGAATGAGACAAACGAAGTTCTTATTATTTAGTGCAAGTATCACAAAAATGATGGAACCATTTATTAAAACCTATTTTGGTTTATATGATTTTATTGATACTTCAAAACTTCATAAGTTAAATATTGATTATAAACTTATTGAAATTAAAGATATGGATCGTACAAAAGCACTTGAGTTTTTGTTAGAGGATTTCCATCCTTATCTATGTTTTATATTTGTGAGTAAAAAAGAAGACCAACTTGCAGTCTATCAAATGTTATTAGATAAAAATTTACAAGCATGTAATTATTCATCTGATTTGACAATGAAACGCAGAAAACAAATGATTGATGATATTAGAGCATTGAAATATCAATATGTTGTTACAAGCGACGTTGTTGCACGTGGTCTTGACTTTGAAGTCTCTCATGTTATTCATTATGACCTTCCACACCATCTAGAATTCTTTATTCATAGAAGTGGTAGAACAGGTAGAATGTATAATGATGGTATCGTTTATACGTTGATGCAATTAAAAGATCATCGTAAAATCGAAAAATTAACAAAACAAGTTGAATTTGAACGTTATACACTTCAACCTAACGGTAAACTTATCCATAAGCCAAAACGTGTCAAGAAGATGACGGAAGAAGAAAAAGAAGCCGTTAAGGCAATTAAGAAACCAACTAAGGTTAAACCTAATTATAAAAAGAAATACAAAAAAGCTGTTGATAAAGCTAGAAAAGAAGCTAGGAGAAAGAAATACTATGGTAAAAATAGGTAGTCATGTCTCTATTGGCGGAAGTGAAATGTATTTAGGTGCTGCTAAAGAAGCCATAAGTTATGGTGAAAACACATTTATGGTATATACCGGTGCACCACAAAATACAAGACGTCAACAGATAGAGAAAATGCGTATTGAAGAAGCAGTTGAATATATGAAAGGTCAGGGCATTAATCCTAAGACAGATGTCATTGTTCACGCACCATATATTATGAATCTTTGTAATCCGGATCCAGAAAAGCGAGCATTTGCAGTTGATTTTTTAACTAAAGAAATTATTAGAACTGACACGATGCAAGCATCACAAATTGTACTTCATCCAGGCAGTGCAGTTGGTAAAGATAGACTACAAGCAATTAAATGGATTGCTGAAGGTCTTAATCAAGTAATTTTAAACACTAAAGATTTAGATGTTAAAATTGCACTTGAAACAATGGCTGGTAAAGGAAATGAAGTTGGTAAAACTTTTGAAGAATTAAAAGAAATCATTGATTTAGTGGATCATGATGAACGCTTAAGTGTTTGTTTTGATACATGCCATACACATGATGCTGGCTATGATGTTAAAGAAGATTTTGATAAAGTAATCAAACACTTTGATGAAGTGATTGGTATTGATAGAATTTCAGTATTTCACATTAATGATTCTAAAAACCCTCAAGGTGCTGCAAAGGATCGACATGAAAACTTTGGGTTTGGCTATATTGGTTTTGATAGTTTATTAAAAGTTGTCTATCATCCTCAATTTTTAAATATTCCTAAGATTTTGGAAACGCCTTATATAGAAAAGAAAGCACCATATTTTGAAGAAATTGAAATGATTAGAAATAAGACTTTTGATGAAAATCTAAGAGAAAAAATCATAAATAAGTAAAGGAGATTGCTATGCATTACATATGGGGATCACTCATGCTTTTAATTTGTTTATATATTTTCATTAGTGCGTTAGTTCAAAGCAAATTTATCATATATAAACTTTTATATGCTAAAGCCCATCTTCTATGGAAGGATCACGCACATACTTTTTTAGCAGTAGTGGGATTTATCATTATTGCATTGTCATCATTATTTTTCCTAGGTATTTGGAACTGACATAAATAAAAAGTACTTCTTGAATTAGTTCCTTAAAAACGGACACTAATAAAAAAGAGACTGAAGAGCTTGAGTCCTATACTCTATAGGAGCGAGCTCTTTTATTTTTTCTTGTAAACGCTCGTTGTTATAATAACACATATAATTTTCAATCACAGTATAGACATTTGATTTTTATAGATGTTTTTCTCTATAAATGCATTCTGTCTTTAAAATTGCGAAAAATGATTCAATTGGAGCGTTATCAACACTACTACCTTTAGCTGATATAGATTGGATCACGCCTTCAGATAATAATTTCTCTCGATAAAATTGATGGGTAAAATGCCATCCTTGATCCGAATGCATAATCAATGATGTTCTTTGATTGTAAGGTATATTTGTGAATGCCTTATCTAATGTATCTAGAACTAACCTTAAATCTATGCTTTCTGATAGTTGCCATGCGATGATGGATTTATCGTATAAATCTTTGATCGCACATAGATAACTAAGTCCATCTCTTAAAAAGATATAAGATATATCAATCGACCATTTCTCGTTGGGTTTATTTGTGGTAAAATCTCTTTGTAAAACATTGGATATATTATGGTTGCTAGCCTTTGGATATGACCTATGCTTTACGCGAACAGTGGCTATAAAGTCATTGATTCTCATATAGCGGTGTACGGTTCTATTGGTTAAAATGAGTCCGTATGCCGCTTTTATTTGCATTCTTACAGTTCGAATCCCTCGACGATCATCTGCTTCATACATTTCTTTAACCATTTGATTAATTGCTTCATTAAATGCCTTATGTTTTGGCCTACCTAATTTTATCCAATCATAATATCCACTTTTAGAGCACCCTAATGTCTTACATAAGAGCTTAACTGGATATTTCTTCCTTAACATATCAATCACTTGATAATATGCTTTGGTTAACTTTTCTTTAGGTAGGCTAGGCATTTTTTTATATCTTCATACAGCCTCACTTTTTCTATCAACGCTTCTTTACTTAATGATGTTAAATCTTCTTCATATTTTCTTGGTCTTCCTTTTCTTGGGTTATCTTGTTTGGTTGCTTTCCCTCTGTTATCTATAACAGTGCCATATGTTTGATATTGTTTGACCCATTTATAGACTTGTGATCTGCTTCCAATATTATATCTTCTCACTATATCCATCATTTTCATATGTTGATCTAGATATAATAAAACGATTTTATTTTTCTCTTCGATACTATAGCTTTTATGTTTCTCATTCTTTCTCATTTGTATGCTCCTTTATATTGTTATTAGTATATCAAAAAAGACATACTAGATTTATTTCTAATATGTCTCTTTTTTTATCGTGTCCGTTTTAATGTAACGGATTCGACGGACTCTTTTATTATTGGTGGGAACTTATGGAGTCGAACCATAATAGTTTGAACTCTATTTATGATCGCATGTTTAAAATAATAAACCAGTAACTTAATGCACGTTCCCGCCAAACCTAGTGATACCCACCATTAAAGTTAAAATAATTTTCATCATTATACCTCCTACATTTCTAACCGATCTAATTCCCATAAAGGCGAACTCGAAACAAATTGTAAACTTCACAGATACTGATATACTGATAATAAACATGCTAAGAATAGACAAATAAAAAATAAATTGTATCTAGCTAAAATTTTCAACGAAAAACATTTGCTATTTTTGATTTTTAATAGACGATAGACTATTTGAATATTGATGATGTACTCGCTTATACTCGATAAGCTCATCAAGGGAAACATTTAAAATTTGTGCAAGCTCAACAAGCTTTTCAAGACTTGGTGTTGTTTTTCCTAATTCATAGCGAGAAATAACTTGCTGTGATGTTTTCATCTTATCTGCAAGTTCAGATTGCTTAATACCTTGTTTTTCCCGTGCTTCTTTAATTTTTACGATAAATTCAGACATTAAATCACTCCTTTTAATTGACACACAACCTAAAAAGTTGTACTATTTTATTAAAGAGGATACGACTTTTAAAGTTGTATGGAGTGTTATTTTTGGTGGGCTTGAGGCGAGTCTAAACTAACCCCTGCACCAGCGGGAGATCTATCTCCACATGGTGGTTTCCTATCTGGAAGAAGATCTCAATTGTTTTTTCAGATTTAATTACTTTACTCACTAATGAATCAATAACTGCAAATTTATCTTTCTCTGTAGGGTTTTCTACATTAAATTGTTCAAACCAAGCTTTAAGAAGTTTATGTGAGTGTGGTTTAGGCTTCAAAGCCTCTTTTTTTATATATTCGATTTCCAAATCTTTTTTCTTATCTTCTAGATAAAGTAATTCAGATTTAGTTGTTTCAGTTACAATACCCATTTTGATAGCATTCATAACATTGTTGATTTCATTTTTTGTTTTAGTAATTTCTGATTGAATATTTTTTAATATGAATTCAACATTTTTGAATTGATTATTATAAGCAACAATACCTTCATCAATCCAAGAATCTAAATTATTACTATTTACAATCTCATCTAAGGTGCTTTTAAATATGATTTCTTCTAAGAAATCTTTTTTTTCATTGGACTTATTACAGTCTTTATTCTTGCACTTGTAATAATGAAACTTACTACCATGTCTTCCAGTTCCTGAATATCCTGACATTGGTTTACCACATTCACCACAGAATATTTTACCGGTTAGTGAATATTTAACCTTGGAAGTATTTCTTCTAATATTTCTAGAATTTGATAGTTTTTCTTGTACACGATTAAATACATCTTTATCTACGATTGCTGGTATGTAGTTTTCGTGTTCTACACCTTTGTATGTGAAAGTACCAATATATCTCTTGTTACGTAATAACTTGAATATATGCTGAAATTTGAACACTTTACCATTTGAGTTATAAATACCTTGTTTAGTTAATTCATCAATGATTTGAACGTTTGTAGATCCATTGTCATACATATTAAATATCATTCGGACAAACATAGCTGCATCTTCATCTATTTGATATTGTTTATCAACCATCTTATATCCCCAAGTGACTGATCCACCAACCATTAATCCTTTTTCGACGTTCTTATTTAATCCGGCATTTACACGTTCTGATAACGTACGTGAGTATTGCTCATTGCTTAATCGTGTTACAGCTTTAATCAATTTACCTGAAAAATAGTCTTCAGGTATTGTTTCAGTTGCTGATAATCTTTTTACCCCATTATCATTTAGTAATTTTTCATAGTATATATCATCGTACTCATCTCTTGAGAAACGATCTAATTTATATACAATCACATATTTAAACTTCTCAAGATATGATTCTTCAATCATTTTTTGGAATCCTGGTCTATTTGCATTGGTACCAGTTAAACCTTTATCGATGTAATAATCTACAATTACTAGTTTTCTAGCTTTTGCAAATTTCTTACATATATCAATTTGTGTATCTATAGATTGGTCATTTTGAGAAGAAGAAGAATAACGAGCATAAATTACTGCTTTATCCATCTACGACCTCCATTATTTGATTTTACGTTTGTTAGAATTTAAATCGATACCTCTTGATACAAGTTCCTTTAACATTTCATAATACACATGTTTAGCATACATTGCTTGTGGTATACCAAATTCAGCTTGCAATTCAGTATAATTTTTAGCGGTTAAATCATCAATGAACTCTTTAGCATTAAAGAAGATGCTGAAGTATTCATTTGGGAAATGATCCGCTTTTTTTCTTAAACCCTTCAATAGTTCTAACTCATCTCCAGCTTTGAATGTGATTAGCAATGGGTTATCAGTTAAGTGTCTATCTATAGTATCCCAAAAATATGCAACATCATCTGTGTTATCAAATGAGTGATATTCATCAACAACTTCTTCACCATTATTAATGATTAACACATCTATTTTATCTAACTTATCATCGATATCTACACCACATGCAATAAAAACAAGTGATTCATCAAATGGAATTACAGGCTTTTTGATATAATCATCAAGTTCTTTTTGAATAGCTGCTTTAGTATCTTCTTGTTTTTTGATTTTTGCATTCTCAATTTCAGCGATTTTCTTTGCTTCAGTTTCTTTCTTTAATTGATAGTTCCAATAAATTAAAACGATTGGTAAAACAAAAGCAATGAGTGTAAGGAATGACATAACTGTTGTCAGTGCATTTTCTGACTCAGTGTCAGTTAATGATCCAAAAACAAAAGATAAAACAAATAAACCAACAATCAATAAAGTTTTAGTATTACTAGATAAAGCATTGTATTTAGATTTCATAGAATCCCCCTATTTATTTTTATTTTTTAAGTATTCAGCGTAATTTAATAATTCAGTTTTTTCTTCTAATGTTAATCCACTATATATATTTTCTATTTGATAATCAATTGACTGTTTATCAAGACTTAACTCTACAATATTCCCTTTAACTAATTCATCCACATCTATATTCAAACAATCACATATTTGAATAACAGTAGTAACACTTGCTCTGTTGATGCTTTTCTTTAATACACTTACAACTGTTGTGTACGGAATGTTACACTTTTCAGAAAACTCCATGATACTTCTATGTTTGGATAAAATGTAGTCCTTTAATTTTTGCTCTGGATTCATATTTATCACTTCCTTTATAAACGAATTTTATCATATTTATGTGTAATAAACAATAAAAAATACGTAATTATCCACATAAAATATACGAAAATACATATATTTTGCTATTTCATTGTTGACAATCTACTGAATAGCGTATATAATGAGTTCAAAATCTACGAAGAAACGTAGATAAAAACAAGGAGGAAATATGAGATATCCAAATTTAGAAGCTGAGCTAAAAAGACATGGATTAACTCGAGAGAAACTTTCGGAACTATTAGGTATTAATATTTCTACTGTTTCTAGCAAGCTAACAGGAAAGTCATCAATTAGTATTGAAGAAGCCAAAAAGATTGCAGCAGCCATTGGGGAAAATAACGATTTGAAGTATTTGTTTGATTCCAAAATGTAAACAAACCAGAGCAAAGGAACTACTAATATGAAAAATGAAAAAAGCGTATTGTATATATTCAATCAAGCTATACTGTACGATGAAAAAATTAAATCCCTAGAAAGCCAGAGCAAGCAAAATAGGAAGGAGACCCAAGATGAAAAAAAAGAAAGTATTGTTACGACCAATACAATCACACATCGATAGTCTCATAGAACATGCCAAAGGGCAGTTACGTGAGGCTATTTTATTTAATGGCATATTGAAGGAATGTGAAGATACTTCAGATATGTTAAGAAGAGAAAAGAATAACATCATATCAGCTTTTGTTGATCGTTGTGTTAGAGATGGTGTGCCTAAGGCTGAAGCACAAACCATTGGCCAAAAGCTAAGAACTATGTTTTTAGATGTTGATGTACCTAGATATAAAGATTGGTGTAAATCATTAGGTATTAATTACTATGATGCTGATTCACAATCTAGATGGTTGAAAGAAGGTGTTCTAAATGCCACTTAGTCTATGGAGAAAGAAAAGAGGATTTAGACAATCTGATTTAGCTAAAGAGATTGAAGTAACACCACCGCTTCTATCGTACTTCGAACAGGGTAAAGCATTACCAACAAGAGAAACGTTAGCACTCATGGAAACAGTCATGGATCTAACTAGATATGATTTATTCACTGATTATGAACTAACACTTCATGATAAGAAAAAAAGACCTCGTAAGGACTTTAGACATTATCATGTGCATATCAAACTTCCTAAACTATTCAAGAAGGTACTTAATTCAAAGAACTTTAGATCTGCAGGATATAAAGATATGAATGATTGGTTCTTATACAAAGTCAAACAGTTCATGGCTCAATTGAAATACATTGAAGACTATGAAACATTTAAGAAGTTTTATGCTGATAGACAAGCACAAAAAGAAAAGGCATCATCGCTGCGACCTGATGAGCCTTTATATACAGGATTTCCAGAGCAAAGGAAAACTGCACCTATTATTATACTTGAAGCTGAAGGAAAGGACAATAGGACATGAAAAAACAAGAAACCAAAACATACAATGCATTAGTTCTAAGTCTACATCCTAAATGGTATGACATGATGAATAACGAAATAAAGAAATACGAATTAAGAACTTATGATTTTAAGAGTCTTAATTATCCAGCAAGAATATACATCTATGTATCTAAGAAAACAAAACATGTCTTTAGTGGCATGATAGCAGCATCATTTATCATGTATGGTCCTGGAAGAGTCATAGCTTATGAAGACCTAGAATATCATGACATGTATTCAGAACTTGATGATCTATTAGAACAATCAGGATTAAGTTTATTAGAAATGAAAAATATAGTTAATGGTAAAGATGCAAGATTCATAAAGGTGAATGAATTCAAGAACTTATTCAATCCGGTATCACCATCTAGTATTGATGTGAAACCACCCCAAGGTATTACTTACTTAACTGATGAACAAGTCAAACGTATAGAAGAGTTAGCGAGGATCCCTTTTTGAAATCACTCAAAAACGATATAGATAGAAAACTCTATATTGAGAATCCAAACAACTGGAGCATCATGCGTTCCCAAAATCCAATCAGGATAAGTAAATTGAATAAAACACCTTTCATTAAAGTTGAAGTATGGACAGTACAAGGTTGGAACTTTGTAGCATACTTCAAAAATAGTAACTGTGAAGTCATAGAGAATGTAAAAGTATCAGAATTAGAGTTTAGTAGAATAACTGTCAATGTTACAGAAATAGTCCGTTTTTTAAAGAAAAACAAAATCTAATATAAATACTCATACATTAAATAAAAAAAGTTTAAAACTTAAAAGGGGGCTTTTCATGCCTAGAAGAATTAAATACTTTATTGGCCAAAAGCAAACTCATCCATTAAAAGATACCAAGGACATTGAAAGATTGATGTTTTACCTTTTAAGAAAAAGAGAGTTGGCCAAGACTGAAGTAAAGAGATATCAAGCAGATCGTAACTGGATGCTATGCCTGGTTGGATTCAATACAGCATTTAGAGCTGAAGATCTATTACAGCTAAGAGTTGCTGATGTCATTAAAGGTTATGTATCCATCAAAGAAAACAAAACAGGTAAGATGCAAAACTTTAGAATGAGTAAAGAACTACATAATGATATTAAGCAATATGTAGAGAGAAACAATCTTACAGTTTATGATTACATGTTCATGGGCCAAAAGAAAATACAAGATGGTAAACCATATTATTATCCAATCACAAGACAACAAGGTCATCACATCGTATCAAGTGCAGGTGAAGCTGTTGGTATCACTACAGTATTTGGGATGCATAGTTTAAGAAAAACATTTGGTTATCAATATATCAATAATGGTGGTTCATGGCAAACATTAACTAAAATGTATAACCATGATGACATCATCGTTACACAAGCATATGTTATGTGGGATATCAATGATGCTGAAAATGAAAGAGCTGGTGTTTACCTTGGAGGTGTTCACAAGTGAGAAAGTACACAGATGAACATATTGAATATCTTAGAGAGATAGTTCCAGGAAGATTGAATGATGAAATCACTAAAATGTTTAATGCAAAATTCAATATGAATGTAACTGAAGATCAAATGAAATCTTTAAGAGGTAGATATTATATCTCAAGTGGTGTAGTTACAAAATTCAATAAAGGTAATGTTCCACATAATAAAGGGATGAAAGGTTACTGTGCTCCAGGATGTGAAAAAACATGGTTTAAAAAAGGACATAAACCTAAACAGTATTTACCAGTAGGTACTGAACTAATGAAATCTGATGGTTATGTTTATATCAAGATTTCTGATCCAAACAAATGGAGACAAAAGCATCGAATCATATGGGAAGAGAAACATGGCCCATATAGTACTAAAACACATGTTGTCATTTTCAAAGATGGTAATCGTGAAAACTTTGATTTAGATAATCTTCAGTTAATTACCAGGAAGCAGCTTGCTATTGTCAATAGGAATCACTTATTGACAAACAATAAAGAATTGACAGAAACCGGTCTAATCATTGGACAAATATTAGAAGTTAAAGCTAGGAGAAAGAAAAATGAAAAATAAATTATCAGATTTACAAAATCATTTATTTGCTGAACTTGAAAGACTTGGCGATGAAGACATAACTGGAGAAAAACTAGCTGAAGAGATCAATAGAGCAAATGCAATAGTAAGAGTATCAACTCAAGCCATCAATAATGCACGTGTTGTATTAGATGCACAAAAGCATATTGATGAGTTTGGTAGACAAACAAAAGAAATGCCTGAGATGCTGCAAATTGAAACCAAAGCGAAAAATAGCTAATAGACATCAGTTCAATCTTAAAAACTCTAGATATCTCAAATGCAGCATATGTGGTAAAGCAATACCTGTTTCACAAACCTATCAAGATAGGAAAAAATATAATTCACAAAAATATGCAGTTGTCATTTGTAACAATTGCAAAAAATAAGGAGAAAGAAATGAAAAAATTATTAGTATTAGTATTTGTATTATTGTTAAGTCTAACGTTGGTTAGTTGTAATGTAGTAACTCCTTCATCTACTGAAGATGATATTCAATCAACGTTTGATATTGGGGATCAATTATCAGAGAATCAACCGACACCTACAGATATCGATTATTCATTAGAAAGATTAAACCTAATTGCACGTGCTTATTGGGTTAATGGTCAAAGAGATAAAGCATTAAATGTTTTGGCTACATCTCCAGTTTCACTACCTTTAGGGTATATTGTATTATTCACTGACCTTGGAGTACCAATTGCAAGTTTCAATGTCCAAGGTAAAGTATCAAGTTTGAATTCATATCTTACACCTGATTATTGGTACCAAGATGGTTTTGATTTAGGTGAAGGATGGGGAGATGCACAAGTAGAAATGCCTGATGTTGATGGATCATATGGCAGTAATGCTGAAGGTATTTTCTTCTTCACTGTTGATGGAAAGTATATTGAATGGACAGGAACTTATCTATATAGTGATATGTTTATTTCAATTGATGATCCTGTATTAAACATTGGCGGTACTGAATGATGAAAAAAATAGGCATTGTATTAATAACAATTATTGTTATCTTACTCGTTGGTTTTGGAGTAGCTTATGCTATTCCTTCATCACGAGAATCAATTAATGAATACTTCTTTAGATTAGAACAAGTAGATCAAGAAACTGATTACGAAAATCGTAAGATGGTTGAAGATACAGCACGTGCAATGATTACCAATTACAAAGTGTATGAATGGGAATATAACACGTATCGAGTATTTGATGTTGGAACTGATGAGTACCAAAGAGCAATTGATGCTAAGTTGCAAGCAAATCGTATAGCTAGTAGCTATAACAATTACATTACTCAAAACTCATTTGTATGGTCCGGTAATCTTCCTGATGACATTCCTCCAACGTTACCACTTATCGAATAAAAATAACGTAATTTACGTGATTTAATGCTACGGTAAAATTTTTTATTCAATTTTATAAAAGTAAAAACAACTTGAAAGCCTAACAAAGCGGACAAGTAAACAAACATAAAAAAATATAAAAATCTTACAGTTTCAGTGATTATGTAAGATTTATTAAAGGAGGAAATCACATGAAAATTGGAGAATTAATCATAAAATTACAAGACATAAAAGACAAATCAAAACCAATTTACTTTACAGGTTTGTTTGGGGAAATATATCCAATCAACAAAGATGACTATGGTTCATGGCGTGGAGACTATGCAGAATTTTATTTGGGTTATAAAGCACTTGAGGATAATGAAAAATTCATGAATACTCAAGAATTAATTGATTTACTTAAAAGTTGTATTGGTAAAAAATTTGATGGATACAAAGGTGGAATTTTTGTAATGGATGCTGATACACAATTATTTGTTTCTAAAGCAAGTCATGCAGATGAAGTTTCAATAATTGAAATTCATGATTTCTCAAAAACTGAATGGAGTAACTCTATTCATTTAGTACTCGGAAAAGTTGAGTATCATCCAAGGTTTGTAAATGATCTAAAATGGCAAAAGCAACTAATAGAATTGGGAATTCTTAAGGAGGATGAATAATATGGGATTTGAAGTTACAACAAGTGATATTAAAGCACTAGTTAAAAATGAAGAACAACCAGTTCAAATTAGAAATACTGAAGGTGACATCCTTCAGCTAGATCCAATAGATGAAGAATTATTTGATATCCAAGAAATTCAAGCAATTGTATGGAATGATATTCCAACGATTGTAATAGTAATAGATTATTAAAATTCCAGAGCAAAGGGAAGGTACATTAAATGGGAAAACTTGAAAATGGTGATGTGTTTGAAGCAATCATCAAATTTCCACATAGTAGTCATTCTAAGAATGATGTCATAGTGTTAGTCAGCAAAGTGAATGGTATCTATAGATCTCTTAAGGATAAAACAATATACACTGCGAAAAACATTGTTTTTTCTAACAAAGTTGAATTATATAAGACCATACACAAAAAGTATTTAAAATTCAATTATTACAAGCTTAAAGGCATGAAAACATACTATATAACAATTGTTAATAGAGATGGTCAGTATCTAAGCTTTATCAAGTACCAAGGATACTCGTATAAAGAACTAAGAGAAGATCATACAACTTTTGATTATTCATGCAGCAAAGATGTTACAGAGATATTGAGAAGACTCCATATCGAAAGAAAGGAGTCAAAAAATGCCACATATTAAATGGTTTCTATTCGCATTTTGGGTATTATTGATTCTTGCTATTGCATCATCATACACATGTGTTGTTGCAGCATTATTTGGTAATAAATATCTAGCAATCGTTTGTTTAATCATTTTAGTGATTGTTGTTATCCTGGATATTATAACAACGCTCATATGGTTCAAGAAGGAGGACTTATGAAAGTAATATTAAAACAACCAGTAACCGTATTTTTCTATGATGGTACGAATGCCTCTGAATTAGCTAAGTTTCTCGGAGGGGATGTCATGGATATCAATTCCTATAATGGAAAGAGATATCATAAGGTTTGGATCTTACTTCCAAACAATAAGAAAGTTTATATCCACATGGATGTAGATGAAACTAAAGTAGCAATTGTATTAACTAAAGCAGGAGCCTATCCAATGGATATGGAAACATTCAATTTACAGTATGAGGTGATTAACAAATGAGTAATTACAAATTAATGCGTAAGGGTGCAGATGGTAAGTTGCAGCACAATACTGAAACAATTTTAGTTGATGCATTCAATGCTATGGATAACGGTAATAAATTAAAAGTACTAGCTAATCCAAAGCCTGACATCAAAAAGATATCAATTGAAGATAGAAAGTTAAAGAAAAGACAAGATGAAATCATTGATGAAATTGAAACAATATCAGGAAGATTAGCAACATTAGTAAAAACATCTTATTTCATTAAAGATGTTGATGATGTTGAATCAATACCTGGTTGGAAGAAATTTAACTTAACTGATGTAGTTGCAGCTGTTAAACATGAAAACATTATTATTATTGCAAACGCTAAAGGTGAGATATTTCCTCTAGCTGCTAAATCACAAAACAAAGTTCACAAAATTCAAGATTATCTTAACAGTTTAATATCTTCAGGAAAGATAGAAATTAGAGAAGTATCTGAGTATACTAACATTTTTGTCAAGAATGAAGAAGTTATGAAAATCAAGAGATCACTTAAAACATGAAAGTTTTGTATAAAGGTGAACTTTATGATAAAGCAAATGCTAGCGTGAGAAGAATCAAGATATGGGTCAATAAATACTATGATAGGCTTAAAAACGGTGAACCAATAAGAACTGTTAGAGATGCATATTATGGTGATAAAAAGGCTCATGAACAACTTGATATATCAGTATCAAGATTAGATACAATTTGGGAGAAAATCATGGATAAACGATATATCCCAGTTGTAGATGTTAAGACATTTGGTGTACGTAGAAAAAACATCCTAAGAGTAAAACTATATGATGCAAATGGTAAGTTCATTTACTGTCCAAATCATATAGTTGCAGCTAACGTATTAAATGTTGATCCAACGAAACTAAAGAAGGCAATAGAAATATCTTCATACCGATTTAAAGCATGTTATGAAGATGATATGGTACCTGAAGAAGTTTATAAAGAATCAACATTAAGATTTAAAAAAAGTGACACAACATTCACTGATTCACAATGGTAATTTAATTAATTAAAAAGTGCTATTTTACGGAAAATAGTGTCACGGTAACATTTTTTATAACAAAAAAGGTCCAGTAATAGACCTTAATACTACGTATTAACTATATACGAATAAAAGAAGCAAAAAATCTTACAGTTCTAGTAGTTATGTAAGATTTATCAAACGAAAGAAAAGAGGCTAAAAATGGCAGATATTGTTATTAGAGAAATCAATAGTTCAGCAATAAATAAGATACTTGGTAGAACTAATATAACAATCTATGTATATCGTAATGATGATGAAATAGTTTGTTTTGATGATGTGCATCAAGAGTTCTTTGAACAAGTAATGTTAAGAAATATTAAAGTTATATATTTCAACAATATAAATAACTATAAAGAAAAAGATATTGTTGTAGGGATGAAAGTAAGAGAAATCCATATGAATTTAAATTGTGAAGTGTTTTTAGTTGCACCACATCCTGATGGTGAGGTAGCTGTAAAAACAGGAAACCAAGTTGGAGTTTACAAAAAGAAGTATTTTTGGGAAAACTTTGAAGAGGTGCAAAATGTCGAAATCTAAAGGAAGATACGTTTGTGGTAAATGCTCCCAATGTGGTGAGTTTAGTTGCGATGTTGATTATGATACAACTATTTGTCTTGATTGTAAGAAAGACAACTATGAAGAAGATCATTCAGATGAACTTCATGATGCCATGAAACAAGATTATTATGATGAGCTAGAAGAGAAAAATAATACAATCATTACTATTTGTGGATCAACAAGATTTAAAGACAAAATCTTACAGGTTGCAAAAGAATTAACTCTAGAAGGTTATGTAGTTTTATTACCTTTGGTATTTGCACATTCTGGTGATGAAATACGTGACTATCAAAAAGAAGAATTAGATTTTCTTCATTTGAGAAAAATTGATTTATCAAGTGAGGTTCATGTAGTTATGGAAAATGGTTATATTGGTGAATCAACAACATCTGAAATCAAGTATGCAACTGAGAAAGGTTTAAAAATTGTATATCACGATTTTAAACCTAGTATATATAAATTGATTCATAACCAAATATTAAAAATGAAACAAAAGAATTTGATTAACCAAGCATTATGGATAACTAATAAAAATTTAGAACTTATTAAAAAAGAGATAAAAACAATAGAACCTAATGGTGCAACAAAATTTCATGGACTTCCAATTTATTCAACAGAAAAAGTCAAAGTACCACATATGAGCAAAGATGTTGATTACATCATAGCTGATGAAGATTTAATTAAATTAATGATTAAATACCAGGAGGACAAATAAATGGAAAATATATTATTTGCTGTATCGACAAGTGAAGAATTAAGTTTGATTATAGTTGCTGCTCCTAACAAGCAAAGAGTTAGAGAATACATCAATAAAAATAATCATTATCATGGTGATGAATACAATGTTGTACCTGTTTCTTCTGGTGATAGATATTATCAAGAAGATCCTGAAATACATTTTGAAGTTACAGGTGCATCAAAAATTGAAACTGACCATCAATATGGTGAAGTATCATGGAAGCATTTTATAGATATACTACATGAACAAAATAGAATTAGTTTTGTTTTTGAAGAAATATTTGTTGATGGTATTTTGTACTATGGTTTAAGCATTGATTTAGTAGAAGAACTTGAAGAACAATGTGGTCATAGTTTAAATGATTTTAGCGAGTTTTGTGATGCTTATGGTATTGATACCAATAAGATTACATTTGAAGAAGTAGAAATGCTGCTAAACAATGATTTAACACTCATTGAACTGAAAGAACAACAAATGAAAGAAGGTAAATAACATGGCAACTAGATCAATTGATTCAGAAATATGGAATGACCCAAAAATGACCGATGATTTTACTCCTGAAGATAGATACTTTTGGTTATATTGCTTAACTAATAAGCATGGTAACTTAAGTGGAGTATTTGAAGTCAGTTATAAGCAAATTGCTAAAGAAATGGGTTATAACGAGGAAACAGTTAGAAACTTAATCTATCGTTTTACTACTAAACATCAAGTATTAACATACGTTGAAGAAACCAAGGAAATGTTTATTCATAATTGGTTTAGATACAATTGGACAAAATCACCTAGTTTTGAAAAAGCATTATATAAATATATTGCTAAAATCAAGGATCAAGAATTAAGAGAATTAATTCCTCAAATCTATGAAAAATTCAAGAGTGGTGACACCGTGTCTACACCGTATCGATACGGTTCTAATACTAATACTAGTACTAATACTAATATATTTAATTATGATTCTAAAGAAGAAACAAAAGAAATAGTTATACCTAAAAAAGTTAAAAAAGGGTTTATTCCACCTACAAGAGAAGATGTTCATGCATATATAAAAGAACGTAAGAGCAATGTTGATGGGGATAAATTCTATGATTACTTTACAGCAGGTGGTTGGAAAGACTCAACCGGTAAACCTGTTAAGAACTGGAAACAAAAACTAATTACATGGGAGAACCATTCAACAAATAAAAAGGAGGAAATTCATGGAACCAGTAAAGAAGCAGCTGAACCATACACACCAAGAAGACAACGTAGCACTTAAATCAATTCTTGAAATTGTGTTAGCTGATGAAGAAACAAAAGATGTTAATCCTAAAAATCTATCTGATATCTTAACTGCATCTAATTACTTGGAAATGCGTGGTAAAGAAAAAGATGGCTATGTTATTAAATTAAACAAGTATCCTTCAGGTTGGGAAATCACATATATACCAACTAAGGATAAAGCAATACTTGATAAGAGATCTTCACTATTCAAAGTATTAGGTGAAGAAGGTAGAGATTTGAAAGCATCTCTTGGAAGTTTCCATGTAAAAACTGAGAAACGTAAAAAAGCATTACATTATGCAAAATCAATGATTAAAGATTTACTTGATGGTCAAGAAGTTAGAGGTCTTTATCTTCATTCTGATAAGTTTCAAATTGGTAAGACTTATTTGGCCAATGCGATTGTCAATGAACTAGCTGATAAAGGTAAAACAGGTGTTATACTATTTGCTCCTTCATGGGCTAGAATAGCAAAAGACTTTGAGAATGAACCAAGAATTAGAGAATTGAAAGCAGCTGATGTTGTTGTCATTGATGACCTTGGGGCTGAATATCGATCAGAATGGTTTAGAACTGAAATCTTGGTACCAGTATTAAATGCAAGACTCCAAATGAAGAAACTAACAATCTTTACAAGTAACCATTCAATCATTGGATTAAAAGAACATTATGATGAATTAAGTAAAACTAAAGGTGAGACAAAAGACCTGGAACGTTTAGTATCTAGAATCTATGAACTTGCAGATGAGGTGGAGCTAGATGAGTAATAAAATAGTACTTCATGAAGCAACACTTAGAATTCAATATCATAATGGTATGAGAGTAGATAAGATTGCTGCATTACACAATGTATCAACTGATGTTGTTAAATCAAATCTAAAAAATTATGGAATTAAAAGACTTAATAAATTATTACAAAAAGTAAATAAGTCTAAATTGAAAAAATTGTACTGCGACAACAATTTATCGATTAATCAAATTTCTAAAAGATACAAAGTTAAATGGGAAACCACTGAAAAAGCATTAATTGAGTGTGGTTTACTCAAATCCAGAGCAAAGGAAAACGGTAACTAAAAATGGATTTAAAAGTTCTAGAGAAATTAGCACCAAACAAAGGACCAGTAGAAAAAATATTAGTTTATGTAAGAAAAGAAGCAGAAAAAGATGAACATTTACAAAAATGCATCTTAGATGAAAGTAAAACTGTTGATGGTATGGTTGAACATATTAAGAATTATGCACAAAAGGCAGAAAGAATGGGCAATATGGCTATGATTGAAGATCAAGAGATTTATGGTCAAGCTATTCACTACTTTTTAGAAACATCTGAAACACTTGATGAAGAAAAAGAAGAGAAGGAAGAGAAAGTTGTCATGGCTGATGAAAAGAGCACCAAAACAATAAGTATCTTTGATTTAATGGATGAATAATTTACCTTTAGTTAGTGATCGATATTATTCATCAATGCCTTTAGCGATAGTAAAAAAGTTCAACAAATACTATAAAGAAAATGCACATATGTACAAACGCCACAGTAAGTGGTGGATCAATAAAGAAACCACTGAACAAGAAGAAATGGATTATATGATTAAAGCTAATGAATACATGATGAAAAAATGCAAACATGAACGTTGGTATATGAATCATGGATTTAATCCAAATCTAGTAACTACTCAATATTTTTCATATATCGAGCGTGATGAAGATATGTTAATTATTCCAATTTATCAAAAAGGATTGTATGGCAAATTATCACTATGGAGAATTGCATTTTGGGATTTAAGAGATAATCAGTACTGGGGATTTGCTGCAGGAAAATTTAAAGAAATTGGAATTATAATGAGACCTGCAGGAAATGTTAAATATATGTATAGTTCAGGATATGATGGATTTTATACACATAAGCATAAAATACAATATCCAGAATCAATTAACATTTTAAAGTCACTGGATAGATTTAAATATCTACCAATTGATAAGTTTGAATATATAAATTATTTCAAACTATTAAGTGCATCAGATAAGATGATTTACTCATATGAACTATTATTGAAGTTTGGTGCTGCTAAAACTGCATCAGAACTATTAATCAATAGAAGTGATTTTACAAGAGAACAATTTCAGCAATATAAGGATTTACTGCTAAGAAATGGATCACTTAATTATGAACTAAATGTTAAACCTAAATTAGCTGAATACAAACAAAAACGTAAAGCTAAAAGAATGAGTTTAGCAAAAGCAAATCAAGTACTTCATGATATTGGTAAACAAGTGTTTGAGTATGGTGAGTTCTTATTGATTACACCTGAAGACTTTGAAGATTTCAAGAAAGAAAGTGAAGAGTTAAACCATTGTGTGGGTACATCAAGGAATTATTTAATGCAAATGGTAACTGGTCAAAACATTATCATGTTCTTAAGGCGTAAGGAAGAACCTGAAGTACCATTCTTCACAATTGAAATTAAGAATGATGAAGTATTACAGGTTAGAACTAAATCTAACGATACTGATCCATTAATTACTGATATGGTTAAAGAGTGGTATCAACTAAATTCTAATGATTTACATAAAAGGATACAAATACAATAAACAATAAGAGCTTGATTACAGGCTCTTTTTTTATGCAATGAAAATATTTTATATATTACTACGTAATAGGTTTCCATTAAAAGTGCTATAGGTAAAAACTGCATTGACACGTATTATTTATTTCAATAATTTTGTAGTGTGAAGAGGCAATATCTTTCTTCCATGGACTATCGCTCCTTCCTAATGCTCTGGTAAGGTTCATAAGTTCATACAAGAATAGTCCATGCAAGAAGGGTCATTGCACATAAAAAACAAGTAATTAAAGGTTATATCCATTATCGATGATAAATGAGATAAGCCTTTTAATAATAGGGTACACCTATACCTTTCATACTTTTCGAGGGTGGTTAAATGAGCTATGCAAAGTTAAAAATAATTGAAGATAACTATGAAAACATCATCTCTTGGTTAGTAGATGGTTGGTCATATACACAGATATATAAAGCTTTGGATATATCAAAAGCAACCTGGTATAAGTACCTCAAGGAACGTGGAATGTTAACAGCTGCAGTAGCTGAAGCAAGAGAGAAACGAATGAAGACAGTCGTTCCACAACTTAAAGAAGTTCTATTAAATGCAGCACTTGGATATACATTAGAGAATGCTGAAGTAGTAGAGGTTGATAAGCAAAGTGAAGAAGGTAAAACGTTTGTTTCTGTTAAAAGAATCACTAAGAAGATTCCACCTAATCCTGATGTTGCTGAACGATTACTTGAGCAATATACGAAGGATTTACCTAAGAAACAACGTTATGTAAGAGATCCACACAATATGAATCTTAAAGAGAAACGCTTAGACATGGAACGTAAGGCAGCCAAGATGAAAGCAGAGAAGGATCAGTTCTACTAATGCCAGGTAATAAATTCTATACATCCAAGACATGGAGAGAGTTTAGAGCATACATCATTAGTAAGAATGGTGGTATATGCAATCGTTGTGGAAAGATATTCACTGATACATATAAGTTAGAAGTGCATCATATTCATTATTTACGTGATGAGGACTATAACAACCCAACAAAGACATTAAGTGAAGATAATGTAGAAGTTATCTGTCATGAGTGCCACAATGAAGAACATGGGCGATTTGTTAAGAATCAAGAAGTTATATTAGTGTTTGGTCC
The DNA here is from genome assembly GCA_963678355.1 of Acholeplasmataceae bacterium. Taxonomy (GTDB): domain Bacteria; phylum Bacillota_I; class Bacilli_A; order Acholeplasmatales; family Acholeplasmataceae; genus WOFB19. The sequence continues at coordinate 788,470 of OY782823.1, read as the reverse complement.
ACCATTATCAGGAAAGACATCATTTGTACAATCTATAAAGAATAATAATGATCTCGTTGTTGATATGGATAAGCTACAAGAAGCAATCACTCTCAATCCAGGATACATGAAGGCGGATGCTATCAGATTAAATCTATTTAGAGTGAGAGACACACTATATGACAACATCAAGACTCGATATGGAAAATGGAAGAGAGCATTCATTATTGCTACTCTAGCATCAACATATGAGAGAGAAGAATTAATAAAACAATTTAATGTGAGTGAAGTCATCTTAATGGAAACAACCAAGGAAGAGTGCATTGATAGATTAAACAATGTGAAGGACCTTAGAAGTCAATATTATGATGAATGGCTAGGATATATTAACAAATGGTTTGATAACTATACCCCCCCATCAAAAGAGGATATATAGTCAAATCCTACAGCCCACAGCCTAAGTAACTCTCACCGCACATAAAAAAAATCAAAAAAAATATTTTCAAAAAGTTCCAGAGCAAAAAAAATGACCTAGTTTAAAAAGTCAAGGAAGTGAGTAATAATCATGGAAAACGAGCAAAAAGATTTAAAAGATTACAAAAACATCTTTGAATCGATGGGAAAATCGAAAGAATTTGATATAAACATCGATTTTATTAAATCACTATTGGATACAAAGAAAAGAATAGCTGATCTCGAAGGTTATCAACTGATTATGGTTAATAAAGCGAATCCAACTATTCAAAAACCTACAGAAGCTGCGAAATTAATCATCAAACTCAAGAAAATTGAGATTGAACAAACCAAAATTATTAATAAACTCCTTGGAATTAGTCTTGCATCTAATCATAAAAAGTCAAATTCACCAAGAAATAATGATTTTGTAGGGCAGTTTAAGAAGAAGTATGATCTCGAATGAGAAACAACATTGATTTAAAGAACAATACAATCAATGGTATCCATAGTTATTTCCTGGAATATTACAACAAAATCTTCTATGAAGGTTGGGTAGCTGGCCATAAACTAAAAAAAGTCATGGAAAAACAGCTAGAATACTTGGAAGATTGGGATTACGATCAACGATATGCCCATATGAGAATTGATTTTCAGCAAAATTACTGTAAACAATCAAAAAATAGATTCTCCGGTAAGCCATTAAAACTCATGAAATGGCAAAAAGCACTATATGAAGTTGTATATTCGTTTAAATATCCTGATTCAACTAGAAGAAAGTACAATGAGATTCTCGTTGTATTAGCTCGTAAAAACGGTAAATCTACAATGGTTGCAGGTGATATCAATACTGATCTATTTCTTGCAAACACTGGTGATGATATAGCTTGTGCATCAAATAACGATGACCAAGCAGCATTAGTCTTTGATGAAGTTAATAATATGCGTGAACGAATGGATCCACATGGACAATACACACACAAGAACCGAAAAGGTTTATTTAACATCAAAACGAAATCTAAAGTATTTAAGATGTCTGATAAGTCAAAGACTAAAGATGGTAACAACTTAGTTAAAGCTTGTATAGATGAAATTCATGAGATGAAAACTGATGAATTATACTATACAATCCAGCAATCAATGTCAATTGTTGAAAATCCTCTAATTTGGGAAATCACAACAGAAGGTACATTAATTGATGGAAGGCTTGATAAAAGAATGAGTTATGCGGATAAAGTTATCAATGGAAGTATTGAAGATGAAAACTTCTTACCATGGGTTTATCAACAAGATGATGATGTCGAAATATTTGTTGATCCAAAATCTTGGTGGAAATCAAATCCATCGTTAAATGTGATTAAGCAATATACAGCACTTGAAAAAAACATAAATAAAGCTCGTGTGTCAAGAGAAGATAGAGCCTATATATTATGTAAAGATTTTAATATCAAGCAAAATAGAGCATTGTCATGGTTGTTAATTGATGAAATAAGAAACACAAATTCATTTGATCTAGAAGATTTTCGAGGTGCAACATATATTGCAGGCATCGATTTATCTGAAACAACAGATTTAACCACAGTAGCACTTGAGATTAAAAAGAATCGAATATCGTATTTCCACATAATGTATTTCATTCCATCTGCAAAAGCTAGAGTTGATAGTGATACAAACCCTGAACAAAAGAATTATATCGAATGGAGTAGAAATGGTTTCGTAACAATTCTCCCAGGTAATACTGTTACTTATGAAGCAATTACAGAATATTTATGGAGTTTATTTGAGAACTATGGTCTTCAACCATTCAAAATTGGATATGACCAATGGAATGCAAAAGGTCTTGTTAAGGATTTAGAGTACAAATTTGGTACTGGAATCACTGAAAAAATTCAGATGAACTATGCAACATTAACAAATCCTATGAGAATACTTGGTGCAGATTTAAAAGACAAAAAGATTAATTATCAAAATAATCCTATAACACTATGGAACTTATCAAATGTAGCTATTAAAACAAATAGTTATGGTCAAATAATGCCAGTTAAAGTTCATGGATCTTCAGATAGGATAGATGGAGCGGTAAGTATGATTATTTGTAAAGCAGTAGAAGAAATATATAGTAGTGAATTCGAATATTATGAATTAGGTGGTGATTAAAGATGGGTTGGTTTGATTGGCTAGGTAAATTATTACCTAATAAAACAAATAAGAATAATTCAGGTTACTCATATAGTAGAAGTTATGGATCATCACCATTATCAACAGTTTATGAAGATGATTATGTATTATCAGCTATTCATGCAATTACCTCTGAAGTATCAAAAATGGTAATTAAATCAGTATTAGTTAAAAATGGTAACGTTCAAGAAAACAATGACTCAATAAATAAATTGTTTAGATCTAAACCAAATGAACTAATGACCATGAGAGATATGTTGGAATGGACAGCATACCAACTAGAAACAAAGATGAATGCATATTGGTATCCAGTATTTGAAGAAAAAGAATATACAAATGGTAGAAAATCTAGAAAACTATTAGCTATATATCCATTGAATTCTACTGTTGAAGAAATGATAAGACAAAATGATGAGTGGTACATCGTATTTCAAATGGATACAGGAACTACTTATAAGATTCTATATAAAGATGTTATTCACTTTAGAAAACACTTTGGAAAGAATTACTATTTTGGTTCAGTGGATCGAACAAGATTACTTGAGCGGTTAAATATCATTAAGGAAACCGAAAAAATGTTACCAAAGGCAATTGCTGCTTCATTGGAGCTTAGAGGAGTTATCATTCCAAAATCTCAAATGGCAAGATCAAATCTTGATACATATAGAGATGAATTCGAAGCATCAATGGCTAAAAGTACTAAGGGTATTACAGCGATTGGTATTGATGGTGAATATACAGCATCAAATATTAATCCACAAGTAGTTGATAAAGATCTACTTAAAGCATTAAAAGACTCTGTAAATGAGAATTTTAGAGTATCTGAAGCAATCATAGCTGGTAAAGGCAGCGAAAGTGATTGGAATTCACTATATCAAAGTAATGTGGAACCATTCAAAATTCAACTAGAACAAGCTGCAACTCAAATTCTATTTACTGAATTTGAGATAGAACAAGGTAAACAAATTAAAGTTTACGATAAATTAGTCCAAAACTTCTCTATGGAAACAAGACTTAGAATGGTTGAATTGTTTGGACCTAAGAATTATTTATCAAGATCTGAACAACGAGAATTAATAGGATATGAACCTGATGGTGGTCCAGATAGAGTATCGCTAAACTTTGTAAATGAGGCTAATTTAGATGAGTATCAATTACAACAGTCAAAATCTAAACAAAAGGAGTAACAAATCATGAGTGTTAATCAAATTGAAAATGTTGAAGAAAGAGTTCAACGCATATTTGAACTTAGAGAATTAAACTTTGTCAAAGATCAAGAAGGAACTATTGAAGGTTATGCAGCAGTTTTTGATAAATGGACAAATGTAGGTGGATATTTTGAAGAAAGAATTATGAAAGGTGCATTTACTAAAGTATCTTTAGAAGATGTCGTATTCCTAGTTAATCATGATATGACTAAGATTCCACTAGCTCGAAGTAGAAATAATAATAAAAATTCTACATTATATTTAGAAGCTGATGAAAAAGGACTTAAATTTAAAGCAGTTTTAGACATAGAAGGTAATTCAGAAGCTAGAAATTTATATTCAGCACTTAAACGTGGTGATATTGATGGTATGTCATTTGGATTCTTAATTTCAAAAGTAAGATGGGATGATGTAGCAAGTGATCTTCCAAAGAGATCAATCGTTGAGTTTTCAAAAGTCTTTGAGATTTCAGCAGTTAATCTGCCACAATACAAAGACACTGAAATATATGCTAGACAAAACAGTGAATCGCTGGAGAGTGACAAAAAGGCATTGGAGAATGTTCGTTCACAATTGTTGGATAACAATAAAAATTTTGAACTAGAGAAACAAAAAGCATTGTTCTTTATGCAGAAAAAAAATTAAATTAGGAGGATTTATCAATGTTTACAGAACAAATTAATGCATGTGAAACACGTATGAATGAAATTGAAACTGAAGTTCGTGCTCTTCAAGATGCCAATGATATGGAAAAACTTGAAGCACTTACATCAGAATATGGACAGCTAGATGAAAAGAGAAACAAATTATTAAAGGCACAAAACATTCTCCCAGTAAGAACTACTGTTAGTAATGTTATTGATCTTGAAGGTGCAGCAGGTGGCCAAGGACAACGTTCTTTAGAGCCTAGAGCAACTGAAGAGTATCGTATGGCATTTATGTCATATTTAAAAACTGGTGAATTTAAACCAGAATTAAGAGCTGATGCTACTACTAAGCAATCAGATGTTACAGCTATCGTTCCAACAACAATTGCTAATAGAGTAATTGAAGAAATGGAAGAATATGGCGAAGTTTATGCGAGAATTACAAAATCAAGCATCAAAGGTGGTTTTGAAATTCCAATCAGTTCACTTAAACCAACAGCTTCATGGACAGGTGAAAGTGAAGTTAGTGAAAAGAAGAAACTTTCATTAACAACAAAAGTACAATTTGGAACTTATAAATTACAAATTAGAATTGCAACATCCATTGAATCAAGTGTTAATGTTCTCGACTTATTTGAAAAACAAGTTGCAAAAGCAATTGCTCGTGCACTATATCGTGCTATTGAAACATCAGTATTTAATGGATCTGGTGTAAGTCAACCTACAGGTTTATTAGTTGATCCACGTATCGTAGCAGGTCAAAAAGTAAACTTCTTAGCAACTGATGCTACATGGGATGGCTGGCATAAAAAAGTATTAGCTAAGATTAAGACAGCATATAGAAGAAGACCAGGCAATGCATTCTATATGGCACAGGATACATTTGATTCATATTGTAGTGCAATGGTTGATTCAGCAGGCCAACCAGTTGCAAGAACTACAGTAGGTATCGATGGTAAACAAAACAATAGATTCTTAGGATACCCTGTTGTTATTGTAGATTATTTAACATCATTATCAACAGCTGTAGCTGGAGATATCATTGTTGTATTTGGTGATTTATCAGAGTTCGTATTCAATACTCCTGAAGCATTAATGTATAAGAAGTATTTTGATGAAGATACTGATGAATACATTGACAAATTAACATTACTTGGTGATGGTAAAGTTGCAGATCCTGCTGGATTCTTAATGTTGAAACACGCAACAGCCTAATCAAGCTTAATTAATTAAAAATATTGAATTTAAAGGGTGATTATAATGACTATCGATCAATTTATTATTGAAAACAAAAAGAAAATTACTGCTAATGTAGGATTTGACTCTGAATCTTCAGAAGATGTTGATTACATTGAAACATTTATTAAAGCTGGCATCGAAGATATGCAAGAAAATGGTGTATCGGATGCAGTAATTACTAAAAAGAGTCTTGTTATAGTCGCCCTTACTCAATATGTTATGGACAACTTGCAAGAAACTCCTGGTAATTACACTGTTTCACCTATTTATACAGCCAATGTACAAAAACTTAAATACATGGTGGTGGAGTAAAGTGAAATTTAACCAAGGTGTTTATCTAATTAGTGTGTCAAATACTCAGGATCCAGTCAATGGTAAACGTACTGATGTAATGACAACTTATAAAAGAATTAATGGTGAAGTATCACCGGTTGGTTCGTATACTAACTGGAACGCACATTCACAAAAGATTGAATTAACAGCAACTATTCAAATTAAACGAAGATCATACAGTAATGAAATGTATATTTATGCAAAACATAATGGTGTGTATAAGTTATTTGAAGTTAAGAACCAAGGGAAAGGTGCACGTATTGATCTCATTCGATTAAATTGCTCTGATTCCAAAAATACCAGCATAAAGGAAGCGATTGAAAATGAGTTATCCAAACGATAAATTGTGGTCCATATTTCAGGATCTAAAATATCTTAAAGATGATGTTGAAATCAGCATTCCTGTATACATGGGTGAAAAGAGATTATCTGATAATCCTGATACTTATGTAGTAATTCAAGAACAACTATATGATGCACCAACTCAATTTGGTGATGGTCAAGTTATGTTAAGAAATGCTGATTTCAATATATATGTTAATTCAATTAGTAAAGATGAACTAAACACTGCAAAGTTATTAGTCATTGAAAAGTTTAAAGAAAACAATTTAAATTATGAGATTACATCAAACATATATGATCCAACTTCGGAATTCTATACAGTGACATTTGAAGGAAGTTTTGATTATGTCGATTGATGCATCAAAAGTTATTGAGGATCTAATTAAACAATACAACAAAAAAACACTAACTCCATTATTAATAAAGGGGTTAGATGCGGCAGAAAAAGTATTAATTAGAAATCTAGAAAATAACAGTGAAGTAAGTGATGAAGCTGGTGAACACTTTAAAAAATCTTGGGAAGCAAAACCAAATTATAAAGGCTATGTTAGATATATCCATAATACTAAAAAAGTTTTGTATGATGAACCAGGAAGAGGACAACACCTTGTACCTCTTTCAAACATCTTAGAATACGCATCAACTTCTCCATATAGAGGGAGAATTAGAATGACTGCTAGAAAATCAAAACCAGCAGTAGTTCAAACATTTATAAATAAGGTCAAAGGAGGACTTTAGAATATGTCAAATCAAATTACATTTGGTGTAAGAAATGTTAAATTTGCAGTGAAAACTGCAGGTGTATATAGTGCACCAGTTGCTCTAGCTAAAGTAGATCAAATATCTTTGGAACCAACATATGAGTCAACTCCAGTGTATGGTGATGGTATCGTTATCGCTGAGATTACTAAAGACCAAGGATTAACTGGTACATTAACAGTTGTACAAGAAGGTCAAGCATATGAAATAGCTATGAAGAGAAAAGAACAATTAGCAGATGGTTTAATTGCTGATATTTCTCAAATCGATTCAGTGGAACACGCAATCTATTTTGAAGTATTTAATCAAGAAGATGGCGAAAGATCTGTCAAGAAAGTTTGGTTGTTAAATGTTACATCAGGAAAACCAGGTGAAGATTATACACAAATCAAAGATAGTATTGAAATTACTAAATTTGATATTCCATTAACAATTCGTGGTGATGATTTAATGGCATCAGATGGACTATCAGTTTATACAGATGCAAAAGGAAATCAAAAATATGTACCAAAAGTAACAGCTGACCCTAGTTATGCTGATTACGATACATTTGGTGATGCTGTTCCTGTACCTAAGGCTGCAGCATAGTTAGATTAGATAGAGAAGGAGCTTAATTATGATTCAATTACAAATACCAGTGCAAAAAAATGTCATGAATGATGACAATACGATTACAAAAAATACAGAAAACATTACAGTTTTCATTGACACATCTTTCGCATCACACGCAAGATGGCAAAAATATTTTCAAGATGAATACGATGGTGACACGTTAGCGGTGTATATTGCTAAGTCATCATTATGGTTAAAGAAACAAGAAGTGGCCATGGCTCATTTTCTTGATTTATTAAAAGTAATGTTTTGTTTTATTAAAAGTGACAATTTACCTGACTTCGAGTCATTTCTTGAGATGCTAGATAATGAATCAGCACCAGTATTATTACAAAAAATGACAATCATTCTAAAAGAAGCAGGTAGTCATGTCTCAAAAAACTAACAGCACGTGCTGAACACTTGATTCACTTGGCTAAAATTCTTGGCCAATATAGTAAATCAGATAATCAACACGTGCCATCTATACTAGATTGGGTCAGATCTGCAGTTTATGCAGGTCTTGACTCTAATTTAATGACTATGCTTAATTTTGTTGATTTACAAGCTATGGTCATTGAACACAGAATAAGAGAAAAAGAAGCTGAATTAGAGCGTAAAAATAAATCTATACGTGAAAAAACAGGTAACTCGTATAGACCAGCAACTGCTGAAGAAATTAATAGACTGTAGGTGATTACATGGCAAGTGGTATTTCAATTCCTATTGGAATAGATAGAAAAAATTATGATAAAGAAACTAAACAGCTTGCAAGAGATGCTAAAACCTTACAAAAATCACTATCTTTAGAATTTGATGATGCTAAATTTAGTCAAGCACAGAAAAAGGCACAAGAAGCATTAACTAGAACTAATGCTAAAGCAACTTCATTAAAAGAAGAAATGAAGAAGTTAGAGTCTGAAGGTAAGGTTGATACTGAAGGCTATAAAAGATTAGATAGTCAATTGATTAGAGCGGAAACTGATGCAGTTAAATTAAAACAACAACTCAGAGACATCCAACAATTGAAAGTTGAGAATCTAGCAAATGGATTTAAAAACGCTGGTGCAATGATCCAAAGTGCTGGACAAGCATTATTACCATTTAGTGCTGCAGCAACTGCAGTGATTGCAGGCTTAAGTGCTATAGCTAACAGTGCAGTGAATGCTGGTGATGAAATTGGTACCACAGCACAACAACTTAACTTATCAACAACAGCACTTCAAAAATGGTTATACATCGCTGAACAAACTGATGTTGATTCAACTCAATTCGTTAATGCAGTTGGTAGAATGCAAAGTGCTTTAGCACATTTAGCTGCAGGTGAAGCAGACACTACAGCAACAGCGTTAATGGAATTAGGATTTAGTGCAGAACAAGCTGCAGAAGGTATGGGAGCAAACTTTGAACCTATTATCACAGCACTCGCAAATGTTGAAGATTCGACAATGCAAGCTTATTATGCAAATGAATTATTTGGTACTAGAATGGCTGCTAAAATCATTCCATTACTAAATAATGGTGGTGAAGGTTTATCTGCATTAGCTGATGAATTTGAATCACTAGGTTATTTATCAGAAGATACAGTCAATGATCTTGATAATTTTGAAGATGTCATGGACCGTATTAAATACCAATTAAATTTGGTAAAGAATACAATAGGTGCATCATTTCTTCCTTTAATGGATGTCATGGCACAATTTATAGAAACAAAAGTAGTGCCTGGATTACAAAAGGTTGCTGATTGGTTTGAAACATTAGATGTGAATCAACAAGCATTCTTAGCTGGTACATTAACATTTGTTGCTGCTTTAGGACCAGTGCTATTAATTGTTGGTAAAGTAACTTCCGGTATTGGATCCATGATTCCAATGGTAGTCAACCTTGGTAAAGCAATATCAGGATTAAGTTCATCACTTGGAGTGATAGGTATTATAGCAGGTGTATTTGCCCTGTTATATGCTTCCAATGAAGACTTTAGGGAAAGTATCAACAATCTTATTGGTACTTTATTAAGTTCTTTAAAACCTGTATTAGATACGTTAATGCAGACATTGGGAGTACTCATGGATGCGTTTATGCCAATAGTTAATATGTTGGCCAATCTATTAGTACCTATTATTAATGTAGTATCAGCTGCATTACAACCATTCTTAACGATTATATCTAATCTAGCCAATATAGTTCTCAATATGCTCAGTACAAGACTTCAGTCATCAATGAATATGTTAAAAGGATTTGTAGATATCATTAATCAATATGTGGTACCAGCAATGAATTTTCTATCAAACATATTTGTTAAATTCTATGATGCTATAACTGAAGGATTTGATGCAGCATTCAATTTGATCTATTCAGGATTAGAAAAAGCAGTTGGATTCATTAATACAATCATTGATAAACTTAATACATTTGGTGATAAATTAGGCATTGATGCATTAAGCAATCTTAAAAATATTGATATTAATGTGAATGCTAAAGCATCAGGATCTATTTCATCTAAAGAAGAAGCATCCAAGGTTGCTGCTACAGCATTGAATTCGAGTGATGTAAGTAGTTCAAGTAATCAATACAACACATCAACAACAGTTGATAATTCAACTAAGAATGTAACTGTAAATTTAACAGTTGAAAATTATGGTGAAGAACTTGACTATGAAGATATTGCTTTAAAATTAGACTTATTATTATCTGGAGGCATGTAAATGAGAAAATTAAACGTTTTAAATGTTAATAGAGAACCAGTTGGATTAGATGTTCCTTTTTCACTTTTAGATGGTCATACATTAAGAGAAGTCTATGAAGATGGAGTAGTTGTTGATCTAACTGATGAAGATGATGCATACTTCCAAGCGATGTATGATTACTTAAAATATGGTACTGAAGTAGAAGGCAAGACTTATTTACCTGCAGGTAATTTAAGTAAACATGATGTTGCATATACTAATAAAACTAATGATATTCCATATAGTGGATTAGGTGGAAAGACATTAAATGATATGTTTTATGAAAGTAGAAATATGCTTGTTCCAAGTAAAAATTATGGACATACACTTGTTAGTGGAACTATTTATGAAATATTCAATGCTAATGGAATAGTCATAACATTTGATTATAGTAATGGACATATTGAAGTAAATGGAACAAACACATACGGAGCAACATTGTTTATTTCTTATTTATTAACGTCATATGTTCCAGTTAGTTCAAAATACAGTGCTCAATTACATTATATTAGTGGAACAACAGACGGAGATGTTCAAGTTGGTTTAGGGAACTCAGATGGAGGACTTCCTAACAGAATGGTTATTGATGGCACAACGTTATTAGATGTTTACGTTGATGGAAATATACCTACTTTAAATAACTATATGTTGTTAAGAATAGGAGATGGGTTGACTTATACAAACTTCAAATTTACAGTTGAACAAGAATTTGGACATATTCATAGTCCTTATCAAGTTCCAAGTGAAAATTATTCAACAGAAGAGTTTCCTTCATCTTTTACTGAACAAGATATTTCAGATTGGTTTGATAAATATGAAGCAAGAAAAAACATTACTAAAAGAGAATTAACGTATGCTGATATATTTGAAAAAAATCAAGTTTTTGGAAATCCTGAATTTGAAGATGAAACACAGTGGTCTGGTGAAAATGTTAATTCATTAGAATTCGTAGATGGAATTGCATATGTTGAAGGTGTAATGACTGGTGGATATTCAAGGATACGAGATTATTCAACTGAAATGTTAAATAAACAAATGTATATCAAATATAAAGCTAGATTTACTTATTGTGATGGAATAACTTCAGGATTCTCTTGGAGAGTAAATATTGATGGTTCTTATCAAAGCATAGCAGGAATAAGTACACCTGCTGAAGGCCAATGGTATGAACAGAGTGCAATCAGTAATGGATTAGTCAATAATGCTTCAAGCTACTTACAAGTGAATGGTACATTAGCTGCTAACATTAACTATGAATTTGAATATGCTTATGCAGTAATATTAGATATCTTTGATGAAGATATAACACAAAGTATTATTGATAATTTGTTAAACACATATCTTGGTATTAGGAATAAGATTATTTATCCAAATATCTATTTAATCACTGAACCAATAGGTTTAGGTAAACGTTACAAAATGCTATCAGTTGGTGACTATATCTATGGTCATGAACTTGATTTCCAAGAAATAAGTTTCAAAATGCTATTTGGTATTAACTACAATGCATATGAAGCTTATAACTTAATGGTTGATATGTTAAAAGATGATGAATGCACAATCGAATATGATTGGGGTAAAGGTTCAAGATTTGCTGATGTTAGACTATTAGAAGCACCTAAGACTGAAAAAGAAGCTAACAACCTACTAACAAACAAATGGCGATTCCAATTGCTTAAACCATTCTATCAACTCAAATCGTATGAATCAGGATCACTAATTAATGAGTCACATCTTGCAGTTGATTTATTCTTAACTATAACAAATCTATTAGATTCAGCAATATCAATCTCATTTGAGAATGATGAAACTGAAGAAGTAGATTTCAAGATTGCATTTGATTTATCATCGTTAGCTACACAGCCAACAACTATTTATATTGATAGTGAAAAGAAAAAGATTTATGACAACCTAGGAAGAAACCTATATGAGTATTTAGATCTAGTAAATGGTGATTCATCATTTATATCATTAGATTCTGAAGCATCATATACACCATCATCAACTGACTGTGATGTTGCGATTGATTGGAAGCACTGGGTTGTAGATTAACAATTAGGAGGAAGTAGTATGCCTTATGCAGTGATTTATGCTAAGAAACAAAATACAGTATTTACACAACCTGGTACAGCTGCTTCCTCATCAAATTATGGTGACATACTCGAGGGAAGCAATAGAAGCCTTTGGGAATGTAAAAGAACATTAGTAACAACATATACTGAAGATTGGGCAGAAATACCTGACCCTGAAGCTTTATCAGTTACATGTAATGTTTGTCCACCTATGGGCACCAGTGGTTCATTAGGTAGTATTTGTTCTTGTGATGGTGTTTATTATGAATATCAAGAAATAGCATCAAACAGTTATAACTATTATTGGGAAAAAATAGCAGATGGATTTAAAGATTTAATCATAAAAGATACTGTAAACTTCGTTGATTACAATATCACAAAACGTACATTTGATGATGATACAGCTAACAAATTAAAAGGATCTCTTGAAAATGAAATCAAGGAACCAGTATTATTCGTTCTAAAAAACGATAAGCATCAAACCATATATGCTGCTTATATCAAAAATTGGGCTCATGACATCAAGAAGAAATCAGTTGAATGGAAAGTTTTAGATTTTAGAAGTGTATTAAATACGGATATTCAACTCGAATTATATCTTGATGATCCATCAGATAATCTTAAATGGCAAACTATCCTAAATACAGTCTTCAGTAACATCGATGACACATATCCTGAAGTTGTATTCTCATATGCGAATGATCCTGAATCATTTAATCCTGATACAACGATTATTGCTAACCTTTGGGGTCAACGTAAAACTGAAGAAGCTAGAAAGTTTATCAAGATTTATCTAGCATACTATGGATATTATTTAAATGCATCATTTGATGAGTCAGTAATGAAAATCAATATAGCAGTTACTAAGAATACAAACACTAAAAAAATACTACTTAAAGATTTTATATTTGAACAATCACTCCAGGATACAGCAACAAATCAAACCGTGGCCACAATAAAAGAAAGTGAAGACAGTGAGTCATCAGCTAATGAGATTGACTGGATTCCAGCAACTGAAGAGTATTACAACATCCAATCAGCTAGCAATAAAGAAGAAGGTACCGGAAAGAGTGATGAGTTTGATTCATCAGATTTCTTTAATCCTTCAGGAACTCATTCTAGTACATCATCAGCAACAAGAGAGTATGTAAGATTAAACTTTATTGCTGCTTTAACAACTATCGTTAATGATACTGGTCAATTCTTATTATTCTTACCAAATCATGAATACTTTGATTTTAGTAAAAGTGAAATTGGTGTAGATCGAAGTTTCTATGGTCCTGAATATTCTGAAGCTAGATTATCCGAAGTACAAGTACCAAATGAATTGATTCAAGTTACTCACCTTGGTGAAAAAGCACCATTTAAGTATTTAGGTGAAGGTTGGTTCTTTATTGACACAAATGGATTTACTGATCTCCATGGTACGGTATATAACACATATGTATTATTAGCAATCAAGAACGAAGTGAGTTATGCAACTGCTTCAGCTATCATGGCCACATACAAACTAGCTGTACGTGCTGCAATACCGGATTTACAAGATGATGTTGAAGTGTATGAATTTGGGAAAACAGTTGATGAACTTCCTTGGTACCTTAAACCATTAGTTGAATATGTAGAAGGTGAAGTTCCTCCATATGGATATGCATTTAAAGCAACCAACACTTATTATCCAGGAGAAACAAGATATTGGCAATTAGGACAAAAGCCAGTAACACCAAAGAATTTACCTAAGAAGACATACTTCCTAGGTAGTGATAATGAGATATATGAAGATACTATTCCTGAAGATAAGAAGATTTATCCAGTGAAGAGAAAGTTCTATAGTGAATCATATCTTGCTACAGCACAGTATAATGCGATATTAGAACTTGTTAATACAAGACAAAACGATAATGTCATCATTGTCGATAATAATGTTTTAAATCCAGTTATATTAGCTGATTTAGGACTATATGCAATGATTACTGTATATGATACTAACAATGACTCTAAAGTCATACCGATTAGTGAAATCACATTAAGTAATAAAGAAGTTAAAGTTAAACTTGGTTTTAAGAAAATCTTATTAACTGAGATTATCAAAGATAAACTCTAGGAGGATCTATTTATGACAAGAGAAGAATTTAATGCATTATACGCATTACCTGAACATAAGATTATTGAGGTTTCAGTCAATGTGCTAGCTAAACCTGTTATTGTGAAATGTAGTTTTCCATTAACGATGCAGCAAGAACTCAATGATCTTGATGAAGTGGTTAATGAATTCTATGCAGGTAATGATTATGTAGTACTTCGAGCTGAAGACTTTCCTGGTACGATCAAACAAGGATTTATTACAGGTAGAGTTACTAGAATCCTAGATAATTACTCAGGAGAAAGAATTAAAGCTTGGGTAGTTCAAAAGATTGACATGATATCACATAATGAACTAGAAGCACAAGAAACAAGAATCACAAGACTTCATGAACGCTTCGACATGTTATGGAATCAAAATGATATATCAGCTAAAGCGGACGTCTTATTCGAAGAGTATCTTGCTTTAGAACAAGCTGAGGCTGAAGCACTAGATCAAGAGGTGACATCATGAAAGAAATAATGATTGTATGTCATTTAAATGGAGTTGCTACAGTAACAACTGATGCGATTCATATATCAAATGAAAACTATGCATCTAAAATCATTATCGACTTTTCTGAAAATGTCGATTATGAAGATGATAATAAATGGATTGATATCATAGCAGGCAATGGTGATTCAAAAAGAGTTGACCTTGGATCAGGATTCATAAAAGAATATGAAATACCAGCCGAAATCATGGCTCCTGGTAAAATGACATTCACACCATTTATATGGGATGGATTAACTCCCAAAATAAAGTTTGCATCAAATAGAAAAATCTTGATCCACAATCAAGTGGAAGCAAGTTAATAGGAGGAAATAAAAGATGGAAAATTCACCACCAATTGATTTATCCAGAAGATTTGCAGTACGCCTAGGACAGCGACTGCCTACCCCATTAAAGATCCTTTATTGGACAGTCCTGACACTGACACTTGTATATTGGCTTGTTAGATTAACATCATGGTTTCTCGAAGCATTTAGAAAACTAGGCGAGTTTGTATTCACTAAGAATAACTATTATGTATTGCTATTAGCTGTATTTATAGTTTTACTAGGTGGCTTACTATTTGCACAATTCTATTTTGATTTAGATCCAATTGGAAAATTCATCCAATGGTTTCAATCACTATTTGAGTTATGAAGTTAAAACTATCAGAATGGTTACTATATCTATTAGGGTGGGCTAATTGGGTAATCGCATTCGTATTAGAATGGTTAGATAAATTACAAGTGGATAGGTTGCAAAAGATTTTCTTGCTATTATCGATTAATCTCCTGGTAATAGCAACTATTAAGTATTTGTTTGGGTGGAGGTTTGGACCAGCTGAAAGAACTCAATCTGCAGCTAAGACTGTAGCATTGGCCGATGATCCAAATGGTAAAGCCAGATTGGTTATGACTACTATTGAAAAGTCTAAAGGAGGCTTGATAAAAATGTTTGTTAAACTATTTGAGACATTTAAGAAAATGTCAAAAAAACAATGGGCATCATTTGTATTCTTCTTAGTAGGTATCACATTAGGTATAGCATCTCAAATCTATCCTGATGTACCTGGACTAGAGTTTATTGATGATAATATCATCGAGTTTCTCGGTGCCCTTGGTCTTACAGCTTTACCTGGTATCTTATCTGCAGGTAAAGAATTGGGTGAAGCATATGTTAATCGTAAAAATGCTAAAGCTAAGATTAAGCAATTAAGTATAGATAGGAATAAGAAACTATCAGAAATTGCTGCATGGGATCTAAAGTATAAAGATGTGATTGATACTAAGCGAGTTATTGATGAAACTGGTAGAGGATCATTTACTGAAGATCAGAAGAGATTATATGAGACATATCTTGGTAAGAAAGAATTACTTCAAAGTGATCTTGATATTATTAATACTGAACTTGAAGTTCAAAACAAGATCATTGAAGAATCACTTCAAAAGATTGTTGATGTCATCAAGGAGGGACAAACTGATGAGTAAAGTTTACGGAGTCATTTATAACTCAGCTGACATGAAAGAACTCCAGGATAAATGTAGTACTGGTGAAACAGCTGTAGGTATCACTACTGCAGGACAGTTCTTCAGATATGAAAGTAATGCAGCACAACCTATATTCGAAGGTGTCGTAAAAGAAATACTTGGAATCAATGATGAACAATTATTGAAACTGAAAAAATCTAAAGGGCTGATTAGTCCTGAAGAGTTATATGGTACTGAAGAAGTGGTTGCAGCTGATCCTGAAGTACAAGAAGAATTTCCAGAGCAAACTGAAACTGCGACAAATACTGAAGAGGTTGAAGTCATTGATGATCCACCAAGTGATCCAGTGACTGAAGAAACATCGGTTACTGAAGATGTAGTCGATGAGGTCCATGAACCTGAAGTATCTAAAGTTGAAATTCCTTTAGATGAATATAATCGATTATTATCAGTAGAAGCATTCAGTGAAACAACTACAGCATTGTTAGAAACAGCAAATGCTGAAATTGAATCATTAAAGGCTGAGCTTTCAGAAATCAAAAATGCAGCATCAGTGATTGCTAATATATTCAAGTAAAAATAAAAGTCCTAATCTAGGACTTTTTTTGTATAATGAAATAAAAAGTGAGGTTATTATGGGTAAAGAAATTAAATTCAATTTAACTAAACAACAGATGTTGAGAATGGCTGAATTGGCATTACAACTAAAAGAACAAATAAAAAAAGAAGATGATGAAAAAAAAGATAAACCATAAATTATGGCTTATCTTGTTCAATAACTAGCACTATATAATTCGGAATGATTTTTACATAGGGGTTAGTTTTGGCTCGCTTGTGGTGGAGATGAGGGGAATTGAACCCCTGTGCAAGACACTTCTACAAATACTTTCTACATGTTTAGTTCATTTATAATTTCATTTATACAACTAGATGAACAAAAGGCATATAAACTATCCTATGAAAGTTCGTCTACCAATATAGGCACTTGGTAAATATATCTTGCTGATTAGACCGCATTTGAGTCGCAAGCATCCTCAAAATTGGTGCATACCTTTTCTTAGGCAGCGAATTGTAATTGTGTGTTTCCGGTTATTAAAAACCTCGGCTTTTTTACTTGAGCAACCAAGACATGCTTATATTTGAATCCATGCCGTGACGAATCCAGAACATCCCCAAGCGTAGATATATTATAACATTTTATAGTTTTTGTAAAGATTTTACACTTATTTTCTTATATTAAATATATTTTATCTTGATATATAGCATATATGCTATCTATGATATAATGATGTTAACTACACAAGGAGAAATATTTATGCTAAAAACAATTATTTTTGATATGGATGGAACCATATTAAATACACTTGATGACATAACAAAAAGCGTTAATGTATCACTAGAATTTCACAAATTACCATTAAAGACTACAGACGAGGTAAGACTTGCAGTAGGTCGAGGTGCATTAAACCTGATCAAAGGTGTTGTCCCTATAGATAGCAGTGATGAACTTATCAAATCTGTCTATGATAAATATCAATCGTACTATGATGAGCACAGTAATGATTTAACTGCACCTTATGAAGGTATTAAAGATTTACTTAAAACATTAAAAGATAAGGGATATCAACTAGCTGTTGTTTCTAATAAACATGAATATTTAGTAAAAGCACTAAACATAGATGTTTTTGATTCAATATTTGATTTATCGATTGGGCAAACTGAGGGTATACCGATTAAACCAGCACCTGATATGCTATATAGAGGGTTAAAGTTGCTTGATTCAACTATTGATGATTCTATTTTTATTGGAGATTCAGATACAGATATGCAAACTGCTAAAAATGCAGGTATTAAAAGTATTGGCGTTACTTGGGGGTTTAGAGACGAAGAAGTCCTTGTTAAAGAAGGAGCACAATTCATTGTTTCAAGTCCTTTTGAAATATTAAATATTATAGAGGGGTTATAAATATATGTCAGCTATTAAATTAGAGAATGTATCAAAGTATTACAAGTCAGCTGAAACTGTATCCGTTGGGATGCAGAAGGTTAATCTTGACTTTAAAATGGGGGAATTTGTTGCTGTCACAGGTGAATCAGGATCTGGTAAATCGACATTACTTAATGTGATTAGTGGTCTAGATTCATATGAAGAGGGAGAATTATATCTTTTCGGTGAAGAAACATCTCACTACATTATTTCAGACTGGGAGAAATATCGTTCAACTTATGTTGGATTCGTATTTCAAAATTATAATATTATTGATTCTTATAGCGTTTTGCAAAACGTTCTTTTGGCGCTTGAGATTCAAGGATATGATCCAAAGAAAAAACATGAAAGAGCGATGGAACTTATAGATAAAGTAGGTTTAAAATCGCATGCACATCATAAAGCATCTAAACTTTCTGGTGGACAAAAACAAAGAGCAGTGATTGCAAGAGCATTAGCTAAAGACTGTCCAATCATTGTTGCTGATGAACCAACTGGTAATCTTGATTCTAAATCAGCTGTTCAAGTCATGAAGTTGCTTCATGACATCAGTAAAGAAAAATTAGTTGTTGTTGTAACACATGATTTTGATGTGGTTGAACCATATGCAACAAGAAAAATTAGAATGCATGATGGCGAAGTGGTTGAAGACAAAGTTTTAAGATCTTTTGATGAACCACAAAAATCAGAAGCACCAGTATTAAAGAAAATGAATTTCTTAACAGTTTTAAGATTTGCAGTGAGAAACTTATTTTCAACACCTAGACGCACCTTTTTCTTAATGCTAATGCAAATTATTGTGATGCTTGCATTTACTTTGCTGTTTGCAACTATACAAACTGAATTAGTAGACGCATATTCTTATAATTCGTCTTCAGCAAATATTAATGTGCCTGAAACTAGAATGCTTGTTGAAAAACGTGATGGTTCAAACATGACACAAGCAGATTATGATTATTTAGTTGACATTAGAGAAGTCGATAAAGTGGTTGAAAAAGGCATTAATTTTTATAATGATGTCAATATGTATGTCTTTAATTTAGACCATCCAAATAGCGATGCAATCTATTATGGGTATGAATACGATTATCCAGGAAATTATACAGAATTACGTTATAACTTTATAATCTCTGGCACAGATGCAGCATCAACACTTTCAGATAGAGCTTTTGAAGGTGCTATGCCTACAGCAGCAAACCAAGTGATTATAGATGACCCATATGATAATTTTTCAGTTGGCGATCGTATTGTTTTAGGTAAAACTGGATATTACAGTAATGAAGCTGAATTACTTGAAGAAGGCATTAATCAATTTGTAGTTAGTGGCATTACAAATTCAGTGCATGGTAGAGATGCATCTAGAGGATTTATTTATTTTTCTGATGAATTCCTAGCAAGTGAAGCTGTACCGGATACTTACGAAGACGATGATGTGAAGCGAAACCTAGAAAATTATGTGTATGAGTCATCATTTGAAATTGATAACATGTATCATGGTATGTATGATATAAATGGTTATATCGATGATGGCTCTACTGAATTGAAGATGTCACTATATGGTATTGAAGATGGCATAGATTATTTCTCTGAAACATCTACTTTTACAATTGTTGATATTGAGTTTACTGGTTTTTATTATGATTGGCAAAGAGATACAACAGAAGATATACGTACATTTACTGTTGAAAATGTAAAAATATACGATGATTATACAGGCTATTATGATGTGATTGTTTTAAATGAAGCATTAAATGAAGCAATTACTGATGCTTATTTAAAAGCATATGAAGATTACTATATCATTAAATCTAGAGATTCATATTCAATCTCTGTAGCATCGCTTTCTGCAGGTAATCGTGTCATTGACCGCATAGATTCTGACACATATCGAGTTTTTTATCCAGCAAGTGTTCCTGTAACACAGACAATTGATGTGATGATATTAAGTATAGTATACAATGTAATTTTAGTTGTTTTTACAATATTCCTATATAGTATTGTTCATGCAGTATCAAGAAATACAATGCGATCTCGAAGTAAAGATTTTGCAATCTATAGATCAATTGGTGCACAGCAATCAGTCGTTGCTAGACTTGTCGTCATAGAGCAAGTGATGATTGCATTTGCAAGTATTGTATTGATGTTTGTTATTTTAAATGTGATTGCAATATTTAATATAACAATTAGTAATTATTTAACATCATTAACACCTAGAAATTATATTTATTTATTCGTATTATTCTTATTGTTTGGTGCTTGGTTAGGACTACGTTTTAACAAACGCGTATTTAAACAATCAGTTATTCAAAACATAAACATCAGCAAGGAGGATAACTAAGATGATTAAATTAAACCATTTAGATAAATATTTCTTTAAAAATAAAAGAAATGAAATTCATGTTTTAAACGATGTTAACTTAGATTTTCCTGATCATGGACTTATCGTTTTATTAGGACCTTCAGGCTCAGGTAAAACAACTTTACTAAATGTCATTGGTGGTCTAGATAAAATCCAATCTGGTGAAATCACTTTTGAAGATCAAACAATAAAAGGTTATAAAGCCAATAAATGGGATGAGATTAGAAATGAACGTGTTGGATATATTTTCCAAAACTATAATCTTCTTCCACAATTATCAGTTTATGAAAATGTCGCTTTTGTCTTAAGATTACTAGGTATTACCGATGAGAAACGTATAGAGTCAAATGTCGAATACATTTTAAAAGCTGTTGGTATGTATAAATTTAGAAAAAAGAAGGCTACTCAATTATCAGGTGGTCAACAACAAAGAGTCGCGATTGCGCGTGCACTTGTTAAAAATCCTGAAATTGTTATTGCTGATGAACCAACAGGTAATCTAGATAGTAAAAATACTTTTGATATTATGAAAATCATCAAAGAGATATCAAAAAACAAATTAGTAGTGCTTGTCACACATGAAAAGAATATCGCAAATATCTATGGTGATCGTATTATTGAATTAAAAGATGGCCAAATTATCGATGATAGAGAAAATGCATCTCAATTTAATTATGAACACCAAGATGAAGACATCGTATATCTTAAAGACATGCATCAAAGTCTTGATCATGAAGATTTAAGATTTGCATTTAAAATGTATGAAGAAAAAGAACAAGATGAACCAGTTAAGGTTAGATTTATTGTTAGAAATAAAACTTTGTATATTGATGTAGATAGTGCATATAAAAAAGTTAAATTGCTTGATGAGAACTCAAATTTAATATTAAAAGATGAACATTATAAAAAACTGGAAAAAGAAGATTATACAGAAACATCATTTGATCCAGATTTCCTAGATTTAAAAAACACACATAAACAAAAGAAATTATTCGTCTCATTTAAATCAATTATTAGTATGGCTTTTCAAAAAGTTGTTCAATCAACTAGAAAAGGTAAATTAGTACTTGCAAGTTTTATTGTCTCTGGTGCAATGGTTGCATTAGCGATGGCATTATTTTCTAATTTTATTATTCCAAATAGTGCATATATGAAATATGATAATGATTATGTAATTGCAACTAGGGATAATTATGAGCAAATGTATACAGAAGCTAGTTACGATGATGTTATGGATTCACTTGGTGAAGGAGATTTCTTAAATCAATTATCAAATCCAACGTTTGCTTTTGTTGATAAACAAACAAATTCAGAATTTTTCAATTTCAATACTGCCGCAGTTGACCTTTATCAATTCTTATCTCATCCAAGAGTCGTAGAAGGTGAAGTTGCAACAGAAGATAGTGAAATTATGATCACAACAGCACTTGCTGATAGTTTCTTTGAAGCTTCAATATTTGATTTTAGACCAACACTAGCTCAAGAGTATGGTATATGGGATTATGATGATCTCTTACATGAAAAATTAATGAGTAACGGTTATGAATACTCAATTTCAGGTATTGTGCGCTCAGATCTATTATTGATTTATGTTTCTGAAGATATCTATTATAGATTAATCTCACCATCAATTAATACACAAACCAATGACGAAACATTTGTAATGAATTACAAATATATCAAGGATGTTTCAAATGATGATTTAACTTATGGAACAATGTCAAGTGACGATGAGGGTGTTGTTGTAACATCAGCATTACTTGAAGCCTATGGGCATGGTGCACTATTAAACGATAGTACAACTTGGCCACAAGATACGCCACTTTTAGGTCATATTTTAGGTGTTGTCGAAGATGATGATATCTATAATATTTGGACAACTAAGGATGAACTTCAAGAAATGCAATATATAATTACTCAAAATAGATATGATACAACTTTATATATACACACCAACAATCCTGATATCACTATCAATGGATTTACTGAACATACATCATTATCTGCTTACGAAGAAAGTGATTATGCACTTTCTCAAGCGCAAATGGATGTTAGTATTTCTGCAATGATTCCTATGATTATCATTATTTTTGGAGCAAGTTTCCTAGGATTTTATTTCCTAATGCATTCAAGAATGATTTCAAGGATTTATGAAATTTCAGTATATAGAAGTTTAGGTATGAAGAAGCGAGAATTACTTATTTCTCATGTTGTTGAAGCAGGGTTTATGACAACGATTACTTCAATTATTGGGTATCTATTCGCATCATATTTGCTTTATAATCTTGCATCATCACCACTTGGTTACTCACCATTTATAGTGAGCCCACTATCGATATTAATCGGTATTTTAATCGTCTATGTGATTAACATTGGTGCTGGTTCAATTCCAATCGCATCACTCTTAAGAAAAACACCTTCAGAAATTTCATCTAAGTTCGATATATAACAAAAAAAGGCTTTATTAAGCCTTTTTTATTTTAGTAAAATTTAACAACATCTTCATTTTCAAGTCTTACTGAATCCCATCCATCTTCATCAGCTTTACCGATTGAGACCACTAATAATGGTTTGTATCTATCTTTATCAATATCAAATACATCAGCTAATTTTTCATGATTAAATCCACCAATTGGACATGTCGCATAGCCATGGCTTTTCGCAACTAACATCAATTGCATCGCGATAAGACCGCCATCGAATGTGCCTGTTCTAAGTGTGTGATCTAAATCGAAATCATCTTTCATATTATTGATTGATCTAAGTTGACGATCTCTAACCTCACCAGGCATAATGCCTTTTTCAACTGCTGTATCAAATATCTTTTCTGCATAATCGAATTTATGAAGATCAGTAAAGATACAAATCATATGAGAAGAAGTCTCTAATTGTAATTGATTACCATATAAAGCATCTCTTAAACGTTCTTTATATGCATCTGTTTCTATAATAAAAAACCTTGTTGGCTGCATGTTCTGTGATGATGGTGCACGCATTGTTTCTTTTAATATTTGATTTAATTCATCTCTTGGAATTTTAAATGTTGGGTCATATTTCCTAATGGATCTACGTTCTGTAAATATATTCATCATAACCTCCTAAATACATATAAACTATAACATTTTTTTATATCTTATGATATGAATATGCAATATATCTTATGTTATAATATGGATGAAGGGAATGACGATATGAAAACACATTTTATTTTTGTAAGACATGGCGAACCAAGATATGATGAAGTGATTGAACACTGGAATCATACAGTTGGTTACAATTTTGGTAAATTAACAGATAATGGCGTAAATCAAGCTGAAATGGTGGCGAAAGATGAACGCTTTAAAGGTGCAGATTTAATTGTATCTTCACCATACACAAGAGCTTTACAGACTGCAGCAATTATCTCTAGAGTGACAGGCATCAAATTAACAGTTGAAAATGATTTGCATGAGTGGAATCCTGATATTAGAGAAATCCATGATTACGATTCAAATCTCGCTTTTGAGGAATATTTAAAAAATAAAGGTATACATAAAATTACTGATAAGTATTTTTGGGAATCCTATGAAGATTTAAATAAACGCGTGGAACTGGCATTATTAAAATATCGAGATTACAAGAAAGTGATTATTGTATGTCATGGCATAGTAATCTCAAGTATGACTAATTTTGATGATGTGATTGAACACTGCGGTATAAGAGAAGTTGACATTTAATGAATATTAATGAATTGGAAGAGTGGTATTTAAAACATCATCGAAAGCTCGTATTTAGAGAAAGTAGAGAACCGTATAAGATTTGGGTGAGTGAGATTATGCTTCAACAAACTCAAGTGGATACTGTTCTTCCTTTTTTTGAGCGCTTTATTAAAATGTATCCAACAGTGTTTGAACTTGCAAATACTTATGAAGATAGTCTACATAAAGCTGTTGAAGGTCTTGGATACTATAGAAGATTTAGATATATGTTAAAAGCTGCTAAAGTGATTGTAGAAACATATGACGGTGTTTTTCCTAGTACATATAAAGAAGTTTTAGCACTACCTGGTATTGGTAAATACACTGCAGGCGCTATTATGTCTATCGCATATAATATGCCCTATAGTGCATTAGATGGTAATGTGATTAGAGTGTTGTCTAGATATTTAAATGTAAGTGATGATATGAGAATTGAAAAGCATAGAAAAGCACTTGATGCAATCAATCAAAAATATATAGAAGAATCAACACCATATATTTATACACAAGCTATGATGGAACTTGGTGCTTTGGTATGTAGACCAAAAAATCCTAAGTGTGAGAAGTGTCCTTTAAATGAATACTGTCAAGCTTTTGAACAAGGTATACAAGATCAATTACCAATGTTATCAAAATTAAAAGAAAAAAAAGAACTTAACTATATCACATTGATCATGAGAAATCATGATGATATATATGTATACAAGCGTGAAGAAGAATTACTTAAAGGGATGTATCTATATCCACAATTTGAATCAGAAAGTATATATCAGGTTATTAGTGATTTAGAAGAAAAAGGCACTTCTATAGAAGTGATCGATCAATTAAAGACTTATAAACATGTATTTACCCATTTAGTATGGCATATGTCTGTCTATGAAGTAAGGATAATTAGTGGTGGAAATCATTTACCATATGAGCGTATAAAATTTAGTGACATAGATAGAATACCTATGGCTATAGCACACAGGAAAATCAAGATTTAAGGGGGATTTTATGGAAAAAAGAATTATCATTACTGATGTCCAAACCAAAGTAGGTATGGTGAAGTTCATTGAAATTAATCTTAAAAAAACAAAAGTTGTCCTAACTAATTATGGTGCAGGACTCTTTGATTATATCTATCAGGGACATCAGATGCTTGAAAGACCAGAGACTATTGATGACTATTTAACTTCTCGCGCATATTACGGTAAAACAATTGGCAGAACTTCTGGTCGACTCTTTCCTCCAAATTTTCAAATCGATAGCAATATCTATGATATCGAATCAACTGATGGTGATGTAGCACATCTACATGGAGGAAATGATGGATTTTCATTTAAATTTTTTGATCTAGTCGGTTATGAATTTAGCGGATCTGAAGTTTTAGTCACATTGAGATATGAATCTAGTGACTTAGAGAGTGGATATCCTGGAAATCTCGGTCTAGATGTGATTTATGCACTTGATAAAAAAGGTGCTTTAACAATCAAGTATATTGCATCTTCTAATAAAGATACATTATGCAATATCACTAATCACATCTATGTAAATTTAAATCAAAACAAAAATGATTTAAAAGATACATCATTTTCTGTTAATGCAAGCAGATATGTTCAAATTGATGAAAATTATAGACCTAAAAAAATTGTATCTCTTGATCAAGAATCCTTTGATCTAAGAAAGATGACCAATATAGAAGAAGGTATTAAAAAATTAGTAAGCCATGGTTATATGGGCTATGATAATACCTATCTTTTAGATGATTTAGAAAAGCCTGCAGTAAATCTATATAATGATGCATTAAAACTAGGTTTAGAGGTTCATACCAATTATCCGAGTGTTGTTATCTATACGCATAACTATCCTGATAATCTTAAATTGTTGGACTCAGATACTGATGGTATTCATGGATCAGTAGCTATTGAATGTCAATATGAACCAAGCGGTATTTATCATAAGGATTTACATAGTGCGATTTTAAGAAAAGGTGATGTTTATAAGAGATATATTAAATTTTCGCCTTACATAAAAAAATAAGTTCATCCGAAGATGAACTTTTTGTTTATTCAAATAATTCAACAAATGCTTTATTTCGCTTTAGTAGATAATAAAGTGGAAGTCCGATGATATAGATAACAGCGGCTTCTCCAAGCGCTACAGTCCATAAGGCAGATATACCATAAATGGTAAATCCGGTTTGAAATGATTCACCAGGTGCAATAAGCATAAATGATAAGAGTAGTGCAACGTATATCGCATTTAATACAATTGGCCAAACAAGGGCAATTGCGACATGCTTTTTAAATAAAAGCATCAAGTAGATAACGATATATGTTGTTAGGGTTCCAAAAATGGCATCGATGATACCAAAATCCCCTAAAAAATTAGCAACAAATGTCCCAATTAAAATACCGATGGCATTTTTCTTATTAAAGAAAACTAAAACTAACAACGCTTCGGCAATTCTAAATTGCACAGCGCCAAAACTAAATGTGTAAAAGACATAGACTAATACGACATAGCTTGCCCCGATCAATGCTTGAAAGACGAGGTCTTTTAAAGATAATTTATTCATTTGTATTCTCCTTGTTTTGTTTGAGCTGGTTAATCTAGGATACAGCTTCAATAATACTTTATTATTATAATAAAGATATGTTATAATTACAAGGGTAAAGGATGATAAAATGAGTATTAAATTTGAAGTATTACATACATGTAAACAATCAGGTGCGAGACTTGGCCGTCTAACAACACCTCATGGCGTATTTGAAACACCTTTTTTTATGCCAGTTGGGACACAAGCAACCGTTAAGACATTGACACCTGAAGAGATAAAAGAAGTCAGCGAAGGGCTTATTTTAGGTAACACATATCACTTATGGCTACAACCAGGAAATGACATCGTAAAAGCACATGGTGGTATAAAAGGCTTTATGCAATGGGATGGTGCATTATTAACTGATAGTGGAGGTTTTCAAGTATTTTCACTAACAGATATGAGAAAGATTACTGAAGAAGGTGTAACGTTTAAGCATCATAAAAATGGTGCTAAACTTTTCATGTCACCAGAGGATTCTATTAAAATTCAAGAGGATTTAGGTGCTGATATCATTATGAGTTTTGATGAATGTCCACCACCATACGCAACTGATGCATACATGAAAGATTCAGTTGATAGAACACTGCGTTGGGCAAAACGTGGTAAAGATCAATTATCTACAGACCAAGCTTTATTTGGCATTGTACAAGGTGGATTAAACAAGGAATTAAGAAAATATTCAGCTGAAAAACTGATTGAAATGGATTTTCCTGGATATTCTATAGGTGGTCTATCAGTTGGGGAAACAAAAGAAGAAATGTATGAAATTACAAAATTCTTAAATCCAATTCTACCATTTGATAAACCGAGATATCTGATGGGTGTAGGTGCACCTGATGATTTAATTAATAATGTTATTAATGGTATTGATATGTTTGACTGTGTGCTTCCAACACGTATTGCAAGACATGGAACAGCACTTACTACAGAAGGAAAAGTCGTCATAAAAAATCAAACTTATGAACGTGATTTTGGACCGCTTGACCCAAATTTAGAGACACATGTTTCTAAGTATACGAGAAGTTATATCAGACATTTATTTAAGGGAAATGAAATCCTTGGCATGAGACTTGTCACATACCAAAATTTGGCATACCTAAAACATTTAATGCAAGAAATCAGACAAGCGATAAAAGAAGATCGCTTACTTGACTACAAAGAAGAAATGATGAATAAAACAAATTACTTTAAAAAGAAATAATACACTTTATTTTATTGCGAAATTCGTGTAAAATAAGGTTAGTTTGTTCAAGGAGGGATACGCATGGTATTCGGCGAGGAAAATAACTTTAATCAAAAACCAGTCATAAAAGTCATCGGTGTCGGTGGTGGCGGAGGAAATGCAATCAATCGTATGATCGAAAACGATGTTAAAGGTGTTTCTTTTGTTGCGGTTAATACAGATGCCCAAGTACTTAAAGTATCTAAAGCTGAAACGCGTGTTCAAATTGGTAAATATTTGACTAGAGGTTTAGGTGCTGGTGCAAAAGCTGATGTTGGTAAAGAAGCAGCGATTGAATCTATTGATGAAATCGAAGAAGTCTTAAGAGATGCTGACATGGTCTTTATCACTGCTGGTATGGGTGGAGGCACCGGAACAGGTGCAGCACCAATCATTGCACAAAAAGCGAAAGAATTAGGATGTTTAACAATCGGTATTGTTACAAAGCCATTTACATTTGAAGGACCTGCACGTATGCAAGCTGCTGTATATGGTTTAGAGGAGTTAAAACCTCATGTAGATACACTTATTGTCATACCTAATGAAAGATTGCTTGCAGTTTCAGGACCTACAACACAATTGCTAGATGCATTTAGAGAATCTGATAACGTACTACGTCAAGGGGTTCAAGGGATTGCAGAAATTATTGCGATTCCAGGTTTAATCAACGTTGACTTTGCAGATGTTAGAACTGTAATGGAAAATAAAGGTACTGCGCTTATGGGTATTGGTATCGCATCTGGTGAAGATCGTGCGATTGAAGCAGCTAGAAAAGCAATTCACTCTAAGTTATTAGAAGTATCTATTGATGGTGCAACTGACGCGATTGTAAATATTACATCTGGTACAAATATTACGCTTTTCGAAACTGAACAAGCATTAAGCGAAATTAGAAATGCAACTGATCGTAGTTTAAATATTATTTATGGAACAACTGTAAATAACGAAATGGACGATGAAATGATCGTCACAGTGATTGCCACTGGTTATGAACTTAAAGCGAAAGGTTCAACAATTGAAAATCTAGCATCTGAAATCTTTAATAAGACATCAGATGAACAATTAACAATTACGCATGAAGGTTTAAGATTAACTGAAGATGATGAAGAAGATGAAGTATCTGAAGGTCCTAAATCAAGAAATTTACCATCATGGTTAAAGAAAAAATCAAAATTTTAAAAGGCGCAAGCCTTTTTTATTGAAGGAATGATGAATTATGTTAAAAGCAGGGATTGTAGGTTTACCAAACGTAGGTAAATCAACATTATTTAATGCGATTACAAAAACTGAAGCATTGGCTGCAAACTATCCGTTTGCTACAATTGAACCAAATGTGGGCATGGTTTTAGTAAACGATCAAAGATTAGATGAGTTAGAAAGAATCTATAACCCTAAAAAAGTTGTGCCTACGGCATATCAATTCATTGATATCGCTGGTTTAGTAAAAGGTGCATCTCAAGGTGAAGGTTTAGGTAATCAATTCTTATCTCATATTAGAGAAGTAGATGCCATTTGCCAAGTTGTACGTTTATTTGAAGATAATCAAATTACGCATGTTGAAGGATCTGTTGATCCAATACGTGATATTGAAACGATTCAATTAGAGTTAAACATTGCTGATTTAGAAGTCATTGATAAACGTATTGTTAAATTAGAGAAAAAAGCTAAAGCTAAAGTGAAAGAAGCTATTTTTGAGTATGAAGTACTTACAAAAATCAAAGATGCTTTAGAAAATGATATCAATCCTAGAGATCTAGATTTTGATACCGAAGAACTTAAGATGATCAAAAGCTTTAATCTTTTATCACTTAAACCTATGCTATATATCGCAAATATTGGTGAAGATGAAGTTGGAGATCCTAAACTTAATCCACACTATGATGAAATGATAAAATTTGCTGATAAAGCTAATACGAGAGTAGTATTTATTTCTGCACAAGTGGAAATGGAAATTGCATCTTTAGAAAAAGATGAACAAGCATCATTTATGGAAGCCTATGGATTAACACGATCAGGTCTTGATGAAGTAATCGAAAAAAGTTATGACTTACTAGGTTTAAAAACATATTTTACTGCTGGTGAACCAGAAGTTAGAGCTTGGACGTTTATCGATGGTATGAAAGCACCACAATGTGCTGGTATCATTCATACAGACTTTGAACGTGGGTTTATTAAAGCTGAAACACTAAGTTATGATGATTTAATGACTTATAGCACACCTCAAGCAGCAAAAGAACATGGTCGAGTACGTTTAGAAGGTAAAGATTATGTTGTCAAAGATGGCGACATCATGCTCTTTAGATTTAATGTATGATCACATCAACAAAAGACTTTGAAGTCATCTGTGCTTCAAAATATTTTACAAGTGATGAGATAAGAAAAATCTACTTGAAAGGATATCATAACTTTGGAGAAAACAAAGTACAAGATATGCTAAAAAAAATGGATGAACTATCTGATTTATCACTAACTTGGCATTTTATTGGCCATTTACAAACCAATAAGGTCAAAGATATGATCAATCGTATTTCATATCTACATTCACTTGATAGACTATCGCTTGCAAAATCCATCCAAAAGTATGCGAATCATAAAATAGATTGCTTTATTGAGTTAAATATAAGCGAAGAGCCACAAAAAAGTGGTGTTTTACTTGAAAATTTAGACGAATTTCTTTTAGAAATTAAAAATTATGATAAAATTAATATAGTCGGTTTTATGACTATGGGTAAACATGATGACCCAGTTGAGACAGATGCCATCTTTAAAAAGATGACTGAGTTAAAACAAAAATATCAAGTACCATTTCTATCAATGGGCATGACTGATGATTTTGAAATTGCGATTAAACATCACGCAACACATCTTAGAATCGGAAGATTATTTAAATCATTAGTATAAGTGGGAGGCAATATGGCATTTGGAAAAAAGAAAAGTAAAAATGTTATAGATGAACCAATTGAAAAAACATATGACAAAATCATCTTTGAAAAACTGTCATCGGATGATGATCACTATTTAACAAATTTAGCTGATCAAATGATTGCTGGTGCACCGTTGATTCTAAATTTTGAGCCACTTGATATTGATCAAGCAAACAAGGTGATTGCATTCTTTTCTGGTGTCGTTTACGCCATTACAGGTGAAATTGTACATATTCAAGAAAAAGTGTTCTTATTTGCCAATAAAGACGTCTATAAAGATGGAACAATGGAAGATTTCTTAAAAGAAATTGTTGAATAAAATTAAATCATGCGTTGAAAAGACCACGTGATAATAGTTAAGGTTTAAAGCGAGTTAGGGTATGGTGAAAGCCTAATAAACAAACACTAAAATCATATCAGCTTGGAGCATATTAAATAAATAATTGAGGTGCTAGTAATCATTACTAGAACTAAGGTGGTACCGCGGAAATTTTCGTCCTTAGATATTTGATATATCTAGGGCTTTTTTATATGCCAATCAAGGAGGAACAAAAAATGGATTTTAAAGACACATTACAAATGCCTAAAACTGAATTTCCAATGAGAGGAAATTTAGGTGTAAGAGAAGTTGAATTCCAAAAAGCTTGGGAAGAGATGGATCTTTACAACAAAGTATTAGAAAGAAATAAAGACGGAGAACCTTTTGTATTACATGATGGTCCACCATATGCAAATGGGGATATTCATTTAGGTCACGCACTTAATAAAATATTAAAAGATTTCGTCATCAGATATCAAAATATGAATGGACGATATGCAAGATATGTACCAGGTTGGGATACACATGGTCTTCCAATTGAAACTGCACTTGCTAAAAAAGGTGTTAAGCGAAAAGAAATGCCTTTATTTGAATATCGTAAGTTATGCTACGATTACGCAATGAAACAAGTTGAAAGACAAAAAGAACAATTTAAACGCTTAGGTGTTTTAGGTGAATGGGATAATCCATATATCACTTTAACTAAAGACTTTGAAGCAAGACAAATCAAAGTATTCGCTAAAATGGTTGAAAGAGGCTTAATCTATAAAGGCTTAAAGCCAGTCTATTGGTCACCATCAAGCGAATCAGCATTAGCAGAAGCGGAAATTGAATATCATGATCACGTATCAACATCAATTTACGTTGCATTTCCTGCACAAACTGATAATGAAAGATTTAAAGGTGTAAATTACCTTATCTGGACAACAACACCTTGGACAATTCCTGCAAACTTAGCAATATCAGTCAATCCTCGTATGGATTATGTCACAATTTTAGTTGGTGATAAGAAATACGTGGTTGCTGAATCATTACTTAAAAAATTAAAAGGTATGTTTGATTGGTCAAGTTATGAAATCATTGATCGTTATAAAGGGACTGAACTTGAATTAGAAAAATATGTTCACCCATTATATAACCGTGTCTCACCAATCATTTTAGGTGAACATGTTACTGATGAAGACGGTACTGGTTTAGTACATACTGCACCAGGACATGGGGAAGATGACTACAGAGTTGGTCGTCAATATAAATTAGATATCTTATGTCCAGTTGATGATCGTGGTATCATGACACATGAAGCTGGTGAACGCTTTGAAGGTATGTTCTATGAACAAGCTAACGAAGAAGTATTAAAAGCATTGGATGAACTAGGTATCTTACTTAAAGCAGAAAATTCAATCACTCATATCCACATGACTGGAGAACTAAAAAACCGGTAATTTTTAGAGCGACTTCACAATGGTTTGCAAGTATTGATAAACTAAAAGGTGAGTTACTAGAAGCGATCAAAGATGTTAATTGGTTACCAGCTTGGGGTGAAGTGAGATTATCAAATATGGTGATTAACCGTGATGACTGGTGTATCTCAAGACAAAGAGCTTGGGGTGTTCCAATTCCAATTTTCTATGCTGAAAATGGAGATGCAATTCTAGATCAAGAAGTGCTTGCTCATGTTTCAAATTTATTTGGTGAATTCGGATCAAATGTTTGGTACGAAAGAGAAGCTAAAGACTTACTTCCAGAAGGCTTTACTCATCCTGGTAGTCCAAATGGCATTTTCAAAAAAGAAACTGATATCATGGACGTATGGTTTGACTCAGGGTCTTCACATCAATTACTTGAAGCAGCAGATATGCCATATCCAGCAGATCTTTATTTAGAAGGTTCTGACCAATATCGTGGATGGTTTAATTCATCACTTATCACTGGGGTTGCTACAACAGGTCGTGCGCCTTATAAAGCCGTTGTATCACATGGTTTCACATTAGATCCTAAAGGTAGAAAGATGAGTAAATCATTAGGTAATACCGTTGATCCTATTAAAGTTATGAATCAACAAGGTGCTGATTTACTTCGTTTATGGGTATCATCAGTTGATTATCAATCTGATGTTAGAAACTCAAATGAAATGATGAAGCAAGTTGCTGAAAGTTATAGAAAAATAAGAAATACATTCAGATTTGTTTTAGGAAATTTAAAAGGCTTTGATCCCAAAAAAGATTATGTAGGATACTCAATGAGAGGTAACTTAAATCGTGTGATGACACTTAAGTTCTTCAATGTGTCTGATGAAGTTTTAACAGCCTATGAAAATTATCAATTTGATAAAGTTTATCGTGCGGTTGTGCCTTTTATGACAAATGATTTAAGTGCATATTATCTTGATTATACAAAAGATATCTTATACATCCTTGGCGAAAAAGATTTTGAAAGATTAAGTGTTCAATCTACACTATATGATATCTTATTAGGTTTATTACAATTACTTACACCAATTATTCCTCATACAACACATGAAGCTTATGAATATTTACCAGGTAAAGCATTTGAAAATGTATATTTAGAAAAAATGCCAGAAAAATATGACATTGGGGAAGATCCATTGCTTGGTGCATTTGATAAATTCTTAGAAGTAAGAACAGTTGTATTAAAAGCATTAGAAGAAGCAAGAGCTGCTAAAGTAATTGGTAAATCACTACAAGCTGAAGTTGATTTAGTAGTGACTAAGGCACAAAAAGATGCGATTGATCTATTAGATATGCAAATCCATCAAGTGTTAATTGTATCTAAAGTTAATTTAGCAGTTGGTGATGAACTTAAAGTTGAAGTAAAAGCAGCTGACGGCGAAACTTGTGCAAGATGCTGGAATGTTGTTGATCATGTTCATGAAAA
Source organism: Acholeplasmataceae bacterium (assembly GCA_963678355.1). Classification (GTDB taxonomy): domain Bacteria; phylum Bacillota_I; class Bacilli_A; order Acholeplasmatales; family Acholeplasmataceae; genus WOFB19. The sequence goes on along the minus strand of OY782823.1, from coordinate 753,818 downwards.
TGGTGAATGTGATAGATGTCATGAAGTACTTAACAAATAAAGGAGTAAATCATGAATATTTTAGTTGTTAATGATGACGGTTATGAAGCGTTAGGCATTAAGGTATTAGTTGATGCGCTTAAACCGTTTGGTAATATTTATGTATCAGCCCCAAAAAATCATCAAAGTGGTATGAGTCAAGCAATCACTATAAGAAGACGCATTGAAACATTTTTTGATGATCCAATCCCTGGCTCTATTGAAACACTTGTTGTTGATGGTACACCAGCGGATGCGACTCGATTAGGTCTTAAACTTTTTGATGTTGATTTTGATCTAGTTGTTTCAGGTATTAACTTTGGTGCTAATATCGCAAAAGACGTATTATATTCAGGGACGGTTGCTGCCGCTATGGAAGCTAAAATCTTAGGTGTTGATGCAATTGCTATTTCAGCACCTACGATTCACCTTGCTTATTTAAAAGAAGAAACGACACAATTAATGGATGAAATCATAGAAACTGAAATTTATAAAGGTGACGGCATTCTAAATATTAATTTTCCCAAAGCTACTTATCAAAAACCGCTTGGTGTAAAAATTACTAGACAAGGGTTAAGATTACAGTATGCTGAATTTGTTAAAAGTGAAAAACCTGATGTGTATCACATCAAGGGTAGTATGATTAATTATCAAGAACATGAAGATTCAGATGTCGTTGCATTTGATGAAGGATATATCTCGATTACACCTTTACAATTTGATAGAACAAATTATGAACGTATAAAAAAGATTCTAAATCCTTAATACTTTGTACATATATATAATATATGATAGAATATAAATAAGAACGGTGGTGGGTATATGGCTCAATTTAACATTCATTTTTTCAAAGAGAAAAGTCGTAAAATTGACCTTGAACAATTAATTGCTTTTTTCGAAAACATTGAAGGATTTGATGTTGAAATGGATGAACAGAGTGTACGTTTCATCTATACACATCCAAGATTATCGTACAATGCACTATTTATGATTACACCTAAATCAGAAGTGCCAGATATTTACCGTTTAAATCCAAGATTTTTAGATTTAAACTTTCACTTGGAAATGCCAATTTTAACACCAAATTATGTTGCAGAACAAATTTTTGATCTTGCTAGAAAAGTAAGTGATAGATTTGATTTTGCAATTTATAACGAGATGTTTGAAGATGTATTATCATTTAAGATGGATACTGTGATGAAAGTCTTTACGATGCTTAAAGAAGCATATATGGAAAAAAATCCGATTATTTTAAATGATTATTACTATTTGACAACTGAGAAATTACACAGTATTTATCGTTATTTAGATGATTATCAAGAATTACAAGAATATTATCAAGAGTTAAATACTTATGTACCAAGATATCATTTTTTATCAACTGATAATAAAAAATTAGCGGTTGGTATTGAATGGAAAGAGTTATCGTTAACCGTATTTCCAATTCACGTTGATTATATATTTTATCGTATTGAACAATCGATTAAAGTCTATGATGCAGCGTCTGTTTATGAACTTATTGATAAATATTTAATTGATGTACCTGGCTTTATTAAGGGTACAAAAGTGATGCCAAAGAAGATGAATAAAAAGATTCATAAGATTATTAGAAAAGCAAAATTAAAAGAATTAAATGATCAATTTAAACAAGCTGAGTTAAAGTATATTATTGATTAAATTAGGTTTATTATGAAATTATTTGAACATATTATGGGATTTATTATTCTATCATTAGGTATTGTATTTGTGATACAAGCGAGGCTTGGAGCAGGTGCAATCGATGCGTTTAACTTTTATGTTGCAGAACTATTAAATGATAGATTTCCTTTTATTACAATCGGTAGAATTGCAATTATAAATGGTATTTTTGCTACGCTACTTGCATATTTATTAAGCAAAGATAAAAAAGTATTTATTGGTATTATTTTTATCTTTATCGTTGGAAACTTTATTGATGCGTGGCAATGGTTATTCTCATTTGTGCCTGAAGTATGGTTTTCAACCTTTTTAATGAGACTCATTTTAGCTTCAGTAGGTGTGATTGTGATCGCAATTGGCGTATCGTTTACGATTCTCTCTGGTTATCCACCTTCACCTTTTGAAAGACTTTTACTCGTTTTAGATAAAAAAATCAACAATTTATCAGTGACTAAGATTTTTATAGATGGTACTTATTTAATATTTGCGATTATCTTAGGTTTGATTTATAGGGACGTGTTTAATCAAATTGGATTATTCACGATTGTATTAACGTTTTTAACAGGATTTTTAGTGAAACATTTTTCATATCATATAAATAGATTAAAATCTAGAAAAGGAGCGATAAAAAATGTTACTCAATAAGCATATTGATCACACAAAATTAGGTGCTAATGTATCTAAAGAACAAATTGATCAATTATTAGAAGAAGCCAAAAAATATGACTTCAAGAGTGTTTGTGTTAATCCGATATGGGTTAGTTACGCAAGAAAGAGTTTAAAGAAAACAACTGTGTTAACTTGTACGGTGATTGGTTTTCCTCATGGTACACATCAACCAAATGTTAAAAAATATGAAGCAGAACAAGCTGTTTTAGATGGTGCAGAAGAACTTGATATGGTTATCAATGTTTATGCCCTTAAATCAAAGGATTACGATACGATTAGAGAAGAAATTAAAGGTGTCGTAGAAGCTGCTGATGGTCGCGTTGTTAAAGTGATTATTGAAACATGTTACTTAACAGATGACGAAATCAAAGACGCTTGTGAACTTGCTGTTGGCGAAGGTGCTAATTTTGTTAAAACATCAACAGGATTTGGTACAGCCGGAGCAACTATTGAACATGTTAAATTAATGAAAAAAATCGTGGACGGACGTGCAGAAGTTAAAGCGAGTGGTGGAGTTAGAACATATGAACAAGCCATGGCGATGATTGAAGCAGGTGCAACACGTTTAGGTACATCAAATGGTGTACAAATAATGGAGAAAGTAGGAAAAGAAAATGATTCCAACAGCTCATATTGAGTTAGACAATAAAGATTTAATTGCAAAAACAGTATTAATGCCAGGAGATCCTTTAAGAGCAAAATTTATTGCAGATACATATTTAACTGACGTTGTTCAAATTAATGGTGTACGTAATATGTTTGGTTTTACAGGATATTATAAGAAGAAAAAAGTAACGGTCATGGGTTCAGGTATGGGTATGGCAAGTATCGGTATCTATAGCTATGAATTATTCAAATTTTATGATGTTGAAAACATTATCCGCATTGGTTCATGTGGCGCATATAGCCCTGAATTAAAACTATATGATGTATTGCTTGTTGATCAAGCATTCTCTGAATCAACATTTGCGAAAACAATGGGTGTTACATCAAGAAAAATATTAAAGAGTAATAAAACATTAAATAATAGAATTTTAAGAGCAGCAAATAAATTAGACATTAAAGTAAGACCATCAATCATTCATTCATCAGATGTATTTTATCGTGTAAATCCAGATGATTACAAAGAACTTATCGAAAAATATGGTGTTGAAGCAGTTGAAATGGAGTCATACGCATTATTTGCAAATGCAAAAGCTTTAGGTAAAAAAGCAGCATGTCTATTAACAGTATCTGATTCATTTGTCACTTCTGAAGCAACTACAGCTAAAGAAAGACAAGAAGCATTTACACATATGATGGAAGTAGCGCTTAACAGCTTATAATGAAATTTATCCAAAGTGATTATAAAACGATACAACTTAGCCTTTACATGATCGACAATGATGATGTTTCAAAGCGTTCGTATCGTTTTTTATTACCTAAATTGCTTATTGCACACACACAATCGATAAAAACTAAACAAAAAATGATTGAGCATTTACAAATGCTCTACGGTGCTGGACTTGCTGGAAGAACCTCACTCGTAGGGAATTTAAATATTATTCAAATTGCTTTTCAAATGGTTAATCCAAAAATTGTCGATGAAGATCAATTAGTTGATCAGATGATTGAATTGTTTAAAGATATGATCATGGATCGTAGCTTTTTTGATGATGCCATTTTTGAGGTCGAAAAAAGACTTTTAATTGAACAATGGAATGCTTTAACTGATAATAAACATCTCTATGCAAATATTGAATTTGCAAAACACTTTTTTAACTGTCATCCTTTTGGATATCCTGTCAGCGGATATAAAGAGGATATAGAAAAAATTACAGCTGATGATTTGTTTGCATATTTTAAAGAACAATTAGAAACGAATAAAATATATTTTATTATCAATGGTTATTTAAATGGTTTTAGAGATAAAATTGAACACGAACTCATGCCAATTGAAAATCATATCGATAAACCACTTTCACTTAGTGCTTTAGAAGATTTTAAACCTAAAGAGATAGTTTCAAAAATTGATATGAACCAAGCTTTAATTAAAATTGGATATCATATCCCAATCTTTAGACACCATCCTCTATATCATGCAGTTTTATGTTTTGATTTAATGCTTGGGGCATATGCTGAAAGTATTTTATTTAAAGAAATCAGAGAAAAACAAGGACTTTGTTACGATATTAGATCATCATATGATCCAACACAAGGCATTTTAGTCATCAGTAGCGGTGTTGATATGACCAGAAGAGATCAAGCACTTGATGGTATATTTGATATCATGAATCATTTAGATAATTACGATTTTAACGAAGATGCACTAGCACTTGCTAAACAGTATTTAATTCATCAAATAAAGAGTAGTTACGATGAGCAAATCGCATTATCTATTCGTGCATTTTTTGATGACTTATATGGCGATATAAAATCTTTAAAACAACGTATCAAAGCGATTGAAAGCGTCACATTTGAAGAAGTTAAAGAAGTCGTTAACCTTTTAAAACTTGAACTTACTTATGTGTTAGAAGGTGATCAAAAATGATTGTTAAAGAAAATAAAAGATTCAATGAAAAAGTCTATATCATGAAATTGAATAATGGCATGGAAGTTCACATGTTACCAAAGGATGATCCATATTTTTCTACATATGTGGAACTAAGTTTTCCTTTTGGATCAAATCACTTATCATATATGGGTAGTAAAAATAAATTAGAGTATCCTGCAGGCAGTGCGCATTTTATGGAACATAAAATATTCGCGATGCCTTATGGTGATGCATTCATGAAGTTTTCTAATTTAGGTGTTGACGCGAATGCGATGACATCATATGAACAAACTTCATATTTATTTACAGCTACTAATCATGTAGAAGAAGCATTATCACTATTACTAGAAATGCTTGATACTACCTATTTCACTAAGGAAAATATTGAAACTGAGGCACAGATTATTGCTGAAGAACTAAAGATGTATCTTGATGATATTGAATCTGAAGTCTATCAGGATTTAATGACTGCGCTCTATAAAAATTATCCTTTCAAATGGGATATTGGTGGCACACTTGAATCAATTAAACATATTGATAAAGAAGTTTTATTAGATATTCACGATAAATTTTATCATCCATCAAATCGACTAATTGTCATTGCAGGAAAAATTGATATTGAACAGATGGAAAGATTTTTTAAAGCATATGATCAAGGTAGTAAAAAAGAAATTCCAGAGATATATTATCCTGAAGAGCCAAAAGAGGTTGTCACTAAGGAAGTTGTTAAAATAAAAGATGTGAGTATACCAAAACTTGCTCTTGGATTTAAATTTCAAATGGATCAACTATCAGGTGATATGCAAATTAAAAGAGAAATGGTGTACACATTATTATTTAATTTAATATTGGGCTCATCATCTGATCTATATTATGATTTACTAGAACAGGGACTCATAAATAAGAATTTTAATGTGAGTTCTACATTTGATGACAAGTTTGCACATTTTGTGATTTATGGTGATACTAAAGATCCAGAATATTTAAAATCATATATATTAAAGCAATTTAAAATTGGATTTGACCAGTTAGTCAGCATTGACGCGTTCAAGCGTTATTTAAAAGTTTATGTTGGTCAATTTATATTTGCACTTAACTCTGTTGACCATAAAGCATATCTTTATGGAAGATATATACATAAGCATATGCATTTATTTGACTTGATTGATTTAATTCAAACGATTGAATATGAAGATCTTCGAGCTGCATACGATCATATTCTTGAAACACCTACAGCTTCAGTAATTTATAAAAAAGACTAATTTTTAGTCTTTTTTTTATAGATATAAGTCACTTCATTTATCTAGATAAATAAATACATGTATTTTCATAAAATATATTTTTGTGATCGACATCATATGATCATTGGTCATTTTAAGATATGTATAAATCCTTTTATAATGCAGTTAAAAGGAGATGGAACTATGTTGAATCAATTAATACTAATCGGAAGATTAACCCATGATCCTGAAACGAAAGTTTTAGATGATGGAAGAAAAGTGAGTGAAGTCACTTTAGCGGTACAAAGAAGTTATAAAAATATTGATGGACAATACGATACTGACTTCATCAAAGTGTCATTGTGGGAAGGTCTAGCTACAGCAGTAGAAAATTATTGTAAGAAAGGTGTTATGATAGCCGTAAAGGCTAGAATTCAAACTTACAAATTAGAACTTGATGATGAAAAAAAGATAAATATGCTAGAAGTCATAGGAGAACGAGTCACATTTTTATCTAGTTCGAACAAATCAGATCTTGAAGATATAACTAAAGTTCAGTAAAATGAACTTTTTTATTTTATAAAAGGTATTGAATTATGTTAAAATAATTTGAGGAGATGATAACTATGAGTTTTGATTTTTCAAAAGAAGTTGCAAAACGAAAAGAACAAATAATTAAAGATTTAGAAGGTATTGTTAAAATTAATTCTGAATTAACAACATATGATCCAAAGCGTGTTGGTGCACCATTTGGTGAAGGTATCAAGGAAGCCCTTGATTTTATGCTTTCGCTTGGACAAAGAGATGGATTTAAAACAGAAAATTTAGAAGGTTACGCTGGACATATTGAGTTTGGAGACCAAGAAGAATATGTAGGTTTAATTGGACATTTAGATGTTGTGCCTGCAGGTAATGATTGGACTTATCCTCCATATGGCGCAGAAATTCATGATGGCATGATGTATGGTCGTGGTACAGAAGATGATAAAGGTCCTACGATTGCTGCATATTATGCACTAAAAATATTAAAAGAATTAGAAATCCCACTATCTAAGAGAATAAAAATTGTTTTAGGTTGTGATGAAGAAACAGGATGGAGAGGCGTTACTAAATATTTCGCTAAATATCCTGAAATGCCAGTTTCAGGATTTATTCCTGATGCTGATTTCCCATTGATTTATGCAGAAAAAGGTATTTCAAGAATCTTAATTAAAGGTGTTTTTGAAGAAAGTGATCTATTATCTATTAACGGTGGATTTAGAGATAATATGGTACCTGATTATGCAGAAGCTACACTTTCAAATCATAAAGATTATGAAGGCAAATTTGCATTATTTCTTGAAGAAAATGATTTACAAGGGGAAACTAAAGTTGATGGTGATAAGATCTATGTTAAAGTCACAGGTAAATCTGCACACGGGTCTACTCCAGAATTTGGTGTAAATGCAATTGATTTATTATTTAAGTTCTTCGTAGAAGAAGGATTAAATACTAAATTGGTCAATCTATATAAAGATTTACTACTTGATGATTATTTAGGTGTTAAATTAGGTGTCGCTTATAAAGATGAAGAAATGGGCGATTTAACAAATAATGTCGGTGTTATTAAATCAGATGATGACACTTATCAAATCAATTTAAATCTAAGATACCCTCATGGTGTCGATTTTGATGAAGTCGTATCTAAAATTCATGATAAAGCTGCTGCATATTTTGCAGAAGTTGATGTGGATAATCATCAACAACTTCTATATCATGATCCTGAATCTGAGTTAGTGACGACACTCATGAATGTTTATAAGAAAATCACTCATGATAAACATGCAAAACCAATTTCAATTGGTGGTGGTACTTTTGCCAGAGCAATGAAGAATACAGTAGCATTCGGACCACATTTCTTAGATAAACCAACATTTATTCATCAAAGAAATGAATATGTTGAATTAGACGATTTCTTTAAAGCTATCGTTATTTATACAGAAGCATTATACGAATTAGCAAAATAAGGGGGATTTAGATGAAAGCATACTTAGATTTATGCCAACATGTCCTAGATCATGGAACATTTAAAATGGATCGTACTGGTACTGGAACTTATAGCGTTTTTGGTTATCAAATGCGTTATGATTTAAGTGAGGGTTTTCCACTTGTTACAACAAAAAAAGTTCATCTAAAATCCATTATTCATGAACTCTTATGGTTTATTAAAGGTGATACTAATATTAAATACTTAGTCGATCATGGTGTACGTATTTGGAATGATTGGCCATATGCATCTTTTAAAGCAAGTAGTGACTATCATGGTGAAACCATGAAGGAATTCGCTGAAAAGATTAAAACTGATGATGAGTTTGCTAAAACATATGGCGACTTAGGACCAGTTTATGGTGCACAATGGCGTAATTTCAATGGTGTTGATCAATTAGGTTACATTCTTGATGAACTAAAGGATAATCCAAATTCTAGAAGAATGATTCTTTCAGCATGGAATCCTGCTGAAATAAAAAACATGGCACTTCCGCCATGTCATACATTAATACAGTTTTATGTAGCTGATCATAAATTATCACTTCAACTTTATCAAAGAAGTGCTGATATATTTTTAGGTGTACCTTTCAATATTGCATCTTATGCGTTATTATTGATGATGGTTGCTCAAGTGACTGGTTATGAAGTTGGTGAGTTTGTTCATACATTGGGTGATGCACATATTTATCAAAATCATATTGATCAAGTGAAACTACAATTATCAAGAACACCTAAACAACTTCCAAAGATGAAACTTAATCCAGATGTAAAATCACTCTTTGATTTCACATTTGAAGATTTCACATTAAGTGATTATGATCCACACCCACTTATTAAAGGGGTTGTTGCTGTATGATTTCGATGATATGGGCAATGGATGAAAATTGGCTTATTGGAAAGGGTAATGCATTACCTTGGCATTATCGTGAAGATCTTCTTTATTATAAGAGCGTTGTAGAAAATCAAATTGTTTTAATGGGTGAACAAACATATCAATCTTTAAAAGGTTACTACAAAAATAAGCCATTACCTTATAAAAAAATTTATGTTTGTAATCTGGAAGACAAAACCTATGATGATGCTATTTTAGTAAAAGATATCAACAAGTTTTTAAGCAAAACAGATGAAGATATATATGTTGTTGGAGGCAAAACGATTTATAAACTTGCATTGCCTTATGCAAATCGTCTATATATTACATTTGTTTTAAAAACACATCAAGGTGATGTGTATTTTCCAAAGTTTGATTTAACAAAATTTAAAGTGATAAATAAGCGAATGAGTAACGAATTAATCTTTGCAGTTTATGAAAGGATAGAAGCATGATTTCATTAATATTTTTTGCGTTTTATATTGCTTACGTAGTATTATTAAGCATTTTTGTACCAATTGTATATTTAATTCCTGTATGGATAATTACAGGCTATCCTGTGGCATTGTTATTTATTATAGGCTTTATTTACGTTAACTTTATATGGATGAGAAACGTTAAACCTATGCATAAACCAATGAATGATTTTGCACATAGTATCGCATATTTCGTAGATCGTTTCGTTGTTAGAATAAAATTAGAAGTTGAAGGTAGAGAAAACATTCCACTAGATGGCAAACTTACAACTTATGTAAATCATAAGTCGTTATTAGATCCAGTACCACTTAGAGAATTATTTCCTAGACCTACAACATTCACACCAAAATCAGAAGTGATGAAATGGCCTATTATTGGTAAATTTTTAGGATATCTTGGTGCTTTATCAATTGATAGATCTAGTGATCGAAATACTGCTCGTGGTCTTATTGAAGCGATTAAACATGCCAGAGACGGTATGAATTATATCATTTTCCCTGAAGGTGGTATAAAATCTAGAGAAGATGAGCGTATGGTCGCTATGCGTCCAGGTGCATATAAGATTCCAATGAAAGCTAAAACTGATATATTAGTTGTGTCTTTGAAAAATATGACACAAGTTCATAAGCGTTGGCCATGGCGAAGAACAGTTGTTAAAGCAACTGTGCATCCAGTGATTAAATATGATGAATTCAAAGATTTAGCCACTGCTGATATTGCACAAAAAGTTTTTGATATCGTAAATAAAGATTTTGAATGATAAAAGGCAAAGTATTGCCTTTTTTATTTGCATAAAAAAAAGGCTAATGCCTTTATTTTTTGTTTAATTCACCATTTGGATGATGAATATGATCGATAAATCTGATTTTACCGGGTTCTATTTCTAAATATATAATATCGCCATTTGTTAGATAGTAATCTGCAAAATCAAATTGATTAGGATCAGCAAATACCAATAATGATTTTAATACATGAGAATGTGCGACACATAAAAGTTCTTGTCCATCATGAAATTTTAATAATTTAAAGGCAGCACTGACGATACGATTAATGAGCTCTTCGTTGTTTTCAAAACCATTGCCAATGCGTTTTCCTTCTCTAATCAATGCACGAGAAACATCAACGGATTGTCCATCTAAGAAAGCAAAGTCTCTTTCAACAAAGTGTTGAACAATTTCAATCGGACCTGCAATGTTAAGCTCGTTTTTTACGATATACGCTGTTTCTAATGCTCTAGATAGGGGAGAGGCTAAGATAGCATCAAAGTCTTTATTTTGGGCCTTTAAATGCTGTGCTAATTCATATGCTTGTTGTCTGCCGTTTTCATTTAAGGGGTTATTGATTCTGCCTTGAACTAGGCCTTGTAAATTATAATTTGTTTGTCCATGTCTGACCATAGCTAATTTTATCATTTTTATCACCGGTGCTATTATAACACATGTTATAATTTTGTGGTAGAATGATATTAAGGAGTGATCATATGAGAGTGATTGATTTGATCGCAAAGAAGCGAGACGGACAAATATTGTCTAAAGAAGAAATCGAATTTTTAATTGAAAATTATACGTCTGGAGATATACCGGACTATCAAATGAGTGCCTTATTAATGGCAATCTATTTTAAAGGTATGAATCATGAAGAAGCTACCCATTTAGCATTATCGATGAGAGATTCTGGTGATGTTATGAACTTAGATATGATTCATGGCATTAAAGTTGATAAGCATTCAACAGGTGGTGTTGGTGATAAAGTAACACTTGTTTTAGCACCTATTGTTGCGAGTCTTGGTGCGAAGGTAGCTAAGATGAGCGGACGTGGACTAGGACATACTGGAGGTACCATTGATAAATTGGAAAGTATTAAAGGTTTTCATGTAGAACTTGAACCAGAAGACTTTATTAAACAAGTCAACGATATCGGTATCGCTGTTGTTGGACAAAGTGGCCATATTGCACCTGCGGATAAGAAATTATATGCGTTAAGAGATGTAACTGCTACTGTTGATATTATTCCTTTGATTGCATCATCAATTATGTCAAAGAAATTAGCAAGTGGTGCAGATGCGATAGTTTTAGATGTTAAAGTCGGTGCTGGTGCATTCATGAAAAATGATGATGATGCTAGAGAACTTGCACAATTGATGGTAGATATTGGTAAACTTGCAGGTAAAAAAGTTACTGCAATTTTAACAAGTATGAATGAACCGCTAGGCAGTAGAATTGGTAATGCGCTTGAAGTTTATGAGGCTATCTTATCATTAAAGGGACAAGGTCCTAAAGATTTTATGGAAGTCGTATATACGATTGCTAGTCAATTACTTATTGATGCAGAAGTTGCTAAAGACAAAGTTGAAGCAAATAGGTTAATTGATTATGCGATTGAAAGTGGTATTGCATATAAAAAATTCGAAGAATTTATTAAAGCACAGGGTGGAGATGTTGAAGTTTTAAGTCACTTTGAAGATTATATTTCTAATCAAAAAGTTGAAGTAAAATCTGTTGAAAAGGGATATATTGTTGATATGGATGCATTATCCATTGGTAAAGCAGGTATGTTACTTGGTGCAGGTAGAGAAACAAAAGCGGATATCATCGATCCTAGTGTAGGCATTGAGCTTCATAAAAAAATTGGAGATTACTTAGAAATTGGAGATACGATTGCGACATTATATGTTGGAAAGAAAGGTATTGAAGAAGCTAGTAAACTTGTATTGGACTCAATAAAATTAGGCGATAAAAAAGTTGAAATTAAATTGATAAGAGGTGTTGTTCAGTGAAATTGATGGAACCTGATTACAATAATTCAATTTTGAATGTAACACATACAATTTTGTCTTATTATGGTCATCAAACTAATAAGCAATTGATACCAGAACTCAAGGTGACATTAGATAAGAAGTATAAGCATGTATTTTTGATGGTCTTAGATGGTATGGGCACTAATGTTGTTCGTAAATATTTACATCATAGAGATTTTTTGAAAAAACATATGGTGAAAAAAATCACATCGATTTATCCACCAACAACTGTGGCAGCAACCAATGCGATTTTAACTGCAAAAACACCTTATGAAAATGGATATTTAGGGTGGAGTCAGTATTTTAATAAAGAAGATGTATATAATATTGTGTTTTTAAATAAAGATTACTATGATGATGATAAAGAAATCGATGGAAATTTAACTGATCAATATTTAAAAACTGACACAATATTTGATTATATAAAAAAAGCAAGTCCGGATGTTCACATACATAATGTATTTCCAGATTTTGTTGAACATGGATTTAAAACTTTCGAAGACCAAGTGGATGAAGTCATTAGAATCAGTAAATTGGAAGAAGAGACTTTTTCTTATGTCTACTGGATTAATCCAGATGACGTTGAACATGAATTTGGACCTATGAGTCATGAGACGAAAGATGTTTTAAGAGCATTAAATAAGAAACTTGAACATATGGCACATTATATGGGTGATGATTCGGTTGTTATCATTATGGCTGATCATGGTCAAATCAATGTGAAACCTGTTGAATTTACTGATAATACATATTTATATGACATGTTAGATAAAAAGCCATCTTTAGAACCAAGAACGCCAGTGTTTTTTGTTAAACCTGAGAAGAAACTTGATTTTAGAATGATGTTTAGAAAAATGTATGAAACAAGATATATTTTATATCAATCAAATGATTTCATTGAAAGTGGACTCATCGGTAGTGGTATCAAGCATCCGATGCTAGATGATTTTCTAGGTGATTTTGTTGCAGTCGCTATTAATGATAGTTATCTTAAATTTAAGAAAACTTCTGAATACAAGGGACATCATGCCGGTCTTACTAAGGGTGAAATGGAAGTACCTTTGATCATATATGAAAAAAAATAGGGTCTTTAAAAAATAGTGTGGTAAACACCAAATAGACCTCTCCAAAATTAGGTGGTCAATGTGACCTCTCTAAAATTAGGTGGCAGATAAAAAGGCACTCGGTTGAGTGCCTTTTTATCTGCCATAACTATTCTATTTATTTGTTTTTAATTGGAACGTCTTTATTAATTGAGTACATAATCTTATTTCTAAGTCTATTAAATGACTTTATACCATTAGATGTCTTAATCACAGTCTTGATTTTATTATTGACTGATTCTATAGGCCCATTTGATATTCTTCGACTGTCATAGACTAAAAATGAATTCTTAATTTCATCTCTCCAATTAATGAGTGTCTTGCCAAATGATCGCAGTGCTTTGATTTTATGATTTCTAAATTGATGGATTAAATTGTTTAACTCATCATCACACGTATCATAGGCGGCTGTTAAATTAAATTCTCGATACCGTTCTTTTAACATATAGGCTTCTTTTAAATCATCATCAATGGATAATAGATAATGAAGGATATCTGATTTATGCCAGTATTGACCTGTTTTATGAATCTTAATCTTACCATCATAGATATCCTCATAGTTTTTTACGAAGAAGTAATGAAATTTCTTTAACATGTAATAATACATATCATCATGGATAGGTGCACTCTTGTTTTGCTTGTATTGATTCATGGTATCAATTCTAAGACGTTTAATGATTTCATTAAGCGTTCTGATCAAATGAAATGAATCAACAGCTATCTTTGCTTTTGGGATACATAGATTCACGACTTCCTTATAGGAAGTCCACATATCCATCACCACCACTTCAACTTGATCTAACTCATTTTTAGGTATTCTAGAGAAATATCTAATCAAGTAGTTTTTATGTCTGGTTGGTAAGACATCAATGATTTTCTTGTCTATAAAATCATATAACACACATGCGTATTTATAATCATGTGTTCTAGAAGTGAAGACTTCATCAATATTGATGACTTTAGGTAACTTTCGTCTTTTCGATTCTACATATGAATCAAATATATTAATGACCGTTTGTATCGATACATAATAATGATTTGCTGCTGATGTGAAGGTATGATTATAATCTTTTAAATAGTTTAAAATTGATATCTTTGTATATAGGCTTATATTCTCGTTAGGATCTGATAATGGATTGGATTCACTAAATGTTTTCTTACATATCCCGCATTGATACCTTCTTTGATGTAATCTAATCATGCTTTTTTGATGTGTGGAGATTGAATGAATAATATGCTTATATAAATAGCGATGAAATTTAATGTCGTCAGATCCACATATTGGGCAGATCATTTCCTGTTTATGAAATCGTAATTCGATAATTAATTGGTTTTCTTCAAATCTTGTTTCTAATAATTCAATCTTATCTCTAATTGTTTCTAGATGTAATATATTTATGGTATCATAATCCATGAAACCCTCCTTTCTTTAAGTTATGACAGTTAACTATAGTATAAGACAGGGTTTCTTTTTTATACAAAAAAATAGAGCTTTCCAAAATTAGGTGGTATACCACACTATTTTTTAAAGCCTATCTTCTACCACACAATATTTTATACATCTAAAAAAAAAGCGATGATTAACATCGCTTTTTTTATGTTTTAGTTAGATTATTTCTTGTCTACTTTTTTATCTGATTTAGCAAATTCAGCAGCCATCATGACTGATGAAGCAAGATCAGTAATATTTGTTGGAACAACTAATTTAGTTGATTGACCATCAGCAACTTTAGCTAATGCCTCATATGCTTTAATAGTTAAAACATTTTGATCAGCGCCAGCATTCTTAATTAATTCAATACCTAATGCTTCGGCTTCTTTTAATTTACGAATAGCTTCAGCTTCCCCTTCAGCTTGAAGAATTTTTTCTTGTTTATAGGCATCGGCTCTTAAGATAACTGATTCCTTTTCCCCTTCAGCTCTAAGGATTGCTGCACGTTTTTCCCCTTCAGCAATTAAGATTGTTTGACGTCTTTCACGTTCTGCACGCATTTGTTTTTCCATTGAGTCTCTAATGTCTTTTGGTGGAAGAATGTTTTTAACTTCTACACGGTTAACTTTGATACCCCATGGGTCAGTTGCGTCATCTAAGATTTTTCTCATGTGTGTGTTAATTAAATCTCTAGATGTTAACGTTTGGTCTAAATCTAAATCCCCGATAATATTACGTAATGTAGTTGCAGAGATTTTTTCAATTGCTAATAATGGTGTTTCTGTACCATAAGTATAAGCTTTTGGATCTGTAATTGAGAAGAAGACAACTGTATCAATTTGCATTGTTACATTATCTTTTGTAATTACAGGTTGTGGATCAAAGTCTTTCACTTGTTCTTTAAGTGAAACTACGTTTGCTACACGATCAATAATTGGCACTACATATCTGACACCAACACCTTTTGTTTCATGATAACCACCTAAACGTTCAACAACTAGTTTTTTCGTTTGTGGTACTAATCTAAATCCTGTAACCAAAATAACTAAGATTACACCTAAAATAATTAATAATACTGTTCCTACTGGACCCATATAAATTCCTTCTTTCCCTCTTTAGTCTATTTTTTTTACAATGAGTTTAACACCTTCAACGTCAAGGACGCGAACATGTTCACCAAAATCAATTGTTTCGTTTGAAACAGCTGACCACTCTTGTGTTTTGATTTTTACTGCACCGATCGTTACATCAGTAATTCTTTCTGTGACAATACCGTGTTGCCCAATGATAGAATCGACATTTGTTTTGATTTCATTGGTTTTAAAGTATTTCATGACAACTGGTCTTGTGAAAAGAACTAGAATGGATGTTACGACAAAGAATACGATGATTTGTACAAATGGTGGTACGTTAAATAATCCTAAGATATAACTTGGAATAACACCAAATGAAAACCAGATACTTACTAAATCAGCTGTTAATAATTCAACAACTAATGCGATTACAAAGATTGCAATCCAAATCCAATTTAAATACTCTACCCAGCCCATTACAAGCCCTCCTTCAAATCTACGCGTAAGATTTCATTTTTTGAGTCCCATGAAGCTTTAAACTTAAGGACATTATTGATCACATCAAGGCCAAACCAATCAACGATCTCGTTTAAAAATGCTTTGTTAGTTACGCGTCCGTAAGATGAGCGTAATGTAATTTTGTATTTGCTGCTATCTGGGATGTCATGCATCATTGCACGACCCTTGTCTAAAGGCTTAATAAAGATAACTTTCTCTTCTTTATTTACGCCAAGCATAACAGCGTATGCATTTTCAAAAAACATGATTGCTGGTTTATTTAAAGTAAGACTGCCATTGCCAATAGTTACAACGCAATCCTTTGGTTTATCATTGTACCATGTAATTTCCATTTACATCACTCCTTTGCTATTATTATAGCACTAATTATTTGTAATGTAAAGAAATTACGAAAAATTATTTTCAATTATTATATTCGATATATTGTAATTCTACTCCGAATTGTTCAGCATATTTAACTGCTTCATCAAAGACTAATGATCGATCCATATCAAGTAACAATGTTTGGGTTATATAATCGTGAATCATCTGAACTGCATCTAATGAATTATAAGTATAAGCCATTGGATCAATCACTTTGATTCTATAAGTAATAATTTTTGGTAATGTTTGATTATCTTGTTGATTTATTCTTTTACTAACAAAAAATGATTCGGTAGAAAATTCTTCAACAATGCGATCTACTAGTGGAAATAAGAAGTAGATGCCAGGTTTATCAATTGTTTTAAAATATTTTCCTAATCTTTCAACAATCGCGATATGATTATCCTTGTGTACATGAAAATTTAGAAATGTGATTAATAGGATTAGACCTAGGATAATAAGTGCTAATGTTAATGATGGTGACATAAATAAGTCTCCTTTATTGTATTTATATATCTTATGTGCTATATTATAGGTGATCACTACGGGGAGCATATTGCTGAGAGGACCAAAGGTCGACCCGAGAACCTGATCTGGATGATACCAGCGGAGGGATAGTCGATAACAATAATGTTATATTTAAACTATCAATTTCTTTGGCTAATCCATAGAAATTTTTTTATTTTCTAAGGAGGAAAGAAATGAAAGAAAGACAAGTAGAATTGAGAAAACTCATTATGACGAGTTTGTTTGTGGCAATCGCAGTCGTACTAGAATTATTGCTTAAAGCATTACCTGCGAGCATGCCTTTTGGAGGGAATTTTATTGGATTATTTATGATTCCCCTTGTATTTATTGGTTTTATGTTTGGCCTTAAGTACGGTATAATTGCAGGTTTAGTATATGGCATTGTTGAAATATTAATAGCACCTGCAGGATACATTGTTGGTTGGTCATTCTTACTTGACTATTTAATTGGATTTACTGCATATGGTCTAACAGGTATTTTTAAAGGTAAGTTAAATCATATACCTTCAATTATTTTAGGAGTGTTACTTGCCGGTGTAGTTAGATATTTATCTGTCTCATTTGCCGGTGTATTCTTTTGGTCAGAAATCATCAATGCTGATGCATACTTTTATTCATTTATTACATATAATCTAGGTTATAATCTTTCAACGACTCTCATTACATTAGTGTTTGTATTAATTTTAGCTAGACGCATGAATGAAATTGGTAAAAACTTTATTTATCAAGATAGCAAGTCTTAACAACGGATAGGTAATCTAATCTAGGTTGAAAACCAAATGCAATTGGGTAAGCCTTATCTTTAAATGTTTCATACGGGATGGATTTTCGTCCCGTTTTTTCATTTTGTGTATCCCAATATGTTTCTAAGACTTCAAACGGAAGAAGATAATATTCGTTATATTGTTTGAAATGTACGATAAGAAATGCGATACCACCTTGAGCATGTACTGCACGTAAATGATCAATTTGGTGTGGGTGTACATTTTTAAGTGGCATAGATGTTTTAGAATTTGTTTCCTTTGCATCAAAATCGATATATTTTCCCTTGTAAATACCATTAAAGTCTGTTGTTGATGGTGTCTTATAATAAGCTTCAGTAATCTTTGCTTTATTTCGTGCAGGATAAGAGACGGTAACAACTTGAACAGGTGTTGGTTTTTTGTGTATCACAGCAATATTATTATTTAAATAATATTGATTAGTTGCTTCAATATCTGACTCAAGCGTCATCCCTAGATTTGCATAATTTGTTGTTTTTATTTGTGGTTTTCTCTTTATTGGATATTTAACCATGCTTTATCACCTAGTTTTATGATACCACACGAGAAACAAAATCGTTGTTTAATTTCTAAAACATGATATAATAATTATAGAAAAAATGACGTTTCAGTATGAAGGATGTGTTAAATTGAGTGAAATAAGATTTTTTGCGCTTGGTGGACTTGGCGAAAATGGTAAAAACATGTATGTTGTCGAAGTTGATCGTAGCCTATTTATATTAGATGCTGGGATTAAATATCCTAGTTCAGAACTATACGGTGTTGATGAAATTATTCCAGATTATCGTGTATTAATTAGAGCTAAAGATAGAATTAAAGGTATTTTTCTATCACATGCTCACGAAGATCATGTTGCAGCAATTCCTCATTTAATCAATGAATTGAATGTGCCTATTTATGCAACAAATTTTACAATGCAAATTGTAAAAGATATGTTAAAAGATGCTGATTTTAAGTTAGAGGATTATACTTTAAATACAATCAGTCAAAATAGTATTATTAAATTTGGAAACGTCAGAGTATCATTTTTTAATACAACCCACTCTATTCCTGAATCAGTGGGTATAGCAATTCACACCATGGATGGTGTCATCGTCTATACCAGTGATTTTACATTTGATCAAAGTGGGGATAATAAATATCAAACAGATTTTAAGAAAATTAATGAATTAGCTGAAAAGAATGTTTTAGCATTGTTAACAGAATCATTAGGATCAACCTTGATTTTAAATGGTGGTGTTAATCAAGCACTAGACCATAAGCTTAATAGCATTTTTGCAAATGCTAAAGGCAGAATTATTATATCTTTATTCTCATCAGATTTAAGAAAGATTCAACATGCAGTTGATATCAGCTTAAAGCATCATAAGAAGATTGCTATTATTGGACGTAGAGCACAAAGAATTGTTGATATTGCGATTGCAAATGGCTACTTAGAAATTCCAAAAGAATCACTTATAAATCTTAGATTTATAGATGAAAAGAATAAGAATAATGACCCTAACATCGTTGCTTTAGTGACAGGAAACAGACATGAACCATTTTTTATGCTTCAACGTATGTGTAAAAAAGTGGATCGCCTAATTCAAATTGAAGAAGACGATACAGTCATCTTAATGACTGCACCAGTGCCTGGGACTGAAAAAATGGCTGCGAGAACACTTGATATACTATATCGTACAGAGACAAATGTTGAAGTGATTAATAAACGTATGTTAACAGCTGCACATGCAACTGGTGAAGAGTTAAAAATGATGTTTAATCTACTTAAACCAAAATATATTATTCCAATCATTGGTGAATATCGTCATCAATATGGTGTTCGAACACTTACTCGTGAATTAAATTATCCAGAAGATCATGTATTCTTACTTGATAATGGGGATGTATTTAATTATAAGGATAAAGATGTATTTGTAAGTAGAAAAGATATTAATGTAGGTGAAATTTTAATTGATGGTACTGCAGTAGGTGATGTTAACGATTATGTTATGAAGGATAGAGAATTACTTGCTGAAGATGGTGCATTACTTATCGTCGCTCACGTGAGTCCTAAAAATAAACAAATTCTGGGTGATGTTGAAATTGTTACTAAAGGCTTTGTATACGTTAAGGAATCTGAAGAATTACTAGAAAAAATAAAAAATATATTCTATAAGACAAGTGAAAAGCACTTGAAGGGAAAATATATTAATTGGAACGAATATAAGAGAGATGTTAGAAATGACATCAATCGATTTATTTATCAAGAAATAAAGAGAAGTCCAATTACAATTCCAGTCATTATATCAACTGAAGTATAATAAAAAGAAGCTGTTAGCTTCTTTTTTTATGTTTTATTTTATCTAATTGTTCTAATCTTTGCGCAAGCGCCTTCTCATATGCTGATTCTTTTTTAGGTATGTAATATGTTCTATCTTTTATTTTTAAAGGTAAGTATGATTGATCATTTACACTGTTTTCATCATCATGTGGATAATGATAGATATCAGGATTTTTATTGATTTCTCTATTACTTGCATGAGGTGCAACTGGACCACAATCTATGTTTTCATAATCTTCCATTGCTTTAGCAAGTGCCATATAGGCAGTATTAGATTTAGGTGATAATGCCATGTCAACAACAATGGTACTAAAGATAATGGATGCCTCAGGTAATCCTACCTTAAGAGCACTTTCACAAGCTGTAGCAACTTTAACAGGCATCATAGGATTGGCAAGACCGATATCTTCATAGGCAATCACTAATAATCTTCTAATGATTGATTGCAAATCTTCAAGGGTTAAAAGACGTCCAAGATAGTGAATAGCAGCATCCACATCTGATCCTCTTATTGATTTTTGTAGAGCACTGAGTAAATCATAGTAATTGTCTTGATTTTTATCTAAATCATGATGGACTTTACCGGATACTCTATAAACTAAATCAGCTGTAAGTAAATCACCATCTTCTAAAAGAAGCGATGCACTTTCCAATACGTTTAAAGCAGATCTGATTTCATGATTAGATAATCTTACAATCGCATCTAAAGCATCAGGCTCAAGTCTGATATCGACTTCTAATTCACGTAAACCACGTTTTACAGCATCTCCAATGTCTTTATCTTCTAGTTTTTTAACTTGATATAAATGACATCTTGAACGAATGGCTAAATTTATACTTTGATACGGATTTAATGTAGTAAGCCCAATGATTGTAACATGACCATTTTCTAAATAAGGTAGAAGATAGTCTTGAATATCAGTTTTCATACGATGAATTTCATCGATGATAAGCAGTACATCATGATATGCAGTCATATCGACGATGTCTTTTAATTTGGCCTTATTATCTGTTGACGCATTGAAAAAATAGGTATCTAATTTTGCCTGATCTGCAAAGATTTGTGCAATGGTCGTTTTTCCTGTGCCTGGAGGTCCATAGAGAATAAACGATAAAATCTTATGCTTTTTAAGCATAATATTTAATACACCGTCTTTACCAATCAAGTGGTCTTGACCAAAAACGTCTTCAAATTTTGTTGGTCTCATTCTATAAGCTAATGGTATCATTTTTATCACCTATAACCATTATAGCATACTTGCTATAAGTTAAAATGTTGTGGTAAAATATAATGTACGATTATTTTATGAACTTATATGGAGGCTATTAAAAATGGATTTAAAAAAGTATATTGCTGAGGTACCTGATTTCCCTAAAGAAGGTATATTATTTAGAGATATTACACCTTTAATGTTAAATGGGGAAGCATATAAATATGCAGCTGATAAATTTACAGAATTCGCTGTTAAATTAAATGCAAATGTGATCGTTGGTCCAGAAGCACGTGGATTCATTTTTGGATGTCCAGTTGCGACTAACTTAAGTATTGGTTTTGCACCAGTGAGAAAACCTGGTAAATTACCTAGAGATATCGTCACTGAAAGTTATGATTTAGAATATGGATCAAATGAATTATCAATTCATGCTGATGCAATTAAACCTGGAGATAAAGTTTTAATCATCGATGACTTATTAGCGACTGGTGGTACAATGGATGCTACAGTTAAATTAGTTGAAAAACTAGGTGGAGAAGTTGTTGGGCTTGCATTCTTAATTGAGCTTGCTGAGCTTGATGGTAGAGCTAAATTAAAGGATTATGATATACTAACATTAATTACCTATTAGGAAGAAGTGTTTTAATGACAGATTTATTATTTGAATCTTTAGCACAGAGCTTTTCTTCTTACATTCATAACAAAGAAGATATAGATCAAATCTATAAAGCTTATTTAATATCTAAAGATAAACATCAGGGTCAGATGCGTAAAAGCGGTGACCCTTATATTACACACCCTGTCGCAGTTGCTAAAATCTTGACAGAATTAGCAGTAGGTCCTGCGACGCTTATTGCTGCGCTTTTACATGATACAGTAGAAGATACTGACTATACATTAGAAGATGTTGAAGAAACATTTGGTAAAGATGTTGCAGCGATGGTTGATGGTGTGACAAAAATTGGTAAGCTTTCTTTTAACACGGTCGCATCTCAAGCTGATAATCATCAAAAGATGTTACTTGCAATGGCTAAAGATATTCGTGTTGTCTTAATTAAGATTGCAGACCGCCTTCACAATATTAGAACACTTAAATCTATGGCGCCAGAAAAGCAATATAGAATTGCGAGTGAAACTTTAGAAATTTACGCACCCTTAGCACATCGCTTAGGGATTTTTAGAATAAAGGCAGAGTTAGAGGATAAATCTTTAAGATATACAGATCCTCCAATGTATTATCGTGTATCAAATATGATTCAGGCTAAAAAAGCTGAACGTGAAGAATCTATTGATCATATCATCATCCATGTCAAAGAACTTTTTAATAAAAATGAATTAGATGAGTTTGAGATTAAAGGACGAATTAAAAATATTTATAGTATCTATAAAAAAATGGTTAGGGATAACCGTGCATTTGAAGATATTTATGACTTGTTAGCAGTCCGCATTATCGTTGATAAAGTTGAGCAATGTTATCAAGCTCTAGGTATTATTCATGCAAATTTCACACCTATTCCTCGACGATTTAAAGATTATATTGCTGTTCCAAAACCAAATATGTATCAATCCCTTCATACAACTGTTTTATCTGAGGATGGAACGCTATTTGAAGTACAGATTAGAACACATGAAATGGATCAAATTGCTGAATATGGGATTGCTGCTCACTGGGCTTATAAAGAAAATAAAACATATTCTAAAGAACGTGAACAATTTGAAATCGCGCAAAAACTTAAATGGTATGGCGATTTACTCAAAATGAGTGAAGATACTGATGAAACTGAAGCAGGTGCTAAAGAGTTTGTTAGTACAATCAAAGGCGATATATTAGATGCTAATGTCTATGTGTTTACGCCTAAAGGTGAAGTTATTGAACTTCCTAAAGGTGCGACACCTATTGATTTTGCATATAGAATCCATACAGCTGTTGGTGACCGCATGGTTGGGGCAATCGTTAATAATCGCATTGTAACCCTTGATTATGAATTAAACACTGGTGATATTGTCAGTGTTAAGACTAATAAAAATTCATCTGGTCCTAGTGAAGACTGGTTGAAAATTGCTAAATCGCAACATGCGAAACATAAGATTAAGAGTTTCTTAAACAAACAAAATAGAGATCAATTAATTATTAATGGTGAAAAAGATTTAGAAAAAGAATTTTCTGCACAAAAAGCTGATTTATCCAAAATAGATGATCAATTTGTTAAGAAAAACTTTGAAAAAAATGCCATTGACTGTGTTGAAGACTTATATTTAGAGATTGGTAAAGGACTAATTAGTCCAAAAACTGTTGTTCAAAAACTTGTAGGCAAGGAAGTTGACCGTGAACTTATGCTTCAACGTCAAATGGAAAAAGCCGCAAGACAACTAACAACACACCATGAAACAGGTGTTGTTATTGAAGGATTATCAAGCCCTCAAATTAAACTAGCTAACTGTTGTTTACCAGTGCCTGGTGATAAAATATTAGGATTTGTTTCTAAAACGAGTGGTATTGTCATTCATAATGATGAATGTCCAAACTGTAAGCAATTTGACCATAATCGATTGATTGAAGCTTTTTGGTCAAATGAAATTGATAGAAAATATCCAACTAGAATTAAAATTGTTGGTACAGCTAGACCAACTTTACTAACTGAGGTTGTAACGGCAGTCAATGCGATGAGCATCTCGCTTGCTGAAGTCAATGCGACAACTTCATCTAATTTAGAAATGACGATTAAGCTTAAAGTATTAATTCCAAATGCAGAAGCATTAAATAACGTCATGGTTAATATTAAAAAAGTAGCGGATATATCATCTGTGGAAAGAGCATTTCAATGAGAGTAGTCTGTCAACGTGTTAAAAGTGCATCTGTTAAAGTCAATCATGAAATTGTAGGAAAAATTAATAAAGGTTATTTACTTTACATAGGTTTTCACACAAATGATGGTTTAGAAGAAGTCGAAAAAATGGCTAAGAAGGTATCAAAACTTCGTGTATTTGAAGATGAACAAGGAAAACTTAACCTAAATTTAACTCAAGTTTCAGGTGAAATATTAGCTGTTTCACAATTTACGTTATATGGTGATGTCAGTCATAATCATCGACCTTCATTTACTGAGGCTTTAAGACCAGATGAAGCAAATAAACTCTATGAGGCTTTCGTTAAGAAATTAGAAGATGAGTTTCATGTTGAAAAAGGCGTTTTTCAAGCTGATATGGACGTTGAATCAATTAATGATGGTCCAGTCACTATTTTAATTGAATATTGATTGACAAACATCTTAAAACAAGTTAAAATTAATTTAGAATTTAATCGCCTATGATAAAGGTTTCTAGGGAATCTAGAAGTGTGACACCTTTTGAGGCATATACAATCAATGAGGGCTAGAGGAAACTCTAGAACTAAGGTGGTACCGCGATACATTTCGTCCTTAGATTTTTTTAAGGACGATTTTTTTTAGAGGTGACTCATGAATCTAAAACAAATGCCAATTGTAAAATTTGATCACTTTATGTTACGTAGTATTCAAAAAGGAGATTATAAAGATTTATTTGAGTATGGTCGTGACGGAGAAGTTGTTAAAACGTTGAGTTGGGGACCTATGACAAACCCAATTGAAGCGAAAAGATCAATTAAAGATATCTTTTTAGCGAGACCTAAAAAAGGAATTCCCGTTGGTTATGCGATTGTCGATATGGACAAAAACAAGATGATTGGTACGATTGATTTTCACACTAAAGTCGTTAACCAAAATGCTTTAGAAATCGGATATGTCATAAATCGAGATTATTGGAATCAAGGCATTATGACTAAGGCATTAGAAAAAATCATAAAGGTTGGATTTGATTATTATGGATATGATAGATTGATTATCAAACATTTAAAAAATAATCCAGCAAGTGGTAAAGTAATTGAAAAAAATGGATTTGTGTTTATTACATCATATCCATATAAATATGAAAAAGCTGTCGGTATACTTGAATCAGATATGATGGTATATGAAATGACAAAGGAGAGATATAATGAGATTAAATCGCGTTAAGGGTACATATGATGTACTTCCTTCAGAAAGTCCTAAATGGCAAAAATTAGAATCTGAAATCAGAGCAATCATGAAAAAATATTATTATCATGAAGTGAGAACGCCTATGATGGAATATTCTGAAGTTTTCCATAGAGATAATGACCTATCTGATATGGTTACGAAAGAAACTTATGATTTTGAAGATCGCAGTAAAAGAAAATTAACACTTAGACCTGAAGGTACTGCAGGTGTGATCAGAAGTTTTGTAGAAAATAAATTATATGTTGATCAATCAGCTCAAAAAATGTATTATATTGGACCAAATTTTAGATATGAAAGACCGCAAAAAGGTCGTTATCGTCAATTCTCACAATTTGGTGTTGAAGCGGTTGGTTCACTTGATCCTGCAATGGATGCAGAAGTGATTATCTTAGCCTATGATTTTATTAAACAATTAGGATTACATGGCG
This sequence comes from Acholeplasmataceae bacterium, assembly GCA_963678355.1. Lineage (GTDB taxonomy): Bacteria > Bacillota_I > Bacilli_A > Acholeplasmatales > Acholeplasmataceae > WOFB19. The sequence goes on along the minus strand of OY782823.1, from coordinate 727,687 downwards.
TCAAAGTGCGTTTAAACTCATTAGGTGATATGGAATCTAGAGAAACCTATCAAAAGGCTTTAAAACGTCATTTTGAGCCTCACAGAGACACATTATGTAATGATTGTAAGGTCAGAATAGATAAAAATCCACTTAGAATTCTAGATTGTAAGATTGACCATGATCACGTGGCTGTAGTTAATGCACCAACTCCTGTTGAATATCTTAATGAAACATCAAAGAAATATTTTGTTGATGTGATTACATATTTAAATTATTCAGGTATTGATTATGAATTAGCACCTAGACTAGTCAGAGGACTCGATTATTATAGCCATACTGTTTTTGAAATTGAAGCGGATATTGAAGGTTTCGGAGCACAAAATGTATTAGGTGGTGGTGGTCGATACCAAAGTTTAGTTAAAGAACTTGGTGGACCTGATTTACCAGGTATTGGATTCGCTTTTGGTATGGAACGTCTACTTATGGCAATTGATTGTGAAAATCCTAATTTATATGAAAAAGATCAATTGGATGTTTATGTATTAAATTTTGGGGATCAATTGAAAAAAGAAGCCGTTAAATTATTACATGATTTAAGAGTCTCTGGAATACGCTCAGATATGAATTACACGAATAAATCATTTAAGAGTCAATTAAAAGAAGCTTTAAAATTTGATGCTAAATATATCATCTTCTTTGGAGAAGATGAGTTTAATAAGGGATATACTGCTGTTAAAAACACAAAAACTGAGACACAAGAAAATGTCAATTTAGATGAAGTTGTCTCATATCTTAAGAAAGAATTAATGGAGTAGAAAGATGAAATATACACATAATAATAATGAATTAACAATAAAAAATGTTGGCGAAAAAGTTTTCCTACGCGGATGGGTTCAAAAATCACGTAATTTAGGTGGTATGATTTTTGCTGACTTAAGAGATAGAGCAGGCATTACACAGTTGGTTGTTAAACCTGAAAATCCTTGTTATGAAGTCGCAATGAAACTAAGAAGTGAATTTGTGATTGAAGCAGAAGGTACTGTTGTAGAACGTGAAAGTAAAAATAATAAGATTCCTACTGGAGAAATTGAAATTGAAGTTTCAAATCTTACAATTTTAAGTTCTGCTCAAACACCTCCAATGAGTGTTTTAAATGAAAGTGATGCATTAGAAGAAACTAGACTAAAATACCGTTATCTTGATTTAAGAAGACCTGTGATGCAAAATTATTTGATTAAAAGACATAAGATTGTACAAGCAATTCGTGAAGTGCTTGTTGATGAAGATTTTTTAGAAATAGAAACACCTATTTTAGGTAAATCAACACCAGAAGGCGCTAGAGATTATCTTGTACCATCTAGATTATATGAGGGTCAATTTTATGCATTACCTCAATCACCACAGATCTATAAGCAATTATTTATGGTTGCAGGATTTGAAAAATATTTCCAAATAGCGAAATGTTTTAGAGATGAAGATTTAAGAGCTGACCGTCAACCTGAATTTACACAAGTTGATATTGAAGCTTCATTTATTGAGCCAAAGGATATTCAAGATTTAGTTGAAAAAGTATTAGCACATACATTTAAAAAAGTGCTTGATAAAGATATTGTTACACCATTTAGACGCATGACTTATAAAGAAGCGATTGAATCATATGGTAGCGATAAACCAGATTTAAGATATGGTCTTCTAATTCAAGACTATAAAGATATGTTTAAATCATCTAATATTCCACTTTTTAATGGTAAGGACGAAATTAGAGGTATCAGAATTGAAAATGCTGCGTCACTATCTAGAAAACAAGTTGATTCATTAACTGCTTTAGTTAAGAAAAATCATGGTGAAGCGTTAGCTTTTATGAAGAAACAAGATGGTGAAGTTAAAGGTAGCATTTTAAAATTTATTGATGAAACAGTCGTTGAATCAATAAATTTAGCTGATGAAGAAATGATTTTCTTCGTACCTGGTAAATATGATCAAGTATTAAGTGGGCTTGGTGCACTTAGAATAGAGCTAGCAAATATGTTTGATTTAATTGATGAAAATCAATATGAATTCGTATGGGTTGTTGATTGGCCATTATTAGAGTATGATGAAGAAGAACAAAGATTCTATGCAAAACATCATCCATTTACTGCACCTTCTGATGTTGAAATGTTTAAAAATAATCCAAAAGAAGCTTTAGCTGATGCATATGACATCGTATTAAATGGATATGAAATTGGTGGCGGATCAATAAGAATTCATGATCAAGAAATTCAAAGTCTTATGTTTGATACACTAGGATTGACTCAAGAAGACGTAGAAGAAAAATTTGGTTTCTTCGTTGACGCGTTAAAATATGGTACACCTCCTCATGGTGGACTTGCATTAGGGTTAGATAGAATTGTTATGTTAATGACACATACAAATAACATTAAAGATGTCATTGCTTTCCCTAAGACACAAAGTGCAAAAGATCAAATGATGCAAGCACCATCTGAAGTGGAATCTGTACAGTTAGATGAATTACATTTAAAGGTTGGTGAATAATCTTGAAAAAAGTTGTTTTAGCTGGGGGATGTTTTTGGGGTGTAGAAGCCTATTTTCAAATGCTTAAGGGCGTGATTGAAACATCAACAGGTTATGTTGATGGAAATTTTAGAAATCCTACTTATGAACAAGTCTGTGCAAATGTGGCAACACATGCAGAAGCAGTTGAAGTCATCTATGATGAAAATCTAACATCAATTGAAGTTTTGCTAGAACACTATTTAAGATTTGTTGATCCATTTAGTATCAACAAGCAAGGACATGATATTGGTAGACAATATAGAACTGGTATCTATGTTGATGATGATGAAGACGAAGAACGCGTATTAAAATATTTCAAGACATATTTTAAAGAGGATTTTAATAGAGTTCAAATAAAAGTTAAGAAAAATCTAGATTATGATAGAGCTGAGGCTTATCATCAAAAATACTTAGACAAGAATCCAAGTGGTTATTGCCATGTGAATTTAGGTCTTGTTAAAGAGAGTGAAAAGAAATGAAACGAGAAACTTATATATCTTGGGATGCTTATTTCATGGGGGTTGCTAAACTTTCTGCTATGAGAAGTAAAGATCCAGGTACACAAGTAGGTGCATGTATTGTAAATGATAAGAAACGTATCATCGGTATTGGTTATAATGGCTTTCCTAAGGGATGCGATGATGATGTTTTCCCATGGGAAAAAGAAGGCGATTTATGTCAAACTAAATACCCATATGTAGTTCACGCTGAAGCAAACGCTATACTTAATGCGACTGCAACACTTGATGGTGCTAAGATCTATGTTACATTATTTCCATGCAATGAGTGTGCAAAAATCATCATTCAAAGTGGTATAAAAGAAATCGTTTATGAATCAAATAAATATAAGAACACCGATACGCACCAAGCAGCCATTAAAATGCTTGATGCTGCAGGTGTTTCCTATCGTCAAATTAACGTTGGCGAATTAAGATATGAAAAAATTTCTAAGTGATCATTTAAAAAAAATCATAATCTTTGGTATTTTCTATATAATTTTAATGGCAATATTTGTCATACCAACCAATTATGCAGTGATTGCGCCAGGTGGACTTACTCAGTTGGCTGGTGAATTTGAAATTGAGGGCATAGAAATGGATGAACATTTTTATTCAATTCATGTGTATGGACAAGAACCTATTACTATTTTCCAATATTTAATGGTTAGAAATAATGACTATTTCGAAGTAACTGAGATGACGCAAAGACAAAGTGATACATCATATTTAGATAGTATTACACAAGGCAATATATCTAAAGATGCATCTTATAAAACTGCACTTATCAAAGCTTATGAACTTGCAAGTACAAAAGATGATTCGATAAATATATCATATAATTTTAATGGTTTGACAATCTATGATTACCCAAGAAGAGTTGAAGGTATTAATATAGGTGATACCATTATTAAAATTAATGGTATTAGTATTAAAGATATGACATTTGAGGAAGCAGAAGTGCTAGCATATCAAAGAGATGTGACTTATACAATTTTAAATGATAATGAGGAATCTTATGATTATCATTATGTGTATGATGAAACAGATGTAGTATTTTGGTTTTTTCCAGCATATGAAATCACTGATGCAAGTCCTAAGTTTGATTATGGTAATTTTCATTTAATTGGTGGACCTAGTGGAGGTCTACTTCAAACACTTATGATTTATTCAAGTTTACTTAAACTAAACATAGAAAATCTTGTTATAGCAGGTACAGGCACGATTGAAATGACGGGAGACGTCGGCAGAATTGGTGGCATAAGAGAAAAAATTACCACTGCTTCATGGCATAATGTTGATGTATTTTTTATTCCAAAATCTCATTTAGATGAGATAGATGATCTTAGTTATACATATATTTTAGTCCCTGTAGAAACATTAGATGAGGCGGTAAATTGGCTTTATGAAAACTTGGTTAGATAATTTAAAAACCCTCATATCGAGATATAAGACAGTCTCTAGAAGAGTTGATCAAATCGTGTCGACTTGGCAAGTTTTTAAAGCATTCTTGTTTTCGGCAATAATGAGTCTATTGATTATAGCGTTACCACTTGCTGCAATTATCAATATGTTTATTTATACTAAACTAATTTTAACATTATCAATACTTATCGTATTACTGATTATGGTATTTGTTATGTTGTATTACAAGTTTTATTTTATACTTTTAGGTAACTATAATGAAAAAGTAAAAGACATTAATACCTCATATATATATTGGGTCGAAACCACTTTAATCAATGTCATTGTTTTAATTTTTGGTATCATTGTAATTACAACTATTTTATAAGGAGCAAACTATGGATTTCAAAAAAATATTTAAATCTAAATACTTTATCGGTGCACTTATCATTATTGGATTAATTCTATTGGATCAAATCACTAAGCAATTAGCTTTTATCAATCAAAGCTATTTGGTGTTAAATAGACCTGTTGTTATTCCTGGGTTATTAGAACTGGGATATCATGAAAATCCTGACGCTTCATTAGGTTTTTTAGGCGACGTTGCATACAAGGAATTAATATTTGTATTAGTGACTTTAGTTGCACTAGCTATTTTTGGATATTTATATAAAGATATTGATTTAAAAAACAGAAAAGTTTATAGCATTTCAATTATTTTCTTTTTTGCGGGTACATTAGGAAATGCATTTGATAGACTTTTTAGAGGATATGTGATCGATTTCGCGTTTTTCCCATTTTTCAACTTTTTAAATCATATCGGTTTAAGTAATTTTTATAATAATATCGCAGATGATCTTTTATCATTTGCTATTGTCTTATTTGCCATTGATCTATTTTTCTTAGAGAGCAAATATAAAGAAAAAATGAAGGAGCAAGCAACAAATGAGTCAATTAATCAAGGTTGATGAAACCAACGAAAAACAAAGACTAGATAATTTTATTAGTGAATCTGTATATCATGATAAATCTAGAAGTTTTTGTCAAAATTTAATTAAAAAAGGACTGATTCTAGTTAATCAAGAAAAAGTCAAAACTGGTTACATGCTTAAATTGGATGATGAAATAACGATTGATCAGTATGAACCAGAAGTACTTGACTTAGAACCTGTGGATCTAGATTTAAATATTGTCTATGAAGATGATGATCTAGCTGTGATTAATAAACCTCAGGGTTTGGTTGTCCATCCAGCTTCTAGTTATAAAGATACAACTTTAGTACATGGATTACTTCATCAAATGGATAATTTAAGCGATATTAATGGTGTGATTAGACCAGGCATTGTACATCGAATCGATAAAGATACAAGTGGACTTTTAGTGGTTGCTAAAAACGATAAATCACATCAAATTTTAAGTGAAATGTTAAAGAAGCATGAAATTAAGCGTACATATATCGCTATAGTTTATGGCACTTTTAAAGAAACTAAGGCTAAAATTGACGCACCGATAGGCAGAAATCCAAATAATAGACTTAAAATGGCAGTCGTAAGAGATGGGAAGCCTGCTGTTACGCATTTTCAAGTACTTGCACAATTTGATCAATATGCTGTTGTAAAATGTGAATTAGAAACAGGTAGAACACATCAAATTAGAGTGCATATGGCATATATTAATCATCCTATTTTGGGTGATCCGATTTACGGACCTAAGAAAGTATATGGAAAAACAGGTCAATTTTTGCATGCTTACCAATTAGCATTTGACCATCCAATAAAAAAAGAGCATATGACTTTTGAAGTCGATATGCCCAATGAATTTTATGAATTTTTCAAAAAATTTAAAATAGATTTTGTTTTGTAATATTCTTAAAGTTCATTTTAGCAATTAAAGGAAGTTGTTTTAAGCCAATCTTTGTATAAATCTTCATGATTTGGCTATCAACGTCTTTACTTGCACCTTTCAACAACTTAACACCTAATTTCTTACTGTACTGATCCATTTTTACTAAAAATGCATATCTTGAGATGATAGAACCTGCGGCTACACTTAAGTGAACTTGTTCAGCTTTAGTATGAAATTCAATATCACGATATATTTCTGTTTCATCTTTTAAATAATTGAAATATAGTTGAGGAGTGCAGAATTGGTCAACAATGACTGGTACTTGACGCCCAACTTTTTCAAATGTACTAATAATTGCTTGATTATGCAATAAAGCTTTGATTTTGTTCAAATTATAGCCTTTTGAAACCAAATTATTGTACTTTTTAGGTGATAAAATAATTAAAGAGTGCTTTAACTTTCTAGCAATCTTCGGTCCAATTTCAATAATTTTTTTATCACTGATATTCTTAGAATCACGAACACCAAGCTGTTCAAGATATGGAATATCATCTTTTGATGCATAGGCAGCACAAACAACAATAGGGCCAAACACATCGCCAGTACCTACTTCGTCAGAGCCGATAGCTTCATAATCTTCACGGCCAAGTAATTTCTTGATCAGAATGATTTCATGGGTAATTTCCTTACCTTGAAGTACAACTTTACCTGAATCATAGCCGAAAACATTTGTGTCTCGATGAACTGCATGAAATAATAAATATGGATTGTCAGTTGTGATACAATAGTTGTGATAGGTTTTATGTAGTTTTTGTAACTCTTCAGTAGTTACGGATAATGTATAATGTTTCATAACTAACTCCTTCAATATTTATTATACCATATTTTAACGAAAAAAGGTGGTCCAATATGCGCTTTATGACCAAAACTTTAGAATATCCTGAGATACTAAAACGTGTTAGTAAGTATGCTCATACAGATTATTCTAGAGAACTAATTACAAACTTACAACCACAAATTGAAATTGACCAAATTGAGACATCACTTACTGAAACAAGTGACTTCCTACTCTTGATTCAAAGACTTGGTCAATGTCCTTTTATAGACGATTTTGACATCGTTCAATTATTTGAATACGGGAAAAAAGAAATGGCTTATTCCATTTATGAATTATTGCAAATAAGATTATTCTTAAGCATGGAAAAAGATGTGATTAAGTATATTAAAGAGTTGAAAAAGCTAAATATCTTAACGCATAGTATAGAACCATATTTTGAACGTATACAAAGTCACTATCATCTGTTTGAAAAATTAAACGAAATGTTAGATCCCGAAGGTTTATTTTATGATCAAGCATCTCCGAGACTATCTCAAATTAGAAAAGACTTAAGAAGATTTGACGGTCAACTTCAAGAAAAACTTAATAAATTGGTATCAGATTATCACAATTACCTAACAGATAATGTGATTGTGATAAGAAATGATCGTTTTTGTTTAAGTGTAAAAGAAGGATCTAAAAATAAGATTAAAGGGATTACTCATGATATCTCTGCATCAGGTCAAACGGTATATATTGAGCCTGAACAATCTAGACAAATCACTGCAAAAATTGAAAGTTTAAAAGCAGAAGAAAAGAATGAAATTGATCATATTTTAAGACAGATAAGTAGAGAGATACATGCAGAAGAAGACGGATTAAAGAAAAATCTTGAGACTTTTGTGCATCTTGATTTTATCCAATCAAAAGCGATGTATGCAAAAGAAATTGATGGCAATCAACCACATTTAAATAAAGCAGGTAAAACATCTTTAGTTAAAGCGAAACATCCACTATTAGATCAAAATACTGCAGTACCTATAAGTCTTAAAATTGATGATGAGTATAAGATATTACTGATTACTGGTCCTAATACAGGTGGTAAGACAGTTGCTTTAAAAACTTTAGGCTTACTTACCTTAATGACACAATCTGGACTCTTAATTCCTGCATCAGAGCAGACTGACATTGCCGTGTTTAACCAAATTTTTGCAGATATTGGTGATGAACAATCGATTGAACAATCACTTTCTACTTTTTCATCACATTTAACTAAAATTATTAATATGTTAAAAGATGTTGATGATCAAACTTTAATTATTTTAGATGAAATTGGTAGTGGTACAGATCCTAACGAAGGTGTATCGCTTGCAATTGCAATATTAAATGCATTTAAGAAATTTGATGTGAGAATGTTAGTAACTACGCATTATTCAGAATTAAAGCATTATGCTTTTGAACAATCTGATATTCAAACTGCAAGTGTTGCCTTTGATCAAGAATCACTTAAACCGCTATATTATATTCAAATGGGTATGACTGGATCATCACAAGCTTTTTTAATCGCTGAGCGTTTAGGATTAAGCAAAGATGTCATCAGTGAAGCAAAAAGCAATTATGCCAATAAACAATCAGATGTTGCCAAGATGATGGATAAATTGAATCAAATGATGATATCTTATGAAGATAAAGAGAAAAAACTTGTTGAACAAAATGAAACTTTATCTAAAAAAATTAAAGATTATGACGATATGAGACATGACTTTATTAAAAAACAAGATAAGATCATCGAAGATATTAAAAGAAATGAATCAGCCAAATGGGAATTGTTAAAAGAAGATGCATTAAGTGTTATTAAACAACTTGAAGGAAAAAAATCTATTTCTAAACCTGAATCTGCCGAATTAAAGCATAGATTGAGACAAAATAGTGATGAAAATAGTCATATTGTCACAGAAGATAAACTTAAAAAAGGTGATTCTGTATATATCAAATCATATCAACAATACGGTATTATCACTGAAGTCAAACATGATACTTATAAGGTTAAATTTGGTAAATTTGAATTAAAATTTGATATTACTGATTTAGTTAAAGATAAAGCCCCTAAAAAGGCAGTAAACAAAACGACAACTAGACGTGTTAAAAAGTCTAATGACACGCCTAATACATCAAATAAGGCATCTATGACTTTAGATCTTAGAGGCTTTAGATATGAAGAAGTTTATCATGCATTAGATCAAGCTGTAGATCAAGCGCTATTTAATGGACTTCATGAACTTGCTGTCATCCATGGTTTTGGTACAGGAGCAGTTAAACATGCAGTCTATGAATATATTAGAAAATCTTCACTCATAAAATCACATAGATATGGTGCTGAAGGTGAAGGGTTACAGGGTGTAACAATTTTGACATTAAAATAAGCAAGTTGCTTGTAATATGTATAAATTGGTATATAATTAAGATAGTAAATTAATTAAGAAATGAGGGAAATTTAATGTTAATGACAGATTATCAAGGACAACCATATGAAGAAGTGGTAGGACGCCAAGGATTAGTAGTTGTACAATACTTTGCTACATGGTGCGGACCATGTAAAATGTTAAAACCAGTATTAGAAGCATTAAGTTCAGAATTAACTGACGTTGCATTCTTTAGAGTTGACATTGATTTATATAGAAATCAAGCAATCGAAGCTGGTATTAGAAGCGTTCCAACTGTAGTTGTTTACAAAGACGGCATCGAAGTTGATCGTTCAAGTGGTTACCAACCAAAAGTAAAAGTTGCTGAATGGTTAGCACAATACCAATAATATAAAGAAGCACGAAAGTGCTTTTTTTATGCTCATATTTTATGTATAATGATTATGGTGATGAAATGGACGGTTTTTTATTAATAGATAAACCTGTTGGTATGACAAGTCACGATGTTGTATTTAAGGTAAAAAAGAAATTTCATGTAAAAAAAGTTGGACATACTGGTACGCTTGATCCATTTGCAAGTGGTCTTTTAATCTTATGTTTAGGAAGAGCCACAAAATTAGCATCTTTATTTAATGGTTTAGATAAAACTTATGACGGTACGATACTCTTTAATAAACATTACGATACATATGATGTGACCGGAACTATAGTAGAAGAAAAACATATTGAATTAAATGAGAAAGATATTCATTTAAAAGCAAATGGTATGATTGGTACTTATGATCAAAAGCCACCGATGTATTCAGCAATTAAAATCAATGGTCAAAAATTATATGATTTAGCCAGAAAAGGCGTAGAAATTGATGTTCCAACAAGAAAAGTTAGTATTTATGATTTTAAATTGGGTAAATTAGAAGATTTAGAAATGAGTTTTTCTTGTCATGTCTCTAAAGGTACATACATTAGAAGTCTAGCTGTTGATTTAGCAGCTAAACTGGATACATATGCATCACTAAAGACTTTAAGAAGAACATCTGTTGGTAACTATAAGATAGATGATGCTTATCAATTAGATGAAGTAGATCCTTCTCATTTAATATCTTTAGATTCATTTTTTAGTGATTATCCTAAATTAGAACTTAGTGATTATTTAATACATTTAGTTAAAAATGGGATATATTTAGATGAAAGACAAACAACGATTGAGAAACCATTTGTTGTTGTTGATAAGACTGGTCAAATGATTGCATATTATGAAGTGGCTGATGTGCATAAATATAAACCAGTATTGATTTTTTAGGAGAACATATGAAAATTATTTATGAAGACTATAAAGATATAGCAAATAAAGAACAACTTACGATCACGATGGGGAATTTTGATGGTGTTCATATTGGGCATCAACGCTTAATAGAACGTGTATTAAATTATTCAGATACAAAACACGGCGTTTTAACATTTGATCCTCATCCATCACAAGTCTTGAGAAGACAAAACTTTGCAACTTTAACGCAACGAGAAGATAAGATTGAAGCATTAAAAAAATATCCTTTAGATTATATCTTTATTGTTAAATTTACAGAGGAATTTTCGAAGCTTACAATCTATGATTTTATTATGTTTCTTAAGCAACTTAATGTTAAGCGTATTGTCTTAGGCAGAGATGCACGTTTTGCATTTAGAGGACAAGGCTCTATTGAGGATTTAAAGCGATATTTTTTTGTAGATGTATTAGATGACCTTCTATATAATCAAACAAGAGTATCGACAACATATATTAAAGATTTCTTGCGTCAAGGACAACTTGATTTAGCAAGAAAACTATTAAAAAAACACTATGAAATTTCAGGAACTGTCGTTCATGGTAATCAAATTGGCAAACAGTTAGGTTTTCCTACTGCAAATATTGATTATGGTAATTATTTATTACCAAAAAATGGTGTTTACTATGTAAAAATTTTAATTGATCATGAAGAATTTCCTGGTATTGCTAATATTGGATACAATCCAACGCTTAATTATTCACAAACAAAAAAACTTGAAATATTTATTTTAGATTTTTATGGTAATATCTATAAAAAAGATGTTAAAGTTAAATTTATGCACTATTTAAGAGAAGAAAAGAAGTTTGCTGATCGCGATGAATTGATTCAAGCTATAAAATCTGATGAAGCACAGGTTAGAAAATTTTTGAAATCATAAAATTATGTTATAATAATTGTATAAAAGGGGTGATGTTATGAAACTCGTTGTAGCTATTGTATCTAGTGATGATGCAAACAAAGTTCAAAAAGCATTAGTTAAAGAGAAATTATTTTCAACACGTCTTTCCACAACTGGGGGATTTTTAAAAGCAGGTAATGTCACATTTATGATCGGGATTAATGATGAAAAAATTCCTAAAGCATTAGAGATTATCGAAAAACACAGTAAGAAACGTTCTAAACTTGTACCTAATACAATCGTCAATGAATTTGGCTCATTTACTGCACTTCCAATAGAAGTTGAAGTCGGTGGGGCAACGGTATTTGTTTTAAACGTTGAGCAGTTTGTTAAAATTTAATAAAATGATTGCATTTTTATAAAAAAATGTTAAAATAATAAAGGCGATAACAAGGTTTATGGACAGCCGACCTAGACTTTAGTTACTCGAGAAAGGATATATAAAATGGCAATTTCAAAAGCAAGAAAACAAGAAATCATCAAAGAATATGCAATTAAAGAAGGAGATACAGGTTCTCCAGAAGTTCAAGTTGCTGTATTAACTGCAGAAATTAACACTTTAAATGCACATTTACAAGTACACATCCATGATTTTCATTCAAGACGCGGACTTTACAAGATGATTGGTCAAAGACGTCGTTTGTTAAAATATTTACGTGAAAATGATGTAAATAGATACCAAACATTAATTGCAAGATTAGGATTACGTCGATAAAAGATTGCTTAGCAATCTTTTTTTTTGGATTTTACACACAAAAAGGGCATTTTATGGTATCATAAAAAAGGCTATAAATAGACAAAAAATTATAGATATAAAATGAAGGAGATTTTATATGAACGAAAAAAAAGTTTTTGAAACGACGCTTGGTGGACGTCCACTTAGTGTTGAGATTGGAGAAGTTGCTAAACAAGCCAATGGCGCAGCTTTAATTAAATATGGAGATTCTGTTGTATTAAGTGTTGTTACAGCGAAGACTTATCCATCAGGCGGAGATTTTTTCCCATTAATGGTTATTTACCAAGAAAAAATGTATGCCGCAGGTAAAATTCCTGGAGGTTTCTTAAGAAGAGAAGGTAGACCTTCAGAACATGAAACACTTACATCTAGATTAATTGATAGACCACTTCGTCCATTATTTCCAGCTGGATTTAAAAACGAAGTGCAAGTTGTTAATACAGTGTTAAGTAGTGATCCAAATTGTACTCCAGAAATGGCTTCAATGTTTGGTTCATCATTAGTTTTAGGTATTTCAAACATCCCATTCGATGGCCCTATTGCAGGTGTTATCGTTGGTAGAATTGATGGGGAATATGTATTAAACCCTACACCTGAACAAATGGAAGTTAGCGATATCGATTTAACTGTATCAGGTACTAAGAAAGCAATTAACATGGTTGAAGCTGGTGCTAAACAAGTATCAGAAGAAGATATGTTAGGTGCAATTATGTTTGGTCATAACGCAATTAAAGCATTAATTGCTTTCCAAGAAAAAATTATTGCAGAAATCAATCCTGAAAAAATGGATTACGAAGTACTTGAAATCCCAGAAGATCTTAAAAAAGCAGTTTATGCAGATACATACGATGAATTAGTTGCTGCTGTATCAATCTTTGATAAATTAGAAAGATACAGAAAAATTGATGAAATTATTGAAGCAACTAAAGAAAAATTTGGCGATAAAGCATTCTTTAAGACAATTGAAGGTAAAGAAGTCTTTGATCAAAAAGAATATGCAAATTATCAAGCTCAGTTAGATGCTATTTTAAATGGTATTGTAACTGGTGAAGTTAGAAGATTAATTACTGAAGATAAAGTAAGACCTGATGGACGTAAAGTTGATGAAATCAGACCATTATCTTCAAGAGTAGACTTATTACCAAGAGCTCATGGTTCAGCCTTATTTACAAGAGGTCAAACACAAGCTTTAGGTACAGTAACATTAGGCGCTTTAGGCGAAAACCAAATCATTGATGGTCTTGGTGAAGAAGATTCTAAACGTTTCATGTTACATTATAATTTCCCACCATTCTCAGTTGGTGAAACTGGACGTTATGGTTCTCCAGGACGTCGTGAAATCGGACATGGTGCGTTAGGACAAAGAGCATTATTACAAGTATTACCAGATGAAGAAGAATTCCCATATGCAATTCGTGTTGTATCTGAAATTTTAGAATCAAATGGGTCAAGTTCACAAGCTACTATCTGTGCAGGTTCAATGGCATTAATGGCTGCAGGTGTTCCTTTAAAAGCGCCAGTTGCAGGTATCGCAATGGGTCTTATCATGGAAGGCGAACATTATACTATCTTAAGTGACATCCAAGGTATGGAAGATCACGAAGGCGATATGGACTTTAAAGTTGCTGGTACTACTGAAGGTATTACAGCACTACAAATGGATATTAAGATCTCAGGTATTACTGAAGAAATCTTAAGAGAAGCATTAGCACAAGCTAAAGCTTCAAGATTATTCATCTTAGATCATATGAGTCATACAATTAGTGAAGTAAGACCTGAATTATCAGATTATGCACCAAAAGTTAAGATGATTAAGATTAACCCTGATAAGATTAGAGATGTTATCGGTGCTGGTGGAAAAATTATTACTCAAATTATTGAAGATAATGATCAAGTTAAAATTGATATTGAACAAGATGGACGCGTCTTCATTATGCACTCGAATTCTAAAGTTATCGAAAATGTAACTAAACAAATCACTGATTTAGTCAGAGAAGCAGAAGTTGGTAAAGTATATGAAGGTAAAGTTGTTAGAATTGAAAAATTCGGATGTTTCGTAGAATTATGGCCAGGTGCTCAAGGTTTAGTGCACATCTCAAGATTAGCTAAAGAAAGAGTAGAAAAAACTGAAGATGTTGTATCAGTTGGCGATCAAATATTAGTTAAGTGTATCGGTATTGATGATAAGGGAAGAATTGACTTATCAAGAAAAGATGCATTAGCTAAATAATAATCGTTGTAAATACATATACATAGTGATAAAATATTAATGCGTTAGTGGAAGGTGATCGAGCCCGTAAGGGTTAGGAAAGTCCATGCTAGCACATTCTGCGATGAATGTAGTGTTTGTGCCTAAGGAAATCATAACTTAGGGTATGTCTTAGGACATAACGGCGTCAGATGACCTAAGGGAAACTATGGTCTATGGCATAACGTGCCACAGAGACGTAACCATTTAGAAATAAATGGGTGAAACGCGGTAAACCCCTCAAGCTAGCAACCCAAATTTGGTAGGGGCACGTACACGAATGAAATGAAAATAGTGTACGCTACTTGTAGAGATAAATGGTCACAACCTATCTTAGATAGGATACAGAACATGGCTTATGCACACTAACCAATAAAAGGTCCAAATTTTGGACCTTTTTCTTTATGTGCTATAATATAAATAAAGATATGGAAATCAGGTAAATACGCATGAAAATTGAAGTTAATAACATTGAACTTAATTATGAAGTTGTAGGCTCAGGTAAGCCATTTATCATGATTCATGGCAATGGTGAAGATCATTACACATTTGATGAATTAGCAGACAAGTTAAAAGATAAATATCAGATCTTTTTAATTGATTCTAGATGCCATGGAAAAAGTTCTATGGAAGTTGATATTTCTTATGATTTAATGGCATTGGATATCATTAAATTTTGTGAGATATTAGGGCTTTCTGATATTCAATTTTTAGGTTTTTCTGATGGTGGTATCATCGGACTTAAAATAGCAATCTTAAAACCTGATTTAATTCAAAAAATGACATTATGCGGGGCTAATTTTGACCCTTCCGGCATCAAACGAAGCATGATTAGAATGCTAAAGAAAGCATATAGAAAAAATAAAAGTTCACTTATCAAATTAATGTTAAGTGAACCAAAATTTAAGATAGAAGATTTAAAAAATATTAAGACCAATACACTCATATTAGCTGGTCAATTTGATGTCGTAAAATATAAACATACACTCAAATTACACAGCTTAATAGATAATAGTAAATATTTTATTATTCCAAGAGAAACACATGAGAGTTATGTCATTCATTCAACAAAATTACTCGCATTTATTCATTAGAGAACGCCGAAAGTTCTTAAAATAATATATGTGATATATGATACATATATAAAGAGTAAAATGCCACCTGCAGCACGATTAATTCTGTGATGAATCAATGATAATATGAATACAAATAATGTGATACCAAGGACAACAAATAGATCAATAGCAACGCCTGATGAAATGCCAAGTGGTGTTACAACACCAGCAAGCCCTACAACAAGTAGTGTATTAAATACATTTGAGCCTAAGACATTACCTAAAGCAATATCACACTCTCCTTTTTTAGCAGCAACCACAGAAGTTACTAGCTCAGGAAGAGATGTACCAAGTGCGACGATACTTAAACCAACAAATGCTTGAGCATCAGATCGAGTAACATTAAAGACTTCAGTGAATACTTGAATCGCTAAATATTCAGCTGAATTTGTAACTAAAATACCACCTAAAGTAACACCAACAAGACCAGTAATCAGTAAAATGATTGCTTTTTTTGTACTCATTAAATGGATTTCTTCAACGATAATATCTTCTTTATCTGTTTTAATCATCATAAACATGAATCCAAAGAAACAAAGCAGTAATATTGCAGCTTCCCATTGTGCAATTTCATGATTAGATTGAAAAAATATACCAAAAATAGCGATTAAAGCAGTAATACCGATTAAAAATGGGAATTCTTTATTAACTAAAGATTTTTTTACGACAATTGGCATCATCACAGCACTTGCACCTAAGATAAGTGTTAAATTAGCGATGTTAGATCCAATAATATTACCCATTGCAATATCAGCTGTTGTACCAGCTGCTCTAGCTGATAATGAAGATGTAAAGCTTACCGCAAGTTCAGGCAGTGATGTTCCAAATGCAACTAAGGTTAACCCTATTATTAATGTTGGAACTTTAAGTTTTTTTGCAATTGATCCAGATGAATCAACGAAAAAATCAGCACCTTTAATCAAAAAAATAAAACCAGCGATAAGGCCTAATAAATATAGAAATATTTGCATAATTGTAATCCTTTTTTAGTGTAATTAAAATATAAAATACTATGTATTATTTTAGCACAAACATAGATATATAACAAGTTGATAAGGGTAAGTATTTACTTATGTAAATATACCCATGATTGACATTTTTATAAAAAAATAGTAATATAATATCATATAAGATTCATGGAGGAATCAAAAACATAAATGGACGAATGTAGTAGTAGGATCGAGGATCCAATATATCAGATTAACAAAGACATTGAACGAACATCTTTTTTTGGTGTCTTTTTTTGTTGCATGAGAGGTGATTACCATGGTATTAGCTAGTATTTTGGTAGTTGTCTTTATTTTTATTACAGCGATATTGAGCAGTGCACAAGTAGCATACAATGCTGTGAGTAATCTTCAAGTTGAAGAAGATGAAGAAAATAATAATAAAAAAGCGAAACGAGTTTTAAAAATCATAGATGAAGATAATGATTATCTTGTTACGATTCAAACTCATATTTCACTTTTTACAATGATTTCAAGTGCACTTACATTTACATACATCTATAGGGGTATAATGGCTTTATTTAGCAATCAAGCCATCTATGTTCACATTATCGTTATTGTTGTCATAGGCTTTATATTCTTGTTGTTACAGGTTGTCTTTGGACGTATGATTCCAAAGCGCTTAGCGAATAAATTTCCTAAGCGTATTGCTTATAACGTATCAGCATTTGTATTATTTCTATCATACTTAACGAGACCATTAGAATTTTTATTTAGCAAATTCTCAATCCTGTTTGGTCGTATGTTTGGTCTATCTGCAGAAGATGGTGAAAGATTAATGACTGAAGAAGAGATTAGAAATATTGTTGAAGAAAGCTATAAGAGTGGTAATATTTTAGAAACTGAAAGTGAAATGATTCAAAACATTTTTGATTTCAATGATACAGTTGTTGAAGATATCATGACACATAGAACTGAAATATCAGCTCTAAATATAAAAGCAACTAAAAAACAGGTCTTAGCTTATTTACAAGAAGAACATTATACAAGATATCCTGTTTATGAAAAAGATATTGATCACATCATAGGTACAGTACATGTTAAAGATTTATTAAGATATATGGAGACAGATGAAAAATTCTCTTTAAAAAGCATTTTAAGGGACCCTGTATTTATTCCAGATTCTAAGAAGACAAGTGATTTATTTAAAGAGATGCAAAAGCGAAAAAATCATATAGCGATTGTATTAGATGAATATGGTGGAACAGCAGGGCTCGTAACGATAGAAGATTTAATTGAAGAAATTGTTGGTAATATCTTTGATGAATATGACGAAGAAGAACTCGATGTTGAAAAACTAGATGAACGTACGTTTATCGTTAATGGATTATCAAATATAGATGATGTTGAAGATGATTTAGATATGGATCTACCTGTTGATGATTATGACACAGTCAGTGGATTTATTCTTGGTCAACTTGGTAGATTACCCGAAGAAAATGAATCAATTGATTTTATGTATGAAGGACATCGTTTTATCGTATTAGAAATAGAAAATAACATTATTAAAAAAGTTAAAATAATTAAAAAAGAAATTAATGAGGATGATGAGGACTGATGGGGCCGACGGACTGGATACAAATAGGCGTACTTGTTGTTTTAGTAATACTATCTGCTTTTTTCTCTTCTACAGAGACAGCATTTTCGTCAATAAATAATATTAAATTAAAAAATATGGCTCAAAATGGGGATAAAAGGGCTGAAAGAACGCTTCATTTATCAGAAAATTTTGAATCGGTTTTAACGACTATTTTAATAGGAAATAATATCGTTAATATTTTATCTGCATCAATTGCAACCATATTTTTTGTCAATCATATCAATGATCAAGCAGGACCAGCAGTCGCAACTGCAGTCATGACAATTATTGTGTTAATTTTTGGTGAGATTACACCAAAATCTTATGCAAAAAGAATTCCTGAACGATATGCGATGGCGATTACACCAGTACTTATATGCTTTATGTTTATATTAAAACCATTAGAAATCGTATTTGGATCTTTCCAAAAACTTATGAAACGTTCCATTAAAACCGAAGAAGATACTATCACTGAAGATGAATTACTTACTTATGTAAGTGAGGTTCAAAATGAAGGTGGTATTAATGAAAACGAAGAAGAACTTATTGGACGTGTTATAGATTTTGATGATTTATTGGTACAGGATATATTAACACCTAGAATGCATATCATAGCAATCAATGAAAACGATGATAACGATACGATTGTTAAAGCGTTTAAGGATTCAGGTTATTCAAGGCTTCCAGTATTTGATACAAGTATTGATCATATTACTGGTGTGATTAACCATAAAGATTTTTATAATCGCGTTTTATTAGATAGACAACCTTTAAAAGATATTATATTTCCACCAGTATTTGTTACTGAATATATGAAAATTGTGAATTTATTAGATACATTTAGAGCACAAAAAGCACATATGGCAATTGTTAAAGATGAGTTTGGTGGTACCATTGGTATTGTTACTCTAGAAGATATATTAGAAGAACTTGTTGGCGATATTTGGGATGAACATGATGAGATTGTAGAACAAATTACTAAAATCAATGACCATGAGTACAGAGTAAAAGGGCATACTGAAATCGATCGTTTCTTTGAAAAGATTGGGCATGAAGAAGTTGATTTTGAATTTACGACTATTAATGGGTGGGTAGTTGATGAAATTGGACATATTCCTTTTGTAGGGGAACAGTTTCAATATGAGAACTTAGTAGTTACAGTGACATCAGCTGATACTAAAAAAGTATTAGAAGTACTAGTTAAAATACAAGATATAGAAGAAGAATTAACTGAAGAAATAGAAGAATAGATATCATTTCTATTCTTTTTTTTGCATGTAGAATTGTCAAATTAAGTGCAACAGTTTAAATAAGTATTAATTAAATCTATTGCAGGTATAAAACGATTAACTTTACGAGGGCGGTGATTGATTAAATCAACCGCCTTTTCTAATTTAGCATCTGAGACTCTAAGGCTTGATCCTTTAGGGAAAAACTCTCGAAGTAATCCATTAGAATTTTCATTAGTCCCTCGCTGCCATGCACAATATGGATCAGCAAAGTAAGTTTTACAATTTAACTTTTCTTCTATTTCTTCATATCCAGCAAATTCTTTACCTCGATCAAACGTAATTGTTTTAACGAGATCATCTGGAAACTTTTCTAACATTTTGATTACTGCTTTAGTAACAACTTCTGCAGTACGATTAGGCACTTTAAATGCTAAATATAATCTAGACTTTCTTTCTGCCAGTGTAACAAAACAATAATTTGTTTTACCCTTTCTGCCTGAAACCATCGTATCAGCTTCCCAATGACCATACTCAAGGCGTTTATAAACACTTTTATCTCTTTTTCTAATTGGTGCGCCTGTATTAAACTTACCTCTAGTTTCTAGCGTACTTGAGGGCTTTCCTTTTCGTCTTAGCACTTTCTTATTCCCTTCACACAAGATACCTTGATCTATCCAACGATATATCGTTTTAAAGGATGGTAGTTTTAGTTCTGTTTTATATCCTACTATCTGTTCAGGTGACCAAGTCTCATTAAGTTTTTCTTCAATATATTCAAGGACTTCATTTGAAACATGTGCAGCTGTTTTATGACAAAGTTTCTTTCGTTTTTTATAAAACCACTGAGCAGTATTGGGTAATAGTCAGGACCAAAGTCACTTTGATCATTAAAATTTCTATGGTATTCTCTAGAAATCGTTGATGGATTTCTACCTAAAACTCTAGCAATCTCTCTAAATGAATCGCCTTGTCGACTCATCTTAGATATACAGATTCTTTCTTCTATGGTAAGATGATGATAGAACATAATTTTCTCCTTTTTAATTAAGTGTGGTTACTTATATTATACAATAGAGAAAATTATGTTTTTATATTTTATTGGTGATGCACTTAGTATGATAATTCATCGCATAAAAAAAACTGATTCAATAAAGAATCAGTTAATTTATGAATTTAATTTGTTTAAATGATTATTCTAAACCAGCTTCAGCAGCATCAAATAATTGACCTAATACTACGTAGAAATCACCAGTATGAATAGTAGCAGATGCTAATGCATCAACAGCAGTACCATCAATTGCACCACCATTACCAGCTTCAGTAGCAGCTAGACCATCATTCCAACCGTTAGCTAATACATAATCAGTAATAACAGCAGATTGTTCAAACCATTCTAAAGTAGCATCACTGTAAGCAACCATGTTATAGTCATCGCCTAATTCAAGTTTAGTTTTTTCATTCCAAACCATAGCATTACCATCCATAGTACTTTGTCTAACGTCTACAGATAATGTAGAAGCAGCACCGTCAACAACTGTCATTTCAGCAATCCATAATTCTGGAGCATGTTCACCATCAACACATAATACTGATTGGAATAATCCAGCTTTTGCATTTGCAACAGCTTGAGCAGCTAATTCGAAATAACTTTCAACAGAGATTGATACACCAGCGATAGCATCAGTGTGTCCTTCTTCATCGAATTCAACTGGTTCAACACCATTTTCTAACCAATAAGCTTGTAAAGTAGCAGCTTGTTCGAACCATTCAGCTTGTGCACCACCATATGTAACCATATTGTAGTCATCGCCTAATTCTTGTTTAGTTTTTTCGTTCCATACAGCTAAGAAAGCATCATCAGAAGCATCATCTTCAGTATCTGCACCAGCAGTTTGGTTAACTACACCTTGGCGAGCATCAAGATAAAAAGCTGAAATTTCACCATCTGTAACAGTTACTGTAACTGTGTCAACTTCTGGAGCACCATTGTGTGTACTGTAAGCGAAAGCTGTGAAATCTCCATCAACACCATATTCACTTGAACTACAAGCAGCAAGCGAAACTACGGCAACTACTGATAAAAGTAGTAATAACGTTTTTTTCATTTTATTAAATTCCTCCTATGTAATGAAATATTTACAACATAATTATACATAAATTACAAGTGATATGCAATCAAAACTATAAAAAGAAAAAAATAAAAACGTTTTCAAAAAATGCGTATTTTTATATAATTTTAATAATATATTAGGATGCTTCCAATAGCATAAAAATAATGTTAAAATATTGTATGAAGAAAGGTTTTTGATATATTTATGAAGAAAGAAACTTTAAATGAAAGACAAAAGAAAATAAGAAATTTTTCAATCATTGCACATATTGATCATGGAAAATCTACGCTTGCCGATAGAATCTTAGAACAAACTAATACAGTAAGTCAAAGAGAAATGAAGGCGCAACTTTTAGACTCTATGGATTTAGAACGTGAACGTGGTATTACGATTAAACTAAATGCGGTTGAATTACAATATAAAGCTAAAGATGGCGAAACATATATTATGCACTTAATTGACACTCCAGGTCATGTCGACTTCACATATGAAGTCTCAAGATCACTTGCAGCATGTGAAGGTGCTATTTTGGTCGTTGATGCAGCACAAGGCATTGAAGCACAAACCCTTGCCAATGTTTATTTAGCGATTGATAATGATTTAGAAATTATACCTGTGGTTAATAAAATAGATCTACCAAGCGCTGAACCTCAAAAAGTTATTGATGAAATTGAAGATGTTATTGGTATTCCAGCACAAGATGCGATTTTAGCATCAGCTAAAGCAGGTATTGGTATCAGTGATATTTTAGAACGTATTGTTACTGATGTACCAGCGCCTACTGGTGATGAAAATGAACCACTTCAAGCCTTGGTATTTGATTCAGTATTTGATGCATATAAAGGTGTTATTCCATCAATTAGAGTTATCAATGGTACGATAAAAAAAGGTGATGTTATAGAATTTATGGCGTCAAAAGCAAAATATGAAGTTGTTGAAGTTGGTGTACATACACCTAAAATAGAAACAAGAGATATATTAGGACCTGGTGATGTTGGATTTGTTACTGCATCTATAAAGGATATTAATACAGTGCGTGTAGGGGATACAATTACCCAAGCAAATCATAGAGCGAAATCGCCACTTCCTGGTTATAGAACTATGAATTCTGTAGTATTCTGTGGACTATATCCAATTGATTCTGATCAATATAATGATTTAAAAGATGCTTTAGAGAAATTAAAACTAAACGATGCATCTTTATTATATGAACCAGAAACATCTCAAGCTTTAGGGTTTGGTTTTAGAACAGGTTTCCTAGGCTTATTGCATATGGAAATTGTTCAAGAACGTATTAGAAGAGAGTTTGGTATTGAACTGATTGCTACTGCACCATCTGTTATCTATAAAGTATCTTTAACTGATGGAACATCGATTGAAATTGATAATCCAGCAAAACTTCCTGAACCTCAAGTCATAGATCATATTGAAGAACCATTTGTGAAAGCATCTATTATGGCACCTAAAGATTATATTGGTGCTGTCATGGATATTTGCCAAAAGAAACGTGGTATTTTTGGTGATATGAAATATATAGATGCTAACCGTGTAACTATTACTTATGAACTACCTTTATCAGAAATCGTCTATGATTTCTTTGATAAATTAAAATCATCAACTAAGGGATATGCATCATTTGATTATGAGATGAGTGGCTATAAAACATCAAGACTTCAAAAGATGGATATCTTATTAAATGGACAAGTTGTTGATGCTCTATCTTCAATTGTACATAGAGATTTTGCTTATCAACGTGGTAAAAAAATTTGTGAAAAGATGGTTGAATTAATCCCAAGACAAATGTTTGAAATACCAGTTCAAGCATCTCTAGGCAATAAGATTATCGCAAGAACAAACATTAGAGCGATGCGTAAAGATGTATTAGCTAAATGTTATGGTGGCGATATCACACGTAAGAAAAAACTTCTAGAGAAACAAAAACAAGGTAAGAAAAAGATGAAATCTATTGGCCGTGTTGATGTCCCACAAGAAGCATTTATGGCAATTTTATCAAATAGTGATGATTGATGAGGTCATCACTTTTTTTATGAGTTGATACCATGTATAATAGAATTAAGGATGTGATCAAATGAAAGGACTCTATATCCATATTCCATTTTGTGAATATATATGTCATTACTGTGACTTTGTTAAAAGCGTACCAAAAAATAATGATGTCATTGATACTTATATCGATGCACTCATAAAAGAAATTAATATGTATCAAAAGCATTTTGATTCAATTGAAACTATTTATATTGGTGGTGGCACACCTAGTATGTTAAAACCATATCAAATGGAAAAACTTTTTAAAGTACTGGAAATGATCAATCCAATTGAATATACGATTGAAGTGAATCCGGAAAGTTATACTGAAGAAAAAGGTCTGCTATTTAAAAAATATGGCATTAATAGAGTAAGTTTAGGTGTCCAAACATTTAATCAAGATTTGCTTCATTATGTAAATCGTGGCCATAAAAATGAAGATGTTTATCGTACAGTGCATCATCTGAAAAACATCGATATGCCATATATCAGTATTGATTTAATCTTCTCTATTCCAGGTCAAACAATGGATGATTTAAAATTTGATTTAGAACAAATCAAATCTTTAGACATCACTCATGTTTCATGGTATTCTTTAATACTGGAGGAAAAAACATATTTCTACCATCAATATCTTAAAGGGAATTTTGAACAAATGGATGAAGATATTGAAGCTAAAATGTATGAAGAAATTATTAAACAACTTAAGCATCAAGGCTTTCATCAGTATGAAATATCTAACTTTGCCAAGTTAGATCATGAGTCAAAACATAACACAATCTATTGGTCACTTGATCCATATATTGGTGTTGGTATGGGTGCTCATGGTTTTATAGAAGGCTATAGAACATATAATGAAAGAGCAATGCCTAAGTATTTAGACCACTATCAAAAAGAGAAAACTTTCCAGACTAACGCCATGTTATTACAAGATGATTTAATCTTTGGCCTTAGAAAAACTCTAGGTATTGATGTCAAAAAAATAGAAGATAAGTACGATATAAATCTATTTGAGACCTATCCTAAACTAGAAGAAAAAATGGCATATGGGTTAGTCACTTTAGAAAATGGCTATTTAAAACTTACGAAGAAAGGGACGCTTTTGGGTAATCAAGTCTTCATGGTGTTTATATGAAATACATTTTAAAGGATTACGAATACTATTTAAAACAAGAAAAAGGCAGAAGTGAAAATACAGTTTCTGCATACATGAAAGATTTAAATCAATATAGAGAATTCCTTGAAAGATATCACCAAATCAATGATGTTAGTGATATTGAAAAAAAGCATATAGAAGGTTATCTAAAAAGTCTTTCTAAGAAAATGAGTGCTAAAAGTGTGGCAAGAAAGTTAACAGCGATTAAAAGTTTTCATCACTTTTTATATATAGAAAAGGAAGTGAAGACTGATGTATCAGCTAATTTTTCAACACCAAAAACTGCTAAGACACTTCCAAAAGTTTTATCAGTTGATGAAGTTGTTAAGATATTAGAACAGGTGGATAAGACTGATCCACTAGGTTTAAGAAATAAGGCACTCTTAGAATTAGTCTATGGATCAGGGCTTAGAGTATCTGAATTATTATCAATTAAAATTGAAGATATTCACATTAATCAATCTTATATATTAGTACATGGAAAAGGTCAAAAAGAAAGAATTGTGCCTATATCTGATATGGCGGTTGTTGCTATTCGCAAGTATATGATTGAAGGAAGAGAACAGCTCATAAAAGATTTTCAGTCCAATTATTTATTCATAAACAATCAGGGAAACGCACTTTCAAGACAAGGCTTTTTTAAATTACTGAAGAAGCTTGCAAAGGATGCAGGAGTTGAAACTGAGTGTTCACCACATACATTAAGACATTCATTTGCAACCCATTTATTAGAAAACGGCATGGACCTAAGAACGCTTCAAACACTCTTGGGTCATGAGGATATTTCAACAACTCAGATCTACACACACATTAGTCAAAAGAGAATTAAAGAAGTATATTTAAGTGCACACCCTCGTGCACAAAAGGAGGAAAAAGAAGATGATATTTAAAAGAATATTTATTATTGTAATGGATAGTTTAGGTATTGGTGAAGCACCAGATGCAGCAGATTATAATGATGCAGGCGCAAACACAATTGGACATATTGCAGAGCATATGGATTTGAAAATTCCAAATCTAGAAGCACTTGGGTATGGTAACATTGCACCAATTAAGAATGTTTCAGCAGTTAAAAAACCACTAGCATTTTATACAAAAATTCAAGAAGCGTCTTTAGGAAAAGATACACTTACAGGTCATTGGGAAATGATGGGTATGTATATTACAAAACCTTTTAAGACATTTACTGATGAAGGATTCTCTAAAGAAATCATTGATGAATTAGAAGCTAAAACAGGTAGAAAAGTAGTTGGTAATAAGTCAGCATCTGGTACTGAAATTATTAAAGAACTAGGTGAACATCATATGAAGACAGGCGATCTTATCGTTTACACTTCAGCTGATTCAGTGCTTCAAATTGCGATGCATGAAGACATTATTCCTATTGAGGAACAATACCATATATGCGAGATTGCTAGAGAGATAATGATGAAGCCAGAATGGAAAGTTGGGCGTGTTATCGCAAGACCTTTCGTAGGTACAAATAAAGACGATTTCAAGCGTACTTCAAACCGTCATGATTATGCCTTAAGACCTGACACTAAAACGACATTGAACTATTTAAGTGAAGCAGGATATGATGTCATTGCTTTAGGTAAAATCAATGATATTTTTGATGGATATGGCATTACTGAATTTAGTAAAACAAAATCAAATTTCAATGGTATGGAACAATTGATTGATGTTGCTAAAAAAGATTTCACAGGATTGTGTTTTCTTAATTTAGTAGACTTTGATGCACTCTATGGACACCGTAGAAATCCAGTTGGATATGGAGAAGCCATTGAAGAATTTGATGGTCAACTTCCTGAATTTTTTGATCAATTATCAGAAGAAGATTTAGTTTTAATTACAGCAGATCATGGTAATGATCCGGTGCACCATGGTACTGATCATACTAGAGAATATGTACCATTATTAGCTTATTCAAAGAAATTTAAATCAGGAAAACAACTTCCAATTTTAAAAACTTTCGCTGATATTGGATACACTGTAAATGATAATTTTAAAACAGAACTTCCTAAATATGGTTCATCATTTTTGAACTTAATTACAAAGCGATAAACAGAAACAAATAAAGAAAGAAAAAGCATAACTCATCGTTGAGTTATGCTTTTTTATTTTGCCAAATTTTAGGGTAAACAATAGACTTTAATTTGAGTAATCCAATGCTTGAAATTATAAACAAAGGCAACATGATTAAAAGTGATAAAGTCAGAACACCTAAGAATCCATGATCATAGTTACTAGGGTTTAAGAAAGGATAAACATAAGATATATCAGGTTCATTTGGAAACATACTCGTAAGTAAATTTCCAAAAATAGGATGTATTAAAAGATATATAAATATAAAATAACCAAGAGGATAAATTGCACCAATCATACCATCATGAGGCTTTAATTTTGTTGATAAGAAAATCATGTAAAAAATGAAATATATTAATGGAATGACTGAGTGTAACAGTGTCTGAACTAATAGTAAATTTTCAAAATAACTTGATAGAAATATATGGAAAACAACAGCTGTCATTGTGATGTTAACAAATCCAATAAAGGCTAATTTATCCATCCATTTTTTTTGAACGTTTAGAAGAACTAAAATTGAAATAATAAGAATCAAAATGTTGGATTGATTTGTAAAATACAGCAAGAGAATAAACATTGTAGCGAAATAATTTCCGCTATTAAGTGCTCTCATATTTTGTAATATAAGCGCAAAAATTTCTAGTGACACGAGAAGTAATGCGATCGACTTTTTCAAAACATTACATGTTCGATTCATAGATTTACCTCTTAAAATAAATGCTTAATAACTTCCAAATCTTGTGTAAGTCCAAGAGCTAACATTAATTGAATTCTAGCTTTTTGACCATTTAAACTTTTAGTAAAAATAACACCTAATGATTGTAGATGATGTCCGCCGCCTTCATAGCCATAGTTATCAAGGACGCGTCCGATTGGACATCTTGAAGTTAGTAATACAGGAATGTTATTTTCGATTGCTCTCTTGATGCCAGGCACCATTTGAGGTGGAACGTTTCCACGGCCAAGTGCTTCAATAACAAAACCTTTCACCCCGGAATCAATAAGTAAGTTTAGTAAATGTGAACTCATACCTGCACAGACTTTGATCAGTGAAACCTTAGATTCTATAGCATCAGGTCTCAACGCAGTTGCCCGATGTGATGGTTCACGCGTGTAAATAACGTTATCAGTTTCAACAATTCCGATAGGTCCAAACTCTAGAGACTTGAAAGTATCAAGTGCTAATGTATGAGATTTTGTGACCTCGCGAGCTGTATTGATTTCATCGTTTAGGCATACCAGTACACCTTTACCTATTGAATCTTGATGCGCTGCAACTAAGATTGATGAGAGTAAATTACTCAAACCATCAAAGCCTAAATCTGAATAACTGCGCATAGAGCCTGTAAAAACGACTGGCTTTTTATGCAATAAAAATAGATCTAGAAAGTATGCGGATTCTTCAAGTGTGTCTGTACCATGTGTAATTACGACACCATCAATCTCTGGATTGTCTAAATATTTTTGAGTAAGTTTAGCAAGATCGTGCATATCATCAGGACTCATTGAAGGGCTTGGCTTTAAGGAATATTGATATGTTCGAATCTCGATTTGCGAGAGCTCGTTACGTATATCATCGATTAATGAGTTCCCATTATCCACAATGTTTGCTTTATTATTTTGTGGTTGGCGTTGCATGGAAATTGTGCCGCCTGTAAATATAATTTGTATTGTTTTATTCATTTTATCACCGTTTTTATTGTATCACGAAAAATCGACAAATTGGTTACCTATAAATGACATTTTTTTAACGTTCAGCTCAAAAGTAATAACTTAACGGCGATATTTTTATAGTATTTAGTTATCAACTTTTCCACACGAAATCTCTTAATCGCACAGTTAAGCGGTGCATTTATGGTTTACATAATATATATTATACGAACAAATAAAGAATAAAAATAATAATAAAAAATGAAATTAATATATTTATGATTATGTGATTAATATGATTATATGCATATATTTTTCTTCTATTTGTACTAAATATGGTCAAATGTATTAAATGAGTATTATAAGTATATATGAGAGAGGGATATGGGCTCTTTTTATCTTCTTAGGCATATATATGTATGTCTGGATTTCTTATATCGCGTTAGAGCCTGTTTTAGCCTATTTTAGCTCTCTTTTTATAACTTATGATTATCCTTGCTTCTACTACTTCTGACACCATATATATGCATATACTTATTTGTGCATCTTATTATTTAATACATTTTATCATTCATCATTTTCTATATTTTTTTTAGAAAGTGAAACATACACTTATATAGATTCACTTACTTCGATTGCTCACAGCACGTCACTAATTTACATAGTATTACGATCATGGTTATTATTACAGATGATTAGGTATAGAGATGCAAAAATAAAATTCGTCGCTCAGCTTCGCTGTATATATATAAGTTGATTTTAAAAATCGCGTCTCCGCTTCGCGGATATATATTACTGCCTCATCTGTTCTAAACAGCTAAATATATTAAAATTTGTTCAGCTACATTTCACTGGTAGCTTGGTGATCATTTGTATTAGTTAATACATGACAGATGAGTAGATATGCTTTTCTAGTACATAGATTGTGCAGTATCCATAAGAGATTTGCTATTCATTTTTATAATAATTTTATATGTTGTAATTTTTCTTATGAACCTTCGTAATTTTTTATACATTTCCCATTTTTCTTCATTTATTAGTTTAAATAGAAATATTATAAATATATAAAAAAAGACTTAAAATGTTTATAAATACTAAACATACATTTTTTAATGATTATTTTTTGGTTTTATAAATAATTCGTTTTATGCATAAAAAAAGACCTTAGTTTCAAGGAGGAAAGCTAAGGCCCCTGGAGGGTAAAGAATTTATATATCTAAGAATTTTATAATATCATTTGCTAGTGCATCGGGTTGATCAACTAATGGTGAATGCCCACAGTTTTCATATACGACAAGTTCAGAAAGTTCTTTTAATGTATTGTAGTTATCTAATACCATGTACTCAGGAACTGTCTTATCTTCTCGACCCCAAGTGTGTAATGTTTTTGCTTTTATCTTAGTAATTTGATTCGTACCAGCATTGTAGAAATTGTGAACTGATGACATGTTTTGATTAGCAAGTGCCCAATCTGCATCCATTAAATTTCTTTGTTTAAGTGATTCATTAATCCATATTTTATTATCTGCTTCATTAGGTTTATTGACTGTGTAAATTGTGAGATCGAAGATCGTTTTTATAAAGTCGAAATTGCCTGTTTTTTGAGCTTCTAATAATGGTTTGACCTGGATTAAATCTTCGCCCATTTCTTCTGGAGAAACGTAAGTTTGACCGACTTGTGGAAGTCCTTTTTCATTCTTCTTAAAGATTGGATAACCCTTATGAGTTGATGAATTAATTAAGACTAGTCTATCAGTTTGTTTAGGATATGCTGCAGCAAATTCCATCGCTACACCACCACCTAGTGACCAACCGATAATGTGTGCTTTCTTAATCTCTTTGGCTTCCATAAATAGATGAATGTCTTCTGCAAAATCTGCAAGACTTTTAATACGTCTATAGTATGATGAGTCACCATACCCCCTTAAATCTGGCGCTAATACTTTTACATCTTTAGGTAGTCTTTTTAAGAGTGGTGTAAAATACAAGCTTGATGAGAAGTTTCCATGAATCAGGATTAAAACTGTGTCGCCTTGTCCTTGTTCTAGGTAGTGATAAACCTCACCATTTTTTAATACGATTTGTCTTTTTTCCATTTCTAAATTTACTCCTATTTTATATCTTATAACTTGTTTCTAAAGCATTGATAAATCCTAGTATAAATGTTACAAACAACAATGGTTTTTCATACATCGATGCATGTCCAGATCCTGGGATGATGACAAGGTCAGATCCTTTGATATGTTCATGCAAGTATCTTTGATTTTGAATTGGTGTTAAGTAATCTTCATCAGCTGCTACAATCAAAGTTGGACAATCAATCTTACCGAGTTCATCTCTAACATCATGTGCTTCTGCACTATTGGTTAAACGCTCCATCGCATCAAGAAATGATGGATTAGAAAATAGTGGAATGAGCACTTGTTCACGCTTCTTCATCCAGTCTAATTTTTCTTCATAATAACTTGGAGAATAGATGACTGGGATTGCTGCTTGATAATAGTTTTGTCCATTTCTTGTCTTACCGATTTGATTCCAGGAATAACCGATTTCTGCAAGCCATGGAGATGTATAAGGTGTTGTATTAAATAAGACTAGACGATCTAACATATGAGGGTATTTTACAGCGAATTGAAGTGCGACTTCACCACCGTATGAAATACCTACAATATTGACTTTTTCAAGCTTTAATTCATGGAGTAAGTATTTGATTACATCAACTTGAATAGACTGCGTATAAGCGCTGTTTTCTAGCTTATCGCTTTGCCCTTGATCAATGAAATCAACTCTAATTAACATATTGTCATTTGACAGTGTTTTAACAAAAGGTTCCCATGATTTAGTAGACATCATAATGCCGTTTAAAATCAAGATAGGTTTGCCCTCACCTTTAACGTCGTAATAGATGGAACGTCCTTTAAAATCTAAATTTGCCATGTTAGAAAATCAACTCCAGTTTCTTAGCTTCACTTCTTAACTCATCTCTAAACTTAGGATGAGCAATGCTTATTAATAACTCTGTACGCTCTGCAATTGTTGTCCCACGTAAGCATACACAACCATATTCAGTAACGACATAATCAACATCATTACGAGATAGTGATACTGCAGCACCTGGTTTTAATAGAGGAACGATTTTAGAGATTTCTTCACGTTCACCAGTTTCCTTGTTTTTAACATTTGCTGTTGAATACAATGTGATGAAACTCTTACCACCTTTACTGTTTTGTGCACCGATTGCTGTGTCAGCTTGTCCACCAGTTCCAGAGAATTGTTTAATACCAATTGACTCAGAAGCACATTGACCAGTTAAGTCAATTTCAATGGTTGTGTTAATTGAAACTTGATTATCATTTAATCCAATAATCGCTGGATCATTCACATAGTTACCATTTAAAATTTGTACACTTGGATTGTTATCAATGAAATCATATAACTCACTTGTACCTAATGCGAAACAGCATACATGTTTACCTACATGTGTTTTTTTCTTACTACCATTAATGACACCTGCTTTAACTAAATGCATTAAACCAGTTGTAAACATTTCAGTATGAATACCCAAATCTTTTTTACCCATAAGTGCATGAGCAACTGCATTTGGAATACCACCAATACCTAATTGAAGTGTAGATCCATCTTCAATTAAATCAGCGATGTATTGACCAATCTTCATATCTTTTTCATTAGGTTCAGCATCAGGCAATACTGGTGCAGGATAGTCTGCTTCAATCATATAGTCAATATCATTTATATGTAATTCCACATCCCCAAATGTTCTAGGGAAATTTGGATTGATTTCTAATATAACAATGTCAGCAAGTGAAATGGCTTCTTTTTCATATACGTTACATAATGATAGTGATACGAATCCATGTTTATCAGGAAGACTTGCTGTACCTACAAAAATGTCAGGTTTAACATGTTGAAATCTTTTACGACCAGCCAAATGTAAATGGTTAGGAATAAACGATACATTTCCTGTTTTATGCGTCTTTCTCAATGAGCCAGAATAAAACCAGCTGTCAACTGAAAATGATGATTTATAAGCTGGATTAACAAAAAATTCAGCATTTTCAAATGGTAAACAATTTGTAACATGTACACCCTTAACGTCGTTTGCAATCTCATGTAATCTACTTAAAAATAATTTTGGTTCAGCACCTGCCATACCAGATATAATTGTGTCGCCATCTTTAACAAGTTTTAATGCTTCTTCGACTTTTATTATTTTATGTTCTTTCATTTCAACCCTTCTTTCATGTAAATAACTTTAAAGAAGAGGAGCATTCACATACTCCTCTAATTTTTAAAGTCATGCGAACTTTAATATGTATCGCTTAATGTTATTTAGCTCTTACAACAGATAATGATTCAAGATCTCTGATTTTACCGAATGCAATACTTGGTGCATAGTTTAATTGGTTTAATGCTAATTCTGAT
The DNA here is from genome assembly GCA_963678355.1 of Acholeplasmataceae bacterium. Lineage (GTDB taxonomy): Bacteria > Bacillota_I > Bacilli_A > Acholeplasmatales > Acholeplasmataceae > WOFB19. The sequence continues at coordinate 694,532 of OY782823.1, read as the reverse complement.
AAACCAGTTCTGTTACCATCACTCCAGTCAATTGTACCAGCCATTGGAAGATCTACTGGTGCAGATTCTGCAGCAGCAATAAATGATTCCCAAGTTACTGTATCTAAATCAACTCTTTCTAATAATGTAACGAATGCTTTAGCTGCGATATATCCAGCGATTGCATAAGCGTTAGCCCAAAGTGATTTAGCAGTTGTATCGCCATCAACTCTATCAGATGAATTCATATCAAAAACAAATTCTTCCCAATATTCAGCACTGAAGCCTGCAAGGTATGCAAAATCTAATGTCCAACCATCTAATGTACCATCGCCACCGATTTGAGCAGCAGTTGGTGCGGCACCATTAGCTTCTGAGATATCTACCCATGCGTTTGCATAAACTGGATAAGGAAGTGGTGTTGCAGCATCAACCATAGCTGGTGTGAATACTGTTGCACCATTTACATAACTTGATAATACAGGTACTGTACTTTCAGCAACTCTTAAAGCAGTAGCCATTGCTGTAGCTGGAGCTTGGTTAGCTGATAATAAAATTACAGCAGGATCTTCTGCTAATGCAACAGATGCAACAGCTGCAGCAGTTGAAGTACCAAATGGTAAGTAAGTTACTTGATCAGCAACACCTTCATCAGTGACACCATCTTCAATACCTACTTTAATAGATTGACCAGCATCATCATCAGAGTATAATACTACAATTTTATCAGTTGAAGTTAATTTAGCATCACCATTTTCGCCAAATAAACTTTCATGAACTGCTCTAGCAACCATCATTCTACCTTCTGTACGATAGATTGGTTGAATAGATAATATGTTATTACCTGGAGCATCTTCAAAGAATAATGAGTTAACACCAGTAACACCATAAACCATTGGAACACCTGATTCTAATAAGTAGTCCATAGTTGCATTAACTGTGTTAGTACCGAAGTGACCAACTAAAGCAAATACATTATCTTCTTCAACAAGTTTTTTAGTATACGCTAAACCTTGTTCGCCATCAAATGCATCATCATAATGAACAAATCTAATATCACGACCATCGTGAGTATCATTGTATTCGTCAAATACAACTTGCATCGCAAGGTTGAAAGGCACACCAACACCTGCAAATAATCCGCTTGTAGCAGCTGTATTACCAATAACGATTTCGTCTTCAGTAATACCTGGAGTTCCCTCAGCAGTTTCACAAGCCATTAAACTAAAGCCTGCAACTAAAAGAACTAATACCATTAATAATTTTTTCATTCTTTTTCTCCTTTATTTTTTGTGCTTTTTGCACGTTTGTCATTTCTTTATTCTGCAGATCCTAGATAAGCACTAATTAATGCTTTATCGTTCAATAGATCAGCAGCCTTCCCTTCAGCTTTAATCTTGCCGATTTCAAGCACATATGCGTAATCAGCAATTTTTAAAGTCTGTCTTGCATTTTGCTCAACAATAAGAATCGTTCTGCCATCTTCTTTGATTCTTTTAATAATGTTGAAAATGTCTTTAATAATTAAAGGTGCCAAACCTAGTGATGGTTCATCTAATAGTAATATTTCAGGTGCACCCATTAATGCTCTACCAATGGCTAGCATTTGCTGTTCACCACCAGAGAGTGTAGAAGCTTGTTGTTTTTTTCTTTCTTCTAGTATTGGAAAATAACTATAAACTTCTGATAATAATGCTTTAACACGAAGACCTCTACTTGCAAATTCATCATTCTTTTTTATGGAATATGCACCAACAAGTAAATTTTCTTCTACTGTCAAGCCATTTAAAATCATACGACCTTCAGGTGATTGCATGATACCTTTTTGAACAATTTTGAATGGATGATGATTTTGTATTTCTTCACCACTATATATAATCTTTCCGGATTTAACTTTAGTCAATCCTGAAATAGATCTTATAGTTGAAGTCTTACCAGCTCCATTAGCACCAAGAATTGCGACAATTGAACCTTTAGGCACATTCATTGATATACCTTTAACAGCCTTAACAATACCATAGTCGATTTCTAAATCTTTGATTTCTAAAATATTATTCATCATCATCATCTCCTAGGTAGGCTTTTTTAACTTCTACATTATTTTGAATTTCTTTTGGTGTACCTAAACCAATACGTTTACCAAATGAAATTGCACAAATTCTATCACAAATAGACATTACAAGTCCCATATCGTGTTCAACAAGGAATATTGTTACACCATAATCATGATTAATCTTTTTAATCACTTTTGCTAGATCTTCAGTTTCTGCATCATTTAGACCAGCTGCTGGTTCATCTAAAATGATAAGTGAAGGATCAGTCATTAATGTTCTTGCAAGTTCTACTTTCTTTAATACCCCATAAGGCAAGCCGTATGGTGATCTAAAAGCATATGCTTCGATGCCTAAGTCTTTAAGAATTTGATAACCTCTACTTCTAATTACTTTATCTTCTCTAGATAATTTTCTAGTGTGTGCCATGTGATCTAAAAATGATGTCACAAGTAAAGAGTGAGCTGCAACCATTAAATTATCTAATACGGTTAATTCCCAAATAAGTTCAACATTTTGGAAACTTCTGGCAATACCTTCTTTAATCATATGGTGCGTTTTAAAGTCGTATAGATTTACAATATGATTTTCTTTATTTCTAAAAATCATTTCACCCGCCGTAGCTTTATAAAATTGTGTAATACAATTAAATACTGTTGTTTTACCAGCACCATTCGGACCGATAAGTCCAAAGACTTCGCCTTTTTTTACATCAAATGATAAATCATTAACAGCTTTTACACCACCAAAATACATCTTTAAATTTCTGATGGATAAATGTACTGACTCATCTTCTAGCATGTTTTTATATATACTAATTCTTTGAATCTCTTTTTCGAGTTTTTCAATTTGAGTCTCAGGTATGTTTTCACCTTTAACACGACGAATTTTTAATGCCTCTAGATTTTCTTTTAAATCCTTGATCTTTTGAGCATCTCTTTGATCTCTTTGCTTGTTAAATTCGATGATGTCTTTTTCAAGCTTTTCTTTTCTTTCATTTAAAGCATCAATGCGTTTATTTGTTTTTTCTATAAATGATTGAATTTTGGTCTTTAGAGTTTCACCCTTTTGGTTCATCTTCTCTAATGATTTCTTTTTATGCTCATTTAATTTTTGAATCTTTTGCTCTACAGTAGTATCAAGATTCTTATGAGGATATTTATTTAATAGACTTTGAATAAGATCATCTTTTTTGATTTTTGTTTGATCATCATACTCAGCTAATTGATTTTCAATATCCTTTTCATCCACTTTTTTTCTAATCAGTTTAGTTTTTAGTTTTCTGCGTTGCCAATAATGTTTTTTATCAAATTTTTCAATTTTTTTATCTCTAATGGCATCGTTTTTAAAATATCCATCTAAGATTTGTTTTAAAGGCTTGAAGTCTTCTTGATAATAATCTTCGATTAATTCTGTTTCTTTTTTTATAAATGCATCATATCTTTTTTCATATTCTGAAATTAAGCCCTTGTAGTAATTGATTTTTAATACAAGATTTCTATGTCGATTAGTCTTTGCCATATACATACTCCTTTATAGATAATCTTGCTTTTATGAATAGCTTTTTAAGATCTCCAAATAATTGAATAAGCCCGCCAGGATAGAACATTACGACAATAATGATTAGTAAACCATTAATAATCACTGAATAGTTACCAAGGTTAAGTGGTTGTAATACAGCCATATTTAATCCAAAGATAACAAATGTTCCAAGGAAGATACCCCAAATGGATTTCGTACCACCGATGACAACTGCTGCTAAAATGTTTAAAGCAAATGTTAAACCGATTTGCTGAGTTGATGCATTACGAACATACATCATCGCTAAAATACCAGCTACAGTACCATATAATCCTGAAATCACAAATGCAAATAATCTGTATTTAATAAGGTTAATCCCCATTGTTTGAGCTGCAGTTTCACTATTTTTAATAGATAATAATGCTCGGCCAGTAGGAGAGTTGATCAAGTTATGAACAACTGACATACCAAGTATTAGGAAAAAGGCTATAAAGAACAGTGTTGAATCACTATTAAACTTCATTCCCAAAAACATCAGAGGTCTAACGGGTCCTCCAGATAAGAAGCCACCTGTTGTTCCAGATGCATAAACACCAATGTTTTTAATAACTTCTACTACAATTTGAGATAAACCCATTGTAACAATTGCTAAATATAGACCTGCAATACGAAGTGACACAAACCCAAAAATCAATGCTACGATAATGGATAACACAACTGCTCCGACAATCGCAAGTACTAAGGGAGTCTCCATATAGCGATATAGATAGTGAAGCGTAAATGCTCCAATACCAACAAAGGCACCTGTACCTAGTGAGGCAAGCCCTCCATAACCAAGTAACAATGCAAAGCCTAATCCAGCTAAGTAATAATAAGATGTTGTTACAATAGCTCCGAATAAGTCAGGTGGAAATACACCTGATAAAAATCTTAATATAACAAATAGAATCCCAACAACTACAAAAGCAAACTTTGGATTTTTAAAAAATGGTTTTAATTTTTCTCTATATATTCTTCTCATATGCTATACCTTCTTAACCACTTTCTTACCAAACAATCCAAATGGTTTAATCAGTACGGCAACCATGATTGCTAGATATAATATTGTATTGCTCCAATTTGCAAGACCTGCGCCTACTAATAATCTTGGGATGAGTGATTGACCTGTTGTTAGAATGAATGCACCAGCTAACGGACCAAAGAAAGAACTGAATCCTCCAAGTATTGATGCATAGAATGCATTGATCTGCATATCAATCATAATTGATGATGATAGTGAACCAATAGCTGCTGTATAAGTAATTGCTGATAATGCACCTAGCGCACCAGCAATTGCCCAACTTAATGCATTGACAAAATCAGTGTTAATACCCATAAGACCTGCAACCTTTTCATTTGAAGCAACTGATCTTACACCTAATCCCCATTTAGTAAATTTAAGTAATACAAAGAGTGAACCAATAATAATTGCTGAAACAATAAGTGTTATGATTCCATGAAGTGGTAATGGTACACCACCAAGTACTATTGTTTCTTTTGTAAAAGGAAAACTTATACGTGTGATTGTACTACCAAATACTAATGGAATAACACCAGTAATCACTATGACAAGACCCATCGTAATAATTTGTTTAGTGGCGACATTTGTATATTTCGCATTTTTGAAAATGACAGCATGAATTAAAAATCCAGCGATAAACGAAACTAAAATCCCACCAAGCATTGGAAGAATTAACTGAAGTGGACTGTTGATGATAACATCAGAACTACCTGTTAAAGTGTTAACCCCTGCTTTATCAATCAAATAACTTGTTGTAAAAGCACCAATGATCCCTAAAGAACCCTGAGCAAAGTTTGTTGTTGAACTTGTCTTAAAAATTAAAACAATACCAAACGTTGCTAGAGATAGAAAACTAAACGCAATCAATGAGTTCATAATGACGCTATATAAATCTGTTAGTGACATATAATACCTCTCATTTTTTAGTTTAAACTCGCCATATTTAAGTCGTATGAAGTATTTTTAATGACGAGTTATAAGACTAACTTCATACAAGATGATTTACTTGATTATCCCCATCTAATGATATTTGCTGCCCATACATAACCGATACCAGCAGCTAACATACAAACAACAGTACCATCTTTAACTTGGCCAGAAGCCAATGCTAAGTGAAGTGATAAGATTTGATCGATTTGTCCGATATGACCATAGTTCTCTAAATAAATAGATTGATCTTCTCTTAGTCCTAATTCATTTAACATACCTAAATGACCACTGCGTTTCATATGTAGAATGTCTAAGAATCCAATATCTTTTCTCTCTAAACCAGCTTTTCTAAGTGATTCATCGATACATTTATACCAATTGTTCATAGACACTTGATTTAATCTATCTTTCATTTTTTGTGCATCCATTAATCTTAAAGATTTTTTAGATGCATCTAAATTTTCATGTGTTAATGGATTACATTGACCACCAATTTCAACACCAGCAGTTCTAGCAAGTGAGCCATCACCAATCATATGTGAGCCTAGCAGTAAGTTCTTGCCATAATTCTTTTTAAGAATAATTGCACCACCACCTGCACCTAGGTCATACATCATTGACATGCTCTTATCTGAATAATCTACAAAATCGCCATTGCGATAACCACCAACAACCATGACAACGTTAATTTCATCATCTGCAACTAACATATCTCTTGCCATCTTCATCGCAGAAACGGTTGTACAGCAACGGTTTTGCACATCAATTCCCCAAGCATTTACTGCACCAATTCGATCTTGAATGTATAAAGCTGAAGTGGTAAGAGGATATTCTTTCCATTCTTCTGTTACACTTAAGATCACATCAATTTCTTTTGGATCAAGACCTGTGTTCTTTAACGCATCTAATGCTGCTAAAGCACCCATCTCTTGAGATCCGTCTTCTGGTAATTTAGTAGGTACAACTTTTTCTTTAATCCCCAGTTTTGCAATAACCGCTTCTTCAGCCCAGAGACCATTTGTTCTTTCGCTGATTTCTTTAGCTGTCATTCGCCCTTCTGGAAGATATATCCCTGTACCAACAATACCAACATTAGTATCCTTCATGTGGGACCTTCTTTCTTTATGTAATTTTATAAGTACTTTCTAAATGTTTTAATAAATAAATCTAGATTATCAGTGATGACTGAATGTCCACAGTCTTCAAACTTGATTAAGATTGCTTGATCTTTAAATCGAGCTTTCATATCTTTTGCATAGTCGATAGGTACAACTAAATCATTTGCCCCATGAAAAATAATTATCGGCGCTAATATATGATCCATTCTCCCATTACCTTCTTCTACACCATTTGATTCATGTGTCATATTAAAATGTACTAAACTGTAATCTACATCAATTAAATTTCTTTGTTTAAAAATTGCATCTAAATATTTTTCGTAGTCTTCTGGACTAGGTTGTACTTGATTATAGATAGCTCCATTCCATACGGCTCTTAGTAAATCTCTGTTATTTGTCGCATACGCATTTAAAATAGGTGCGACTTGTACAGGATCTGATGCGATTTCTTCTCTCGATGAAATTTGCTTATCAAGCATTGGTTGTCCTTTTTCATCTTTTTTAAACATTGGATAGCCCTTAAGTCCTACTGAATCCAATAAAAATACTTTTTTTATCTTTCTAGGAATATCAGCAGCAACTTCCAAAGCAATACCTCCGCCGGTTGACCAACCAAGCAGGTTGATATTTTCAAGATGTAATGCTTTAATAAATGCCTTAACATCTTCTGCAAAGTCATGTAGAGAGTTAAGAGGTTCATGGTAACTTGAATCACCAAAACCTCTTAAATCAAGAGCGTATACTTCATAATCATTTTCAAGTTGTTCAAGAACTACCTGAAAGTGTACTGAGGAACTCATGTTGCCATGGATTAAAAGAATCGTGTCCCCTTTGTTTCCTGCTTTTCTATAAGCAATTGTCTCACCATTATCCAGATTCAAAAATTGAACTGGATATTGTTTCATAATCTCATGCCGCCATCAACTGATAGAACTTGTCCTGTTACATAAGATGCATCTTCTGATGCTAAGAATAATGCAGCAGTTGCAATTTCATGAGGTTGACCTAAACGTTTTAACATTGTTAAACCTGCGAATTTATCTAATAAATCTTGAGGTACTGTTTTTAACATATCAGTCATTGTATATCCTGGAGCAATCGCATTACATCTAACGTTTGCACCTTTTCTTGCGAATTCTTTAGCCCAAGTCTTAGTTAAACCAATTACACCAGCTTTTGTGGCTGCATAGTTTGCTTGACCGATGTTTCCATAAACACCAACTACTGAACTAATATTAATGATTGAACCATAGTTATTAACTTCCATAAGTGGACCGAATAATCTAGTTAAGTTAAATACACCTTTTAAATTAACATCAATGACTAAATTCCATTGATCATCAGTCATTTTACGAGTCATTGAATCTCTAGTAATACCAGCATTGTTAACTAAAATGTCAACTCTACCATATTTTTCTACAACATGATCGTAGAATTCTTGAAGTGCTGCAGTGTTAGTAATATTTAATTGGAACCCTTCAACGTTTTCAGCTTCATATGATAATTCTTGCATATCAACAGCAATAACTTTTGCACCTTCTTTAGCAAATAATTCAGCCATTGCTTGTCCTAAACCTCTTGCGCCACCTGTAACGATTGCGACTTTGTCTTGTAATCTTCCCATGATTTTTCTCCTATTTATATTAATCTACTTTTTTTAAAATAACTGCAGTTCCCATACCGCCACCGATACAAAGACTTGCTAAGCCCAATTTAGAACCACGTTTTATCATTTCATGAATTAATGTAACAACGATTCTGTTTCCACTAGCACCAACTGGATGTCCAAGTGCAATGGCACCACCGTTAACATTACATTTTTCTAAAATTTCTTCTTTAGTGATATCAAAAGCATCAGTTAATTCTTTAATGACACCAAGTGATTGTGCTGCAAATGCTTCATTTAATTCGAATAACTCAATATCTTTAATATCAACATCAGCATGTTTTAACGCTTGCTTAATAGCTGGTGTAGGACCAAGACCCATTACTGATGGATCAACGCCACCTTGACCAACGCCTATCAACTTAAAAAGTGGTGTAAGATTATATTTCTTAACAGCATCTTCACTTGCTAAGATAACAAAACTTGCACCATCATTAATACCAGATGAACTACCTGCAGTTACTGTACCATCTTTTTTAAATACAGTTCTTAAAGTACCCATCTTTTCTAATGTAGTTTTTCTATTAATATATTCATCTTGATCAAATACGACATCACCTTTTCTAGTTTTAATCGTAATTGGTACAATTTCATCTAAAAATTTACCTGCATCTTGTGCAGCAGCTGCTCTTCTTTGTGATTCAAAAGAAAATGCATCTTGTTCTTCACGTGTAATGCCATAACGTTCTGCGATATTTTCAGCAGTCACACCCATGTGATAACCGTTGAAAGCATCAGTTAATGCATCATAGATCATGTGATCAACTAATTTTTGATCACCCATCTTCATACCACTTCTAGATTTACTTGGTACTAAAAATGGTGTATTACTCATCGCTTCAACACCACCAGCAACAACAACCTCGTGAATACCTAAACTAATATTAGCAAATCCATTCATCATCGTCTTCATACCACTACCACATACCATGTTAACACCGTATGCTGGTACTGATGATGGTACACCTGCATTGATAGATACTTGTCTAGCAACACCTTGTCCAAGACCTGCTGGTAAAATATTACCTACTAATACTTCATCAATGATATCTGGTGATACATTTGATGCGTCTAATAATTGTTTTAAAACTTGTGAACCAAAATCGACTGGATGTACTCCCTCAAGTGAACCCAAGAATGAACCTATAGCGCTTCTTTTAGCGCCAACAATAAAAACCTTTTTCATTTTTCTCTCCCTTGCATAAAAGCGGTTACAATATATTGCAAAAAAATATTGCTCACATTAATAAAAACCTCAAAACACGATAATAAGGCCATCTTATAAAATATAGGTTATTAAATAGAGCATGAACAAATATTCATAGTTACATTTTCATATTATCATATTAGTAAAACGTTGTCAATTGAGATAATTGAAAATTATTGTAAAATGTAAAGCGTTTACAAAAAAAGGCATCATAGACGCCTTTTTTCGGGAAAAAGAATAGTTTATAACATTAACGGTGAAGTTCTTTAATCGCAAGAACTTCATCTCTCAATAGAGGTAATACTTTATTAGCATCAGCGATGATAGATACATCGGCAATGTTAAAGATTAACGCATTTGGATCAGTATTGATCGCAATAATAAGTTCAGACTTATCCATACCAGCAATATGCTGAATGGCACCACTAATACCAGATGCTACATATACTGAAGGTCTAACAGTTGATCCGGTTTGTCCAACTAGTCGATCCTTAGGTTGAATTGATGAATCAACTACTGCTCTTGAAGCTGCAACCTCACCACCAGTAATTTCTGCGATTTCTTTTAATGTCTTAAACATTGTTGCAACACCACGACCACCTGAGATGATAAGTTTAGCTTTTGTTAAATCAACATGTTTGCTTTCAGCAACTTTAATATCTAAAACTTTAACTTTAGATTCACGCTTGAACTCAGCTTTAAACGGTTTAACTTCCACCTTTTGATTGTTTTGTACAGCGATACTGAAGACACCAGGTCTAACCGTTGCCATTTGTGGTTTTGTATTTGGACAAATGATTGTCGCAAATAAGTTACCACCAAGGGCTGGACGTGTTGCGAATAATTGAAGGTTATCTTCTGATTCTTCAAATTCTAAGACTGTTGCATCTGCTGTTAATCCTGTATCAAGTCTAGCTGATAATCTAGGGCCTAAATCTCGTCCTAAAAGTGTTGATCCAATTAAGAATACATCAAAATCATTTGCTTTGATGACTTGTGTTAATGCATCAGCATAATAAGTTGTATCATAGATTTCTAATTTTTTATCTTCAATAGTGATGATTTCATGTGCACCACAGCTTGAAATACTCTTTAAATCTTCATCTTCTACTTTGCCAGTTGCTAGAATTGCTGTAATTGTTACTCTATTATCTAGTAATCTTTTAGCTTCACTAAGCAATTCTAAACCTACTGAACATAGTTTTCCATTTCTTTGTTCGATAAATACGGCACAATTTCTCATGAGTTTGATACCTCCATGTATGGATAGATCAGTTGTGCAATTTTCTTAGCTGCGGCTTCTGGTTCCATCACTTCTTTAGGTGCTTTTTGCATCACAGGTTTTGTATAAGTCTTCTTAACTCTAGTTGGAGATCCATGTAGACCAATCGTTGATTGATCAATACCTAAATCATCAAAAGTAATCGTATCGAATGGTTTATCAAAACATGTCCAAATATAGTTTGCACTCATATATCTTGGCTTGTTCATCGTTCTAATGGTTGTAATTAAAGCAGGTAACTCTGCACTTAATGTATAAGTTTCTTGTTCAAAAGATTTTTCTACAATAATGTGTTGATCCTTAACTTCTAAGATGTTTGAAACATGAGTGACTTGTGGTAAGTCAAGAAATTCTGCAACTTGTGGCCCTACTTGTGCTGTATCACCATCAATCGCTTGATATCCTGCAATAATAAGATCAAAGTCAATTTTCTTTAAGAAAGTTGATAAAATTCTTGATGTTGCCCATGTATCAGATCCCGCGAATTTACGGTCGGTTAAAAGATATGCATGATCAACACCACGAGCATATAGTTCTCTAATCATTTTTTCAGCTTGAGGCGGTCCCATGGTTACAGTAGTTACACTACCACCATATAATGCCTTTAATTTTAACGCTTCTTCTACACCTGCTAAGTCATCAGGATTAATGATTGACTTAACACCTGCGCGAATTAACGTATTTGTTTCTTTATCAATTTTAATTTCTGTTGTATCAGGAACTTGTTTTACTAAAACTAATATCTTCATCATCTAAGCTCCTTTCCTGCAATCACCATACGTTGTACTTCTGATGTACCTTCATAGATTTCAGTGATTTTAGCATCTCTGTAGAATCTTTCCATCTCATAATCGCGGATAAATCCATATCCACCCATTAGTTGAATAGCATCATCAGTAATTTCAACAGCAACTCTTGAACAATATAGTTTTGCCATTGCTGCTGAAACGGTATAGTTTCGATCGTTGTCTTTATCATCTACTGCTTGATCAAGTAATAGACTTGCTGCAGTAATTTTTGTCTTCATATCTGCAATTTTAAATTGTGTATTTTGGAATTTAGCAATAGATCTACCGAATTGCTTACGTGTTTTAATATAATCAACAACACGTTCATAAGCGCCTTCTGCAATCCCTTGTGCTTGTGCTGCAATACCAATACGTCCACCATCAAGTGTCATCATTGCAATTTTAAAGCCTTCATTTAAGTTACCTAATAGATTTTCTTTAGGTACTTTAACTTTTTGGAAAATTAATTCACAAGTTGCAGATGCATGAATACCCATTTTCTTTTCTTTTGGTCCTACGGTAAAGCCTTCCATGCCTTTTTCAACGATAAATGCAGAAATACCTTTTAGTCCTAATTCAGGATTTGTCATTGCGAAAATGACATAAATATCTGCATATCCAGCATTGGTAATAAATATTTTATTACCAGTGACTTCATAGTAATCACCAAAATCAATGGCTTTCGTTTGTTGACCTGCTGCATCAGTACCAGCAGCTGGTTCAGTTAACCCAAATGCTCCCAAATATTCACCTGTAGTTAATTTACTTAAGTATTTTTCTTTTTGAGCATCATTTCCAAACTTATAGATTGGCCATGCACATAATGAAGTGTGGGCTGATACGATAACTCCGGTTGTTGCACAATACTTTGATAGTGTCTTCACAGTGTCTACATAGGCTTTTGTATCAGCACCCACGCCGTTGTATTCAACAGGAAATGGAATACCTAATAATCCATATTTACCCATCTTTTCAACGGTTTCTTCAGGAAATCTCTCTTCTTCATCAATCTCTTTGGCTAGTGGTTTAACAACTTCTAGGCTAAATTGTTCCACCATTTGATGTAATAGTTCGTGTTTCATCGTGGTGGCATCACTGTAGCTTGTCCAACAACTACTGGTTCATCATTTTGATTATACGCAGTTGTTTCAAGTATGACGCGATGTTTCTCCTCATTAATTTCTTTTACAGTCACGACAGCCTTAACTGTATCGCCTAAAAATACAGGTTTAATAAATTTTGAATCTTGTCGCATGTAAATTGTGCCATATCCAGGTAATTGAGTACCAAGTACTGTAGAGAATAAGGCATTAATTAACCCGCCATGTGCCACTCTTTGTTTGAATATAGAGTCTTTTGCATAGGCATCATTAATGTGTACAGGGTTTAAGTCTCCTGATACACCGGCAAATAGTTTAACATCTGCATCAGTGACTGTTTTTTGGAAAAAAGCAGTATCACCAATTTTGATCTCATCGATTTTTTTGCCAATCATCTTGCATCCTTCTTTCTGATTTAATTTTTTGTAACATGAATAAACGTTCACTTTAACTTTATGATAGTCTTATTTATAATGCTTGTCAATAGGCAAATTATTTTTTTATTGTTTTTTATAAAATTATGCGTTACACTTAAAATAGGTGATTATATGAAGACAGAAAGTTATCGTTTACCAAAACGTAAAGATGGTCAAAGAACGTTTGATCAAATCATTGATGCCGCAAAGAAACTCTTTTCTAAAAAAGGTTATCTAGCTACATCAATCAATGAAATTATTGAAAAATCGAATATTGCAACAGGTACTTTTTATTTATACTTTGATGATAAATTTGCCTTATATGAATATATCCTTGATCAATACAGAAAACGTATTAGAGAAAACATTAATAATGCGATTAAAGATGCACCTTCAAGATATGACAAAGAACGTTTAGGTTTAAAAGCATTCTTAAGATTTGCTTGGGATGACCCACTAGCTTATCGTATTATTTGGGAATCTATGTTTGTTGATCATGATTTATTTAAAGAATATTATCAAACATTTAGTGCGCACTATGTTAGACAGTTAAGTCAGGCTGTTGACCAAGGTGAAGTTAGAGATGATATTGATTTAGAGACGATGAGTTATGTCTTAATGGGTATTTCTAACTTTGTAGGTATTCAAGTGATGTTTAGAGAAACATTAACAGAGGCTAACCTTGATTATATAGTTGATCAAGCGATGAGAATTGTAAAAGATGGTATGTTTATAACGAAAAAATGAGTTTGAGAAATCAAACTTTTTTTATGCAAAAAAAGGTTTGTGCAAATGCACAAGCCTCTTAATTCGTCATATAAAATGTATAAATGTTAAGTGAAAATGAATAATCATCACTGTTAAAAGTAATACTTTCATCACTTATAAAGTAAATACGTTCTAAGTCTTCTATACCATGTATAAATTCACTCATATCTGATAGGTCAGTTGATGTAAATCTCACCTCAATAGAGACAAAATTTAAACCTTGAAATACTGGGATTTCAAGAGGTCCAACAACACCATCATTAATATCAATACTATAGAGTGTTGAGGTATCTAAAATCGTGCTTGTTCTCACACTTTCAACATCTCTATAAACATCAATTTCATGATAACCTTCTGGTAGTTCGTCAGTCATCTCATCAAGGTGCAGATAATCATCAGATTGACTTTCTAAAATAAGTCTATTAATCTCGTTTTGAATCTCTTGATGGGTTTGTTCTAATGCATTCGTTTGACTTATTTTATATATATTTATACCACCGAAAATAAGTAATAAACAAATCACTGAAATGAATAAAATGATGAAGGGTTTATATGGACTTATGCGCTTACCAAAGACGTTTACTCTATACATAATTAATCACCACTTCCATCACAGTATCAGATAAAAATTCAAATTCAGGATAATCTAATATAAATCCTGAAGCAGTATCTTCATCATAGATATATGCGTTATAAATATCATCAACATATTCGTATAAAGAAAGTCTAGTTACACCCTCAATTTTGAATGTGATTTGATTGTTTTCCTCATCAATTTGAAGACTTAAAAATGAAATATTAGCTGTATCAATTTCTAACAAATCATCAACTAAAGCAATTTGACTTTGATCGAGTTCATTTAGTCTTTCATATACATTATTATAAGTGATTTCATCACTTGTAAATGTTTCGATATCAAGACTATCTCTAAAAGTTTCAAGCTGGTTATTAAAAGCATCATTTATATCCCTTTGAACATCTATACTATTTGTTGCATTCATCCATGGAATGACGACAATCATAAGTGCTAAAAGTGCGAATATAGCACTAGAAAATGCATAATACATCGTCGTCATCATTCTATTGATGCGATTCACATTTAGTTTTAATGATTTATAGTTATTTAAATAGTATGCGATAGTTGCAATATAGGTTACACCAACTAATGCACCAGCATCCTTATGCTTCTTATTGATGTCATGAGTTGAAATAAGTTCTATTTCATAATGCGTCAAGACTTTACTAAAAGCTTTCAACTCTTGGCCTAAATCTCTATCAAGGGCTGTTTCCATGATATAAATTTTATCGATTGATTTTTGATTTTTTCTTAAGTTATATTGATAGTAATTAGATACAATTTCAATATAGGTTTCAAGTCTATTTTGATCAAATTTATCGGCATGGCATTCATATATCGTTGAAAATATCGTTATGTTATTTTCAATAATAGATAAAGTTACTGAATGTTTTTGCATGACTGCCAGAATGGCATTTTTATTGCTTTCATTATAAGTTGTATTAATGACGTTTGACATCATATTATATTCAATATTAAATACACCAACTTTTTCAAATATATCTAAATATGATTGAATGAGTTGATCATCACATACTTGCATGATGAGTTTAATCAATTCACTATTTTGTTCTTTAATTTCATATTGATAACATATCTTATTGTAAGGATAGTGAATGGATGTATGAAGTTCTTTTGAAATATATTTATCGATACTGCTATTTTCTATATCAGATGGATGAATTCTTAATTCTCTAATCAGTAGATTTTGATCTTGAATGATCCATTGCACTTGATTTGGAATCTTTCCTAGACGCTTGATTGTTTTTGAAAATATAGTTAAAAAAACAATTGGCTTTTTAATATAACCAAGTTCGATAATACCGGGTTCAAGCTCTTGGTATGCATACTTATCTTTAGTTTTTCCCATACGATCATAAGCATAGATAGCAATGGCTTCATCAGTTATGTAAATCGTTGTTAAGTTTTTCTTATTCATGTAATCACATCCCAATCAAACTTAGATACCAATTAATGATATCTTGACCATATAAATAGCTGATTAACACAGCCACTGATATAAATGGTACAAAGGCTACGTAATCATTGTATTTCTTTCGTATAATTATATAAACTAATGCAATAATACTTGCAAAAAATATGGATAATAAATTTTGCCAAATCGGAAGTAACATACCTATAAATAGGTATAGTTTTATATCGCCACCGCCTAAAGTCTCTTTTTTAAAGATTTTGCCTGTGATATAACTTAGTAATAATAGTATACCAAAAACAACCATGGATGATATCACATAAGGCATAATTTGGCCTTGAAATATCCGAATTGCTAAAAGTAATATAAAACCAACCATCCAAACAGAGTCTAAAACAATTTGATGTTTTATATCAACACGTGATTCAATGGCAAGCACAATCATTAAAATCCACATAACAGGAAGTTCATATGATATACCTAAAATAAGATATGCTAGTATAAAATATAGACCTGCCGATAATTCAATAATAGGGTAACAGATACTAATCTTTTGATGACAGTTATGACATCTACCTAAACTAAAAAAATACCCCAAAAATGGTATAACATACAAAAAACCTATGGGTTTGTGACAATGATCACACATGCTATGACCCATAATGGATTGTTTTTTTGGTAGTCTGCTTGAAATAAGCATACCAAAAGACATAAAAGTTGCACCTAACATAAAACTCATGATGATATAAAATATATGCATTAGCTACTCCTTAATATTTTTTGCATAAAAATCATAAAAGCCTCTACTAATTCAATGATGTTTAGTAAAGGCTTTGATGTTATTGTTATTATCTATTAAGCGCCAGGATAAACTGCAACACCATCGATGTATAATGCAGGATAATTGACATCATCAACACCTAATGCACCATTATCTGGTTCAAAGACATCTGCACTTGATGCAACTACTGTACCATTAGCATCTGACTCTAATACAACATTTTCAGAAATGTAATTTGCATTGTATAGATCATCCATTGAAAATGCAGTTACACCTGAATTTTGTGCAATGTATAATGCACCAGCTGATTCAATTGCTGACCATTCAGCTTCAGCAGCTCTAACTCGTTGTTCTTCAATCACATTACCAATTGTTGGAATGGCGATTGCTGCGATAATACCCATGATAACTAAAACTGCAATTAATTCAATTAAAGTAATTGCTTTGTTACTTCTTAAAATTTTAACCATATACAATCCTCCTTGTTTATATATATTTTATTATATAAATTTAATTTATTCAATATATAAAATTATATTTGTCCGCTTAATGAAAGCATTGGTAGCATGACTGCAAGTAACATGATTGCGATAAATGTATAAATAAAAATTAATAAAATAGGTTGAAGTGATGCTTTAATACGCTCGATTCTAAGATCAGATACATCATTATAATATTCGCTTAAATTTTTCATTAGTGATGGAAGATCTCCTGTCGATTCACCGGTTTCAATCATATGTGCCATGATTGGATCAATCCATTCGCTTTTTGTAAAAGATTTAGATAATTTCTCACCATTTGTGATATTAACTATCGTTTCATCAATCAATTTTTTATAAATTCTATTTCTTAATAAACCTCTAATTGATAATAAAGCACTGAGTGCTTGAATCCCATGACTTAACATTTGTGACAAGGTATTTGCGATGAGAATTTGATTATACATCTTAACTAATTGTCCAAATATAGGCAACTCTAACAAAGAAATAGACATTGCTTTATTAAATGCATCAATATATTTATTTGCTAAATATATGATCACGACTAAACCTATGATAATGAGTAAGATGTTTAAAAAATGAAGATTGATATAATCACTAGCAGCTAGGAAAAAGACAGTAATACCAGGTAACTCGGCATCTTCAAAAGATGAAAATAAATCACTGATATTCGGAAATACGAATAAAACCATACCAATCGCGATCAATATCGTAATACCTAAATAAATTAAAGGCATTCTAATTGTTCCTATAATTTCACTTCTGGTCTTGATCTGTTTTTCATAATATGCTGACATTTCAAGCATCGTCTCAGCTAAATGACCCGAAAGTTCTGAAATTTCAATCATTTTAACAAGCATTTGAGGAAATTCTTTTGGATATCGTTTTAATGCAGTTGAAAAGCTATCACCATTAAGCAGTGATTCATAGATATCAAAGAGTAATCTTCTTTGATATTTATTATCTTGTTGTAGCGCTAATGATTTTACTGCATCAGTTAGCGTAAATCCAGCATGAATCAAAGATGAGAATTGTTTAAGAAAGAAAACGAGTTGTTTACGTGGTAAAACATTATTCACATTGATTGAATTCAATTTAGTGAATATATGATTAACCTCTTTTAAAGATATGACTTGATAGTTTTTAGCAGTTAAATACTCAACAACTTCTAATTTACTAACTGCGTCCATCCCTTTCTTAACTTTTTTGCCTCTCGCGTTAATTGCTTCATACTGATAGTGATGAAGATTCATATTATGACTCCTCTGATGTAACTTTTAATACTTCCTCGATTGTTGTAAGTCCTTTGTGAACAGCTTCTAACCCTCTTACAATAAGTGGTTTAATATTTTCTTGTTCAGCAACTTTTTCTAATTCAGCAATCGCAGCTTTCTTAGAAATAAGTGATTGCATTTTTTTATTGATAGGTAATATTTCAAATAATCCGATTCTTCCTGAATAGCCTTTATAATTACATGCAGGACATCCTTTGGCACGTTTGATCTTACTTCTAGGGTTTAATCCATATCTAGCAAAAATCGCTTGTTCGCTTTCTGTTGGTTGATCATCATAACTACATTCAGTACATAATTTTCTCACCAAACGCTGAGCAATCACGCCATTTAGTGATGATGAGATTAAGAAAGGCTCTATACCCATATCTAATAGCCTGCTAATCGTTTTTAATGAATCATTGGTATGAATTGTCGACAAGACTAAATGTCCAGTTAAAGCCGCTCTAATCGCGATTTCTGCGGTTTCAGCATCTCTGATTTCACCAACCATTAAAATATTTGGATCCTGTCTTAGGATAGATCTTAATACATTGGCAAATGATAGATCTATATCAGATTGTACTTGTACTTGATTAATGCCACTCATTTTTATTTCTACTGGATCTTCAACAGAGACGATGTTGACATCTGGTTTGTTAAGTTCATTTAAAAATGCATATAAAGTTGTTGTTTTACCAGAACCGGTCGGACCGCTTACTAAAACAATTCCATTTGGTTTTAATATCATTGATCTGACGATTTTTTCATCATATGATGATAATCCAAGTGTACTGATTTTATTAAGTGCTTGTGACATATCTAGAATACGAAGTACGATCTTTTCACCACGAATTGTAGGCAGTGATGAGACACGCATATCTAATGTTTTATTTAAAACCTTGACTTGTAGACGACCATCCTGTGGTTTTCTAGTTTCCGTAATATCCATATTTGACATAATTTTAATACGATTAATGACTTGTTTATGAATATCTTTAGGTAGTTCCCTAGCATTGCTTAATGTGCCATCAATACGATATCTAATAATCGTTTTATCCTCATGTGGATCGATATGAATATCACTTGCTCGCTGTAAAACAGCTGAACTAAAGATTTGATTGACTAGCTTCACCATAGGTGTTTCATCAATTGTATCAATAATATTTAAAGTTTCATTGTTTGTGACACTTAAAGCTTCTAATGTTGATTCGTAACTATAGTTTTTCTCAATTTCAGTTAAAATATCATTTTTAGTTGCTGAAAAAGCCGTTGGATTATACCCTGTAATCATTCTGATTTCTTCAACGACTTCAAAATCTAGAGGATTTGATGTAGCAAACAAAATACGGTGATTATCCAATTTAAGCGGAATCACCACATGTCTTCTACAAAACGCTTCATCTAATAATTTAAATGCTCTCTTATCAAACTCATAATCAGTAAGCGTAATACGCTTGACCATGGTTGTTTTTTCTAATGCCTTTAAAATTTGCATTTCATTAAGCAAATTTAAGCGAACAATAGCTTCACCTGTCTTTTCATTGGGTTGTTTTTCTTTTAAGACTTGATCTATTTGGGCTTTAGTAAGTAGTTTTTCTTCTACTAAAATATCACCAATACGTTTAAGAGCCATAAATTTTCTCCTTTAGACATGATTTAACCATTTATGTTAATGATTATGAAGTTAAATATAGATTTTATACTTTTATTATATCAAAAACATGAGTTCTTACAACTATTTGTGAGAGATTATATGGCTTCATTCATTGATTTTATTTAAATACATATAATATAATATAGTATAGGAGTATTTGTGATGAAAAATATATTGCTAAGTCATAAAGGTGTATCCATAATAGAATCCATCGCTTCAGTGATTATCATTACGATCATTATTTCCTCAGCTTTTACGATTTTAATCAGTTCTAGAAATCAAACGATTGCGACTCAAGAGGAATTAGTGGCTATTGAAGCAGCGAACAAGGTTAGAGAACAGATCAACAATGATGCAATCTACCTTGATGTTTTAACATGGGTAAACGGAGAAACCAAAGTGGTATCAAGTATAACGACTAGATCTAACGAAATTCCATTTAGTTTAGATAACTTGCAATATATTAATCAAAACTTAACCTATGATAAAGAAATTATCGTTACCTTTTATCCTCAAACTGCAAGTGATCAAACGTATCAAGTCGTAAAATACGTCGTATCAATTAACTATTATGCGACAAGAACTGTGGAAATTGAGGGCTTTTTATATGAATCATAAAGGATTAACCTTAATTGAACTCATCGGTTCTATCGTTATATTATCGATTGCTGCAACCCTACTTGCCATGATTTTAAGATTTGTAGTTGTTGCCAATCAAGAAACTGCACTTAATAACAGTGCAAATTTACAAGGTTTACTATTAGTTCGAACCATCGAAAATGATATGATTGATTTCGAACCTAATACTTATGCATTAACTGACTTAAATGAAGTTATATTAACAAAAGAGTATAATTATGTATTAGACCCTAATACAAATGAAATTGTACTTGATTTATATAATCCAGTGCTTACCTATGAAGTTTTAATTGATCAAAATAATTTATATATCAATGATATATTATATGATCTTGATGGATTCCAAATTTCTAATTTAAGTACAATAGACTTCTATGAATCAAATCAGGTTTTATATATCGACATGTTTCTTCAATTAGAGACTATTGATCATGTATATACCTATGATTTTTATCTATCTTATAGTTATCAATTATCCACTGTTCCAGCCTGAGAGGTGATTTTATGCTTAATCACAAAGGTATAACTTTACCGGTTGTCCTTGGTATGATCATTTTAATCATGGGTTTAGTTGTTGTGACCTCAACAGTTGTCTATCGTCAAGCGATATCTATTGAGGCTGATTTTAATGCGCATGAATCTTATGTGAATGCCCAATCAAGAATTAGTGCAGCAAACCAAATGATTATTAGAGATCAAGACACATCTGATTTATATCTTGCTGATTTAGGTAATTATTTAAATGTAGATATCACTTTATTTGATACTAATATCTATCTCATATCAGCAAATACACTATCTGATACGATAGTTAAGAGTTATTTAACACTTTCTGGCGTATCTAATCAAGTGACGTTAACAGAAGATTTATTACAAAATACAGGTATAGAACCTGACTTCGTCTTTAATCCATTTCTAGAACCAGCCATTATTTTATCAAATTACTTACAACTCTTTATGAATGAGACATATCCTTCAATACCATATAATGAATCATTTACGAATTTTAATGATATATTTTCATATTATGAAACACTTGCTTTAAATAATGATCGATATACATATATCACTGCTAGAAATTTTGAGAAACAAAAAAACTATACGGTGAATAAAAATTTATTTATATCAGGTAATCTATCATTAAAAAATGGTGCTGAATTAGTCGTGCCTGATGGATATTTCCTATTTATCGATGGTAGACTCACACTTGGTGAGAATACACTCGTATCTGGTAATATCGCCGTCAATGGTGACTTTAATATGAAAACATCAAGAGGTGGTTCAGCCCTTGAGACAACGATTTATGCATCTGGGGGCATGTCATTTGATAGCGAATTAATCTTAGGTACACCATATCGACCTACATTCTTACTTGCAGATGGAACTGTTGCTTTTAAAGATAGTGCAAGCTATTATGGATATGTATTAGCAGATAAGGTCACTTTTAAAAATACCAATGCAATCTATGACATTTATGGTGGTATGTATGCCCCAGCAGTTGAAAATCTAGATCCTTGGGAGATTACGGCTTATTATGATGTTGATACACTTGATATCGTAGACTTTGCGATTGCTGATTTTGTGACAATTCCATCAGAAGATGGTGGTGTTTCACAAACAATAATCTATACTGATCCAAAATAAAAGCACTTCAATGGAATTAGTTCCTTAAAAACGGACACTAATAAAAAAGAGACTGAAGAGCTTGAGTCCTATACTCTATAGGAGCGAGCTCTTTTATTTTTTCTTGTAAACGCTCGTTGTTATAATAACACATATAATTTTCAATCACAGTATAGACATTTGATTTATATAGATGTTTTTCTCTATAAATGCATTCTGTCTTTAAAATTGCGAAAAATGATTCAATTGGAGCGTTATCAACACTACTACCTTTAGCTGATATAGATTGGATCACGCCTTCAGATAATAATTTCTCTCGATAAAATTGATGGGTAAAATGCCATCCTTGATCCGAATGCATAATCAATGATGTTCTTTGATTGTAAGGTATATTTGTGAATGCCTTATCTAATGTATCTAGAACTAACCTTAAATCTATGCTTTCTGATAGTTGCCATGCGATGATGGATTTATCGTATAAATCTTTGATCGCACATAGATAACTAAGTCCATCTCTTAAAAAGATATAAGATATATCAATCGACCATTTCTCGTTGGGTTTATTTGTGGTAAAATCTCTTTGTAAAACATTGGATATATTATGGTTGCTAGCCTTTGGATATGACCTATGCTTTACGCGAACAGTGGCTATAAAGTCATTGATTCTCATATAGCGGTGTACGGTTCTATTGGTTAAAATGAGTCCGTATGCCGCTTTTATTTGCATTCTTACAGTTCGAATCCCTCGACGATCATCTGCTTCATACATTTCTTTAACCATTTGATTAATTGCTTCATTAAATGCCTTATGTTTTGGCCTACCTAATTTTATCCAATCATAATATCCACTTTTAGAGCACCCTAATGTCTTACATAAGAGCTTAACTGGATATTTCTTCCTTAACATATCAATCACTTGATAATATGCTTTGGTTAACTTTTCTTTAGGTAGGCTAGGCATTTTTTTATATCTTCATACAGCCTCACTTTTTCTATCAACGCTTCTTTACTTAATGATGTTAAATCTTCTTCATATTTTCTTGGTCTTCCTTTTCTTGGGTTATCTTGTTTGGTTGCTTTCCCTCTGTTATCTATAACAGTGCCATATGTTTGATATTGTTTGACCCATTTATAGACTTGTGATCTGCTTCCAATATTATATCTTCTCACTATATCCATCATTTTCATATGTTGATCTAGATATAATAAAACGATTTTATTTTTCTCTTCGATACTATAGCTTTTATGTTTCTCATTCTTTCTCATTTGTATGCTCCTTTATATTGTTATTAGTATATCAAAAAAGACATACTAGATTTATTTCTAATATGTCTCTTTTTTTATCGTGTCCGTTTTAATGTAACGGATTCATGAAGTGCTTATTTTTTTATTAAATTTAGTAAACAGGCATGACTGTGATTTCTGATCCATCACATGGAATATCCAATCTACAGTTTAACTTATTATCAATACCTTGACCTAATTCAAACTTATAAAAATCAATAATATGAATAGATTTTTGATCTAAGTAGTCTTTGACTGTGATATCTGGATTTCTAAAATATGGTTGGTCTAGTAATGAAATGCTTTTAATTTGTTTTTCAAATGTTATTTGGTCAAATGATCCATTATTTTTTTCATACATAAACTTTTCATAATTGATTGTGTCTTCATCAATTGAATCATATGAAATATATTGAGCTTGATTAGCAACCACTTGAAGTGCTAACTCATTTGCTACAGCTTGGTCAGACTCATTTATAACAACCAATGAAGCAATTCTTCCTTGATTGTGCGTGTATGTGCCAAATGACTGTTTATCCGCTTTACGAACGCGATAGAATCTTCTCAAAGATAAGTTTTCTTTCGTTACAGCAGCCGTATATTCTAGCAATTCGCCAACGGTTTTACCATCTTCTACTAATACATTTAAAGCTGTCTTAGGATTTGTGACATCACTTTCTAATAGTGGTGTTTTTATTTGTTCAATAAATGATTTGAAATGTTCATTTTTATTAATGAAATCAGTTTCTGCATTGACCTCAAATAATATAGCCTCATTTGCATGATTGATGACGACTACAATACCTTTAGATGCCACTCTATCATTACCTTTTTCTTTGACTTGATGTGTTTCAACGTAAGCTAAAGCTTCTTCGTAGTTATCATTTGATTGTTCTAATGCTTGTTTACATAAAAGAAAACTTGCGCCTGTTTCATTTCTTAATTTTTTTAATAAAGTTTGGTTCATATGTTTCACCTCTGTCCTTATATATTGTAGCACATTAGTTATTAAAATAGTTAAAAAAATGCATTTTCTAAATAAAAAAGCACAATGTTGTGCTTTTAATTATTCATCATCAAATAATGATAATTGTGATGTTGAAAGTTTATGATTTCCACTCACGATACGTTGCCATTTAGAACTTCTACCTTTACCAAGTGGTCTAATCTTATCTTCATCTTTCAAACGCTTAAGCGTTCTATCAATGGTTGCGTCACTCACATTTGGATGACGTTTTCTAAGATCGTTTTTGGTAAAGATATCAGGCATTTTTAAAATGCTGTTCTCTAGGTTATCAGACTTATTTAAACCCTTTTCAAAATCGTATTCATGTGCGAAGTGATCGACTTCTTGATAACTCTTGATTAAGATGTTGACCAATAATCTATGAATCATATCAGTTTGAGCAAAGCCTTGTTGCCAATAATAACTTGCTGTGACAATTGCTTGTTCCCATGCATCTTTTTCCATATATAAGTACTTAAAGAAACTAACATACTTAAATACTGAAAAATCTTTGATGAGTAATGCATATAATACAATTAAAGACACAAGTTGATTATGACTTGATACGATATCACTATTCATTAAATCAATGTATAGATTCACCATAAGTTGTGTTAATTCAGATTTTTTTGATTTTAATATCTTAGTATAAAGTGTGAATAGCTGATCAAGATATTCTCTTCTGTTATGTTTTTTCATCTTTAACAGACCTTCATCCATCACTTCATAGGTATTAAAATGAATTGGATCCGTTTGATTAGATAAAAGTTTAATAAGAGAACCTACTTCATTAAATAATAACTCAAATTCCTCAGGATTAGATTTTAATTGCGTATAGGCTACTTTAATATTATTAAAGAGTTGTTCATCTTTGGTTCTCGCTGTCATTTTCTTCTTTGCAAATAGTTTAAGTCTAGCATCAGTCATTGAAAGATTTAACCATTTACCAATATAGTAGAGATCAGTTGCTTGCGTTTTTCTATAGAACACATTTTGGTCGCGACTAAAAAGGTCATCATAATAAAATGATTTACCCTTATTTTCATAAAGTGATAACAGTAACATAATCACTTCATTTGTCATTTGTATACGATCCATATTGTTTAATGCATTCATATAAATCTCCTATCTAAAACAACTATCTCCAATAAATTCTCTAAGTAATGAGAAGTTAGGCACTAAATCATCATCGATATCAACGATGTATTTTAAGAATTTTAATAAACGATTAGCTGTAATGAAGTGTGGACTATCGCTATGAATGTCTTTTAACTGCGATACAGCGTGTTTTTTCAATACTGCTAACTCATATGTAAGTTCCGAATTAAAGACGTAATCAGCCTCATTTTGGAATGGATAAATCCATTTGAACTCACCTTTTCTTACATTGGCCCACATATCCATAGTCGCATGAGCATCTGTGTTTCGATATTTTTGATCACGAACGATACGTCTTAGCAATCTTAATTCAGTAATACTGATTGGATTTAAATCATCAATATGTAATTGAGTTTGAGGTGAAATATAGATTTTATATTTTTGATGTTTTGGAATACTGTAAGTTAGGCGCTCATTAAGTGCGTGAATACCTTCAATAATAATTGGTGTATCATGACTTAACTTAACAGTCTTACCTTCTTCTCTTAACCCAGTTCTAAAATTGAAATGTGGTAAAGTAACAGCTTCACCCTGAATAAGATTAAGCATATCTCTGTTAAACAATTCTAAATCTAGTGCTTCGACATGCTCTAAATCAGGGTTTCCAAATTCATCTTTCGGCGCTTTTGGAATGCCTAAATAGTAATCATCAATTGAAATCATCACAGGATGAATCCCTCTAGACATCAGTTCTATTCTTAAACGATTTGAAAATGTCGTTTTGCCACTAGAAGATGGACCTGCGATACCAATTAATTTAATACTATCGATATTAAATTCAATTTGATCACCTAATTCATGTAACATGTGTGTATGTTTAGATTCACACATATAGACGAAATCAGTCGCAGTTTTACGATCAGATGCATATTGATTCATTTTAGCTAACGTATTTCCATTGATGATAGATCCCCATTTAGCAACGTCCTTTAAGGCTTTACCAAAATTAGGTTCATCAACAAATTTAGGTATATGGCCATCTAATTCTGCTCTAGGATATTGAATAATAAATCCTGGATAATATAAGAACATATTAAACTCTTTTAAATATCCAGTAGATGGAAGCATATAACCAAACATATAGTTGATATAGTCATCACATGCATAATAGTTAACATCTTTTTCATCACGATATTTTAAGATATCGACCTTATCATCATAACCAAGCTCACCATATAATTTAATCGCATCATCTAGTGACATTTTATGACGTTTAATCTTATGATCAGACTCGATGATTGATTCCACTTCATTTTTTATACGTGTCACGACTGATGGTGATAATAAATGCTTAAAGTTTTCAAAAGTTGCAAGTATCGCTCTTGAGATACTGTAACTAAACTTAAGTTTTACTGTTGGAAAAAGATTATGAACTGCCATCGCAGTGACATATCTTAATGTTGATTCATATATTTTAATTGCAGCAGGATCAGTCATATCTAGAAAATCGATAGATGAATCCTTTTTAATGCAATAAGTTAATTCTCTTAAACGTCCATTGACGGTTGCTGCTAAAACATGTTTTAAATCAAGTGATTTAGCAATTTCTTCAAGTGTTAATGAACCTTCAAATGTATAAATTTTTTCATTTATTTCTAATTTCATTTATTTCTCCCTAACTTCTATTCATCCTCATCGAATAGATCAAATCTGGAAATATGGATTTTTTTATGATCCTTAGTTTCTACAGCTTCTTCTTTAACTTGTTTTAATATATCTTGTACTTCTTTTGATTGAGGATTAATTTTTTTTGGTTTTATCACTACAGGCTCATCATGATCAGCCTCAGCAATATAAATACGCTCAGCGATACCTACTATATTTGTATCGATCATCTTCTTGCCGTATTTATTATAATTTCCTTTTAAATCGCTCGCCGTTGTTTCAAAACTATTTATTTCACTTACAATAAGTACTTTAACATCTTCTTTAATTTGAGCACGTGACAATCTAGATAAATCAACACCTAAATGTGGATTTGATTTTAAGTGATCAATGATTAAAATACCACGTCTATTACGATTGTAGATTGGTAGTTCATTGACAATATCTGTCATCACATGACCACGAGAAGTTAAGATTGCAAGTTCATCACTTTCATAAGCATATCTTGCTGCAGCTAGGCTATCAGTATCAGAGATACTCATCCCCTTAACACCACCTGCTTGCAAGCCATATGATGGAAGATCTTCTTGGCGCATACGTAAGAGATATCCATTTTGAGATAATGCGATAATATTGTCTTTTTCACTAAAGTCAACAGAGACTAATTCATCACCATCTTGTAGACGCATTGCGCGAATTGTCTTATTGTATCTAGAAACTTGAAAATCACGAAGTGATGCTTGTTTCATCATCCCTGACTTAGTTGCTAATAAGAAATTCTTGTCCATTTCAAAGGATGTAATATTATAAACTTCAACAACTTTTTCGTCATCTACTATAGGTGTAACATTACCTATGTAGATACCTAGATCTTTCCATTTTTGATCATCTATTTTATAGACAGGTAGATAAATATAATTACCTTTATTTGTAAAGATTAATAAAGTATCAAGTGTTGATGTCTCTTTTTCATAGATTAAGACATCATCTTGTTTCATGCCAGGTTCTGGTGTTGCCTGATAACTCCTTGAACTTGCACGTTTAATATAGCCACCTTTAGAGACCCCAATATAAACCATTTCTTCTGAAATTAAATCTTTTTCATCAATCTTAATCGTTTCAATTTCATCTTCAATGATAGTCTTTCTATCATCTCCGATAAGTTTAGAGACTTCTTTCAATTCTTTCTTGATGACACGTTTTAATACACTTTCGCTATTTAAAATTTTATTAAGTTCTTCTATTTTAGCATTTAATTCAGCACTTTCTTTTTCTAATGCTTCAATATCAGTATTTGATAATCTATATAATTGTAATGTAACGATTGCTTCAGCTTGTAAATCAGTAAATCCAAAAGCTTCGATAATGTTTTCTTTTGCATCTTTCTTATTTGTTGATTTTCTAATGATTGCGATAATCTCGCTAACAACAGAGACCATCTTAATAAGACCTTCAACGATATGTTGACGTTTTGTCGCTTTTTCAAGTTCATAGTTAGAACGATTCGTAATCACATCTTTTTGATGGTCAACATATGCTTTTATAATAGGTAATGCACCAACTAAAACAGGTCTGTGATGCATAATAGTGACCATATTATAGTTATAACTTACCTGTAAATCAGTTGATTTATATAAAAGGTTTAACATCAATTTAGGATCTGCACCCTTTTTTAAATCAATTGCGATACGAAGACCTTCTTGATCACTTTCATCTCTGATTTCTAAAATATCATCAATGTTTTTATCAATTCTAAGCATATCCATCGCTTTAACGCATTCAGCTTTATTAACTTCATAAGGTATTTCAGTAATCACGATACGTTGTTGATTTTTAGCGATTTCTTCATATTCAGCTTTAGCTCTGACAATAACTTTACCAGAACCAGTTGCTAAAGCTTCTCTGATCCCATCTTTACCTTGAACAATACCACCTGTAGGGAAATCTGGTCCATGAATAATATCTAAAATTTCATCAACAGTAATTTTTTCGTTATCAAGATATGCAATCGTCGCATCCACAACTTCTGTTAAGTTATGTGGTGGAATTTTTGTTGCATAACCGGCACTAATACCAGCGGCACCATTAACGAGTAGATTAGGAAATTTTGCAGGTAGAACTGTAGGTTCTAACTCTTCATCATCAAAGTTAGGAATAAACGGTACAGTACGTTTATCAATATCTTGTAACAACAATTCTGCTGATAGTGATAATCTAGCTTCCGTATAACGCATTGCGGCAGCTGAATCACCATCTATTGAACCATTATTCCCATGCATATCAATTAATATCTTTCTCATTTTAAAGTCTTGAGAAAGACGAACCATCGCTTCATAGATACTTGAATCCCCATGTGGATGGTATTTACCCATAACTTCACCAGCGATTCTCGCTGATTTCTTATAAGGTTTATTGTGTAGCATCCCTAATTGTTGCATCGCATATAAAATACGACGTTGCACAGGCTTTAGCCCATCTCTTGCATCAGGAAGTGCACGTTCTTGAATAATATATTTAGAATAACTACCAAAACGATCAGATACGATATCTTCAAGTGGTGTAGCAATAATATTTTCTACAAACTCTTCTATCTTCTTAGAAACAGACATTATTCAACACCCCTTTCTAAATCAAAGTCATCTGTCATTTCAAAATCGACGTTTTCCTCAATCCATTCTCTTCTTGGTTCTACCTTATCACCCATAAGCGTAGATATACGACGATCAGATGCACTAAAATCATTGATGCGCACTTGAATAAGCGATCTAGATTTAGGATCCATAGTAGTTTCCCATAATTGTGATGCGTTCATTTCACCAAGACCTTTATATCTTTGAATTGTATAAGGAGAACCATCAATATAAGAGCGTAGTTCATCATCACTCCATGCATAAAAAGATTCATCTTTTCTACCCTTTTTACGCGTTATTTTATAAAGTGGAGGTTGAGCTATATATAATCTACCATCTTCAATTAATGGACGCATAAATCTAAAGAAGAATGTTAATAATAAGACTTGAATATGTGCACCATCAGTATCCGCATCGGTCATGATGATGACTTTTTTATAATTACATTTACTTAAATTAAACTCTTGTCCAAATTCAGCACCAATCGTATAGATCATGGTTGCAATTTCTTCATTTTTTAAGACTTGTTCTAAAGTCGCTTTTTCTGTATTTAATACTTTACCACGAAGTGGTAAGATTGCTTGGAACTTTCTATTTCTACCTTGTTTAGCAGATCCTCCGGCAGAATCCCCTTCGACTAAGAATAATTCATTAATTTCTTTATTCTTACTATGGGCAGGTGATAATTTACCAGATAAAGATACTTCCTTTTTATCACGTTTTTTACCATTACGTGCTTCATCTCTTGCTTTTCTTGCAGCTTCTCTAGCTTTTTGAGCATTTTGTGCTCTTGTGATTAATGTAGATGCAACTTTCTTATTTTCTTCTAAGTAAGTTGTCATATTTTCGTAAATGACATTATCAGTTGCATTTCTAGCTTCAGGTGTACCTAATTTACCCTTAGTTTGCCCTTCAAACTCTAAAACTTCTTCAGGGATTCTAAGTGATATGATACAAGTTAGACCTTCACGAATATCGGAACCATCAAGGTTAGGATCTCTTTTATTAATGACATTATATTTTCTAGCATAATCATTTACAGATCTTGTTAGTGCAGATTTAAAACCAGTTTCATGCGTACCACCATCTTTGGTGCGCACATTATTAACGAAAGATATAATGTTTTCAGAGTATGAACTACTAAATTGGAAAGCAGCATCTACTTCTATGGATTTCTTTTTATTATGTTCTAAAGGAAAAGTCTGTTCGATTAAAATAACATCATTTAATACTTTCTTATTTTCATTAAGTAAATCAATATAAGCTTTTATACCTTCTTCATATTGAAAGACTTCTTTTTTCTTATGTCTTTGATCACTTAAAACCATTTTTAATCCCTTAATTAAAAATGCTGATTCTCTAAGTCTTTCTTTAATCATTTCGTATGAAAAAATAGTGGTTGAAAAGATTTTTGGATCAGGTTTAAAAACAACCGTTGTACCGGTTTTCTTTGTTTCTCCAATATGCTTTAGTGGACCAATGACTTTACCGCCATCAGAAAATTTTTGTTGCCATATACCGTTATCACGATACACTGTGACTTCCAAGAATTGGGATAGTGCATTCACAACACTTGATCCAACCCCATGTAACCCACCGGATACTTTGTATCCACTTGCATCAGAAAACTTACCACCTGCATGTAAAACAGTAAAAATCACCTCGGTAGTCGATTTACCAGAAGCGTGCTTTTTATAAGGCATACCGCGGCCATTGTCACTGACTTCAATACTGTTATCAGGTTTAATAATAACATTGATTTCAGTTGCATAACCCCCTAATGCCTCATCGATTGCATTGTCTACGATTTCCCAAACAAGATGGTGTAACCCCCTGTGATCGGTAGAACCGATATACATCCCAGGACGTTTACGTACTGCCTCTAATCCTTCAAGTATTTGAATGGATTTTTCATCATAATTTCTTTTTGTATTATTCACATGATCACCAACTTTTATTTATGATTATATTATATCAAAAAACATACTCATCTACAATCTTTGATTATGTTTTATATATGATGATTTTTTATAAAAAAATGATATAATAAGACGTAATGAGGTGATTTATATGAATTATGTATGGATTGCACTACTATTAGTCGTATCTTATTTAGTAGGATCAGTACAAAGTGGTCTATATATTGGTAAAATTTTCAAAAAAATTGATATCAGAGAACACGGTTCTCACAACACAGGTTCAACAAACGCTATTCGTGTTCTAGGATTTAAATATGGTATTTGGGCATTTGTATTTGACACATTAAAAGGTGCCTTAGTCATTCTAATTCTACGTTTAACAAAAGCTACTGATTTTTATATGATCAATGGTTTTAGTATTATTATTTTATATGGATTTGCAGCAGTTATGGGACATGTATTTTCTGCATTTAATCACTTTAAAGGTGGAAAAGCAGTTGCGACAAGTCTAGGTGTTATTTTTGCTATTGAACCTATCATTGCAATTTTCACACTTGCAGGATTTCTTACAACTTTCTTCAAGTCTAGATATGTATCATTAGGATCTACGATTGCAGTTGTTGTGACAATGTTAGGGTTTATTGCAAGAATCTTTATTCCCGTTGCGACTTATGGCAATTTAACAGCATTAAACGAATTATTTGAACTTATTGTATTCTTAGTCTTTGGTGCGATTATCGTGATCAAACATAAAACAAATTATCAAAGACTTAAAACAGGCACTGAAAATAAAATGTAAAAAAAAAGACATTTCTCGGAATGTCTTATTTATATTGATTCATTGAACTTAAAATTTGTCTTACTTGTTTTTCTGATGGTGTACGTCCCATTTGACGCATCATTTCACGAATCATTTGTTCATTTACTGGTGGATTTTTCTTTAAATATCTTTGGAACCATGCTCTAGCACCAAAGAATCCAGCGATTGCGCCAACAAGTAAAACACCTACAACGATTAATACGAATCCTAATACACTTAGTCCTGACATTGTCTCACACTCCTATTCAGTACTATTGTACATAAATGATTTTAAAATTACAAGTAAAAACGAAAGTATCACATAATATTTGAAAGAAGGCAATACTTATGGATTTTATGCTCTTTATGCTTCATTTTTTATCTTATACTATGCTTGCTTATTTCGTATTCCAAATATTTGGTAGAAGACGAAACATATCAATTATTGTACTCGCTGTTTTACTAGGTATGTCTTTGTTAAGAGTCATTAACTTCCTAGCCTCAGGTGAACAAATATTGTCAGTTATACTTCTGTTTATCACAGATACATTACCGATTGTTTTGGGATTATTGCTTTTCTTATATTTAACTAGAGCTTATGCCTCAAAAATAAGATTTAGAAAAGAGAGAAGCCTTAAACTTAAAAAGTTATATACAACTGTATTACCTTCAAAATATATCAAACAATTATCTATTTCAGGTAATATTGTATCAGCAATCGTCCTTCTCTTAGCCATATCAGTTAGAATTTTTGACTTTACTGTCATCACTGATTTTCTATTTGTAATTACAATTGTTATCTCATCGCTTTCATTAGTCTATACAGCTTATCAGATCTATATGTCTAGATTCGTAGAAAAAGAGTCGTTCTTAATTTATGTAGGTAAACAAAAAGAAAATTGTTACAGTTATGATATGAAACAGATATTTAGACCGATCACGATTGAAGATATTTATAAAAATAGTGATTTTATCATTGATGAGATTGGCTTTATTAGAGTTTATGAACAACATAGATTAATTGAAAAATATTATCTATATTGGATTGCTACTTCACAAGATGTTCAAATCAAGGAAGAGCATATTGATAAAGTAAATGTGCTTTTTAAAGATTACGTTGATGATATTTCTAAGTATCAAAAGGTAAATATTAGACTTAAATTAGAACGTGGTCAATATGAACTCATTTCTAAAAAGTAATTAAAAATGAAAACACTACTATGAAAATAGCAGTGTTTTTTTAATATATCGTAATGATTTACTTATAAAATTGGTAAGTACTTCTCTAATTCAAACTTAGTGACCTTAGTCTTATATTCATTCCACTCAACAGTTTTAGCTTCAATCAATTTTTCATATAAGAATGGACCAATCGCTTCTTCCATTAAAGATGATGTACTAAATACATCAATCGCTTCTTTTAAGTTTTCTGGTAGATTCGTAATGCCATGGCGTTTAAGTTCTGCACTAGACATTCTAAATAAGTTTTTCTTGATAGAATCTACTTCTTTTAAATCAGAACGAATACCATCTAAGCCTGAGGCTAGAATACCACTCATCGCTAAATATGGATTAGATGATGAGTCAACAGATCTCACTTCAATTCTAGTCGCTCTACCTCTAGCAGCAGGAATTCTAATCATTGTTGAACGATTTGCATCACTCCATGAAATATAGCATGGTGCTTCAAAGCCAGGCACCAATCGCTTATATGAATTGACAGTTGGATTTGCAACTAAGCCAAATTCTCTTGCATGTTTCATAACACCTGCAATAAATTTTCTAGCAATAGATGATAATTGTTTTTCATCTTCTGGATCATAAAAGACATTATTGCCTGCTTCATCTGACAATGAGCAGTTTGTATGCATACCAGATCCATTGATGCCTTCAACTGGTTTTGGCATGAATGTTGCATAATAGCCGTGACGTCTAGCGACATTTTTAACAACTAATTTAAATGTTTGAATGTTATCACAAGCCTCCAGAGCATTATCATAAGTAAAGTTTACTTCATGTTGACCAAATGCTACCTCATGATGAGAGACTTCCATATTAAATCCCATTTTTTCTAGTTCTAGAATAATATCTCTTCTGACATCTTCACTTGCATCAATAGGTGATAGGTCAAAATAACCTCCAAAATCTGAAAATTCTGTTGTTGGATTTCCTTTTTCATCTAACTTGAATAAGAAAAATTCTGGTTCAACACCAACATTAAACTTATCAAATCCAAGTGCACGCATCGCTTTTAAATTTCGTTTTAAGATATATCTAGGATCACCTTCAAACGGCACGTGATCAGTGGTGTAAACATCACAGATAAGTCTTGCTACTTTTCCATGAGGAATAACTTCCCATTCTTGAATGAGCCAAGTCGATAAGTCTGGATATAAATACATATCAGCTTCATCAATTCTTACGAATCCCTGAATAGAAGAGCCATCAAACATGATTTCATTTGCTAAAGCTTTCTCTAGATTAGATACTGAAATCTCTACATTTTTAAGTGTGCCTAACATGTCTGTAAATTGAAGTCTTATATATTTAACTTCATTTTCTTTAGCTGATTTTAAAATATCTGCCCTCGTGTAATTTTTCACAATTATCCCTCATTTCATTAATAAATTTACATTCATAGGTTAAATTATACACTTATTTATAAGGAAATCAATGAAAATTTACATAACTTATAAAAAAATAGTCAATTATGACTATTTTACGTAAATTGATATCTTTTTAATTCCATAAGTTTTTTCTTTAATAAGTTCTAAATCTTTATAGTTATCTTTTAACGATGTCTTCTTCTCGGTTTCTACGATGACCATACCTGATTCTGTAGTTATATCAGATAAAGTTTCTAATAACCAATCATATGATGCATAAGCATAAGGTGGATCTATAAATATTTGATTAAACTTAAGATTAGCTATATGTTTTAACATCTTCTTATCATCCCTTTGAATGATATCAACTTTTGATAGACATCCAAGTGATTCTGCATTCTTATAAATTGTCTTAACAGCATCTTTGTCATAATCAGAAATATGGGCGAAACTTGCACCTCTGCTTAAAGCTTCCAATGCATAGGCTCCAGAACCTCCAAATAAATCTAGAACAACATCAGTTGAACTGATGTCAATCATTTGAAACACTGCTTCTCTAACCATATCTGCAGTTTCTCTAGTCGTCTTCTTTCCAACTCTATCAATTTTTCTACCTTTATATATACCAGATATAATTCTCATTTTAATCACCACATTCATTATAACAAAAAAAGCATTCATAATGAATGCTCTTGTAATTATTTATAAATGATATCATCAAATGTCTCTTGATTAAATGATTTTAAGAATTCAACAACTAAGTCTACACAATTATCAAAATCATCGGTATGAATCATTGATGTATGTGAATGAAGATATCTAGTTGGAATACATAAAGACAATCCAAGCGCACCATCTTGTGATAAATGCATCATTGCGGCATCTGTTCTACCACCGTTAATATAGGCTTGTTGATACTTGATATTGTTTTTATTAGCAATATCTAAGACATAACTTCTAAGTCCTCTATGAGGTAATAAACCTCTATCAAATACAATGATTTGAGGACCAGCACCTAAACGTTGTTCTTCAGGATCACCTTGAGGAACATCATTTGCGATACCAGAGTCGATTGCAATAGCTACATCTGGATTAACAACGTAGCTTGCAGTTTTAGCACCACGAACGCCAACTTCTTCCTGTACATTAAATGATGCATAGAAATCAACATTTAATGTAGTGTCTTTTAATCGTTTTAATGCTTCAATAAGTACGGCACTACCAATTCTGTTATCCCATGCTTTACTGACTAAATACTTTGGATTAGCAAGTTCAATAAATTGACTAGCTGGAGTAATCATCTGTCCAGGTAGAATCCCAAATGATAATGCTTCTTCCTTAGAATCAGCACCGATATCTAAATACATATCGTCAATTGAAATTGCATCTTTTCTCTTATCAGCAGGAATAAGATGTGGCGGCTTTGACCCAGTAACTGCTTTAATCACACCGTTTGGTGTGTGAATATCCCAAACTTGAGCAAGCATGACTTGTGAAAACCAACCACCAAGTGGTGTAAATTTAACAAAGCCATCTTTTGTAATTTGAGTTACAAGTAATCCCACTTCATCCATATGACCAGCAATCATCACTTTTGGACCATTGCCTTTTTTATGTGCAATGACTGATCCAATCTTATCATATAGGAATTCATCAACATCATCTTTTAATTTAGATTCAACAAATAATCTAACTTGTTTTTCTCTAGATGGTGCACCAGGGATTAAGCTAATGTCTTTTAATAATTTTTTAGTTTCTTCTGTCATGTTTATGCCTCTTCTTAAATTTTTATATAAAAAACCCTAGAAAGCTGTGAGAACGGATTATTTTTAAGTGGGAATTACCTTGTCAATATTTCGGGATACCAAGTGATGGTTTTCAACGCCCATATTGTTTTAATTCCCTATCCGATGATTTGGGTTCCACGGCTGCTTCCTAGGTTACTTTTAATTTATCACCGTAAATACCATTTGTCAAGATATTAGACTCTTAATAGAAAACATTTAATCTAACAAATTTTCCATGATAAACCATAAGGTTTAAAAGGACTTCGCGTAAATTAGATTCTATAATATAACTATTGTTAATCGATACAATATCAACTTTAGCAGAGACGTAATCTTCAACCGCAATATCATTTAATTGTACTGAAGGATGCACCTGATTAAACATATCAAAATCATGTTTATTTTCAAAATAGACAACAAGTGAAATCACAATTTTTGAATTGATGTGTAAATCTTTTAGTAGTTGTGCTAAATGTTGCGCTCTTGCGATAATATATGCATCTTTATGAAAGAATTTTTGTTCATAAGATGTTTTATTAAAATCACTAAAAGCAGTTAATTCAACAGATCTTTGGAATACTGTTTCTAAATATGTTTTAAACTGTTCAACTCGTTTTTGACTCTTATAATAGAAATGTGCATATATTGTTAATTCTTCATTACCATAAGTATATGCTACGATGATAAAGTGAAAGAAATTTGCATAAACTAATATTCGATGAAATTCTTTATCAAAATCTCTTTTATTAATTTTAATCTTATATTCAGTACATAAAGTATATGTTTCATTATAAACAAGTGGTTCAAATAACGCATTAGCATATACATCTTTTTGTAGATCTACATCGTAATAATACAATGCATCATAGATAACACGTTGATGAAGTCTATATAATTCGATACCACTGATGACTAGCGCGAATACTAAAAAGCCAAGATTAACAAATAATTTAATGAAAAAATCGAAATTTGTAATACTTACAATATATAAAATAGGTGGAATTAAACTAATCGCGAATGTTCTAAACGTTGAAGTAAATCCTTTTGTATGAATAAAATATGCAAGTAAGAATATAATGACGATTACATAAAATGTTAAAAAGTTTGTCCAACTGAAATTTTCTAATGTATTAGCGATATGATTAATTTCATGTATGAAAAGATATATACCTGCAGCAATTAAAGCTAACATTGATAACTGTCTTAAATACTTATAACTTTTGTTAATAAATAGTTTTCTTGATTGTGGTAGATGGTAATAGTTTTTCATCTCTTTTCTGTAAGCGAAAAACGGCCAACGATTTCCTCTAATACTAATCTGTATAGGTTCAGTATCGCCTTCATCCATTTGTTTTCTAAGCCATGACTGAAATTGAGACAGTGGATTTAAAAGGAATAATAGCGTTGAAATTACTATAATAGGTACTTGGTAGTTATTACCTAAAAAGCCAAGTAGCGAACCGGTGATTATCCCATAGATACCATAGACGATGAGTTCAGGAAGGCCACCAAAGATATAGATCCCGACATAGACCAATGTCACGATAGCAACAATTGTAAAAATGCCACGACCTTCTATTTCAAGAAAAGTCATCGCGAACGGTGTTGTGATTAAAATGATAATGAATATGATGGTAGAAATAAGTATTCGTCTTTTCATATGTCGCCCTCTCATAACTATTATACAAAAAATCACCTATAAATTAAACCATTTATATAAATGTGTGAAATAAAAGAAAAAGCATCATTTCGATGCTTTTTATTGTATCTTCTTATTTATGAACCTATCTAGTACATATAAGATAAGTGGTAAAAAGATGATGGTAAATAGAAGAGATATCAAACTACCTTTTCCTAATAGAAAGCCGATATCTTTAATTGTCTCTATATTTGAAAATAAGCCTTCAGTAAAACCAGCAAGTGATAGAATGAATGCACTGATGACAACGGTGACTAATGATTTATGATATGCCATATTAAGTGATTCAATTTTTTGGTGTGTTCTTCTATATTCAATATATCTAGAACTTAAAAGTACGGCATAGTCAATTGTCGCACCAAGCTGTATAGACATGACAACCAAATAGCCTATAAATATCGTGTTTATATCCATAATGGCTAAAAGTCCAATATTGACCCATATTGCTGATTCTATGATTAAAATGAGGCCAATAGGGACAATAAAATTCTTAAATGTTAAGGACAATATAATAAAGATTCCTATAATGGACACAATGGTAATAAGTAAGGTATCGCTTGTAACAATATCTTTAATTTCACTTGCAGATGCTGCAAATCCTAAGATATAATAATCATCATAATATGTACTTACCATATTTTTGATATCATCATAAAACTGATACATCTCATCATTTTCTTCTGTTACGGTCGTCTTTACAATCATTTTAGTATAGTTTGTGCCAACGTATGCACCAACTATATTTGGATCAATATATGAGCAATCAATTTGAGGATCAACTTGCGTAACTAATGTATCAACACTTAAAACACTATCATTTTGATATAATGCTTGTGCAAGTGAAACCTCTTTAGCTATCATATCATTTGGTATAAGTATAACCATTTGTTGATAGTTTCCAAAGACATCACTAATTGCCTCTTGATCAATATAGGTCTGATCACTTGGATCTAAATCCTGATTTGTTCCATATGTATAAGTCGTCTGTGACTGAAAGTATAATCCGAAAATAATGACGCCAATGAACATAACGGCTATCACAATCATAAACTTCTTAAAGTGCTTGAAAAGTTTTTTAGGTACTAAAATT
This sequence comes from Acholeplasmataceae bacterium, assembly GCA_963678355.1. Taxonomy (GTDB): domain Bacteria; phylum Bacillota_I; class Bacilli_A; order Acholeplasmatales; family Acholeplasmataceae; genus WOFB19. The sequence continues at coordinate 654,583 of OY782823.1, read as the reverse complement.
AAAGTCTTATGTTTAAACTTCATGATATATTTATCAAGGTATAATGTAATCACTGGCACTAATAGTAATGTTGTTAAATAACTTAAGAAAATACCTTTAGTTAATACAAGTCCAATATCAAGTCCAATTTTATATTGCATGAGTAAAAGGGCTAAGAAACCTGCAATTGTCGTTAGTGCTGATGCCGTGATTGCAGGAAATGTGCGCTTTAATGCAATCTTAGTTGCACTAAGCCTATCATGCTCATCTCTTTCTTCATGATATCTATGCAAATAAAACAACGTGTAATCAATGGACAGTGCAAGCTGTAGTGCTAACGCTAAAGTCTTCGTAATAAATGAGATGTTAGGTAAAAATGCATTACTACCAACATTTAATAAAACGGCAACGCCTAGCGAGATTATCGCGATGATAGGATCAAAGTATGACTTAGATGTTATGATTAATAAAACAATAATGATCGGTACGATGATTAGCATGATATTAATCATTTCTTTAGATGCTATTAATCTATTTTCCATCTCAATGATTGTATCACCCCTTAGGGCGTATATATGTTGATCAAGGACTTCACGTATGTCTATGATAACTTGATCAACATCAACATCATATGTATCTAAATCAAGTATAATCGTAAATAACATGTGATCATCAATATAGAAGTTTGAAAGTAGTGATTCTGGAATATATGCCATAGGTGTAGTGTTTAAGTCTATATAATCATCTAGCCAAACGACTTGTTCTACGTGATCAATATCAGAAAGTAAAGATTTTAATGCTAGAGCACTATCCATGCTTTCACCATCAAGCATAACCTCAATTGCGGTATGAGACCCAAATTCATCTTCTAATATATTTAATCCTTCGCTGGTCATAGAGTCATCAGGTAAATATATAGTTAGGTCATAGTTTGTGTTTACTTGAAAAATTAAAAATATTGAGATGATCGATAAAATGATAAAAACAATGATGACGAGCATATGTTTTCTCATAAATACACCTCTTTTATTTTTGGATTTAAATGCATATTTTAATAATGATTTTAAATCTCTATTTAAATTTTACTTCTTTTATGATATAAATAAGATATGAAATATTATTTTAATTCATATTTCAAAATACATTTAAGGGTGTGGTCATATGGGGAAGGATCCAGCAATAAAGCGATTGATGATTGCAGAAACAAGAAAACTCATTGAAGAAAAAGGGCATGTCACAATTAAAGACATATCCGAACGATGCTATGTAAACATTGCATCTGTGAATTACTATTTTGGTAGTAAAGATAATCTAATGTTCATTGTTTTAACCGAAGTATTAACTGAAATAAAAGAGCGCATCATTAAATTGGTTAGTGATAATGAAGAAAAAGATATTGAATCTTTTTTAGAACGCGTTATTGGCTATATTTATAATTTTGCCGTTGATAATGTTGGTCTACTTAGATACTTCTTTTTATCAGCTGACATGAAAGAAGGACAATTATATGAATTTGTGCGTTCATTCTTCCTTGATCCTGAATTTATCGCTATTGTTTATAAGAGCTTAGGTGATTATCTTGATACAGATGATATGAAATTGTTACAAGTTAAATATTTAATTATTTTCTCATCATTCTTTATGCCACTCTTTATACAAATCATTCAACCAAATGTTGATGAAAGTGCTCAGATGGCAACCTTTAAAGATCCGGTATTTAAAAAATATTTCACGAAACAAATTATTAAAATTTTAAAATAAATGATGATTCCTAGATGGAATCATTTTTTTTGCATAAAAAAAGATGCTTCTTAAGAAACATCTGATTTTAAATTATTTAGATAATAAATCGATAAGTTCAGTTTTTTTAAGTGCGCTGTATCCAGATAAACCTTTTTCTTTAGCTAAAGCTTTTAATTCAGCAACTGTTAATTTAGTTAAATCTACTGAAGTTGGTTCTTCAATAACTTCTTCTTTAACGATTTCTGGTTCTGCTTCAACTTTTGGTTCAGCTTTCTTTGGTGCTGGTTTTTTAGCAGCAGCTTTAGGTGCAGCTTTAACTTCGTTTACTGTAACTGCTGGGATGTTTCCATCAATTGCATCTTGTGCAATTTTGCAGTAAGCAGCAAAGTCTTCAGGTTGGTTAACAGCTAAGTCAGCTAAGACTTTTCTATTTACTTCAACGTGAGCTAATGCTAAACCATGGATTAATCTTGAATATTTCATTCCGTTTAATTTAGCAGCAGCGTTAATTCTTGAAATCCATAATTTTCTGAATTCGCTCTTTCTTTTCTTACGATCACGATAAGCATATGCTAATGAACGCATAACTTGTTCGTTAGCTGTTCTATATAATGCATGTTTTGATCCAAAGTAACCTTTGGCTAATTTTAATATTTTTTTACGACGTTTTCTAGTAGTCGTACCACCTTTAACTCTTGGCATTTTCTACTCCTCCTACTTCATGTTCGAAATAAGTGATTTAATTCTTTTTTCATCTGATGGATGAACACTTGTTTCGCCTCTTAATTGTCTATTTTGTTTTGTTGTTTTATGAGCAGCTAAATGACCTTTGTAGGCTTGCCCACGTTTTAACTTACCTGAACCAGTAACTTTGATTCTTTTCTTTAATCCACTATGAGTTTTTTGTTTTGGCATAGTTTTGACCTCTTTCTGTTATTTCTTTTCTGCTGGTGCAACTACAGCAATCATTGAACGACCTTCCATTTTAGGTTTCGCTTCAACGATGATAAGTTCACCTAGTGCATCTATAAATTGACTAATAACGTCGTTTCCTACATCTTTATGCGTAATCATACGACCTCTAAATCTTATTGATAATTTGACTTTATTACCTTTTTCTAAAAAGCGTATTGCTTGGCGTAACTTTGTATCAAAGTCATGTTTATCAATCGTTGGACTTAATCTAATTTCTTTAAGTTCTACAACTTTTTGATTCTTCTTAATTTCACGTAGTTTACGTTGTTGTTCATAACGATACTTAGAGTAATCCATTAATTTCGCAACCATTGGTTTTGAATTTGGAGATACAACAACTAAATCTAAATCTTTTTCTTCAGCATAACGCATCGCTTCAGCACGTGAAATCACACCAATCTTGTTTCCCTCATCATCAATAAATAACAATTTGACATTAGGGATACTTTCATTCACTAAATCACCATTCTGATTTTTTGTTTGTTTAATACTATTCACCTCTTTACAATTTTTTAGGAAAAGAAAAAGTGCGTACATATTGTACCCACTTTAAGTCAACGAAATCGTCTGTGACTGTTTTGCCCATGAATAGGATCATCAGGCGAGAGGGTACCTCTTCTTTTCACTACGTATAAATTATACATATATTAGATATGAATGTCAAGGAAAAAATCATACAATTTCAGTTTTGATCATTTTTATATAGCTCACACATAAACAAAGTGCTAAATATAAGATTTGGTAACTAAAATTGTACTTATATGATAACATATGTTGATCAAAAATTGGTAATAAATAATACCTAAAGGTATTAAAATTATCCTGCAATTGCATATGATAGATAATACATGCGATCGCAATCAATATGGCAAAACTTTGATGTCTTTTATGAATCAATAGAAAGACAAACCCCAAAACGATTAAATTTTGGGTTGATAGCATCAGTAACATCAAAAAAAATCTCAGATTAGGATGATAGTAATGTGTAAGAAATGATGGCATGCAATAAATGAATATGACTGCTATCAAAGATATCCATATAATGAAGATGATATAAGATAGCATCTTATAAATTGTGACCTTTTCTCTAGAAAAATAAGCATATAACATCTCAAGTGGCCTCGTTTCATGATGCATCGATATCATCACGACCATTAATGGAAAGACGATAGATAAATATTCAACTGTCATGTGTTCATAATAACTTTGAAAATCTTTGTGGTATGCGATTTGATTAAATACATTTTCATCAAGTTGCATGAATGATAGTGATAAAACAAAGATGACTACTATAAACAAAAGATAGATAGCCATCTTTTGTTTTGTCATCCAATATGAAAATATAAGGTATGTCATAATTTTAAATGTTTATTACATAATGTTAATAGTTCATTTGGATAATGGGAAATAATCATCATCGTTTGTCTTTTTTCTTTAAATGATTTAATCATCTCATAAAACTCAGATCGCCCATCTTCATCTAATGCAGATAGCGGTTCATCTAAGATGATTAGATCAGGATGACCTAGACATGCAGAAATAATGCCTAGTTTTTGTTTATTACCATTTGAGAGTTCATACATACTCTTAAATAGTGGAATCTTATAATGATAAATCATATGATCATATGCATTAGATTTCTTAATTCTAGATAGTATTTCTAAATACTTACTGACTTTCATAAACAGTGGAAATTCTATGTGTTCAGGTAAATATCCAATATTCATATCCTTTTTTGTAATATAGCCCTTATCAGGATAAATATAGCCTAATATGAGTCTAGTTAGTGTAGATTTTCCAGATCCGTTTTCACCACTTACTAAAACCATATCACCTTCATTTATTTCCAAATCATACGATTTTTTAACATCGTATTTATATACATGATCTAATTTAACTAAGCATGTACACATGTAATAAAACCCCCGATTCTTTTAATATTTGAAAATCATTGATATATAAAAAATAATTGATAATCTCCTCTTCTCCTGTCACATAGTGAATGATAACAGGTGTCGCATAATATAGCCTATTTTCATCTTTTATATCAAGTGTGAGTATTTCCTCATCCAACGTATAATCTACTCTATAATCCTTTGCAAGCTCAATATAACTTATGGTTTTATCTATTTGTGTATATTCAATAAAGATCTTTGAAAATCTACTTATCTGATTATTGCTTGCCTTAACTGCTGATAGACTATACCAATCAAACGCTTTTACCATTTCATTTGGTTGATACAAACTAAGTGAGCCAATGTAAAATCTATAAACCAAGTCACCTTCTAATTCAATATGAATATATGCATCATCTATCGTAAACGATTGATTGATTATAGGCATTTTAATTTCAATCTGATATTTATTATAAGACTCACCTAAATAAGTCTCATTACCAATTGATTTAATCCCTAATGGTTCTACTTCAATCAGCTTAGAGCAATCTTCATTTTCGATACTAAAATCTAAATAACTATTAATATCAGTTAATGGATGGATGTCATTGATATAAAAATTTAGATCAATGGTCTCATCGTTATCTATAATATAACTATACATTGTGTCAACTGTATAAACTTTTATAGGCACTACTTCTTCATTTGTTCTAACTAACCATACCATGACAAACGCAATTAAAGCCATGCTGATATAGATTATGACATGTTTCATATTTTAACCTTTTCTAGTCTTTGGTATTGTGTCGTGACTAAAAACAGTTCAAATCCACCTTTTTGTGCTCTAAACCAAAAGACATATCTCGCTGCAACCCCATTCGTGATTTTACCTTCTCCATAAACATATAAATCTACCTGTGTTCCAGGATCTACATCAAAATCTATTTCAACACTAGTTTTTTCATCTGTCATTTGTGTATAATCAGCAGATAATTTTAATGAAGCATCTAAGTTATTCTTAAATTTAGGCACTGATTTAGATGATTTAACACCAAGTGAACCACTTGCAGATAATGATAACTTACTTGAAGCGTTTTGTTCTAACTCATAGTGATAACTAATGGGTGAATACCCATCATTATAATAGGAAAACATCGTTTCACTGATATAGCTACAGTCGATATTTTTATTAACCGTATATGTACGCCATCCCATGAATTTTCGCTTAGTCACCTTTTTATAATAGGTTTTATAGTCACTTGTACTAAAATCTTCTAATAATTTTCCTGATTCAATGTCTAATGTCTCAAAACTTTGATAATTTGAATCAGCTTTCACACTGGGTGTGAATACATACATCAAACATAACATTAAAACAAATGTCATAACTTTTTTCATTTTATCACCTCTACATCATACTAGAGGATAGATGATATTTTTGCTTATAAAAAAAACACTTAAAATCAAATGATCTTAAGTGTTATCAATATTATTTATTCATGAAGGCTTCAATATCATCAACTTCTTTAATGATATCTTTACTTAAATTGATACATCCATCTTCAGTGACTAATAAGTCATCTTCAATACGAACACCAATACCTTCTTCAGCAATATATAAGCCAGGTTCAATTGTAATCACGGCACCTACTGGAATTGGTTCTGAGTATTTACCAACATCATGAACATCAAGTCCTAGATAATGGCCAAGGCTGTGATAATAGTATTTAATGATATCTTCATCTTTTTCTATTAAGCCTAGTTTCTTAGCACCTTCAATCAGTAATTGTCTACCGAATTCGTTATATTCTTTTAGAGTAATACCAGGTTTTAACCATTCAATCGTTTTCTTATTAACATCTAATACAGTTTGATAAACTGCTTTTTGACGATCACTAAATTTACCATTAGATGGCATAGTTCTTGTGATATCTGCACTATATTGGTCTCTACATGCGCCTAAATCAAATAAAACAAGTTCTTTATCATTAATTTGGCAGTCATTATCAATATAATGTAGTGTTGTAGCATTCTTACCAGATGCAGCAATGGTAGTAAATCCTGGAATTGCGCGATTTTTATTTAATACGTAATTAAACTCAGCTTCGATTGAATATTCAGTCTCACCTGGTTTCATCGTAGACATAATACGTTCAATACCATCTTTTGTGATCGCAATTGACGCTTTTAATTTTTCAATTTCATGTTCATCTTTAATCGTACGTAATCTAGCTAAATATGATTGATTAGGTTTAATTTGCATGTATGGATATAAATTGACTAATTTTTTAGCATATGCTTGTCCTAAAGTATCAGGAAGATCTACTGCGATGCGATCTAAATCAAGGTAAGTTGTTTTTAAATCACCAAAAATAGCTCTTCTAGAAGTTGATAACATATTGGCAATAAAAGTATCTAAACCGTTAATATCTCTAACGTTTTTTAAAGGTACTTCTGAAAGATCAGCTGCTTCTTCAAATGAAAGCCCTGCGCCAACCCATAACGCTTTGATTGGATCAATCGGTTCAATAAAAATAAATGACTCGCTTGATTCTAATCCTTTAATCATGACTAACGCCACGTTTTCTTGATTGATGCCTGTTAGATAAAAGAAATTTTTATCAACATCAAATGGGAAGAAAGAATCTTGAGATTTATGAGGTGCTACACCTGAGAAAAAAATCGAGATTGATTCTTGTTCGACATATTTTAAATATCGTTCTCTTCTTAAATTGTACATTTTAACGCTCCTTACTACGATTTACAAATCAATCGTTTAATCATGGCCTTTTCTGGATGTCTTTTATCAATAAGGCATATAATTTTTTCACCACTTTTAATGAGTCCAACAGCGCGTGTTGAATACGTGGATTGACTAAACTGATATGATTTTTCCTCGTAATTAAATTTAATATTAATTCTAGCAAGACTGCTAGAAGTAAACACTTGACTAACCACACCTTCAACTTCAACAGCATGGGATACAAAATATTTTACTGTTGAATATCTATATGAAAACCAAATGATTGCAATTATCAATATAACAAGACATAATGTCATGTAAAAGGCATTCAAGTAAATAATGAAAACACCCGTGGCAATAAATCCTAAAATCATGGAAAATATACTGAATTTGATTTGATTGTCATGCATGAATAGCATTGTAAAATCAATTTTATTCATCTTATATCTTCTCTATTTGGTCAACGATGACCTTATTCGCAACTTCAACGTAAGCCTCTGCTTTTTCTTTTGATGGGAATTTTACGCCAAAATAGACTTTAATCTTTGGTTCAGTACCACTTGGTCTAAATACAACCCATGTATGATCTGAATAGTAATACTTTAATACATTTGATTTAGGTAGTGTTAGAGGCGTTTTTTCGCCATTTTCAACATGGAAGCCTAACAATACATCATCATATGCAATAAGTTCTTGATCGGGAAGCACTGGCGGATTTTCTCTATAATATGCCATGATGCGTTTAATTTTATCAGCACCTTCAATACCACCAAATTTCATAGGGTTAGTATATTCATAATATGTACCATATTTACTATAGATAATATCTAAATAATCAATAATAGTTAACCCTTGAAGTTTTAAATGATTGGCAATTTCAGATAACATATAAACTGCTTGCACAGCATCTTTATCTCTAACAAAATCTGAGATTAAGCTACCATAAGATTCTTCACATCCAAAGACATAAGGTTTCTTACCTTCATAAATATCAGCTTGCTCACCAATAAATTTAAATCCAGTTAATGTCGTAATCACTTTTAATCCAAAAGATTCGCCAATATCCTTAATCAAATCAGTTGTCACATTTGTTGTATAAACTTGGCCATCAGATGGTAAGTTATTATTTTTTTGTTTCTCGTTTAATAAATAAAATAATTCAATTGATGCCGTTTGATTACCAGATACTAATTGATATGTATCATGATGTTTAACTGCAATGCCTAATCTATCTGCATCTGGATCTGTTAACATCACGATATCAGCATCGATTTCTTTGGCATAACTAATTGCGCCTTCATAAGCAAGTGCTTCTTCTGGATTAGAAGATTTTGTTGCACCAAAATTAGGATCATTAACCATTTGTGGTTCATATGGATAAATATCAAACCCTTCAGCTTTTAAAAACTTAGGAATCACTGGACCACCAGTACCATGAAGTGGAGAGTAAACAATTTTTACTTTCTTTTCTTCATCATAGATCTTAATGCCTCTAACTTTGTTTAAATAGATGTCATCAAATGATTGATCAATTGGTGTAATCATATCATCTAAGGTTTCAATTTCAAATGGATTTTCAATTTGATTGATATGATTAATAATTAGATTTGCTTCTTCTAAGTTAACTTGCGCACCAGTTTTATTATAGACTTTATAACCATTATATTCTTTAGGGTTATGTGAAGCAGTGATCATAATACCTGCATCACAATTAAAGTGTCTAACTGCAAAGCTTAGCATTGGTGTTGGTCTTAGTTCATCAAATAAATAAGAAGGAATACCTTCTTTAGCTAATACCATCGCAGCATGCTTAGCAAAGACTTTGGAATCTTTTCTATTATCATAAGAAATTGCAACACCTCTAGTTAAACCTTTTTCGTTTAAATAGTTTGCAAGTCCTAAAGTGGCTTTTGAAATCACATAAATATTGACTCTATTCGTTCCAACACCCATGATACCTCGAAGCCCGCCAGTTCCAAAGTTTAGATTTTGATAGAATGCATCTTCAATTTGCGTTTGATTTAATTGTTCTAATTCTTTTTGTAGTTCTGGAACTAAATTTTGTTTTTTCCAGAAATTATAATTGTCTTTATAGTTCATTTCATCACCTAAAACTATTATAACCCAAATCATAAGATTATTTAAGCATATGCATAGATATTTATATAATATATATAAAAAACCCATGCAATGCATGGATTTTTGTTTTAACTTAGATATTTTTTGTAAAAATATGGTATAAACCTTTTAACACCAAATCAGGATCACGCTCTAGATCATGTTTACAAAGTGGTGCGATTGTTTCTGAAAGTCCACCTGTTAAGATCACATAGAAATCTTCACCTGTCTCATCTTTAATACGGTCAATTAATCCATCAACTTGAGATGCAACACCATAGGTTACCCCAGATTGCATACAGTGTACGGTATTTGTACCTAAAACTTTTTTAGGTACCGTAATATCAATATCTGGAAGTAATGCAGTGTGACCAACTAAAGCTTTAATAGAAATTGAAACGCCTGGTGTGATAATCACACCTTTAATCGTTTTATCTTTAACATAGATATACTTAATCGCAGTACCTAAATCAACGATTAATGTAGGTTTATCAAATCTAGTGATACCTGCAGCATCACAGATCAAATCAGCACCAACTTCTCGTGGGTTATCGGTTTTGATATTCATACCAGTCTTAACACCTGGGCCAATCACAAGTGGTGTAATGTTTAGATGATGCTCTGATATTTCAATTAATTTCTCAGTAACTCTAGGGACAACTGATGCAATCGCGACTTCTTTGATTTCACTTAAATCAATTAAGTTCTTTAACTGAATATAATATTCATCAGCAGCTTTGCTCACAATCGTATTTAAGCGATATGTATCGATAATCTTAAAGCCATCAGAGACACCGATTGATATATTTGTATTTCCAACATCAAATAATAAAATCATATAAACACCTTCTTAGTATTTTTTACTTAAATTCTTTAATCCCATAATGATTGGTACACCGATAACGGTTGCTACCAATGCTTCTATTAAGCCATTTGCAGCTGCAATACTATATAAAATAGTTAAAACTGACTGACTTGTACCAAACGTATCATAAAATAGTCCTGGTCTAAAGATCACAACAGCACCTAATACCAATACAGTATGTGCTAGTGTTGAAATAATGATTGCACTTGGATAGATGTTAAACTCTTCTCTATCTTTTACTATAAAGTTGAAATATAGACCAATAAATACAGTTGCTAGCACTAATGATAGTGGTATTGTATATCCTGATAAACTTGCTTCATATGCTTCTGCATCACTTAGGATTTGAGGCATTTGTAATTGTAATTGTGCTTGATCAATCATTAAATTTGCGCGTTCACCAAAGTTTAGATCATCACCTGCAAGACTTGCTTCAATTTGTGCAAGTTCAGTTTGAGCAGTTGTATAATCGTTATATGCAACATTATGTGTGATTGCTCTTATGCCAAAAAATAGTGCAAATAACGTAATTAATGCAATTAAGCTAAAAGAAAATACTCTAGCATCCTTAAATTTAGTAAACAACCATTTAAATCCATCATAGATATATGCCGCAGCAACGACGAATAATATTCTAGGTAAAACTGAAATCCATGGATAGATAAATGCATAATCAAACGGTGTTGCCGCATATAATGCTGAGGCAATTAGGGAACCTAGTCCAAAGAATAGACCTAAATACCAACTATATTTTTTAGGCAACAAAAAAACGCCTATTAATACCGGTATGTGTACAAGTGTTACACTAACCCCAGGAAAGATTGTTACAAATCCTATTTGTGGTATTAAAGACATCAACATAATAATTGCAGCAAAAACTGCAGTAAGCGTTAAGCTTCTCATATCATTTTTCTTCATTTTCTTCTCCTTTTCAAGCCCATGAATGGGTCTCATAAGTACGTTTATATTATACAAATAAAGATACTGTAATGCAAGAAAAAAAGACCTTTCGGTCTTATTTCATGAGTGTTTTATTTAGATGTATAAAATATTGTGTGGTAGAAGATAGGCTTTAAAAAATAGTGTGGTATACCACCTAATTTTGGAAAGCTCTATTTTTTTGTATAAAAAAGAAACCCTGTCTTATACTATAGTTAACTGTCATAACTTAAAGAAAGGAGGGTTTCATGGATTATGATACCATAAATATATTACATCTAGAAACAATTAGAGATAAGATTGAATTATTAGAAACAAGATTTGAAGAAAACCAATTAATTATCGAATTACGATTTCATAAACAGGAAATGATCTGCCCAATATGTGGATCTGACGACATTAAATTTCATCGCTATTTATATAAGCATATTATTCATTCAATCTCCACACATCAAAAAAGCATGATTAGATTACATCAAAGAAGGTATCAATGCGGGATATGTAAGAAAACATTTAGTGAATCCAATCCATTATCAGATACTAACGAGAATATAAGCCTATATACAAAGATATCAATTTTAAACTATTTAAAAGATTATAATCATACCTTCACATCAGCAGCAAATCACTATTATATATCGACACAGACGGTGATCAATATATTTGATTCATATGTAGAAGCAAAAAGACGGAAGTTACCTAAAGTCATCAATATAGATGAAGTATTCATATCAAGAACGCATGCGTATAAGTATGCCTGTGTTTTATATGATTTTATAGACAAGAAAATCATTGATGTCTTACCAACCAGACATAAAAACTACTTGATTAGATATTTCTCTAGAATACCTAAAAATGAGTTAGATCAAGTTGAAGTGGTGGTGATGGATATGTGGACTTCCTATAAGGAAGTCGTGAATCTATGTATCCCAAAAGCAAAGATAGCTGTTGATTCATTTCATTTGATAAGAACGCTTAATGAAATCATTAAACGTCTTAGAATTGATACCATGAATCAATACAAGCAAAACAAGAGTGCACCTATCCATGATGATATGTATTATTACATGTTAAAGAAATTTCATTACTTCTTCGTAAAAAACTATGAGGATATCTATGATGGTAAGATTAAGATTCATAAAACAGGTCAATACTGGCATAAATCAGATATCCTTCATTATCTATTATCCATTGATGATGATTTAAAAGAAGCCTACATGTTAAAAGAGAGGTACAGAGAGTTTAATCTCACTGCTTTATATGATACGTGTGATGATGAGTTAAACAACTTAATCCATCAATTTAGAAATCATAAACTTGCTGGATTAAGATCTTTTGGTAAGACACTGATCAACTGGAGAGATGAAATTAAGAACTCATTTAATCTATGACCAGAGAAGGATATCAAATGGTCCTATAGAATCAGTCAATAATAAAATCAAGACTGTGATTAAGACATCTAATGGTATAAAGTCATTTAATAGACTTAGAAATAAGATTATGTATTCAATCAATAAAGACGTTCCAATTAAAAACAAATAAAAGTTAATGTTATGGCAGATAAAAAGGCACTCGTCTGAGTGCCTTTACATTACCACATAATTTTAGAGAGGTCACATTGACCACCTAATTTTGGAGAGGTCTATTTGGTGTTTACCACACTATTTTTTAAAGACCCTTTTATTTAAGCTTTGATTAACGCTTTGATTATTTCAGGGTCAATATCTTCTAAAATAGCAAATAGCATCGCTCTTGCAGCATCGATGTCATCTGTATCACACATACCAGCAGTTGAATGAATATATCTTGCAGGTAGTCCAATGGTTGTTGCAAGTACACCATCAAGGGCATCTAGTGCTTTAGCTGCATCAGTACCACCTTTAGATGTAAAGTATTGATAATTAATATTCTTATCTTCTGCAAGACCAACGATATAATTAAGTAATCCCTGATGCATGGTATTTCTAGGATCATAGATTCTAACTAAGAATCCCTGCCCTAATTGACCTAATCCTTCTTTAGTCGCATGATCATTAACTGGTGATGAATCAAGTGCTAAAAAGACATTTGGAGCAATCATATTCACTGCTGTTTCAGCACCTCTTAATCCAACTTCTTCTTGAACTGTAGCACCAATAGCAACATTAAATGGTAATTCTTTATCTGCAAAATATTCAATCGCTTCTAAACTAAGTGCACAACCAAATCTGTTATCAATGGCTTTAGAGATAATGCGTTTTGGATTTTTAGTGATAATCATTGGATTTTCAAACAAGACCATATTACCAATTTCTACACCAAATGAGATGGCTTCTTCTTTGCTAGATGCCCCAATATCTAAAAGTAGATCAGAAATCTGTGTTGATTGTTGTGTTTTAAGATGTGGAGGTACAGCCCCAATAACACCTTTTAAAATACCATCTTTCGTATATACTTTTAAAATTTGAGAGACCAAGACCTCGCCATTAATACCACCAATGGCTTGAAGTTTTAACATACCAAATGAAGTAATACCAACAACGATTAAACCAACTTCATCCATGTGACCAGCAACCATCACCGTAGGTGCATTTACTGACTTAGATTTCTTATAGGCAAAGATTGAGCCTAACTTATCTCTTTTAATTTCATAAGTTGGAAATTTTCTTATAAAGTTTTCCATATATGTAGCAACCGGTTTTTCAAAACTTGAAGTTGCTTCTATGTTAAATAAATCTATATATAATTGATTAAGCATGTTTTATTCTTCCTTTAAGCTGATTGATTTTACTGATGCTACGCTTCTTTTCTTCATATTCTGTCATGTATAGACTAACTGGTAGGTCAAATGTTAAATCAAAAACATCAAATGTTGTTTTAACATATTCTATACTATCTTCAAAAAATGGTAATACATCAGTTCTAAATTGTAAGATACCATCTTCCTTAATTACATTTTTATACAATTCTAAAAATGTAGGGAAAGTTAAGCGTCTCTTGTGGTGACGTTTCTTTGGCCATGGATCAGAGAAATTTAGATATAATTGATCAATTGTGTGATTATCAAAATATGTTTCTAGATCTTTAGCATCACCTAAAATGATTAATATATTATCTAATCCAAGTGCTTCTTGTTTTTCAACGATGCGATAAATGACTGACATATTAAGCTCAAAAGCAATAAAAAACTCATCTTTAAAATCTTGGGCAAGGCTTGTTATAAATTGACCTTTCCCACTACCTACTTCAAGATGAATTTTCTTATCTTTAGGAAGTTCAATATGTTTAGGTTCACAAACGACACCTTTTGATTCTAATAATTCAATGGTTACAAATTTTAATTTTTTCTGTCTCATAAGTTCAATTTATACAATAAAGTGGTAGAAAATCTACCACTTTAAGCTAGTCTTCCTAATCCTTCTGAAATGATAAAGTCGCTTAATGCTTGAAGAGCATGTTCAGCATCATGACCTTCAGCGATAATGACTACTTCTTCACCTTTATAAATACCAAGTGACATAAGTCCCATAATTGATTTAAGGTTTACTGATTTACCCATTGATTGTAATTCAACTTCTGATTCAAAGCTCATGGCTAAGTTTACAAGTCTTGTTGCAGGTCTTGCATGAATACCATATTCAGAAGTAATTAAAAACGATTTTTTCATAATTAAGCTCCTTTACTCGCTAGAAACTGTGAAATTTCTTTTGCGTGTTCTTTAAAAAGAACAGTTATTTTAGTACCAGATATAAATGCTGGTATTTTTTCATCCTTGAAAAAGTCTTGATTAATAAGTTTTGTATCTTTGACTTTAATTTGAATACGTTGTTGTTCTAAGTTTACAGACATGATATTTTGATCACTACCTAAAGCTAGGACTAAGCGATTTAATAATGCTTCATCTAAGTTAGTCTTTTTAGGTTTTCTTCTACCGAATATAAGCACTGCTAATACGACTAAAACGATAGCAATGATACCTACAATAATCAATATCTCTGTAAGTTGGATTGTTTCAAATAAATTTATGTTCATTATCTCACCTAATTTGATTATACATATTTTTATGTGTTATTTCAATTATTTGATGAACATAGAATCGCCAAATGAGAAAAATCTATATTTCATGTCGACTGCTGTATCATATGCTTTCTTGATAAGGTCTTTTGTAGCAAGTGCACTCACTAGCATTAATAACGTCGATTTAGGTAGATGGAAATTAGTAATTAGTGCATCACAAACCTTAAATTTGTAGCCTGGATATATGAATATACCAGTCTCAAAAGTACCTGCATGAAAACCATGATCATAATTTGATTCAACTGTTCTAAGCGATGTTGTTCCGACACATATCATACGTTTACCACTGTCTTTAGCATTATTTAGACGCTTTACATTTTCTTCGGTAATCGTATAGGTTTCTTTATGCATATGATGATCAGTGATTTCTTCAACTTGAACAGGTCTAAATGTACCAAGTCCAACATTTAGGGTTACAGGTATGATTTCTACACCTTTAGCTTTAATCTTTTCAAGCAGTTCAACCGTAAAATGTAGACCAGCAGTAGGTGCTGCTGCACTACCTAAGTCTTTTGCATATACGGTTTGATATCTATTTTGTTCTTTAAGTTTTTCATGGATATATGGAGGCAGTGGCATTGTCCCTAATTTTTCAATGGTTTCAATAAAGATACCTTCGTATTTTAATTTATAGACTCTAATGCCTTCATCTCTAACTTCGATACATTCTGCTTGTAGTAGACCGTTAAAATCAACGATTGTGCCAACTTTAACGCGTTTTGCAGGTTTTGTTAAAGCTTCCCAAGTATCTTTATCCTCTTCTTTTAATAAAAGTACTTCAATGACTGCTTTTGTATCTAGTTTTTCACCGATTAAGCGTGCAGGAATGACTTTTGTATTATTTAAAATAAGACAATCATTAGATGTTAATTCATCTAGGATGTCATAGAAATGGTGATGACTAATACTTTCATCACTTCTATCAACTACCATTAATCTTGAATGATCTCTTTGGTCAACTGGATGTTGAGCAATTAATTCTTGTGGTAGGTTAAAATCAAATTCACTAACTTTCATTGTCAAATAATCCTTTGTAGTATTTAATGCCTAGAGCATCGTATGTTTTTTCAGTAGCAACTCTTCCTCTAGGTGTTCTCTTTATATAGCCTTCCATTAGAAGGTATGGTTCATAAACATCTTCAACGGTTGTCATTTCTTCACCAATTGACGCTGATATAGTTTCAATACCCACAGGTCCACCATTAAATTTCTCAACGATAGCCTTTAAATATCTATAATCGGTATGATCTAAACCGTTTTGGTCAATCCCTAACTTAGATAGCGCGTGATTGGTAATATCATTTGTGATGACACCATTACCGATGATTTCAGCAAAGTCTCTAACACGTCTAAATAGACGGTTCGCGATTCTAGGTGTGCCTCTGCTTCTTCTAGCAAGAGATTTAACTGCATCTTCATCAATTTTATTTTGATAAACACCAGAAGTTCTCTCAACAATTTGCATAAGCTCAGGTAGTTTATAATATGACAATCTAAAAACAACCCCGAATCGATCTCTAAGCGGTGCCGAAAGATCACCAAATCTAGTGGTTGCACCAATTAATGTAAATGGCGGAAGGTCAATTCTAATTGATCTTGTACTAGAATCTTTACCAATAACGATATCAAGTACATAATCTTCCATCGCACTATATAAAACCTCTTCAACAAACCTTGGTAATCTGTGTATTTCATCAATAAATAAAACATCACCAGGATTTAAACTGCTGAGCACAGCAGCTAGATCTCCACTGCGTTCAATTGCAGGGCCACTAGTGACTTTAATATTTACACCTAATTCATTAGCCACGATTTGAGCTAAAGTCGTTTTACCTAAGCCTGGAGGACCATATAACAAAATATGATCAAGTGCCTCTTCACGTTTTAGTGCAGCTTTGATATAAACATCAAGCATTTCCTTAATGTCTGGTTGACCAATGTATTGGTCCAACATTTGAGGGCGTAATGTTTGATCTTCATCTTCTTTAGTTGACATTGCTGTTACAATTCTATCTTTGTCCATAAATGCCTCTACTTAATTAATAGTTGTAATGCATCTTTGATTGCTTCTTCAACAGTCTTATCAAGATCCACTTTCTTTAATACTTTTCTAATTTCAGTTTTACTATATCCAAGTGCTGATAATGCCTGTGTAACGTCATTTTCAGCTGATGGAATAAGTGAGTCTACCTCAGTGACTAACTTACCTTTAAGATCAAGGATGATCTGTTGAGCACTCTTTGATCCAATGCCCGGAAACTTCGTTAAAAATTTAACATCTGCTTGCTCAATCGCAAGAATCGTTTCATCGACTTGATTAGATGCTAACATCGATAGTGCACTCTTTGGTCCAATACCTGATACACTAATTAATTTAATAAATAAATCAAGTGCTTCTACAGAATCAAAACCATAGAGTAGATTCATATCTTCTCTAACATAATGATAGGTGTAGACCGTCACAATTTCTTTTAAATGATATTGATATGGATAAGGCGATAAAATCTGATAACCGATATCATGATTTTCTAAGACGATATGGGTTGGTTTAATCGCTGTAATTTGACCTTTTATATATGCATACATAAAAAATTCACCACTTTCGCAAATCTAAAAATATTATATCATTTTTTAGAACTTTTTTCTATCATAACATATGAATATGATATAATTAATTTAGGATGTGATGTTCACTTGGATAAAGACAAAATTAAGCACTTCCAAACTGAATTAAAGGCAATTCTTGGAGAAGATCCTATCTATCGTTCTATTTATAGAACATTTTCTAAGGAATTAAAACTCTATGAGCCTTTTGATGCTCAACAAAGTGATTTAGAAGAGACAAATAAATCGCTTTTTTTAGAACGCTTAAACAAGATGGAACGTCGTTATCAAGTACTCTATGACAAATACAATCGTGCATATAATAAAATTGTAGAAAAGAACACACAAGAAATCAAACTACAACATCGATTACTGATCAGTAACAACCGTGAGATACAAGCTAAATATCAACACATCTTAAGTCAAATTGAAAGTGATCGTATTAAATTAAGAGAACAAATTGAATCACAGATTGCAGATGCTTCTTCTCACATGCAACGTGAACTATTTAGCCTTGGTCAAATTTATAAGAAAAATCGTGCAGAAAATTTAAACATCATTGATGAAATTGAAAAAGAACATAAGATGACTGAAGAAGCGATGAATGCTAACTTTGAAAAACAAAAACAAGCATTAATCGATCAATTTAATGATATTAATAAAGTTAAAAGTGATGCTATTGACAATAATAAATCACTTCAAGAAGCTTTAATTAATGAAAATAATTTAAAATATATAGACATTAAAAAGACGTTTAATGATGTTAATGTAACGATAAATAAAAAGATCAGCCAATTGAGTAAGTCTTATCATCAAGCAGTTGGTAAACTTGATAAATCAGTTGAAAAACTCAATGAACCCGTTTATGAAAACATTCAAGTATTAAAAAACAATTATCAAGATAAAGTTGAAACCATTAAAACAAAATATGCAAATGATCTAGCTCTATATGATAATCAATTTGAAGAAACTACGACTCAATATCAAAATAAACGCGAAAAGCTCATTTTAGAACATGGTGAATCAATTAGTATTTATAACTCCAAACTCGCAAATAATAGAGAACAGTTTGAATTAAATAAATCAGAAGTGATCAAAGATTATCGCGATAAGATGAAAGATAGCTCTGAACATATGCAAAGTCGTTTAGGCCGTGATATGAAAACAGAAACTAAAGCGTTAGATAAAGATTTCAATCGTCTGATTATCCGTACGCAAAATGATATTTTTAAGATGAAACAAAAGTTTCAACAAGATTTAACCACTGAAGAAAATAAATTCTTAACAAAACGTTATGAATGGCGTTTAAACAAACTTCTTCTAACCAATCAATACCATCAAAGTTTAAAGAAACTAGAATTAAACTTTCGTTATAACTTAGAATTTGAAAATGCTAAGATTGCATTAAACAATAATCAAAAGACATCTAAACATGAAATATTAACTTATACTCTAGATCAAGATGACTTACCATTAGAA
The DNA here is from genome assembly GCA_963678355.1 of Acholeplasmataceae bacterium. GTDB lineage: Bacteria > Bacillota_I > Bacilli_A > Acholeplasmatales > Acholeplasmataceae > WOFB19. The sequence continues at coordinate 635,187 of OY782823.1, read as the reverse complement.
ACACAAATATCACTTCAAAATCTTGTTCAAGAACGTGAATTAAGTCTTTTAAATAACGATCAACAAATCGCATTAAATGAGTTTAAGATTGAAATATTAAATATCGAGCACGCATATGATCTAGCCCATCAAGAACTCAATTACCTAGAAGAAAAGAGTAAACTTGATTTAGAAGCTGAAATGCTAGTAATTAATTCTAATGTGCAATTAGAATTAGAAAAAGCTAAAATCAAGCGTGAAGAATTCCAAAAAGATTATGATCTTAGATCAATTTTAGCGCAATCCGTATTTGAAAGACAATCCACACAACACGACTATAAATATGAACAACAAAACATCGATTGGCACTATCAGGAAGAAGTCGCACAAATTCAGATGAATGATCATAAGTTTTTAGTTTCTAGACATGAGACAATGATTTATCAAAAACGTACGACATTTATGCGTCGTGCTGATTTAAAAACAAAATCTCGTATTCAACAAAATGAAGCACTAAAAGCGATCAAACATTATGAATTAGATGTTGAATTAGAACAGTTTTATGTTGAACAACTTGTTGAATCATTAATTTTTGCATATCAACGCGTGCTAGTTATAAATGACTTAATTGATACCCTATTTCATTTACCTGCACATCCTGATATCTTTAGAAAATCAATGGATTTATTCCAAGATTACATTGCTGAGATTCATCTATTAGTCGATGATGCAGTTGAAAAGAAAAAACAAGTATTATTTGCATACCTTGAAAAACAAGTCAGTGATATCAATCACTATAAACATGCTTTAAGACATGAAACTTTCCAATTTTTTAATCAAAACAATATTGATCAATTCAATATTGACATCAAGCATCTTGAAGAGGAGATTAAATCATTAGAAGCTACCATATTATCTGAACAAGCCATCTTAGAAAAACATCATAACTTTATCCAACAACTCTTAAAGATTAATGAGGGATATGATAAGGATGATTTTGAGCATAAATCTTTAATCAAAGAAAATGATCAATTGATCAAGCGTCACGAATACATCATTGAAGCAGTTTCTAAACGCATAAAAACATACGAGGATCAAATTACAAGATATCATCGTGCAATTAATCGTCTTTCCTTTAAAAAACAACGCATGACTAGAAAAATGCGTTTTGAAGACTTTAATTTTAAACGTCGACTTAAAAAAGATACGAAAGTCTATGCAATCTATGAAAACTACTTTAAAAAAGTCTTTAAACAGATTAACATTAATTTCAATATCTTTGATGATGCCTTTGGTAAGTTTAACCAATATATCCAAGAACATATGTATTTAAGTGAAAATCAAATGAAGGATGCTCAATCTAACTTTTTAAAGAAAGCTGATGCATTCTCAGATTACATTATGATTGAGCAGCAAAAACAACTTAAACTCATCAAGCGTTATTATCGGGTTCATCTAGATAAAGAGGCTGTATTAATTCAAGATATAAAAGCAAATGAAAAACGTTCAATGAAACTTCTATCAGATAGTGCACATATATTTACTAAAGAAGTTGAAATCTTCTTAGAACAACAACGAAAACTTGTTGAACATATGTTAGTATCAGCTAAACGAAATCAAAAGAATGAATCTATTTTAGCTGCGAAGTCATATACTGCTAAAAGTCGTTCACTTGATTTTGCCATCACTGAACAAGAAAATAGTATTAGTAGATTATCTAAAGAAATTGAAAGTGAAATTAATTCAATTAATCAAAATCAACACGAGATTGCACTTCAATACTCAAATGATTCCCAAGATAAGATTCATGCTTTAAGGGATCAACATGAAAAACATATTAAGTCACTTGAATCACTTAATCAAAAACGCATTGATGACATGAAGAACTTAAATGATCACCTTGATAAAAAGAATCAAGTACTTCTATCTAAGTTTTCAGATCAAGAAAAACAAATTAATGAGTCCCATGATCAAAAACTTACACATATCAAACAAAAGATCAGTGATGCCTACAAGGCTATTGATGATGCTCAACTTGATTATAAGAAAGATTTACGCCAATCTATTAGAAAGCGTGATTCAGCATTTAGAGAGTTAAATAGCGATTTAAAATCTAAAAATAAGCTCACGACTAAGACTGAACAAAAGATTCTTAAAAATGATTTAAATGAGGAAAAACAAAGTTATAAATTTAAGATTAAATCACTACATTTAGATAAAAAAGTATAAAGAAAAAGTCCATTTGATTGAACTGCTCCCTGTCAAGTAGACAGTGAAAATAATGGGTCTTTAAAAAATAAGGTGGTAAACACCAAATAGACCTTTCCAAAATTAGGTGGTCAATGTGACCTCTCTAAAATTAGGTGGTAGTTAAAAGGCACTCGGTTGAGTGCCTTTTTATCTGCCATAACTATTCTATTTATTTGTTTTTAATTGGAACGTCTTTATTAATTGAGTACATAATCTTATTTCTAAGTCTATTAAATGACTTTATACCATTAGATGTCTTAATCACAGTCTTGATTTTATTATTGACTGATTCTATAGGCCCATTTGATATTCTTCGACTGTCATAGACTAAAAATGAATTCTTAATTTCATCTCTCCAATTAATGAGTGTCTTGCCAAATGATCGCAGTGCTTTGATTTTATGATTTCTAAATTGATGGATTAAATTGTTTAACTCATCATCACACGTATCATAGGCGGCTGTTAAATTAAATTCTCGATACCGTTCTTTTAACATATAGGCTTCTTTTAAATCATCATCAATGGATAATAGATAATGAAGGATATCTGATTTATGCCAGTATTGACCTGTTTTATGAATCTTAATCTTACCATCATAGATATCCTCATAGTTTTTAACGAAGAAGTAATGAAATTTTTTTAACATGTAATAATATATATCTTCATGTACAGGTTTACTTTTGTCTTGCTTGTATTTATGCATCGTGTCAATTCTAAGTCGTTTAATGATTTCATTAAGCGTTCTGATCAAATGAAACGAATCTACAGCTATCTTTGCTTTTGGAATGCATAAGTGAACGACTTCCTTATAGGAAGTCCACATATCCATCACCACCACTTCAACTTGATCTAACTCATTTTTAGGTATTCTAGAGAAATATCTAATCAAGTAGTGTTTATGTCTTGTTGGCAGAACATCAATGATTTTCTTGTCTATAAAATCATATAAAACACAGGCATACTTATACGCATGCGTTCTTGATATGAATACTTCATCTATATTGATGACTTTAGGTAACTTCCGTCTTTTCGATTCTACATATGAATCAAATATATTAATGACCGTTTGTATCGATACATAATAATGATTTGCTGCTGATGTGAAGGTATGATTATAATCTTTTAAATAGTTTAAAATTGATGTCTTTGTATATAGACTCATGTTTTCATTGATATCTGATATAGGGTTATGCTCATAGAAAATCTTATGACATTTCCTGCACTGATATTTTCTATGGTGAAATCTAATGATGCTTTTTTGATGTGTAGATACTGAGTGTATGATTTTTTTATACTGATAACTATGAAACTTTATATGTATATTCTGACATATTGGACAAATCATTTCCTGTTTATGAAATCTGAGCTCTATAATCAACACACCTTTTTCAAGTCTCGTTTCTAATAATTGAATCTTGTCTCTAATTGTTTCTAGATGTAATATATTTATGGTATCATAATCCATGAAACCCTCCTTTTCTATTTGTTATGACAGTTAACTATAGTATAAGTCAGGGTTTCTTTATTATACAAAAAATAGACCTTTCCAAAATCAGGTGGTCTACCACCTAATAATTGAAAGCCTATTAATTACCACCTAATATTTTATACATCTAAAATAATTAAATATTTAATTGACTTAAGGCTTGATTTCGATATTCAATCGGAGTTAAGCCTTTTAGCTTAGCTTGAAATCTTTGTTCATTATAGAATTTGATATATTTGATAATACTTGATTTTAGTTCATTGATATCATGAAATTGATGTAGATAATACATCTCTGCTTTAAGTGTCCCCCAGAAACCTTCCATGGGTCCATTATCTATACATCTTCCAACTCTTGACATACTTTGAGTCATACCTTGTTGTTCCAGTTTGTTTTTAAATATTTTACTTGTGTATTGATAACCTCTATCACTATGAAATATTGGTTTAGCATTTGGGTTTGATTTAATGGCTAAATCAAATGTTTTAAATACTAATTGATTGTTATTGGATGTAGACATATAATAACTGACAACACGCTTGTCATATAAATCTATAATGGCGCTCAAATAAAGTTTTGTTTGCGTGCCTATCATTTTAAATTCTGTAACGTCTGTTAGCCATTTCTCATTTGACTTTTCTGCACTAAATTCACGATTTAACACATTCTCAGCTGTGACTTCAGGTGTTGATTTCTTATAACCTTTACGTTTTCTTCTAATTACCGCAGATATACCCATCATACGCATAAGTCTCCTTATGCGTTTTTGATTATATTTTCTTTGATTAAGTCTATTTATCCAATAGGTCATTCTTCGATAACCTAGGATACCTTCAAAAAATTCATGATACTCTAGAATGATTTGTGCGATCTCATGGTTTTCTTTTTCTTGCTTTGTTTCTACTCTATTTAACCATTTATAATAACTACTTCGAGTAATCTTTAATATCTTACATAATACGAAAATTGGATAGTTCTTGGCTTTGTGAAGTTCTTTTATCGTTTTGTATTTGGTTTCTTGGCGAATTTTGTTGAAATAGCCCTCCTTTCGTTCGCCTGGTATTTTTTTATCACTTCAGCTTCCATTTCTAATCGCTCATTTTTTTGTTTTAATAATTTAATTTCTCTTTGTAATTTCTCAACCTCAGATAGTGATTCAATAGCTTTACGCTTGCCTCTAGTATCTAATAAGCCTTCTTCACCATCTTGTCTATATTTCTTTACCCAATTATAGACTTGTGCATAAGATGTATGATATTTCTCTGCTGCCAGTTTATATGCGTCATTATGTGCAATTGTCCATTTAATGATTTCTAGTTTTTCTTCATAACTTACTTTTCTTGTTTTGGCCATATAGACATACCCCTTTGGTTCATATGTTTTTATCTCGTTATGTCTATTATACTTCATGACCCAACTTTGAACGATTGATGGTGTCGTTATTTTATATTTTTTAGCGATTTCTTGATAGGATCCTTCCCCATTTAAATAAGATTCAATAACTTTATGTTTAAATACTTTGGTGTATGTCTTATTTCTTGGCTTATCATCAAAAGCTTTTTCTCCGATTGATTCATATCTTGATATCCACCTTCTGATTGTTGTTGTACTTACACCTAAATCATACGCTTTCTTTCCTATTGATATTTCACCTGATAAATAGGCTTTAACTATATTAAGTTTTTCTTCTTTACTAATATTTGATTGTCTTCCCATAAAGAAAAGACCCCCTTTCTTATAAACATCTACATTTTAATTATTTGTAGTGTCTACTTTAAGGGGATCATATCAATTAAATGGACTTTTATTTTATTCTATAAATTCAAATTCATATTTTAAGATACGGACTGAGTCATGATTTTTACAACCCGCTTCTCTTAAAGCGTCATCAACACCAAGTGTTCTTAATTGTCTAGAGAAACGTTTAATACCATCTTCTCTAGAAAAATCAGTTCTAGCAAATAATAATTCAATCTTAGAACCAGATACAACATAAACACCATCTTCAACATTAATTTCAAATCCAGGACCTTCTTCTTTGTCCTCAAATTGATATAGTACTTCATCTGATTCATCTTCATCTTCGATTAAGTCAGGTGCATGTTTTAATGTATCAAGTGTTAAGTATAATAATTGATCAACATTTTTATGTTCAATCGCTGATATTGAAATCATTGGTACAGAGATTTTTTCTTGAAGCTCTCTAAACTTATCTTCAGCACCAGGCATCTCAATCTTGTTACAAACAACGATTTGTGGACGATCAATAAGTTTTTCGTCATACATTTCTAATTCATGATTGATTTTAACATATGAATCATATGGATCATCAGCTGTTAAATCAACAACATGTAAAAAGACTCTACATCTTTCGATGTGTTTTAAGAAACGAATGCCTAGACCATGACCTTGATGGGCATCTTCAATTAAACCTGGAAGATCTGCAAGGACAAATGATTCATCGCCAACATAGACCATACCTAAATTTGGTTGAAGTGTTGTAAATGGATATGCCGCAATCTTTGGTCTTGAATTAGAGACAACTGATAATAAAGTAGATTTTCCTACACTAGGATAACCAATCATACCAACATCAGCAAGTACTTTAAGTTCAATACGAATCTTCTTATACTCACCTGGATCTCCATTTTCAGCAAAATCAGGTGCTGGATTACGGTTTGTCGCAAACGCCATATTACCACGTCCACCTTTACCGCCTTTAGCAACCACTAATTCTTGACCATGTCTAGTGATTTCACCAATTTTATGTTCTTTATTTTCTGTATAGACAACTGTCCCAAGTGGTACTTTAACATATACATGTTCTGCGTTTGCGCCATGCATACCTTTACTCATACCATTGGTGCCACCTTTGGCTTTAATATGTCTTCTATATTGTAAATTAATTAATGTAGATTCGCCTTCTTCACCAACAAAGATGACATTGCCTCCATGGCCACCATTACCGCCCCATGGACCACCAAATTCTACATATTTTTCTCGGCGATATGAGGCCATACCGTTGCCACCTTTACCACCGTATACTTCTACTGTGAGTTCGTCTATAAACATAGATATCACTCCTTTCTCATTTGCGAAAAAAAAGGATAACGTAGGTTATCCTTCGTAAACTGAAACTTGTTTTCTATTTTTTCCAAGTCTTTCGTACTTAACAACACCGCTAACTTTAGCAAATAATGTGTCATCGCCACCGCGACCTACATTTTTACCAGGATGAATTTTAGTACCTCTTTGACGGAAGATAATAGCGCCAGCTTTTGCATGTTGGCCATCTGAAAGTTTTAAGCCAAGGCGTTTAGATTCAGAGTCACGTCCATTTTTAGTGGAACCTACACCTTTTTTAGATGCGAATAACTGTATATTTAACTTTAACATGTTATCCCTCCTTCTTGATTTTTATATATTTAGGATATTGATTACTTAAATCATTTAGGCTATACATTAAGTTGTCCAATAGTGCATCTAAGATTTCACTATGTTTATTTACGACAACTAAGAAATAACCTTCTTCAATGTCATACTTGATACCATCAAGCACATTGAGCTTTTCAATTGCATTGACTGTGACAATGATTGCTGTAGATACAGATGCACAGACAATATCTTTTCCTGAATTTGCATATTCTGCATGGCCGGAAATTTCCATCTTAACGATCTGGTTATCGTTATATGCTATATTAGCTTTGATCATATTATAATACGATTGATTCAACAACTAACTTAGTATATGGTTGACGATGACCTTGTTTTTTATGGTAGTCTTTTCTTCTCTTATATTTGTAAACGATAATTTTCTTATCTTTACCTTGTTTAAGAACTTTAGCTACTACTTTTGCACCAGATACTACAGGTGTACCAATTTGTGGATTTTCGCCACCAATTGCTAGTACTTCAGTAAATTCATAAGTGTCTCCAGCTTCTACGTCTAATTTTTCAACGAAGATTTCTTGGCCTTCTTCAACTTTGAATTGTTTTCCACCAGTTTTAATGATTGCATACATAATTTTGTTACCTCCTTTTTAGATTCGAAGACTCACTATTGAGGTAGTCTTAAGACATTTAGACCTCTTCTATGTGGTACAACATAGATATTTTAACGTAGTTAGGGTTAAAAGTCAACAATAATTTGTTTTAAATGAAACCTTAACCATAGATATTCTACCACAAATATTAGATAAATCATTTTAATTGACTTAAAGTATGGTTGAAGTAGTAAAATAGAGTCGTAAATAAAATAAATATAAAGGAGATTTATAATGATTTTAAACGAAACATTTAAACTTTCTAATGGCGTAGAAATTCCTAAACTTGGCTTAGGTACTTGGATGATCAGCAATGATGATGTCGCAAAAGCAGTTGAAGAAGCGATTCAATTAGGTTACCGTCATATCGATACTGCTCAAGCTTATGCGAATGAAGCAGGTGTGGGTCTTGGCGTTAGAAACAGTGGTGTAGCACGTGAAGAAATATTTGTTACATCAAAAGTTCATGCTGGTTTTAAAACATATGATGAAGCTAAGAAGTCTATTGATCAATCACTTGAAGCGCTTGGCTTAGATTATATTGACTTAATGATTATACATGCACCTCAACCTTGGGATAAATGGCGTGCAGATCAAAGATTCTTTGAAGAAAACAAGGAAGTATGGCGTGCTTTAGAAGATGCTTATAAAGCTGGTAAGGTTAGAGCAATCGGTGTATCAAACTTCTTAAAAGATGATTTAGAAAACTTACTTGAAGGTACAAATGTTAAACCTATGGTTAACCAAGTATTAGCACATATTTCTAATACACCTAAAGATTTAATTGATTTTTGTCAAGCTAATGATGTATTAGTTGAAGCTTATTCTCCAATTGCACATGGTGCTGCATTAAATCACCCTGCAATTAAAGAAATGGCAGAAAAATATAATGTATCTATTCCTCAATTATGTATCAGATATGATCTACAATTAGATGCTGTAGTACTTCCAAAGACTGCAAATCCTGCGCATATGAAGAGTAATGCAGAAGTTGATTTTACGATTTCTGATGAAGATATGCAAACACTTCTTAACTTAACAGGTATTGACTATGGTGATAGTTCAATGTTTCCTGTATTTAGTGGTAAATAAAATTCGTTTAATTAACAAAAAAGGCTATTAAAATAATAGCCTTTTTTTAGTTATTATCGTTTACTTTGATCGTATACTTCACCAACTGCTTTAGGTGCTTGACTGTTTTTAGAGAAAAGCGCTAAAACAAATAATGTTGCAATATATGGAATCATACGATAGAATTCAGCAGCAATATTAAGATCTCTTAAGAAACTGATGGTTCCAAATGATGAACCCAAAGTTCCCATCAAGCCAAAGAATACTGCAGCAACTAGAATTCTTATTGGTTTCCAGTTACCAAAGATAAGTACAGCGATTGCTAAGAAACCATAACCACTTACACTTGGTCCAAAGCTTGTTGATGACGTTACAAAGAATATAACACCACCCATGCCGGCGAAGAAACCAGATGCCATTACAGAAAAGTATCTTAATCTGTATATATTAATACCTAAAGAATCAGCAGCATGAGGGTTTTCACCACATGATCTAATTCTAAGTCCTGTCTTACTCTTATATAAGAATATATAGACTAATACTAATATAGCAATACCAATATAAGTTGATATGAAAACTCTTTGGAAAAAGATTTGACCAATAATAGGAATTTGACTTAAAAATCCTACACTACTAATTTGATATGAACGATGGAAATAAATTAGTGATCCACCGATAATTGTTCTTGCTAAGAAAATCGCAAATGCAGGTAATACTAAATTAAGTGCTGTCGCACTAATAATTTGATCTGCTTTCATTGAAATTGATGCAAATGCATGAATGCCAGCCATTAGCATGGCTGCTACACCACCAATGAGGATTGCAAATATATAGATAAGTTGAGTAGGTAATCCTGTATTTTCTAAAATTGTAAGTGCCCATATCCCAATAAAAGCTCCAAAAATCATTAAACCTTCCATCGCAATATTGGTAACACCACTTCTTTCTGTGATAAGTGCACCAAGTGCAACTATTAATAAAGGAATAATATAGACAAACGAACTTTGTAGTAACTCATACATTATAATTCACCTTCCTTTATCTTTTTAGTCATTAAACGTTTTGTACGTACTTTTTTAATATACATTTGGATACCTGAAGAAATTGCAATAGTATAAATGACTACTGATGTGATAATTTCAGATAATTGCGGAATGTATCCATCTAGTGTTAAGTATGAACCGCCTTGTTTTAATAGACTTAAGAATATACCAGAAAAGATTGCACCTATTGGATTATTTAGTGATAATAGAGCTACTGATATACCATCAAAACCTTGAGGTAATAATACAAGATCAATACCTAAATTATTTGCATTTAAACTATTGAATGAATCAATAAAAAATGATAGATAAATCAATGTCCCTGCTAAACCTGCTAAAAGGCCAGATACAGTCATGGATAAGATAATATTCTTCTTCTCATTCATCCCTGCATACTTACTACCATCAGGATTAAATCCTGAAGATTGTAACTCAAAACCAAGTTTTGTTCTAAATATAATGAAGTATGCGATAATAGCAATTGCAATTGCAATTAAGAATCCGATATTCACCTGTGAATCACCAAACAATTGACCAAATCTTGGTAACCATGCAGTAGATTGAATATCTTGAGACATTGCATCAGGAGAATAAACATAAGTCTTAATCATAAATATGACTAATAGTGTACCTATATAATTCATCATAATCGTAGCAACAACTTCATTCGTATTTCGATAAGCTTTTAGAAGTCCTGGAATCAATCCCCAAATACCACCTGCAATTGCACCTAATATAATCGCAACTATCCAATGTATTGGAGAAGGTAAGTTCCATAAGACACCTATATGAATAGCGACATATGATCCAACAATCATTTGTCCAGATGCACCAATATTAAATAAACCTGATTTGAAAGAGAAAATTAAAGCGACACCAGCAACAATAATAGGTGTTGCTTTAAATAACACATCTCCAAATCCCTTAATGCCACCAAATGTGAAGACACCAAATAAAAGATGTCTCATACCGCTTACAGCTCGGTTTGGATTAAAAATAATCATTAATATGAAACCAAATAATAACCCAATAACAATAGAAAGTAAAATTGGTTTAATTTTATTGAAAATAATAAGCGATTTATCTAGTAAAAGTTTCGAATATTTTTTAAGCATTTGAATCACCTTTTAAACCTGTCATATAAAGACCAATTTCTTCCATTGTTACTTTCTTAGGATCAAATTCAGCAACTATTTTTCCTTTAAATATAACAAGAATTCTATCTGAAATATCCATAACTTCATCAAGTTCTAAAGTTACAAGTAAAACTGCTCGGTTATGGTTTCTTTCCTCAATAATTTGTCTATGAATAAACTCAATAGCCCCAACATCTAGTCCTCTAGTAGGTTGAACTGCTATTAACAAGTTATGTTCTTTATCAACTTCTCTGGCAATAATAGCTTTTTGCTGATTACCACCACTTATGCTTCTCATCACCGATGCGGCACCATTTGCCGAACGTATATCATAAGTTTCAATGAGCTTATTTGCATACTCATTAATCGCAGGTTTTTGGAGAAAACCATGCTTTTGAAATGGTGATTTATAATATGATTGTAATATTAAATTATATGATAATGGAAAATCTAAGATTAATCCATGTTTTTGTCTATCTTCAGGAATATGAGATAATCCATTTTCATAGCGATCTCTAATCGTCATATGTGTCATATCCTTATTATTAATAATCACATTTCCTTGATCAACTTTTAAAAGTCCAGTAATCGATTCTATTAATTCAGTTTGTCCATTACCATCAATACCTGCAATACCAACAATTTCGCCTTCTCGAACATTGAAGGATACATTATCAACTACAGCTTGATTTTCTTTAAATACACTTAAATTTTTCACTTCTAAAATCGTATTTCCAGGTTTCATTTTCTTTATATTATAATTAAAATCAACCTGACGACCTACCATAAGTTCAGCCATTTTATCAGTACTTGTAGTTGCTACATCAACTGTACCAACCATTTTACCTCGTTTTAATACACTACATTTAGAAGCCGCAAGTTTGATTTCATTTAATTTATGTGTAATCAAAATAACAGTTTTGCCTTCTTTAGCAAAGTCTAGTAATATATGCATTAATTCTTCTATCTCTTGTGGAGATAGTACAGCTGTAGGTTCATCAAAAATTAGTATATCGTTATCACGATATAACATCTTCATAATTTCAACACGTTGTTGTTGAGCAACGGTAATATCTTTAATTTTTTTATCTAAATCAATATTTAAATGATATTTCTTAGATAACTCTGTAATTTTCTTTCTAGCTTCTACTGTTGTTAGAAAACCATATTTTGTATCTTCTGCACCTAATATGATGTTTTCTAAAGTCGTGAAAGTATCAATAAGTTTGAAATGTTGATGCACCATTCCTATACCAAGCTTATTAGCAACATTAGGATCCTTGATATTTGCAAGTTTACCGTTGATGTATATTTCGCCTTCATCGGGTTGGTATAATCCGAATAAAATGGACATTAAGGTAGATTTACCTGCACCATTTTCACCCAAGATTGCATGTATAGTACCTTGTTCAATTTTTAAATTTATATGATCGTTAGCAACAAGAGTGCCAAATGTCTTAGTTATGTTTTTTAGTTCTAACATTTTGTTCTCCTTATTTTAAAAACAAGAGGAAGAATATTTTTATTCCACCTCTTGTTTAAATACTTAATTATTATGTGTTAAATTATGCAGCAGGTACAATTTTATCAGCTAAGTCAGTACTTAAAGTATAACCTAAACCTGATACAAATGTAGATAATTCTTCAACTGTAGTAGGAACAGATACATCACCATTAACAACTTTATTGAAGATTGCATCATATGCATCTGAAGTAAAGTTAGTGAAATGACTGTTTGCAAGTGGAAGACCAACAGCACCGTCAGCAGAACCTAAAACGATAACTTTACCACCATCCCAGTTTCCTGAGAAATAATCATCACATGCTTGATATGCAGCAGCACCAACATCTTTTAATGCAGATGTGATTACTGAATCACTTAAATTTGATTGGTCAGAGTCTACACCGATAACCCATTTGTCAGTTAATTCTTCAGCAGCACTCATAACAGATGAACCAGCACCACCAGCAGCTACGTGAATTACTTCAACACCAGCGTTATACCATGAAGTAGCTTTAGTTTTGAATGCAGGGTCTGCAGCAAAACTTAATAAGTAATCATAGTTGTCTGCTTCAAATGAGAAAGTATCTAATCCTTCTTCTTCAGCAGCATAGTATGCACCAGCAATATAGCCAATCCCGAAAGCATATACTGATGGATAAGGGTTACCACCCATAAATCCTAATTCTGTGTAACCTTCTTTAACAACTGAATAACCAGCGTAGAAAGCAGATTCTTGAGATTCAAAATATACAGCTAATGTATTATCTGCAACTGTTTCAGGTTCACCATCTAAGATAACGAACTTAACTTCTGGATATTTAGCTTGAGCAGTTCCAATAGGACCAGCAAACATATAACCTGGAGTGATGACAATTTCAGCACCACCAGCAACAGCTAAATCAATTGAATTAATATATTCACTATCAGTAGCATCAACTGGTTTGTAGTAGTTATAAGTTACATCGTGTTCTTGAGCGTATTTTTCAATACCTTCATATGTACCTTGATTAAATGAACGGTCATCAATATCACCGATATCAGTGATCATCGCAATTTTGTATGTTGAATCTTCAGGTGATTCTTCACAAGAAGCTAACATAAAAATTCCAGCAAATAATACAAAAATTACTAAAAATTTCTTCATTTTATTCTTATCCTCCTATTTATATTGGGATTTTTCCCAATTACTTACATTATACATATTTTTTACGTTACAAACAACCTCAAAATGATTTTTTTACGATACTTTATAAACTTTATTAATATGAAATATTAAACTAGTTTGACTCTGCTTTAGTTTTGTCTTGTTTCTTAAACATGTTCATAAATTTTTTAGGAATTGACATTGCTGCATCACCAATCACAGAAGGTAGCATACCTGCTGCTTCTAATAATGCATCTCTTCTAACTTTCTCTTTAGTCACTTCTTCTGCATCAGTAAATAAATACTTACGAGTGACAATACCTACCCTTAGGGTAAGTAGGGCATTTGAGATACCTTGAGTGAAACTTGACATCAAAGGTTTTACAAGTGGTAATTCACTAATTGTTGTTAGTGTTGATTGAGGAAGGACTTCACTAATATCTAAATCTTCTAGTCCTTCAGCAATTAATGCAGTGGTGAAAACATTGATTGTTAGTTTAGCAAGTTTTCTAAATGAAGGTCTAAAACCACAAAGTTGAACAATTTCTTTGATCATCTTAAGATTGACGACAACAACTGTAAAGAAATCTAAGCGACCATTTTGTGAAATAGCAGTTGATACCATCACTGTTTTTGCATTTCTTTGAATGGTTTTATTAATTGTTTTTTTAATATCATGATTAAACACATGATTTAACGTTTCTTTTAACTGATCATGATCCTTGATGGTATCATTGATCAGTTTAACGGAACTCTCATTTAACTGTTCAGTCTTTAATAGACGTTTCGCAACTCTTTTGTATAAGACAAAGTTTTTATTTTCTTTCTCATCAAGTGTTGTCTCAATTGAAAATGATGGAGAGAATGCGATGATGTTTACTGGTCTTACAATTAAGAAGTAGACAAGCAGAACAACAACTAAATAAAAAGCGTACTCTAAATAAGGGATACCAGAAACTTGAATGCTTCTTAGTCTCTCCCCTACATCTAATACACTACTTAATAACATCAATATAAATAAAATAATAAATCCTATTGCAGTTAAATACCAAAATATTTTAGCATTATCACGTTTTTTCATATCGTTACCTCAATCACATTATAACACTTTCCATATTTTTTAATCAACAATTGATTTTTTATTTGCTTTTATACTATAAAATTCATGATGACCGATAATGATGTGATCAACGATGTCAATACCCATAATCTCAGAGGTATCAAATAACTTTTTTGTAGCTAGGATATCCGCTTTTGAAGGTGTCGCATCGCCTGTGGGATGATTATGCACTAAAATCATTGCAGATGCAGCATATGATATTGCCTTTCTGTAAATATCTCTAGGATGAATGACCATTTGATTAATCGTACCAATATAGAGTACTTCTTTTTTAATGAGTTCACTTTTAATATTTAGATATAAGATGACAAAGTGTTCTTGTTTTAAATGACTCAAATCATCAATCATCAGGTGATAGACATCAGATGGTGATGTAATAGATAAATGTTTACGATATTCAAGTTTGGACAATCTTCTTCCTAATTCAATAGCTGCAATTAACGTTGTAGCCTTTGCTTTTTTAATGCCTGGAATATGAATAAACCTTTCATATGATATATCTTTTAAATCACTGATTTTATCTAAGTGATAAATCACTTTCTTAGCAAGTTCAGTTACCGTCAAATCTTTATAACCCGTTCTAAGTAAAATCGCGATTAACTCATAATTAGATAGTGCATCTGCTCCTTTTTGAATCAACCTTTCTCTTGGTCTATCTTCAAGTGGCATTTCTTTTAACTTAAATTCAAACATATAAAAACATCTCCTCTAGATCATACTAGAAGAGATGTTATCTATTTTACTTATTAAAATGCTTTTCAACAAACTTTAATGTTTCCATCACAACATCGTCCATATCAAAATACTTATACCAACCTAAGCGTCCTCCAAAGATGACTTTATCTTGACTATTAGCAAGTTCTAAATATTTATTATATAACGCGTTATTTCGATCATCGTTTATTGGATAATAAGGTTCATCACCTTTTTTCCAATCACTTGGATATTCATAAGTGATTACTGATGGTTTGATTTGTTTAAACTCAAAGTGTTGATGTTCAATCACTCTTGTATATGGGATATCACGTTCAGTGTAGTTAATCACTGCATTACCTTGATAGTTATCTGTATCAACCTCTTTTGTTTCAAATTTAAGTGAACGATATTCTAATTCACCAAATTTATAATCAAAATATTGATCAATGGTTCCCGTATAGATAATCTTATCAGCCATTTGTAAATACTCATCTTTTTTATCAAAGAAATCTGCATTTAATCTGACTTCAATACCTTCTAATAATTTTTCAACGATTTGTGTATATCCACCCTTAGGTATACCTTGATATTGATCGTTGAAATAATTGTTATCATATCTAAAACGAACCGGTAGACGTTTAATGATAAACGCAGGTAGTTCTGTAGTTGATCTTCCCCATTGTTTTTCAGTATAACCCTTAATTAATTTTTCATAAATATCAGGTCCTACAAGATTAATCGCTTGTTCTTCTAGATTTTTAGGTTCATCCACCTTAAAATCAGCTTTTTGTTTTTCAATCATCGCTCTTGCTTCATCAGGTGTTTTAACACCCCACATTTTTTCAAATGTATTCATGTTAAATGGCAAGTGATATAATTCATCTTTATATCTTGCAAGTGGTGCATTTGTAAATCTGTTAAATTCAGCAAACTGATTCACATAATCCCAAGCTTCCTTACTATCTGTATGAAAGATATGGGCTCCATATTGGTGTACTTGAATACCATGTTCATCCTTTGTATAGATATTTCCTGCTAAATGATTTCTTCTTTCAATCACTAAACAAGATTTACCACGTTTAGTTGCCTCATAGGCAAAGATAGAACCAAATAGTCCAGCACCAACAATTAAATAATCGTATGTTTTCATTAATAATCTCCCTCGTCGTCATGATCATACTTTGCAGCAATTAAATCCATTTGCTCTTCATAATCATATGCTTCTAGACGCTCTTTTCTAATTCTATTATACATATAACTTGTAAAATGTAGTGAACCTGTGATTAATACCATACGATGGCTTCCAGCCTCACGTTCATACTCTAGTTGTTTTAATGCATGCATTGGATCTTCGTTATATGCCATACCTTCTCTTAGATAACCTCTAAGGGATGTAAATCTAGGATCAGGAAACTCTGTTAATATAATTCTATTTGATAACTCTTCTAAGATATCTAACATGCCACAAATATCTTTATCAGCAAGTGCACTAAATAATATTAAGAATTCTTTATCTAAGGTCTTTGCGTAATCAACTAAAGCACGCATACCACTAATATTGTGAGCACCATCAAGATAAGTCAGTGGTTTAATCATTGAAAATCTTCCTGGTAATTTTGTTCTTAGTAGTAGCTCATGTAGTTCTATTAAATTAAGTTCACCTAATAGATAGCGTCCTGCTTCAATTCCTAGAATCGCATTTTTAATCTGATAGTCGCCATGAAGACCTAAGATGTGCTCATGTCCTTCAAAATCAAATCTAACAGGATGCGTACGCTTAGCTACAGGAAAATCTTTTAAAATTTTAATCTTAGCACCAATCTTATTTGCATAATCATAAAAATAATCATGTAGTTCTTCATCAACTGTAGTAATCAAGTAACCATCTTTCTTTAAAATACCTAACTTATTACTTGCAATACTTTCTAAGGTATTGCCTAATTGTTTCATATGATCCCATCCAATGTTTGTAATTAAAGATAGATCATAGTCAATGACGTTAGTCGCATCAAGCAAACCACCAATACCAACTTCCATGACAATGAGTTCTACCTCTTGATCATAGAAATATTTAAACGCAATTAATGTAAGTAATTCAAAAAATGATAAGGGTTCCCCATATGATTCTCTAAATGTTTCATTAAACTCATATATGAAATTGATATAGTTTAATAAATCATCATCGCTAATATTTTTACCATTAATTCTAATACGCTCATTAAACTTTACAATATAAGGGGAAGTGAAGGTACCAACCTTCACACCCTTTAATAATGCATAGTTTGTAACAAATTCTGATACAGACCCTTTTCCATTTGTACCTGCCACATGTACTTTTTTCATATGTGATAAGTCAATATTTAACTTTTCGTATGCAGCATGCATTTTATCAAGTGATGCTTTAGGTCTAAATTTAAACTGTGTTTCAATCCAGTTAATCGCATCTTTTATGTCATTAAACATATTGTTCTAATTTATCTTTGAGTAACGCATATTGTTTAAGATAGTCATTGTACTTATCTTTTTCAACTTGAATCTTACTTGCAGGTGCTTTACCCATGAATTTTTCATTATTTAACAGTGACTCACTACGCTTAATTTCAGATTCTAGCATCTTCTTTTGTTTTAATAGTGATTCTAATTCTTTTTGAGGATCAATGACATCAGATTTAACAACATTGATTAAAATCTTTGAGCCAACCAATAAGATTGCTTCATCTTCAATTGACAACTTACTTTCCATTTTAAGTGTTGAAGTATTTAAGAATTTCTTAAAGTATGCTTCTTGAGTCTTAAATAAATTAAGGTCATCACTATTTTCAATAACTAGTGAAATGGCTAATGGTTTAGATGGAATCACACCATTTTCAGCTCTTAAGTTTCTTACTTTAACAATTGTATCTTGTACTTCTCTAAATTGTTCAATAGCCTCTTCGTCAATCGCTTCAGCTTTTGGCCAATCACTTGTTACAATAGTTTCTTCATCTGTAATTTCTAAGAATAATTTTTCAGTAACAAATGGAATAAATGGATGCATTAGTTTTAAAATCGTACGAAGTACTTTAATTAAAATTGCCTGTGTCGTTTGTTTATGTTTTGGATCATTTAAAGCAACTTTAGTAAACTCTAAATACCAGTTTGCAAATTCTTCCCAAATGAAATTATAAAGTGTTCTAGATACTTCTCCAAACTCATATTTTTCATAGTTTTGATCAGCTTCATTAATCACTTCGGATAATCTTGATAAAATCCATTTATCTTGAAGTTCAAGTTCATCGTTAATCTCTACATTGTAATTCTCAATATTCATTGTAATGAATCTTGTAATATTCCATAGTTTATTAATAAAGTTCCAAGATGATTCTACTTTTTCTTCTTCATAACGAAGGTCAGCACCAGGTGCTGAATTAGTTGTTAAGAAGTATCTTAGCGCATCTACACCATAATCTGCAATGACATCCATTGGATCAACACCATTACCTAGAGATTTACTCATCTTACGACCTTCTCTATCTCTGATTAAGCCATGGATTAAAACATCTTTAAATGGATCTTTGCCTGTAAACTCTAAGCCTTGGAAAATCATTCTAGCAACCCAGAAGAAAATAATATCATATCCGGTCACTAGGACATCAGTTGGATAGAAACGCTTGAAATCTTCAGTCATCTCTGGCCAACCAAGTGTTGAAAATGGCCAAAGTGCAGAACTAAACCAAGTATCTAATACATCTTCATCTTGAGTCCAATCATCACCAGGTGATTCTACTTGAACTAAAACTTCTTTATCTTTATACCAAGCAGGAATGCGGTGTCCCCACCATAATTGACGAGAGATACACCAATCAAACGTACCTGTCATCCAGTTAACAAAAATCTTTTTAAAGCGTTCAGGAACAAATTGTGTACCTGATTTGGTTAAAGCATTATGAGATAGTTCATCCATCTTAACAAACCATTGTTCAGATAATCTTGGTTCAACGACTACCCCTGTTCTTTCACTATAACCAACATTATTTGTATAATCTTCGATCTTTTCAACCAATCCAAGTTTATCTAAGTTCTTAATTAAAGCTTCTCTACATGCAAAGCGTTCCATACCTTCATACTCAAATGCCATTTCATTCATCGTACCGTCTTCATTCATACATAAAGGCATATTAAGGTTATGTCTAATCCCTACTTCGTAGTCATTAGGGTCATGTGCTGGTGTAACTTTAACGACCCCAGTACCAAACTCCATGTCTACATAGCTATCCGCAATAACTTCAAATTTAACAGATGTACCTGGAATAAATACTTCTTTTCCAATCACATCTTTATATCTTTCATCTTCTGGATGAACCATTAACGCTTGGTCAGCAAACATGGTCTCTGGACGCGTTGTCGCAATCACAAGATAGCCTGATCCATCAACAAATGGATATCTGAAATAATAAAGTTTCCCTTGAGACTCCTTATGTTCTACTTCAATGTTAGATAACGCAGTCTTCGCTTCAACATCCCAGTTAATGATTCTATGTCCACGATAGATTAAACCTTTGTTATATAACGTAATAAATACGTGATTAACAGCATCGTTTAAACCACTATCAAGTGTAAATCTTTCTCTTGAATAATCAACAGAATTTCCAAGTGCAGCCCATTGTTTTTTAATGAAGTCTGCATATTCATCTTTCCATGCCCAAGCTTGTTCTAAGAACTTTTCACGTCCTATATCATAACGTGAAATGCCTTGTTCTTTTAATCTATGGTCAACTTTTGCCTGCGTTGCTATACCAGCATGATCCATGCCTGGTAAAAATAAGGCATCAAATCCTTGCATACGTTTACGTCTAATAATAATATCTTGTAATGTATTATCCCAAGCATGACCTAAATGTAGTTTACCTGTTACATTAGGTGGTGGAATAACAATTGTATAAGGTACTTTCTTTTTATCCCCTGCTTTAAAGTATCCATTTTTAACCCATGTCTCATATCTGCCTTCTTCAACAGATTTGAAATCATATTTCTTATCTAATGTTGTCATCTTTAAACCTTCTTTCTAAATACTCAGCTCTATTTATCTTATAATACATAACATCAATAGGATCACCTTTGTAATCTTCTTTGACTTCAGTATTTATATATTTAAAATTTAATTTTTCAATCACGCGTTGTGATTGCTTATTATATGGGTAATGTCCACATATAATCTCACCTAACTCTAAATCCACAAAACCATAATTAATCACAGCATCCGCTGCTTCTTTAACAATACCCTTTCCCCAATATGATTCCCTTAAAACAAATCCTAATTCTTTAGTATTGTTTAAGGCTTGAAATATATCGTTGGCAGTTAGACCAATCGTACCAATTAAACGGTCTTCATTTTTTAAAGTAATCGCCCATGTTTCATCTTCTTTAATCAGCATTTTTAATATCTTGTAGGTGGTTTCAATTGACTTATGTCTTGGCCAACCCGCCATAGGACCAATTTTTTCATTTTTAGCATAATCATATAAATCTTCAAGATCCGTTAATTTAAGTTGTCTTAAAATAAGACGTTTAGTGACTAATGTTTTCATATTTCCTCATAAAAAAATCGCCCATAGACAAATGTCTAAGGACGAAATATATCGCGGTACCACCTTAGTTCTAGGATACTCCTAGCACTTCATTATCTTTAACGCAGACTTACGTAAATAACTACTTGATTCATTATTCAAGCTCCCTAGCTACCTTCTGATATCTCACTTAAGTCTTTACACCAACCAGACTCTCTCTATAAAGGATATTGATATCTTACTCCTCTAGTTCTTCGCTTATGCATATATATTAACATAATATATATATTAAAACAATCTATTTTATGACCTTTACCCAATTGTTAGGATCTGGATAGTCACCCACTTGAATTTTAGTCAAAATATCATGTAATTTCATAATAGTAGGTCCCATATGGTCATAACAAGGGAAATTATGTCTCTTATCACCATTTGTAATTGATCTAATTGGTGTGATAATTGCCGCTGTGCCACATGCACCAGCTTCTATAATATCATCTAATTGATCAATATAGATATCGCCTTCAATAACATCTAAACCTAAAATGTGACTAGCGATGTATTTAAGTGAACGATTTGTAATGCTATCTAGAATTGATGGTGATTTCGGTGTCACATATTTTCCATCTTTAGTAATACCAAAGAAATTAGAAGTGCCTGCTTCTTCAATTTTCTTATGATCTTTTGGATCTAAGAAAATACAATCAGCAAACCCTAATTGTTTTGCATGTTCCTTAGGTAGTAAAGATGCACCATAATTACCACCCGTTTTCGCATCACCAGTGCCATAAGGCGCTGCTCTGTCATAATCAGAGACAAGCATATCTACAGGTTTAGCTGGTCCATCAAAATATGTGCCAACTGGTGTCACAAATATAATAAACATATAAGACTGTGATGGTTTAACACCTATGTTATCACCAATACCAATCATAAATGGTCTAATATATAAAGATCTGCCTACACCATATTCAGGGATAAACTTTTCATTTTCAAGCACAGTGTCTTTAACAGCTTCAACGAATTCATCTACTGGAAGTTCTGGCATCGCAATGCGTTTACATGATAATTGTAAACGTCTTGCATTATCTTCTGGTCTAAACAGTTGAATATGCCCATCTTTTGTTCGATATGCTTTCATACCTTCAAATACAGTTTGACCATAATGAAGCGCTGTTGAAGAAATAGGGATTGATATTCTATCTGATTCTTGGAAATATCCATCTTGCCATTTACCATCTTCAAAAACTCTTATATATGCTTTATCTGTTTTGATATATTGAAATGTTTTATATTTTGTTTCACTCATTATGTTCACTTCTCTTTTTTAATATATTAAAATAATTATATCACTATTCTAACTTTTTACAATATACAAGATACCAATAGTCCCCATACCACAATGACTAGAAATAACGCATCCTGCATGTGACTCAATAAGCTGCTTTGGTTGTACTTTATTTAATACTTTCTCACTCATATAAGTATAACTTTTATCAGCGATGCTATGTGTGATCATCACATAATCAAGATAAACATTATTATGTTCCACTTCTCTAAAGAAATCATCAAGCATAATGTCTAATGCTCTACTCATCTTACCCACTGGTTTCTTATAGACTAATAAGTTACCATCTCTGACTTGAATGATTGGTTTTAAATGAATGATTGTTCCAATTAAAGCTGCTGTACCACTTGCTCTACCACCTTTATGTAGATAATCAAGTGTTTTAATGGCAAATTGTGATCTCACTAAAGGTACAAGTTTATCAATATGATTTTTTATTTCTTTAAGATCAAACCCTTGATCTCTTAAATCACAAGCACGAAGCACAAGTAGTGCGATGCCTGATGATAAATTCATAGAATCAACTAGTTCAATTCTATCTGATTCAAGTGCATCCCTAGCAATCATCGCTGATTGGTATGTTGAAGATATTTTTGACCCAATACCAATATATAAAATATCATAGCCTTCATTTAAATATTTTTCAAATAACTGCATAAACTCACCAGGAGCAACCGCAGCAGTTTTAGGTAGTTTACCAGTTTGTTCTACCTTTTTGTATAACTCAGGTGTAGTAATCGTTAAGCCATCATCAAAACTTTCATTTTGAAATTCTACATGTAATGGAATGACATCAATATCTCTATCTTTTAAGATATGAGATGATAAATCCGCTGTTGAATCCGTAATTATCTTAACTTTCATCTCCACTTAACCCCACTTTTTTATAAAAATAATTTCTAACCATATCTAAATTAATTTTATCAACATTACTTACTTTAATCATATGTTTAGGATTATTAAGTTTAAGTTTAATGAGTTTTTCTTGTTTACTTCTTCTAGTGGTTGGAATCTTATCTAGTTTAGTTGTGACAACTAAAACATCAAGTCCTAACTCTTGTAAATAATAGTACATGTCAATATCTTCAGCAGTTGGACCTACCTTAAAATCAATAAGTAGACATACAAGCTTAATGTGTATGCTATCATGCAAAAATGCATCAATCATATTGACGAATTTTTCTTGCATTGATTTAGATCTTCTAGCATAACCATATCCAGGTGCATCTACCATATAAAATAGATCATCAATTAAGTAGAAATTCATTAATAATGTTTTACCTGGTGTATTTGAAATTCTAGCTAATTTCTTTCTGTTATTAATTGCATTAATAAAAGAACTCTTACCTACATTACTTCTTCCAAGTAATAAGATTTGAGGTCTGTCATCTGGTCTGTCTACGACATATTCACAACTTTTGATATATTCCGATTTATTAAACATTGTTTTCTCCATAATAAAAAAGTAGCCTTTCGACTACTTTTATTATACATTATTTTAATGCTAATGAAAATACTTCATTGACATTTTCTACAGGGATGATCTTAAGTGATTCTCTGATTTCTTTTGGTACATCATCAATATCTTTTTCATTTTCTTTTGGAATTAAAATTGTTTTTAATCCACTTCTATGAGCAGCAATTGATTTTTCTTTTAATCCACCAATAGGAAGTACGTAACCACGAAGTGTGATTTCACCTGTCATACCTAAGTTTTTCTTAACCACTCTATGTGATGCAGCTGATGCAATGGCAGTTGCCATTGTAATACCTGCAGATGGACCATCTTTAGGTGTTGCACCTTCTGGCACGTGAATGTGGAAGTCATTTTCGTTAAAGATATTAGGATCAATGCCTAATTTTTCTGCATTTGCTTTCACAAATGATAATGCTGTTTGAGCACTTTCTTTCATGACATCACCAAGTTTACCTGTTAATACAAGTCCACCCTTACCTTTATAGTAAGTAACTTCAATAGATAGTGTATCACCACCAAATTGAGTATATGCAAGACCTGTAACAACACCGACTTGTTCTTTTTCATCTGCAATGTTATGTGAGAAAATAGGTTTTCCAATAAATTCTTCAACATTGTCAGCAGTCACATCAACACGATCCACTTTTTCAAGTAAAATCTTCTTGATTGCTTTTCTGATTAACGCTCCTATATAACGATTTAATTGACGTACACCAGCTTCTCTAGTGTAGTATTGAATAATCTTTAAGACTGCATCATCAGATACTGAAAATTGAGATGCCTTTAAGCCATGAGCTTTTAATTGTTTTCTAATTAAATGGCGTTTTGCAATTTCAAATTTTTCTTGTTCAGTATAACTGCTTAATTCTACAATTTCCATTCTATCTCTTAAAGGTGCAGGCACATTTTCAAGATAGTTAGCTGTTGTAATAAACATAACTTGTGATAAATCATAAGGTTCTTCTAAATAGTGGTCACTAAAATTAGCATTTTGTTCAGGATCTAATACTTCTAGCATCGCTGATGCAGGATCTCCCTTATAATCTGATGACATCTTATCGATTTCATCAAGTAGGAATACAGGGTTTACTGTACCAGCATCTTTCATACCTTTAATAATACGTCCTGGCATTGCGCCAATATATGTTCTTCTATGTCCACGAATCTCAGATTCATCTCTTACACCACCAAGTGATTGTTTAACAAACTTTCTATTCAATGCTTCAGCAATTGAAATCGCAAGTGATGTTTTACCAACGCCTGGAGGCCCAGCAAGACATAGGATGGTTTGTGGATTACGTTTAGTCATAATCTTAACCGCTAGATACTCGATAATTCTTTCTTTAACCTTATCAAGTGCATAGTGGTTTTCATCTAATTTTTGTTTAACTTTATCTAATTTATAATTATCTCTTGAAGCTTTCTTCCATGGAAGAGAAACTAAAAGATCAAGATAAGTCTTAATGATTTGTGATTCAGCCATCGCTTGTGGTGTTGACTGATATCTTGCAAGTTCTTGAAGTGCTTTTTCTTCTGTTGTTTTAGGCATTTTAGCTTCTAAAATCTTTTTACGTAACTCATCGATTTCATCTTCTTTTTTAGCCTTATCACCTAATTCGTTTTGGATGGCACGCATCTTTTCTCTTAAGTAATATTCTTTTTGATTTTCATCAATTGATTGTTTAATATCATCGTTGATTTTTTGTTCAAGATCAACAATCATCTTAAGCTTATTCATATCTTCTAAAAGATAACGAAGACGCTTATTAAGATCTAATTCTTTGATATATTTTAACTTATCAGGTTCATTAATCTTTAATCCATTAGCGATAATATCTGCAATCTTTTCAGTAGAAGCACCTTGTCCAATACGGTCAAGTACTTGTCTGTTTGAATGAAGGATTAAAGATTCACTCTTTGTCACTTCATCCATCACCATCTTGATTAATGTTTGTTCTTCATTAACATCACCACTGATGGTTTCTAATTCTTTATATTCAACTACAAAATATGGTTCAGTCACAAAATAATCAGTAATTTCTACTCTATTTAATATTTGTAATTTTGTTTTATATGAACCATTAGGAAGTTTAATCTTCATTTGTATTTTAACTAAAAGTCCAAATTGTTCCATGTCTTCAATGGTTGGATTTTCAATTAATGGGTTCTTCTGAATTAAAACAATGGCAAATGATCCGAAATTTCTTTCTGCTTCTTCCATCGCTTTTAATGAGATGTTTCTTCCAACTTCAATTCTAATATCATTATTAGGAATAGGTACAACGCCTCGCACTGCTAATGCGGGTAAGCTTTTAGATAGTTCCATATATTCACATCCTTTTTCTATCATTTCTTATGTATATTATAGCACGTTTATAAGAATTTGCAATCTTTAAGCAAGAGTGCCAATGCTTAAGTTAAAAACAAGGGAAATTATGTGTTTTTCCCTTGTTAAAATACTATAATTTAATTTATTATACGCTTTTTTATTTCAAATTATACTCTTTTTGCTGATTCTAAAATGAAATTGTATGCTTTTTCGTTTTGAATATCTAGTACTAACATATCATCTGTTAAGTAGTTGTTGATATCTTCAACTTTTAAATTATACATTGTTGCAAGTTTTTCTTTTCTTTCAGTGATGTCATCAGCTGATACTTCAAAGTTTTCTGCTTTAGCGATTGCTTCAATGACTAAATTAACTTTCAATCTTGCTTCAGCATCTTTTCTTGCTTGTTCTTCGAAACTTTCTGGAGTTAATCCGGAAAATTGTAAGTACATTTCAAAATCTAAGCCATATTGTTTAGCTTGTTCTTTTAATTGTTCTCTATATTGAGCAAATTCTTGATCAATCATAGTCTTTGGTACTTCAACACTTGCAGCATCAACAACTTTAGTTAAGATTGCTTCATTTTCTTGAGCTTTAGCTTGTTCTGCTTTAGAAGTTTCTAATTTAGTTCTTTCAGCTTTGTTTAATTCTTCAACTGTTTTTGCATCTTCTCTTTCAAGTGATGCAACAAATTCATCAGTTAATTCAGGTGTTTCAGTCACTTTAACTTCATGTACTAAAACTTTGAATACAGCATCTTTACCAGCTAGGTTAGCAGCTTGATATTGTTCAGGGAACTTAACGTTTAAATCTTTAGCATCGCCAGCTTTAAGACCTAACATTTGTTCTTCAAAACCAGGGATAAATTGTCCTGATCCGATTTCTAATTGATAGTTTTCTGCTTTTCCACCTTCGAATGCTTCGCCATCAACGAAACCTTCAAAGTCAAAGATTGCAGTATCGCCATTTTCAATTGCTTTATCAGCAACAACTAATGAACCTTTGCCAGCAAGAATTGATTGAATAGCATCTTCTACTTCTTGATCAGATACTTCAACTTTTGCTTTTTCTACTTCGATACCTTTGTAAGCACCTAAAGTTACTTCAGGTTTTAATTCAAATGTTAAATGAACTTCAAATGCTTCTGTACGACTTACTTTAGCAAAGTCTACATCAACTTGAGGTTCACCGATTACACCATATTCTGGATGTAATTGTACTTCTTGATATTTATGGTTTAATGCATGATTGATTGCATCTTCATATAATGATTCAACACCATATTTGTTTTCAAATACGTTTCTAGGTACATGACCTTTTCTAAAACCTTTAATTTCTAGGTCTTGTTGAACATGTGCGAATGCATGGTCTAACGCATGTTCAAATTCATGTGGCGTAATTTCAAATGTAAACTTACCACGGTTATTTTCTACTTTTTCAAATTTCATGATTTTTAACTCCTCACTTCGTTTTAATTAACCTTTCATATTATATCATATCTATATAAAAAATAAAGAATAATTCGCTTAAACTTAGATTAAATAGATAATATATGAAATTATGGGTTTGATTTTATAAAAAATCCATAAAATAGTTTGATAATATATTTTTTTACTGCTAATTTTCTTTTAAATAGTATTCTCTATAATACTTGCTTTTATATCTGTTGTAAGAAGACTTACTTTGAGTGTATATCACACCAATAAGATCAGCTTTTTGTTGTTTCAATGCGTTAATTGCTTCTCTAATTGCTGGTTTTTTAGCTTTGTTTTCAGCAATTGCAAAAATAACACCATCAACAAAATTAGATATATAAAGTGGATCAGATACCGAAATGACTGGTGGTGAATCTATAATTATATAGTCATATCTTTCTCTAACTTCCTCAATAAGTTTCTTGATTTTATTAGAGATAAGCAAATTTGTAATTAGTGATGTTGTCTTACCTGCAACAATGACATCTATTTTACCTTGCCCAATTTTTTTAATCGTATCTTCAATGGATATATCATGGATTAAATAATCTGTTAAACCATGATCATTTGAAAGCTTAAAAATTCTATGAATTCTTGGCTTTCTTATATCCATGTCAATCATAAGTACTTTCTTTTGTTGTTTACATAGCATGTATGCAAGATTTACAACACAAGTAGATTTACCTTCACTAGGTAATGTCGAAGTTAGTTGTATGACTTTATATTTATGATCTACATTTGCGGCTTCTAAATTAAGTATAATCTTATTAAATGATTCCGTGATATAAGATAGTGATTTATCTTTTGTCACTAAATAATCATGCTTATCCTGACTTGACCTTTTTTTAAATTGACTTAACGCTTTTAACATGTCGTATCTCTCCTTGATGTATAAGCAGGCACTTCTCCTAATACTGGTAAATCATATTCTCTTAATATTTCATCTTTATGTTTAATCGTATTTTTACTAAAGTATAACACTAAGATTGCACCTACTAATAAGATGTCTCCAATGCATAGTGATGCTATCATATATAAAAATTTATTTGGAGAGACATAAGCACCATCATTTGCATAAGATACGCGTTTTATTTTATTCATCAAAAAAGGTATTTGATTTTCATCTGAAGTCATGGTTATCGTCTCATCAATCAAAGTATTTACAATATTTTTTGCAAGCACTCTATCTGTTGATGTATATGCTACATCAATAAAATAGGCTGTTTGTGATGATGTGACATCAAGATTTGCTCTAATTGCATCAAGTTGATGACTTTCTAAATTTAACTCTAGTGTCTGATTAACCTTATCAAGTACGATATCCATAGTCATCAGTTCAGCAACAGAATCTAATAGTCTTGATGCATCTGAATAATCATATTCTCCAGTACGTTCATTTTCAACTAAAACCATCACTGAAGCCTCAGATTTATATTGAGCATTTATAAAATGATTAGCTATGATATAACCTATCAGCAAAAAAAATAGTGACATGGATAAGATTACCCATATCTTATCAATAAGCACATTGAAAAGTTCAATCAAATTTATTTCATAGTTGTCGGATTCCATTATGTTCCCCCGTATCAGTATTTTCTTCTTCTATTTTATCATTACAAATCTTTATGTCAACTCTTTATATTAATTATAAGATATTAACTATAATTTTAATTGCAGTTTTTAAATAATTAGTATACAATTATCTTATTAACGGAGGAATTTAATATGATTACGATTAAAGAAGTTAAATCTAGATTAGATGGTTGGCGTTTCACAGAATTTCCTAATAAATTATATAAAAAAGTAGATGCATTTGTTCCTGCTCTATCACTTGATGAGCGAACAGTTTTTAATAAAAAGAAAAACCCTGTTCATGATTATTGCGAGTCTATAAGATTTCTAGCTTATAAAGACGGTAAATTAGTAGGTCGTATTGCAGGTGTCATTAACCACGACTGGAATAAAGCTTATAAGCGTCAAACTGGACGTTTTACGCGTATTGATATGATTGATGATATTGAGGTCACTAAAGCCTTAATAAGCGCTGTAACTGATTGGGTGAAGGCTAAGGGAATGAATGAACTTATCGGGCCTATTGGGTTTACCGACTTAGATAGAGAAGGTATGTTAGTTGATGGATTTGATCAATTAAATATGTTTATCACAATCTACAATCATCCATATTATCACAGACACCTTGAAGAATTAGGATTTACCAAAGATGTTGACTGGGTAGAAAAACTTATCTCTTGGCCAACTGAAGTACCTGATAAAGTTAAACGTGGTGCTAGAATCGCTAGAGAACGTTATGGTTATAAATTAGTTAAAGTGAATAAGAAAAAAGATGTATTCAAATATATTTATGAAGCTTTTGATGTTTACAATCAAGCATTCATGGAATTATATGGATTCTTCCCTATCACAAATAAAGTCATGGATTTCTATATCGATCAGGTGATCGCACTTGTTCAATTTGATTGGTTATGGTTCGTACTTGATAAAGATGATAAAGTTGCTGGTTTTGCAGTCTTGATGCCAAGTCTTGCAAAAGCAAACAAAAAGAATAATGGTAAGATTCTACCATTTGGCATATTTAGAATCTTAAAGAGTTTAAAGAATCAAGAAGTCATGGACTTTTACTTCATCGCTATTGATCCTAGACACCAAAATCATGGCATGATGGCATTATTTATGGAAGATGCGATTATGACTGGTATTAAAAATGGTGTAAGGGTTGCAGAGACTGGTCCAGAACTTGAAGAAAACTTAGCGATTCAAAATCAGTGGAAAGGTTTTGATTTCACTGAACATAAACGTAGAAGATGCTATAAAAAAGATATTTAAAACAAAAACGACTAATCATGAGAGTTAGTCGTTTTTTTTCTATTATTTAGTCACAATGATAAATCTTAAATTATCAATGTTTAGCTTTCGACAAGTTTTTTTATTGTTTCTTGAATTTATATATGCAATTAATATATAGTTTATTAAGTCACAATATGCAGCATATGTTAGTTCTATAGGTTCTTCACTTTCATTGAGCTTGTTAATGTAATCATCATCGATGTGTTTTGTATGATGCAATCCCTTACCATTATTTTTAATTTCATTGATTAGTAAAATGACTATGAACACTAATCCAAGTATTAATATAGACATTAAAACTACTGGTAGTAAATTTGTGAAAAATGTCCATTGACCATGATCCATCGTTTCAAACACACTAGAATAGTAGAAAGTAATAAATCCCCAAATGACAGTAAATACTGTCAGTGCAAATAATGTTCTTGAAGTTTTATTTGAAGTCGTAGCCTCAAATAATGAATTGAATTTCACAATTTGAGCATCAGTTGGTTCATTTAAATTCTTAATTGCATCAATTGATAATTTAAAATTAGCATAAGGTGTCATTAATACACTTAATAACTCATCAATATCACTTGTAATTTCAATATTTGCTAAAACTCTTTTATATTGTACATCAAATGCTTCTTTTATCTTAATAATTTCTGACTCTAAAAATGTTATTTCGCCATCAATTAATGTACTCATTTGAACAGACTTGAAGAAGTTTTCTTTAAATGCTTTAGGTTTTGAGCTCAATAGTATATTTGGTCTATGCTTATACCAAACTTCATTGATTGAACTTGTAATATTATAAATGTCAGTTAAATGCTCTTTATAAGTTTCAAGTGTATGGTTAAAGGCATAACTTCTATGAAAGATAACAAATAACGAATGAAAATGATTAGAAATTTCTTTTAAATTATTATCTAAATAGTAAGTTGGTTTAATTCCTCTTGAATAATAGTTTACAAAATCATCATTTAATTTTAGACTTTTTCTCAGATTAAGATTCATTTTAACCCATTGATTATCACTACTAGCTTCTTCTATGAAAGAAGGATTTGTTAGATATAACACTTCATTATACATGTGTTCTTTATCTTTATGATTTACTTGAAAAGATTTAAGAAATGGAACTTTATATAGTTCTGAAAATGAATTTACATTCTTCATCTCATTTGGAAAATACACTCTAAGTTTTTCTAACATTGAATCACATGAAACTTCATCGCTGAATACTATCTGTAGATATCCTGTATTTTGAAATCTATTCTTAAATGCTCTACACTGATAAACTTTTTCCTTCTCAAAGTTATCTATTGGATTGTTATCAATGTATAAATTGACAAACTTAGCCCAATGATATAATTTTGAATAGCCTTCATGATCAATATGAGTCAAATAATCCAATGCCATAGATTTATGATGTTTACTTTTACCAAAAATTTCTTCTAATTGTTTCTCCCAAATTACTATACTGCTCTCCAAACGCTCATTTTTTTCAAAATCTATTGGAAACTGCAAAATCGTATACACAAAACCACCCCTTTTTATTTTAATTATATTAAATATATTTAATAATAGCAAAGGCTAACTTTATAACCCATAATCATAATTTATAATGAATCTTTAATTTAATTATGCTAAAATATATTTATATTTTAAGAAAGAAGGCGTGCCATGAAAAAATTTCACTTAACTGATAAATACTGTATCATTAACTTTGGTACAACCGTATGTGACACAAAAACTAAAATCTTATCATCTAAAGGCTTTGTTTACGTTTTAGGACAATATTTAAAGAAACTAAAACAAGAAGATGATATTTCTATACAACCTTTTAAAACAGTAAAAACATCTACTTTCGTAGAAATATATAAATTACTCATCATTTGGGATTATGAATATATCTTCAATCACTATAAACCACTCCGCTCTATATTAGAGCACAGAGACGAATTATACCGATTAACTGAAGATTTCTATAATTATTGGAGAAGTTTAGAGCGTATTGGTATTATGTTTGGAGATAAAAAAGCTGAACGTGGATATCTTGGTAAATCATTAATTAACACATCAGATGATTTTAATTATAAAGTACTTCTTCTATATAGAGCAATCGCACAAAACCTCCTAGGTGACGATTTCTTAGTCTATAGACAATTACCTGCTGGTATTAATGCGAATTTAATGCTTACGCAACATAAATTTAATTCAACAAAGCAATATGAAAAACTTCAAGGCATCGGATTTATTCAAGAAATCTTGATCAGACCTCCATTTATGATTTATTCTAAATCAAATAAACGTCAAGGTCTATTTAAAGAAATTAAAGATAATCCACTTGATAAAATCAATATCAATAAAACTGACTTTATCGCGTATCCCGTATATGTAGGTTCACTACTTGCATTTGTATACGTGCATGTTGATTTTCTTCATCATGCCATTGCATTAAGCAATTTATTTGAAACTGCAAGCTATGACTCAAAATCACGTCAACCTGATCTCATCTATATTTATGGTATTGATGAAGAAGAATACGATTGTACATATTTTAAAGACTTAGAACAAAACTACTACGTAGGATTTGTATCAAGAGCTGATAAAAATGACTATTTTGGATACATGAAGAAAATGTTATTAACACTTCATAATGTATATATGATTGATCATGGTAACCTACCAATTCATGGTTCAATGGTTAAAATACTTCTTAAAAATGGAACATCAAAAAATATCGCAATCATCGGAGATAGTGGTGCAGGTAAATCTGAAACACTGGAAGCACTTAGACAAATTGGTAATGAATATATTAAAGATATGAATGTCATCTTTGATGACATGGGTACATTCTTTATTAAAAATGGAGAAGTACTTGCTCAAGGTACAGAAATCGGCGCATTTGTTAGACTTGATGATCTCGATGCAGGATATGCTTATCGTGAATTTGATAGAGCGATATTCTTAAATCCTGAACAAAACAATGCGAGACTCATTCTACCGGTTGCATCTTATAACTTCATTATGAAAGATCATCATGTCGATATGCTGTTTTATGCAAATAACTATCATGAAACAGATGAGGGACTTAAATTATTTGATGATATGAGTGTGGCAAAACAAACATTTAGAGAAGGTATGAGAAAAGCAAAAGGTACTACTGCTGAAGTTGGGCTTGTAAAAAGCTATTTTGCAAATCCTTTTGGTCCTGTACAACAACAAGAAGCAACTGACATACTTTTAGATAAGTTCTTTAATAAGTTAAATGATAACAAAATACCAGTAGGTGTTATCTATACTCAACTTGCAGTTGATGGTGTGCTTGCCGAAGGTCCAAAAATAGCATCGAAGAAATTGCTTAAAACTTTAACATAATTTTTACAATATTATATATAATTATTTACTTATATATTTTATTTGTTATACTATAGATACACGCTACTGATTTAGGGAGGGTTTTATGAATACCGAATATGAAGAAAATACCATTAGTTTGGCTGAAATATGGGACAAACTATGGAAACACAAATACTTAATTTTAATCATCACTGCTGCAATAGGCATCATATTGTCAATAGGTTTATATTTTGGGTTACAAGGACAACAGCTAACTGTAACAAACTTTGAATATGACTTTGTAAATGTTGAAGTTAATAAGTTTGCAGATGGTTCAACATTTGAATTTAGAGATCTAATTAGCTATGATAAACTTGAAGAAATCAAAGCATCTGATTCTAAATATAGTGACATTGACGTAGAAGCTATCTATGAGTCTGATGGCACAACAATTGAAAGAAGATTATCGCCGTATTCTACAGTTGATGATATCATCTATACAGATAATCAATTTATACTATCTATTCCATATCAATATTTTGACTATGATGAAGATTTAGCAAGAGCATTCATTGATGATCTTCTATCATCAGTTATTGATGAAGCACTTGTAAAAGATCAAGAACTTGCAATTTATAATTATGTTGATTTAGTTGATGATAATGTTGAATATTTAGATGCAATCGACTATTATTTACAACAATATAATCTTTTATTAAATTCTATGAATAGTTTCATTTCAAATAATGGTGATGTAACTTACAATAATATTAACATTACTGATATGAGAGAAAGATTAGTTTCAGCTTATAATAATACTTATACATATGATGAAATTACAACACTAATTAAAAATGAAGCCTATTATAAAAACATTGATAGTTTCATAGAAAAATTAAACTTAAGGATTTCAAACATCCAAAGATCAATTGATTTAAATGTTGATCGTATTAATGAGCTAGAAACTATGTATCAAACTTTAGTAGCTAACTCTAATCTTCAACAAGCAGATGTACTATTAACTAGAATTGCTGACTATAGAATTGCTAATGTTAATTATCAATTTCAAATTGAAGAATATCAAGATATCATTAATCAAGCTAATGCTAGAAGCGTATCAACATTTGCAACGAATGATTTCATTCAAATCATTGATGATGTTGAAACATTCTTAAATGACAATACGGATGCATTTAATGATTTCTACGTTTCATTTTCTGATCATAATACTGAATTAATTTATCAAACTGGTTCTATCTTTGAAGTTGAAGGTGGATATAGTCCTATATTATTAGTGTTAGTTTCAGGTTTTATTGGATTTGTTGCATCACTTGTAGTTGTGTTTATTAAAGAATCACAATATGCATTAGATAAAAAATAACAATAATTAAAAGAGCTTATTAGTTAACTAATAGGCTCTTATTTTTGTAATTTAATTTTATTAAATATTACATTTAATGTATCATCATCTTTATAATATTTTCTTAATTTATCATACGCCTCTTTTAAAATTGGAGGTCTTCTCTTAATCCCATGTGTATCTGTTGCAACTACATCTATAAGCTTATTTTTTACCATGAATTTAATTGCTTTTTTATCTGAATATTTATCTAAACCCAAGATTGATGATGCGTTTACTTGAAGCAAAGCACCAGTTTTTTTTATTTTAATAAGATCATCAAAAGATAAATATTTATATCTTTCAACATGTGCAACAATAATTTGATAACCAGATACTTGATAGTTATAAACTATTTCTTCGATTGGTGTCTCATGTTCCATTGAAAATTCCATTAATACAATATTTGTTCCAGGAAAGACAAATTCATCTAATTTTAAATCAATATGAGATCTATAATATATCTCAGCAGCTAAATATAGATGAATAGGTAAATCTTTAGTCAGTTCTAATAATTTTTCAAATTGTGCTTTATGAAATCGACGATCTTTCTTTTGTTCTCTTGCATACATATGAGGTGTTAAAACGATATCAGTGATGCCATCACTGATTTCTTTTTTTATCATCTCAATAGATTCTTCAAAAGATCTTGAACCATCATCGACCTCTGGCAATATATGTGTATGGATATCTATCATTTTTTATCTGAGTAGTAACTATAGTTTTTACTATAGCCATATCCAGCTTGGCCCATTTTCACTTGATTAAATACTATACCAATAATATTGACATTATATTTTTTAAGCGTAGCAATGGCTTCTTTAACCAATGTTTTCTTTGCCTTACTTTGTGCCACAATAAATAAGACACCATCAGCTAATTTTGCTATATAAATAGAATCTGATACAGCAATGACTGGAGGTGTATCTAATAATACATAGTCATAGCGTGTTCTAAGTTCTTCTATTAAGTTCTTCATTCTATTCGATTCTAATACATTCGTTACAAGATTTGTTGATTCACCGGCAACCATAAAGTCAATACCAATTTCATCTGAATGCTTAATAGCTTCATCTAAAGTAATTTTAGATGCAACATAATCAGTAATACCATTTTCATTTTTAACACTAAATGCACGATTAATTTTAGGTCTTCTAAGATCAAGGTCTAAAAGGATAACTTTTTTACCTTTAGCTCCTAATAAATATGCAATGTTAGAAACAAATGTAGATTTTCCTTCTGAAGGAAGGGTTGATGTAAATTGTAACACTTTATGATCATCATCAACATTTAAATAATCAAGATCAATTACTATTTTTTGGAAACATTCAGTCGTAAATGACATAGGATCATTTTTTGTCACCAAATAATCATATTTTTCAATGCGTTCTTTACCATTAATTATTGTGTCTAAATTAATTTTTCTTTTTTTATTTTTCATCTTAGAAATCCTCCTTAATTTCAAATTCAGGAATGATACCTAAGACTTGAATATCAAATGCTGCTTCTAATTGTTCTTTAGTCTTATATGAATTATTAAGTAATTCTTTAACAAAAGCAATCGCCAAACCAATCACGCCACCAACAAATAATCCTGCAATAACAATTAAGATTTTATTTGGTGAAGCATATGATCCATTTTCTTGGGTCTCAATAGCCACTAAACTAATATTTTCAGGAAGAAACTGTTCACCTGAATTTCTATCTTCTTGCATAGCAATAGCTACTCTTGCAACTTCATTAACAACATTCTTAGTAACTTCTGCATCTTCATCTTCATATGCAATATTTATTCTATAAGAATCTGTACTTGCTGTTATTGTTAATTTAGATTTAAATGAGCCAATAGATTCATCTAGGTCAAGTTTTTCAATCACTGTGTCAATCACTGAATTAGATTCCATGTATTCAGCAACTGTAACAATTAAATATCTTGCCATTGCATAATCGCTTGATACTGTACTATTACCATCTGTTAATGGTGTAATATAGACATCTATATTTGATTCATAAGTCTCAGTAGCAATAGAATATGCGTAAATACCAAATATGATACCAAAGAATAATGTTGCTATAATAATTGGTCTAAGACCCTTTCTAATAACATAATATATATCTGCTAAACTAAATTCATTTTGTTCCATACTTTGATTCTGATTCATTGGGGGGACCTCCATAGGGAATTAATTTATACTAATTATATCATAGATATAATATTAGGCTTTAATTATTTACTTAAATTTTCTAACAAATATTTTGTGATTTCATCTTTAGGTAGAGGCTTTTTATAAAAATACCCTTGGGCGTATTTTGATTTATATTTTCTCATTAAATCGCCTACTTCAGCATCTTCTATACCTTCTACTGTTACATCTAGATTTAAATCGTTAGCTAACGCAATCGTTGATCTTACAATTTTTTGATTTGCTTGATTTGTTAAGATATCTCTTGCAAATACCTGATCAATTTTAATACCAGTGAAAGGGAAACTTGAAAGATATGATAGTGATGAATAACCTTGACCAAAATCATCAATTGAAATTTTAAATCCATGATCATAGAATCTTTGAAGATTTGATCTGATTTGATCATAATCAGAGACTAATACTGTTTCAGTTACTTCAAATTCAATTGCTGAAGGTTTTATATCATAATGTTCAAATATGCTCATCATATTGGTATAAAAACTTGTATCATATAAGTTTTTAGCTGATATGTTAATCGCAATAGGCACAAACAGCCCTTTAGCTTTAAGTTCCAAATGATATTCAATTGCCCACTTAAAAACTGATTCTGTTAATTGTTGAATTAAAGACGTTTTTTCAATTACAGGAATAAAATCACCAGGTGGGACTAAAACACCGTTTCTCTCCCATCTAATAAGTGCTTCTAGTGATTCTGGCTTGCCATTTTCTAAGTTTATCTTAGGTTGATAATATAGAAATACTTGATTTTTTTCTAATCCATCAACAAAGTCATATGATAATTCATACTCTTGTCTAGAATCAGATTTAAGATTAGAATAACGTAAATATAATATATGTCTTTTAATCGCTTCTCTAGCTGTCATATCAGTAGATATGAAATACTGTGCAAGATCATCATTTTCTCTATGAACTCTAGTATCAAAACCTAGGCCAAAATTAACAAATAAACGTTGTTCAATATTATCTTTAATATGTTGCATAATATTAACTATGTTTTGAATTTCATCTCTATAATCATCAGATTCTTTTAAGATCCATAATCTTCTTTCCTCTGGAAAGATGATATATGCATCTTTATAGACAACTTGGATTCTTGTTTTTATTAGATTAAGAAAATCATAATAAGCTTTATATCCTAAAACTTCTGTAATCATTTCATAATTTTCAATTAACACTGTACAAAACATATACACTTTATCATCTTGAAGCTTTATGTGTTTTAAGGCATTTAAGTTATATAGGTTACTATCTGGATGCTGAATAAGGTAGTTTTCCATTTTCTTGTTTAATTTTTGATAGTCAGCAGATAACATTCCACTAAGAAGACCAACCATAGAAAAAATAAACATTCTAAAAAACCAGTCTACAAAGACTTGATCTTCAATGCCTGCATAGATGTTATATGATAACATTGGACCAGCTAAAATACCTGCGAACATACCAGCAGCAAGACCTGCATAAGGACCTACAAGACTACCAACAAGAACGATAGATAAATAATATATATGTACATATGCAAAAGGATTAAGTGGATACTGAATATTATTAATATAAAAATAGAATCCTATCATTAAAGCAAAATTAATGATTACTAATTCAATTTTGTAATTTTTCTTAATAAATTTAATAATAGAAATATTGAATATGTATTTTTTCATTACACACTTTCTCCTTATTTAAATGATCATTAAATGTATTAATGTTTAATAAATCTAATTACACTTTTCACTAAATTACTTACGGTTGTTTTTTCATAATTATTTAGACCAAACAACCATATAGAAATACCATAGATTATAGTATAAATAAAAACAGAAATTATGAATCCATATATAGACGAAAATTCTACAAAATTAAGAACTATAATTCCAATAAATATGGGTATAATCAGTGATGGAGAAATTGAAACGATACTTTTCCAAAAAGCCTTAATATTTATATGTATTTTTTTATGATAGTATACATTCATAATAAGAACATTTGCAACAATGAGTGATATTGATGTACCCAAAGCACATCCTAATATACCTATATAATAGCATAGAACAATACTTATTATTACATTCAACACTGCCATACCTAGATACACATAACTTCTAAATTTATGCATATTTTTTGCTTTTTGAATTTCTATACCTAAATTTTGCATCAAAGGTATGGTCACTGGAATAATCAATAATAATATAATATAGTATGCTAAATTATAATTTTCGCCTGCCCATATTTGAATAAAATATTCCCCAAAGAAAATAAATCCGCTTAAGACTAAAAATAATATAATAAACTGTATTCTTCCTACTTTAATGAATAATTTCGTTATTTCACTATTAACATCATTCAAATCTTCTGTCACTAAATTATTCACTCTAGGAATAAAAACATTTGAAATTGCTGAAGAAAAAGTTATATACATCATTGTAATACTTGACGCAACACCATAAATTGCCACGGCATCACTGTCTATCATTGCAGCCAAAATGATCTTATCGGTATTCCAATTAACTTGATCAATAATTAAATTTATAGCTATAAAACTAGAAAAAATTCCGATATTTTTAATAACACTAAAGTCTAATTTTTTGAAATCAAATTCCATATTTAATTTTCTTATACAATAATAAATGAAATTTAAATTAACTAATAGGACTATGACTGTAGTAGTTAAAACCATTCCTATAGAGCCATATCCTAGCAGTAATACTGGAATTGAAACCATTGGTCCAATAACTGTTTTTCCCATATTCATTATTTTCTGAAATATGAATTTTTCTTGACTAATAACATATGATGTAAATACACTAGCTGGAAACGACATCAATAAATTAAATGTAGATATTAACATTAAAATTCTAGCAATTCTAAGTTCATCCACAGTTAAATTATTAGAAAACACAATATCTATATTCATAGTTATAACTAGTCCAGCAATAAAAGCGATAAATCCTAAAACTATAAATACTATCAAGTACATAGAATTCAATTGCTTAACCGAGTAACTAGTCTTATTATTTTTAGCCATAGAATAAAATTTCATATAGCTTCCACTTAATCCAATAGAAACAATGCTTAAATATGAAATGATTGAAGCAGAGAGATTATAAATACCATATTCAGATTGACCTAATGTCCTAAGCATTATAGGAGTATATACTAAAGAAATTATAATTGTTAAAGCAATTTGTATATATTGAAGAACTACGCCTGATTTGATTTGATTGCTCATAATTATTTTCCTTATTGTTTATTTATGAAATCATTAATAAATCTTTTAAATTTTTTTCTTTCATTAGTGATTTTATCTAAATTAGGCTCATAGTAAAAGTTCTCATTTAACAAAGTTATACCATCAAAATAAATGTTATCAGGAAGGCCTAATACTTCAATTAAGTTTACCAATCTAGAATTCATAGAAATTGATGTTTCGACTCTTCTAAATATCCTAAAAGGAACATTAAAAGTATATGAAAAAATGGATGCATGGAAAGAATCAGTTATTACTAAACTTGCATTATGTATCATATATAGAAACTCAAAAGGATTGCAAGTATAATATTGTGATTTGCTATCCAACATATCTATAATTTGAATATTTTTTTTATCAGCATATTCATTTATAATTTCTTTGTTTTCATTTGACATCTTGCCAACAAAATATAAAAGGATATAACCAGAATTATCATTATGAAATCTTGGTTTTAATATTTTTCTTTCCCAGAATTCTTTCTCAAAAAATAAAGTTGGATCAATTATTGTATCAACTTCTTTATTGATAATGTTTTTTAGTAAATTTGATCCAAGTCTTTCTCTACAAGATATATGATCAAATTTCTTAAGATATTTTTCAAATTCCTCAATTTGTGATTTATTTAAGTTATCGACTGCTATACTTGGAGCTATTGCGATTTTTTTTTCATTTTCAATAAATCCAAGCAAATTTATGTACATATTATTTTTGTAAAAATTTGGATTCCAAATTTGATCAGATCCAGTAATAAAGAAATCATAATGCTTTTTAATTCTATCTATATTACCTTGATAAATATTTTCACTAGTTTTAATATATTTCATTGTAAATAATTTATTTCTAAATATTCTTTTAAAATATATTAAACTTTTCATTGATTTTAAATAATATCTAAAAACTCTAAATATATTTCTTAAGCGGAATTTTAAAAAATTATCAATATTACTATTGCCGTAAAATTTGAATGAGCTAACTTCATAACCTAAATTTTCAAAAATAGTTTGTAATGCATAATTTTGCAGTCTATTTCCATAATTGTTATAATCATATATTGTAACTATTCCTACTTTTTTCATCAATTTGCCTCTTCTCCTATTGAATTATAGTATTTTATAATCATATTAGCAATTTCACTCTTACCATATAACGAAGTTGCCTTGATTACGTTATTGCTAGTTAGTTGCCTTTCATTTGAATTATTAATAAATGTAGTCCATGTTTTAATATCTAAAGGTAACTTAGTTACTAGATTTGTGAAAATAGCATCATCTGGTAAATTATCATTGCAAATAATGTGTAAACCATTAATTTGAGCTTCTACTAAAGTTAACCCAAAACTTTCATAGTGCGAAGGCAATAGAAATATATCTGCCATTGAATAAAACTTTTCAACTTCAGCAGTATTTCCTATAAATGTTACTTTATCTTCTAATTTTAACTCTTTAGCCATTATTTTATGATAATTTAATAAATCACCATCTCCAACAAATACATAATGAATTTTGTCACTATCTATATATTTTGCAATTTTAAGAATAAACTCCTGATTCTTTTGTTTATTAAATCTACCTACATTTAAACAAATAATCTTTTGATCTAGGTTATACATTTTTCTTAATTCTATTCGATCAGTGTCTGAAAATATAAATTTATTTATGTCAATTGAATTTCTAACTATATCAAAATTGTTTTCAAATAAAAATAAACCAGCTTTCTGACTACATGCTAAAGCCAATTTAAAACTTGCTTTGAACCGTCTATTTAATATTTTATAAACAAATGGATGTGAATTAGTAACATTGTGTGCATGAACAATAATTCTATTTTTGTACTTTCTAAAAATTAAAGTCTCAAGATACATTGTTTGACTATTTCCATGTATATGAATAATATCAAAATTTAATTCACTTAGTTTATACAATTCTCTAATATATTTAAATAATTGTTTCTTTCTACTTGGTAAAACATATAGC
The DNA here is from genome assembly GCA_963678355.1 of Acholeplasmataceae bacterium. Classification (GTDB taxonomy): domain Bacteria; phylum Bacillota_I; class Bacilli_A; order Acholeplasmatales; family Acholeplasmataceae; genus WOFB19. The sequence goes on along the minus strand of OY782823.1, from coordinate 592,531 downwards.
AAATCTTTATCAACTATGTCATTTAGATAACTTACATCAAAACACTCATTAGCTACTATTGAAAGTTGATAATCTTCAACTTTTGAAAGTTCATCATATATGTTCATGATAAATTGGGATATACCATTCCGATTAAATCTTACAGTATTAATTATTAAAATTTTCATCATTAGTACCTTCACACATAATATTTTTTCTATTTGATAAAATTCCCCATATACTAAACCATGAGACGATAGTCCAATTACTAGCATCTATATCAGCAAACACTAATAAGCCTAAATAGAGTAATAACATAAAAAACAAAACTTTTGAGTGTGGTGTTTTCCTACTATTAATCCATAATTTTTTGTATATCAATAATATAGCACTGGTAAACAAAATAAAACCGATAATCCCAGATTTATAAAACAATCCAATATATGTAGAATGAGAGCCATATGGAAAATCACCTATCATGTATTTAATTCCAATACCTATTAATGGGGATTCATTTAGAGTTTTCAAAATACTTCTTGAATATATATCAAATCTGGCATTGTTACTACCTTCTCTTAATGACCAAAATTGATTTAAATATTCCAAAATTATATTAAAATTTAATAAAGCAACTACGAATACTACAATGAATAAAAAAAACAGAAAAAATTTCATAACTTTATAAATTTTTAATTCTTTATGTATATTTGTCTTTCTTTTAGATAAATATATATATATTATACCTAAAACAGATACTAGAAAACAAATAACAATACCTATTCTAGAATGAGTTGAAAAAATTGCTATATACGATATGAGTATATATATATATTTTATAATGTTATATTTAAAATTTTTAACATATATCAATGATATTGGAAAGGCAAATAAAAATAAATGACTAGGTCCTAATACTGTTTCCATTAGTCCTGAAAATCTTGTTGTGTTCCCTGTTAGTAAATAATCTTCTCTCCTTAAATACCATGTATATCCAAAAATATGTATCTCACTTGTGGAAATACTTAAATACAATAAATATATCAATAACAGTATAACGACATTAATAAACATATATTTGGCTAAACGATTTACATCTGTTTTCATAGAACCCATTTTAAAATATGAATAATATAAAACTGCAATTAGCCAAATTAATAAAGTATTAAAAGCAGCTAATGTTCTGATCAAATCAAATTGAGTTTGTGTAAACTGATAAATTATAGCGAGAAACTGGACAAGTATAGCAAGAAAAAAAAGCATAGTAATTTTATCAACTATGATTCTATTTCTCACTAATAATAATAAAATAATACCTAAATATACGAAAAATTGGATTTCTTTTGGTAAGAGAATAATGAGCCATAAATATTTAAATATAATTAAATTAGTTTTTTTAATATGATTTATCTTCATTAGCAACTTCCTATTATTTCATTTACAAAATAGTTAAATAATTTTCTAGAGGATCTCTTTGCGAAACTGGAACTTCATATGATGATTTAAATTCACCTATCGTTATAAACATCACTACGTTTTGATTTTTTGGTATATTCATAATTTTCCTAATCTTTTTATCTGTTTGAAGGGAAAAATTCGCATTCAAGGGACAAGCAGCAATGTTTTCATACTCTAATGCGTATAGTAAAGACATAGAGTACATTCCTGCATCTGAAAATCCTTGATTTCTTTCTCTTCCAGCAGCTAAATAATTATTATTACTACATACAACTATTAATCCAGAAACATTGTTGGCCATATTTCTGATTCCATGCTGCAAATCCAGCAACTTATTAATCAGTTCAATATCATAAGTTAAATATACATGCCAAGGTTGGCGATTACATACAGAAGGAGTCTTTGAAGCAATTGATAATGCATTTTTAACTTTATCATGATCAACTTTATCCTTCGCATAATCTCTAACACTATGTCTATTCAATGCCAATTCATAAAAATCTAGTTTCTTTTTGTTTTCATTTTTTTCTAACAATAATTTTCCACCAATAAATTCGTCTGTGGATAAATATTTTTCAAATTTAGAAAAATTAGTCTTAGTTGATGTGATATCAAAATTATTTTCATCATGCAGCTTAATATAGAAGTCTATAACACTAAGAGCCGTTTGAAATCTAACATCTTTAACATCATATCCATTTTTTACAAACAAGTCCATAGCTGAAAAGAGATTTTTAAATGCTGTTTTGCCAAATCCAAGTCTCAAGTTTTCATTAGTTAAACCCTTTTCTATGGCGTGATAATGAAAAGTTATCATTGCACGTAAATTTTCATAATTCTTTTTTTTATGCAATTTATATGCTGATTTTTTATATCGTCCATAATCTCTAAAGGCAAGAAAAATTAATTCAATTTTATATAAAATTCTAAATTTCATTAATACAGTTTTAATCTTTTTCATTGTTATCTCCTTCAATTTCTTTTAATATTTGTACTATAAAATCAGTAGAATTTTTAATTAATTTATTCAAATTTTCATCTACTTTGTGATAATCTATTAAGTCAACATCATTAATTACAGTAGAACCATACTTAATGTATTTATTAGATAAATCAATGCTATCTAGAAAATCTATAATTCTTGAATTTGCATGTTCAGGCAAAAAAGTTAGAAATTGTTTTTTATATATAATTGAATATACAGTAGCATGAAATGAATCTGCAACTACAAATTCTGCATTCTTAAATAAACTAAGAAAAACTTCTAAAGATGGACACCATTTAACATGACCATATCTTACAATGTCATGTATATTATAAGTAATATTATACACAGGTAATTGTTTTTCTTTTGACAATTTTTTAGCATAATTTTCTATTTTTTTATCATGATGTAAATTATATGTCAATATGTATTTCTTACCCTTATATTTATCTTTTATTAGTTTATTCCATTCCTCTGCATCAAGCAATAAAGTTGGATCTAATACTTGTGTAGCTTCTAATCCTAAATTCTCACAAATTTTTACTCCAGATGTTTCTCTTATTCCTAACTTTGTATATGACTCTAGTAAATCTTTTGTTATGCTTTCTTCTTCTTTATCAAGATGACTTTTCCCAAAACTAGCAGCGTAAGAAAATTTATAACTATTTTTGGGAGCAAAATTTAAAAATAAACATGGTTCGACTAATTCATTCCAATGAGAATTCCATACTTGGTCACTACCTGTACAATATGCATCAGCTTTTTCAAAACCTTCGTTAAAAGATGCACTATCTTTATATTTTCTTCTACTAAGATCAAGATTTTTATTTACAAATTTATCAAGAGTAAATTTCTTTTTCATATAAGATGGGAAAATCAATAATTTAGCAAAAAACAATAATATTGGATTCTTAAATTTGCTACTTTTTGATCTCAATCTTTTTAGTAATCCCATTGTATGATATCTTTCAGGGTAATAATCATAAATAACAGTTTCATATCCTTGATTATTAATATATTCTTGCAGTGCATAAGCTTGAAGAATTGATCCAAAATTTCTTGCCCTATGTAAAGTTATTATGCCTATTTTCTTTTTATTCATTAAACATATCCTCAATTTCTTTTTTTAATGCAACATTAAACTTATCATTATTAAATGCTAGCGACGTTATACTATTTGTATCATAATTTAGCAATGCTTTATTTAAATCATCAATATCATCAATAACAATAATAGGAATTTCTCTCTTAGATATTTCTAGTGAAAAATCTAATTGATGATTATTTATATGCTCTCCAAATCTCTTTTGTCTTGGAACTACGATAGGAATCTTTCCGTTAGATATCGGCTCAATAAACGAAGCAGGTCCACCATGCGTAATTACGATAGTAGCTATTTTAAAATAATTTTGCATCTCCTGATAAGGTAAAATATCAAATGAAGTACAGTGTTTTGGCTCATATGTACTGTATCCTTTTTGAATAATCACCTCGTCTTTGATAATGCCTTCAAATACCAAATTATCAACTTTTTCTATCAATCTATTGAAAGATTGCTCATGTGTTCCAACTGTTACAAATATCATAATTCCCTCACTTTAAAATATACTACCCAAATATATTGAATTCTTATAGACATTTTTTTGTTCTGGCCATTGCACTATAAATTTATCGCAGTGTTTATAGCAAAATTTCCCTGATAAAGTGCCTGAGTCAATCCTATCAAAGACTTCAATATAAACCCTTTTTGCTTTAAACATTTTACCTAAAAAGAAAAAAGGAATGGCGATAGCTGCTCCAGTAGATATTATGATATCTGGTTTTTCTTTTTTTAAAATTTTAAATGCTAGAAAAAAGTTTTTTATTAAATTGATAAAATTTCTGTTAGTAGGATAATAGCACCAATATTTTTTTTCATGTTCAAGCAACGATTGAGCATCCACTTTATTAAAAGTCACCCAAACTCTATCACTATCTTTAAATATGTCTTTAACTAACATTAATTGTTTCAAATGACCACCTGAAGAAGTTGGAAACAATACTTTTAATTCATTAATATTTTTCATTTCATTTATCCTCAATTTTTAAAACTTGATTGTCAATATTATTAATAGTTTGATTATTTTTATCACACAACTCAAAAATATCCATATTATTCTCTCTACCGAGTCCGGCTTCTTTGTCAAACATAACTCTAATTGTCAATAATATTAATTTTATATCTAACCAAAAACTATATCTTCTAATATAAAACAAATCATAGCGTAATCTTTCGATACCAATTGTGTCATATCTACTATAAACTTGTGACATACCTGTTACACCTGGTTTAACATTTGATCTATACATGAATACTGGATGTTCTTCCAATGTATCAGAGATTTCAGTAGGAATCAATGGTCTTGGACCAACAATACTCATTTCACCTTTTAATACATTTATTAATTGGGGCAATTCATCAACTCTTGTAGCTCTAATGAATCGTCCAACTTTAGTAATTCTTGGATCTTTTGCTCCTGCATGTTTAGGACCGGTCATCCTATCACAATTAACATGCATTGATCTAAATTTATAAATTTGAAACTCTTCATTGCCTCTTTTAATTCTTGTTTGTTTATAAAATATTGGCCCACCATCTTGAATCTTCACTGCTAAACCAATGATAACCATAGGAATAAAGGCTATGACCAATCCGACTAATGATACAAATATATCAAAGCTTCTTTTTAAAAATCTTTGTTCAAAGGTTAGTCTCATACTCTTAGCTCTCAAAACCAATGTATCATCAATTTGATCATTTTGTGCGTATAAGATGCCAAGTTCATAAGTTCTAGGAATCATATACAGTTCTTTATTAGTATTTAGTAATATATAGTTTACAAGCATATTCTTATTTTTCACACTAAGATCATCAAGCAAATAAATATGATTGGCTTCTTCTATATACTTGAATACTTCTTCACTAATACTATCTCTATTATCTTCAAAAAATACATATTTTAATACTTTATAGTGATTTTTATCCAAAAAGAATTCTTTAGCTAAGTCAAGGGCTTGCTCTTTTGGACCAATAATTGTTACTATGATATTTTTTCTGAATTTTTTTATTAACAAATATTCTATATACTTAACTATTGTAAATACAATCATTTGTGTAATTAATGTATATAGTACATCAAGTGGTGAACCTAAAATGAATTCACTTCTTACAAATGATGCTACAATTAGTATAACATTAGTAAATACTAATGATATTGTTAACGATATATATAATTTATAAAATTTGCTTCTACTAATGGTTACTTGATAAACCATAAAGAAAAATGCCGCTAAAATCAAATAAACAGCAGTTACAAAAATATCATTTTGATGAATAATAAATAAATCTATGATGTCAATGAAAACACCATTTTCACTGTAGTAATTTACTTCAGCTATAAAAATAAAAGTAAGACCTAAAATGAAAACATCAACTAAGTGCTCCATAAATCTAATGATGTTACCACTCCAAATATCTTGGTCACTTTTCCTCATTTTGCTCATTAACTATACCCCATATCATTAACTTAACGCATTATATATAGAATCAAATAATGCAACAGCAGTATATACGTCGTAATTATCTATATCAAAACCAATAGATTGATTTATATATACCATATCTATTAAAACATCTAATTCCTCTGGATTAACAAATATATTTGAATAATTTACATGAATATCACTAATTTCATGATCAACAATAGTTAAATCAATATCAACAAAAACTGGTGAAACATCTGATTCGCCATGATAAATGCCATTATCTATATCTTGTAAATTAATCTGTTGAATCTCGTATTTTTGTACCTCATCTAATCTTGAACTGACTGAAATAAAGACAATAAATATTCCAAAAATGAGCATAAAACTTACAACACTTAAAATAGCATACTTATTGGATTTCATATAATATAGTCACTCCCTTTGTGATTACTAAGGATAAAATTATTTTATCATATTTTGACGGTCATATCAAAACAATTTTAGGTTTTGACAAATTATCTAATTATAAATATAATTATACTAACTAAATTTATATTGGAGAACCACATGATACAAAAATTAAAACACCTGATTTCATCTACTAATTATATAATTATCATCTATACAATTACATTCATTTCGTGGCTTTTAGGTGGTGATTTTTTTGATATTGTTGCATTTAGTCCTTTTAATATTTATGGCATATTCATATTAATTCTATTGCTTTCATTTACTTTAATCATTGAGGAAAACACACTGTTCTCAATTCCGATTTTATCCGGATTCTTATTTATCATTAGTAACAGCAGTATTAATTTTGATACTTTAAACACTTTCGGATTACCTTATATAGCTTTAGGATTGATTATTGTAAGTTTATTAATTCATATTTTTAAATTCAAGAGAAAAATTAGATTAGGTGGATTATTTATAGGATTATTACTTATTTCTATAGCTTATCTAATACCACTTATTTATACTGAAACAACTCTAAATGCCTATGCAATTTCTGGTATAGGTCTAATTTACTTATTATTTTATGTTTTTTTAACCACAAATACTAAAGGAAATAATAATTATTTATTTAAATTAATGATTGCAATTAGTGTTCTATTAATTCTTCAATTATCAGTTAAAATTTTTAGAGGTATTTTTGATCACCCAGAGATGAGCTTCCTTGAAGTTCTTAATTGGGGTATGAACCATAATTGGGGTCCAAATTTTGGTTGGGCAAATATAAATGATGTCGCATTCTATTTAACTTTGATGTTTCCTTCATACATATACTTTCTATTTAAATATCCTCGAAGAATATCCAACTGGTTATTTACATTAGTGCCAATAGTGTTTATTGCAATATCAGGTTCAAGAGGTGGCATGATTGGATTTTCTATAGTTTTAATAGCTTCTTTAATCATTTTAGTAATTAGAGGCCATAAGGCACACTATATTGGTTTGGGTATAGCATTTGTTACTTCTTTATTAGTCTTTTTTATAGCTTTTGATGTATTTAAGGAAGCCTGGAATGTCATTATTGCAACATTGTCTAGAGGATCTATAAATAATTTTTCATCAAGTAGGATATTTATTTATCAAAAAGGTATAGAAATCTTTCAAATGCATCCTATTTTTGGATCAGGATGGATGTCTATTGATCTTGTTGGTGCAAACTGGCGTTTATTTATGTTTCATTCAACTATTATTCATGTATTAGCCACAATGGGACTATTTGGATTATTTGCATTACTAGTGCATTATTATCAAGTTTTTAATGTCTTATATACTAATTTCACACTTGAAAAACAACTCATATTTGTCGGATATATCGCGACTCAAATACATGGATTAATTGATAATGTTCAATTTTCTGTTCCATATTCATTCTTAATTGTGTTCATATTTGTTATTATTGAAACTGATCCTAATCCAACAGTTTTCAAAAAAGTAGGAAGAAAATATTATTTCGACCCTTCTCTTGCACAACCTATCATTGATTAAAAATATAGCAAGCCCCCAATGGAGGCTTGCATTTTTATATGTCTATAATTTCTTTTAAACTATCTATTTCATAACAAGGTATTAATAATTCAAATTCCCCATGTACATCATTAATACTAATCTTATAATAAGATTTGATGATGGGTTGTCCATATTGATTCATTGCGATCTTATATGGCTTATATTTTGGACTATTAATTTTTTCATCTTTATTCCAACTATCTAGCATCATACGTTTTTCAATTTTTTCGATACCTTTTATTGATGATTTTGGTATTGACCATACTTGATATAAGTCAGTAATGCAAAAATCATCATTTTCCATAAAAATTCTTACAGCATTGTTATGATATTTATACGTACCACTTGATACGATTTTCATTTCATCGTTTTTCATTTTATAAACAAATCCAATCACATCAATGATTTTATGATTTTCAGATACATTTAAAGCTTTAGCATTTTCATTGAAAGTATCAAATACCTTCTTTTGAAGTGCATCTATATCTACTGTATCTTCAACTTTCTTAGCTAATGAGTTTTTATAAAACAATAGACCTAAATAAATTACGACAAACACACCAAGTATATAAAATAGGTATGGTGCGTTTTGATACACCTCATCAAACGTTTGATCCCCAAGTGCTGTAATAATTGAAACACCAATAATAGCAGCACCAATCATGCTGATATATTGAACTACTGCAAGCCACCCAGGCAGTGATGCAGATTTTTGCAATTCTGCAACCTCTTCAAGTACATCATCTGCTTCATTTTCTTGAAGCCCATCAAGTGATCTCGTTTTAAAGATTTCACCATCAAATCCTTGATTTTCAATATCTTTGTTAACCCCAAATAGATTTTTCATATATGCCCCTTATTGATATTTATATATTTAAATTATATCATAGAATTTATATAAAAAAATAGGTAGAATCAATCTACCTATTTAACTTATATTTCACTGTGTTGTTCACTTGTTTGTTTAATATGGAGAATGCCTTTAACAAATTCAATCGTGTTTTCTTTATCATAGATAAAGTCAACAGTGATTGCTAGAATATTGCCATAAACTAAGACTGGAATAAGCATCCACACCACTGGCCAAAAGAATGTTTCTCCCGTAAAAGGATTTACCGTTAAGAATCTTGGGACTAAGAATTTAATAAAATTACCAATACCGACTAATGATTCTAAGTTCTTCACACCAAAGATTAAACTTGGATTTCTGCCATCTGGCGCATACATGGCTGCACCTTGTGGGGCAAGTCCAAATAAACTTAAGACTAATTCATTACCATAAATGATAAACATCACGCCTAAAAGCATAAAAGGCATCCATTTAGCGCGTTTTATAGATAATTCGTGTAACTTATAATGTAACATCAAAAACGTTGATAAAAACAAAATAAAGTGTGTCATATAAAATCTAATCGTTTCAATAGAAAATGCAGTCTTTGTATAAATACCTTCAATCGATACTGCATTAAATGTTGTTGAAAAAGTATCAACTGGATATAAGAGTGTTAATAGACCTGATAAAAGTCCAACTAAGACCATATATTCTTTTAATATCTTGTTTTTAGTAAAATATAAGAATGGGAATGTTACAACACTAACTGCACATATATTTTCTAATGATATCTTAACAACTCTATTTGGTACAAAATATGGATCTGTATATGGAAATATAAATATTTTCAAAAAATGGATTGCGAAATTCGTCATAATAAGACCAAAGATAAACCAAAATCTAAATTTATCTGATTTATGCTTTAAAAATCTAACACTCAAAAGAGTGATGACTAATGCAATCGTCAAGTATAGAAAATAATAAAAATTGAACATTTCTACTCTTGCCATAACAATCACCTCAATTAATTTACATTATATCATATCAAATGATATAGAACTGGATATTTACAAAATAAAAACTTCCATCATTTGATTCAAATATCCAATACTTTTCTCCCCAAAAGTTTATACTAAAACTATTATAGTCCAATTGGCTTTTATTTACAATCAAAAAAAATAAGTATGGATTCAAAAAGTGAATCCATACTTTTTATTTATGCTTGATATAATCTTGTATCATGTAAATACTCAATATCATAAATGAGAGACGCCTCAGTACTTACTTTCATGTTTTGACTGTTCCCATATACTTTTGATACCCATTCAGGGTGATCAACATAAGGATTTCTATTGCCTTGTTCATTTTCAATGATGTCATTTCTATGCATTTCAAAATCATCAACTGGATCTAATTTATCCCATTCAAGGAATGTATCTAGTGAACCAATCACTGATGATGATATATTTAATCCCCATCTTGTATTCATATATAGAATAGCTCTTGCAATATCGCCTCTATCATCATCACCTGGATACCAATATCCACTATATAAACCATAACCTTGACTATCACTATCTCTATAATCTCCAAATGGATAATTACTTCTTCTACTATTAATTGAATTATTTGCAGGTCTTAGATTAAACATATCAGATTTTGATGCTGTACCTAATTTAGACTGTGGCCAAATATGTTCTCTATTCCAATCTGTACCATTCCATGTCGATACGATTGATGCTCTATTATAAACTAAGATAATATTTCTAGCGTTGTTAGGATCTTCATCGCTATCTTGTAAAATATATTTTGCTGCATCATAGCCTCGATCATGCATATCAGATATTAAATCGCTTAATTCAGCTTTAAATTGATCGCCTGAAAGATTAGTATTAATACCATCATAATATGAGCCAGTATAGTTAGACTGACTTAGAACAATATTGATTTCAAAAGACTTAGAATCAATTGCGACATGATCCTTATTATAGATTGTATAAGTCATAACAACTTGCATATCTTCAGATGGTAGATTTAAGACACCTTCATTTGATAAAACATCTGGTTGATTGCTTTGCCAAGCAATCGATGATCCAAATAATAGGCTACTATCATCTGGTAATGTGATACTATCTTGGATTTGACTAGGAAGTTCTATAGCATCCATATACTTTAATGTGATTTGATCTAATTCGCTTAATGAAACATCTTCATCAACTGTCATATCATCTGCGTTAATTAAGTATAAACCATAGCTGTTTCCATAAGAATAGACGATTGAATCAATAACTACTTTTGAACCTGCCATTTTATTTGATAATAATGCTGAAATACTTGCATTTATTTGAATATCTGGATAACTTAAAGTGATATCTCCATCCATCGTTTTTAGAACAAAAGTTTGACTAGATGTATCATAGCTTTGTTCAAGATATCCTTGGACTTCAACAAATTGATTTACATATTGAGATAATTCATCACTTGTCACTTGAAGCGTCTCAATCACTTGATAATTGATAAATGAAATAGATTCTATATTGATAATCGTATGTCCACTTATATATCCTTTTACCTCAATTTCGTTGCCTTCAATGATATCACTTGTATCAATATCATTTAAGATAATCTCTATCGCTTGATTACCACTTTGAATAAACGCGTGCATCCCATCACTCGATTCAAAATATGCAGTCACAATACCTTTTGTATAAACATAATCACCATCATCAAGGGTTAATACTTGACCAAGTGGCATGATATCAGGTTGTCCCATACTGATCACAAATACTTTTTCAATACTAGTACTACCATAAGTTAATACTGCTTTTAATATGACTTGACTTGACCCTTGATCAGGTACATTAACATCATAAGAAGATATATCATTCCATGAAGAACCATTTAATAATTTCCAAGTAATATCAGATCCATGAGCACCTTGATGAACTAAATCAAGTGTTTGATCTAGATAATAATTAACATCCATAGCCAATTCTTTAAAATCTTCTACTAAGACTTTCATATCAGGATTACTGTTATTTGATCCAAATGACTTCCAACTAATATTATCAAGTGTTAATTGTCTTCTACCATCTTCTGCTTGTTGCGGTTTAATGATTAATTCAAAAGATCCTGATACATTCAATCCATCAAGATTAAAATGTCCGCTACCATTTGAATTATCAAAAGATCCAACGACTTCTCCATCAATTAATACGTCATAGATTTGACCATTAGAAAATGGTTTATCATAATCAAATGATAGACTTGTGATACCACCATCAATGGTTGCACTAATATATGAGTTATCTGCAGATTTACCACCAAAGCCTATGGCTTTTCCTGATAATTCTAAATCACCTCTTGCGCCACTATATGTCCAAGTAATACCAGATTGGCCAACAAATGACCCATCGACATAACTACTTGATGATGTATCAAGCTTATCAAATGTTTCAGTAATTGCTTCGCCTTCTGATGCTTCTACAACAATCACTTTCATATCAATTGATCTAGATTGATCATTAAGTGACACGCGATAAGTGATATCATATTGTCCAGCATTTGATAGATCTACATTGGAATCATCATAAGTCACTTCAACTAAATTGCCGTTACCATCAATAGCTGACACGCCATCTAAATAATTAGGCGCCTCATCACCGACATTTAATATATAGTTATTTAAACCATAAATCATGAGTGCTTCATCATCAACAGGTGCTTCGTTATCATCTTTTTTGATCACGAGCAAATCAAATGTCTTTGATTTTTCAATATCTAAATATTGTAGTGTTGCAGTTAATCTAACTGGCTTATCTTCTGACTTTCGAATAACTTCACCAACATTTTGATTAATTGCGATAACATCTTCATCGCTAGATGTCCAAGATAGTGTAATACCATTAAGTTCACCAGCTATCAGTTGAACATTTTTAGTTACATGGCTACTTGAATCACCATCGGCATAGTTAATATCAATATATGATATCGCCTCATTTAATAATAAATCATAGTCATCAACTGGTATGGATACATCATCACACGCAGTTAAAGATAGTATGCAGAACATACTTAAAAATAAATAAATAAATTTTTTCATGTCATTGTCCCCAAGTTTCTATAAATAATAATCTTTTTTGTTTATATCTTTTTCATCACTTTTCTTACTGATGAGTTGATTGATTTTTTTCATTGATGTCTTCGTATTGATAAAAGCTAATCTAAATATTCTAATGATCCAATAAACTGGTATCAGTATCGGTACGTACTTTAATAGTATATAACGTTTTGAGATTTTTTTGTAGCCTGGAAATAAGGTTTTGATTAGTAAACCTATTTTTTGTCCAAAGGTATGAACCTCTTTTGTGCCAAGCATTCTAGCATATGTCTCATTCGTTGCTTTACCGTGCATTCCAGTTTTTAGGCAGTCAAGTACGACCCGTTCCATCTCTTCTTCTTGAAATCGATCAAAATCAAAATGCTGCATCGTTAATGCTTCTTCAAAATAGTATTTATGAATCGCCATAATGAGTTCATAAAAACCTTTAAGTTTAGTATTTGTAAGTAATTGATTCAAAATATCTAAATTTAAATGCATTTTCTTACTATATATATAAATATCTAATATACTTCTGATGCCAATGCCACTTGTTTCCACATGCTTGGCTAGGTGATATAAAAGATATGTAAGTTCATACTCATGTGTAAATTTCTTCTCTACATGTTCATTACTTATGATATGTTCAAAAGGATCAAGAAACATCCCATCAAACGCATGATCAAAATCATGTTGAATAAAAGGATGAAGCTCAATATGTTCACCAATACCTTTATATACATATGTATTATGAAAATAATATTTTTCTATGCAGTGATATTGATGTTCTCTTAACATCCTATTGATCTTCTTATAATCGCTTTCTTTCACTAAAATATCAATATCCGTCATGCCTCTATAAAATGTTTTGGGATATAGATTTTTAAGATGAGCGCCTTTTAAGAAAATAAAAGGCATCTCTTCTTTAATAAACAGTTTTCTAAGTCTTTTAATCATCTCTTGTTGACCTACATCTCGTCTAATGAAATGATAATAGGTTTGCGTTAATATATTTTGATATTTATCATCAAACTCTTTGATATCTATCCATTCATATATTAGACCAGTCAGTCCGTTTTCAACAACTGCTTTTGTAAAAGCTCTTTGATCACTTATTATTTGTTCATATTTAGTTTCATTTAATGAAGCATTAATCGCTCCATATATCTCTTTGATTAATATATGCATACAAATACTCCAAAGATAAGAAAAGGGATAAAAATCCCTTTAATTATGCTTGATAAATCATTGAAACAAAACAAGGATAATCAATAAATGGATTACGGTTGTTTTGAATACCATAAATTGCGTCATTTCTATTCATTTCAAAATCGTCAACTTGATCTTCATCATTCCAATCAATTAAGACTGATAAAAGACCCATATAGACACCTTGAGATGTATAGTTTAATGAGCTATCGTTTAATAAAGCTAGATCATCAGTTAAGATTAGATTATCATATCTCACTGACATATAGAATAAGATTCTTGCAACATCACCAATATGATCATCGCCAGGATAGAATCCACCATCAGCGGTACTTCCTGTCCATGCACCACTACCATCAGAATAAAAATCATTACTTCTCGTAGAGTTTGTTACTGGATTTGCTGCTCTTAAATTGTGAAGATCAGATGCAATACCAATATCACCGTTATCTACACTACTGTCTAATCCCATTCTTGAATTACACCAAACGTGTTCTCTATTCCATGTGGAACCACCGTCCCACGCTGCATTGATGGAATATCCATCATAAATCGTATAAATGTTAGAACTATTATTAGGATCTGCATCAACATCTTCTAAATAATATCTGTCATCACCATATGATACACCATTCACATCAAAACTTACTATATTGTGTAATTCTTGTTGTAATGCTTCACCATAAAGTCCAACTGCCGATTCGTAATATGCTGATAAAACTAAGACTTTAATTATAATTGTTTCGTTGTTTCCGTTTCCGTCTTCAACGTAATAAGATTGTGTGTATGTTCCAGGTATTGATGAATTAACAGAACCTGTAACATCAGAAAATGCTACTGTATCAAAAGATGAGTATATATCATAACCAGATTCATCTATCGTTGCCCCTACAGAAACTGAATACATAGGGAGAATGGCATTATAATTCGTGCCATTATCCCCAGTATTATCGTCTGGATTTTCTATAGAGGAATCTACTCCCCCGTGTAATATATTGTTACACTAACTATTTGTAATCTATCAGTACCTGCGATTGTAAATGATGTACCGTCAACAATATCGAAATCATATGAAGTTGCTGTACCACTTAGCAATACTGGAGTTCCACCGTTAACAACAATCTCTGCACCAGAATCATAATATAATGCAGTTATTGAAATTGATGTAATCGTAATATTTGAGAAAGTATAAGTAATATCACCATTAGTACTTGAACTACCAAGTCTCATCGTATTATCACCTGAAGCACTCCAATATGATTTATTGATCACAATAGAAGATGCATCAATGTCTGAACCTAATGGATTTACAAATGTAAAATAGTCATCAGCATCAGTTGCACTACTTGTATATTTACTATTTCCATAAGTGAAAGTTGCTGATGATGTAGCTGAACCAGTTTCTACCCATTTTGCGAAAACATCAATATCTGATGTGATGATTGAATCTAAGTCAAATACAACCTCAGTATCACCATCTAATGTATAGTAATAATCTAATACTAAATTTTCACCACTTCTATCAGGACCAGCTGGAAGTGAATCAACGCTATAGTTTTCATAAACTAAATTCATTGAGAATGCTTCACTAGCTGATTCATCTTGATAATAAGATACTGTATAAGCTGGAAGTGCACTCCATCCTGCATATAAATTTTCATCATGCATGATTTGATCATTTTCAAAATCTACAGGTTGTGATAATGCTTCATCATAGAACCAACCATCAAATTCATATCCTTCTCTAGATACTTCATCAGGCATTGTCGCATAACCACCAGGTGTTACTAGTTCATTAGATGAACCATCATAATCATGATAAGTGACTAAGAATGCTTCACTAATACCAGAAAGTACTGAGAAATTATCAAAGTTGGCACGATCTCCTCCGTTAGCAATTGATCCTGTAATTCTTACATATAAATTTGTTTCACCAGATATGCTTGAATTATTATAATTGCTAGAATTTTCTAAAGAGATTTCATATAAAGTTAAATCAGCATTTAAACTAGTATTTGCAAGTGCATCAGAGACAACAATCCAATTTGTGCCATCGGCAGAAACTTCTACTAAAATATCACTACCACTTTCAGTACCATAGTATGCACCATAAACGCTTAATCCTGTCATACCAACAAATGCCTCTTCAGACATTAAATAACCACCGTCATTAGTTCTAACTGATTTGGAATCAAAATACTTGTCATTTGAAAGATTTCCAATTAAAGCATTGCTTAATGTCCAATTTACACCATCTACATCAACGCTTCCTTCAGTATAACTTGGCTTATTTGAATTTTCAAATCCAGTTGTATAACCAGATGCTGCTTGATATCGATTCACATGATCACTATAAATCACTTCAATAGATCCAGCATTGTCATAAATTAAATATGAACAAATCGCTGCATGACTTCCCTCAGGAAAACTCATTAAGAATTCATTACTTGCTTCGTTATATTGAGATGATTTAGCAATGGTTACATTGTTACCATCATATAATCCTGCAGTATTATCATCAGAGAAAATAAAACCATATTCTAATAATTCATAAGATGCTGGTAAGTAAAATTGTCCCATGTATTATTGATATCCTGAACGAATAGCTAAATCATCACTCATTATAACAAGTGGTTCATCAGCCATTGATGAATCATAAACTTTCACTAAATCAACATCACATAACATTGTAAATGTGTAATCTAAGTCTCTACTTACTGGAAAACCATTTAATGACCAATAAGCAAAACTTTCACCCATCACTTCTGCATCTGCAGATACAGTGACTAAACTGTTGTAGTCATAAGCAGTTGCTTCACCACCATCAATCGTTAACATATATTGATCTGATGATGCACTTTCATATTGTAATGTATAAATTCTATCTTCTTGTACGTTATCAAAAGATGTCACACCATTAGGCATCATCCACATACCTTCTGCTTTTACAGAAAGACCTGGTTTACTTGGTAGTAAAACACTTGGAGCTGTCGCACTACCACCGGCTTCAACAAAATCATTACCAATCATTTTACCGTTTGAATCAACAAATAAAATACCGTATTCACCTACTGGTTTATATAAAGCTAATATGTCCATGTTTGATGTTACTTTAATTGACATATTTTCTGGCAAGTCACTTCTTACGACACCATTGATGACCCATGCAGCAAATTCATAACCTGGATTTGTTGCAGGACTAAATGATGAATAACTACCATAAGCTTTTCCTGTGACACTACCGTCTACTGTGTTACTTTCATCAAAGACAAATGTAACATTAACATCCACTGGTCCAAAACCTGCATCAGCTGCGCTAACGCTTTGAACTAACAGCGGCAAACATAATAATAATGAAATAAATACCCCTAATATTTTTTTCATTAATTACCCCCACAATTCTTCATTGAAGACTGATCCATTGCTTGCAGAATCTGCAGTAATACTGTCTTCGATCTCGAATTCAACGAACTCAATCTCAGGGCTTGAATAAACTTCTTTTTTGTTTTCTTTCACTTTGTTACCCTCCTATTTTTTGTAAATCATAATTATTATAACATAACGAATGTAAAGATTATGAAAATTTTTCATAATTGATTCATCTTTAAACTTAACTTGGATTAAGTTCAATAAACATTGTTATGTAATAATTGTTAGAAACTTGGTCAGTAAACGTTGCTAGAACAATCAGGTGAGATTGTTCTGGGTATGTACTCATATATGATGAAATATATACTTTATTAAGTGTTAATAACCCGTCTTGATAAATATAGTCATCCTCTGTCATTAGTGTTGCTGAAAATCTAACCGACTCATATGAACCAAGGTGAACATTAAAGCATACATCTTCACCTAAATATTTGATACCATCACTATAAGTGATGAATGGTGCTTCATTATCTATAATTTCTAAATTGAGATTGATGTATCCCAGGTCAGTTTCTATGATGTAATGATTAGTGCTTAATTGAAGGGATCCAATGTAATTTTGATCAAATTTAAGGCTTTTTTCTTCTATCTGATAATATGCTTTATTCAATTCACTCATATCCTCTAGATAAACGTTTAAAATGTCACCATTAAAATTGATTTCTTCATCTTTTCCAATCATAATCATTTCATTTAAATCCTCTTTTAAATGACGTTTGAAAATGAATGAAAACTCATTAGATTCATAGAAAATACCATCATGATATACCCCTACTGATACGATATATGTATGATTGTGAACAAGTGAATCTATATCTTCCATATCATAAGTCATATGGTCAGTATCTACTGCTATATCATGATCAATGAGTATGTAATAGCGATTAGCCTCTGCATCTTTTTCAATGGTTAATATATTTTGATTCATATCAATGACTGGTGCATTATAGGTAGAAACTTCTTCACTACAACCCCATAATAAAATTGACAAAATGAAAAAAGATAAACTTATAAATGTTTTTTTCATCATTTTATCTCCTTAGTTTCTTTATGATTGGTCTTAATGGCTTTAAGACTTGCCATAGCCATACCTTAAAAAGGTAAATGATATTTCTCTCATTAATGTTTATCTTTGATGTTTTGTGTGAAATAACTTTTGCAAATACTAAATCTTTATCAATATATTCATAAGCAAGATTAAAGTCACCTCTAATCCAAAACTTATCTTTAATTTTTATAATACGATGTAGTAAATATTGATCTTCATGTTTATATAAAACAACATCATATTTTTTTAGATGCTCTGGTTTATCTAAAACCACCATCGTTTGATGATGTTTATAAAACGGCCACATGCTCATGCCGCTTGTTTTAATCGTGACTTGATGACCTTCTTCTATTAAAGCTTTAACAGAAGGCATCATCTCATGTGAAAAAACCTTAGCGATCATATCTCTAATAAATTTCTTTCTTTTAATGTATCAATAAACTTATCAATATCTTTTTTAACAATCTCTTCGCTAATGTCATAAATATCAAGCATCGTCTCAACTAGTGCTTGATAACTAGTCTCTTCTTGAAGTTTTTCAAATAAAACTCTTGCAGTTTTATTTAAAGTCATAATACCATTTAAATCAATGGCACGTTCACCAACAGGTACGACAATATCGTGATCACCTATATTCTTTATAATAAATCCTTCTTTAATCTTCATAAGTATCCCCTTTAAATAAAGTATTAAATAACAAATTAAATGTATCTTTTTCTTTGGTTGCTTCTAATAAATAAATGTCATGCGTTCTCTCAATATCAATTAAATGATCTAAGAGTTTATGGTATAAATTTTTATTCATAGGACGATATGTGTTTTCTAACATCAACTTAATGGATTGTACATTAGTAAGTTTAGTAAGTTTTGGTGTTGGTGCTTGTTTTAGAAACACAATCGCTTTAAGTGGCACACTGATATCTTTACTAAGCATTGATTTACCACTAAATGGCAAAGATCCAACAAGCCAACTTCTGCCCTTTTTATAAAACATTGGTTTATCATCGTTAATCACTTCAATATGATCTAAGTATGTTTCCCATAATTTTCTTTGTGTAGATTTGCCTGTACCACTTGGTGCAGAAAAAACAATCGCTTGATTGTCATAGCTTATCGCAGATGCATGAAATGGTACATAGCCTTCAAGTTCAGCAATTTGCATAAATGCAACGCCTGATAAAACATAAGATTGTTGAGATAAGTTTTCAACATATAAAGGATTTAAAAAAATATCAATTGTCTTCTTTTTTAAATCAAGATACAGTTGTTCTATAATCTCATCTTGTGATTCATCTTTAAAATGTGAAACCACTTCTATTTTTTTGTCAAAATAAAAAGCCTCTTTACCACGTTTAATGGTATAAAGTGCTTTCGGCGTAATGTGATGATCAATCTTTACTGTAATTTCATAATCGTGTGGTTGATCAGTAACATATTGGCTTAATGTATCTCCAAATCTAGTTTCATCTAGATATGTATACTTGCATACAACTTCACCAATTTTAATATTTTTTGTCATCATAGTCATCATCCCCAAATATAGTGACATTATAGCACTGTTTGTAAACTTTATAAAGTTTTTTTCAAATAATTGACGTTTAATGATACAATACGTTTAGGTGAATAAAATGAAAAAAACAGAAAACTTTATGACATTTAGCACACTTACAAAGACATATAGGTTAAATATATACATATTAACTTTGATCAATACATTAGTAAGTGTCCTTGCATTATCATTTGCATATTTCTCTAAAGACTTAATTGACAACATCAACATGGGATCCTATGACCGCTTTTTTAGATTTGCGATCATTCTATCATTGATTATGGTCCTTAATGTTTTATCACAAGCCCTATCAAGCTATTTAATGAGTAAATATAGTCAACAAGTCATACTTAAATTAAAATCTGATGTGTTTAATCATTTAATGCATAGCACCTATGAACATAGACAAAAATATCATTCAGGCAAACTAAGAAATATCTTAGAATCAGATATTAACTTAATTGGTGAATCAGTCATTTCACTAATTCCAAGAGCAACCGCACAAATTATAAGATTCGTTGGTGCTTTTGCTATTTTAACAATGATAGATCTGTTTTTTTCTGTCATTTTCTTTAGCTTAGGACTCATTTTATTTATCTTAAGTAGATTGATTGCTAAAGCCATTAAATTGAGACATCAAAGACTTCAAGAATCATTAGATCATGAACGCAGCTTCACCCAAGAAGCACTAGAAAATATCGAAGTTATCCAAAGTTTCGAAGGTGAAGATAAAATTGTTGATTTACAACATAGTTATCAACATGATGTTTTAAAACAAACAATTTCTAAACATAAATTTAATATATTAACCACAAGTGGTGTCACCATATTTTTCGCTTTTGGATATGCATTTACATTAATCTATGGTGGATATCAACTACAGTTTGGACTATCAATTGGTTATTTAGTCGCAATGATGCAACTCATTCAACATGTACAAACACCAATATCTAGTCTTACAAGATTATATCCAATCTATCAGTCTTCAAAAGTATCTATTAAAAGAGTCAACGAACTATACTTATTACCTATAGAGACAGATCAAAAAAATCAATTCAAATCATTTGATTTTATTGAAGCTAAAAACGTATCATTTTCATATGATAATCATAAAGTCTTCAATCATCTAAACTTTATAATTAAACCAAATGATTTCATCTTAATTAAAGGCCCATCAGGAACTGGTAAATCTACATTGTTTAAACTTCTTCTTGGCTTTATAAAGCCTACAAGTGGATATATTAAACTCAATGATGAAATGCAAATCAATGAAAAATCAAGATCACTTTTCAGTTATGTGCCACAAGATCATTTAATTTTATCTGGTAGTATCAAAGACAATTTGAATTTGTTTGAATCACATGGTGATAACAAGCTAGATGATGCATTAAATAAAGTATCTTTAACCGATGAACATATTGATATAAATACCCTACTTCAAGAGAAAGGCAAGGGTCTCTCCATAGGACAAATTCAAAGACTCGCCATTGCTAGAGCGTTGCTTAGAGACGCACCAATACTCCTTCTTGATGAAGCGACCTCAGCACTTGATAAAGAGACTGAAATCCTTATTATTAATCATTTAAAGACCTTAAAAGATAAAACCATTATTTTTATCTCTCATAGAGATTTACCTGAATCTCTTTTTACCAAAATCATAAACATATAAAAAGCCTCTTTCGAGGCTTTTTCTTTACTCAGTATCAATTGTAATATATATGTGATTATAATTAGGATTATTCACATAGACATACATATATGTTCTTGATCCTGGATATTTTGTTAGTGATACATTTGTATCATCAATAAGCTTATACCATTGATCCATATAATCATATAATACATAAACATCACTAGATACATCACTATATTGAATATTTGCTGTTGGTTCAAATTTAAATCTATAGAGTTCGTTATCAAAATCCTGTTCGACATTAAAATATTGACTACCTTGGTAGATAGTTGCATCATTAAATGATAGATGATCACTTATCCCAAGATTTTGAATGTTAAAATATACATCACCGACATAACTAACATCATCTACTAGTCTTATCTCATAATTACCTTTTTCTAAGGTGATTACATAATCACCTGTGATTCTCCAAAGCACTTCATCTCTAAACAAGTCTATGAGTTCAAAGATTTGATCAGTATTTGTTTCTATTTCAACAAAAGATTTTTCCTCTAAGTTAAATGTATAAACCACATCATTTTCAAATGAATTTAAATAATTGGTTTCTTCAAAAGGAAGATCTATTATTTTATCGATATCTTTAACTTGATGTAAAACAACTTTAAATGGAGAAAATCCACTATAAAAGGCTACTAGCATCTTATATGTACCTGGTCCTAAAGGTCCATTGACGTAATTACCACTTTCATCCCATATTCTAATCGTTATTTCACTATAATAATCATTTAAATCAACTGCATAATCTCCAAAGATACGATGGCTATATTTAAATACTTCTGGCATCACTAAGCCCTCATCAACAGTAAATGTAAAATATTCAAAATCGTTAGTATAATCATTGATTAAAACATCAGTTTCAAAACCTATGATTTCTAATGGATTATCTTCATCTGTCTCAATGATATCTTCATCAATCACATCAATATAGAACACACCGCTACCGTATATACTTAAATCCAAATATTCTCCTGCTTTTACTTCTAGGTATATAATCATTTGACTATTTCCTGAACTCATCCAACCATCTGCACGTTTTATTACTATTAAATCATTCGCTTGATCAATTCGGTTAAATGATATTTTGAATAATGTATCAGTTGTTACCAAGTAATGCATATATGATTGGTCAAAGATTGAATCTCTTTGGATGACGATATCTTCATTAAATACCGTTTGATATTCAACATCACTTACACTTTCTAACTGATGGATACCAAGTAAGACATGACCATTACCCCAATTAGATGATTTGATATAACCTGTAAAGTTTTCAGTAAGTTCTACATATGATCCATAATTCATAACTGTTAAATCAAAATCTACTTCATTCATAAGTTCATCATAGAATGTAATACGATGTTTATATTCAAATCCATATAAACCAGCAGGTAATGATACTTTATAGTAATAATCACCACTCTCTAAACCTTCATCTAAATATTTATATCCAATCTCTGCTTCCTTCATACCGGCTAATGGTGATAGAACGCCAATCATTTCAAAACTATTGATATCAAATAAATCATCTTCATTCATTTCATAGATAATATCTGTAAGATATTTCCCATTTGAATCAAAGAATCTATGGATAATATGTTCACCCACATGATCAAATTGAATATAAATATATTCACCTAATTCTAGATTTTCAAATATATCAGTATATTGATCTATTTCATTTGCGTTAACTCGTGCGAAATACTTATTCTGATTCATCCCATAATTTATACTAGATAATTCAGCTAATCCATCAATATATGGATAAAAATTACCTTCAATAGATTCAATATTTAAAGTTTTACTAAGATCATCATTCAATAGATAGCTTAAATAGACTTCATTCGTATTAGATTGACTTAAATAATCAATATAAGAAATTATGCCCTCTTGATTTTTTAAAACATCTAATCCATCAAAATCATAACTGATAAGACTACTGCTAAATGGTAAATATAGTGATGCAAGATAATGATCACTTACAGTTAAAAAGTTATCATTTACAAATGATACTACACTTGAATCACCATTAAAATTAATTTCAGTTAAATTCATATATGAAGGATTTGCAGTTAAGTCAACATCAATGATTTCATCTGTTTTAATAAAAGTCTTTAAATCACTAAAAGCTTCTGCATGATACTGATAATGATCACCATCTCTAAGTAAAACTTCCTTGAAATTTTCGCCTTCAAATATAAGAAAGTGTTCTGTCTCAATATAATTCCCTTCATCGTATCTTACTCTATCTTCACTTATTTGAAACATTGAAGCACTCATATCATCACGAAGTTCTATAGTCATTCGATTTAAAAAACTGTTAAAATCACTGAGTTCATTTAAGTTTGTAGTATTTAGATATTCAACAATTTTTGCACTTGAGAGATCAACTGAATCCAATGCATTATTCTTTAAGATGAAGACTTCATATATACCATCGGCTTCTTTATATATTTCAACATATCGTCCATCTTCATCAAAATAAAAGTAATATCCAGTGTCTATATCTTGATACAGGTTATGCGCAATCCATGTTAACTCATAATTGATAAAAATCGTGTTTATACCATTTGAGAAATTCATGGATGCAATCATTGTAGATTCATGTAAATCCATGCCAACAAATGTATAGTCTCTGGTATTTACATATCTGTATAACCCATTATGCTCTGTTGATACATAAGCGAGTAGTTCATAATGAAAATTGTGTTGTTGTCCCTTAACTTTAACTGTATAGACCTGTGAAAACACGCCCTCTATATTCGCAGTCATTCTAACTTCTACATCTTCACCCATGGGTCTGTTAACGACACCTTCATGATCAATAATAGCTGTATTGTTTGATTGCCAATAAATGTCATAACCATTAATGGTCTGTGGAAGAGAAATATCCGTTTCTGTTTCATAATTAAAATCATCAATTTTTACAATAGTATCACCACTAAGTGAAGCTATGGGTTCATCAGCTTGGAATATACTTGGAATCCTGATATAAAATACTTTTACATTGCCACCGACTGATGCGACTAAATCAACATTAATCGTTTCAAAAGGTTCTCTTTTAATCACACCATCATTTGTTAAATGCTCTAAATCAGATGAACGCCAAGTAATTTCTTCCCCCGAATATGTTTGAGGTAATCTCACATCACCGATAAATTCAAATACCTCAGCACTATTGTTTATTTCAATAGCGTTGTCATCTATGATTTTCATAGAAGATAAATTTAATGCTTTTTGGCCTATTAGAACAACATGATACATAACACCTTGATTTTCTGAATTAAGTATGACTTTAACTGATTGATTTTCTAAAGGTTGATTTGGTATATATCCATTTGTATTAATATATGTATCATCAGATACAATCCATGTAATATCGTCTAATCCGTATATAGCTCTATTGAATGATAAACTTTGCCAAACCGTTAAATATAAAGTATTTTCAACGATTAAATAATTATTGTAATTATAAAGATCTTCTAAAGTAGGAAACTCTATCGTATTTTCTATTTCAGGCACAATCACTTCGATATCTCTTGAAAACTCACCTACGGTTGCTGTTAAAATTACAGTAATTTCTTCTTCACCTTCAAAATAGGTTCTAGTGACTACACCTTCATCTGTTATATGTATAGGATTTGATGAAGACCATGTGACATCAAAATCTCCAATCTTATTAGGAAGATCAATATTTGTATATGCTGTATAAAGCTCTGTAATCGGATCGTAATCTACATTTTCTCCTCTTAATACAATCTTTGATAAATCTGGATCTTCTGCTTTTTCAATATACATATAAAAACTGTATGAATTTTGTCCAACATTTGCAGTTAATTTTACTGAAACATCTTCATTTTTTGGTCTATTCAACTTACCATCGCTTGTTAAATATCTTTCATCACTGCTTTTCCATTCAATTTGATACATACCTATTGTTTTAGGAAGGTCAACATCATCTAGTACAATAAAATCATTGCCGTTATAGCTTCTATTTTCAAGGTTTTCCACACCCTCTAGAATTTCATATGTGCTTATCTCTGCTGTTCCTTCACAACCAAATAATGCAAATAGCAATAAGATAAAAGGTATAACTTTTAATATTTTTTTCATAATAACCCCCTTATTCAAAAATAAAATATGAAATCAGATTAATAATCATAAATGAAAAGGAGATTATGATATTTGTATATATCCTTTTCTTTGGCAGTTTTACTTTTCTGTATAATAACATATCACCAATATATAATAAGCCCATATATAAGATAGGAGTAATCAGAAGAAATGTTACCATTTCAAAAGATAATATTAATCCGAATATAACCATTGGGAGTAATATCTTATATCCTAATAAACTTTCAGATATATCACTTGCTAGCTCTACTTTTCTATTATTTTCCTTTAAGATGATATATATAATTGATCCAAATCCCAATAATGGATATAGTGATAACAAGAAAGTATAAAGTATTTTGTATTGATTTATCGTTCCAATATAGGTTAAAGGCAAATGGTCTAAATGACTTGCATAGTCAATCATTAACATGAGCATATTAAGTTCAATAGCTCTACCCTGATTATTTAAGAAAAGCGTAAATTCTAATGTTGGATATAATTGATAAATAATCATCATCAATATTGGTAGTGCCACAATATGTAATATGATAAACGCAATGCCATCAATCATATTATTCGCTCTTGTATATATAAAAGCTGTATAGCAAAATATACCAACACTTATCATGATAAACAATAATTGTTTAATGAAAAAACTAGAAATTGATACTAAGACAAATTCATTTCTTAAAAATAGAAAGAATATACTTAATAGAATTAATATAACAAATGAGATGATCCCAGTTAAAAGTCTTGTTAAGTATAATTCGCTTCTCGATCTTGGAAGACTATAATATAGATCTGTCGTTCTCCTGTTCATCATAAAACTAAATTGATAGATTACTAAAACAATCATGATGATCGGTGTTGAGACATCTAATGTGACCTCAAGAGGATCAGATCCAGTAATCATTAAATTGAACAAATGTATTAAGAATAATAGTGAAGCTAAGATAGCAGTAGGTACCATAATCTTTTTTAACTCATATATAAAGTATTTTTTATTCATCTCTAGTTGCCCCCTTAACATGAATTAAAAATAATGATTCGAAATTTAAGTTAATTTCTTCCATAAAAATTGGATTTAATTTTAAAAGTTCTGATTTAACTGTGCTTTGCTCACCTTTGATAACGACCTCTGCATATTTATTATTTTTAAAGCATCTAATGACTTCAAAATTTTTAAATAGGCTTTCATCAAAATCATAATCAAATGCTAATTGATATTGCTTAATACGATCCATATCATCCATCATATTACCAATCGTTTTGATGTGATGTCCATCAATGATTGCATATGAATCACAAATATCTTCAAACTCTCTAAGTGAGTGACTCGTAATGACGATCGTTGTATTGTGTTCCAATTTTAAATCAAAAAGTTCATTTTTAAATATGTGTCTTGTCTGTGGGTCAAGACCATCAAAAACTTCATCTAGGATAAGATATTTAGGCTTTATCGCAAATGCAATCGCGATAAAAATCTTTCTTCTCATACCCTTTGAACATTTAGTTAATGACTTATCAAGCTCTAAATCAAATAAGTCAATATATCTTAGAAATGCTTCTTGATCAAAGTCATAGTTTGCCTCATATATCTTTTTGACTGATTTTGCATTCTGATTCATAAAGTAATATGGATCATCTGGTAAGAAAAAGATATCTTTTTTAACAGATATGTCTTTATGAATATCAAGTCCATCATATAATATCTTTCCCTGAGTAGGATAATATATACCCGCAAGCATACGCAATAGTGTAGATTTGCCTGCACCATTAATGCCAATAAGACCAAAAATATCACCTGTTTTTATTGTGATATCGACATTTTCTAATACCTTATTTTTATCAAAAGATTTTGTTAAACCATTGATACTAATCATGTTTTTCTCCCCCATATAGTTCATTGATGATTTTTTCTAATGTTTCTTTTTTTATGCCTTGTTCTCTATATATTTTAAGTTGATTTTTTACAATACTTAACCTGTCATTACCACCGGTCTTATCAACAAAGACACCCACTTGACTGACGGCTTTTACATAGCCTTCTTCTTCCAGTATCTTATAAGCCCTTGAAACCGTATTTGGATTCACACCTATATCCTTGGCTAACTGTCTGACCGATGGCAGCATTTCCTTCGTTTGAAGCACGCCAAGATCGATTTGATTTTTAATTGCATCAACAATTTCAATATAAATTGGTTGGTCGTGCTTCAAGATAATTCTCACGCTTCATTCCCCCACCTTTCGGTAATTTACGTGTCTTAATCAACTGTACTAACTGTATTAATCACATTCAGTTTACTTGAGTTTATATCTTTTGTCAATACAAAAAAATAAGTCTTCCTAAGAAGACTCATTATTTCTTGTTATACAAATATGCTGACAAGCGAGATACTAATCACTATTTCTAAGAACATGATAACCAATACATTTAAAGAAATTTTTGCAGTTCTTTGATAAATCACATAGCCTACATAACTCATAATAACGATAAGTGGAATACTGTAATAACGCATTAATGCCATCATTGATGCTGCTAAAAACAGTATAAATATAGGTAAAAACGTCTTATATCCAATCCATGAATTAGATAAATCTTTGACATCTTCTAATCGATGATTCTTTTCAAAAAACCACACGTAAACGATACTGAGATATCCTAATAAAGGATTAAATGATAGAATGAGAACTCTTGTCGTGACCTCAGGTAGTACCGAATACATTGTACCTCCCAGTAAAGCTAGTTGACTTGTAAGAAAATTGATTGAACCAAATAGATTAAAAAACGCTATATCTGCAAGTCCAAATAGTCCTAAAGGTTGTCCACTAAAAATAGATATAGTAAGTAAAATCATTGGCAAAAACACGATGTGCATAAGTATGAACATAAAGCCATCAAATGTTGAATGGGCTCTAGAAAATACAAATGACATATAGCAAAGAATACCCAACGTTGATAACCATAAAACTAGATAATAAATCACTGGATGAAATGGATAGTATATTGGTCTACTAATGATTAGAAAACTAGAGAATGTGACCAAGAATATAATACCTGTTATCATCACCATCGCAGCTAATAGTTTAGTTATATATAATGTTCTACGTTTAATAGGAAGTGAATAAAACAAATCTGTACTTTTTCTTCCCATTACAAATTTATACTGTTTAATTGATAGTACAAATAAAGAAATCACTATAATTGGGCCAAGCAAATCAATAATATTTACATTTGTTGAAAGTAGCATATAAAAAATAGATAATAGAATAATAATTAGTGTGACTGGAAAAAGATTTTTTAGTTCATATACAAATAATTTCTTATGCATGATGTTTCTCCTTTCCAACTTCTAAAAGGAATAGAGATTCAAAATCAATATCTAATTCATCCATAACAACAGGTGATAAAGCTTCTAGTTTTTTAACAACTTCTTCTTTGTCACCTTTAACAATGATTGTAACAACCTTTTTAACCTGTTGATATCTTAATATGTGTAAATCGGTAAATATAGTTTTATCAAATGCTTTATTAAAGACTAATTGGAACTTATAAACTTCTTGACTAGCATCCGTTAAATTAGACTCTAACTTCATTTGATGACCATCAAGCAAGCCAAATGTATCGCATATATCTTCTAATTCACGAAGTGAATGACTTGATAATATAATGGTTGTTCCTAACTCATTTTTCATATTGATGAGTTCTTTTTTAACAGTAAGTCTAGCTTTTGGATCAAGACCATCAAACACTTCATCTAAAAATAGATATTTAGGTTTAATCGCAAGTGCTATTGCAATAAAAAACTGTCTTCTCATACCTTTCGAAAACTTAAATAACGGTGCTTTAATATCAAGTCCAAACATGGTGATGAAATTTGTAAAAACAAATTCATCAAATGGATAGAATTGCACATAGATCTCTTTAATTTTTTCTCCACTTAATTTACTGAAATAGTATGGATCATCTGGTAAGAAAAATATTTTTTGTTTAGGTATAACTTCATCATAAACTGAGTCACCATCAATGAGTACACTACCTTCATCAGCTTGATATACACCTGCCATAATTCTAAGTAACGTTGATTTACCTGCGCCATTGATGCCAACTAAACCGAATATTTTCCCCTCATCAATTTCAACATGAATATCTTTTAAAACGACATTTTCATCAAATGCTTTGTTCAAATGA
The DNA here is from genome assembly GCA_963678355.1 of Acholeplasmataceae bacterium. GTDB lineage: Bacteria > Bacillota_I > Bacilli_A > Acholeplasmatales > Acholeplasmataceae > WOFB19. Next base: position 562,401 of record OY782823.1, on the reverse strand, counting down.
TGGATTTCTATCATATAAAAACCTCCCTTTTAAAATATTTAGTTTAATATTTTCTTTTATTTAATTCTATTCTAATTGTTTACATTTTGCAATACATAACAAAAAAAGCACATAAATGTGCTTATATTGTTTGTCTTAAATAATCATAAATCATTGGTGAAGGTATGGCTGCAGAGACTGTATTTCCATTGGTTTCAACTGATGCAAAACTAAGTCCTACGATATTTAAATTATAATCAATGACCATACCACCACTTGAACCAGGATGTGTCTCAGCTGAGTGGTGTAATGCTTCAAAGTAATGTGTATATACAACACCGTCATCAATCGTATTGATGCGTTCATAATATAAAGCAGTACCAGTCGTTATGGTATCTCTATTAGAATTAGGATTCCCAATAGCAATCAAAGGATAATTCATCGGAATTTTTGTATTTGTAATATCCATCACATTTAGCTCATGATTTGCTTTTTCAAAAACTAAGATAGCTAGATCTAAATTTAAGTTAATACTACCTTCATAGACGAATCCACGATACTCATGATCTTCATGATCAGTAACGATGAGCACTTGATGTGCCTGATTATCCATAGAGACAACATGACTATTTGTAAGTGCATAGTAATAATCATCAGTTTCTGCAAATATTGCAGCACTACCAGATGAATATTCTAGTGGTAAAAATAATTCAAAAATATTATCATAACTATAATTAGAGACAAATAGATTTGATGTGATAATTCTATCATTAATCTCATCTTCAATCGCATCATAGCTGATATTATTAGGTGAACTATCTGATTTGAAACTAACTGAATTTAGCATATATTCATTTAATGAAGGTATGCGATATAAAAGATTATACTCACTTACCTGAGCGATTAAGAACATAAGTGCTAGAATGAAAAACACGAATATATATTGGGTAACTTTCTTCATATACAACCCCCTATTTCAATTATTTTAATGTCAGCAATGATACACTTTCTACAAGAGAGGTTTGTGGAAACATATCAAGTGGTACTGTTTCTACTAACTGATATGATTTCATTAAAAGATTTAAATCTTTCGCAAGCGTTGAAGGATTACATGACCCATAAATAATCTTCTTAGGAAGATTTTCTAAGATAAGATCAATGGTTGGTTTACCAAGACCTGTTCTAGGTGGATCAAAGAACATCACATCAATCTTCTTCTTTTTAAGACCACTTAATGCACGCTTAAAGTCACTATTTAATACTGTGACATTATCGATACCATTTTTCTTTAAACTGACTCTTGCACTATCACAGGCTTCTTTATCAATTTCAATGGCATAAACTTTACTACATTTGTCTGCAATATAATGAGATACTGGTGCAGTGCCAGCAAAAGCATCAATTGCGACATGATATTTTTTCAAATCTGCAAGTCTTACCATTTCTTGGTAAAATTTATTCGCTTGTGGTGGATTAAGTTGGAAGAACGCTTCAGGTTTCAATTGAAACTGATAACCACCTAGTTCTTCATCAATCATATCCTTACCATATAGTTTTGTTAAAGACTTATTAAAGAATCCAACATTTTGATGTTTCTTCTCTAAAACTCTAAACACTGATTTAATTCTAGGATCTTTTTCTGTAATTTCTTCAACTAAAGCACCTAGCTTTTTATGATGTCTTAACATCACAAATGTCACTTGTACTTCATCAAGTGAAGAAACTCTTACAACAAGCGATGAAACATCGCCTGATTTATATTTATCATCATAACCTTTAATCTTATAAATGTTCATTAAATGAAGGATTTCACCAATGATTTCATTAACCAAAGGATGTTGAATTGGACAAGCGTCCATTTGAACAAATTTACGGCTATTTGCCTTAAACATACCCACATGATTCTTACCGTTAAATCTTACTGGGAGACTCGCTTTATATCTGTAATCTCTTTCTATATCTGCAGAAATTGTATCCTTAACAATATTAGATGGTAGATTTCTATGCGTATAGCGTTTTAATGCTTCTAGTATAATATCACGTTTTGTCTTCGCAACTTCATCAGATGCTAAATGTTGAAGCTGACATCCCCCACACTCTCTAAATATAGGACAGAAAGGTTCTACACGATGTGGGCTTTTTGTCTTGATATCAACAACTTTCGCAACTAATCTTTTATCATAGACTTCTACTAATTCGACATCTACGTTTTCTTCTGGTAAAACATGGTCAACAAAAATAGCCATCTTGTTATAATAACCGATGCCTTCACCATTGATACCAATTTTTTTAATATCTATATTAAGTCTTTGACCGACTTCAAATGATTGATTCATATCATCACCTACTTCTTTCTTCTCTATTCTATATGAGAAGTTCGACTTAGTAAAGCAAAACCATGAAAAAAGAGAATCAAAAGATTCTCCTAAGCTTTTTCAAGTCTTTTTAATACTTCTGGTACAACTTCTTCACCATAGAGTCTAATACTTTCTAAAGTCATTTCATGTGGCATAATTGATCCTGGCATTTGATATAAAAATCTTTGAATACCCAAACCGCTCACAATCTCATAAATTCTATTGGTTACATCTCCTGGATCACCTACAACAAGTGCGCCATGTTTGGTATTAGCGATAAAGTTATGCTTGTTAATACTATTTTGCCAGCCACGTTCTTTACCAATCTTTTCAAAATGATCTTTATATGATGGAAAGTAAGTTTCTAATAATTTTTCCTTGTCATGATAGACCATGCCGTGCATTGCGACACTAATTTCCATATTATCTAGATCATGACCTTTATCTTCATATGTCTTTTTATAAAGATCAATTAATGGTTTAAAGTTCATTGGATTACCTCCAATAATCGCGAAAACAATTGGAAGACCAAGCGTTGCAGCTCTTACCACAGATTGATAAGTACCACCAACGCCAATCGATATCTTTAAATCATATGAATCTCTAGGATATGCTGTTTTATTAACAACTGGATTTCGATGTCTACCTTGCCAGTTGATTTTCTCATCATCGCGTGCTTTTAAGAGTAGGTCAAGCTTTTCCGTAAACAGATGATCATAATCATCTAAATCATATCCAAATAATTCAAATGATTCAATAAATGATCCCCTACCCACCATAATCTCAGATCTACCGTCAGAGATTAAATCAAGTGTAGAAAATTGTTCATATAACCTTATTGGATCATCAGAGGATAATACCGTTACTGCTGTACCCAGTTTAATTTGCTTTGTCATAGAAGCTGCAGCAGCTAATATGATTTGTGGTGCAGTTGATGCATAGTCACTTCTATGATGTTCTCCAACACCATAAAAAGATAGACCTACCTCATCTGCTAGTTTTACTTCTTCTAGGGCATGTTTAATTCTTGTTTGTGCATCAATTTTTCCAGATACTTCGTTGACGCCTGATTCTAGAAAACTGATCATACCAAATTTATATTTTTTCATTTTATCACCTGTCCTCATTGTATTTGAATATTTTAAAAATAACAAATGATTTGACTTACAAAAAGTAAGTTGGTGCGTTCATGTATGAAATTTCTCTTCCCCATGTGTTCTTTATACTTATTATAACAAAAAAAGATAAGGTTGACACCCTATCTTAAATCATTACTGAAAATCTTGTATATGAATCGTTACTTTCAACATCGATCTTATAATCAAGTTTTTTTACAATTTTTTCAACAATAGATAGTCCAACACCATGTCCATCTCTATCTTTTGTATGTTCACTTCTATAAAACAATTCAAATATCTTACTCATATCTTTGGCATCTATTTTTGGTCCTTGGTTGATGATATCAATATGAATATTATCATCTTTATAAATCTTGATATTTAATTTGGAAGCCTCATCCGCATATTTTATAGCATTATCAATTAAATTTTTTAGCATGATATATACTAATTCTTTATTGCTAATGATATTGATATGCTCTAAATCAAGATCAAGGTCAAGCGACTTTTCTTCCCACTTTGGCTGAAGGCTTTGAATCACATATCGGCAAGTTTCACTGATATTAAATTCATCTTTCTTATCTACAATCGGTTCTCTGTCAAGTAGTGATATCTCTAATATATTTTGGGCAAGTTGTGATAACTGATTAGATTCATTTACAATAATTTCTGCATAGTGTTTAATTTCATCTAAATCACTTGATTGTTCAATTAATTCTCCATAACCTTTGATGATTGAAATGGGTGTTTTAAACTCATGTGCATAATCTTTCATAAAAGACTGATTGACATATTGATTGTCTTTAAGCGCGTCCGTCATCACATTAAAGTGATGTGTTAATTGTGATATCTCATCACATCCATATTCTTCTAAGTGTTCATTGAAATTACCTTGAGAAATGTTCTTTGTGGCTCTAGTTAAATAACTTAATCGTCTAATAAACATAAAATTAAACCAGAGATTGCTTAAAACCAAGATGATTGAACCAATAATGATCATAGAAACTAAGACAATTTGTGAATTGGAATAAGTACCTATGATATTTCTTTCGAAAATAACGAAGAATGCTCTAAAAACACTAATAACAAATATCGTGATTAACGTTGTTGAAAAAATCATTTTAACATATAACTTTTTCATTTAATCACCGCCTTATAGCCTAAGCCTCTTACAGTAACAATATCAAAATCAATCATCAGTATAGATTCTCTTAATCTTTTGATATGCGTATCTACCGTTCTATCATACGATTCAGAATCATAGCCCCATATTTCATTCATGAGTTGTTCTCTTGTAAATATTTTATTAGGATATGATAATAATTTAAATAATAGTTGAAACTCCTTTGTCGTTAGATTAATATCTTGACCTGCGACATTGCATGTTTGTGTTTCTTCATTTAAAATCGTATGATCAAATCTAATCTCACGCTTTTGTGAGATTTCATAACGTCTGAGGAGTGCATGAATTCTAAGTAACATCTCATTAAGATCAACTGGTTTAACCATATAATCATCAACACCTGATAAAAACCCTTTTTCTTTTTCATCATATGATGATAATGCAGTAAGCATTAAAATTGGTAATGATTTATTATTTTGTCTCACGCGATTGGTTAATCTGTGTCCATCAACACCTGGCATTAAGATATCGGTGATCATTAAATCAATATGTGTATGGTCAAAAACGGCAAGGGCTTCCTCACCGTTTTTTGCTTGTATGACATCAAAATTGTTATTCATAAGAAATTTCGATAACAATGTTCGAATATGTAATTCATCTTCTACTACGAGAATTTTTAGCATAAGATCAGCTCCTATACTTATTTTATCACATTACTCAGTTCTAAGTGCAGTCACTGGATCTTTCTTAGCAGCGATTCGACTTGGAATTAAACCTGCAATAAGTGTTAAAATAGTTGATAATATAATTAAGGCTACAGCACTAGGTAATAATAATCTAGCAAAGCCACTAACTTCTGTATAATATTCTAAGATTAAGTTGATTGGAATGGTTAATAACGCTGCAATCACAACACCTAAAAGTCCTGAAGTAAAGCCAATAAGTACTGTTTCAGCATTAAAGATTCTTGAAATATCTTTCTTTCTTGCCCCAAGTGATCTCATAATACCAATTTCTTTTGTTCTCTCAACAACTGATACATATGTAATAATACCAATCATAATTGAAGATACAACAAGTGAGATACCTGCAAATGCTGATAGAATAATCGTAATTGTACTAATTAAAGATCCTACAGCAGTTGATACTAATTCAGCTAAATCAGTATAGACGATTTGATCATCTTCACTAAGACCTACATTATAGTCATTGATATATGTTTTAATCGCATCTTTAGCATCAAATGATACGGGATAGATTTGAATACCAACAGGCGTTGCGTCGCCACCTAAAGCTTGAAGTGCTTGTTGTTGTGTAAGTTGTGGACCAAAAGGAATACCACCAACAACAAAGTTTGTTGTATTGGCTTCTTGTGCAGCAACGATTTGACTATTTTGTGCGTTTTCTAACATGACATTTGTCAAATCGTTCGTATATGCGATACCAGATTCTACTAAATCAGTTGTTGCATCTTGATTCACTCTAATAATACCTGTAATTGTAAGTGTTACTGCATCATTTGATTCATACATACTTTGATCAATTGGTCTTGGCATATAAATACCATTAACTTCTTGGTAATATGAATCATTTGTGATGACTTTAAATTCTTGACCGATAAAATCAGTAAACGCATAAGACTCACTACCACTAAATCCAAATGATGATAATACGTTAACATTTAATTGATTTCTATTGTCAACAACTAACACGACTTCATCATAGTCATTAGGATAAGTACCAGCTAATATGTCATATTGTGATTGAATAAATTCAGGATTATCTGGAAGTTCACTGAAATGGTCACTGACATCTTCATATGAACTAAAAGATTCTGCAATAATATTCATTTGTAATGCTCTTGTATATGTAATTGAATTATAAAGTGTATCATCCATTTGATCAAGATAACTGATAAACTCATCAGTAATAATGTTATTGTGCATCACATATGCATCTTGTGGATTAAAACTATAAACCACTTGATCAGATGGAAATTCTCCTTCTTCACTCATGAACTGTTGACCTTGTGATAGGTAATCTATGACAGTAGGTGTTACTGTTAATGGGAAACCTGCAAGTGTGTCACTTTGCATTTCATCAACATAAGCTGTCATCCCTGATGATACTGATAAAACTAAGGCAATCCCGATAATACCAATACTACCAGCAAGTGCTGTAATTAGTGTTCTACCCTTTTTAGTAAGTAAGTTTTTAAAACTTGTAAGTAGTGCTGTAAAATATGGCATTGATGTTTTTCTATTGACAAGTTTTTCGACTTGATCTTTAGTATCTACATTTTCACTTGGGTTTGAATCATCAATAACAAGACCATCAAGCAATTGTACAACTCTATCACTATATGCTTCTGCAATATCTGAGTTATGTGTCACCATGATGACTAAGCGATCTCTTGAGATTTCCTTAATCAATTTCATGATTTGATCACTTGTTTTAGAATCTAAGGCTCCTGTAGGTTCATCAGCTAATAAAATCTTAGGATTATTAACTAATGCACGGGCAATCGCGACTCTCTGCATTTGACCACCTGATAATTGATTAGGTCTTTTATATAAATGATCTTTTAATCCAACTTCTGTTAATACATCAATAGAACGTTGTTTACGTTCTTTGGCATTTACACCTGATAATCTTAATGCCATTTCTACATTATCAAGTACTGATAAATGTGAAATTAAATTATATGATTGAAAAACGAACCCAATGGTTGCATTTCTATATGCATCCCAATCTTGGTCCTTATATCCTTTTGTTGATTTACCATCAATTAATAAATCCCCACTTGTGTATCTATCAAGTCCCCCAATTAAATTAAGCGTTGTTGTTTTACCGCATCCTGAAGGGCCAAGAATTGATACAAATTCTTGGTCTTTAAATGTTAAATTGATACCTTTAAGTGCTGGTACTGGTTTACCAGCTATATAGTAATCTTTTTTTATGTTTTTTAATTCTAACATGCCTTCATCTCCTTTATACATGATTCATTATATTCATGTTTTGTGAACTAAATGTGAAATTTTCATATTTTTTCATTTTTCTTACATTTAAGAAATATTATAAAATAGATATGAAAGAGGCGAAACTATGAAAATACTAGATTATCATCAGGGCATTAATTATTCCGGATATCGAGCTGGCCAATCTCCTAGAGAAGAGATATACCCTAATAAAACTGAAATCTTTGAGGATTTAGAAATACTTGAAGGTAAATATCAATATATAAGGCTTTTTGACATGAGTGTTCATGCACTCCAAGTATTAGAACTCATCAGAGATAATGATTTAAATTTCAAAGTGATGCTTGGTCTATCTTTGTATGCTGAAGAAAACCATGAACATCATCCCTTTTATCCACCTTATCATGAAAAAGATTTAGAAGCTAACAAAATGAAAAACGATATCTTAATTCAAGAGATGATTGATTTAGCACTTAAATTTAGAGATATAGTCTTTTCAATATCCATTGGTAATGAGGTTAGAAGCATTTGGAGTAATAGTAGAATTTCAATTCAAAGACTCATCGAAACTGCAAAAATTCTAAAAACAACAACTCAAATACCTATTACATATTGTGAAGAATATGAAACTTGGATCCGTGAATTATCACCGCTAGCTTCTACTCTAGATTTTATAAGTATGCACTCATATCCAGTATGGCAAGGCTATGATATAGATCAAGGACTTGAAAGACTTAAAGAAAATTATCAAGAAGTTAGAGATAAATATCCTGATAAGGACATAGTCATCACTGAGACAGGATGGCCAACATCAAGTCATGGGGCAAGAATAAAAAAAGATATCGCAACGACGTCTAATCAACAAAGATATATTAAAGATGTAACAAGTTGGTCTATCAAAAATAAAGTTATCGTATTTATCTTTGAAGCATTTGATGAACCTTGGAAAGGTGGAGATGATCCACTAGAACCAGAGAAAAATTGGGGATTGTATAATATAAATAGACAAAAAAAATAAGAAGCTGATTATTCAACTTCTTTAACTTTTTTAGTGACTATATTTAACAATTTCTCTTCATCTCGTTTATAGTATGAAATGATGTGTGCGATGACATAAGCTATTAATGCACTAGGCATTAATGCTCTAAAATCATATATATATAGCATTTCAACAAGATATCCAATGATCATCACCAAAATACTTAAAAACATCATGTGTTTGAAAAAATATGAGATTTTAAGTTTTTTTCTAATGATAAAAAGATAGATAAATATCAAACCTTCAATCGCTATTGAAATATAAAAGAAAGGAAGTGTTGGTGTATATCCAAGCACAAAATGAGCATCTAGAGTGTTTATAACTGCAGCATATGAAAAGAATAAGGCTATCAATACTATAGGTATAAACAACCATCTCTTATATTTGAATGCAAAATATAAATATATAATATTAAGATATATACCTAAAGCAAAATTGTAATAAGCATATGAAACAATCCCATCAACGTTATATGATATATAGATTGTAACAAGTCCAACTAGATGCATAAAACTAATGATCAAATAATCTTTTCTAACTGCACGTAAATCAAAATGATGACGAATTAAATATTCAACACCTACAAATATAAGATATCCAACACCCATGAATATTAAAGCAACCCACCAATATATATTAAATGAAATAGGAAAAACTGCAGTTATGCCATTAATATCCATATGTATTTTAACTGCATATATTGGTAGTATCATTAAAATACTCAAAACTAATGATAATAAAAAGTACTTAAGTGACTTACCAACCAACATTTTATCTTCATCGTTATAAGCAGATATCTTGATAAAATGATATCTCGCAATTAAAAAATAAATACTAGCTCCTAAAATACAAACAATAAAAGGAACAAAATTCCATATATAATTTAATGTAATGAAAAACATCGTCACAGAGAATATCGCACCAAACCAAATAATCACATGAATTAAGTATTGATGAAGTTTAAATAATTCGATACTGTTTTTATTATTTCTAACTTCTTTTTCTTCTACTTTACCTGCTAAAATGTCATCAACTGATACCCCTAATATAATTGACAACTGTGGCAATAAAGTAATTTCAGGAAATCCCTCACCTGTTTCCCATCTAGAAATTGCTTTATCTGTAACACCAATCAATTCAGCTAATTCACTTTGGGTTAGCTTTTTCTTTTTTCTTAATGTTTGAATAAACTTTCCTATCTCTTTTTTGTCCATGCTACTCACCTCTTGATCTTATTATATATGAACTTATAATTAGGTGCCCCTTATGTATAAAAGAGTCGCTCTACGAATCATAGAGTTATTATAGCATAAAAAAAGATGCCTATAACATAGACATCTTAACGTTAATAATTATTTTAATTTAAGAACATCTCTAGCAATCATCACTTCTTCATTTGTAGGAATGATAAATGCTCTAACTTTAGAGTTCTTAGTTGTTACTTCTCTTTCGCCACGTTTTTCGTTTTCAACTTCATCAAGTTCAACGCCTAAAACTTTTAAGCCTTCAAGTATATCTTTTCTTAAGATGCTTGAATTTTCACCGATACCAGCAGTAAAGCAAATAGCATCTAATCCACCCATCTTAATATAATATGAACCAATGTAATCTAATATTCTCTTAATTTGTACTCTATGTGCAAGATAAGCTCTGTGATTACCTTCTTCCATACCTTTAACGATATCTCTTGAATCATTTGAAATACCTGATACACCAAGATAACCAGATGCTTTATTTAAATCGTTTAATACTGATTCATAACTTCTGTTTTCTTTATCTGCAATCAATTTGATAACAGATGGATCAACATTACCACTTCTTGTTCCCATAGGAATACCTTCAAGTGGTGTAAGCCCCATAGAAGTATCAACTGATTTACCACCATCAACAGCACATAAAGATGCACCATTACCGATATGGCAAACAATGATTTTAGCATCTTTATTGCCTAATTTTTCATAAGCTAATTCAGATACATATTTATGAGAAGTACCATGTGCTCCATATTTTCTAACACCATATTTTTCATACCATTCATAAGGTGTTGCATATAAATATGTTTCTTCATCCATTGATTCATGGAATGATGTATCAAATACAGCAACTTGAACTACATTTGGTAATGCTTTTCTAAATGAATTGATACCAATGATGTTTGCAGGATTATGAAGTGGTGCTAAATCGTTAAGACTAGCAATCTTTTCAACAACTTCATCATCGATGACAGTTGATTCACTAAATAATTCTCCACCTTGAACAACTCTGTGTCCAACACCTTCAATTTCTTGTAGTGATTGGATGATATTATATTTAACTAAACCTTCAAGTAGTAGGTCAACAGCAACGCTGTGATCTAAGATAGGTTGTTCAACAGTGACTTTTTCACCGTTAACTTTAATTTGGAATACGGCATTATCGTATCCAATTCTTTCTACTAACCCAGAAGTAATAACTTTTTCTTCTGGCATTTCTAATAACTGGAATTTTAGTGATGAACTTCCAGCATTTACAGCCATAATTTTCATATTAAGATCTCTCCTTACCATATATATGATACTAGATTTATGTTCATTATTCAAGATGTGAACATTTATTCATGTTAATAAAGGTACATATAGTATGCAATAAACTGCAAAACCGTACTTAAGATGCAAAAAATATGCCAAATAAAGTGGAAATACTTCACATTGGATAAGGCAAAGAAAATCACACCTAAACTATATGCAATGCCACCGCCTAACACTAACCAAAACGCTGGTGCGGAGAAAACAAATAGTTGTTGGATAAATGCCAACGCACTCCATCCAAGTATTAAAAATACAATCGTATGTAAAGCTACATATTTTTTAACCCAAATTGATTTAAATATAACACCAATGATAATTAATATCCATTGAATGATAAAAATAAATAAACCTAAACCAATATTGCCTATAAATGGTTCTTGTAATTCAGGAAGCAATAATAAAGGTGGTGCAAATGATCCACCAATTAAAATATAAATAGATAAATGATCAAATCTTCTAAAGACATTTTTAGCCACTGGATGAAAAAACGAATGATAGAGTGTACTCATCGTATAAAGATTAACCATCCCAAATCCAAAAAGAATAGCCGATACGATACCAAGTGTCGTATCAGCTTTTATGATTAATAATACCATCGCAACAATCCCAAAGATTGCCATGACACCATGGCTCACTGCGTTAGCGATTTCTTCCCCTAATGTTTGTTTCTTATCATTTTTCATGTTTAAACCTCATCATCTATAAACTGATCAAGAAAGTTCTTACCCTTATGTGATTCGGGTTCTACTTTATATAGATTAGGAAAATCCAATTGTCTTAAAACTTCATAACCAACAAGTGCGACACAATTACTTAAATTAATTGATCTCACCTTATCCGTTGTAGGAATTCTAAAACAACGATCTAAGTGATTCGCAAGAATATGTTTTTCTATCCCTGTAGATTCCTTACCAAAGACTAAATATATATCTTCATCAATGGCTTTATAATCAAAATCACTGTATGTCTTTTTGCCATATCTTGTCAAAAAGAAAAATTGACCTTTATTTTGTTCTATAAAAGTCTCATAATCTGGATAGACTTTATAGTCGATAAATTCATAGTAATCCAATGCACTTCTTCTAAGTCTTTTTTCATCCAATCTAAACCCTAGGGGTTCAATTAAATGAAGTTTTGCACCAATCGCCACACAAGTACGCATGATATTACCTGTGTTTTGAGGTATTTCTGGTTCATATAATACAATGTGTAACATAATTATCCTCGATGTGATTTTATGAGTTCTTGTTTTAAATCCCATAAATCCTTAGACAAATCAACATAGTAACCATGTGGATTTTCTAATCTTAAAACTTCCGGCCAAAGTTTAGCAACTTGTTCCTTGCAATATGCTTTAACCGATTCAATATCTGGTTTATCATAAACGAGTTTACCATCTTTAAAGATTTCTACCATCAACGGTACTGCTTTAAAGCCTTCCACCATTTTCTTTTTCCAAGGGAAATTAGGATGGAATAGTTCATATGGTTTACTTTCATCTATTTTCTCATCACGTAGTGTGATTACATCAGCTTCTGCCATGCCTTGTGCATCAAAGAAACGATAGACTTGTTTGAATGCAGGTGTTGTCGTCTTTTGGACATTTTCACTAATCTTAATTTTTGGTACAAGCACACCATCTTTTTCAATGGCTGCAAGTTTAAATACACCACCAAAGACTGCTTCAGATCTTGCAGTAACAAGACGTTCACCAACACCAAAGCTATCAATTTGTGCACCTTGTGCAAGCAATTCTTTAATCAAATATTCATCTAATGAGTTAGAAACTGTAATTTTAGTCTCAGTTAAACCCGCATCATCAAGCATTTGACGAGCTTTTTTAGTTAAATAGGTTAAATCCCCACTATCTAGTCTAATGCCCTTTAAATAGAAACCTTGAGGCTCTAATATCTCTTTATGAATGCGAATTGCATTAGGTATACCTTGTTTTAATGTATTATAAGTGTCAACTAATAATACAGTATTTTCTGGATATGTCTTGGCATATGCTGCAAAAGCATCATATTCACTATCGTATGATTGTACATAACTATGTGCCATCGTACCAAGTGCAGGAATTTTATAAATATAGTCGGCATACGTATTTGAAGTCCCTACAGCACCTGCGATATATGCTGATCTCGCACCATAAATTGATGCATCATAACCATGCGCACGACGAGCTCCAAACTCTAATACTGCTCTACCTTTAGCTGCTCTAACAATACGAGATGCTTTTGTCGCAATCAATGATTGATGATTAATCGTTAGTAATAACATCGTCTCAACTAATTGACATTCAATGATTGGTCCTTTTATCGTTAATATAGGTTCTTGAGGGAATATTGGTGTCCCCTCTCTCATCGCGTATACATCACTTGAAAACTTAAAGTTTTCTAAATATTTCAAAAAGTCTTTATCAAAAATCTTTTTAGATTCTAAATACTCAATCTCCGATTTTGAAAAAGTTAAATCATTTAAATACTCAATGACCAAATCAAGACCTGCGAAAATTGCATATCCCCCTTTATCTGGTACATCTCTAAAGAATACATCAAATACTGCAACTTGTTCTACTTTGTTATCTTTGTAATAACCATTTGCCATGGTTAATTCATAGAAATCCATTAATAATGTTAATTTTCGATTATCCATTAGACTTCCTCCTTTGTGTCATAACTATTCTAACACTTTTTACTAAATTTTGATATAATTATATAGATTAAAGAGAGGTATGTAGATATGATTGTTTTGATTTCTCCAGCAAAAACCTTTAATATACGCCCCTATTCTAAAGGATTAACTCCATATTATAATATGGAAGCCCAAGAATTAATTAAATCGCTTAAAAAACTTGATAAAAACACGATCATTAAAAAAATGAAAGTATCCGAAAAGCTGGCGACTCAAATCATGGAAGATTATAAAAATTTCGGAAAGACAAAAAATAGTGCGATTTTCTCATATTATGGACATCAATTTAAACATTTTGATGTTGATTCCATAGCGACTAATCAATATGATACTATTGCGCAAAGTCTTTATATATTATCTGGTCTATATGGTATCTTAAATGCCTTTGATGACATCTCACCTTACCGTTTAGAAATGCAGGATAAAACGTTATTTAATCTCTATGATTATTGGCATGATAAGATTCATAAGTTTATCGATACTAAACACAAAGGTGAGACAATTATCAATCTTTGTTCACATGAATATGGACAATTAGTTGATCATTTAGAACAAACAATTACGATTAATTTTAGTCAAAAAATTGATAATAACTATAAAATCCATTCCATGGAAGTTAAAAAATTAAGAGGTCTTTTCGCAAGACATCTTATGTTAAATATCAATGATGATTTGAAATCAATTGCAATTGATGGTTATACATTTGATGAGAAACTATCTGATGATCATCATTATACTTATGTAAAGGAGATTACATCATGAAACGATTAGCACGTATGGTACTTAGCCGTACAACACTAATTTTATTTTTATTAATGGTACAAATTGCGGCATTTATTTTAGTGCTTCACTTTTTGAGCAGATATGCCTATATTCACACTATTTTGTATACTGTATCTGTTATTATCGTCATGTATTTAATCTATAAGGAAGAAAATCCAGTATACAAACTATCTTGGATTGTTCCCATATTAATCTTTCCTTTATTTGGTGGACTATTCTACTTGTTCTATCGTAACCGTAATATATCAAACAAAGTCTTAAAGCGTTTTGAAAAAGCTGATCAAGAACGTATTGATACTTTAGGACATTATGAACATGAAACAGTTATACATCATAAAATATCTAAGTATTTAGAAGATATTGGATGGTATACATATAGAGATACTAAAACAACTTTCTTAGGTTCTGGTGAAGAGATGTTTGAAGAAATGAAACGCTCATTATTAGAAGCAGAAAAATATATCTTCCTAGAATTCTTTATTATTAAAGATGGTAAGATGTGGAAAGACATTTTAGAAATATTAAAACTAAAAGTTTCAGAAGGCATTGAAGTTCACTTGATCTATGATGATTTCGGTTCTTCTTCCCTACCTTCTAACTTTATTAAGCAAATGGCGAAATTTGGCATTCAAGCTTATCAATTTAATCCAATGCGCATTCACCTAAATTTCGCGATGAATTATCGTAATCATAAAAAAATTGTCATTGTTGATGGTAAAGTTGGTTATACCGGTGGTATCAATATCGGTGATGAGTATATCAACTTAGACCATCCTTTTGGTCATTGGCAAGATGCTGGTATTAAACTTGAGGGTGACGCTTTAAAATCTCTTGTTATAAACTATGTTTATACATTAAAGTTTATGCGTCAATGTGACCTAGATCTATCTAAGTACATGGTCACTGATTATCAAATTCCTGATCAAGACCATATGGTCATTCCATTTTTCGATGTACCTATCGATAAAGATTTAACCAATAAAAACATCTACTTTTCAATGATCATGCAAGCCAAGAAGGAAATATTAATTACAACCCCTTACCTCATCATTGATAATGAACTTGCTACAGCATTAAAGTTAGCTGTTCGTACAGGTGTTAAAGTTAAAATCATCATTCCATATATTCCAGATAAAAAATTAGTGTTCTTAGTCACTGAAACATATGCACAAGAACTTGCTGCTGCCGGTGTTGAAATTTATCGTTTTACCCCAGGATTTATTCATTCAAAAATGATGATCGTTGATGGTAAAATCGCGATGATTGGTACTGCTAACCTTGATTTCAGAAGCCTATACTTGCATTTTGAAAACAGTGTTTATCTAGAAGATCCTGATACGATTAATGATATGGTTAATTTCATTGATGAAACGATTAGTGAATCAGCACTTTTCAATTATGAAAAGAAACGAAACTTTTTCCAAAGAATTCTTAAAGTCATTTTAAGAGGTTTCGCATCACTTATGTAGATAAAAAAAAGACCCATTTCAATATTGAAATAGGGTCATATTTTTTAATTTAATTACTAACTTCTTGCAAAGCCTAATAAGCCTAGCACACCACTTAAAATAAATAATACATAACTTAATGCATATAGCACAAGTTCTACTGTGATATACCATGGTTCAGCAAAGATTGGACTAGATAGTACAATCACTAAACTAGCTGACATAATCGCAAGTAACAAGAAGATTGAGGCTACTCTAATCACTTGAACAGATAATCTTTTTGGTTTTTTATTTGCAAATAGGAACCATAAGAATAATCCAGCAAGTAGAGATGCACCAGGAACCACATATGGAGACTGTGCGACTAATTGATTCACATAAGATCCAATTTGATTACCTGCACTATCAATAAAGCTTGCATTAGGTAATAAGATACCCATAAATAAAGCATTATCATTAACAACACCTTCAGCAAACACAAAGATGAGTAAGACTGAAAGTAACAATCTTAAGATGAGACCTTTTCTAAGTGCCCATACTAAGAATAATAGACCAACGATAAATCCTAAAAATGCATATTCTTCAATTGGAAAACCCAATTGATCGATCACATTTTGAGCCATATTTGCATATGGTTCTAAAAATGCCATCACGCTATTTGATGTATTTGTTAATACGAGTTGACTAAGAATTATAATTGATGATGCCAATACTAAAATGAATCCTAGTGTACGAAAAATTTTACCGACTGCTCTATTGCTTACACGGTTATTCATAGATTCACCACTTTCCCTTAAATTGTATTTTATACTACTTCTATTTTATCATAAATATTTCTAGCAATTCAATTGTTTTTAATTGATGTCATTAGCAACTGCTAAATCACCTTCAACAATAAGATGTGTACGTCTGAAAATCATATCAACAACATACACTAAAACCGCGCCACCAACAACCATTAAGATGACCGCTAACCAAGCTGTAAAACTATAGTTCATCGCTGCTAATGTTTCTAATTGACCCACTAGAGCTGAACTACCCATACCAGCACCAAAACGTGAAGTTTCTGCACTAAGAGGTAGTACAATCGCTGGTGCTAATATCGCTGATGCGATAATTGTTGGTCCCCAAATAATTGGTTTTTTAAGAATGTTTTTAAACTGTAACATTGAAGTACCAAAAGCAATTGATAAAACCATACCAATATTATTATCTTTTCTTGATTGAACTGCAAAACCAATCATTTGTACGGTACATCCAACAACTGCTGCTGCACCTGCTAAACCATTTAGATTGATTGCAATAGCAATCGCTGCACTTGATAGTGGAGATGTTAATAACATACCCATAACCACTGATACAACAATAGACATTGGCAACGGTGCAAAGATTGCAGCTTGTTCAATACCAATTGAAATTTCAGTTAGTAACCAACCAATAGGTGCACTAAGTACTAGTGTTAAACCGACTGCAACTAAAGATCCTAAGATAGGTACTAATACGATATCAATTGGTGTTTTTCTAACAAGTACATATTTTAAGAATAATATACCAAAAACAACAACTAAATATACAGTAACTGGATTATTAAAATATACACGATAATCTAAAGCCAAAGATGATCCCGCAATAACGATACCTTGACCAAAGACTACACTAAAGCTGACTGCTATACCACCCATAATAGATGCTACAATCATCTTTAATCCATCCATTTTTAAACTTAAAGCAATACCGATACCAATACCAACACCCATTAAACTCTTAAGCGCTGTTGCAAGTGTATCTGATAATAGTGCGACACTGATTAAACCACCTAAACGTTCAATAATAACCCCAATGATCAAAGTAGCAAAAATCCCGTAAACCATACCGTTCATCGTAGTCATTACAAATTTTTTAAAATTCATTTTTTCCATTTGCCTTCATTCCTTTCAAATTTTGAAACGTTCATTTATATCTTTACTATTTTATCATTATTTTTTCTTAAATCGTATTTTTTTTACACTTTTTCATATATAATATGAACGTTAGGAGTGATTTTATGGGAAAAAAGAGTACTAATTATCTAAAACAACTATATAGATTCGATGAAACCGATAAAACCTATGCCATTGATGTTTCTCTAGATTCATATGAAGAAATCTTTAATGACTGGGATGCAGCACCAATGAGAAAAAAAGCGATGAACCCTGAACTTGAAACATTTTTAGAAGAATCAGGTTATGAACTTCCATTAAAAAATAGGATTAAAGTGGTATTTTCAATTCCTGAAAATAAGATGGATCACAAGAAAGAATCTCTTATGATTGAAGGTTTTAAAAACTACTATTTCTCACTTATTCACTTCATTAATCGTGACATGAGAGCAAACTATAGAAAAATCGTTGGTTATCTTGGTCTTGGCTTTATTTTTATATTAATTTCTTATTTATATACATTTGCTGATGAACCTAATTTCTTTGTTGAAATACTGTCTCAAGGTATATTCGTCGGTGGTTGGGTGCTGTTTTGGGAAGCATTCTCACTATTCTTCTTTGATATGTATGATATCAGAGATAAGAAAAAGCGATACAATCGTTTCATCAAATGTAAAAAAGCATTTAGATATATCAAAAAATAAAAAAACACTCTTTCATTTTGAACTGCACCCCAAAAGTTGTACATAAAAAATAATTATGTATAATTTAAGAAAGGGGTGCTTTTTATATGCCAAGAACAAACAAAAGATATGATCCAGAATTTAAAATTAAAGTTGTAGAGGATATGAGACATCATCAACTCAGCTATACTGAAACTGCAAAGAAACACGACCTGTATATTACAGTTAATGGATATCAATATGCTAATTATAAATTAGTTCAAAAATGGGAACGTAAATATCTTGAAGGAGGTAGGAAAGGTTTCTTTATTGAGACGCGTGGTCGAGGAAAAAAAGGTAAAGGTCCAAAACCGACATTTGACAAAAAAGTTGAGGAAGATTTAATCGCGGAGAATCAACGATTAAGAATGGAAAATGAATTTTTAAAAAAGTTGAAAGCCTTAGTTATAGAGCGCGAGCAAAAAGAAAAGAAATCGCACAAATAGTCTATGAACTAAGGGATAGATATAAGCTAAAAGATTTATTAAATTATGCAAAGATACCAGCAGCTTCTTATTACTATTATGTGCATCATCAAAGAAATGATAAAGACAAGAAAATCAAAGCATTGATTCAAAACATTTATGATGAACATAGAGGAAGATATGGTTATAGAAGAGTCTTATATGTCTTAAGAAATGATTATCACTGTGTGATAAATCATAAAAAAGTCCAAAAAATCATGAGATTATTAGGACTTAAAGGTAAGATGAGAAAATCTAAATACAAATCATACAAGGGAACAGTTGGTAAAATATGTCCTAATTATTTGAATAGAGATTTCAATACATTAAAAGCAAACCAAAAATGGGTCACTGATGTGAGTGAATTTAAATTGGGTGATGACAAACTCTATCTATCTCCGATATTAGATTTACATGGTGGATACATCGTATCCTATGACCTATCGGTATCACCTAATTTATATCAAACAAAGCGTATGTTAGACAAAGCATTTAAATTTTTGGATAAAGATGATCATCCCATCATACACTCTGATCAGGGATGGCAATATCAACATAAGCATATTCAACACATGATCAAAAAACAGGGCTTGATTCAATCTATGAGTAGAAAAGGTAACTGTCTTGATAATTCAGTGATGGAGAACTTCTTTGGAAGAATGAAAGTGGAGATGTTTTATGGAGAAACATTTAGAGATATTGAAGATCTCAAAAATGAGATTCATATGTATATCGCTTATTATAACCAAAAACGCATAAAGTCTAATTTAAAAGGATTGACACCGCTACAATACAGAAATCAATCCTTACATTTAAATATTTAATTAAATCTACAACTTTTGGGGTTCACTTCATTTTGAAAGGGTGTTATTTCTTTATATGGTCCCCGCGGCCGGGCTCGAACCAGCACGGATTATTCATCCACCAGATTTTGAGTCTGGCACGTCTACCAATTTCATCACGCGGGGATTAAATTGCTTTTATATTGTAACATAAATTATGCTACATATGCAATCTAAACTTCTAAAAATATAAAAAAGTGATAACCAAAAGTTATCACTTTTATTACTACATTTCTTTCAGAATTTGAATACCTAATAATTCAAGACATGAATTAATGATACATTGGATATTTTTAACAAAATATAAGTTAGTTGAAAGTAAACTTTCATCTTCGACAATCACTCTTTGTTTACCATAGAAACTATTGAATGCTTGCGCGAGTTGAATCGCATATTTTGCAATCACACTAGGGAAGTTTAAATCTTTAGCTCTAGTGATCATTGAAGTGTATTGATCCATTAATTTAATGACTTCAAAATAATCTTCATTTTCATATACTTCATAATTGATCTTATTAAAATCAATATCTTGATTTTTTACAATAGATTCAATTCTTACACTACTATATTGTAGATAAGGTCCAGTTTGTCCTTCAAACTTAAGCATGTTTGATAAATTAAAATCTACATTTAAATGTCTTTCATTCTTTAAGTCATTAAAGATGATTGCCCCAACACCAACGGCTTTTGCGACTTCATCTTTATTTGCAAGTCCTGGATTTTTCTCACTAATCGCAGCTTTTGCATCACTGATTGCTTGTTTAATCACATCTTCTAAACGTTTTGTTTTACCACCACGTGTACTCATCTTCTTTCCATCAAGTAAAACAAGTCCAAAGTTGATGTGTTCAATTTCTACAGGATAACCTAATAAATCTTTAACAGCATTTAATTGTTTAAAGTGTAATTGTTGTTCATTACCTACAACATATAATATTTTTTTAGCTTGATATGTTTCATAACGATACTTAATCGCAGCTAAATCTCTTGTAATATATAAAGTTGCCCCATCAGAGCGTTTGATTAAGGCAGGTGGCATGTCTTCACCTAAATCAACAATCGTTGCTCCATCGTCAATTTTTAATAATCCTTTTGCATCTAGTTCTTCAACAATTGCATCCATTTTATCATTATAGAATGCTTCACCATTATAAGAATCAAATTCAACATTTAATATCTCATACATTTGCATGAATTCTTTTAATGATAATTCTCTAAATATACGCCAAAGACTTAAATAGTTTGCATCGCCTTCTTCAAGTGCCTTAAATACTGCTCTTGCTTGTTCTTCAAGTTCAGGTTCCTTTTTAGCGTCTTCGTGGAATCCTACATATAAATCTTGAAGTTTCTTAATTGGATCAACTGTTAGGTCAACTGGTACTTCTGATCTTTCATAAGCAACAATCATCTTACCAAATTGAGTACCCCAGTCTCCAAGGTGATTAACACCTACAACCTTGTACCCAGCTTTAGTATAAATGTTTTTAAGTGCATTACCGATCATTGTAGATCTTAAATGTCCTACTGAAAAACTTTTGGCAATATTTGGAGAAGAATAATCAATAACGATCGTCTCACCTTTATCTTCTTCTCTTACAAATTTAGATAATTTATCTAAAACGTTTTTTGCATATGTTTGTTTCACTAAGAAGATATTTAAGAATCCATTAATAAATTCAACATGATCAATTTCATCATATGCTAAATCCTCTTTCAGTGTTTCAAATATAATCATTGGTGATTTCTTCCATGATTTTGCAAGTCCAAATAATGGGATTGCTAAATCAGCAAGTCCACGCTTTGGTTGTTCAACAACAAAAGTCTCACCTTCATATTTTTTTTCTAAATCATTTTTAATTTTGTTTTTAATAAAATCAATCATGATAACTCCTTCTTACTAAAAAAAAGCACAATGTGCTTTTTTATGATTTTCTATGCTGCTGCTTCAATTGCGTCAACTGAATCTTGATAAAAATCGTTAACTGCTCTATTGATTAATTGGTCATCAGTAATGCCGTTGCTAGCAAACTTAACTGCATATTCACCATTGATGAATAATGCTGCTTGAAAATTAGATGATGATAAATCATCATAAGTTTCTTGTAGATCTGCAAATCCATCTTCATCTTCAGCTGGATTGAAATAATAGATATGATTTACATATTGATCAATATCATCATTTTCGAAGTATTTTTGGAAAGTACCTAAATATGCAACTGCTGCATCAGAATCAGGTGTTCCAAAGAATACGAATACGTAATCTTCTGAATTAATTCTTCTTTCTAATTGATTTGCGTTTACTTCATAGAAAGGATGATCTTCTGTAAAACTATCATTTACATCAGTAGCTTCAAAAGCTTGATAGATTCTTTGTGCATTAGATGGAGTGATGATAATAAATAAAGCAATGATAATCACTACAAATCCAATAAGTGAAAAGATGACCTCTTTTGGTATTTTTGGTTCTAATTTATTATATTTATCTGCCATGATAAACCTCCTCGATAGATTCTTATAAATTATAGCATAATAATCGCTTATTATCAATTAATTCTTTGACATTTATATATGCTAATTACTAAAATATTCTTTCATAGATTTGATTCACATATCTTAAATAATATTTTAGGTTTAATTTATCTTGATCAATGTGTTTTTTAAATAAGTCATTTGCTAATAATAAGTCTAAAAATTGTTTGTTTTGTTGTTGTGCATCAAGTGCTATTTTTTGAATCATTGGATAAGTTTCATCTCTATCAAAACCCTTATCAATAAGCATGTGAAGGACATTTTGTGTAAAGAATATACCATGTGATAATCTAATGTTTTCTAGCATCCTATCTTCAAAGATAACAAGCCCTTTAATGGTTCTACTATAGCGATTAAGCATGTAATCAATTAAGGTAGTCGCATCCACTAAAGTGATACGCTCAACTGATGAATGTGATATATCACGTTCATGCCATAAGGCAATTGATTCAAACTCAGCAACCATATAACCTCTTAAAATACGAGAAAGTCCTGAAATGTTTTCACTACTAATCGGATTTTTCTTATGCGGCATCGCACTTGACCCTCTTTGTTTTTTGCTAAATGGTTCACTAACTTCCTTAACTTCAGTTCTAGATAAATGTCTTATTTCAATAGCTATTTTTTCTAATTCTGATCCGATTTGTGCAATTACTGATAAATAATTTGCATGACGATCTCTTTGAAGTACTTGAGTTGAAATATTTGCTGATTGAATACCAATATATTCTGATGCGATGCGTTCTAAATCTGGTGTGTTTGCACTGTAGTTACCAACTGCACCACTAATCTTACAAACCTCAACATCTAAACACGCCTCATCAAAACGTTTTAATAAACGCTTAAAATCTTCATACCAAAGTGCAAATTTTAATCCAAAGCTTGTCACTTCTGCATGCATCCCATGAGTTCTTCCCATGATTGGCGTGTCTTTATAAAGCATTGCTTTCTCTTTTAAGACATCCATAAATTGAACCATATCATCTCTGATCATTTGATTTGCTTCTTTTAATAAAAGACCATAAGCACTATCCACAACATCTGTTGATGTTAGTCCATAGTGAATATATTTTTTTTCATCATCTAAAGAATCCATCACAGATTTTGTAAAAGCAATCACATCGTGTTTTGTCTCTGCTTCATATTCAAAAATATCTTCAAGTTTAAAACTTGCCTTCTCAATTTTATCAAAAGTCTCTTTTGGAAATAAGCCTAGTTGATACCATGCATAAGATGCAGCAATCTCAATCTCTAAATATTTTTGGAATTTATTTTGATCACTCCATAGTTTTTTCATACCATCTCTTTGATAGCGTTCAATCATGATATCACCTCTATTTTAAAAAACATGTTTAACTTCAACGGTTTGAACTCTATCAGGACCTACTGAAAATATTGCTATTTCTACGCCGATAAGTTCACTTAATTTATTTAAATAGTTTTGAGCATTCTTTGGAAGTTCTTCAAAGCTTTTAACAGCTGTGATATCATCATCCCAACCCTCTAATTCCATATAAATAGGTTTACATCTTTCATATGTCTTAATATCTGCTGGCACATAATCAATCATGTTTCCATCTAATTCATAATGTGTAACAATCTTTAATGTTTTAACAGTTGATAGCACGTCAAGTAATGTCACTGCTAAATAACTTAATCCACTTACTCTTTTAGCATGTCTTAAAACAACTGTATCCAACCATCCAATACGTCTAGGACGTTTAGTGGTTGTTCCATATTCATGACCGCGTTCTCTAATTTCACTGCCTAATGCATCAAACATTTCACTAGGAAATACACCCTCACCAACACGTGTTGTATATGCCTTTGTAACGCCAATTGAACCATCTAATAACCATGGTGCGATACCCGCATTTAAAGGAACTGATGCGGCCGTTGGGCTACTTGATGTTACATAAGGATATGTACCATGATCTGTACATAACATAATGCCTTGTGCACCTTCAAATAAAATCTTATCCCCTTGTTCAACCCAAGTGTTTAAAAGTAGACTTGAATCAACAACTAAATCTTTAATTTCATTTGCATATACCATATATTCATCAAGTAATGCTTGTTTATCATATGTAGGATATCCTGCATCACTTAAAATTATATTTTTACGATCTAATTCACGATCTAGATATGCACTAAACAATACTGGATCAATAAATTCTGCCATACGCAAGCCAACTCTTGCATATTTATCTGTATAAGCTGGACCAATGCCTTTATGTGTAGTTCCTATTTTTTGATCAGCTAATTTCTTTTCATTAATTTCATCAAGCACTTTATGAAATTGTAGAACAACGTGTGCTCTATTTGAGATGTAGAGCTGGTATTTTGTTTCAACTTTGCTTAATTCTTCTAGTAATCCCTTAGGATCGATGACCATACCGTTTGCCATTAGATTTTTGATATTAGGGTTAAGAATCCCTGATGGTAACAGGTGAAGACTGTGTTTGTGTCCTTCAAAAATAACTGTGTGTCCTGCATTATTTCCACCTTGATATCTAACGACCACATTTGCTCTTTGGGCTAAATAATCAGTAATTTTACCTTTACCTTCATCGCCCCATTGACTTCCTACAATGACTATTCTATTCATATATGCTCCTTTAAAAATGTTTTTATAAATAAAAACAAAAATGGCCTTCGCCAAGTAGATTTTAGCATAGTTAGAAATATTAGTCAATGTTAGGTAAAAACTACATTATGAATAATTATTCACTTTTTTTATAACGGCACTTGTGAAACGCTTACAAGTTTTGTATAATGTGGTTAGGTGATGAAATTGAAAATATATTATTGTAGTTCTGAAGCATACCCATTTTCAAAATCTGGAGGGTTAGCTGACGTTGCTGCTGCACTTCCAAAAACACTATTAAATCATGGGCATGAAATTAAGGTTATCATACCTTTATATAAACAAAATCTAGATCTCATTTCTAAAATGGAACATTTAGGCAGTACTTCATTTATAATGGACAATGTCAATTACAGTGCAGATTTTTATCGTATAGCCTATAATGATGTCGATTATATTTTAGTAAGAAATGATGAGTTGTTTTCAAGATCTAAATATTATGGTTACGAAGATGATCCAATCCGCTTCGTATTCTTTAACTATGCCATTTTAGAGTTTATGGCTTTTTCAAAGTTTATACCTCAAGTTATTCATATAAACGACTGGCAAACTTCATTAATTCCCTATCTTCTAGATAGCGAATATCGAATAAAATATAGTGAATACAAAGATATTAAAACGCTACTGACTATACATAACTTAGAAAAGCAAGGTTCTTTCCCACTAGAGACTGAAAAATTACTTGGCCATAAGAACTTTACTTATATTCATATGGATCGTCTCAATTTTTTAAAGACTGGCATTATGAGAGCTAATGCGATCAATACCGTTAGTGAATCATATAAACATGAAATTCTGACACGCTTTTACGGCTTTGATCTTCAAGGTCCCCTAAAAGCTCGCCAACATCAATTGTTTGGCATACTTAATGGCTTTGATGAAACGCTTTATAATCCAATTGATAGTCCATATCTCGTTCAAACTTATGATGAACACACATTTGAAATTGGAAAAAAATATAATAAAATTGATTTATTAAAACAGATTGGTTTTCAAGTAAATCCAGATATGCCTATCATCTCCTTTATAAATCGTCTTGCAAGACAAAAGGGTATTGATATTTTAATGCGAGAAATTGAACATTACTTAGAAAATAAGGCATGCTATTTCATAGTTTTAGGTAAGGGTGAAGCGATTTATGAATCCTATTTTGAGAATTTGGCTAAGAAATATCCTGATTTAGTCTTCTATCAAAACTCATTTGATATTGACCTATCTCATAAAGTATATGCGGCAAGCGACTTATTTCTACTTCCAAGTTTATTTGAACCTTGTGGACTAAATCATATGATCGCGATGAAATTTGGTGCCTTACCAATCGTAAGAGATACCGGTGGACTAAAAGATACAGTAACTTCTTATAATAAATTCACAGGTGTTGGTGTTGGTTTTTCATTTAAAAATAATGATCCTGAAGAATTAAAAGATGCCATTGATCAAGCACTCTATTTATATCATCATGATAAATATACATTTAACGAACTTATAGCTCAAGCGATGCATGTGCATCACAGTATGGAAAAAATGGCGATGCAGTATGAGATCTTGTACCAAAAATTAGTCTATAATAAAATTTAAAAGAACTTTCTTAAGTTCTTTTTTTATACATGCTATAATAAGTCTATAATAAGGGGGAACCTATGACTTCACATAAGCATTTAATAACCTATGTATTCTTAATCATTGAATTCTTATTCTGGATAACCATCCTATTTTATAATCCCTTAGAGATTAGAACAGGTATTTTAGGATTTACGGCTGTTTTTATATCTTTTATCTATGTATGTATTCATTTTAATAAACAAGATATTTATAAATACCTCTTACTATCGTTTATCTTTTCTGTGATTGCTGATTATTTCTTGACATTGACAGATATTCATCAAACACTTGGCACATTTTTCTTTATGCTTGCACAAGTATCCTATATGTTGGTTATTTTTATCGTATCAAAACACAAAAAATCCACCCTTATTTGGTGGATGATATCATCTGTTATTTTGATAGTTAGCATATCTATTATCATAGGCTCATTAGAACTTCTTATCATATTTAGCGTACTTTATTACACACTACTTGTCATTAATGTGATTCACAGTTGGATCTATCACAAAAATTTCATCTTATTTACGATTGCACTAACTCTTTATCTCTGTGCAGATACACTTGTAGGCATTCATGAAGGTGCAAATTTTATAAGTTATGAAAATTTTAGCATATTATCTTTTATCAAAAGCATACATTTTAATTTCATTTGGTTTTTCTATCTACCAACACAAGTGCTTTTTGCACTATCTTCAACATATCAATTAGAAAGAAGGATTTAACATGTTTGAAAAATTAAAAGCATATCTTCCAATAAACGAACAAGAAACTACAGATAAACAAGCAATGCTTGATTTTATTGATCATTATGATAATACATTACTTAGAGATAATCTTCTCGCACACTTTACATCTTCTGCAATTGTATTAAATGAAACATTTGATAAAATCCTATTTGCCTATCATAAAATCTATGATTCATGGGGATGGGTTGGTGGTCATAATGACGGGGACCCGGATTTTGCCCATGTCGCCATCAAAGAAGCTATGGAAGAAACCGGCATTAAAGATGTCAGATTATTTGATGATGAGATCCTAGGCATTGATATCATCATGGTACCAAATCATATCAAGCATTCAAAATATGTAAGTGATCATCTTCACTTAAATATCACTTATCTTCTTATCGCACCAGAGTCACAAGCCATAAAACATAAGCCAGATGAAAACTTAGGTGTCAGATGGTTTAAATTAGATGAATACGAATCATATGTCACTGAAGATCGTATGAAGGGTGTTTATCAAAAATTGATCAAGCATGCCCTAGACAAAGTAAAAAAATAAGTACTTCCCAAGGAATCCGTTACATTAAAACGGACACGATAAAAAAAGAGACATATTAGAAATAAATCTAGTATGTCTTTTTTGATATACTAATAACAATATAAAGGAGCATACAAATGAGAAAGAATGAGAAACATAAAAGCTATAGTATCGAAGAGAAAAATAAAATCGTTTTATTATATCTAGATCAACATATGAAAATGATGGATATAGTGAGAAGATATAATATTGGAAGCAGATCACAAGTCTATAAATGGGTCAAACAATATCAAACATATGGCACTGTTATAGATAACAGAGGGAAAGCAACCAAACAAGATAACCCAAGAAAAGGAAGACCAAGAAAATATGAAGAAGATTTAACATCATTAAGTAAAGAAGCGTTGATAGAAAAAGTGAGGCTGTATGAAGATATAAAAAAATGCCTAGCCTACCTAAAGAAAAGTTAACCAAAGCATATTATCAAGTGATTGATATGTTAAGGAAGAAATATCCAGTTAAGCTCTTATGTAAGACATTAGGGTGCTCTAAAAGTGGATATTATGATTGGATAAAATTAGGTAGGCCAAAACATAAGGCATTTAATGAAGCAATTAATCAAATGGTTAAAGAAATGTATGAAGCAGATGATCGTCGAGGGATTCGAACTGTAAGAATGCAAATAAAAGCGGCATACGGACTCATTTTAACCAATAGAACCGTACACCGCTATATGAGAATCAATGACTTTATAGCCACTGTTCGCGTAAAGCATAGGTCATATCCAAAGGCTAGCAACCATAATATATCCAATGTTTTACAAAGAGATTTTACCACAAATAAACCCAACGAGAAATGGTCGATTGATATATCTTATATCTTTTTAAGAGATGGACTTAGTTATCTATGTGCGATCAAAGATTTATACGATAAATCCATCATCGCATGGCAACTATCAGAAAGCATAGATTTAAGGTTAGTTCTAGATACATTAGATAAGGCATTCACAAATATACCTTACAATCAAAGAACATCATTGATTATGCATTCGGATCAAGGATGGCATTTTACCCATCAATTTTATCGAGAGAAATTATTATCTGAAGGCGTGATCCAATCTATATCAGCTAAAGGTAGTAGTGTTGATAACGCTCCAATTGAATCATTTTTCGCAATTTTAAAGACAGAATGCATTTATAGAGAAAAACATCTATATAAATCAAATGTCTATACTGTGATTGAAAATTATATGTGTTATTATAACAACGAGCGTTTACAAGAAAAAATAAAAGAGCTCGCTCCTATAGAGTATAGGACTCAAGCTCTTCAGTCTCTTTTTTATTAGTGTCCGTTTTTAAGGAACTAATTCGTCTGGACTCTTTTTGTTTTAATCTGTAATCATCACTATCGTTAACTCATTTTTTGTTTATAATGTATAAATGAATTCTAAAAATTCATGGAAATTACTATGTGTTTTGTATTTTTTTGATAGTTCAATTATTTTGATTAGTTTATCATGATAGCAGCTATCTTCTTTTTTAAATTTGAATATCTCTTCATAGGCCACAGGCTTTTGTTTACTTGGAATTTGATATCCCATTTTTTTAAAAAGATCATCCAAAGATCTAACTGATAATATAGGATATATAATATCAAGTGGTAAATCTAAAAACTTGAATATCTCTTTGGATCTAAATTGATTGACAAGATCTTTAGATGCAGAATCTTCATCCATAAGTACAAATATCTTGATATTCTGAAAATCTGGTTTATCAGTACCCGGTTTAAATTTTCCTAAAAATTTTGATTTATGAAAATCATTTTTTTCAAGTTCATCACGTAAAGTTTCTAAACAAATGTGATTTCGGCCATTATCATTAGCAATAATTTTAATATTAATTTTTAAATATTTTTTTAGGGATTGTGCAATTCTAACTTCAGACATTCCATGACATACAACTACTATTATGGGTTCATTTTTTATTGCATAAGGCATAGTCGTTTTCCGCACATGTTATTATTTCAGAAAAGTTCATGTTGCCTAAATAAGGAATCCCTTTAAAATCGCCATTAAGATACTTTAACATTATGTTATTATTATTTTGAATTTTGTATTCATCCCCAATACAATATATTTGTTTTTTCCCTTTCGAATCTACTGCAATTGTATAAATACTTTCTTTTTCTAAAGTATTCATTAAATATGTGTTATGTGTAGTTGCAACAAGTTGACCTTTTGCATCTTTAATTAAGTTTGATAATAAATCTGAAATGAGTAAATCATGTATACCAGTATCAATTTCATCAATGAACAGAACATCTCCATTCATATATGCATAGAAGCAAGAAAACAAATCAAGTAGATGCAATGTACCAGCTGATTCTAATTCGAAATTTAACCGTCTAATTTTGCCACTAATAGATTTGTAGCAAATAAGCTGATATATAACTTCTTTTTCATTCTCTTTTAATTCATACTCTACATTAATGATATCAGGTACTAGTGCCGTTATATACTTATTCAAACTAGATTCGACAATATCAATTTCATATTTATCTTTAATTGGTAACCTACCCTTGACTGGATCACGTAAAATTCCAAATTTTGAATGATAGTGTCCGTATCCTTTTGTCCCTTTAACTTCAAAAATCAATCCTGAAATAAAGTCAATAACTTCTTCTAAATTATGATTTAAATTATCTTTAATGTAATCTTCATTACTCTTGTCAATTACATTCGAAAGAATTGATAAAAATGTAAATTTACCCCAAAATTGTTCAATATTATCTTCAAGATCTTTTCTAAACTTATTGTTTATAAAAATGCCTTTTGATAATTCATATTTGATTGTTTGATCGTAACTGATTGTAAAATGTTTTCCTCTTCGCTCATCAATCAGCCATGACAATTCTTCATTAATCAATTTAAAGTTATTATCAAATTCAACTGTGTAATAACCATCAATATTTTTAATTCTAAAATCATATCGAACTGAAGTATTGTCAGTAGAATCTACCATTTTATAATTTTTGAAAATTTGTTTCAAATCTCTAAAATTCATCATGAATAACTCTAAAACATTTTTTCCAATATAAGTGTTCTTATTAAAATCTTTTAAGTCTTCCTTAACTTTTAGCAAATCTGTTTCCTGATAATATGAGTTAGTAATATCATATAAAAATTTAATTGTTTCTATAATATTAGTTTTACCAGCTCCGTTTTCTCCATAGATAAAAACAGCGTTTTTAATTTTTTTTTGAGTTTGTTCAAAATTAAGCTCTAAATTATCAAAGGATTTAAAATTTTTAGCTACTATACTTTTAAACATATATTCACCCCATATTTATATTAATAGTTAATTTTCATACAAATTATATCATATATTCGTATTAATGCAACATTATTTTAATTTAATTAGATTTTTTTATACGGATAATACAAAAAGTAATCTTTTTCAAACATCGATATATCTATTTCTAAATATTTCATTGTCATTTTAATATCAGAATGTCCTAACAATTTTTGAATAGTAGTGAGTGGGCACCCTTCTTTTAGCAATCTTGTAGCAAATGTCTTTCTTAATCGATGAGCATGTATCTTCGTATCACTATCTACATCTCTAAATACTTTGTTCATGAAATAGAATATAGAAACTCTATTCATTCTTTCATTTTTGTTATAATTCCAAATGATATATTCTTTTTCTTTTTTCATTGCCTTTATCAATGTATCTCTAGACAAACTATCAAAAAACACTACTCTCCTCTTACCATTTTTAGTTCAATCTAAAATAATACTGTTGGATACTAAGTCAATATTCTTTGTTTTAATATTAAGTAGTTCATTCATTCTAACACCTGTGTCTAACATTAAATACATAGATAAAACCCAGCTTAAGTTATTTGATTCTTCTAAATCTAAAGAGTTTAAATATATTAAAAACTTTTTGAGCAATGCATCACTTAATGGTCTAAATGTTGTCGTGTCATCTGGTAATTTAATAAACTTGGCCATTCTATCTGCTACATCGTAATGTGTAAGTACAGTAAATAAAAAGCTTATGTCAGCATTTATCTGACTGTTTTTTTTTACTGTTTGTGTCTTGTAATAGATCACAATCTTATCTAAACTCTTTTTATCTAGGTCATCTGTTGTCTTATAGTTCAAATAATCAAATGCCTTGAATAATGCTCTTGAAATCTTAACATAATAATCATATGTTCCTTTTCTTCTGTAAATCTTTGTTCTCACAAGATATTCTTCAAATATTTTTTTAATTCCATTTTTAATGCCTCCCTCTCATATAATATTATGAAAGGTAGCATCATTCTCCTCAAATTTTTTATAGAAAAAAGATGATATTTTTAATTTTTCCTTGACTCAAATAATTTTAGATAGGGTTTAAACAACTCATCTTCTGCATTTTGTCTGGCATCAACTGCATCTTGGATATCATGGAATCTTCCCAAATGAATAGCTTTATTTTTAAAAACTATTTGTGCTCTCCACATATTTCTTGATTTGTCCCATGTTACACCTTTATATCCTGATGTATTATTAGAATTAATTCTTTTATTTGATATAATATGGGGATTTGATCCATCTAAATCATCGTTATGCATGTTATTTATACTATGATATTTGTTTAAATTATCTTTTTTATACTTTGCTGCACATTTTTTACATCTAGTTACTTCTCCACTTTTAAGTTGCCATGAAGTTGCTTCTCTAGTGTTTTCACATTCACATTTACATTCATATAAGACCATATGATCTCTTCTTTTCTCTGTCGGCTTAACAACAGTTAGCATATTAAATTTTTTACCAATAATATCTTTTTTTCTTGGTTTTCTAGTAGTCATGGTTCCCTCCCAATTATTTACTGTTAATTTAATTGTAATACAAGTTGCCTTAAGATTTCAAATAATTATTTAGTTCTGTTACATCCTCATGTTAAAACAACAATCTTTCAGATTAAATTATTTTGTCCATCTAATTGCTTTTTTTGAGTTTAAATTTGAATTATACTTTTACTATAATATATAATAATCGCATGTATATTTAAAATACCTGTGTTTTTTTATTCTCTTACCTGCTTAATTGTTTTTGAAATGTTCAATTTCATTATTGAAAGATGTTTTTTTATGATACAAATAACCTAAATTTATCTGTTTATAAACAAAATGTAAAAAATTCTTTTTTAAAATATGCATACTTAAATCTTTTTTTCTTACTGATTTCTGTACAATATTATATGATCAAGTTTGATAAATATTACAATATAGTTATCTGTTATTTAAGCATATATAATCAATTTATTAATTTAACCTAATTCAGTTCTGATTCTACACATAGGTAGCTTTTTTTTCCAATCCTCTTTGTTCATTTTTACGATAAATGTTATAATTAAAAAAAATTGATTGGAGAATATTATGTTTTTATGGGTAGAATATATATTAGTATTACATTTATTGTTTGGATGGTTATTTATGCTTTTTTCTTTATATCAAGATAATATAATAAGAAAGGCTGGGTATGTTTGGCTAGGTTTTATAGGTTTTTTCAGTCTCGCTTTATTGTTCCTATCATTTGAAAGTTTTTATCACTTATCTGAAAATATTAAAACATTTTTACAATACTTTTCAATTTTTATTATAGTGGTTTTAGATATATATTTCATTATCTATTCTTTTGATTATATAAAAAATAAAAAGACTAAATCAATAGATATAATATATTATATTTTAATATCATCAATTAGCATCATATTTATATGGGGGATAGGCTTCTATAATCAAAGATTATCTTTAGACATAGTTGATAGTCCTTTGATTTCCAACGTAGATATCATTGGTTTAAAAGAATTTATTATTCTTATTGGTTTTTCTTTTTCACTAACCGCTCTAGGTAATATTATTATTAATTTTATAGTCACTTTCAAGTTAACTAAAAATATTAATAAGTTTCTATCCCATAAATTTTATTTTATATTAATATCATTGGGAATAATCATTGGCCTTATGTATTTAGCAAATTATGACATTTCTGAGTTAAATATTAAAGCTAAAAATCAATATCAACTTTGGTTAGCTCTATATATTGGTATAGGAACAAGTATATTTATCCCTTTATTCATAAATTTTTTCTTTAGTAATAAATCCAAATTAAGAGAATTAAGCAATTCACTCAATGAATTAAAGCATCTTCAATCTTCCAAACTTGACTCTATAAATATCCTTGTGAATGAATATAAAAAAACTACCATTTATCTTAAAAAAATTAATAAGAAAATTGATGACGTCAATAAAAAAGGTAAATATAATAGGAAATATAAAAAAACATAATTATGAGTTAAATATCAATTTTTTGTATATTTTTTTATATTATGCTTTACATATATTATTCAATAGTGGAGGGACATTATGATGAAAAACAAAATTTTACTTGATTTACAGTTTTTGTTTGGATTTTTATTTATATTTAGTATTTTGAGCTTATATGGACCAAAGGATGGTCCAGTTGCAGAAATAAGTCTGTTGCTTGAAATTGAATCCTTACTTGTTTCAGGATTTTCTGCTATATGTTGCATTTTAGTGATGATTTTTTTACAAACGCTAAAAGATAAAGTTCAAATAAAAGAGTCTTGATTTTTCGAAAAAAAACACTTTAATCTTGATTGTGAAGTGAACCCCAAAAGTTGTAGATTTAATTAAATATTTAAATGTAAGGATTGATTTCTGTATTGTAGCGGTGTCAATCCTTTTAAATTAGACTTTATGCGCTTTTGGTTATAATAAGCCATATACATATGAATCTCATTTTTGAGATCTTCAATATCTCTAAATGTTTCTCCATAAAACATCTCCACTTTCATTCTTCCAAAGAAGTTCTCCATCACTGAATTATCAAGACAGTTACCTTTTCTACTCATAGATTGAATCAAGCCCTGTTTTTTGATCATGTGTTGAATATGCTTATGTTGATATTGCCATCCCTGATCAGAGTGTATGATGGGATGATCATCTTTATCCAAAAATTTAAATGCTTTGTCTAACATACGCTTTGTTTGATATAAATTAGGTGATACCGATAGGTCATAGGATACGATGTATCCACCATGTAAATCTAATATCGGAGATAGATAGAGTTTGTCATCACCCAATTTAAATTCACTCACATCAGTGACCCATTTTTGGTTTGCTTTTAATGTATTGAAATCTCTATTCAAATAATTAGGACATATTTTACCAACTGTTCCCTTGTATGATTTGTATTTAGATTTTCTCATCTTACCTTTAAGTCCTAATAATCTCATGATTTTTTGGACTTTTTTATGATTTATCACACAGTGATAATCATTTCTTAAGACATATAAGACTCTTCTATAACCATATCTTCCTCTATGTTCATCATAAATGTTTTGAATCAATGCTTTGATTTTCTTGTCTTTATCATTTCTTTGATGATGCACATAATAGTAATAAGAAGCTGCTGGTATCTTTGCATAATTTAATAAATCTTTTAGCTTATATCTATCCCTTAGTTCATAGACTATTTGTGCGATTTCTTTTCTTTTTGCTCGCGCTCTATAACTAAGGCTTTCAACTTTTTTAAAAATTCATTTTCCATTCTTAATCGTTGATTCTCCGCGATTAAATCTTCCTCAACTTTTTTGTCAAATGTCGGTTTTGGACCTTTACCTTTTTTTCCTCGACCACGCGTCTCAATAAAGAAACCTTTCCTACCTCCTTCAAGATATTTACGTTCCCATTTTTGAACTAATTTATAATTAGCATATTGATATCCATTAACTGTAATATACAGGTCGTGTTTCTTTGCAGTTTCAGTATAGCTGAGTTGATGATGTCTCATATCCTCTACAACTTTAATTTTAAATTCTGGATCATATCTTTTGTTTGTTCTTGGCATATAAAAAGCACCCCTTTCTTAAATTATACATAATTATTTTAGATGTATAAAATATTGTGTGGTAGAAGATAGGCTTTAAAAAATAGTGTGGTATACCACCTAATTTTGGAAAGCTCTATTTTTTTGTATAAAAAAGAAACCCTGTCTTATACTATAGTTAACTGTCATAACTTAAAGAAAGGAGGGTTTCATGGATTATGATACCATAAATATATTACATCTAGAAACAATTAGAGATAAGATTGAATTATTAGAAACAAGATTTGAAGAAAACCAATTAATTATCGAATTACGATTTCATAAACAGGAAATGATCTGCCCAATATGTGGATCTGACGACATTAAATTTCATCGCTATTTATATAAGCATATTATTCATTCAATCTCCACACATCAAAAAAGCATGATTAGATTACATCAAAGAAGGTATCAATGCGGGATATGTAAGAAAACATTTAGTGAATCCAATCCATTATCAGATCCTAACGAGAATATAAGCCTATATACAAAGATATCAATTTTAAACTATTTAAAAGATTATAATCATACCTTCACATCAGCAGCAAATCATTATTATGTATCGATACAAACGGTCATTAATATATTTGATTCATATGTAGAATCGAAAAGACGAAAGTTACCTAAAGTCATCAATATTGATGAAGTCTTCACTTCTAGAACACATGATTATAAATACGCATGTGTGTTATATGATTTTATAGACAAGAAAATCATTGATGTCTTACCAACCAGACATAAAAACTACTTGATTAGATATTTCTCTAGAATACCTAAAAATGAGTTAGATCAAGTTGAAGTGGTGGTGATGGATATGTGGACTTCCTATAAGGAAGTCGTGAATCTATGTATCCCAAAAGCAAAGATAGCTGTAGATTCGTTTCATTTGATCAGAACGCTTAATGAAATCATTAAACGACTTAGAATTGACACGATGCATAAATACAAGCAAGACAAAAGTAAACCTGTACATGAAGATATGTATTATTACATGTTAAAAAAATTTCATTACTTCTTCGTTAAAAACTATGAAGATATCTATGATGGTAAGATTAAGATTCATAAGACTGGCCAGTACTGGCATAAATCAGATATCCTTCATTATCTATTATCCATTGATGATGATTTAAAAGAAGCCTATATGTTAAAAGAACGGTATCGAGAATTTAATTTAACAGCCGCCTATGATACGTGTGATGATGAGTTAAACAATTTAATCCATCAATTTAGAAATCATAAAATCAAAGCACTGCGATCATTTGGCAAGACACTCATTAATTGGAGAGATGAAATTAAGAATTCATTTTTAGTCTATGACAGTCGAAGAATATCAAATGGGCCTATAGAATCAGTCAATAATAAAATCAAGACTGTGATTAAGACATCTAATGGTATAAAGTCATTTAATAGACTTAGAAATAAGATTATGTACTCAATTAATAAAGACGTTCCAATTAAAAACAAATAAATAGAATAGTTATGGCAGATAAAAAGGCACTCAACCGAGTGCCTTTTTATCTGCCACCTAATTTTAGAGAGGTCACATTGACCACCTAATTTTGGAGAGGTCTATTTGGTGTTTACCACACTATTTTTTAAAGACCCATTATTTTTTATGTACAACTTTTGGGGTGCAGTTCATTGATTAGAGTGTTTTCTTTTTATTTTAATCTTTTTCTTATCATTAAAACTTGTCTTAATCCAATATACAAAGTTGCACAAAGAATTAAACATAAACCAAATAATAGAGTAGGTCCTATATTAATGCTGATGTTTTCACGTTCCGCATTTGGACTCATGAAAACTATGATAGGTCCAATAACTACAATAAACAATCCAATAGCAACACCAATAGATGAAAATTTTAAACTCCATAATACATTTTTCTTAAATGCTGATTTCATGATGTCTTTTTGGTCAGTATTTTTCTTTTTAGTCTCTTCTATACTTTGTAATCTCAAATATTCACTAAGATTATGTTTTTGTGCACGTCTAATAAAATGAGCGATCACTGATAATATGATTACACCAATGACACAAAGTATTGCGATATTATTCGCACCACTATTCATAAAACGCAATACATCACTTTTCGTATTAATTAAGCTAGTATCAACTGCGAGTATTTCTGAAACTTTATCTTCTATCTCACGATCAGTTAATGTTTGATCAAAAAATACAAATCTAGAATCATCAAAACCCTGGATTTGATTTTCTTCTATAAAACCTAGCGGAATATATGCATTTGTGCTATATGTTTGTGAAAAATTAAAATGACCATTTTGCATATCACGACTAATCTGTTGTTCTCGATAACTGGTATTGGTAACAATACCAATAACTTCAAAGTTTCCTTCATCTGTTTCAACAAATTCACCAACTGCATTTTCTTTATCAAATAAATTCATTGCAGACGCTTGGTCTAAAACGATTACTTGATCATTTGAATCTTCATCCCAAATCCTACCATAGATTAATTCAATATCTTCTACGACATTATTGTATGTGTAAATTGAATTTTCTATAACACCGGTATCTACGAAATTATTAGAAGCTGCATATATTTGCAATGCCCCTTCACCATAACTATTGATTTCAGAAAGTGTAAATTCACTAATTTTATCAATACTAGCATTTAATATATCCATTTGTTCTAAGTTTATACTTAATCCATCAGGATAAGTGGGATTAGATATTAATGTACTAATTAGTGCTGTATGCTCTTTGAAATTAACATGTGCTTCATTTGTTAAAACACGACTATTCCAAAAACCAAAAATTAAAAATAAACTTATAATTAAAAATATGAAATTATACAAATAATATCTATGAAATTGACTAACCTTCTCTTTTTTTCTCATTTATGCCTCTATTAATTCTAATTTTGTAGTTTTTAATGCCTTAATTTTATTTGCAAGATCTTCAATATTTTTCCATACAATAAATCTTTTGTCTTTTAAAGCATATGTTATATCTTGTTCAAAAAATGCATTTTGATGAATAAGCACTTTTAAATCCTTTTGATTAAAAGGATCTTTTACATAATATTTTTCACTTTCAATAAACTCATCAATTGATGTAAATGATGCCTTTTTTTGCTCCAAATATTCAAAGTTTTGTTTAACTCTGTTATATCTAATGCTATCTTGCTCATATGGTATAAAAATATAATCGTTGCATTTATAATACTTATAACCATAGTCTAGTACTACTGTTTTTATTTCTATATCATGAGCTTTTAGTTTATCTCTTAACACTTGATCCATACGATCTATAGTTTCATGCTTATTATCATACTTTTTAAACATCTTAAAAGGTTTGCTTAGAATGTAGATAATCGAACCTACGACAATAAATGCCAATACAAGTAGTAAAATTATAGGTATTAAAATTATGAGTAAAACATACATATACCATTTCATGATTAAAAGTCCCCCTCAATTAATCGAATATTTTATAGATATATCTTATCAAATTATACATAGATGGTCAATATAGATTTACATATCATCAACTGTAAACTATTAAGATACAAATAGAACCCTTTGGTTGGTTTTATATCAATCATTAAAACTATAGACTATAGGTGTTCATATGAAATAATTTTGGAGGTATAACATGAATGCAATAGAAATAACAAATTTAAATAAAACTTTTAGGGGCATTTCTGCAGTTAAAGATTTGAATCTTACTGTTCCAGATGGTGCCATTTATGGCTTTATTGGCGAAAATGGATCAGGGAAATCAACAACTGAAAAAATGATATGTGGTCTGATCATCCCAAACTCAGGTGATATCAAATTATTTGGAAAATCTTATCATAATCCTGAGGTTAGAGCAAACATCGGTGTCTTAATTGAACAACCTGCATGTTTTCCTAATTCAACAGTCTATCAAAATTTAATGATGCAAGCATTAAATCTTGATATCTTAAATCCTAAATCTGAAGTCATGCGTGTGCTTGACATGGTTAATATGGAAACTGCAGCACACAGAAAATATAAGGAATGTTCACTTGGTATGAAACAGCGTATAGGCATCGCACAAGCCCTTTTAGGCAATCCTCAACTACTTATACTAGATGAACCTATTAATGGTCTAGATGCCGATGGTATGCGCATTGTAAGAGATGTTTTGCTTAAACTTAATAAAGAGTTTGGTATTACCATCTTAATTAGTTCTCATATATTGGGAGAATTATCAAAGATAGCGACTCATTATGGCATCATTAGAAAAGGTGCGTTAATCCGAGAAATTGAGGCCTCTGATATGAGTAGAGAATGCAGGGATTTTATCTTTGTT
The DNA here is from genome assembly GCA_963678355.1 of Acholeplasmataceae bacterium. GTDB lineage: Bacteria > Bacillota_I > Bacilli_A > Acholeplasmatales > Acholeplasmataceae > WOFB19. Next base: position 522,074 of record OY782823.1, on the reverse strand, counting down.
AAAGCATTAGATAACAATAAGGCTTTGAGAGTCCTTGCTAAAAACTATCAATACATAGAAATTGTAGACGATGGCATTAGAATCTATGATGAAACAGATACCAACAATGTATTAAAACATTTATATAAAAATGAGATTGATATCGAAGCTATATCATTTCAAAAGATTGGTCTAGAAGAGTATTATTTACAAATTATGAGTAAGGAGCAAAACTAAAATGAATCAAACATATAGAACTATCGAATCAAAGAATATATTTTTAAGAGTTAAATCCATGTTGAAACTAGACTTCTACCGTCTATTTCATACACCTGCCTTATATATTATGCTAGTGATTGCTGCAATCATTCCAGCATTGTTACTTACAATGCCAGGTGAAGGTGAATCAACGAGTTCAATTTCCAATGTGTGGATGCTTGTAGAATCACTTGGCACTTCTCAAGCAAATCCTATGGATTTTGCAGGTTATGCCAATATCAATATGGTTTTCATATTTGCAGGATTACTCATGGCAATCTTCATCTCACATGATTATAGCTCAGGTTTTGTTAAAAACATCTTTACCGTTCATTCTAAGAAATATGATTATGTAATTTCAAAAAGCATTGTTGGCATGACATCTGGTATTGCAATGATTATCACTTATATCTTAGGCACGATCATTTCAGGTTTAATCATGGGTGTGTCTTTTAAAGTCGGTATTTTAGGACTAGTAAGTTGTCTATTATCTAAAGCTCTATTAATGGCGATCTTCTCTTCATTATTTGTAGCAATCGCTGTCTTCTTTAAACAAAAACTTTGGATCACTATCGTCTTTACTTTCTTATTTGGTATGATGTTATATCCTCTAGGTAGTATCGCAAACTTAAGTGCGAATTTTTCAACAGTATTAATCGCTTTAGTACTTGGTGCTATTGGTGCGATACTTATTGGTAGTATTTCATCTTTAATACTTAATAAGCGAGATCTTTTGTAAGTATTTACATATACAATAAATGAATCTATAATATTCATAAGAGCACATGCTATAAAGGGGAGATAAAATGAAGAAAAAAATTAAAACTTATAGAAATGGTGAGATGGTTGAAATTGAAACAAACTATATCCCTCTTAGATACATTACTTCAATATTAATTATGTTAGCTGAGACACTTTCTGTACTTGCAGTTGTTATTCTAATGACAATATATGTACCCTACTTTTATATTGCAGTCTTTATCACTCAATTTGCCTGTGCCGTATCCATTATCGCATCTAAGGATAATCCTGATTATAAAATACCTTGGTTAGTTGTTGTTTTAGCACTTCCAGTCGTAGGATTTATGATATATTTCATGTTTTATTCAAGACAATTATCAAAACGTTATATCAAACGATATAAACTTGTTGAAGATATTGAAATAAAAGATAGCAGCAAAACATTTAAACAACTTAACTCAGTTGATCAACGTGCTTATGCTAAAGCATATGAATTATCAAAAATGTCTAACAGCAATTTATATCAAAATACAGTCATAAAATACTATCCTAGTGGTGAATCTTATTTTGATGCATTATTAATTGATCTCGCAAAAGCTAAAACATTTATATTTATGGAATACTTCATCATTGAAGAAGGTGAGTTTTGGAATTCTATTTTAAATATTTTAAAATTTAAAGCGCGTAAAGGGATTGATGTCAAGGTCATTTATGACGATATTGGATGCATGACTACACTACCAGGAAAATATTATAAAACATTAGCAAGTTATGGCATTGACGCGATTCCATTTTCAATCTTAAGAGGTCAGGCAAACTCTGAATTCAATAACAGATCTCATAGAAAAATTACAGTCATTGATAATATGGTAGCATACACTGGTGGTATTAATATAGCTGATGAATATATCAATCAAGTTGAAAAATATGGACATTGGAAAGATGTCGGTATAAGACTTGAAGGCGAAGCCGTAAGTGAACTTACAAAACTCTTCTTATCAGACTTTGTAACAAACTATAGAAAACCAAATTTAAATTTTGATAACTACTTCATGAATCACAGTGTTGAAAACGATAGTTTTATCGTGCCTTTTGGTGATGGTCCTAGCCCTATTTATAAGCACAGAGTTGCTAAAACACTACTTCTAAATATGCTCTATCAAGCAAAGGATTATGTCTATATGACTTCACCTTACGTTATCATAGATAACGAACTCGTCCAAGCGATTGAAAATACAGCCATGCGCGGCGTTAAAATTAAACTCATTGTGCCTCATATTCCTGATAAAAAGCTTATCTTTACAATGACAAAGAAAAACTATGAAAACTTCATCAAAGCAGGTGTTGAAATCTATGAATATGAACCAGGATTTATTCATGCAAAAACATATATCTCAGATGATTTATATGCCATGGTTGGTACTGTTAATCTAGATTATAGAAGTCTTGTTCATCATTTTGAAAATGGTGTTTGGGTGTACCGTGATGATGTTGTTCTAGATATTAAAAAAGACTTTGAAGATACACTTGACCTTTCATTAAAAGTTAATATTGAGGATTTGAAATCTTCTATGATAACAAGACTCATTCAAAGTTTAGTTAGTCTATTCATGCCTCTTTTATAATGATTTTATTGACTTTTTACCTTTTGATTTCTATAATAAATTGAAGGTGATAACTATGGACATTAAGAAATTAAACAATCATTATCAAGTGAAAAAATTAACACCGAATGATCTGGAAGATATCTATGATCTCTCAATATCAAATCCCCTATATTATGAGTATTGCATACCCTTTATTACGAAGGATATGATTTTAGAAGATATGATTAGTCTACCGCCAAATAAAACGTTAAACGATAAGTTTTATGTCGGATTCTATGACAAAGAAAGACTCATATGTGTACTAGATCTTATTCTATCTTATCCAGATCAAGAAACATCATTTATAGGTTTCTTTATGGTTCATAAGGATTTTCAGTCTCATGGCTTAGGTTCCAAGCTTGTTGGAGAGATTTTAACCTATATGAAATCTCTTGGTTATCGGAACGCAAGATTGGGCTATGTTAAAGGTAATATGCAAGCAAAAAACTTTTGGCTAAAACAAGGCTTTAGTCCTACTGGTGTCATATCAAAACAAACCAACTATGATGTTATCGTGATGCAAAAAACATGCATATAGAAAAAATATCCAAGCAATTGGATATTTTTTTATTTATTAAATGGTATAAACATAATATTTAAAATCTGTAAAACTAGTTTTAAACTGATCATGTTTTAGAGGTTTATCACTGACGATACATAAATTGATATTTGGTTCATGTTCTAATAAAAAATTAATATCTTCTGTTTTATTGGTATGTACAATCATTAAAGAAACAGATTCAAGATCAATGTTTTCATATGCATCTAGATGATGTTTAACTATAATATCTCTACCCAATTTATCAAATGTAATCATCTCTTTTTCATTATCAAACAACAATACATCCTTATATCTTGAAAGCACTGATTTATAAAGTTCTTTGATATAGCCTTCAACAGTAAAATCACTAACATTATATTTATCTTTTTTAGGGACAATTGTTTGAATGATATCTGCGAAACAAGTCACATAGAAAATCGCGATAAGCAAGAACATTTGGCCAATATTAAACCTTGGAATAAGATATAACTCTAATTCTTTAATTAAGACTAATATCACACTAACAATGATGATTCTAGCGTAGAATACCAAGTCAAGTGCCTTAAATTCTTTATGAATGATTCTTAGTATAATATCTATAAGCATCGCAAATACTGCTAATATGGCAGATGTTGCAATCACTTCTTCTAGTCGATCATTGTAATAAATCATTGCAATCGAAAATGCTGTAAATAAAATAACTGCATATCTTAGTATTGTCCATTGATGGTTTAAATACAATTTGTAAATATATAGCATAAGCGCATAGATGATCGTAAGTATGAATAACCATTGGAAAACATTTGATTGAAGAGATGTGAATTGATTACCAGAATCAAATAATGTATTTCCTGATGCAATTATAATAACATAGTCCAGTAAACTAAAGACAATACTCATTATAAATATCTCTTTAAATGTAATTTGATTGGAAATTAAAAATTTATATGCAATCACTAAAATTAAAATAAGACTAAACACTGAAACGAAACGTTCAATATTCATTAAATATTGAAAGACATATAGAAAGACTACGATATTTCCGATATATCCAAAAATAAAGTGATGTCTCTCATCCCTACCGACTGTAGGGATTTTTTTTCTACTTGCTAATAGATATAAAACTAAGGTGGTCACGACAACAAATACTAGATTTACACCAAATCCTATTGTCCAATATTGGATATCTTCTAGATACGAAAAATTAATCATCAGCAAACCATAAATTAATGGTGGATACAAATACATGACATAAGTCATAATATAATAAATTAGGTTATTTTTCATCATCTTACCTCCTACTTTTAGTATACATCAAAGCATTTTAAATATATATTTCATTTTTAATCCAAACAAAAAGGCTCAATAGAGCCTTTAAATTAAGAAATCTAGAATAAGTTCAATCACTTGATCTTGTTGTTCCTTAGTTGTAATTGTAGCTTCACCATCACCATTTTGGATACCATACCATCCAAATTGGCCATGATTTCCACCTTCAATCACTTCATATCTAGTCTGTGGTGTGGGTGGTAATAATGATTTCGCATCTTCAAATGCTTCTTGATCTAGAACTTGATCATTTTCAGCGGTAATCGCAAGTACATTTTTATCCTTAAGATCACTAACGGAATAACTTGATAAAAACACAACATATGCAACTCTCATATCATCTTCAGAAAAAATAGAGCCTACAGTACCTCCAAGTGAGTGTCCGATAACAACATTGTCAATTGAGGTTGATAAAAATCTAGCACCATAGTTTGGTGTAAGTATTGCAAGATTGAAAAGTGTTTTTACAATCGTTACATCATATGACTCAAGTGCAAGATTAATAGCTAGATAAGCATAGCTTTCAGGTTCTACTTTCCCACCAGGAACAATCACTATATTCTTGATCGGGTCATCTACCTTATAGCTAATATGGTCAAAATTATCTTGTATTGATATTGAAGATGTATCAAGTGTCTCAATGGCATCATACATTTCATCAAGTGGTTCGGATGAATCTAGTGAATAAATCCAAATAGCTCCCACAAGAATAACAAATATGGCTAAAATAGAAATAAGTATTCTCTTTAATATTTTTTTCATTGATTTACCTCTTATCATCTTTTATAAATTAAGTGTAATATATTATATTTTATCATATAATAATACTATAACACATTGGGAGAACTTATATGGTAAATAAAAATATATCTAAAATTGGGTTTGGTGGCTGGCAACTAGCAAATCCGCTTTGGTCTAAAATGACTTATGAAGAAGGGATAGCCCTAGTTAGGCTAGCCTATGAAAAAGGCATTACCTTTTTTGATACTGCACCTGGATATGCAAATGGAAAAAGTGAAGAGATCATAGGTACTGCTTTAGAAGATTATAGAGAAGAAATATATATAAACACTAAAATAGGCCATTTAGCTGATGGCACATCTAATTTTTCAGTCTCATCACTTGAATCACAAATTAAAATGAGCCTTTCTAGACTGAAAACTGATTATATTGACAGTGTATTATTACATAATCCAAGTTTTGATATACTAAGTGGTAAAACTGAACATTTTAATGTATTAAAAAGTTTAAAAGATAGTGGATTAATCCATGGCTATGGGGCAAGTATAGATACCTATGAAGAATTTGAAGCACTACTTAAATACACAGACTCAGATACCGTAGAAATATTATTTAACATCTTCTTTCAAGCACCAAGATATCTATTTGATCTAGCAAAAGCTAAAGGTGTTAAAATTATCGTTAAAGTACCACTTGATTCTGGATGGCTTACTGGTAAATATGATGCCTATAGTAAATTTACTGGTATCAGATCTAGATGGACTCATGAAATGATTATAAGACGTGATCAACTCGTTAAAAAAATAAAGAAAATCGTAGGATCTGATGATTTAGTCTTATTTGCACTATCTTATATATTAAGTTTTGACGCAGTAACAACCGTTATACCCGGTGTTAAAAATGAGACTCAACTAGAAAGTAATTTAAAAGTCCTTGATTATAAACTCGATGAGCATATCATCAATCAATTGAATGAATTATATGAAAAAGATATTAAAAATAACCCGCTTCCATGGTAAAAAAATAGCATTCCTTAGAAACTGTTTGATTAAAACGGACAGTAAATAAAAAAGAACGGAAATTATAATTAAAAGTTATAGTTTCCTTTTTTATTTAGTAGAATAAATTTAAGGAGAGATTGAAATGAGAAAAAAAAGAAAGCATAAAATATTTTCAATTGAAGAGAAAAATAACATAGTAAGGCAGTATTTAAATGGTGAAACCGGCGGTATGAATAAAACCGCAAGAACTTATGATGTTAGCAATTCAGTCATCGCAAATTGGATAAAACAATATCACACATTTGGGACATGTGTAGATCGTAGAGGATTAGGCACTAAAAAGGATATACCAAGCAAAGGAAGACCTAAATCAAAGTTTGATTATGAATCAATGACAAAGAAAGAACTCATTGATCATATCAGGATGTTAGAAGACATAAAAAAAACTATGGCTTACCTAGAAAAACAAAAGAAAAATATAAAGTCATAGATGAGTTAAAAGACACATATTCAATTAAAAAGCTGTGTATAGCATTAAAGTGTTCACGAAGCGGTTATTATGATTGGATAGCACTAGGTAAGCCAATATATAAAGCATATGACAAAGCATTAAATCAATTGATTATAAATCAATATAACGAAGATCATCGTCAAGGTATTGTAAGACTGAAGATGAATATTAAAAAAATACACGGTTTAAGCCTTACCAAAGCAACCGTGTATCGATATATGAGATTGAATCAAGTTCAATCTATTATCCGTAGAAAGAAAAAGAAATATGGACATGTTAAGCACCATGTCATACCTAATCTTCTACAAAGAAATTTTACCACATATCAGCCGAATAAAGTATGGAGTATTGATATTAGTTATTTGTTTACGAAACATCGAACCCTATACTTATGTGCAATTAAAGATTTATATGACAAAAGTATCATTGCATATCAAGTGAAAAGATTTATGGATATGTCTTTAGTGATTGGTACAGTCAAACAAGCTGTTCAAGCAGTACCAATACATCAAAGAAAAGATTTGATACTGCATTCCGATCAAGGATCTCACTTTACATCTAAAATATATCACGAATATCTCAAAGAGCACCATATAACTCATTCAGTATCATTTAAAGGCAGTTGTGTGGACAATAGTCCTATAGAATCTTGGTTTAGTACGTTAAAAACTGAAAGTATTTATTTAAAGCCTAAATTATCAGAAAACGAAATGCAAGAACTTGTAAGTTCATATGTAAAGTATTACAATGAAAAAAGATTACAAGAAAAATTAAAAGAGCTCGCTCCGATTGAATATCGTCACCAAGCTCTTTCTGTTCTTTTTTAAAGAGTGTCCGTTTTTAGCGAACTAACTCTTAGGAATGCTTTTATTTTTATTTTTCTTCTGTATTTATTTTACAAGTATTAATGCCAAACAGCATGTATAAAGGACATAGTCCTACAATTGATGTAACAACTAAAATCAATGCAAGTAAGAACATAACAATAGCTAACCATGTGATATTAGAAAAAATCAAGATGCCCCCAACAACAAGTAAAGGTGCTAATATATATCTTACAATTTTGTCAGTTTGACCAACATTTTTTTTCATATATGATACCTCCCATGGCTTCATTATATACCTCACGGGATCAAAATACTTCTAAAATGCTGCTGGCTTTGTTACATTTAGTAGTTGATGTGTTCTAGGATGCATAAATGAAATTGATTCAAAATGTAACATTAATCTCGGGTACTTATCATTCATATGACCATAGAGTCTATCTGATACAATAGGATGCCCTATACTTCTTAAATGTACTCTAATCTGATGTTTACGTCCTCCAGAGATTTCAACTTTAAGTTTTGAAATACCATTTTTTGAATAGATTGTTTCAAATGACGTCTTAGCATGTTTACCTTGTGATGAAACACGCATTTTATTATCATGTCTATCTCTAGCAATCGGTTTATCAATGACACCGGATTTTTCTTTAACTTCATTATCTACTAAACAACTATAAACTTTCTTAATGTGATTTAATTCAAAAAGATTTGACATGTAGCTTTGACATATCGGATGTTTAGAGAATACGACTAATCCAGATGTTTCATAATCAATTCTGTGCACTGGAAGTATTGGATATATGTTATCAAAATGATAAGCAATTCTATTGGTTAACGTATCAAAATCAATACCATCAGTATAGACTAATTGTCCACTTGGTTTATTTAGAATCATGATATCTTCATCCTCATAGACAATATCGATATCACCTTTAACTTTTTTAACAGCTTCCGGTGCTATAAACGTCTCATCAATTTCTACGACATCATATGGTTTTAATATATGATCAAATGATTTAATCTCAGTGTTAACTGAAACTGCTTTATTCATTTCAAGTTTGTATATTTTTTTCTTTGAAACATTAAAGTCTTCCAAAAAACTTCTAATAGATTTGCCTTGATAGATATCATCTATATAATATCTAATGTGCTTTTCTCTCATATAATCACCTGAAATTAGTATATCAATATCTTTTGCCACATGCAATAAAAAAGCCCTTTAAGGGCTTTATTTAAGCTTTAATTCTAAATTTCAATGCTACAAATATATCTAAAAACTTAACGAAATGATTATTATCTTCAGAAGTCATATAATCAAATAGTGATTTGATTTCTTGTGGATCAGTAATAATTTCAGGGGTTGCCTTTACAAATTCATTACCAAATTGTAATTCTACTTCATCATGGTCTTTCATATAAGCTACCTTATTTGATTTACCTGATGTAATTGATACTAAATAATCATCTTTTTTGCAATAATTTAAATTTCTGGATTTGTCTAAATAGTTTAATTTCATAATACCTTTTTGATTCATAAAATAACTCACTTCTTTCTTTATCTATATCATCATTATAAATAATATTTATAAATTTTTCAAATAAAGTGCAATTAATGTTTCACAATACCATTTAGAACTTCTTCAACATAAGCAATATCTTCAATGTTTGGCATATAAATGCTTTTGTTTTCTAATTTTAAAATGAGTGTACCATAAGTGTAGTAATCTTGATTTAATGGTCTAAAATATCTTCTAAAAGTCACAATGGCTCTAAATGATTTTATTTCATTAAATTTTATAACTAAATCTTTATGAAACAATGTATTTATAACAAAATGATCATCAGCTTTAAGCATAATATCCTTTGGTGAAAACAGTGATGGAATGCCTACAATAAATACAATCACACCTATAGCAATTAAGATGATACCAAGTAAAAACATGTTTTCATTTGTTTGATTAAATGTAATGAGTAAATAAATACCAAAAGCAACAAACGCTACAAAGCTTACTAAAATACTATAAATTGCTTTTCTTGATTTGACTGCAAATGTTTTTCCCATAACCTACCTCACTTTATTGTTCGTCTTTTTTCCATTCTCCAAAGACTTGGTTGACCTGTCTAGCAACTCTAACAAAAGTTGTACTCTTAGATAATTCTTTTAATTTTTTAGCACCTACATATGTACAAGTTGAACGAAGTCCACCTAAAATATCTAATACTGATGAATGAATTGATCCACGATATGGAAGTTTAACTGTTTTACCTTCTGAACTTCTGTATTCAGCTACTTCTCCATAATTTTTCTTCATCGCTGTTTCAGAACTCATACCATAAAATTTCATAAATTTCTTAGTTTTATAAATTGGTTCATTAGTTTCTGAATCAACTAATCCTGTATCACGTTTTTCAGTAATAACAACGCCACCACCTTCGTCGTGACCAGCAAACATACCACCTAGCATAACAAAATCGGCACCTGCACCAAATGCTTTAGCAACATCACCAGGACATGTACATCCACCATCACCAATAATGTGTGCTCCAAGTCCATGTGCTGCTTCAGCACATTCGATGATTGCTGATAATTGTGGATATCCAACACCTGTTTGAATACGTGTTGTGCAGACGCTACCTGGACCAATACCAACTTTAACGATATCAGCACCTCTTAAAATTAATTCTTGAGTCATATCTGCAGTAACGACATTACCTGCAATAATTGTATGATTAGGGAATTGTTTTCTAACTTTAGATACAAATGCCCCAAAATGTTCTGAATAACCATTAGCAACATCAATACAAATAAATTCAATATTTGGATGTGTTGATAATGTTTCTACTAAATTATCATAATCTCTTTGACTTGTACCTGTACTTACGGCAAAATGATTAGGATCTAATTTATCCTTATATGCATCAATATCGGCTACGGTGTAAGTTTTAACTAAACAAGTAAATAAATCATGTTCTTGAAGTGCAACTGCAACATCTAACATACCAACACCATCCATATTTGATGCCATAACAGGAATCCCTGTCCATGTCTTATTACTATGTTTAAATGTATATGTTCTATTTAAATCTACATCTCTTCTACTCTTTAAAGTAGATCTTTTTGGACGAATTAATACATCACTAAAATCTAATTTGTGATCATCTTCTATACGCACTGGCTAAACCCTCTGTTTCTTTTATTTTTTTCACATGTCTATTATACAACATTTTGATAAACATGAAAACCAAAATTCCTGATAACCCACCTAAACCGTCTATCATAAAATCAGTCCATGATGAAGTTCTATCAATATGTAAAAATTGGATGGCTTCATCGATGGCTGCAACCATCAAAATTACACATAAAATATATACTATATTTTTGTAATTTATTTTATTAATACTGATCAATGCCTTTAGCCATAATATACCAAGAATAAAATATTCTGTAAAATGTGCAATCTTTCTTATAATGTGATGAAGATTTTCTATAGATGGATAAATACCAACAAAATTTAATATATGACTAGCTATTTCTGTAATAAAACTAGATTCACTAGAAGATATAGACCCATTTAAAAATGACTGTATCCATATCAATAATGTGAAAATAGCCACAATGATAAACCATTTTAATGTTTTCATGGTGTAATCTCCTTATCTGTTTAGATATCAATTGCATTGATACCTAGATTGCTATATAATTATTATATATTCAAAAATAGAATTTCGGGAGGTATATTATGAAAAAATCTAAATATGGATATGGTTGGTTATTAAAATTAATTTTAGCTGCACTTTTACTTGGTGTGGGTATATATATGGCTTTTGCTGATCAGGTTGTTTATGCAATTACTGGTATCGCTATTATTATTTTCTCACTTATCCGTGTTGTACCTCTAATTAAGTCACTTAATAAAGAAGTGCTTCGCACACTAAATTTAATTGAAATTATTTTCGATGTCTTAGTTGGTGGTATTATCACATACATCGCATTTAGCAGAGGTGACAATCTTGCTAATGAACCAATTTGGGCTGGTGTGTATCGTTATGCCTTAGTCTTCTTCTTTTATGCAAGAGGTTTGGTATACTTTAACAGTGTTGTCTTTCTTGGTGAAAAAACTGAAGTGCCTAAGTTCTGGTTTCATATTGGTGCATTAACATTAGGTGCCGTGATCGCAGTTTTACCAAACTTTGATTATGAACTAGTTGGTATCTTCTTCCTTATCATTGCTTTACTTGGTGCTATCTACTTAGGTGTTGATGGTTATGGTGGTTATAAAAAATATCGTGAGTTCCAATTAGAGCTTAACGAAGGCAAATCAAAAGAAAAACCAGTAGAACGTGAAAAAGAAAAACAACCAGCAATTGAAGAACCTAAAGACGATAGACCTTACGTAAACTAATAAAAATAAAAAAGCACTCAAAGTGCTTTTTTCATGTGGTGAATTATGAAATATAAACATTTAGCCGGTATCGGATTTGCAACCATATTTGGCTTATCTTTCCTTTTTTCTAAGCAAGCACTCACATATGTCTCTCCAATGGGACTTATCGCTTATAGATTTTTACTTGCTTGGATTGTATTTATGCTATTAATATTATTCAAAGTCATTAAAATTGAATTTCCTAAACATATGTTTAAATATTTGATTCTTACAGCAATCTTTCAACCAGTCATCTATTTTATAGCAGAAACTTATGGTTTAAACTACCTCGGTAGTGGTGAAGCTGGCTTAATGATTGCACTTATCCCAATTTTTGTAACCATATTAAGTGCCTTAGTGCTTCATGAAAAACCGACTTATCTTCAATATATTTCAATTATTGTGAGTGTTATTGGTGTCATCATTATACAAATAAATCAAATCGGGGGATCAAGTGATCATTTGATAGGGTACATCTTCTTATTTGTCGCAGTTATAGCTGCAAGTTTATTTAACATCACTTCTAGACATGTATCTAAAGAGGTAAAACCTGAGACATCAACATTCATCATGACTTCAATGGGTGCGTTATCCTTTAACATCATATATATGATTCAATTAGCAACTCATCATGAATTGTCTAACTATTATACAAATCTTTTTCATATTGAATTATTAGTCCCTGTATTCTATCTAGCAATATTAGGATCTGTCATTGCATTTTTCTTAGTTAATTACACACTTCAATATATGCCAGCGCATGTGTCTAGTATTTATTCAAACATATCAACGGTCATTGCCCTACTGGCTGGACTGATCATCTTAAATGAGCAACTCTATCTATATCACTATATAGGAGCGCTTTTCATTATTTTAGGTGTCTATGGTACAGTAAGATTTCAAAAATATAAAAGGAAACCTTAGTTTCCTTTTTTTGTTTTAATAAATTTATGCCACTGAGTTGCTAAGTCTAAAACATTTGTAACGATAATAACAATCGTTAAAACATTAAAGAATACATTTAATCCATTAGTTAATTCAACTAATGATATATCACTTTGACTAGCTGCATAACTTATAAAATCTGGGTTAATAAATCCTGTTAAATTAATCATGATTAATACTGCAACCATTGATATAAGTTTACTTATACTGTAAAGAGATATAATAGAAATCGTATATTTTTGGTTTCTTATCTTAAGTAAATATACAATCGTATTGATGATAAATGATAAGATAAATGCAGGAATAAACACTCTAATTAAGTCATTATCAAATAGACCTACAACCATTTGATTGTTTTCATACCAACCAAATCGATCCACATAAAAGATAAGTAAAATAATGAAAAATAGTGATAAAGTCGTTACAATAATAAATTCAATCATCGTTCCAACCAAACTAAACGTTTTCTTTTCTTCTTTTGGAATCTCTGGAAGATCTTTTAATCGCCAATTATTTAATATTTGCTTTCTTGATTTTATCTGACTAAGTCCCCAAAAGACAATCGTAATAACAGCAAACCATCCAAGTAGTGTAGATATAAGACTACTTAGGATATCGCCAGTGATATGACCAAAAGCTTGCCAGAATGTAAAATCGCCTAAATTTAAAACGCCATCAATGGTTGTAAATATGACAGTAAGCGAACCAAATATAATTAAAACAATCTTTAAAGCATTGATATAATCACTATAGAATAATGGATGGATTACAGTTTTCTCCGTATCGTCATAGTTATTAGCAACCACTCTAGGATTACCAAGTTCATGTAAGACCCTATCTAAGTCTTCATCCGATGGATTTTCACCAACCATATCTAAGATATTTGATTCTAAATCTCTTTTCACATCTTCTCTTTGATCTTCAGGTAATCGTTTAGTTACTGCATAGACATATCGTTCTAAATATTTTTTCATTGTATATTCTCCCTAAATATATGTGATAAACTTTGATCAATCTCTTTCCAAGCTTTTTTAAGTTCATACAACACTTCATATCCGAAATCACTTAATATATAAAATTTCCGTGGTCTTGATTCAGATGTATCCCAGGTGCTCATCAATAGTCCCTGTTTTTCTAATCTTCTTAATAAAGGATAGAGTGTACCAGCTTCTATAGATATCCCTAAGCTCGTTAATTCTTGTAAAAGATTATATCCATAAGAAGCAGTTTTTAATTGATTTAAAACAATGATTATTTGTGTACCTCTTCTAAGTTCTAGTACAAGATTTTCAACAATTTGATTATTTGACATAGCATCACCTCTCGCATTTATTATACTGTATGACATACAATATTGTCAAACTTTTATTATAATATGAAGCATTCTATTTACGTTATTACTAAATTAAACTATAATAGATATAGTTTAAACATAAAATAAAAAGGAGATTTAACATGTTATTTGAATCATTAAAAAACGATAATAATCCAAAACTTGAACTTGTTGTTAAAGATTTTGGCACTATAGATATTGAACTTTTTCCAGAGGTTGCACCTTTGACAGTTGCTAATTTCTTAAAACTTATCGAAGAAGATTTCTTCTCAGGACTTACTTTCCACAGAGTCATAAAAAACTTTATGATCCAAGGTGGTTGGGGAAAACCACTTAAACCGATTAAAGGTGAATTTAGACAAAACGGTGTAAACAATGAATTACTACACACACGTGGTGTACTTTCAATGGCTAGAACGTCAGATCCTAATTCAGCATCATCTCAATTCTTCATCATGCATAAAGATGCCCCTCATTTAGATGGCGCATATGCAGCATTTGGTGCTGTGACTAAAGGCATAGAAATTGTTGATTTGATTGCATCTACAGATACAGATTTTCAAGATAAACCAATCCATGATGTCACAATCGAATCTTTTAAATTAATCTAATTATAAAAAAATAAAGCCATTCAAAACGAATGGCTTTTTTCTTTATTGTAGTGATGATGTGATTTTTTTTACTAAATTTTCAAATGCGTCAAGTTCATCATCGGTAAGTACTTCTAAAATTTTATTAACAATGTCGTGATTCTTTTTTTCTACAAGACATTTAACCTTTTGTGCAGTTCCAGTTTCAACATACTTATTTTTATAAGCAGTCTCACCTAGTTTATTCACATACCCTTTAGCTTCTAAATCTCTAAGCGTTCTAGATGTGTGTGCTTTATCTAAATTAAGTTTTTCTGATAGTTCTTGTTGTGTTAAACCTTCAGGATATCTTGATAACATAATTAAGAATGGTACATGTCTTCTTGTTAATTCAAATTCTTTTAAAATATCTTCATGCTGTTCCATCATTAATTTATTTAATGTGTGGAACAACACTGGTAAATAACTAATATCTCTTTCCACAGCTATCACACTTCAAATTGGCTGTTATATAGATCCGCATAGAATCCATTAGCAGCAAGTAGTGATTCGTGATTTCCAGTTTCAACGATATTACCGTCTTTTAATACCAAGATGATATCAGCATTTTTAATTGTTGATAATCTGTGGGCGATAACAAATGTAGTTCTACCCTTCATAAGTTCATCCATAGCATCTTGAATCAATTGTTCTGTTCTAACATCTACTGAAGAAGTCGCTTCATCTAAAATCAACATTGGTGCATTATTTACCATTGCACGCGCAATTGTAAGTAATTGTCTTTGACCTTGTGATATTGAACTGTTTTCTGATAATACCATATCATAACCATAAGGTTGTGATTTAATGAAATGGTGAACATTTGCAGTCTTAGCAGCAGCGATGACTTCTTCATCAGTTGCATCTAAGCGTCCATATTTCAAGTTATCTTTAATAGTACCTTGGAATAACCAAGTATCTTGTAATACCATGGCAAACAATTGATGAACATCATGTCTTGACATCTTGCTTGTATCAACACCATCAATCTTGATTTGTCCAGAATCGATATCATAGAATCTCATGACAAGATTTACAAGTGTTGTCTTACCAGCACCAGTAGGTCCAACAATAGCAACTTTTTGTCCTGGTTTAACTTTTAAATTAAAGTCGTGAATAATTGTCTTATTAGGTTCATATCCAAATTTAACATGACTAAATTCAACTTGTCCTTTAACTTCATCTAAAGTTTTTGTTGCTACTTCTGCACTCATTTCTTCTTCATTTAAGAAGTTAAATACTCTTTCACTTGCAGCTAAAGCTGATTGAATTTGAGTTAAACTTTGTGCAATTGTACTAATCGGTTGACTAATTCTTCTATTATACATTAATAATGCTTGAATATTACCTAGAGACATTGATCCACCAACGGCAAATGCACCACCAATAACGGCAATTGCAACATAAC
Organism: Acholeplasmataceae bacterium; assembly: GCA_963678355.1. Classification (GTDB taxonomy): domain Bacteria; phylum Bacillota_I; class Bacilli_A; order Acholeplasmatales; family Acholeplasmataceae; genus WOFB19. The sequence continues at coordinate 505,761 of OY782823.1, read as the reverse complement.
CAAGATTACCAATAAAACGAGTAATTGGCATCATAAGACCAGATAAGAATTGACTCTTCCAAGCATGTCCATATAATTCGTTATTTGTCTTGTCAAAAGTTTCTAAGAATTCATCTTCTGCTTGATACACTTTTAATACTTGTTGACCAGTATATGATTCTTCAATATGGCCATTTAAGTTACCTAATGCTTTTTGTTGACCTCTAAAGTATTTTTGAGAGTTCTTCATAATGATTTGAATGAAAACCATAGAAATCGGAATAATTAATAACATAACAATTGCTAAAATCCAGTTAATCGTAAAGATCATCACAGTAATCCCTACAACAAGTGTAAGTGATGTTGCAAGTTGAGTCACTGAGTTATTCATTGTTTGACCAATTAAATCGACATCATTAGTCATGCGGCTTAAAGTATCACCATAGCTTGTTTGATCGAAATATCTTAAAGGTAGATGTTCAATTTTATCAAAGATTGATTGTCTTAAACCTTTAGTTACTCTTTGTGTTGTTCTTGCAATAATCACACCTTGAATAAGGTTTGCAATCGCTGCAACTACATATATGGTTACTAATGTGATAATAATTGTAACAATTGCATCAATTCGAATATCTAATTGGGCACCAGGTATTAATACTGATGCACCAGAAGCTTGAAAATCTTCTTCGATAATATCTGTAATTTGACTTAAAATATTAGGTCCTAATACGTTTAACACAGATGATGCAATCGCAAATATCAACGCTAATATTAATACAGGATAGTAAGGTTTTACATGCGTTAATAATTGTTTTAACGCTTTACGCATGTTTTTAGGATTTTCATTGACTCTTCCGCCGTGAGGGCCATGTCCTTGGTTTTGTTGACGTCTATTTTGTCTTTGTTCTCTAGGCATGAGCAAGTTCCTCCTTACTTAATTGTGCATAAGCAATTTCTTGGTATGTCTCACAAGTATCAAGTAATTCTTTATGAGTTCCAATACCAACGATTTCGCCTTCGTTTAATACAACGATTTGTTCAGAATCCATAATAGTACCAATACGTTGTCCAACGATGACTTTTAAAGAATCTTTAGTTTTCTTTTTAAGTGCATCTCTTAACAACTTATCTGTACGATAGTCAAGTGCACTAAATGAATCATCAAAGATGTAGATTTTAGGATTTCTAATTAATGCTCTTGCAATTGATAATCTTTGTTTTTGACCACCTGAGACATTATTACCACCTTGATCTATACGATGATTAATGCCTTCTTCTGATTCTTCAACAAATGATTTGATTTGTGCTGTTTCTAATGCGTTTAACACATCTTCTTCAGATGCATCTGGCAATGAAACTTGCATATTTGATAAGATATCGCCTGAGAAAAGTAGACCTTTTTGAGGTACATAACCCATCAGTTGATATAGTGTATGAAGTGGATAAGATTTAATATCTCTATCATTAATTAATATTTGTCCTTCAGTGACATCATAGAATCTTAATAATAGCTGAATAATTGTTGATTTACCTGAACCAGTTGATCCAATAAATGCTAATGTTTGACCCTTTTCAGCTTTAAAACTGATATTTTTAATTACACATTCTTCTGCATTTGGATATTTGAAACATACATTTCTAAATTCGACTGAGACATTTTCTGTTAAAACATTGATATCATCTAATGCTTTATCATCAGTTGCCACTAATTTTCTATCTGCATATCCTTCTCCAATTGAATAAGGCGTTTCAATAACTTCCATAATACGTCTTGCAGCAACTATAGCTCTTGGAAGGAAAATAAATAACATAATTAACATCATGAAACTCATTAAGATCATCATACCGTAATTTGTAAATTGAATCATGATACTTAATCCGTCCATTGGTGTGTCACCTAATGTACCTCTAGCAAGTAAGAAAGCTGATAAACCTACAACACCTAAACTCACACCATTCATAATGATTGACATACCAGGATTCATAAAACTAAATACTGTATTAACAAATAATTGTGTACCTGTTAATCTGTCATTAACTTTACCAAATTTCTTGTTTTGTTCTGGCTCAGCATTATGTGCTCTAACAACTCTGACACCTGTAAGTGTTTCTCTAGTGATTTGATTCAAATCATCTGTTTGATATTGGATTTGAGCAAATTTCTTACCTACTAATGCAAAGATAATAACGATAAGTACAATGATTGCTGATACAGCAGCTACGATAACCATCGTTAATGACAGACTTAAATTAACAACTCTTAAAATAGCTGTTACTGCCATAATTGGTGCAGTCACTAGTAATCTAAGCATAATAATTAATGCCATTTGTACTTGTTGAACGTCATTTGTAGTTCTCGTGATTAGGGAAGGTGTAGAAAATTTATTGATTTCTGCTTGTGAGAAATCTTGAACATGTGCGTATACTTCATGTCTTAGTCTTCTTGAAATTTGTGTACCTACTCTAGTTGCGAAGAAACTAGCTCCAATTGTACCAATCACTGAAACAATTGAAACAACTAGCATGATTAATCCAGCATGTAAAATGTCACTAGTTAAATCCACTTGATTTGTAAAACTTGTTTGAATATAAGTGGTAATATCACCTGTATATTGTGGAAGCAGAATATCCATTCTAACTTGCAAATATACAAAGCCCACGATCAATAGCATATAAAGCCAATGATACCACTTCGTAAATTTGAATACTTTTAGCATAAGTCACCTCTATAATTTTACTTCGTGAATATTATCTAAAATTTTTGTTGTTTTGTCAACAATTTAGTTTATGAAAATGCTTTTACCATAATGTCCCATAAATATCTATAAAAAAAGTATGACTATGTCATACTTTAATCTTTATTTATCTTCAGTTTCAAATTCTAAAATATCGCCAGGTTGACAATCAAGCACTTCACAAATCTTACTAAGTGTTGAAAATCTTATAGCTTTGACTTTACCAGTTTTTAGGTTAGATAGATTAGCCAAACTAATATCTACGAGTTCTGCTAACTCACTTAATTGCATTTTACGATCAGCTAAGATTCTATCCAATCTTGTAATAATAGGCATGATTAAAGGGTTGCGTCGTGCTCTTCTTGAAGATATGAGCCATAACTGAAGACATAACCCAATATAAAGATAAGCACACCAATAAATACAAATTGCCAGTTAATATCAAAACCTAAGTGAATATCTAAGTTTGGTGCAACAACATTTGCAACGACAGTTCCAAAAATATTTCCTAAAGTTGATATAATAATACTTGATGCAAAAAACCCATATGATAATAATTTTAAAATCTTACTATTTTCATTTTTGAATGGTTCTTCTTTGACATTTTCAAGTAATTTTCTAACTTGATGCAAAATAAATTGAATGAAGCCAACATTTACGATTGCTGCAAATAATCCAACAATTAAGATTCGTTTAACATTAATGACTCTATCCAATATTGTTGGATCAATTGAATTGATCACTGTAATAACTTGAAATCTATAATTATTGATTTCAGATAGATCAATATTTAATGTATTTCTTGGTATAACAAGGGATGCTAAGAATACTAATCCTAAAACTCCTAGCACTACATATAAGATAACCATAATCACTTTAACTATAATTTGAACTACATTTATGAAACCTGCATATTTTTCTTTATTAAAAGTTTGTTCCATATTTATCACCTCTTTGATTATACTATATCATTCTTTTTATCATAAGTCAACACTTTTTTATTGATAAACGATAAATAGTTATTGTTTTATATAAAAAATAAAAGCACCCTTAGGATGCTTAATGTTTAAATAATTGTTTTTGCATGACTCTTATTAGCCTTTGTGACTAATACAATACGCTCTCCAATAAAATCAAAGATTGATACTATAATTAGATAAAGCATTAGATTTACCAAAGCGATTTGAATTGAAAAATCTAACAACATATATGATAGAAAGAGAATTGTTAAAACACTAAATATAGTATATAATAGTCTTCCTTTGCTTTTATTTGAATGCACTACATCTCTAATCTGAGCTTGTTGAACAAAGAACGCAAATCCAATAAATAACGTATAACCAATCATACTACCTAATCTAATCAGCAAGTCGACATCATCTTGAAAAGCATTTTGAATATCGAAGATGCCAGTTAAAGTTTCCCATCTCATCACCACTGCTGCTAATATTGATCCAAACACAATTGTTTTCATCATACTTCTCATGAATATCTCCTCCTGTAAATTAATTTTGTAATAGTAATATTTGAACACCATAATTTACTAAAAATGCGTAAATAACTGAAGTGATCAACGTTGTTAATTTCATATAAGCTAAAGATTTTTGTCCTTTGATGTTTACATGAAACTTGTTATTGACTATATTTTGCATACCAATGAAGCTTAAATAAACGATAATTGCGATAATAGGTACTACAATTGACATAATCAGATATTGATGAGCTGTCTCTCCTTGATTACCTAACACGTATTGGAATATCAATAATGATATCCACCACAATAAAGTAATCATAATTGTAACTGTACTCATGCAATTGGTTATAAATGTTTTAATTTTAATCTTATGTTCAATACTTGACTTATTTTTTAATAAATTATGTAATAATATTAAGGCTGTTATCAATCCGAGTGTCGCCAAGCCTATGATTATCCAGATAGTAATGATATATGCCATGATTGATCTCCTAATAAAGACTTAATAATAATACATATTATGATATAATACCTTTAGGGTGCTATTATCTAAAAAGTCTTTCAATTTCGATTGTTTCAGGTAATCCTGAGTTTTTGAACCCGTTTGATTTGCTTGTTTTGAATTTAAACGTGAAATGTCCAGCTGGGATGTCACCTAGTTCTTCACTATCTGCTAACCAGTATGGATTACCACTATTATCAAAGTCTAAAACGACTGCGTTACTTGATACCAATAATGCAAAACTTGCAACTAAACCTAAAACTAATAAACCTACATTTTTAACTACTTTTTTCATGATAAATTCTCCTCTAATTTTTAAATTATTGTTTTCTACACATATATTTTAACTTGATTTTTACTTAAAAAGTAGGGCACATATGTCCGAAATGAAGAAAATTTCATTTTTTTATCATATTTTTTATATACAAGGTGATTTTTATGGACTCAAGAGAATTATGCATCTACATCGAACGTCTTAGATCTTCTAGAAAGATTTCGCAAGAAAACTTAACTGATGGTCTTGTTTCTATACGTCAATATAGAAGATATTTAAACGGTGTATCTGATATGCCATTTGATATTTTTATCAAAATGGTTGAAAAGATGGGCTTAAGAACTAATACTATTCTAAAGGAAATGGAAAATTCCAGAGATGAAGAATACAGATATTGTAGTAAGTTATATAATTATGCAATAACTTATAATTATGTATCTTTTAATAAATTACTAAATAATAATCCCTATACTCATTTCATTGATTCTAATAACCAATTATTATTTGATTTAGCCTGTGTGATGAAGGATTATTATCAAAATAAAGGCAGTAAGAAACAGGCTTTTGAAGAAATTGGTGACTTAATAAATTATCCAAAAATACTGTCTCATGAGATGATTACTGAAATAGAACTATTGGCACTCTCTGTTCTAGTAGACTTAGGGTCAAAATCGGCTAGACAAAAGATAATCGAACGCATTTTCTATTTTTATCAAAATGAAAAAGGTATTATTGGAGGATGGAATAACAGATATCAGTTATTGATTATCGCGAAATTTGCTCAAATTTTTGGTATTGAAGAAGACTATCAAATGGTTATTGATTTCTGTGACATTGGTATTAAAAAAAATAATAGCACTAAATCATACTATTTAAGTGAATTCTACTACTACTATAAATCTCTTGCATATTATAAACTAGAAATGATGGCTGAATTTGAAGATTCACTTAGAAAATGTTTTAATGTACTAGAAATGGACAATACTTTAAATATGAAACATTTCCAATATCTTATCAAAGACGACTATGGCTTTGAATTTAGGGAACACGTCATTAAACTATATAATGAAGAAATTAACAAAAAAAGCGAATGACGCTTTTTTTTATATCATTCGCTTTCCATATTCTAATTTTACTTCTTTATTTTGTACATCATAATTTGAATAAGTTAATGTATTAAGGCCAATAAAATGCATACCCATTTTTTCATAAAATGATATTGCTGGGTCATTACATGATTGAACTTCCAAAGTGATTGCTCTTGCATTTGTTTCAAGAATGTGACGTTCCATTTGTTTGAATAATTTAGAGCCCCAGCCTTTTTTTCTATACTTTGGATTGACATATACTTCCCAAATTCTAAACGTTTGATTCCAAGATATGAATTCTCCTTCGATAAAACCTACAAGTTGTTTTCTATCAAATAGTCCATAAGCTATCGGTTCGTCAATATAATCTTCAAATAATTTTATTTGATAAGATTTATTCATTTTTCTCATTTTTTTTCTTGCAACAGATATCACAACTGCATTTTTTTTCTTTTTAATTTTAATTTGTTGATAAGCACGTGTTGTGTATGTCGCTTCAACTTCATGCTCTAAATATTCATTATAGTCTAATTCTACAATATCCATTGATGCTCACTTATCCTCTCGTATATACATATAATTATTTATAACATATTTTTATATATTTTTAAAGGGTTCATGAACGTAAAGAAAAGATGCCAATCGGCATCTTTTGTTTATTAAATGAATAAATTGTGATTTGCTTCTTGAGTATCACCAAGATATGTAGCAACACCAGCAACTTCAATACCATCAATAAGTTCTTCTTGTTTAATACCCATGATATCCATTGACATTGCACATGCGATAATCTTAACACCCATGTCCATAGCATTTGCCATAAGTGTTTGTAGAGAATCAACATTCTTCTTCTTCATAATACTCTTGATCATTTTAGGTCCCATACCCATCATGTTCATGTTAGAAATTGGTAATTTCTTAACACCACGAGGCATCATGCGGCCAAACATTTTTTCAATAAATGTCTTTTTAACTCTAACTTTCTTAGGTTTTCTTAAAATATTTAAACCCCAGAAAGTAAAGAATAATGATACATCTTTACCCATAGACTTAGCACCACTCGCAATAATAAATGCAGCGATAGCTTTATCTAAATCTTGAGAGAATACAACGATTGTTGTACCATTTTTATCTTCTTTGACATCAAAGCCTTTATTTGATGCTGATGCTTGAGCACCTGGCATTGCCTTATTTCTACCCTTTTGAATAGATGCAGTAATGACTTTGTCTTGTTGTTCAATGTTTAATAATGTGTTACCTGTTTTATCAGACCAAGATTTAATATCTTTTTTAAATCCTGGATCAGTTGCTTTAACTTCTAGGATATCTCCATCGTTTAAAGTTTGCATATTCTTATAAACTTGAACGATTGGTCCTGGACATTGTAGACCACAAGCATCAATTTGTAATGATACTTTATTTGTGTCAACCACTGGTACTGGTTCTTCTAGTTTCTTAAGATCAACCACTGGTACACCAAAATCATCAGTGGCAGTGAAACAAATTTCATTTCCTTCATGATCAAATACACAACTATATGATTTGAATCCACCATCTAAGTTTTTAGCGCTAAATCCATTTTGTTCAAGAATTCTTACAGCTGCATAGCCTCTGATACCTGCAGCACAATAAACATAGATTTCTTGATCTTTAGGAATTTCAGTAAGTCTTTGACGTAATTGTGATAATGGAATATTGATTGCACCAGGTAAGTAATCTAGTACAAATTCTGGTTCTTCACGAACATCAAGTACATAACTTCCTTTAGAAGCTAAATCTTGAATTTCATTCCATTCAATTGTTTCAACTAAACCTTTTTTAATATTATCTGCAACAAAACCAATCATATTAACTGGATCTTTTGCTGATGAGAATGGTGGTGCATATGCTAGATCTAAGTTCTTAAGATCTGTAACTATTAGTTTTGCATAAATTGCTGTAGACATAACATCAATACGTTTATCAACACCTTGTCCACCAATTGCTTGAGCACCATAGATTTCTAAAGTTTCAGGATTATATAAAACTTTAAAATTAATAGTTTCACTATCTGGATAATAACTTGCATGGTTCATTGGATGAATATGAATAGTTTTAAAAGGTAGTTCTAATTGTTTTAATGTTCTTTCATTAACACCAACACTACCTACGGTTAAATCAAAGATTTTAGCTGCTGAAGTTGCAAGCGTACCTTCATATTTATCTTCAATACCACAAATGTGATTTGCAACAAAACGACCTTGTTTATTTGCAGGTCCTGCAAGTGCAGCACTCATTGCTTTACCAGTCACTAAGTTTTTAATATCGATAACATCACCAATTGCATAAACATTTGGATCAGATGTTTGAAGATATTCATTAACTTTAATTGAACCGCGTTTATTAAGTTCAAGGTTTGCTGCTTTAGCAATCGCGTTATCTGGTCTAACACCAATCGCGAAAATTGTTAAATCAGATAATAAAACTGTTCCTGATTGAAGTGTAATTTTTTTACCTTCTTGTTCAAATGATTTAACACCGTCGTTTAAAATTAAATCCACACCATGTTCAACAATATGTTGATGGATGACTTGTGCCATTTCATAATCAAACATACCCATGACTTGTGGCGCCATTTCTACTAATGTTACTTTAAGCCCACGATGTGCTAAGTTTTCCATCATTTCTACACCAATGAATCCACCACCGATAACAACAGCATTTTGTGGTTTAGTTTCTTCAATGAATTCAATGATTTCATCCATATCTGGAATATTTCTTAGTTTAAATAGATTTTTAGATTCTTTTAAACCAGAGATTGGTGGCATAATAGGTTGCGCACCAGTTGATATAACAGCTTTGTCATATGACTCTTCATATGTCTTTCCTGTATTTACATCTTTAACAACAATTTTTTTCTTTTTTGTGTCCATATCGATAACTTCAGAAAAAGTACGGACATCAATGTTGAATTTTTCTTTCATTTCAGTTGGTGTTGTTACAAGTAGTGAATCTCTAGAAGGAATTACACCACCAATGTGATAAGGCAACCCACAGTTTGCAAATGAAATGTGTTCACCTTTTTCTAATAAGATGATCTCAGCAAATTCATCAAGTCGTCTTAAACGAGCAGCTGTAGTCGCACCACCGGCTACGCCACCAATTATTACTATTTTTTTGTTCATGATCATACCTCCGCGATTTTAATATACGCCATTTTACGCATATTGTCAAAGTATTTTGTTATAATTCAATCGTTTTTTAATTATATTTTTATTTTTTCTTAATTATTATACATCTTATCATTATATGATAAGATAATTGATACAATTTACCATAATCGTTTTATATAAAAAAAGCCCGCTTAAATAAGCAGACTTTAATCCTTATATATTTAATTAAATAAAATCATTATAATCATTTTTATCAACATTTAACCAATAAGATTTGCAATCATCACTTCTCTTTAAAAATTTATAATCAACTAAATATCTTCTGACTGTTGCGAAATCATCATAGACCGGTCTTATTACATCATTGACTTCTGACTCCTTATAAGTCAAATTATTTTCAAATTTATGAACTAACATACATAACAATATATATTTTCTTTTTTCTTTTTTAGGAAATACTTTAAAGACTAGTGGTTCACTAGATACTAACAGAGTCGATTTAGTTTGTGCAATATCTTGAACGGTTATATCAAAATTCATGATGACTCACACCTTCTGTATACCATTTTGAGGCAGCCGCTACTTCATCTTTACTGATTTGATGTCCATATTTAGTGAAGTATACTTCTACGATCGCATTAGCACTTTGAAGGATTTGAGTAAGTTCTACGACTTCATGTCTAGGTGTCATATAATCATTTTCTCCGGCTCCGATAAAAATTTGAGTACTCTTTAAATTAGGTAAGTTTTGTGGTCTTTTAGGAACCATTGGATGAAACAAGATTGCTTTGTCAAATGCATTTTCATAATGAAACAACATATTAATTGCAATATTTGATCCATGCCCATTACCTATGACTGTGACTAAATTTGGATTGAAACCAAAAGTATTCGCTGCATCAGATATAAATGATTTCAACTTATGCGTTTCATGATTTAAACTTTGTTCATCATAAACACCAATTGTAATGCGTTTAAAAAAACGATAACTTCCATGTTCATTAATTGAACCTCTTATGGCTAAAATATTTGCTTTAGGATCAATTTGTTTGGCTATCTGCATGAGTTCATTTTCGTTTTGTCCTTCGCTATGCAATAAGCATAAGGTTTTATCATTGTACCCTTTTTTAAAAATATGTATCATCATTTCACATCCTTTGTCTAATAATTTAGGTCTGACTGAAGTGATGCCTTAGCTCCCTTTACTATATTTTACAATACTTTTTTATATAATAAAAAGAAAAAGTAAAATCACTTTTTCTTCTCTGTCATATATTCAAATATAGATTTTCTAGTAATAATACCAATAAAGTAGTCATAATCATCAACAACTGGAATGAAATTTTGTTGTGTAGCTACAGAGAAAATGTCTTCCATTTGTGTATCTACTGTGATTTTTTGATTATCTTTATTTCTTGGTACATTATCTATTTTAATCATCTCAGCCATCTTGAGATTAAACTTTCTAGCTTTAAGATACCATAATAAATCGCCTTCTCTAATCGTTCCTACATAATGACCTTCATGGTCTAAAATTGGAATTGAGCTATAGCGATAAATCTCCATTTTTTCAAGCACTTGTCTAAGTGTTGAATCATCGTGAACAAAAGCCACCTTTTCTTTCGGTGTTAACCAAAATAAAATATTCATACAGATAACTCCTCTTAAGATATGTATTCATGTGTTTTCTACTTTCATTATAACACTTTTTCCTGCGTATTTCTTCTATTTGTATTTTCATATAAGTATGCTACAATACTATTATAGAAATGGGTTGATGAGATGAAAATTGGCATTTTAGGTCCTAGGGGAACATTTAGTGAAGTCGCATATAACAAATACCAAAATGAATCAGATGACGTAGTTCCTTATTATTTTCAAAGTCTAGAGGAAACAACTGAATCTTTAAAAAATATGGATAAAATTATCGTCCCTTTAGAAAACACTTTAGAAGGCTATGTACAACAAATTCTTGATTTTCTTATTTTAAATGACGCATATATTGAAAAAGAGATTTATGTAGATGTTCAATTTGACTTAGTCTCAAAAGTTCCATTTGATCAAATAAAAAATATTTTTGTACAATTTGCTGCAAAGGGTCAATGTCAAAACTATTTAAAGACGCTCTCTAATGTGGATTTAACACTTACCTCTAGTAACACACAATCATTAGAGATGTTTCAAAAAGGTGATTTAGGAGATGCAGCTATCATTCCTGCACATTTAACTAACGCTGAAATGATTTTTAAAAATGTAACGGATAGCATTCACAATCAGACAAGATTTATCGTGGTATCAAAACATTTATTAAAATATAGAGATAATCAACTTAATGTATCTTTAGTGGTTGTGCCAATCAATGATCGACCAGGATTGTTATATGACATTCTATCTGTATTTAAATCTCAAAAGATCAACTTGACATCCATCATGTCAAGACCACAAAAAAACTATATGGGAAAATACAATTTTTATATTGAATTTCTATCAAATCAAAATATCTATCAAGAAATTGAGGCGTTGCTTAAAGCAACTAAGGATGAATACACGATTAAAATTTTAGGTATCTATCCAAAAGAAATTATATAAAGCAAAAGGCACTTCACAAAGAAGTGCCTTTTTACTTATCTCCCAAAAACCCCTACTACTCAGATTTTTTAGCTTTTATGCCTCTAAAAATGAGTATTGTTACCATTATAATAACATATAATAGAGCTCCTAATAAAGCAACAATGCTCCACAATCCAGGATTTCCACTATTTTGTGTAAATGTCGGGATGAATAAAATACCAAATAATGGTAATGCCATTGTAATCGCTGTACCACTACCTAATACTAATTCCTCTGCTACTGGTGTTTCAAGTTCTGGGTCTACACCTTTTAATAATGCAAGACCAGTTGATGCTACACCTGTTAACATACCAAATAAACCAATAAAGTATTCATCAGTATGGTTTTTATATACTTTTCTAGTCATGATATATAAGAAAATCATTGAGCCAATACCAGCAACCAATGCTGTTACAATTAATTGAACACCATAATCTGACAAGAATTCTAATGTAATCATCATCACGCCAGCTGCAATCATAATATTAAAAGCTGTTGAGGCAATATTTGATAACATATAATTATTCGTTAAGAAACGAACTTTTCTTCCGCGTTTTTCAAGTGCTTTTAAGATTTGATTATAAACCAACGCATATAATATAGCGATAATAAAATTAAATCCTCTAACAATACTAAATGCCATTTCACCTGCAGATCCTAATAAACCAAATGCCCATTGTAGTAAAACCATCGTTAACCATGTGAATCCATAAATCACTGAAATCATAATAATTGATGTTGTTAAACCATCTAATAAACTAATTTCTTTAACTGTATCAATTTCAACTGTTTGTTTACTAAATCCAGGTTCATCATATTGTTTTGGTTTAGAAAATCCACGTTTTTTCGCAATGAAATTGATTGCGAATACGCCTGAAATCCCACCAAATAAAAATCCCATGGTTGCATAAGCTGCACCAAGTGTAATACCTGTCGTACCGCCGCCTAATAAATCGTTCCACATTCTACCAATAGATGATGCTAGCCCAGGTCCTTGACCGAAGCCTAATGCAACAAGCATACCTGAACCAATAAAACGGTCAGAGAATAATAAAAATACTAAAATCATACCTAATACTGCTTGCAAAGCATATGTTGAAGTAATCAACATACCAGTTGACCAAATCTTTTTCTTAGCTTTTGTTTGGTCACCATAATCACGTTTTAATGCTAATGCTAAAAATCCAATTGCTAAAGCGTGATAGACAATACTTTGTAATAAGTCAATATTATAGATTGAATTATAACGAATTGCTTCTCCATTTTCTCCTAGATATGTTGAGAAAAAGAATTGATTGTTTGCACTCCATAAAGAATCTGGCAATAGAGGTGTAATAATCATTGAGATTAAAAGTCCTATAATACCTGCTAATAGTGCTGTTGGAATAACGATTTTGTTTAATCCTGGAATCCATGTTTTCAGAATCTTAGCAACAAACATCAATACACCAAACAGCAAGAAATATAAAATAATACCCCATTCTGTCATTTGTCTTCTCCTTTAATCTTGTTGATGAAATCGAGCACTAACATTGCATCTTTCATCCTTATCATAAACGTTTCTTCACCATAATCAAATGAAATTTTATTATGTTGCGTCAACGTAAGACCACTTATCATCTCTATCTCAAAGTGATATGAAGCTATTTCGTTGTGAAAATCAAGTCCATTCTTTGATATGATTGCACTATAATCACCTTTAAAATGACGTTTATCATGATATAGATCAAGTTCATAAATTTGTCCTGTGGACTTAAATACTTCATCAAGATGTTTATCCAACACTTGTTTTTGATAAACATCCCAATCAATCATCGTTTGATATTTACCTTCAATGTATTGTTTTTCATTAACATGACCAATATGTCCACATACGTCACAATAAATATCATTACCTTTAGTAGAAATCGTTTGTAGTTTACCACACTCTGGACATGCATATAGATATCTTTCCATACCTTCTGCTAAATTTTTGTCTTTATATACATAATCTTTATCTAATATCCACTCATAATCATTAAATTTAATTGCATCTTCCATGATTTTAGCTACTTCTTCAACTGAATAATTAACAAAGTCTTCGCCTTTAATTAATCTCTTAAATTCAATTTCCATTACTGATCGTTTTCTTAGCTCTCCCCATCTTGGTTTAGCAAAGTAACCACCATTGATTTTAGCTATAACTAAATCTTTTTTTAGTTTTCTAACTAACTTAGCCGTTGGAATATAATCAGTTTTAGTCTCTTTTCCAAAAAATGAAGAATTTCCCTCAGGTGCAATCATAATTCCATTACGATCTTTATTAAATGCGTCTAAAATCATTCTAATCGTCATCATATCTGATTGACCTTTACGTTTAGGAATTGATTTAACAACATGTTTCAATCCAAATCCCATCATAGGATTTGTATACAACAAGTTACTCGCAACAGGATATGGATATTTTTTTAAAGCCATACCTAAATAGAGCGCATCATCTAATTGCGCATGATTAAAAATTAAAAAGTATGGATCATCTCTTTTGGGATCGAAATTTGTATATGTATATTTAAACTTATGTCTTAAGTTAAACATTATTTTTAAACCAAATCTAGCAATTTCTGTAACAATCTTCATGTCTTCACCTGTTCATTATTTATTTAAGTAAAAAGGGCACTATTAAAAACAATAGTCCCCCCGAATTATAGCGTTTTAAGTTTTAATCCAAAAGCTTCACTAACACCTAGACAATAACTATCGCCTTGATAGGTATTTAATCCAAGTCGAATAGGTTTATAAGCCAATGCATCTAATAAACCTAAATTAGCGATCATTAAGCCATATTTAAGTGTTGCATGATTTAGTGCTTCTGTTGCTGTTTTAGGCACTGCACCGGGCATATTTGCCACACTGTAATGCAATATACCATCAACTAAATACGTTGGATGATCATGATATGTTGGATAACTAACTTCAGTACATCCTCCTTGATCAATAGCAACATCTACAATCACACTACCTTTTTTCATTAAGGCATAATATTCTCTTTTAATTAACTTAGGTGCTTCTCTACCTGGAAGCAAGACGGCACCAATGACTAAATCTGCATGTTTTAATGCATCTTTAATATGTGTTTCATTGCTGTATAAGGTCTGAATCTTTTGTCCATAAATATCATCTAAATAAGTTAATTTTTTTAAATCTATATCAAGTATGGTGACTTGCGCACCCATACCGACTAACATTTTTAATGCATTTTCACCAACAACACCTGCGCCAATAATGACTGCATGAGCACGACTTACACCAGGCACACCGGATAATAAAATGCCATGTCCACCTGCGTGTTTTTCTAAACATCTAGCACCTTCTATAGCACTAAGTCTACCGGCAATTTCACTCATCGGCTTTAAGCAAGGCAACATATGATCTTCTGCAATAGTCTCATATGCAATAGCTGTTGTCTTCGCTTTTAAAAGGGCATCTGTTAATGGTTTATTTGCTGCAAGGTGTAGATATGTATATAGAATCAAGTTTTCTCTTAAATACTTAAATTCTGATTCTAAAGGTTCTTTAACCTTTACTAACATATCGACCATATGCCAAATATCACTAGCATCATCAACTATCTTCGCGCCAACTCTCAAATAGTCTTGATTGCTAAATCCTGCATTTAGTCCTGCATCCTTTTCAACAAACACATGATGTCCATGTTTAATATATTGGGAACAACTATCTGGTGTTAACCCAACCCGAAACTCAAAACTTTTAATCTCTTTTACAGTTCCGATTTTCATATATTTCTCCCTAAAACTTATATTCTACATTGTAACATATTTTTAGATGATTATTAAATTTCTGTTAATAATTTTTCAAATTTTAATATCATTTGTTTTTTATTTGAAATCATTTTTCTTAATTTTTTCAATTCTCTTGCACTTTGTCCTACATTTAAGTATAGCTTCATATAACCTGTTTCGCTATACTTTTCAATCATGTGATCATAGCAGTTTTTTATTTGCATTTCAATTGGTAAATCAGGATGTTTTGATGACTCATAAAGCGCTGTGCGCTTAATGATTTTATATGCGTTCATGTCACGATCTGCCTCGGCAATAATTTTGCCATAAATCGTTCTCGGCTCATGACCAACAGATGCTCTATGGTCATAGATTGCATCAACCATGATATCTATTTCTTCTTTTGTAAATTTGGATTTTATAAATCCATCTTCTAAAAGTCTCATACCACCTGTAATATGATGTCTTTCTCTTCCGTCAAGAAGACCAATATCATGAAAAGCTGCGATTGTATAAATCATCGATGCGTTAATGTTTTCAAATGCTTTAGATATTTTTAATGCTTCATAGATAACATGATAAACATGATCAAGCCCATGCGCTTTATCAAGTTTATTATAAATGGGTAGCACATGATTTTCTATATAAGCCATTAAACTTCTGTCAATATCTCTTTCGATATAGTTTATTTTTTTAATTGCTTTGATTAATATCATTTTGTCATTATCAAATTTCAGATAATTAAAAATATTATCTTCGCTTACCCATAATGTTTGAGTGATTTCAATTTCTTGCTTAACTAGATCTTCAGATATGGGTTTTCCTAAAAAATAATAGACATTTTTATAAGTTCCAGCTTTCGGTTTATACCCTACCTTTTGATAATAATTACCGATGATATATGCATCAATATTGGTTTCTTCCTTGACTTCTCTTAAAGCAGTTTCTTTATAGGTTTCTTGTGCTTCAATATGTCCTTTTGGAAAACCAAAGTGTCCGCCGTTAACGTGTTTGACAAGCAATATTTTACGCTTACCTTCAACGTATTTAAATAGTATAATGCCACATGAAATTTCCTGTTTCATAATCATCCTCCACTATCATTAGTATAGCATATATTTGTTTTTCTTTGCGAAATGGTAAATTGTTATTTTATTATTTAATGTATAAAGAGTATAATAAACATATAAAACACAGTTGAGGTGTTTGTATGAATATATTTTTTGTCAGTTCAGAAGCTTATCCTTTCAGTAAAACTGGTGGTTTAGCTGACATGGCTTATTTTTTACCAAAGTCACTAAAAATGCTCGGACACGATGTAAAAGTCATCACACCTTATTACGAACAAATTAAATCTTATAGCAGAGATATGACCTTCTTAGGAAAGAAAACAATTCATATTAATCATGAAACTTGGATGTTTAACTACTACGAGATGAATTATGAAGGTATTTCGTATATTTTTGTTCAAAATATGATGTTCTTTGAAAGGGAACATTTTTATGGTTATGATGATGACATGATAAGGTTTGCTGCATTTGACTATGCGGTATTAGAATTATTTTCATTAATTGACAGTTATCCTTCACTTCTTCATATTAATGACTGGCAAACCGGCATGATTCCTTATTTACTAGATGAAATTTATAGATCGAAAAATGAAAAATATTTTGCAATTCATACGTTACTAACCATTCATAATCTTCAGTATCAAGGTTCTTTTAATAAGGATTTATATGGCTACTTCTCTGAATATTTTGATTATACCTATATTCATTTTGATTCAATTAATTTTTTAAAGGCAGGTATAGAGAGAGCAACTAAGATTAATACAGTAAGTCCTACTTATAAAGATCAAATTCTAACACAGACTTATGGATTTACACTAGATGGCATTTTAAACAAACGTAAAGATGATCTATACGGTATATTAAATGGGATTGATGAGAAAATATTCAACCCTCAAACGGATCCACTCATCAAAATTAATTATCAAATTAAAAATGCAGTTTCATCTAAGAAAATTATTAAAAAACAAATATTGGAAAAATTTAATTTAAATACTGATACGAGTATTCCGCTCATTATATACATTGGAAGACTTGCTGATCAAAAAGGTATTGAACTTATTTTAAACAGTATCCAGGATTGTCTTGATTTTACTGTAGGTAATTTTATTCTACTGGGCTCTGGTAATCCTAAATATGAAGATAGAATCAAATATCTATCTCATTTTAATCCTTCAAGAGTCGCTTCATATATTGGCTTTAATGAGGCATTAGCGCACGAATTATATGCAGCTGCTGACTTATTTTTAATGCCTAGTATCTTTGAACCTTGTGGCCTAGGACAAATGATTGCGATGCGCTATGGCACATTGCCAATCGTCAGAGAAACCGGTGGCTTAAAAGATACTGTAATTCCATACAATAAATATACAAGAGGAGGCACTGGCTTTAGTTTTATTCATCCAACTAATTATGATTTCAAACAACAGATTTTCGCAGCGATTGATTTATATATAAATAATAAATTAGATTTTAATTACCTCGTAAGACAGGCTATGCGTCAAGATTTTGGCGTAAAACGCATGGCAATTGCTTATGAGTCAATCTATAAAAAAATTTTGGGAGCGTGAAAATATGGAGGTTTTAACATTAATTTTGGCTGGTGGCAAAGGTTCAAGACTTGATATTTTATCCAGAAGACGCAGTAAACCTGCAATGCCTTTTGCTGGAAAATTTAGAATCATTGATTTTGCTTTATCAAATTGTGCGCAATCACAATTATACGACATTGGTATTTTAACTCAGTATCTTCCCCTATCATTAAACGAACATATCGGTAGTGGTAAACCTTGGGATCTCGATCGAAGAGATTCTGGTGTCACTCTACTTCAACCGCATAATTATTGGTATTTAGGTACTGCGGATGCCGTAAAGAAAAACTTAAAGTTTATTTTAAGAAAAAATCCTAAGTATGTACTTATTCTATCCGGAGATCATATATATAAAATGGATTATCGTCCAATGATTGAAAAACATAAGTTAGCAAATGCTGATTTGACGATAGCAACTTATCCGGTCGAACCTTCTGAAACACATCGTTTTGGCATGATGGAAACTAATGACGAGGGTGTCATTATAAAGTTTGAAGAAAAACCCAAAGAGACAAATCTTAATTTAGCTTCTATGGGTATCTATTTATTTAATATAGAATTATTAAAAGAAATTTTAGTAAGAATCAAACAAGATGACCTTGATTTTGGTAAACACATTATTCCTTATTTAATTGAACATACCGATACAAAAATCATTAGTCATGAATTTAAAGATTACTGGATGGACGTTGGGACTTACGATGCATATTTAGATGCTAATTTAGAAATGACAAAGGAGTATACGCATCTTGACTTATATGATCCAACTTGGAAAGTCTATACTAAAAGTGAAGACCTTCCACCGGTAAAGATTGGTTCAAATGCACATATCTCTAATTCACTAGTCTCAAATGGTTGTGTGATTGAAGGTACTGTAATCAATTCTATAATCAGTCCTGGAGTAAGAATAGGAAAAGATACAACAGTGGTTGATAGTGTCATATTAAATCATACAATTTTAAGTGATCATGTCAGTGTAAATCGTTCAATTATAGATAAAAATGTTGTCATTGGACGATATTCACACGTAGGTTATGGTGATGATTTCACACCTAATACTGAAAAACCAGATCTATTAAAGACTGGTATCACAGTGGTTGAAAGAGGCACGATGATTGGTGATCATATCACGATCGGCAGAAATTGCAGAATTTTCAGATGTGGTTCTATTGAAGACAATATTGTTCCTAGTGGATCTACAATTATCGGCCATCTTGAAGATGAATCATAATTATCTAATAAAAAAACAGTCTATGAAACTAGACTGTTTTATTTTAGATGTATAAAATATTGTGTGGTAGAAGATAGGCTTTAAAAAATAGTGTGGTATACCACCTAATTTTGGAAAGCTCTATTTTTTTGTATAAAAAAGAAACCCTGTCTTATACTATAGTTAACTGTCATAACTTAAAGAAAGGAGGGTTTCATGGATTATGATACCATAAATATATTACATCTAGAAACAATTAGAGACAAGATTCAATTATTAGAAACGAGACTTGAAAAAGGTGTGTTAATTATAGAAGTCAGATTTCATAAACAGGAAATGGTTTGTTCAATATGTCACAATATACATATAAAGTTTCATAGTTATCAGTATAAAAAAATCATACACTCAATATCTACACATCAAAAAAGCATCATTCGATTTCACCATAGAAAATATCAGTGCAGGAATTGTCATAAGATTTTCTATGAGCATAACCCTATATCAGATATCAATGAAAACATGAGTCTATATACAAAGACATCAATTTTAAACTATTTAAAAGATTATAATCATACCTTCACATCAGCAGCAAATCATTATTATGTATCGATACAAACGGTCATTAATATATTTGATTCATATGTAGAAGCAAAAAGACGGAAGTTACCTAAAGTCATCAATATAGATGAAGTATTCATATCAAGAACGCATGCGTATAAGTATGCCTGTGTTTTATATGATTTTATAGACAAGAAAATCATTGATGTTCTGCCAACAAGACATAAACACTATTTGATTAAGCACTTCTCAAGAATACCTAAGTGTGAGCTAGATCAAGTTGAAGTCGTGGTGATGGATATGTGGACTTCCTATAAGGAAGTCGTTCACTTATGCATTCCAAAAGCAAAGATAGCTGTAGATTCGTTTCATTTGATCAGAACGCTTAATGAAATCATTAAACGACTTAGAATTGACACGATGCATAAATACAAGCAAGACAAAAGTAAACCTGTACATGAAGATATGTATTATTACATGTTAAAAAAATTTCATTACTTCTTCGTTAAAAACTATGAAGATATCTATGATGGTAAGATTAAGATTCATAAGACTGGCCAGTACTGGCATAAATCAGATATCCTTCATTATCTATTATCCATTGATGATGATTTAAAAGAAGCCTATATGTTAAAAGAACGGTATCGAGAATTTAATTTAACAGCCGCCTATGATACGTGTGATGATGAGTTAAACAATTTAATCCATCAATTTAGAAATCATAAAATCAAAGCACTGCGATCATTTGGCAAGACACTCATTAATTGGAGAGATGAAATTAAGAATTCATTTTTAGTCTATGACAGTCGAAGAATATCAAATGGGCCTATAGAATCAGTCAATAATAAAATCAAGACTGTGATTAAGACATCTAATGGTATAAAGTCATTTAATAGACTTAGAAATAAGATTATGTACTCAATTAATAAAGACGTTCCAATTAAAAACAAATAAATAGAATAGTTATGGCAGATAAAAAGGCACTCAACCGAGTGCCTTTTAACTACCACCTAATTTTAGAGAGGTCACATTGACCACCTAATTTTGGAAAGGTCTATTTGGTGTTTACCACCTTATTTTTTAAAGACCCTTTTATTTTTAATATTGGTTAAGCATCTTTTTTCACATAAACAATACTATGATTGAATACATGACTTAATTGTTTAATACCATTAAATACATTAAATGTAACAAAAGCTGCAAATGTAATACCAGCCAAGTAAGCAACTTGGAATACCGGTGGTGCTACAAGTGGTTGTAATATGTTAAGAATTGGAATTGATGAATTATATCTTGGATTTATTAAGAACATATTGAATGTTCCAATATTTGGAAAGAAATTATTAACAAATCCATTGAGAAGGATTGCAATCATCCAAAATACTGTCATCGGTATTAAGGCATTAAAGATTGTTTCAGAAGGTTTTTTAACATGACCTGAGAAAATAAGTGCAACACCCATAGCAACCATAGAACCATGATATACCATTGTTTGAATGTTTATGCCAATAGTTGATGTAAATACATCACCTGGATAGAACATCACTGCAGCGCCAGCAAATAAACTGAAAGTGGCCATAAAGCTAATACCTATTTGATATATTTTTTCGTTTTTTGTAAGTCCAATCAATAATCCAGCATACATTGCTGTTGAACAAAATTGGAATGGAAATGCATACCATTTAATATGCCATTCGTTATTGTATGCAAATAAGACTTGCTTATATACTTCTAACAATATCATGACGATTGCAAATATTAGAATAGATCTTTGAACGCCTTTTTGATTTAATTTTTTATATCTTAAAGTTAAAAATACACTACCTAAGATCACAACGATTAGTGATAAGTAATAGAACCAACTTTCTTCAAGTGTTGAAAAAGCTACTGGTTCAGGCATTTTTTGACCTAAGAAGTCTAAAAACTGATTGAGTATCATATATTTTCCCCTCTATCTTTATGACATAAAGTCATATGGTGATAATTCTTCTAACTCATCTATACTATCTATATTATCAAATTTTTTGCTTAATCGCAATGCCAAAGTCGTTTGTCGCTTATTTGCTAAGTGCGTTGATGCATAAACAAGCAATGGCATATCGCCTAAAATAATCAAATATTGTTTAGCTCTTGTAATTGCGGTATAGATTAATTCTTTTTTTAACATGTGCATATAATGCTTTACAATAGGCATCATAACAATTTTATATTCACTACCCTGTGACTTATGAATACTAATCGCGTAAGCTAAATTAAGTTCATCTAAATCACCTTTATCATAGATAACCATGTTATCATCAAACTTCACTTTCACCATTTGTTCATTTTGATCATTGTAAAAAATATCTTCAATACGCCCAATATCCCCGTTCATAATCAAACGTTTAGGATCATTAACCAACTGTATCACTTTATCGCCTACATAATAGACTCTATCGCCATATTTAATTGATTTATCTTTGTTTTGATTAAAAGTATCTTGTAAAACCTCATTTAATCGATCAATACCAAGTTCACCTTTATACATTGGAGCAAGCACTTGAATATCTTCTATCATATCGTATCCTTTATCTAGAGCACCTTGAATTTGTGTTTTTAACAGATAATGAATTTGATTGTTATGTGCACTTCTTAAGTAAACATCACCAACACTTTGTAAATCATCCATTTCAAGTATTTGTTCATTTACTTTAAGTGCAAGATCTACGATGCTAGAATCTTTTGCTTGTCTGTGTATTTCATCAAGCCTTACTGTCGTAATTTGATTAGATGTAATCATATCCGATAATACTTGACCCGGTCCAACAGAAGGTAATTGATCAACATCTCCTACAAAAATGACTCTTGCATCTTCTCTAACAGCTTGTAATAACTTATATGCTAAAAATATATCAATCATTGATGATTCATCAACAATGATTAATTGTTGAGGTAATAGATGTGATTCATCATATGCAAACATACCATCATAGTTAAATCCTAAATGACGATGGATTGTTGATGCTTGCATATCTAAAAGTTGTTTCATGCGTTTTGCTGCTCTTCCTGTAGGTGCAAGCAACGCAATATGTTCATAAATACTCGGATCATCAAAATTGAGCTTATAGTAATTTCTATACACATCAAGCAGTCCATCAATAATGGTTGTTTTACCGGTACCAGGACCACCTGTTATCACTGTAAATTTATGTGTCATAGAAGTTAGAATTGCCTGTTTTTGAATCTCTGTATAATTCATATTTTTCTGTATTTCAATCATATCAATTAAAGTCTCAATGTAAGGTTCGTCATAAGATTCACCCATATCTGCTTTAATGGATAACATTTTGTTTGCAAGTTTAATTTCTGTGTAATATGAGACTTGAAGATAATATCTATGCTCTTCAAACATAATCTTATTTTCTTCTAATAAAGCATCGATACCGGGTTTAATGTCAACTTCAATACGTAGAACTTCTTTAGTATAGTTTATAAGTTGATCTTCTGTTAAATAAACATCGCCATTTTGATATCCAATAGTCTCTAATGCATAGATAACAGCTGCTTTTACACGTCTGATATCATCTCTTTTAATTCCTACTTTTTGAGCGATTTCATCCGCTTTTAAGAAACCGACACCATCGATATCTTCAATCAATTGATAAGGGTTTTCCTCAATCTTTTCAATGGTTAGCATTTGATATTTATTTAATAATTTCATCGCGATTTTGCCAGAAATATTATATCCATATAAAGTCACTAATATATATTCATGTGTTTGATTTTCAAGTAATTGCTGTTTAAGTTTAGCAATGCGAACTGCATTTAATCCAACTTCTTTTAACACTTCAGGTGTTTCAATGATTTTATTAATCGCATCACTGCCTAAAAGTTCTACAATGCGTTCAGCTGTTCTAGGTCCAATACCTTGAAAATAAGCACTCGATAAATAACTGATTAATCCTGAAATAGATTGTGCTTCAGCCTTTTTAAATGATTGTACTTTAAACTGTTGACCATATGTTTGATGATTAACCCATTCACCTTCAAACTCATAGACAACATCTTCACTCATTTTTGGAAAATATCCAACAATAGTGATTTGCTTTTCATCACTTGTGATCAGTCTGGCAATTGAGTAGCTGTTTTCATCATTGTGATATACGTAATTTTTTATACTGCCTGAGACTTTTTCCATAGTGACCTCCTAAATCATAATCACCCATATTATAGCATTATTAAGTGTAGAAAAAAAGGAACATAGTTCCTTTTAACTGTATTGTCTTTTGTTTTTATCCATAAACACTTCATCGATAAAGCCAGCACCTAAACAAACCTCATTTTGATAAAATGCACAAACTTGTCCTGGAGTGACAGCTTTTATACCTTGTGGATAAGTCACGTGAATCGTATCATCATTGATCCATTCAACAGAGACTTTTTGATCAGGTTGACGATATCTAAATTTAGCAGTCATTTCGCCAGATATCTTCGGTCCTCTCCAAATAACTTCTGTAATATATGCATGATTACTATATAAGTTTGGATGATTTTTATCTGGTTCTACGAATAACGTATTCGTATTTAAATCTTTACCTACAACAAACCATGCGGCTGTTGTATCTTTCGTACCACCAATGCCTAGACCTTTTCGTTGACCAATTGTATAGTTCATTAATCCACCATGTCTTTTAACAAATGTTCCATCTAAAGTTCTCATATCACCCGGTTGAGCTGGTAGGTAATTACTTAAGAATTCGTTGAAATGACGTTCACCAATAAAACAAATACCAGTAGAATCTTTTTTGGTTGCAGTGGCTAATTCTTGTTCTAAAGCTATCTTTCTAACTTCTTTCTTATCTAAATGACCAATTGGAAATTTAACATTTTTTAATTGATCACTTCTTAGTTGTGATAAGAAATATGTTTGATCTTTATTTTGATCATGTGCTCTAAGCAATTTAGGCTCATCTCCAGTTAGATCAACTTGAGCATAATGCCCCATAGCAATATAATCAGGTTCAAATTTATGCACATAGTCAATAAATGCTTTAAACTTAATCTCATTATTACATAAAACATCAGGATTTGGTGTTCTATTTTTCTTATATTCGTTTAAGAAATAAGTAAAAACGCGATCCCAATAGTCTTCAATAAAATCAACTTTATGTAGTTTTATACCGAGTTTATTAGCAACTTTCAGAGCATCTTGATAATCTTTTTCTTGTTCACAAACTTCATCAAATGCAGTTGGATTACCTTTAAAATCTAAATTGGTTGCACTATCCCAGTTTCTCATAAAAACGGCTTCAACATCATAGCCGTCTTTAAGTAATAAGTATGCTGCGACACTTGAGTCAACACCACCACTTAGTCCAATAATCACTTTTTCTTTTTTCTTCATTTAATCACTTTCTTTACATCACTAGGCATTCTATATTCACCTCTAGGTGATAGACTGATACCTAAAATTTTTGGCCCTTCAGGAAGGGTTTGTCGCTTAAATTGTTGTGTGTAAAAACGTTGATAGAAACGTTTCACATACACATCAATTTCACTATCTGTTAATTCAAATGCTTGATTTAATAACCATTTAATCTTATCCTCATCAGCACCTTGTTGGAGATGGTGATATAATATGAAATCATTAATTTCATATTTGCCAATGCTCAATTCTGTTTCCTGATTTTCTAATAATTCAGGTGTAATTGGGGCATTTAATATACCTTCTAATACTTCTTTTACAAAACTATAATCATGATTTGCATGATATTTTATCATATGTTGAACCCATGTCTTTGGAAGTCCCGCATTGACTGCATACATACTCATTTGATCACCATTGTATGTCATCCATCCAAGTGCAATCTCTGATAAGTCACCAGTACCTAGTACAATGCCACCATATTTATTGGCTAAATCCATTAAGATAAG
Organism: Acholeplasmataceae bacterium; assembly: GCA_963678355.1. Classification (GTDB taxonomy): domain Bacteria; phylum Bacillota_I; class Bacilli_A; order Acholeplasmatales; family Acholeplasmataceae; genus WOFB19. The sequence continues at coordinate 479,828 of OY782823.1, read as the reverse complement.
TGTTCTCATGCGTGCTTGCGCATTCTCATAAGTTACATCTAATTTATCATGATCAATAGATTTCAAATGTCCATCAACTGCATCTTTAATTGGAATTTCAAGACTCGTAACTTCAAGTTTATCCATAAGTTCTAACGCAAATGATTTAGAATTTTTTGATGTGGCTTTAGCAGGCATCGTCACTGCAATAATATCCTTTGGATCTCTATCAAGTAATTTCATTGCTTGATGAGAAACTAACAAGGCAAGTGCAGAATCAAGACCACCAGAAATACCAATAACAATTTTATGTGCTGATTTAGGAAGTGATTCTAATTTTTTAACTAATCCATATATTTGAATGTGGTTAGCTACTTTGACATCCTCTTCCTCATGATTACTATTGATAAATGGAAATTGACTTAATGGTTTTTCAAATACAAATTGATCAGTTTCTAAAACATCAAAACTAATCTTTTGAAATTCATGAAATAATCTCATATGAAGATCGCGATATGTGCTATCTTGTCTTTTTTGATAATTAATTGCAGTTATATCTAGATCTGCAACCAACATGGTTTCCTCAATATCAAATGGCATGCTTTCAGCGACTAATTCGCCTAGTGAAGCAATCAATTTATGATTTGAATAGACAACTTCAGATGATGATTCATAGTGTCCTGTCGTTGTATATACATATGCAGCAAATTGTTTTCTAGAGTGATCTAGTACAACATGTCTTCTACTTGCTTGCTTACCCACATACTCACTTGAAGCTGAAAGATTAAATATAATATTTGCACCCATTAAACTGAGTTCATCACTTGGTGTGTAAGTTGCCCAAATATCTTGACACACTTCAACACCAAATCTGATTTGATTTTTTTGATTTTCAAATAATAAATATCCAAATGGAACATGTTGTCCTAATAAATCAATGGCTTTAATTTCCGTATTTAAAGCTGAATGAAACCAACGTTTTTCATAAAATTCATGAAAATTAGGAATATATTGTTTAGGCACTACACCTAAAATTTTCTCTTTTTGAATCACGACACCGACATTATACAATACGCCTAAAACATCAAGTGGCATACCTAAAATATAAACACCTTGATAAGTTGTTTTTTCAATAAGATAAGCAAGTGCTTCTTTTGCCTCTTCTAAAAATGACTCCTGATAAAAAAGATCACTTGCAGAATAACCAGTAATCGACAATTCAGGAAAAACAACAATGCTTGATTTAGTTTCGTTTAGCAGGTTTAATATTTCATCACGATTGTGTTTAATATCACCTACTAAAATTTTAGGTGTTGCAGCTGCAACTTTTAAAAATCCATGTTGATACATATAGTCTACTCCTTGTATAAATCATGTGTGTCTATATAGTCAATAATGCTTTGTTCTAAATAATTCATACGTTCTTCCCTATGTTTTCTTGCCTTTGTGGAAGAAACTTTTTGATTAAGTGGCACCCATATAAATTCATGTTTTAAACCTTTGAACTTTTCTTCAATTAAATCTTTGTTAATCGCATCATCTCTTTGCATGATAACAAACGGATATGATGCTAATAATTTCTCATATTCAATCCACTGATCAAAAGTATCCAATTGATCAGATCCAATGACAAAACTCAAATCTTTATATGTTTCTTTTAATTTGTTCAAACTGTTTAAAGTGCCTCGATATGCTCGTTGATTCTCTAAATCAGAGATTATAACGTGATCAAATGGCTCTACTAACAATTTTAACATGTTATAGCGATCTATGAAAGGTGCTAAGTATGGTTTTTGATAATCATCACCTACAGGTAAAACAATCACATTTTCACATGAAGAAAAGTTGGTTAATATTTCAATTATTTTCTTATGTGCCTTTGTGGGTGGGTTAAATGATCCACCATATACATAATTCATAAAATCACCAACATTATTATATCATAATAATGGCTATTGTTAATGACCAAGCATTGCAATACATCCAAAAATGCATATTTCTTTAATTATATAAATAATATTGATATAATCTATTTGAAAATACTATAAATACTAGTTATTTATTAAAGGAGTATGTTCTATGGATCTGAAAGAACGTTATTATGACAGAATTCGTTCTAAAAAATTGAGACTAACAAAATCTCGTCAAGCAATGATCGAAATTTTGGAGAACAAACATTTAACTTTCAAAGAAATTCAAAAGGCATTATCGAACCGCGGATTCTATAATGTTTCCACGATTTATAACAATCTTGAATTTTTAATGGAAAACAAAATGGTCGTCGAAATTTATATTGATAATGTTAAGTACTATGACCTTGCTATGGATAATCCAAAGCACAGTGCAGATAGTCACATTCACATTATGAATAAAGAAACGAATGAAATTACAGAAATTTCAAGCCCTGAAATCTTTGAATATATCACAAACCATGATGCATTTAAAGATTTAGACTTAGACTATATTAGAATTATTGTCTCAGCTAGCAAAAAGAAGAATTAATCTGTACAAAAAAAGGTGTATTTACACCTTTTTATTTTGCATTTCGTACTTCATTGCTTCAATGAAGTAATTTGCTGTTGAAATATTTGTAGCAAGTGGAATTTCATAATGATCACTCAATCTAAGCAATGCTGATACATCGGGTTCATGAGGTTGTGCAGTGAGAGGATCTCTAAAAAAGATAATCATATCAAGTTGCTGATTGGCTACCATAGATCCAATTTCTTGATCGCCACCTAATGGTCCTGATTTCTTTAAATGAATATCCAGTCCTGTGTGTTTATGTAAAATCGTACCTGTAGTACCTGTCGCATAGAGTTCACAAGTTTTAAAAACTTCAATATTTCTTTGCACAAAGCTGACCATGTCAGTTTTTTTCTTATCATGTGCAATAAGTGCAATTTTCATTTCATATCCTCCGGTTTATTTTTTCTCAGCTACCCTTAATTTAGCTGATCTGCTTCTTGAATTTAATGATAATTCTTCTTCTGTTGGATAAATTGGTTTTTTCGTAATGATTTTAAGTTTTGTTAGATCTTCTACCATCACTGGCAATCCCTTAGGTGTTTTACTCTCACTTTGAGATTTGTAAAAATGTTTAACCATTCTATCTTCTAATGAATGAAACGTAATGATAGATAATCTACCACCTGGATTAAGCATATCTACAACGTCATTTAAGATCTTTTCGAGCGCTTCTAGTTCTCTATTCACTTCAATTCTTAAAGCTTGAAAAACACGCTTTGCGCTATGCCCTTTATCTTTATAATTCACTTTATCGGTAATACTTACCAAATCCATGGTTGTTTCTAAAGGTCTTCTTCTAATAATTTCATCAGCTATCTTAAAACTATTTTTCTCTTCACCATAAACATAAAATATTTTAGCAAGCTGTTCTTTGTCATAAGTATTTAAAATCTCTTTTGCTGTTAACGATTGATCTTGATTCATCCGCATGTCAAGCGTTGTATCTTTTAGGTATGTAAATCCTCTTGATTCATCATCGATTTGAAACGATGAAAGTCCTAAGTCCAAAAGCAAACCATCAATTTTATAGACGCCTCTTTTTTCTAGTTCTTCTTTCATATACATAAAGTTGCTTTTGATAATTTCATAAGGTTTATCATCACCAAGTCTTTTTTTAGCAAACGCTATCGCATATTCATCTTGATCAAATGCATATAAAAACCCATCTTCTAGTCTAGTAAGTATGAGTTCGGAATGCCCTGCACCACCCAGTGTACCATCAACATAGATGCCATTAGGTTTTATATTTAAATGATCTACAGTTTCATTTTTTAATACGGTAATATGTTGCATAATTTTACGTCCTTAAACATTTATAATATAAATATATATAATAATATTGGTTTTGTCAATTTCAACAAAAAGAAAAAGGTGCCCTTTGGCACCTTTTCTTTTAATCCTCTTTGGATTCTTTTTTGGTTAATACTTTTTGTCCTTTGTAATAACCACTGTTTGGTGTCACTCTATGTGGTAAAGTGAATTCACCAGTTTGTGGGCAAACAACTAATGCTGGAGCAGTTAATTTGTAATGTGTGCGTCTTTTTCTTTTAGCAGTCTTACCCGTTCTACGAAATGGAACAGCCATCTGTTCACCTCCTACGAATTCTTAAATAATTTATCTAAATCAGCAAATGCAGGATGTGGACTTTTCTTTTCTTCAAAAGAAACATCTTGAGCATCTGGATGATAAACCACTAGGGGTTTTTCAGCAACGATATATCCGAACATAATGTCTGAGATTTCAATCTCTTCTGTTAGCATAAAATCTGCATCATCATTATTAGCAAATACAATAGATTCATTAAAATCTAAATGTTGACTTACTGGCTTTAATGTCTTTGCACAAGCCATGTCGAAATCAACACTACAGTTTACTGATAGTATTAATTCGTCATCATTAAAGAATGCATCTAAATGAAATTTAGCAGGTTTGATACTTAATATATCATCTACGTTTTTGATTTCTTCACTGTAATCATAAGTGAAATCAATTGAGGGTTTATTTTTTAAATCATATACTAGTATTTTCATATTTCACCTCAACATTACGATTATACATAAAAAATACTTATAAGTCAATAAATAACACTATTTATTATCGCTTATTATCTCTGATATGGTTTTTTAGTATACTGAGTATTTCTTGTTCTTGTTTTAAGATCAGTGGTGGCTCAATTGGAATTGGTTTTTTATGTCTAATTAATTCTACAATTGCACCTGCAATAATGAGTACTGCTGGATAATAAGCATAGTTCCAAAGACTAAAATATCCAAATGCTGCAGCACCTAAAACCGCTAGAATAATAGATCCGATTAAATAAATGAAATTTATTTTAGGTCTTTGTGGAATTCTTTGGTTTCTAAGATTGATATGATGGATATGTCCATTGTTAAGATTGATAACCATATCCAGTGTTGAATATTTTGGGTTTTTTTCATTATCTTGACCTAAGATTGTTTCTAAAGATGAAATATCTTTAAATGCAAATTCATAAGCATGATCACTTTTGACTTGCCCAGTACCATGATTTATGTTGGCATTATAAATATAGAGACTTTCCTCACTAAAGAATAAAGCTGTCACATAAGATTGGTTAAATCTTAAGAAATGATTTTCATCATCAATGACTTCTAATTTATATTTAACCTTTTCGACATTATCATATGAATCAGGTGATAAGATCATAAATGGTTTTTCAGTAATTCTATTTTCAAATCCTAAAAGCTGTTGAGCACGTCCCAATAACTTATCTCTATCAAGGTTTAACAGTTTTGTATAGACATCACTGTTTGCCCCTTTAGATCCTTTAAAATAGTTATCGACATAAGTTTTGCGTTTTTCCGGATTTTTAATCAATTCGTTAATTGATTTTTCAAACTTCTTTACACGCTTCAATTCTTTTTTATCTTTTTTTAACTGTGCTTTCTCATTTTCTAATGCAGCTTCTTCCGCTTCTTTTTTAAGGGCTTCAGCTTTTGCTAAGGCTTTTTTCGCTTTACGTGCTTCACGCTTAGCATTTTTTTCATCCCCAACAGTTTCATCTTGAAGTGTTTGTTCTTCTGCTGCTAATTCTTCAATCTTTTCAATTTTCTTTTCGTTTTTCGATTTTTTCCCCATAGCCAACCACCTTTCACTTCATACTTCATTTTATCAAATAAATATCAAAGTAGTCAAACATATATATATAGTTTATATATAAATGCTTATAAAAGTGTACCACTTAACAGTAATTGTCTAAATTCATCATCATTAACATCTAAAATGTAATCTGAAATATGATATAGATCTAAAATTTTACCTATGGTCTCTTGATTGTAATCTTGATTGATAAACTTTTCTTCAAATGGTGCCAAGTCTTTTGTATCAAAGAAATCACCCTTGATATGGATATTTTGAATCTTGCCGTGTTTTAAATCCAATGCGATTTCGAATAATCCACCACTAATGCGCTTTTTGAGCATTTTTGTATAATGTGGTTGCACTTGATAAATCCATGTTTTATCTTCATATTTCTTAGCCATTTCGTTAATGATTTCAACTTCTTTATCTGATAATTCATAAGTTTGATCAGTTAAAACATTTTCGAAATGTTTAATTAATGACGCTTGAGACATACCACTTAAATATGGTTTTAAATTCGTCACGCGTGATTTCACACTATCAATACCTTTAGAAACCAATTTCTCATCGCTTGGAGAAATTGCTCTTACCATGGTTTCAAGATCACAGTCATATAAAAATGTGCCATGCATCAACATGCCATATTTATTTTGTAAAAATGCATTACCAGAAATCTTCTTGCCTTCAAATAATAAATCATTTCTTCCACTAAACGTTAATTCAACATTTAATATCTTCATTGCATCCACGATTTTAGATAAATACGTCTTAAAACTAAATTGCTTATTCGTGCGTTTAGTTACAATAGAAAACATCGTATTTCTATGGTCAGCGTACACACAACCGCCACCTGTAGGTCTTCTATAAATATCTATATTATTTTCTCTTAAAAAATCTAAGTTCACTTCGTTTTCAATCACTTGATTCTTTCCAATGACCACGCCATGTATCTCCCAAGTGAAAAAATATGTTTCATCGTCTTTAAGCAAATGATTCATCACATATTCTTCTAATGCAAAATAAAAATATGGTTTTAAATTACCTTCGTTATGATGTCTAATTAGAATCATATTATCACATCCTTTTTCAAAAAAATTATAACATTTTTCAAAAAACCTACAAAACATTATGACTTATATATGATAAATGTGCTTAATTTAAATTTTTTATAGACTAATGATATAATGAGGGTATGAATGAAGGGAGAGCTTACTATGTTATTTTTAAAACTATTTATTGTTTCTTTTATTGTATTTTTTGCAGTTGACATGATATGGCTAGGGTTGATTGCTAGAAAACTTTATCAAAATGAATTAGGTCATATCTTAAGCGATCAAGTTAGATGGGTACCAGCGATGCTGTTTTATGTACTTTTCTTAATCGGCTTAGTATTGTTTGTAATCCTACCTGGTGTTGATAAAGCATCTATTGGATATGTAATGTTATATGGTGCATTATTTGGATTAATCACTTATGCCACTTATGATTTAACAAACTTAGCAACCCTACAAAATTGGCCAATTAAAATTACAATCATCGATCTTGCTTGGGGTACATTTTTAGGATTCTCGGTAAGTACAGTTACTTATTTAATAAACACAATCATCTAAGGAGTTATTAAAAATGAACACTTTATCTAATGAAATGATTTATAATTCTTTTATTCTAGGCGCGAAAAACGTCATTTCAGAAAAAGATTATTTAAACAAAATTAATGTTTTTCCGGTTGCTGATGGAGATACAGGTACGAACCTTACTTCTTTGATGCAATCTATTATATACTATTCAAAATTAGAAAATTCAACTAAAGATACGTTAGAATCTATTGCAGCAGCTGCAATGAGAGGATCTAGAGGGAACTCTGGCATCATCTTCGCTTCTTATATTGATGGTTTCTATCAAGCCATTCAAAACGATCAAATATCTATTGAAGATTATATAGAAATTTCTAAGGTTGCTGCTGAGCTTGCAGAAAGTTCTATATCCAATCCAGTTGATGGTACAGTGATTACTGTCATGAATGCTTGGGTTTCTATTTTAAATTCGCTTAAATCAGCATCACTTTCAATGAAAGATTTTTTCATGAGTGCCTATGAAAAATTAAAGATTGAACTTTCAAAAACTACTGAAAAACTAGCTGTGTTAAAAGAAAATCACGTGGTCGATGCCGGTGCTAAGGGTTTTGTTAAATTTATTGAAGGTATTATCCACGCAATTAATGGTAAAACAGTAGACATAGAAAATATCAAACCTGTGGAAATCAAACATGCAGATGATCACAGTTCATATGAAAAAGATCAGCCAAGATATTGTACAGAAGCATTCATTAAAGATATGACATTATCTAAAAAAGATTTAAATGATGCCTTAAAGGATTATGGTAATTCATTAATTGTTGCAAGTCATGCGGATACAGGTAGAATTCATATTCACACTGATCGACCTGAAGAAGTCTTTGATTATCTAAAAGGTGTCAGTCATATCATTGAACAAAAAGTTGATGATATGAAACTACAATATGAAACAGCACATGAAAGAAAATACGACATTGCAATCGTTACTGATTCTATTGCCGATTTGCCTAAATCATTAATTGATCAATATCAAATTCATATGCTTCCAATATCACTTACAGTTGATGGTACGACTTATTTTGATAAGTTAACCATTAATAATGAAATGTTTTATGATATGATGAATCATTCTAAGAGTTATCCTGCATCAAGTCAACCAAACCCAAAATCTTTGGAAAACTTGTTCTCATATCTAACAACATACTATAAAAAGATTATTGTCTTAACCGTATCATCAAAAATGAGTGGTACTTATAGCATATTTAAGGATGTGGCTAAAAAGTATGATAGTGATATCAGAATTATTGATACCCTTCAAAATTCTGCATCTCAAGGCTTATTGGTCTATGAAACTGCCAAATTAATTGAAGAAGGTTTATCAATTGATGCTATTGAAGATAACATTAATAAACTAAAATTAAAATCTCAAATTTTAGTTAGTGTTTCAACACTTAAATATATGGTAAAAAATGGTCGTGTTAACAAATTAACAGGTATCATCGGTAAACTTGTAAATTTAAAACCTGTCATCTCAATTGATAAAAAGGGTAATGGCATTATCTTTGATAAGGCATTAAGTGAAAAAACAGCTGATCATAAGATTATGAAATACATTGAGTCTATATTAGAAAATGAATCAATTAAAACATATGCAATCGTGCATGCTCAAGCACCTGATCGCGTAGAAAAATATGAAAAATTATTGACTGAAATCACTGGACAAAAACCACTTTATACAATGGAGATTTCTAGTGTCGTCGCGATGAACGCAGGTATTGGCGCAGTTGCAGTCGCATTCGTGAAAGGAGATTAATATGTTATTTTTAGTTAATGCATTGGTATTATTGGCATTTTTTGTCCTATTCTATATCATTGCGCTACTAAAGAACAACTATGGTCTGGCAGATATGGCTTGGGGTCTTGGCTTTATTGTGATTGCAATATCGTCTTTGATCTATAGTAGAAATTTTAGTTTAATCAGTATAACAGTGACACTTTTAGTTGCTATTTGGGGTTTCCGATTATTCTTCTATATCGGCATTAGAAATTGGAATAAAGATGAAGATTATAGATATGTAAATATGCGAAAACGTTGGAAGACACATATTAGACTTAAAGCATTTATATTTGTTTTTCTACTTCAAGCATCTTTCTTATATGTGATTTCATTACCTATTCAATTAGTTAACTTTAATCGACTTGTCTTTAGCACACCTTTAGAATATGTCATCTACATTGTTGGCCTCTTCTTATGGATCATTGGATTTATTTTTGAATCTTTAGGAGATAGACAACTTAAAACATTTAAAAAAGATCCAAACAATAAAGGTAAATTGATGACAGAAGGCTTATGGTCTTGGACGAGACATCCCAACTACTTCGGTGAATCTCTCATGTGGTGGGCAATAGGTATAATCTCGGTTTCAACACTTTCTGCTTATCTATTTGCAGGACTTATCGGACCACTATTTATTACATATCTACTATTATATGTAAGTGGTGTGCCACTATTAGAACGTAAGTACAAGGATCGTGAAGACTTTAAGGCATATGCCAGAAAGACTTCTAAGTTCTTTCCACTACCTCCAAAAAAATAAGGACTTCCCTTTAGGGAAATCCTTTTTCTTTTTATTTAAATAAATTTTTAAACTTTTGCCAATTAGATTCTTTATTTTCTAATTTAGCTAGTTCTTCATATAATTTCTTTTCTTGAGTAGAAAGATTTGTTGGTGTTTGAATATCAACAATGACGTGTTGATCACCTTTACGTTTAGATCTAACGTTAGCGATACCTTTTTCTTTCATTCTAAGCGATGTACCGCTTGCGACACCTTGAGGTACCTTAAGTTTTACATCTCCATAAATGGTTGGAATATCGATTTTATCACCAAGTACGGCTTGTGTCATTGAAATTGGTACATGAAGGACAATATCATCGCCTTCTCTTTGGAATACCTTATGTGGTCTTACTCTAAAGTTTAAGTATAGATCTCCTTGAGGTCCACCATTTTTACCACCATTACCATAACCAGCGACTTTAAGGCTCATGTTTGTATCAATACCTGCAGGTATTGTAACATCCACAGTCTTTTTATTTTTCTCTTGACCAGACCCATGACATACATGACAAGTATTTTTAATTGTCTTACCACGTCCACCACAAACTGGACATACTTGTTGTGTTCTCATTGTACCAAGCATCGTACGTTGCTCAACATTAATCACACCATCACCATGACAGCGACTACAAATTTCAACATCGCTTGCTGATTCAGCACCACTACCATGGCAGAAATGACATGTATCAGTTACTGTGACATCAATAGTTTTTTTAGTACCTAATGCAGCTTCCATAAAATCAATAGTCATTGTACGTTCTAAGTCATCACCACGTTGTGGTCCGTTATAGTTTCTTTGTTGTTGTCTGCCACCACCAAAGAACTGACTGAAAATATCACCAAAACCACCGAAGTCAGAGAAACCTCCACCAAAGCCTTGTCCACCAAATGGACTACCTTCATGACCGTATTGATCATATGCAGCACGCTTTTGTTTATCGCTTAATGTATCATATGCAACTTGAACTTCTTTAAATTTTTCTTCTGCATTTTCTTCTTTAGAAATATCTGGATGATATTTCTTAGCTAATTGACGGTATGCTTTTTTTATTTCATCATCTGAAGCATCCTTAGATACACCAAGTACTTCATAATAATCTCTTTTATCTGCCATAATATATCAACTCCATCATAATGGATAAGGGGCTTTGGCCCCTCATCTTATTATTTTTCTTCGAATTCAGCATCTACAGTAGTTTTGCCGTCTTTAGGTTGGTCATTAGAAGGTGCTTCTTGTTGACCTGCTTGTTGTGCTTGTTGAGCTTGTTGGTAAGCTTGAGTAGCAACTGCTTGAGCATCTTTTTCAAGTGCTTCTTTTTTAGCTTTGATATCATCGATATCATTGCCTTTAAGTGCTTCTTCTAATGCTTTGATTTCATCTAAAATCTTAGTCTTAGTTGCTTCATCAACATTTTCTTTTAAGTCATCTAAAGCTTTATTTGCTTGGAAAATTAAGCTTGAAGATTCATTACGTAAATCTGCTTCTTCACGACGTTTCTTGTCTTGTTCAGCCATTTCTTCAGCTTCTTTAACCATCTTATCAATTTCATCATCTGACAATGTACCAGTACCTGAAATTGTGATTTTTTGTTCTTTATTTGTACCTAAATCTTTAGCTTTAACAGATACGATACCATTGGCATCAATATCAAATGATACTTCAATTTGAGGTACACCACGAGGTGCAGCAGGAATATCTGTTAATTGGAAACGACCAAGTGTCTTGTTATCTGCAGCCATTGATCTTTCACCTTGTAACACGTGGATGTCAACAGCTGGTTGATTATCAGCAGCAGTTGAGAACACTTGTGATTTAGATGTTGGAATTGTTGTATTTCTTTCGATTAATTTAGTGAATACGCCACCTAAAGTTTCAATACCTAATGATAGAGGTGTAACGTCTAATAATAATACATCCTTAACATCACCAGCTAAGACACCACCTTGGATTGCGGCACCCATAGCAACTACTTCATCAGGGTTAACACTCTTATTAGGTTGTTTACCTAATTCTCTTTGTACTAATTCTTGTACAGCAGGAATACGTGTAGAACCACCAACTAATAATACTTGGTGAATATCATTTGCAGTCATCTTAGCATCTGATAATGCACGACGCACTGGTTGTTGACATTTTTCAACTAAATGTGCAGTTAATTCATTAAATTTAGCTCTTGTTAAAGTCATTTCTAAGTGAAGTGGACCTGCAACACCCATTGTGATGAATGGTAATGAGATTTGAGATGAAGTCACACCACTTAATTCTTTCTTAGCTTTTTCAGCAGCATCTTTTAATCTTTGAACAGCCATTTTATCAAGTGATAAGTCTACGGCATTTTCTTTCTTAAATTCTTGAACTAAGTAATCAATGATTGCTTGGTCAAAGTCATCCCCACCTAAGTGGTTGTTACCAGCAGTTGAAACTACTTCAAAAGTACCTTCAGCTAAGTGTAGTACTGATACGTCAAATGTACCGCCACCTAAGTCAAATACTAATACAGTTTGTTCAACATCAGTTTTATCAATACCATAAGCTAATGCTGCAGCAGTTGGTTCATTGATAATACGTTTAACATCTAATCCAGCAATTTTACCAGCATCTTTAGTTGCTTGTCTTTGTTGGTCATTGAAATATGCAGGTACAGTAATAACTGCTTCTGTGACTTGAGCACCTAAATAATCTTCAGCAGTTTTCTTCAAGTTTTGAAGAATCATTGCAGAAATTTGTTGAGGTGTATATTTTTTACCATTAATATCTACACGGTAGTTTCCGTCACCCATGTGACGTTTGATTGAACTTACTGTGTTTGGATTTGTAATTGCTTGACGTTTTGCAACATCACCAACACTAATTTCTTCACCTTTAAATGATACAACTGATGGTGTAGTTCTTCCACCTTCAGCATTTGCGATTACTTTAACGTCTCCACCTTCCATTACAGAGACACATGAATTAGTAGTACCTAAGTCGATACCAATGATTTTATTTGTCTTTGCCATTTTCATCACTCCATTCGTTTACTTTGACCATGGCAGGTCTTAATAATTTTTCTTTGTATGTATAACCTTTTTGAACAACTTCAATATTGATGCCGTTCGCTTTTTCCTTGTTACTTACTTTTTCAACAGCATGATGGAAATTTGGATCAAACTGTTTATTTAAAGCATCTATTTCTTTTAATCCATCATTTTCTAGAACTTGAAATAATTGATCATTAACCATTTTAAAACCTATTAAATAATTCTTTAATTTTTCATCTTCAGTCGGTTGATTAACAATCATCTTTAACATATCAAGTGGTACTAAAATATCATGAACTAAATTTTTAGATGCATATTTTCTTTCATTGATGCGTTCTTGATTTACTCGCTTTTTAAAATTTTCTAACTCAGCTTGATTACGAAGCAATTGATCTTTTAATTTGAAAATTTCTTTGTCTCGTTCAGCAAGTTGTTCTTTGTATTTATTTGTTTTTTTATCTTTCTTAGCTGCTTTTTCTAAAGCTTCATTTGAAGTCTCTTCAACGACTTCTTGTTCTTTTATTGTTTCTTCCGCCATAATATCATCCTTTATTTTTTATACAGTTTTCCAAGATTGCTTGCAATATACTCAATTAATGGAATAACCTTGTTATATTCCATTCTTGTAGGTCCCACAACAGCGATTGTTCCATGTTCCATATCATTAATACGATACGGCACTGAAATGACTGTGCAGTTATCCATAGGGATTAATCTTAAGTCAGAACCAAATCTGATTGATAGACTATCTTCATTGCCAATCAATTTTAAAATTTCCCTTCGATCAAGCATATCTACAAAACTCTTAATATTTTTAACATTGTGAAATTCTGGTTGTTCAAACACATTAGTAACTCCGGATAAATAGAAGTTTTCTTCTGCAAATTTAGCAAACGCATTAATAAATGAATTAAGAATTTGATTTTGATATTCCATATATGAATCAATTTCTTTTTTGGCAAATGCATTTTGTAATATTGTGCTTGCTTCATCAATCGTGCGATCTCTTAATAGTTCATCAAGCGATTTAATGACTTCTTTAACATCTTCTAACTTGCCATCTTCTGGGATTCTAATGTTTTGATGTTGTACATGTCCTTGGTCAGTGACAATCAAAATGACTGCGTCTTGTAGACCAAGTGGTACAAAATCGATACGTTTTATTTTATTTCTAGATGCTTTAGGGCCAATAGCCATGGCTGTATAATTGGTCAAATCACTTAATAGAGAAATAGCTTTTTCGATGGCATCTTCACGTGCCATCTTATTTTTATAAAATATTTCATCGATTAATGGGAATTGATCAGCAACGTCACTATCACGTGTCACTAAGTGTTCCACATAATAGCGATACCCTTTTTCTGAAGGTACACGACCACTAGAAGTATGGGTTTTTTCTAAATAGCCTAATTCTTCTAATAAAGCCATATCATAACGAAGTGTCGCACTAGAAAAATTTAAATAAGGTAGCTGTGTTAAGTATTTTGAGCCTACTGGTTGAGCATCTTTTACATATGCTTCAACGATTGCTTTAAGAATTAACTTTTGTCTACTTGTGAGCATGTATTCACCCCTTTAGCACTCCTTTTAGCCTTGTGCCAACATTATTGTATGACATTTAATTGGCACTGTCAAGACTTATGTGCTATTTTACTTGTAATTGTGAGAAAATTCACTTATTTATGTAAATATGTTTTTACTTAAGACATAATCTTTGCGCATATATTTTAAAATGTTATAATATTTATAAATTAAACTTAAAGGTAGGTGATGATAATGCCTAAACTAATTATGGTTAGACATGGACAAAGTTTATGGAATTTAGAAAATCGTTTTACAGGTTGGACAAATGTAGATTTAAGTACACAAGGCATTTTAGAAGCTAGAACAGCTGGAAAAAAAGTGAAAGCTTTAAATATAGATATTGACGTTGCATATAGTTCTGTTTTAAAAAGAGCAAATGACACATTATCTTTTATGCTTGAAGAGATTGGTCAAGATGTGCCGGTGTATAAAACTTGGCGACTTAATGAGCGTCATTATGGTGCACTACAAGGATTAAACAAAGCAGATACTGCTAAGAAGTATGGACAAGCTCAAGTGCATATCTGGAGACGTAGTTATGATATACTACCACCGCTTCTTACTGAAAAAGATCCGCGTAATCCTAAATTTGATCCTTTATACAAGGATGTTGAAAACCCACCACTTGGTGAAAGTTTAGAAACTTGTCAACAAAGAGTTCTTCCTTATTGGCATTCAGATATTTATCCCGCACTTAAAAAGGGTGAAAATGTCTTAATCGTTGCTCACGGCAATAGTCTTAGATCATTAATGATGTATATCGAGAGATTAACAAAAGAGGAAGTTCTAGATTTAGAACTCCCTACTGGTTTACCAATTGTTTATACCTTTGATGATAAGATTCAATTAAAACATAAAGATATCGTTGAATGATTAACGTTTATACTGCTTAACCCATTTGATATAAAATGGGTTTTTTTTCTTTTCATTTCTCATGGTTGTGAGCTCATCATGTCCCGGATAGATTTTAATATTACTATTTAAATCCATGAGTTTTAAAACACTTTGTTTAAGACTTTTAAGTGATCCTGAATACAAATCATGACGACCAACACTTTCTTTGAACAAAGTGTCTCCTGTAAAAAGATGTTCTAAATATAGAAAGCTGATACTGCCCGCAGTATGCCCTGGCGTATGAATGATTTTAATCTGTTGATCAGCAATTTTGATTACATCATCATCTTCGACCATTTTAATATCTAATTGTTTTCTTTGATATGGATGAGGTTTTGATAAATACCCATTATATTGATCCTCAAATAATAAATGGGCATCTTCTCTATGAATATATATTGGCGCATCAAACATCTGCAAGAGATCCACATGATCTGCATGGGCATGTGTAACACCAACTCCAATGACCTTTCGCTCACCAATTGCTTGGTCGATCGATGCCATATCATGAGAAGGGTCAATAACAATACAGCTGTCAAATCTACAAATCACATATGTATTTGAATAAATATCATCACCTTTGATTGTTTTAATCATGTTTAATACACTCTATCATTTTATTTATTGTGTTCATATTTCTCGATGTAACTAATTTCTTGTATTTTTTATGTCCTAGAGCAATACGACCAAAACCTTTTAACGTATAACCTTTAGGTGTTGTCCAATACATATCTTGATCAACTACTTCTAATGTTTCTATACCTGAATTAATATCTTCAAAAAACGATAATAATTCATTTTGAATGTTTCCTTCACAAAATAAGATGTATTGTTGTAAATCTTTTTCAACTGGCTTGATCACTTTTTCTAAATCTAATATCTCTTTAAACTCTCTGATCATACCATACATTGGTTTTCCAAAATAATCTGTGAGTTCATATAAGATTTTATTAAGTACATCTTCTTTAGCATCATCTGTATAGATGACAATATTGCCAGTATTTAAAATGACCTCAAAATCTTTATATCCTGCATCTTCAACCATGGATATAAGTTGAGATTTATTTAATATCATATTCCCTGTATTTAATCCTCTAAGAAGGATAACATAACCATTTTTCATATTTTTTCTCCTATAAAAATATAGAAAAAAAACTATTCATAGAATAGCTTATTTCTTTTCTCTGTGGATTGTGTATTTCTTTTCACGTGGACAGTATTTTTTAAATTCTAAACGTTCTGGTTTAGTTTTTTTATTTTTATCTGTGTGATAATTTTCTTCACCACATGAAGTACAAACCAATTTGACAAGATCTCTCATGAATAATTCCTCCAAACTACCTTCGTATTATAACATTAGTTATCATGTTTTTCAATATGTTTAGTATATAATATTTCATTTACTAAAGTAAAGTAAAAATCTATACTTTTTTCTATATCTTGTTATAATAGTTTTGGGTGATAATATGTTACAAAGAGAAACGACAAGACAATTTATGGTAGGAAACCTTCCATTTGGAGGTAATAATAAAGTCTATATTCAAAGTATGACCAACACACATACTAAGGATATTGAAGCAACTGTTAAGCAAATTAAGGAATTACAAGATGCTGGTTGCGAGATTGTAAGAGTTGCAGTTTTAGATATGGAAGATGCTCTAGCAATTAGAGAGATTAAAAAGCAAATCAATATTCCAATGGTTGCAGATATTCATTTTCATTATGAACTCGCACTAGAAGCAATCAATCAAGGTGTTGATAAGATCAGACTTAACCCAGGTAATTTACCTAAGCGTGAGCAAGTTGAAGCAGTGGTTAGAGCATGCAAGGAAAAACATATACCAATTAGAATTGGTGTTAATAGTGGTTCGCTTCCTGATCGCGCAAAACCAACAGCGGAACTTATGGTTTCTGTAGCTAAGGGACATGTTGATATTTTAGAGTCTATGGATTTCTATGATATCGCATTATCGTTAAAAGCTACTGATATGAACTTAATGATTGAAACCTATAGACTTGCAGCAAAAACATTCCCTTATCCGCTTCATTTAGGGGTTACTGAGGCTGGAACTGCATTTAGTGGAGCAATTAAATCAGCCATTGGTATCGGTGTACTTCTTCATGAAGGTATCGGCAATACCATTAGAGTATCATTAACTGATAATCCTAGGGTTGAAATTCAAGCAGCTAAAGAAATCTTAAAGAATTTAGGCTTAAAAGATAAAGTGCCTAACTTGATCAGTTGTCCAACTTGTGGCCGTATCCAATACAATATGATTGATATCGCTAAGAAAGTTGAACAATACCTGCTTAAAGTTAATAAGACGATAGACGTTGCAATTATGGGTTGTGTCGTCAATGGTCCTGGTGAAGCTAAACACGCAGACATCGGTGTTGCTGGTGGTAAAGGCGTGGGTCTTCTCTTTAGAAAAGGTGAAGTCGTAAGAAAAGTTAAGGAAGAAGATTTATACGATGCTTTAATTGAAGAAATCGATAATTTCGATGATTCTGATAAATAAATATTTAAGCACTGCATCATTTTTTGCAGTGCTTTTTTTATCTATTCATTTTATAATATAGATAAGAGGTGATTATATGTATGTTAGAGATTATCCATTAAACCATTTGTATCATGACATTTTTGAAAGTATTAGAACTTTTATTGAAAAGTTAAATGAATCACATATTTCAATCAATTATCATTGGTCGAGATGGGAATGGTATATTGCAAGAGCTGATGCATCAATTTCAGATTTAGAAAATATCCGTATATACTATAATGATCGTGATGAAATCATTGGTGTATTAATGCTAGAAGATGAAAAAGATGTGTATTATTACGTTAGTGATGACATTGAAGTCAAAGATGATATCTTAGGGTATATCCTTGATACGCCAATGGCAAAACTCATGATCGAAGATAACGATTTGGACATGCTAGAGATGGTTAAGGAAACCTCTTTAGTTAAAACCGACTATATAGAGCATATGGCAAGACTTAAAACTGATCATATTGACTTTTCGCTTTCTGAAGGTTTTAATTTACATGACTTAAATGAATCCTACGATGTAAGAAAGCATCATTTATGTTTATGGAAAGGTTTTGACCATAAGGATAAAATTAGTTATGATGAAGCATCACTACATCTTAGAAAACGTCAAATATCAAGTCCTCATTTTAAAAAATCATATGCTTATGTTATGGAAAAAGATGATCAATATGCCGCTTATACGAGCATTTGGTATAAAGACAGTACAAATATCGCAATGCTTGAACCAGTGTGCACAATCCCTGAATTTAGACGCATGGGCATGGCTAGAGCAACGATCAGTAAGTGTGTTGAACAAGCAATCAAGGATGGTGCAAAGGAAATTATTGTAGGCAGCAACAAAGTTTTCTATAAACATTTAGGTTTTGAAGTATTTAATACGGCAACAGTCTATAAAAAATCATAAAACAAAAAAGGCTAAGTTCAATTCGACTTAGCCTTTTCTTTTATTTCATTAAATACTTATTGAGTAAATTGATAACTTCATCAATTTTTTCATCACTTGTACCATCTACAAATGATTCTTTAACGCATGTGTTAATGTGATCTTGTAAAATTAGAAGGTTCGCTTTTTTAAGCAATGCTTCAGCAGCACCAATTTGATTGGCGACATCGACGCAATATCTTCCCTCTTCCGCCATTCTAATGACTGCGTCCATCTGACCTCTTGCAGTTTTTAAAATGGTAATTGCTTTAGTGCGATCATGCTTCATGATATACCTCCCAAGTCTTGTTTAAATTCACTTTCTTTAATCTTAGTGAATTATAGATGACATTAAGTGAAGATAGCGACATGGCAGCGGCACCAATCATTGGATGAAGTAAGCCAAACATTGCAAATGGAATCATAATTGCATTATAAAACCATGCCCAAAAATAATTTTGTTTGATCTTCTTAAAAATAGCCTTTGATAATTCCAATCCTTTTAAAATGGTATCAAGTTGTCCATTAACCAATGTGATATCTGCAGCTTCAATAGCAACATCTGTACCTGTACCAAGGGCAATGCCCACATTTGCTTGTTTAAGTGCAGGTGCATCGTTAATACCATCACCAACCATAGCAACAATGCCATAATCATTTTGAAGTTTGATGATTGCATCAACTTTACCTTCAGGTAATACATCACTAATGAAATCTGTCATACCTAGTTTATCTGCAATTGCTTTAGCTGTACGCTTATTATCACCAGTAATCATTGCAGTCTTATATTTTAGTAAGTTTAGTATTTTTATAACTTCAATTGCTTCAGGTTTTAATTCATCAGCTACCGCGATGATACCTAAAGCTTTATTTTCTTGTGCAACAATCATCACTGTCTTAGCTTCATCTTCAAGTGATTTCATTTTACTATCATGTATATGATAGTCAATACTTTCACTATCCATAAACGCTCTATTACCGATCAAAGTTTTCTTATCGTCTAACATACCTAAGACACCCATACCAGAAACAGCAGTGAAATCTTTAACGTTTAGTAGATTTAAACTAAGTGATTTAGCTTTTTCAATCATCGCACTTGCTAGAGGATGCTCTGATCCTTGTTCTAGTGATGCAGCAACGCTTAACAATGCTTCTTCATCATCAGATAAAATATCAGTAACAACTGGTTTTCCTATCGTTAGTGTACCAGTCTTATCAAAAGCAATCACTTTAACATCTTTTAATGTTTGTACTGCTTCTCCTTGACGAATTAAGATACCTTTTTCAGCACCGATGCCAGAACCTACCATTAATGCAGTTGGCGTGCCTAAGCCCAATGCACAAGGACATGCAATTACAAGTACTGCAGTCGCTGTAATAAATGCTAATGTCAATTGGTCTAAGTCAGTATTAATCCATGGTAGGAAATCAAATGCATTTAATATTGCTAAATGAAAATTAGGAAATACCATAAATGATGTAAACGTTAAAACGGTAATAATCATAATTGCTGGAACAAAATATCCTGTAATCTTATCGGCAAATGCTTGAATTGGAACCTTTGATCCTTGACAAGATTCTACAAGTTTAATGACTTGTGATAAAAATGTATCGTTTCCGACTTTAGTCACTTCTACTTTTAATAAGCCTTGTTTATTGATTGTCGCACCAATAACTTTATCACCTTTTTTACGTTTAACAGGCATAGATTCACCTGTGGCAAGTGACTCATCAATTAGAGTTTCACCTTCTAATATAAGTCCATCACTTGGTATTTTTTCTCCAGGTTTTATCACCATGATATCACCAACAGATAATTCAGAAGTCAATACTTCAACTTCTTGCCCATCTACTAATACACGTGCTGTTTTAGTTCCAAGTTCAACAAGTTTTTTGATTGCCTCAGATGCTTTGCCTTTAGCTCTAGCTTCTAAAAATTTGCCAAGTAAATGAAATGTCATAATGGTAGTTGCCATTTCAATAAACGTTTGTATAGGTAAAAATAGACCAAGTAAACCAATCAAATATGGAGGTACACTACCTAAAGTGACTAAAACATCCATATTCGGATGACCACTTCTAAGTGATTTCATACTACCAATATGCACTTGTCTACCAAGTATGAATACAACTGGAAAACCCATGATAGCAACAATCAATGTGTAAAGTGGTATCTGATATAAAAACATATGTATAAGCATTAAAGTCATCATGACCACTGAAATACTCATTGATATAAATACTTTTTTTCTAGCTTTTTGCATTTTTAAAACATCAGGATCAATACGATCATCAATCTCTTCTTCTAAAAACGCATCATAACCTGCATTGTATACAGCTTTCTTAACATCAGATAACTTCACTTTATTTTTATCAAAAGATAAAGTCATTTTATCATTTGCGATATTGACATTAACATCGTCAATACCATCTAGTTTTCTAACTGCACGATCAACATTTAATGCACAAGCTGCACATGTCATGCCTTCAACGCGCATCGTTAAATTAATCAATGGATCTATATGGACTTTTGCATCATAGCCAACAGATTCTACCAAATCAATGATCTTAGGAACATCTAGCATTTCTTCATTATAATCAATGATACCTGTATCATTCGCTAGATTCACATTCGCTTTAATAATGCCTTCTTGTCGATTAAGTACTTTATCTATTGTATTCGCACAAGATGCACAAGTCATACCAATTAAATCTAATTTGACTTGTTTCATATTAGTTAACTTCTACTTCGTATCCTAAATTCTTAATAAGTTCAACAATTTTATCATCATTAATTAAAGCATCATCAAAAACAACTTCTGCTTTGCCTAGTTCTAGGCTCACTTCAGCTCTTTCAATGCCTGCTTGTCTTTCTAATACACGCTTTACACTACCTACACATCCCATGCAATGCATGCCTGATACTTTATATGCTACTGTTTTCATAAAAACACCTCTTTAATTTATATTTTATACCCCCTATATGGGGGTCATATTTATTATATATCCTAATCGATGATATTGCAAATAATTTCATAAAAAAAGAAGCTTGCTAAGCTTCTTTATAAATTATCTATTTCCTAGTGTTAAGCGTTTATGAATAAGTCCTTCATTTTGTGATATTTTAATTAGAAAATCTGCTAAATCATAAATGCTAATACTACTTTTACCATCTTGATCTCTTACGATATAGTCACCACCAATTTGATAATTTCCTGTTGCTGGTTTATCGTTTAAATCAAGCGCTGGACTTACAAAAATCCACTTATAATCGAGATTATCTTTTAATTCCCAATATAAATCAAATGCCCCTTTAACGATTTTCTTAAAATCCTCTGGCATTGTATCATATGCTTGTTTGTTAGTTTTTTCATCATATAAGCTGCTTGCACCACCAACAATAACTACTGGCACATCTAATAATTTAGATATTTCTAAAATATGACGTGATCCATTTAAATAATCTTCATATAGATTTGGATTTTGCCATCCTGCATTAAAGTTTGAGATGATGACATCAACGCCTTTTAATTGTTTAGCAAGTGCTTTCCAATCATTAACATCTTGATTGATGACATGAAGCAAATCGTTTGCCTCAAACTTTCCACTTCTTGAAACTGCATATATTTCATGGCCTTGTTTAAGACCTAATTCAACCACTGGTTTTCCAGTAAATCCGCTTGCGCCAATCACTGCTATTTTCATAATAAATACCTCCTGTATTCTATTACAAGTATAGGCTTTAAAAACTTATTATTCAAAATATATGCATAAAAAAAGATGCTGACATTGATATGATCCCCTTAAAGTAGACACTACAAATAATTAAAATGTAGATGTTTATAAGAAAGGGGGTCTTTTCTTTATGGGAAGACAATCAAATATTAGTAAAGAAGAAAAACTTAATATAATTAAAGCCTATTTATCAGGTGAAATATCAATAGGAAAGAAAGCGTATGATTTAGGTGTAAGTACAACAACAATCAGAAGGTGGATATCAAGATATGAATCAATCGGAGAAAAAGCTTTTGATGATAAGCCAAGAAATAAGACATACACCAAAGTATTTAAACATAAAGTTATTGAATCTTATTTAAATGGGGAAGGATCCTATCAAGAAATCGCTAAAAAATATAAAATAACGACACCATCAATCGTTCAAAGTTGGGTCATGAAGTATAATAGACATAACGAGATAAAAACATATGATCCAAAGGGGTATGTCTATATGGCCAAAACAAGAAAAGTAAGTTATGAAGAAAAACTAGAAATCATCAAATGGACAATTGCACATAATGACGCATATAAACTGGCAGCAGAGAAATATCATACATCTTATGCACAAGTCTATAATTGGGTAAAGAAATATAGACAAGATGGTGAAGAAGGCTTATTAGATACTAGAGGCAAGCGTAAAGCTATTGAATCACTATCTGAGGTTGAGAAATTACAAAGAGAAATTAAATTATTAAAACAAAAAAATGAGCGATTAGAAATGGAAGCTGAAGTGATAAAAAAATACCAGGCGAACGAAAGGAGGGCTATTTCAACAAAATTCGCCAAGAAACCAAATACAAAACGATAAAAGAACTTCACAAAGCCAAGAACTATCCAATTTTCGTATTATGTAAGATATTAAAGATTACTCGAAGTAGTTATTATAAATGGTTAAATAGAGTAGAAACAAAGCAAGAAAAAGAAAACCATGAGATCGCACAAATCATTCTAGAGTATCATGAATTTTTTGAAGGTATCCTAGGTTATCGAAGAATGACCTATTGGATAAATAGACTTAATCAAAGAAAATATAATCAAAAACGCATAAGGAGACTTATGCGTATGATGGGTATATCTGCGGTAATTAGAAGAAAACGTAAAGGTTATAAGAAATCAACACCTGAAGTCACAGCTGAGAATGTGTTAAATCGTGAATTTAGTGCAGAAAAGTCAAATGAGAAATGGCTAACAGACGTTACAGAATTTAAAATGATAGGCACGCAAACAAAACTTTATTTAAGCGCCATTATAGATTTATATGACAAGCGTGTTGTCAGTTATTATATGTCTACATCCAATAACAATCAATTAGTATTTAAAACATTTGATTTAGCCATTAAATCAAACCCAAATGCTAAACCAATATTTCATAGTGATAGAGGTTATCAATACACAAGTAAAATATTTAAAAACAAACTGGAACAACAAGGTATGACTCAAAGTATGTCAAGAGTTGGAAGATGTATAGATAATGGACCCATGGAAGGTTTCTGGGGGACACTTAAAGCAGAGATGTATTATCTACATCAATTTCATGGTATCAATGAACTAAAATCTAGTATTATCAAATATATCAAATTCTATAATGAACAAAGATTTCAAGCTAAGCTAAAAGGCTTAACTCCGAATGAATATCGAAATCAAGCCTTAAGTCCATTAAATATTTAATTATTTCCACTGTCTACTTGACAGGGAGCAGTTCACATCAACATCTTTAATACTTATGATTCCGGTTCATAAAGTGAAATTTCATAGTCGCATATTTGTTTATAAAACTCAATCTCATGTGAAACTAGAATTAGTGTACCAGGGTATTCTGCAAGCGCATCTTCCAATGCATCCTTTGCAGCTTGATCCAAGTGATTTGTAGGTTCATCCATAATTAATACATTACTCTTTTCATGACGCATAAGTGCAAGTCTAACTTTAGTTTGTTCTCCCCCAGATAGACTCTTCATTTCACGGTTTGCCATTTCATAGTTAATACCATGTGAACCTAGTAGACTCATAACTTCTTTATTTGTAAAATCAGGGTATCTTCCATGAACGACTTGAAAAGCAGTGATTGATGACTGATAGATTTCATCTTGGGCAAAATATGATATCTTTGCTGTATCAATCCATTCAAAACTTCCATCAATTGGTGGAAGTTTTTCTAAAATAGTTTTAATAAATGTAGATTTCCCAACCCCATTTTTACCTGTAATTGCAACTTTTTCTTCTTTTCTAATCACGATATCTAAAGGCTCTAATAGAGAACTATCATAACCGATTTCCAAATTTTCTGTCACTAAAACCTTTTTACCTGTAGCACTCGAAAATGGAAATTTGAAATGATATGTTTTGGATTTGTGTGGTTCATGTATACGATCAATTTTATTAAGCATTTTCCTTCTCGACTGTGCGCGTTTGGTCGTACTTGCTCTAACAATATTTCGTTTAATGAAATCTTCGGTCTTTTTAATATACGCCTGTTGATTATCAAATGCTTTTTGTTGGATTGCTTGACGTTGTTCACGTTCCCTGAGATAGTAATCGAAATCTCCTTTATAACGCGAAATTTGGCCGTTTTCTACGGCTAAAACGGTTTTCGCGATATCTTTTAAGAAACCTTCATGGTGAGAAACGACAACAAATGCTTTTTCGTAGTTGTTTAAGAACTTTGTTAACCATTCAATATGCTTTACATCTAAAAAGTTAGTCGGCTCATCTAAAAGTAGGACATCACTTTCTTCGAGTAAAAGTTTACCTAAAATTATTTTAGCGCGCATACCACCAGAGAGTGTATCAATTGATTGATCTAGAACATCCATTGTTAATCCTAGACCATGAATAATATTACCAACAAGTGATTTGATCGCATAAAAATTAGAGTCCATGAGTTGATCTTGAAGATCCGATGCCCAAGTTAACATGCGTTCATGTTTTTCTTCTGGTTCGTATGCAATTTGTTCATACAAATTGTTCATTTGTTCTTCTTTTTCAAAAAGCGGTAAAAAAACATCATATAAATATTGTTTCACTTTTAGTGTTGGATCTAATTTAGCATATTGATCTAAATATCCAACCTTAACATGAGGTAACCATTCTATCGAACCTTTATCAGGTTTGATAATTCGGTCCAACAATTTTAATAATGTTGATTTTCCTGTGCCGTTCGGCCCAACTAATACTGCATGCTCACCTGCAAATAGACGCATGGATGCACCGATATATAATTTTTGATCAGTATAACTGAAATCTAAATCTTGTACTTCTAATAAACTCATTTTGGTAGGTCAAAGGATTTTGGCATATCTTCATCTGCCACATACATCCATTCTTCTCCTAAATCTTTCATTTCTGTATTTTCTAATATCTCATCGATGTGTTGTTCAAAATATTTTGCTTTTGCACTCGCTAATATATGATGGTTTTGGTCACAGATATAACCTTCACCAAAAAATATTTTATGACGATAAGATTCAATCCAGCCAACGACATATAATGTTTCATCTAGTGGAATAGGTTTTGAAAACTTAGTTGTAAGTTCAGCAGTCACACTCCACACATCAGGATTACCTATTTGCATAGCTCTACCAATGGTTTCATCAAGTAGTGCGGCAACTATACCACCATGCATACGACCTGGAAATGATTGATGAAGATCATCACCTTTAAAAACGCCCAAGACCTGTTTATTTTCTAGTTCATAATACATGGTATGTAATCCATGATCATTGTGAACTCCACAAATGAAACATTTGCTTGCGTTATTTTGTTTTCCTAATACTTTATATTCCATTAATAAACTCCAATCTCAAACTTGATATAAAACAATAACAGGCTTGCTAAAAACGCTGTGATGAAAAATACAATCATAATAATTCTATGTATCCTCTTATAGATTGATTCATCAGCATACTTTAAAACACCATATGAGAAAGGTGTGCATAAAATTAGCCATTTTATGTTTGTTTTATAAGTACCTTTTAATATGATTAACACTCTTGATGCAATATTTAATATTGTCCCAAGAATAAGTGTCATCCAAAAACTATATACGAGTATAACAATCATTGTTTCAAACATGTTTTTTACCTCCTATAATCGCTATGACTAAAGCTAATGAGATGATTAAAAACCAAATCCACCAACCTGTAAAAAACAATCCTAAAACTGCATAGAAATATGAGGCTAAAACCATTAAGATCTGATCACGTCGTTTCATGATTGTACCCCACTTTCAACAACAATATAAGTTGATAAAACACCATCTTTAAGCGTAATCGCTCTACCCCCACGCTCTAAGTATCCATATGCACTATAACCTGTCACTCTACCATAAGCTAATAAGATATCATCAACATATGTCGTAAAATCATTGAGATGATCATGACCGAAGAATGCAGCTTTTGTTTTGTTTGATTCAACCATAGCATCAAAGAATCCAGTATCTTTACCTTGAGCATAGACTTTATCTTCTAAAAAATTTCCATCATAAGTTGCTGGATTCATCATTTGTCTTAAAGGAATATGCATAAAAACTACTGAATCTTTAGTATCACTAGATACAAAATCTTTATACCAATCGACTTGTCCAACACTTAAGAATCCATATTCGCCTTCCTCTTCAGTATAAGTATCTCGCTCATTTTTCGAATCAAGGAAATACGCATGATAAATCACTTCATTTTGATATGTGAAATTAATCTTAAAATTGCCATATCCACCATCTTCGATGGATGGTCCAATTTTAAAATATAAATAGTTTGTATCTTCTATTAATGATAAGATTTGTTCATAACTATTAAAGTCATTATCATGATTTCCAAATACAAACGTCCAAGGTGTTTCTAATGTTTCCATAAAGTCAATTAGACTACTATATAGTCTAGGTGCAAGTGGTGACATGGTTAAATCCCCAGTGATCACAATTAAATCATAATCATCTTCATCATTTAATGCCTTAATTAAGTCAAATGTTTGTCGGTCTGAATAACTAATGCCATGCATTAAATGAAGATCAGTAATTTGTAAAATTTTGATTTCATCATCAGCAGATTCAATCGTCATAGGATCATTATCACTATAAATAACGGATGGATTGCTGCACCCTGATAAAGCAAATAGTAAAATAGCGAATATTAAAAATGATATAACTTTTTTCATTTTGAAACCTCTATTAATAACTGATCAAGTTGATCAATTGGAATAACATGCATTTTATTAAAGAACGTATGTTTGACAAATACCATTTCATTTTCATTGATATATCTTTTAATCGGTTTGACTTCTGGATATACCACAACGATCTTTTTGTCTTTTGTAGATAATAGTTTGGTTTGGTTTATAAGTCTCTTAGTTGATGAAATTCTAACTTCCCAAATCTTAGGACTATTAATCACTAATTCGGATTGTCTAGGTACTTTGAAATATACAATTTTATATATTTGATCATTAATGATAAGTTTATTTTCATTTTCATCATATGTACCATAAGCGTTCATAATCTCCATCGACTTTTTCATGAGTTCTTTTTCTTTTTTAATTGATTTAACCCATAAAAAGATAATTATTAGAACGACTGGAATCAAGTAAATAAAATACATCTCTAGATTTCCTCTATTTTTACATCAATGAGGTGATTACCTTCAAATATACAATGATAATCATGAGGTTTATTGGATTTTAAAGCATGGGATAGGAAAATTGGGATATTAGAAGCAACTCCTAAATTTTCTAAATCAAGTGCCCAATCGAGTGGTTTCCATTCTAAAATACCTTCATCAAAAACAAAAGGTGTTGAAACATGTTGGCTTTCTGATAAATGACATATATACAAATATAACCCTTCACCTTCAGCTTCAAATGAATTCCAAGTCACTGTACCTTTATATTTGATTTGACTGTTATCTAAATTCAACCCAGTCTCTTCTCTTATTTCTCTTAACATTGAATCATCAATGGTTTCATTATTCTCAATTTTACCCCCAACACCATTCCAACAGCCTTTCCAAGGATTGAAATTACGATTGAGTAATAAGACCTTATCATTTTTAATGATAAAGGCTAATGTATATTGATACATATTGTCACTTCCCGCCTAATTTTTTGATTAATCAACAATATGAAATATTATACCATATAATATGTACCTTAAATAGTTGAAATATTATTTATTTGTGCTATAATAATAAGGCAATATGCCTCCTTAGCTCAGTTGGTAGAGCAACTGACTCTTAATCAGTGGGTCTACGGTTCGAACCCGTAAGGGGGTACCATTTAAAGTATAAAAGACTTCTCATGGAAGTCTTTTTTGTTTTTTTACTTATACGTAATAAAAAAAGGATAATCAAATTATCCTTTAGTTCTTTCTTTTATGAAAGCTTGTTTAATAATATATTTATTTAAAATTTATAGTTTAACAACGTTTACAGCAGTTTCGCCGCGATCGCCCTTAGTAACATCAAATTCTACTTTTTCGCCTTCTTCTAATGATTTAAAACCATCAGATTGAATAGCTGTAAAGTGTACAAATACATCTTTCCCTTCTGAAGTTGAGATAAAACCATATCCCTTATCAGAATTAAACCATTTTACAGTTCCTGTCATGTTCGATTACTCCTTAATCTCTAAATTAACAACAAGTTTAATATCTTGCTGCTCATTTAGTATACACTATAATTTGATATTTACAACATAAAAAGTATATAAAATATAAAAAGTGCCCATAGTTTACACAATGAACACCTTATTCTTTATTTATATAATGCCTTTATTCTTTCTTTGATATCTTCATTTTCAATAAATTCATTGAAATCTCCCTCATAAGTGAAGGCACCTAAATCACCAAGTTCAATAACTTTATTACATACTGATTCAAGTAAATGGTGATCATGTGAAGACATAATAAGCGACCCCTTAAATTCTTCAAGACCTTTATTAACTGCTTGGATTGACTCTAAATCTAAGTGGATTGTTGGAGAGTCTACAATTAAAGTATTCGCTTTTGCAAGCATCATTTTCGAATACATACAACGCATCTTTTCTCCACCTGATAATACTTTTACTTCTTTTAGTGCAGTATCACCACTAAATAACATACGTCCTAAGAATCCTCTTACATATGATTCAGCTGGATCATCTGAGTATTGTCTTAACCATTCAATTAAATTAACATCTTTATTATCAAAATATTTATGATTATCGCTTGGAAGATAAGCGGTTGTTGCAGTTTGTCCCCAAGTTACTTTTCCTGTATCAGGTTCTAGTTCTCCAGCTAATATTTTTAATAATGCAATTTTGGCTAAATCGTTATCACCCATTAAAGCAACTTTGTCTCCGTTATTCATCACAAATGAAACATTTTCGAATAATTTCTTACCATCTTGGGTATAACTTAAGTTTTCTACTGAAACCACATCTTTTCCTAATTGTTTGTTGATTTCAAATCCGATATATGGATATTTTCTACTTGATGGAATAATCTCATCAAGTTCAATTTTTTCTAATGCTTTCTTTCTTGAAGTCGCTTGAGATGATTTTGATAAGTTTGCGCTAAATCTTGCAACGAATGCTTTTAACTCAGCGATGCGTTCTTCTTTTTTCTTATTTTTATCAGCCATTAATTTTTGCATTAATTCAGAAGATTCTCTCCAGAAATCATAATTACCTGCATATAATTTTGCTTGGAAATAATCAATATCAACAGTATGCGTACAAACTTTATTTAAGAAATGTCTATCATGCGATACAGTAATCACTGTATTTTCATAATCCATTAAGAAATTTTCTAACCATCCAATGGCTTCAAAATCCAAGTTGTTCGTAGGTTCGTCTAGAATAAGAATATCTGGATTTCCAAATAATGCTTGTGCAAGCAATGCCTTCACTTTGTTTTTTGGAAGAATATCTGCCATCTTCTTTTGGAAATCACCACTTGGCACTTTTAATCCATTAAGTAGTTTTTCCGCATCAGATTCTGCATTCCATCCATCAAGTTCTAAAAATCTTCCTTCAAGTTCAGCAAGTTCAATACCATCAGCATCAGAAAAATCAGCTTTAGCATATAGAACTTCTTTTCTTTCCATAATTTCAAATAACTCTTTGTGTCCCATCATGACTGTTTGAAGTACTGTATATGAATCAAACGCATTTTGATTTTGATTTAATACAGCAAGTCTTTTACCTTTGTCTATGATGACATTACCAGAAGTTGGTTCTTTATCTCCTGACAATATTTTAAGAAATGTTGATTTACCAGCACCGTTCGCGCCGATAATGCCATAACAATTACCTTGTGTAAATTTTAAATTAACATTTTCAAACAATTTCTTATCAGAAAATATTAAGCTTAAGTTAGAAACTGCGATCATTTTAATACCTCTTTTACTTATGTCGAAATACTAATTTATTAGTATTATATTTTATGCATCTTTCATACTTTATATGAAACCTTGTCAAAAGTCAACAATTTGTTGCTTATTCACTGATAAATGTTACATTTCTCGTAATTTTAGCGATAAAAAAAGGGCTTAGCCCTTTATTTTATTTATCTTTTTTTAAGCATAAGAACCAATCAAGACATTCTTTGTCAGTTTCTTTGCCTTCCATACGATCATTTGCAACGCCACATGATCCTGCAGGTGGCACAATTAAGTCATCACCTGGTCTCCAATCCGCTGGTGTAGCTACTGCTTCTTTATCAGCTTTTTGAAGTGCTAAGACAATTCTCTTAATTTCATCAAAATTACGTCCAGTTGAAGCTGGGTAATATAAGATTGTT
Source organism: Acholeplasmataceae bacterium (assembly GCA_963678355.1). Classification (GTDB taxonomy): domain Bacteria; phylum Bacillota_I; class Bacilli_A; order Acholeplasmatales; family Acholeplasmataceae; genus WOFB19. The sequence continues at coordinate 448,490 of OY782823.1, read as the reverse complement.
CTAATTGTAGCTGTTGGGTCCATAATAAATACAGCTCTAACAGCTTGTGTATTTGATTGATTTGGATGAATCATACCAAATTTATTGGCAACTTCCATTTTGATATCTTCAATTAACGGGAATTTCACTTCAACATTTTTATGACCGTTCCAATTAATTTTTTCTTTAATTGTTCTGAGCCATGCAATATGAGAATATAGTCCATCAACACTTAAACCAATAAGTTCAGTATTTAATGCTCTAAATTCTTCTTGCATTGATGCAAAAGTAATAAATTCAGTTGTACAAACAGGTGTAAAATCTGCTGGATGTGAAAATAGGATAACCCATTTATCTTTATAATCTTCAGGGAATTTAATCATTCCTTGTGTTGTATTTGCTTCAAAACTAGGTGCTTTATCGCCAATTAATGGCATTCTAAAAATCTCTTTTGTTTCTTCCATTCTATTATTCTCCTCTTTAATTCATTTTTTGTTTGCAGGTTGGGCAAACACCAATAAACGTTACACGTTTTTCTCTTACGTCAAAACCATCAAGTATGTTTTTGTCATAAGATACTTTAACGTTAGGAACATCAAAGATTTGATTACAAGATTCACAAATAAAATGTCCGTGCGGAATCAAAACAAGATCATAATGTTTTTCATTATCGATGCTATCAACAACATGTACCATATCTTTTTCAATGAATAATTCTAATACATTGTATACGGTTGTTTTTGATAATGTAGGAATTGAATGAATGAGTTCTGTATAGATCTGATTAACAGTTGGATGATTCTTCTTTTCATATAAATATTGAAAGATAGCTCTTCTTGTTGTTGAAGGACTAATATTTAAATCTCTTAAATGTTTTGTTATATCCATATTGACGCTCCTTTCGTTAAACTATAAATTGTAATGATTACATTTTTATAATAATATCATTTTTATTAAATTGCAAGTCTTTTTTAATAAAAAATAATTAAAGTGGATGCTATCTACTTCATTTACAACAATCCATATAAATTAAGTATATGCGCATTTTTAATGTAATGTTTTACTTTTATGTTATGATATGAGTGGTGATATTATGAAATTATTTATAGCAGGCGACTCTACAGCCTCAAAAAAACAAGATAATCAAAGACCTGAAAGTGGATGGGGAGAGTATTTAAAATCCTTTATACCCCCAAATATAGATGTCATAAACTATGCCACTGATGGAAGATCTACAAAATCCTTTATTGCTGAGGGAAGATTGTTTCAAATTGAAACTGAGATAACTGAAGGTGATTATTTAATTGTCCAATTTGGACATAACGATAGTTCACCTGAGTCAAGATTGCATACAGATTCAGATGCTGACTTTTTAGATAATTTAGAACGATTTGCTACGACTGCAACTTACGCACATGCCATGCCTATCTTTATCTCACCTATTACTAGAAGAGATTTTATAGATGGTAAATTAAATCCTAACACATTAGGTAATTATCCTAAAGCGATGGAAAATTTTTGCAAAACGCATGGTTATCCTTTTATCGATATGTTTAAAATCAGTCAACGACTTATTTCACAATTAGGTGAAGATGGATCAAAGATCTTTTATAATCATCTCGTTGAAGGAGAAAATGAAAACTATCCTGATGGTATATCAGATGATACACATTTCAGTCCATATGGTGCTAGAATGTTAGCATCCGTCATAGCGATTGAACTTAGAAAATATATTTAAATTAAAAGAGCCAAAATGAAACTGTTTGATTAAAACGGACAGTAAATAAAAAAGAACGGAAATTATAATTAAAAGTTATAGTTTCCTTTTTTATTTAGTAGAATAAATTTAAGGAGAGATTGAAATGAGAAAAAAAAGAAAACATAAAATATTTACAATTGAAGAGAAAAATAACATAGTAAGGCAGTATTTAAATGGTGAAACCGGCGGTATGAATAAAACCGCAAGAACTTATGATGTTAGCAATTCAGTCATCGCAAATTGGATAAAACAATATCACACATTTGGGACATGTGTAGATCGTAGAGGATTAGGCACTAAAAAGGATATACCAAGCAAAGGAAGACCTAAATCAAAGTTTGATTATGAATCAATGACAAAGAAAGAACTCATTGATCATATCAAGATGTTAGAAGACATAAAAAAAACTATGGCTTACCTAGAAAAACAAAAGAAAAATATAAAGTCATAGATGAGTTAAAAGACACATATTCAATTAAAAAGCTGTGTATAGCATTAAAGTGTTCACGAAGCGGTTATTATGATTGGATAGCACTAGGTAAGCCAATATATAAAGCATATGACAAAGCATTAAATCAATTGATTATAAATCAATATAACGAAGATCATCGTCAAGGTATTGTAAGACTGAAGATGAATATTAAAAAAATACACGGTTTAAGCCTTACCAAAGCAACCGTGTATCGATATATGAGATTGAATCAAGTTCAATCTATTATCCGTAGAAAGAAAAAGAAATATGGACATGTTAAGCACCATGTCATACCTAATCTTCTACAAAGAAATTTTACCACATATCAGCCGAATAAAGTATGGAGTATTGATATTAGTTATTTGTTTACGAAACATCGAACCCTATACTTATGTGCAATTAAAGATTTATATGACAAAAGTATCATTGCATATCAAGTGAAAAGATTTATGGATATGTCTTTAGTGATTGGTACAGTCAAACAAGCTGTTCAAGCAGTACCAATACATCAAAGAAAAGATTTGATACTGCATTCCGATCAAGGATCTCACTTTACATCTAAAATATATCACGAATATCTCAAAGAGCACCATATAACTCATTCAGTATCATTTAAAGGCAGTTGTGTGGACAATAGTCCTATAGAATCTTGGTTTAGTACGTTAAAAACTGAAAGTATTTATTTAAAGCCTAAATTATCAGAAAACGAAATGCAAGAACTTGTAAGTTCATATGTAAAGTATTACAATGAAGAAAGATTACAAGAAAAATTAAAAGAGCTCGCTCCGATTGAATATCGTCACCAAGCTCTTTCTGTTCTTTTTTAAAGAGTGTCCGTTTTTAGCAAACTAACTCAATATATATGGCTCTTTTTTGTTATCTAAATGTAAAGTCAAAAGGTTGACTGGTCGATGATCTTCTACCTGCGAGATCATATGCTACAATTTCGATTTCATAGGTTTGACCAACAGTCATATTTTTAAATACATATTGATTTAAATTTGTATATTCATAGGCTGTACCATCAACGATAATTAAGTATTTTTCAACGCCTGTATCGTCTGTTGATGCTTGCCAAATGAGTGAGTTTTTCAATCTAGCTAACTCTAGATTAGATGGTGTACTAGGTACACTTAGATCTTCAGTTGCTAAATCCTTTTGATAGTATCTCACATAGTCAATTTCAAATGTTGTAGGGAAAATTGAAGTATCAACACCTTCTACACCACCCCAATTACCACCAATTGCCAAATTTAAAATTAAGAAAAATTGTTGGTCATATGGGAAAACTTGATCATATGTGTAATCTTGATTAAAATATGCATTATATTTAAATTCACCGATTTGATCACCATCGATATAAGTGACCATTCTGCCTGGTTCCCAAATGAGATCATATGTGTGGAAATCATCTTCGATACCATCCATATGATATGCATATCCAATTTGCGTGCCTTCAGCACCATTATAGATATCGGTATGTATCGTTGAATGAATATATCCTGGATTATATCCAACATATTCCATGATATCAAACTCACCAGAATCTGGCCATCCGCCATACATGCTCGCTGTTGGCATCATCCAAATCGCTGGCCAAGTCCCTCTTCCTGTTGGAAGTTTAGCTCTCACTTGAATTCTTCCATATAGGAAGTCACCTTTATATTTTGTAGTTAATCTACTTGATGTATAAGACTTACCTAAATAGTCTTCTTTTTTAGCTGTAATGACTAATTTACCATCTTCAACAGTCGCGTTTTCTCTTGTGTAATACTGTAATTCATTATTACCACCACCGCTACCGTTGACTTCAAAATTCCATTTTGTCTCATCAACTGAACTACCATTAAACTCATCAGCCCAAGTTGCCACCCAACCGCCATCTAACGTTTGAACTAAAGCATCTTCAGTTGGTATGAGTGGATCAATTTCTATTGAACTGCCTTGCTGGCATCCTGCAAGTATAAATACAAGCAATAGTAATATCCATGTTTTTTTCATATCTTCTCCTCCTATTCGCCTGTAATACCTGTTCTATCAATACTTTCGACGAAATATCTTTGTGCAATAAAGTATAGTATTAATAATGGAAGGATTGTAAGCATGTTTCCTGCCATTAAAATTGCTTCATTAAGTTGTGAACCCGCACTACCTGCAGGGAATAATGTCTCATAGCTTGATCTAAATGCGGCAAGTTTTAACGGTAGTGTGATATTTTCGCCTGCATATAAAGATGTAATAAATGTTTCATTCCAGTACCAAACAAAACTAAATAGAAATACAATCAAAAATGATGGTATCGCTAGTGGTACTGCAATACTTCTAAAAATTCTAAATTGAGATGCGCCATCAACTTCAGCTGATTCCATTAAAACTTTAGGAATCGTTCTAAAGAATTGATAAAAAATTAAAATATAGATTGCGGCGTTGATCCCTTGACCGAAGATTGCTGGTAGAATCATTGACCACTGTGTACTCATGATATTTAATCTGTTGTACATGATCACATTCGCGACCATTGTTACCTGCGAAGGTAAAATAAATGTTGCTAACATGAGCACAAATAAAATATTTTTACCAGGAAATCTAAATTTAGCAAACCCATAGCCAATAATAGCAGACGACAATGTCACTGATACACTCACCTTTAACACATAGAAAGTTGTATCAAATATGGCACCTGGCAATTCAAGTACTTGGAATGCTTGAATATAGTTTTGCATCTCTAATGTCGTTGGTATCCATCTAACACCAGGATTGATTAAGTCCTCAACAGTCATGAAACTGTTGACTAACATAAACAATACGGGATATAGGTAGATATATGAGAAACTAATTAATAATAGATAAATCACTAATTTAAAGATAAGACCATCAGTAAATCCCATACCAAATAGGATGTGTCTTACTTTTGATTTTAAATGTTTACTATCGATTTTCTTCATCAGTCTCGCTCCCTTCTTTGTCCAAGAACGAGTACGAAGATACCCATAATAATGACCATTAATATAAAGTAAATCCAAGCGATTGCAGCGGCATAACCATACCCAAAGAAGAATTGTGAGTCAGGTCCACCTAGCAACATGTGTTGTTCGGTAAGTGCTAAGATACCACCATCTTCTACAAACAGTGACATACTTACAACAACATAGATGACGGCAACGCTAATTAATGACTTAATTGAAGGTAATGTAATCTTCCAAAAACTATCCCAAAGCGATGCACCATCAATAGCTGCTGCTTCATAGACAGATTTATCTATCTTTTGAAGTCCTGCTAAGAAAATTAAAATTGGAATACCTGCATACCATAAAATTAATAATAAACTAGTTAGTATAAGCTCTAGTGGATCAGCAATCCAACTGCCCATGTTCTCTTGAATATATAAAAGTAGTCCACTTTCTGATAATGAAGGTAGGGAGGTTGCATTTTGATTTGTCAGTTCAGCAATCACCGGTCCAGTAGAAATAATAACTGGAAGAAAGAATATAGTTCTCCACATACCTTTAAGTTTAATTGGATTATTGATTAAAACTGCAATCAATATTGAGAACACAACAATCAAAGGCACTGAGATGATCATTTTACCTATATAATTACCAAACAGTGGTAATAAAGTTTGACTTCTAATGACGTTTAAGTAATTTCTAAAACCAATAAAAGTTGTTGTAACACCATTTTCAAAACTAAAATATGCTTCGTTAAAACTTAGGTATAGTGAATATAACATCGGATAGAATGTAAATACTAAAAATCCAATGATCCAAAGTGAGATGAATATATACCCAAGTGAAGCCTCTCTTAACTTTCTTGAAATATGAATCTTAATAAATTTAAATAAATATAAATCTTGTCCTTTAACATTAATGATGAAGTTATGTGCAAGATGATATTTTATTTTATCGAATACTGGTCTAATTTTTGAAACATAAAACTGTCCAATTTTTGTAAATATAGGATGAATTTTAGCAAGGTAAAAACGAGCAACCGCCTTAAGGCCGGCAACTATTTTGTTTTTAATGAAAATGAAAGGTTTTGCAATTTTTACCATTGTATTTTTCATAATTCAATAACCTCATAACTTCTTGGACTTATAGCTAGTGTGCCATCATATACCGTTTCATACGTATAGTTAACATAGATTGCTTTACCATTATCATAAGATACTTTAACAAATCCTGTTGCTAGCACTTCTCGGTTCACAATTTGCGCACCTATGACTTGATTAAGTGCTTGACTTATATACATATAAGTATCTTTAATCTCATCTTTATAATTACTATAAGTCGTTGTGTAAAATGATGAAGCTGGCGTATATCTCATGTTATATGTTTCTTCATAGGTTAAGACATAACTCGGATTAACTCCAAAATCGACCATCATAAGTAGTCTGTCATCTTCTAAAGCATTAAAGTTTAAGTATTCAGTATAATAAGATACGCTTCCTTTTAAAACCATTGGAATCAGTGGTACAAGGTCTGTGTAATAATCATATTGAGCATTTGTTATTGGCATGTTCATATAACCATACATATATGCATATAAATATTGATTAGCAACACTAAATAGATTTTTTTGGTAAAGTGATGCAATTTCTTCATAATATGCTTTTGTATCACTTCTATCATATTTATCGCCATCATAGTAACTATAGAGTGTCGCACCCATCGATGAATGATCAAGACCGCTTGCCCCTAAATCCTTAAAGAAATCTACATCGTTTTCTGCAAAGTCTAGACTGCTATCAGGATATAGATAATAGATATCAGTAACTTGTCCATTAAGCGTTCTTGAACGATATGACATCTTTAATCTTGATAAATCTCTTGCAACATCGCCATTGTAGGAAATACGATTAGCTACTTCAGAACTGTAAATATAATCATTTTCAAAGAAGGCAAGGTTGCCATCATCGTTCATTTCATTAATTAAATCTTTGTAATCATTTTTATATCTTATACGTGTTCGATATGGTGATTGGTTGATAAAACCATCACGACTCCAACCCATAAACGTTGTTTGTTGATTATTAATACCCATATCTTTAAATTCATTATAGATTTCATCCACTTGTTCTGGTGTAGTCATTCTGACTGTCTTTGAACCGAAGAATGTCGGTTCTTGATCTGACATAATGTAACTTAATTGCAAAGGTATTTGATTATCGTTAATCGCTTCTCTACTTGTTAGAATGCCGCTTGCGATAAGTTTATCTCTATAATCTTTAGCTATACCAACATATGATGCATCATCTTGTGATAGAAAATCATATGCGATACGATAATTCGATTTAACCATTTCATCATAGATTGCATCATTACCATCACCAGCACGGTTAATGACATATTGATAGATTTGGCGTAGATTAAATTTTGTGTTAATACGTTGATAATGAGAACTATTTCCCCAAAATCTACCTGTTAATAAACTATCTTCTGAACCTTCTAAGATCGTTGCGTAAAATGCATTTTGACCAACTTCATGTACCATACCATAAATTGGTAATGTAAGTTGTGAAATTGTATTGGATTGATAGCCCAGATCACTACCATAGAATCTTCCTTGAAAATATGTATTGTAATCTTTATTTAATCTCACAAGTGCACCAGCACCATCAGGAATAACCATATAACCAGGAATTTTATTCTCTCTGGCTGCACCTAGATATGGGAATACTTGAATTGATGTAAGTCTATAGATATCTCCTGATTCTTCAATCGAATCATTTGGTATATAGACCATTAGCTCACTGCCTGACACAGATAGGACAACATTAAATCTAAAATCTAAATCTTTAATATCTACATCCACTGTCACACTGGTTTGACTTCTACTAGAAATCGTTGTTGTTACAGCATCGTAGTCATAACTGTTTTCAACTAATTGATATGGACTAAGTGGATCACTGTTTTCTTCTGTAATCGCGCCACTTGTCACATAATCAGTATCTGCAATCGTATAAAGCGAAGCTGTTGTCATTGTCGCATTAGATACATTTAACGCTCTAACATATTCAACCCATAATCCTGAATTCATTAAATTTCTCATGGCAACGTTATCTTCTCTAACACCAGAGATTCCTTGAAATTCTGGACGAGATGACCACATATAACCTGTTGTTTTATTGTAGACCATCACAGAAAATGAATCTTTTTCAAAATATACATTAAGCTCATCTGTATCAAATATTTTTTCAAAACCTAACAATTGTAGATCATTTTCAGAATAATCAACTTGAAATTCATCATGATAAGTATCTAATACGTCTTGATCCATTTCATCAGTTTGTGTATATCTAGAACTTTCAAATAATAAATCATTGATATATTCATAATTATCAATTGTATTTAATTGATCATTACCTTGATATGATTCGCTTGCTTCCACAATTGTCATTGTTAACATTGAGGCGATGACAAGAATCACCGCATATTTTAATATCTTTTTAACCACGGTTTGTCAACTCCCTTATAATATCGCTAAACAGATTATAGACTTCGCCCAGTAATAGGTAGACAATGATAATGACTGCCATAATCATTAAACCTGTAAAGATTGATATAAATATATTTTTTAGTGTTGGTCTCATATCATAGAAATGAATTTCTTTAACCATAACAATGAAGTAAATAACTGTGATAATGATACCGAGATCTAATAACGTGTGATATATAAATGCTTCGTTATATGTTAGTCCTTTTGAGATAATCGTTACTAATGGGAACGTAATGATCATCGGAAGTAGCGTATATGCTGACCCTTGATAGACATCACTAAACTTACCTTCACCATCTCTAATACTACATACTAAGTAATTCGCAACTACCCATAAAACAAACGGTATGAATATAACGATGATTTGTTGGAACAAATTAATCTCTGAAGCAATTCGATCATTGAATAAGAAACTTGTTTCATAAATCCAATAAATATATGCAACAAAGAATAGTAATAAGTAAATTGTAGCTGCAAGATTTGATCCCTTTTTCTCTCTCTTTATATCATAATATCCATCACTTGGATGTCTAAAAATATAGAATGGGAAAATTAGTTCATTAAATAATTTATACTTAGATAATGCCTTCTTTGCCTTCTTAAATGGCATTTTGACATAATCCATAAAATGCGTGAAGAGATTGACTAAATATAGTACAAATAAAGTGAGCAAGACAATAATAATGACATTACCACTATCTAGTAAGACTTCATTTCTAACTTCCCAAAAAGCATCAGAATAACCATCTTGATCTCTTGCTACTTCATAATAAGTCATGGCGTTTTCATAATCTGCTTGCGCATAATATGCATCACCAATACCTTGGTTTGCAAGATCAAATAATGCATTCATCTTAAGCACTTCTTGCCATGGTTCAAGAGATTCTGCGTAGCGTCCATCTTGATATAGATCAATAGCATAGTGTACCAAATTAGCAAATTCAGTCGGCATAAACACTTGAAGTGATGAAGCATCTTTATCAAGTGCATAAATATTACTCTTTGAATCTACCGCAATTGCAGATGGTGTATCAAATAGCCCTTTTTGGCCATAGGTATCAATACCACCAAAGACAAATAGTGTAGATCCATCAGGACCATATTCAGTGATATAGCCATCATTCGTAATTGTAAATATCGTTTCATATGGACCGACATAAATATCTTCTGTATTATCAAATCCCCAAACGGATTGATTGTAGACAATATTGGCAATATTTAATTTTAGATATCCATCTTTACCTTGTGTGGTTGTAAGAATCAAACCATCCTTGTCAATTGCGACATTGTAGACTGGGTCTGGAATCATTTGGAACCATTCTCTTCTTTGTGTTTCATCGAATAACATGTATCTTAATACATTATCAAGTGTTGATTCAATCGTATTACCACCAAAGAATGAGAAAAATTCACCGTCATTTTTAAACTCTGCAAGTCCATTGATATTTCCTGCTAACAACACATAGACATTACCACCGCGATCGGTAACTACTTTTGTAGGGTCAAATGCATCTTCTTCAGAAAAGTATGGTGAGTTTGTTGGTTTTTCATATATAGCAGAAACTTCATATGTAGATTCTTGTTCATTATATGAAAATTGAAGTGCTTGTTTTAAACCAAAGTCTGCAACATATACATTGCCATCATGGTCAACATGAACCCCTTTAGGTTCATCAAGTATACCATCACCAATGATTTCTGATGTATTATCTTTTAAGGAATATTTAATAATTCTACTATTGCCAGTATCTGCAATATAAACATTATCTTCTTGATCAACTGTCAAATCTTCAGGTTCATCAAGCTCATAGGTATCTAGACTTGTTTGCTCAGATAAAGGCAGATATGCATCTTGTGTCCAAACTAAGCGATGAACAGCACTACTATAAGTATAAGTACTATAAGGTAGGCCGTTAGTCGCTTCAACATTCAAGCTAAATAGTGAGACTAATAACATAGGGATGATTAAGAATACTAATAATTTTCTCATTATTTGATACCTGAATGCGCCATGGTATTCATGACTTTAGATTGTAGGAACACAAATAAAATTAAGTTAGGTAAGAACATGATAAGTGATGCCGCTGCTGCCATCCCTTGACCAGCAACGTTATTACCTGTTCTTGCAACTAAACTTTGCATATAAAATGCAAGTGTTCGCTTACTTTCAGAATCTATATATAATGTAGAACTTGTTACATCATTCCATATCATTTGGAATGCTAATATACCTACTGTCGCCAATGCTGGCGTAATAATTGGCATAATAATCTTAAAGAATATCTCCATTTCTGAAGCACCATCAATTTTCGCTGATTCAATCAGTTCATTTGGTGTTTGATCAATAAACTGCTTGATTAAAAACATCGCGACTGGCATGACGATGACAGGTAGGATATGCGCCCAATAACTATCAATTAATCCCAATCTAGCAATGACTAAATATCTTGGAATCTGAACAGCCACTGGTACAAACATAAGTGCTAATGTGTTAATTTCAAATAATAATTTTTTACCTTTAAATTTAAGTTTTGATAAACCGTAGGCAGCAAGTGATGTAAATAATATTGCTAATCCTACCCCAATGACTGTAACTATTAGAGAGTTTACTAAAAATCTAGAGAATGGAATACCTGAAGAGGATGCCAGTCTAAATAATCTACTAAAGTTATCAAAAGTAGGTCTTCTAACGAAGAATCTTGGTGGATAAGCAAATAGTTCGGATCTTGGTTTAAATGCGTGATTAAAGATAAATAATATCGGAAATATCATCAACATTGAAAAAGGTATAAGAATAAAGAAGAATGGCAATTGACTCTTGCTAAATCTAGATGGATTAATCTTACTACCTTGGAATGAACTTTTTCTTCTAGCCATATCTAATCCCTCTCTCCTAATATTCTAAATGTCACTTTGGATATGAAATAAACTAAGAGTAATAAAACAACAGAAATTGTTGCTGCATAACCCATCATATACCTAATAAATCCAAAGTCTTCAATATGATTAACAATTAATTGACCAGCATATGAAGGTGTCGGATTTGATCCAGATAAAGTCACACCGATTGCACCAGCTTGAAATGTTCCAACAACTGCCATAACGGCACCGAATAACATTTGAGGTTTCATTGACGGAATTGTAATATAAAATATTTCTTGACTTCTATTTTTAATACCATCAACATAAGCTGCTTCATATAGTGTTTGATCAATATTTAATACACCTGCGAGCATCGCTAAAAAGCCTACACCCATCGAACTCCATAATGAAACTACAATCATAATTGTCATTAAGTAGTCAGGTGATTGTAAGAACTGAATTGGTTCTAATATTACGCCTAATTCTATTAACATAGAGTTAAGGTAACCTCTAGCGTCATCAGAGAAAATGATACGCCACATTGAAGCCATCGCAACCCCCATCGTTAGTGATGGAGAATATAGGATAATGGCTAGGATTGTTCTTGGAAGTTTTGGTATTTGAGCTAGCATCCATGCAAGGATGAATGATAAGAAATAACCAATAGGTCCAACAATAATCGCGAATTTTAATGTGTTTGATAATACGTATTGCATGAATACAGTATCCATCGTTATTAATTCAATATAATTTTTGATTCCAATAAATTCTGGTGCTTGAATCGCATTAAAATAAGTAAATGATAGGAACACTGCACCTAATACAGGAATAACAACAAATAGGAAAAATAAGCTCCAATATGGTACTAAGAACCATGCTGGATGATTCATTCTTTTAATCATCTGATACCTCCGTTAACCAATAATCTATGTTGTCTATCGTCGGTACCCGATAACTCTTAATGACTTCGCCATTAGCGACATAATCAAATTCTTCCATCTTATATAAGATTTCTCTATTTGAAACTCTTACAGCTTCATCAAGTGCTTGTCTTGCATTTGTACCATCAAATACTATAGATGTCCAAGCATTTGAAATTGAACGTTCTACCATATATGCACCAGGAATTCTTGATGCTTCAATTGCATAATCCCATTGATTAATAATGACATCTTTAAATTGATCTGGAATTGATGATTCTCTAAATGCATCAACATTAGCTGAATTCCATAAGTAAGTTTCACCATATGTTGATTGTAATAAGTATTCAAACTCAGTTTGTACTGGTGTTGACATCCACCATGATAAGAAATCCCATGATGCTTCTGGATACTCAGTACTACTCATAATCATAGATGCCTGTGCACCTACTGCAGCATATCTTGTAATTTCTCCTGTATCTTCATTTAAAACACCAGGATGAAGATCCATACCCCAGAGTCCATCGAGTTCAGATGCAGCTGTAGTTAATAAGATATATGTAGATAAGTCAGAAATACCAATCGGTAAAATACCGTATCTAAATTGGTTATAGAAGCTTCCGACATATTTTGGTAAGTTATATAGTGTAAATAATTCTGACATCAATTTAATACCTTTAATGGTTTCTTCTGAATTGATCGCAGTAGACATACCATCATCAGTATAAAGCGTGCCACCAAATTGATAAATAAATGGCATCGTTGCAACAAATGGCTTAAGTCCACTAAATTGTGCAAGTGGTACAAAATAGTTCATACCATAACTTTGAAGTAGCGGTAATATCTCAATAATTTCATCCCATGTTTGAGGGATTTGTGAAACACCAATACTATCTAAGATATCTTTTCGATAATATGTTACCCAGAAATTTTGAGTTTCAGGTATACCAAACATACCTTCTTCAAATGCATAAGGAATAAGAGCACCCTTTGAAAAATGCGTTACTAATTCTTCATAACCTTGAAATTGTCTTAAATCAAGTGCTGCATCACGTACTGCAAAATCATATGGAATCCAGTTATCAACACCAACGGCGATATCTGGAGCATTGCCACTTGCATTGGCTAAGACTAATTTATTTTGATCTGGCATTTGCGACAAAGTAATCGTTTGTTCGCCATCATAATATTGATCAACTAACTGTTGCATGATTTCAATATATTGTCTTGAGTGATTGACCCAAACGATAATTTCATCATCACCGCGATCTTTGATCGCGTAAGGATTATCAATAAAACTCCACACGAGTCTAATCATGCCTTCATAGAATCTCACAAATGGATTAGCGTAAGGTTTATCAATATCTAAATCCGTATGGAATGTAAAGCGTTCAATTTCTAGAGAAGTGAGCATTAATTCTTGCATCAGTGAACCCAACATTTGATTTGCTGATGAATCACCATCAGAAAATTGAACCATCTTACTAGGTAGTTCATTTATATTTTCAGCGATTGAGCGAAGTCTTCTTGAAACAACTAATAAAGTTGATATCGTTGATGGTTCTGCTTCGTTGCTGAGTGTTAATAATTTTTCATATTTTTCGTCTAAAATATCAGCCCAACTTAAAATATCTGCTTTAGCATTTGGAAAATATGCTTCAATTTCCCAGTCTCTATAACGATCAGTACCACCGCTTGTATAACGTTTCACATCTAATGATAGAGATTGAATTTCACCCATCACATATTGAATCGTTTCAATGATTTCTCTATATGGATAGTTAACTGCTGTCAACGATAGTTCATGTGTACCTTTTTCTAAATAAATCTTATAGGGATTACCAGATTCATCTTCTAATGTTCTATTGATATAGTTTGCTGTATAAGGAAATGCGAAACTTGCAAGTTCATCAAAAGGAATCTTACCATCAATTCTAATTTCTCTAAATGTAGGCATATCAGATAACGTGGATTGTAGATATTTAAATGATAAATAATAAAACCCACTGTTTTCAACATCTATTTGGTATGTAATTGATTGCCCGCTATTATGCCATGATTGTTCATCAATAACATTTAATTTAAGTGTAGTTGTTTCATAATATAAGTTTGAAGGATCTTGTTCAGTTCTCAGACGAATTGATGTTTCATTTCTCGTATACATTTCTCTTGCAGCAGTGATGATTTCACCTTGTGCCATATCTTGATTTGCATGAGCATTAAGATATGCCTCATATGAAGGTACATCTTGTGCAATCGTATAGTGTATATTACCAATTAAAACATTTTGATTTACATAAGAAATCGTAATCTCATCACCATCGTTTAAATGAAAATAGAACAAACCTTCATGCATGCCTCTATAATCATTTACCTGATGTGTTTTCCATGCATGAACCTTATCTGAACTTGGTAGAATTTCATTACCGTATCGATCATTTGAAAACTCGTTAGTTGAAAGTGCCCAAGTTGAAGGTAGCACTAGGGTTTGACTTTCATAAAAAGGTGATTCACCGTTAATTAAAATACTGATTTGAGCTGGTTCTATATCATTTTCAATTTCATAATAATCAATTGCAAATGCATATAATCCTTCTTCTTGTAACGTATGTGTAAATGTGATTGAATCATTTTCCGAAAGGAGCATCACATCTAAATCGGATTGTTTAATCGTGCGATACTGATCAACAATATCCCCATAATCCGAATCATTTGGTGTTATTATTTGTCCATTCATTTGACTTGTTAATACTTCAGAAGATGCTTCAATAACATTCAAACCTTCATTTTCATATGCTTGAAAAACTTCTGTATATACAGAAGCGTTGTATTGATTTGACACATAAACATTGGAATAATCATTTGATAATGTTTTCGTATCAAAATAGTCATCGTTTGATGACGTTCTAAAAAATGATAGTGTCACAAGTAAAATCAAAAGGAAGCTAAATATACCGATTAAGATTTTTTTAGTTGTTAATATAAAAGTTATATTTCTTAACTGTATTTTTTTCTCCACAAAGAGTCCTCCTTAATATAAGGGTCGAAGAGGGGGAGCGGACCCCTCTTCTTCCTATATCATTTGTTAAGTTTTAATCGTCTGAGCCTAGATTTGCCATCGCTTCAGACACTAATTGATTAATTTTAGTATTCCATTCTTCTGCATAAGTTGGTACTGCATTAGGACCAGCAGTCACTAGGCTATCCCAACTATAAGGATTGTTTTCCGGATCATTAACCCAAGCCCAGAAATCTTTATATCCAGGTAACCATTTATCTAAGTCTGGTTTAGCATTTTCGATACGATCAAATGTATAATCAATACCTTCAATACCATCAACTAAATCATCTACTCTATCCCAAACATCAGGATAATTTGCAATTGGGAAACGATCTAAGAAAGTATAGTTTTCACCAAGTGCTAATGCTTCTTCCTTTTGTTCTTCTAAAATATCTAATCTAGCTTTCCATCCATCTTGTCCAAATGTCATCCATTTAGCTAATAAGAATGCTTCTTCTGGATGAGAAGTTTGTGCAGAAATTGCTTGATAATCAAGAATTGTTGGTGGATATAATTCACCAGTAGTTCCGCTTGGATATGGCCAGAAACCTAAGTTAATTCCACGTTCAGCAGCATCATTGATTACCCAAAATTGCCATGAACCTTCAATATCCATTGCACCATAACCAGTTTGAATTAAGTATGTACCTAGTGTTTCTGGGTATAATTCTAAATCACCTTCAGGATAACGTGTAACGATACCATCAGTTGTTTGAGATAATTCAACTTTAGCTTGCATTGCAGAAATCCAATCTGCAGAAGTATAGTTAAATTGTGTACCATCCCAAGTGTCATATAATACATTAGCATTATTTTCCATTGGCCAAACTTGTTGGAAGTCTGGAGAACCATACCAAGTATCTAAACCGACAACTAAATTTTCTGGTTCATCAGGAGAATAGTTATGAATTGCATCAGCAATCGCTACAAATTCTTCACCTGTCCAGTCTTTGACTGGATAACCATTATTATCAATACGATAATCATCAGTAGTTGATAAGTTTGCTGCTTCAAAGATATCAAGGTTGATCATAATACCTTTTAAAAATTGGAATGATGGTACAGCATAACGGTGACCATTATAAACAGCTGTTGATGCAATATTATCATAGACTAATGCTGCATCAGCATCAGCATCCCAAAGGTTTGCAACATCTAATGTTAATCCAGCATTTACAATTGTTGGAACATTATCGGTCGCGAATACATCTGGTAAAATACCAGCTTGAGCTGCGTCGACTAAGTTACCTGTAAATTCTGCACCACTACCACTGATGTCAGATCTTAATGTGACTTCAATATCTGGGTATGCTTCCATGAATTTATCAATCATCTTTTGATTAAATTCTTGGTCTCCCCAATCCGCATAAGTTAATGCGATTTTTTGTGTGATAGGTGGGTTATCTCCTCCACCACCACATGCAACTAATCCTAGTGCTAGGACTGCTGTGACTAATAAAAGTGCGATTTTTTTCATTGCCTACCTCCTAGTTAAAGTTTTGATAAATTAGTACTTCTTCAATGACGAAATTACCAGCTGCTGAAGTTAATTCACCACCTAAGTTACCAAAGTCTAATTCTAATTTAACGTTTGTTAAATCATTTTCAACTGTAAATGAGACATAAACAACTACTTGGTCGTTTTCTACTGTTTGATAATCATACTTGCCATCAGGAAGTGCTGAAGCATAACCAGCATCTGGTAAAACTAAGTTTAATCTTAAGTCTCTTGCAACATCTGCACTAACGACAACTTTTAATACATAGTTACCAGCAGCAAGTGAATCGATCATTTGGTATACGTGAGGTTGATAAGCTTCTGCGCCAAGTGTAGTTACTGCAAGTTCTGCACCATCTTCACCTAACATCATGCTAGCTTCTGCGCCATCACCAAAGAACATAAAATCAGGTACTGTAGTTGCATCACCATTAACAATAATTTCTGGTGCTTCTGCATTATCTTTTTCTTTTAATGAAATATTATCAAGTGATACTGTACCAGCAGCGAAGTTCGCTGTAGCACCCATTTCAAATGTAAGTGTTAAATCAGCCATTTGACCTTCTGCAGGTGTTGTAAACTCCCATGTATAAGTAGTCATATCAGTTGTTAACATGAAATCTAGTGCTTCTAGGTAATTTGTATAACCTGCAGTAAATATCTTAATGTTAATATCTCTTGCAACAGATGCCATAGCATCTACGCTAAATACATAAGTTTTACTTGGTTCTAATGTCAATGTTTGATTAAATTGAATCGCCCAATTCGCTTCACCAGCTTTATCTGTTGTGATGTTAAATTGACCATCAGTTCTATCATAAGTTACATTTGGCATATCGCCCCAATTTTGTGACCATACTGTCCAACCATCATTAAACATACCGTTAGCGATGATTTGATCAAGTAATGCAACATTAATTGCAGCTTCATCAATTGTGATCACACTGTCACTAAAGTTAGCAGTTGTACCAGCTTCAATAACAAACATAACATCTTCGTATGTAGGTTGAGTTACAGTAAATACAAATTCTTGAGTTGTATCTTCTGTACCTAAAGTCACATCGTTAAATCTTGCATATTCTACCCATGGATCGCCATAACCAATCGCGATATTTACAGTTCTTTCAACTGAAGATTTCGCAGTTAATACGACTCTATAAGTATTACCTTCTACTAAAGTAATGCCTGCTTGTTGCAATTGAACAGCCCAAGCTGCATCGCCGCCACCATTAGAAATATCTAATGTATATACACCATTTGTGTCATCAACTGCGCCAGCTACAGCAGGTGCTGTACCCCAGTTTTGTGACCATACAACCCATTCAGCTGGATCGCCAAGAGCTGCATCAAATGAACCATTAACTAATAAGTTATCTTCAGCAAATTGCATACCAACAACTTCTAATGCCATAACAAATACTTCTTCATTACCAGCTTCATCAGAAACTGTATAAGTAATTGTCCAAGTACCTTCAACTGAAGTGTCTACTGCTTCTTGAACTGCATCACTAGCATCTTTGATTTCTACAACAACATCATCTGTTACATCGCCATCAACAACGTCAAATGCTGTTACACCATTCATTGGATCAAAATCATTGCCAAGCAATACTGATTTAGATTCAGATAAACCTGTAAATGCTGGTGCTGTTTCATCTGCATCAGGTGTAGATTCTTCAATCATAATGTCATCAAAATACATTGTAGCATCAAGTCTTTCTTCACCGACTTTACCTAATTCAAATAATACACCACCACGTTGGTTTTCTTCACCTTGGTTCATCGTGAATTTATAAGCATAAGTTGCCCATTCAGTACCAATGACCTTATTGATTGTTAAACCTGGTTTGAAATCTACAAACCAAGGATCAGATGCTAGAATTTCACCAACTTGTAAGTTGATAGTTTTTGCAACTGATGACTTAGCTTTAAATGAAATTTCATAAGTTTTACCATTTTCGAATGGTACATTCATTTGTGTAAATCTTGGTACATAAGCATTTGTACCAGCTACAACTTCAGCTTTAAGTGCAGGATTGCCATCAAATTCTTCTGTTGATAATACAATTGAACCAGTATCATCAGCATAAGTATCCCAACCAGCAGTACCATTAGAGAAATCTGCATTCACTAGCATTTCACCTTCTACAGCTTGTGGTGGGTTAACTGTAACAGTACGGAATTTTTCAGCTAATACTTCACCAACTGCGACTGTATATTTAATCACGTGATTACCAGGTTCAGAAGTGTCTAGTAAATCATTTGTAATTGTTGAAGTAGATGTGTAAGTGATTTGATCACTATAGTCAACTTCATCATTACCCAAAGCTGTTACACCAGTTAAAACATTAAATTCCTCTTGGAAATCAAGTGTAACATTGTCAGCTCCACTAATTGTGATTGCTTGTAGTTCAACAGGTTGCGTACATGCAAATAGAACTAAGGCAAACATAACTAATAGGCTACTTAACAAAATTTTCTTTCTCATTTATTATTTTCCTCCTTAATAAATACATCTATTTTGAAGACGTTACCTTCTCTAACGTCTCTCGCCCATAAATCTTCAACTCTACTCTTGAAACTTTCTATCGCGCCATCTTTATGATAGAGTTTCAACTCACCAACTTTAACATGTTTGTCATATGTAGGCTTAGAGCCTTCATAATGATAAACCACTTGAATATGTCCAAATAATTTAGTTTCAATGATGCCATCTATGAAAAATGATGCATCTAGTTTTGGATTTAATTCAAAATATAGATGTTCATTTTCGGTGTAAAATAATTTATTGCCAAAAAACATATATTGCCACATTGATAAAACTTCAGCCGTTGACCCTGATAATCTTGAAACAAATCCTTGTCCGCGTTTTCTTGGATCTGGATTGTTTGATGGTGCAATAAATGAAGAGTTTTCGACTGGTGATCTACCGTAGATTAAAGGATCCATAAAACATGTAAAGTTTGTTTTTATCAATTCATAAAATGATTGATACTGTCCAGACTTTAACAATCCGAATAAATATTTATATGTCATGTGTAAGAAATTGGATTCTCGTTCTAGCCACCCTTTAGTGAATGCTCTCAAACGACCAATCTCAAAAGATTCTTCTTCAAGTGAAACACTTGTTTTAAACATGCCAAGTGGTTTGTCATATAAATCACTTTGCATGACTGCTTTATGAACTTTTCCTGCTTTTGAAACATCAGTTTCGATCTTATAATATCTAGCTGGACCTTCTAAAAACGTTGGTAAAGCTCTTAATTTAAATGATTTCACCTTAACCGTTGGCAGTCCATATTCACCAATGTGAGGATTTTTATCTTTATCAAGTATTGGTTCATAAGAAGTTGCTTCAAATGTTAAATAAGTTGGTACGATGTCATCTAATGATTTTGCTTTTTCAACTGATTTTTCTAACTTTTGATTCATATGATTTAGAATGTTTTGAATAACTTCTTTTGAAATATGTGTCTCATTCAAATGATTTAAAATATTTAATCTATAGTTTTCTAAGGCATCTAATCTTTGATTCCAGTCTTCCATATCATCTTCTGCCTTTATCACTAATAATGCTTCAACGAGTTGATTAAATGCTTCAATAGAACCAATAGCATGATTTGGCATATGTTTGATTAAGAACATAACGATGCGTTTTAATTCAAACATTTCAGAGACCCCAGATCCAAATAATCCTGGAACCCCGTTGGCCGCATCATTCCATCCTGGCTTATTACCTTCATAAGAAAGCCCAATGCCTAATGGATCAAGATGTGCAAATTTATTCACTGCTAATATGAGCAGTTTCACATACACATTTAGTTTCAATCGTTTTTGATTGATCTCTATCCATTTTTTGCCATCATCTTCGAGATGTCTAATTGATCCATACTGTCTAACTTGTCCATCTTTTGTCTTAACATGTTTTTCACTTCTAGGTAGTACATAGACATGAGCGTTAAAACTATCAACTAGATGATTAAATAACAATTGATTTAATTCATCTGGGTATACATGATTAAATGACTCAATTGTATCTAGTAGATAAGTAAAATGGTCTTCCCAATAACCTTCACCAAACACTGCTTGATACTCATAAGAAGATGTTTTAATAACTTCCTTTAATGTTTCTACAACATCATAGTTAGCTTCATCTAATACCATCGCAAGCTCGCCTGGCGTAAATGGATGTTTGAGTACTTCTTGAACTTGATGATGATATAGACTTAAATCGCCTTCAAACTTAAATTTTAAACCTTCAATACTAAGCGGATTATATCCATCTAGTTGAATAAGTGATGCAAACATTAAAACGTTGCTTTCTTTTAGTTTTGAATCAAACATTAAGTCATTTCTTCTATTTTGAAGCACATCTCTAAAATTTCCGTTACCTTGTGAGTAATATGCGGGTTCAATTGAGAAGAAATTGTAATCTCTTTCTAGATCACCGTGTTTTCTAGAATATATATGATATCCAACTTGTCCTTCTTTAGTCTCTAATATCAGAGGCTTTCCACCTCTTAGCATATTATCTAGGTAACACTGTTTTAAATATTCATCAAAAATTGGATGATTTGTCTTAGTTTCGATCACATCTACCAATTCATCGTGTAACATCGTGTTTTGTTTATGCTTTTGTTCAAAATACCCAAGATCATATTTATCTAGTATATGACTCAAGTTTTCTTCATCTTTTGCATAACCTAGCATAGAATAAATCACTTTTTCGCCTTGAATTTCATCAAAGTGATAAAGCGACATTGCACATGGCACTTGATTGACATGCGTTTGATTTAGTGTCTTTAAAGTTTCAAAGTTATGATTGATAAATCCATAAGGTGTTTTAAGTGATGTATCTTCATCAAATATTAATTTATAGTCATAGATATAAAATGGTTTTTCATCACTTGTTGCAAAATAGAAATTACCATCAGTCACATCTTGTACTTCAGCCTCATCTGCTGTTGAAGCTCTTAACTTATAAAATGCGTAATTTGTTACCTTTGATTCCATCCAACTTTGAAGTAGATTAGAAACTGCCTTATATCCACCATAATCAATTCCATATGGTAAGACTTGTGCAAGTCCATCAACAACTTCAACGTCTTTTAGTAATGCATTAGAAGATAATTCAACTTTTCTTACTAATCCTGATAATGCTTCATTCGGTAAAGTGAAATAAGTCACTTTAATATCTAAATTAAACTTATCAATATGTTCACTAATTGATACTTCTTCACGCTTGACTTCTAATGTTTGTTTTTCATTTTCTTCCCTAAAACATTCATAGACTTCACCTTGATATTTAATAAATGTTCTAAAACCTATCGTCTGTACATATTGATAGGCTAAATTTGCTGGATAAAATTCCATAATTGCGCCATTTTTATCCCTTGATCCAAATGATGCAATGAGTTGTCCTCGATTGACATAAAACGCCCAAAGCGGCATCCCCATTTTTCCTGCAACACCACTTAAAAAACTAGAAAATGGTTTCTTTTTCTGATATTGATTAACTTTATAAATGTAATTTTCTTTTTTCGCCATCTTATTTTCTCCCATAAATCTTTTCGTTTAACTATCTTGGCTTGTTGACTCCCGTTTAACAAGTTTTACTGGTAGTTTAACAACTTCATCAAAGTTAACATCTGGATGTTCTATTAAATCAATTAATAGTTTTCCTGCTGTCTCCCCTAATAATTTTCTATCTTGTGCGACTGTTGTTAGTGATGGTGTAAAATGTTTTGCAAATGCAATATCATCATAACCTATCACTTCAATATCTTTTGGAATTGTTAAGCCGCTATCTTTAATATATTTCATGACCCCTAATGCGATGTCATCACTAGAAACGAAGACAACTTCAGGTCTAATTTTACTTTCTGATAACAACTTCTTTGCTGCATTATAGCCACTAGTAAATCCAAAACTTTCAGCAACTACAATTGGATAAACTTGATTAAGTCCAATTGTTTTTGTGTAAGATTCAAAAATCTTACCACGTTCTGTAAAAGCCTTTGATGACTTGGGTCCTGAGATAAATGCCACTTTATCTTTGCCTAAATCATTTTTAATAAAATCAAGAACTTGTTTTACACCTTGCTCATTATCGCTGATGACTGTATGAAGTCCAGGAACTAGCATATCCGTAGAAATACAAGGGATATCGCTATTAATTAATTCATATAACCCTTGATCATCATAGTTACTTACAACGATATAAACCCCATCAACTCGCTTATTCTTACACCATTGGTAATAAGATAATTCATGTTGACCTAATTTTTTCACAATGAAACTTAATTCATATCCTTCTTTTTCAACATAATTTTTGAAATGTTGCAAGATACTAGAGAAAAATGAGTGTTCAAGTCCAACTTCTGATTCTTCAGTAAAGACTATACCTACGGTATAGGTTTTTTTAGACTTTAACATACGTGCAGAGGTTGCAGGCACATAGCCTACTTCTTTAATATGTCTTAAAACGCGTTCTCTAGTCTTTTCAGATACATTCCCTGTTTGATTTAAAACTTTAGAAATTGTACCCGGTGATAGATTAAGTTCTTGTGCAATTGTGTAAATCGTTCTTTTCTTATTCATTTAATCACATCTTTCATATACTTTTACATGCTTGACTAGCATACTAACTGGAAAGATTGAATCATCAATTTCTCCACCCCACCATCCACCTATTGCAAGATTTAATATCAAGTAAAATGGATGATTAAACGGCCAATCCGCTTGTGTCTTTTTATGTCCTTTTTCAAATGTTACTTTTAGTTTTTTATCCAAATAAATTGAGATTTCATTTTCATTCCAAATCATTTCATATGTATGAAAGTCATCTGATATATCTTTCTCATGTGTGATAAATGTCGGTTGATTGCCTATCTTGTGATTATATCCTTTTGAATGTAGAGAGAAATGGATACGATCCTGATCTTTTCCAACATGTTCCATTAAATCAATTTCACCACACATCGGCCAACCAACTTGACCAATATCTTCACCAAGTAACCAAATCGCTGGCCATGTGCCAAACCCTTTAGGAATTTTAGCTTCTACTTCTAATTTCCCATAAGTAACTTGTTTTAATCCTTTAGTTGAGATTTTTCCTGAAGTGTATTGTCTATGTTCAAACTTTTCTTTATGTGCAACAAGATGGAGCATGCCATCTTTTACAAATACATTTTTATCCTGTTTTGTGTAAAACTGATCTTCATTGTTACCAAAACCATGTCCACCTGTTTCAATATGCCATATGTTAGGATCAGGTTTTCCATCTATTTTAAACTCATCTTGCCAAACTAATTTGTAATTCATTCTTGTATACCTCTAACTGCTGATAATTGTTTTTCATTTAAATAGATTCGATGTGAATTATCATTACATGTATTCTCTTCTTCTATAATCAATATTTTTGCATCCTTTGAAAGTCTGTGCCCATGATAAATACCTTGGGGAATTCTAAAGACTTCATGTTTTTTAAGTTTAAGTGTTTTAAATCCTTGATCAGGTTTATTTTCATCAAAGAACCACATCTTGCAACTACCTTCTAATAATACAAAGACTTCATCCGTTTCTAAGTGACATTCAAGAAAATCTAGTGGTTTAGCATCTATATCTTCAATAAATTTTAGTTCTGCGATACGCCAATCTTTGAAGTTAAATAATTTTTGATAACCGATGCCATCAAAATCATATGTATCATATAATTTCATCTAAATATACCTCTATATTTCCATCAACTTCATAAAATTGATTTTTATGAGGTTGACCATTTACCTTAATTTCCTTGATGTAGTATTGTCCATAGTTGAGTCCTTTAGGATTATAGTAAATCACTTCTCTTAACTCATTAAATATATATGTCTTAATATATGCCTTCCCATCAATGAAATCAGCTTTTGATAATTTAGGTTTTAATCTTAATTCACCAAAATGAAATTGAAGCCCAAATACTTCTGTTCTAAGAAGTTTTAACATCCAGCTTGCGCTACCAGTTAAATAACTGTATTTACCAATACCTTTTTCAGTGAAATATTCTGGAATACCTAATAATACATTTGAGTCTCTTTGTTGAGATCTATGTAGTAATGCCATATATGCCTCTCTACCTTCATCAATTAAATCGTATTGATAAAGGCCATATGCATACATAACTGCCATATGCGAGAATACTGCACCATTTTCCTTATGGT
This sequence comes from Acholeplasmataceae bacterium, assembly GCA_963678355.1. Lineage (GTDB taxonomy): Bacteria > Bacillota_I > Bacilli_A > Acholeplasmatales > Acholeplasmataceae > WOFB19. The sequence goes on along the minus strand of OY782823.1, from coordinate 423,243 downwards.
TATAAGCAAATTGAAATCCTCTACCCATATGACTATCATACTTATTGTTTAAGTGATAACCACCGATATGAGGTTCAAATAAATGAACTTTTGTGCTTCTTGATAGTAACTCGGCTTGTTTAGAAGTCGCTGTTTTGGACATTAACGCCATCGCTTGTCCAGTAAGATTCACAGATTTAGGACTATCAAGAAGTTCTCCCTTTTCATCATAGTAGGCTTCAAAACGATTATATTTAAACGCATCTTCTTGTAGAAACTTGATTGCTGGTGAAATTAAGCTTTCAAGTTTATCGATTAAGTCTACTTTTTTAATTTGTCTAACTTTTCCCTTAAAGTTTTGGACCTTATTAAAATATTTTTCTAAATTACAATTGATATCAAGTAACATCATCACTTCTTCAAAAATGTCTATTTCATGAGCCTCTAGATGATTAATCATGCGACTTAATTCTCTTAAGTTATTGACATACATGTGCGTAAATGCGATTGTTTCACCTTTATCTTTAGCCATGTCAAGACCATCATTCCAATCGGCATCTTCTAATTTAATGTAGCCATGTGAACCACGATGATGATATGCGACTAAATTTTGAACAAGTAAGTGCTCCAAAATTGTGCCTTTATAAGTCATATTTGCTTTCATCTGATCAGACTTTTGATGCGTGTAATGTGTAAATTGATCGAAGAAATAATTTTGTTTTCTAAGTAAGAAATCTAGGTCATTGGTTTCATCAATATACATCTTGACTGTGATGAGTGGCCAAGCTCCATGATCTGACCAAACTCTGGTAATAGAATTCCTATCAGCGATAAATTCACCTGGTCTTTCACCAATAATCGTCGCATTTGATCCATCAACTCTAACACCTGCAAAATTATCATATAACATATTGATGACTTCACCATCACCAGTCATAATCATGCCAAGTAGATCTTGCCATAAATCTCGCCAACCCTTGCCTCCATGTCCATAATCATGATGAGGAAGAAATGAATTCCCGTAATATCTTCTAAGCAATGGTTGAAGACTCACCCATTTTAATTGACTTTGTGTCTCCATATTTTCAATGTAGAACTCAAATTGATCAACATATGCTTTAAAATCATCTGATGCTTCTTTTAATGCATCCATAAATCCTTGCTTTGTTAAATATTTTAAATATGATTTTTCATTAAAATCTTTTGTTATTGCAATACCAAAGTAAATTGTTATGCTCTCATTTGGTTCAACTACTGTATCTTCAAATTGAATCGCACCCATGCATTCATACCCATCAATTTGTTCATTTGAACCAGTTAATCTATCAAATCCATTCGGATATTCAAAAGTACCTTCATTGATGTAATCTTCAACTGTTGGTATAAATCCTTTAACATTTAACGCTTTGGCATTTGCAATCACTGCATAAGCCATATCGTTTTTAAAATGTCCTTTTTCATTAAATAGCAATGTTGGTTTTAATTCAACACTTTGTGTATGTGTATAGATTCTGTTAAGTAATGATGTCACATGTCTATGGTCTCTTATGTTATCAGCACTTCTACCATAAAGTGGCACTGCTACTGTAGCTCTAATATGCTGTGCTTGATCACTTATATTTTTATAAACGACTTCATGAAGCTCAACATTTTCATCTTTTGCGACAAAACTTGTTACTTGCATTTCATACTTATCATGTCTTCTATTTACTTTTTGAAATAACAAATCTGCTTCATATAAAATCTGATCATCTTGTTGATCAAATCTTGATCCATTTAAATCATATTGCATACCATCAATATGAAAGACTACATTTCTACTTTGACTGTATCTAAACATGTCAAGCTCAGATATTGGCACTAATGCGAAATGATGTTGATCAAGTTTTAAATCTCCCTGCAGATATGGTGTGATAGAACTTCTCATACCATGTCTATTAAAAAGTGGAAAGTAATAGCCTTGATGCTTTTTCAATTGTAGGTTTCTTTTTACTCCCATAAAAACACCTCTAAAGAAATCGGTTTCCTAATTTCATTATATATGTTTTTTTTAATTTGTAAAGACTTTTATTCTATAAAATGTAATCGCTATCATAAAAAAGCACCTCTAATCGCTTAGAAGTGCTTATGCTATTAATATTTATATTAATAGAGTATTAATACTATGAGATTTAACCTCAAAGGAAACCGATTTATTTTTTATGTTTAGACAAACATTAAAGTCTTTTTCCTCTTCATTCATTACGACGATTGCTAAAGATCTATCCCTATTCTCAAATGCGATAAAACTAATGCCGTTATCGCCCCAGGATTTGAGTTGAATCGCTCCTGGTCTTATATATTTTGAGAACTGACCTACATAATAATATGATGGATTATAAATTGTTTCTTCATGGAAAATCTTAAACATAATTGGTGATGAACAAAGGTTGTTGACGTGATTTGGACCTCCCGTGTCATCTAAAAATAAATTCCAATCTATATATCCTTCATTATAATTTCTTAAATCATTTAAAATGTTTCTACCATATCTTTCACCGACACTATAGTCATCAAAATGTGGACCATTTTCTTGACATCCTTCAGAAAACAATAAATGTTTCTCTGGAAATGCTTCATGTGTTTTTCTTACCTCATCAAACATCTCAGGGTCATACCAGTGAAATGCAGTCCCATGAACATATTGATAAGCTATAGGATCACTTAACACTGCTTTAGCACGTTCCAACATAACATCTCTATTGTGATCCCAAATATAAATATGAATATGTCCAAGTCCTTCTGCTTCTAATGTTTTACCTAAAACTTTAACAAATCTTAACTCATCATCGTTTTCATAAATACATGAATCCCATCGCTGAGCAGCCATTGGCTCGTTTTGAACAGTGACTGAATCAACCTCAATACCTTTTTCTTGATACGCTTTGATAAACTTAACAAAATAATTTGCCCATGTTTGATCATAAGATGGCATCAGTTTACCACCTCTGATCGGTGATTGATTATCCTTCATCCAAAATGGAGGCGTCCAAGGAGATGCTAGAATTTTTATATTTTGTCTAGCATAATTTGATGCATCTTTAATTAAATCAATGATTGGTTCATCTCGTTTAACTGAAAAACTTTTAAGACTATCATCGTAGTCATCAATGTATAAGTAACTGCCTAAACTAAAATCACAGCCATGTATTGAAACTCTCCCAATCGTATAACCAATACCATCAACTGGATCAAAATACGCTTTTATCGCTTTATCTCTGACCTGTTTTCCCACTCTTGAAAGGTTATATGCTGATGCTTCAGTAAATGCACCACCAAAACCTTTAATGGTTTGCATTTTTGAATCTTCATCAATATAAATATTTTTTTGTTCTAATGCATCATTCGCATTAAGTGAAACTTCCTTTAATCTATCTTTTGTATCTTTACATGTTCTAATAAGTTTCATTTCGCCACCTCTTTCACTCTTATTATATGAATAAATTCATGAATTTCAACGGTAATTTTTCAAAGCTAAAAAAAAGAAGTTTATAACTTCTTTGATTTTTTTCTATAAAAATATAGAGCACTACCTACAATAATATCAACGACGATAAAGATCATCACTGTATTTAATATTTCAGGTCTTACATAGGTATTAAAATCTATATATCCATTAAGTTCTTCTTCTGTCATACCAGGTGAAACACCTTCATCTTGGATATTAAAAATACTATTATAATCATATGCTGTTTGATATATATCTTGATGATCATAGTCATAGACTTCAACATTGATATGCATGAATGCATCTAGACGAATTGCAGCATAGTAAAATCCAATTTGTTCAATACCATAACTTATCGCTTCACCTTCATAGTTTTCATCGTCACTTAACTGATATATAATCGATCCTTGATCATTTTTAAAAACAATATCACTTTGATCTTGATCATCATCTACATCAGTTGCATATGTGACATCATTTAAAGGCATCACATAGATTGACAACTGTTCAAAATCACCCTCACTATCTTCACCAAGCGATCTATAAACAAAAAACTCATAATCACCTGAAATCTCAGATTGAACAAGTTCATAAGCCTTTGATTGATATGCGATAAATGTATCTAAATCACGTGTTTCAACGGCTTCTTCTGTAATCATATTAAAGACATCAATCATACGTGCCAAGTATTGATTATATGCCGAAAATGCAGTAACGAAAACCAATAAAATCACACTGATAATCGTATATATAATAATAAATTTCTTCATGTATTTCTCTCTTTTCTCCACTTATTTAATAACGCCTTTTTTATCATACAACTGTTTAGCTGTACCAATTGTTTTTATACCGTTTTTATCTACAATGATACAACCATCATTTGGTATAACATACATATTTTTATGATATTTTCGCCATATTTTTCTTATCGAAGACTTTTGTTTTTTGCGTCTTCTATAATGTACTTCGCCATAAAAACCATCAACTAGTCCAAGTCCACTTTCTTCACTGAACTTTGGATACTCTGCATCTGGTGAGATATAGTAATTCTTAAACTGAATCATCGTCCCAGCAGATACGCCAATATATGTTTTAGATGGGTCACTTAACGCATCTATTAAGCCTTTTTCTCTGATTCTATCCATCATTTCATCGGGCGCTCCACCTGGAAAATATATCACATCTGCAGCATTAATTTTTTTAATTGCTTCATCCTTTGAATCCTTATAGTAATCAATCCAAAAAAAGTTATCTTTTTTTATATCAAATACTGAAAAAGAGTCCCATATTTTATCAAAGTATTCTCCACCTTCTTGATAATATGCTTCATATGCATCTTCATCACTACAAAACATTTTAAAAAATGAATAAGTTAAAACTGTAACCTTGCTATCAGGATTGATATATGGTTTTAGAGCTTCTTTGATTATCGGTTGATCAAAGATACGTAAACTTAGTAATATGTTAACCATTTTCTACCTCTTCTATTGTTCTTCTCTAATACTATTATACACGCTTTGGCTATAATTAAAAATCTATAATCCTTGAATACTATTGACTATATTTATATCTAGTGTTAATATATAGACGGTTATCAATATAGATACTTATCAATATTTATAAAAATTTATGACGGAGGTTATCTATGGAAGAAAAATATGCCTTACTTTTTAAGGCTCTCTCTGATGAAAATAGATTAAAAATATTAAGTTTACTAATTAAGGGAGAAACTTGTGGTTGTACATTAATTGATCAATTGCCAATTTCTCAACCTACACTTTCTTATCACTTGAATTTGCTTAAAAAATCAGGTTTAACAAATTCACACAAAGAAGGTACATGGCATAAACATCATGTAAACATAGACGTCATTGATGATCTCATCAATTATCTTACGACCCTAAAGGAAGAAAAATCATCATGCAAATTATCAGATTAATTTTTACATTTTTAAATGATCAACTCTTAAAAATGATTTGGCTACAAGATATAGTCAATTTACTATTATTAGATGTATTTAAACTTGATCAAAACTCACAATTATTTACATCACTTTCATTCTTTATATATGATGTGATCAAAATATTTATACTTTTAATGGTATTAATATTTATTTCATCATATATTCAAACTTATTTTCCACCAGAACGCACAAAGAAAATACTATCTAAACACAAAGGTATTGGTTCTCATATTTTCGGTGCACTTCTTGGTACGATTACACCATTTTGTAGTTGTTCTTCTATTCCAATCTTTATCGGTTTCACTAGAGCTGATCTACCAGTAGGTGTTACGTTCTCATTTTTGATTTCTTCACCACTAGTCGACCTTGCATCCATCTTGATGCTCGCAAGCTTCTTTGGCTGGGAAATTGCCCTATTCTACGTGATTGTAGGGTTAGTCATTGCAGTAGTTGGTGGCACGCTCATCTCTTGGTTTGGTATGGATAAGTATGTGGAAGACTTTATCAAAAATTCTAGTGCAATCGATGGTGACGATATTATATCAATGACCAAGATGGAACGCGTTAAAGAAAGTTGGTATCAAGTTAGAGATATCATCAAACGTGTATGGCTCTATATTCTTATCGGTGTTGGTATTGGTGCGATTATTCACGGTGTGATTCCACAAGCATTTATAGAACGCATGCTAGGCTCAAATAATCCATTTTCAGTTTTAATCGCTACTGTTCTAGGCATTCCAATGTACGCTGATATTTTTGGTACATTACCAATTGCTGAAGCGCTAGTTGGTAAAGGTGTTCAAGTAGGTACAGTCTTAGCATTTATGATGGCTGTAACAGCTTTATCACTACCATCTATGATCATGTTAAAAAAAGTTGTTAAAAATAGATTATTAATTACATTTGTTTCAATAGTTGCAGTAAGTATTGTGATTATGGGTTATCTATTTAACATCATTATATAGTCATATAAATCAATTAAGAACGTATACTAAAACGTTCTAATATAGAAAGGATATAAATATGGAAATTAAAGTATTAGGTGGCGGATGTGCCAATTGTAAAAAATTGCTAAATTTTTGTGAGCTAGCAATCAAAGAACTTGATATTAAGGCTAATCTTCTATATATTACAGATATGATAGAGATTACAAACAGTGGTTTGCTTAGAACGCCTGGACTTATTATCAATGGTGAAATTGTTTCTCAAGGTAGAGTACCAAGCTTAAAAGAAGTCACTAAATTAATCTCAAATAAATTATAGGAGTTTTTTAATGAGTAAAATTAAAGTTGCATATGTTTGTGTACACAACAGTTGTAGAAGTCAAATGGCTGAAGCATTGACTAAAGCATACTACGGAGATTTCTTCGAAGCTTATAGTGGAGGTACTGAAACAAAACCTCAAATCAACCAAGATGCTGTACGTGTCATTAAACAAAGAAATAATATTGATATGAATTTAACACAATCATCTAAGCTAATTGATGAATTACCTTCAGATGTTGATGTATTAATTACAATGGGTTGTAATGTAGAATGTCCATTTATCCCATGTAAGTTTAGAGAAGACTGGGGATTAGATGATCCATCAGGATTAGCTGATAGCGAGTTTTTAAAAACAGCTGATATTATCGAATCAAAAATCAAGTCATTAAAAGAACGTATTTTAAATAAAGAAATTAATCTTGATTAAAGAGAAAAAGGAACACCTCAATAAAGTGTTCCTTTTATTATATATTTAATGGCGTATTGGAGAACCCTCAAGAAATCTTAAGAATAATGAAGATGCCATTAAATTTTTTGCAAAACATTAAGATGGATCGTAAGACCCTTGACCCGCAAATGCGATGCCCCATCCGCCTTCTACACTTGATCCAAGTGAGAAACTAGCAACTAATTGACTGTTAATGTCTGCTGTGTAATCAAATTCTAATGCATTACCATTATCTTGGTTAATTGTTGCAACAACTTCAACACCATTTGGACTTATTACTGTAAATGTCCAATTTTGCCATGTCCAAGTACCTACTTCTTCAATACTATAAGTAGAGAATCTAAAGATACCAGTACCATCAGAATAAACTTCATAACTATAATTGTTGTTTACGAATGTAAATAATACTGTAGGACCAGCTTCTTCAACTGAAATCGTGAAAGTTGCTGTTTTTTCTAAATAAGAAACTGTAACAGTTTTTTCACCTGCAGTTGTCATATCTGGAGCTGTAAATGTTACATCCGCTAATGCAACCTCTTCTTCACTGTCATCACTTAATGATGCAGTAACCACAATACCATCAGTTGAGAATACTTCATCAACTACATATTCTACTTTTGCATTATCCACATCAACTGAAATACTTTCAACCTCAGGTGAACAAGCTGTTAAAACTAAAGCACCTATGACAATAAGTGATAGAATACTAAATTTAACTTTCCAATTTTTTAATAATTTCATATTTTCTCCTTATTTTAAATTCAATTTTTTTCTATCTTTAATTTCGTCTACAATCATCCAACTTAGATTACCAACAAATGCGATACCGACTAAACCTAATACTGCTAATAATTCGATTTGCCATGGTGGCATAACATCAGTAATTTCTGTATTTAATGAATAACCGTTCATTGCATTGCTGTGTAGTACAGTATATAGAATTCTATGAGCAGATTCACGCATAGCCCATGCTAATTCACCATATCCGCCATCTTTAGCCATATCAAGATCAGATGTAGGTCTTGAACCATCTACGATATTTGTTCCTGCCATTAACATACTTGGAAGATTCATATGATTTGCTTGACCATACCACATATCAGTGATGACAAACCCTCTCATATTCCATTCATTTCTCAATAAATCTGTCATTAATCCCTTATGTGCACCTGACCAGACCATACCTAATCTACTGTATGCAGCCATAACATTACTTGCATTACCTTCTGCAATCGGTAATTCAAATGCTCTTAAATAGATTTCTCTAAATGCTTGTTCGTTTGTCCAAACAGAAATCCCCATACGATTGTATTCTTGATCATTACCAGCAAAATGTTTGTTATAAACATACATACCATGTGATTCCATACCTGCTATTGCTTGAGCTGAAATTTTACCACTTAAGAATGCATCTTCGCTATAATACTCAAAGTTTCTTCCTGAATAAGGACTTCTATGAATGTTTGAGCCCGGACCATATAAACCAGAATATCCAGCCCACAATGCTTCTTCACCCATTAAGTTACCAACACGAGCAGCCAGTTCATCATCAAATGAACTTGCAAGCACTGGACTTGATGGATAATTCATTGCATTTGTATTTTTAAGTGGATCATCTGTTAAAGCAGCAAGACCACGATCAAAGTTTCCAAATCTTTCAGTTAAACCTTGAGGACCGTTGTGATCAAGTGTTTCAGGTTTAGCAATTGCTGCAATACTTGCAGTTCTTCTCATTCCTGATCTGATCAATTCTACTGTTTCATCCCATGTAAGTTGATCAAGTAAATCATCCCATCTAGGGTCATCATATGCTATTGGATTACCATTTTCATCTTCTAGTAAACTAATTAATTTAATATTTGCAACTTCGTTGCCATTTCTATCAGTTGTTCTATTTGCGCCATAAGTAGGATATGCAATATCGTCTTGTTCAAGTGTCATTTGTCCACCATAACCCTTAGCAGCTAAGTCAATTGTCATTTGAGGTGTCCATGTTAATGAAACTGTTTGTTTTGTTGTACCATTCCAATTACTTCTTGTCATGTATTCAACACTGTTATCGCCTCTACCATCGTATTTATTCATATCTGATTGATCAAATAAATTTGTGATATCTACGCCATTTTCAGTCGTTGAATATTTTAGAACGCGTTGATCAGTAATACCACTATAATCTAATACATTAGTTAGTAATGCATTACCATCGCTATCCATACCATCAAGTACTGTTTTACCTTTAGCTGCTAAAATGTTATTAACAGCGTCATGACTGTTCTTAGCAACTGTTAAATAATAATCACCTTTATCTAATACATAAGTTAATTGGTCATTTGCATCATATGAAGCAAAGTATTTTTCATCAACTGTTACTGTTACTGTTTCACTTTCATTTGGTGCTAATAGCGCTGTTTTATCATATCCAACTAATTCAACTGAAGGTTTTTCAATACCACCTTCAATATATGGTTTTTGTAAATAGATTTGTACAACTTCTCTACCAGCAACTGACCCAACATTTTCTACATCTACACTTACATCATAAGTATGATTAACTTCATCATAAGCAGATACTGTGAAATTTGAGTATTCAAAATTTGTATAAGATAGTCCATAACCAAATGGATATTGAACAGTCTGATCATAATTATAATTACCAACATTATCAGCACCAAGAACAAAATCTTCATATCTCGTTTCTGTATATCTATAACCTAAATAAATACCTTCTTGATATACGACATATGTACCTGAGTTATTCATATAGTCACTGATATCATCAGGAAGTGTGCCATCATATACATAAGCACCAAAGTTTGATAATACTGGATTTTCTTGATTGTCATACCAAATCACATCAGCAAGTCTACCTGATGGATTAACATCACCTACTAATAAATCAGCAACACCATATAGACCAACTTGGCCTGGAGTACCAATCCACATAGCAGCATCAATACCGTATGCATCATCATCAATGAAATCACCACTAACCATATTAGCTGAATTGATTAATAATATGATTTTACTAATTGTTCCATCATCTTTTTTAGCTTTTAATCCTTCTAACACGCTTGCTTCTTTAGGTGATAATCTTAAATAGTCACCATCAGTTGCATCACCAGGATTATTAATACTGAAACCTTCACTTAAAAGGTCAGACCCTTCACCACCAACACGTGATAAGATGAAAATTGCAGCATCTCCATATGTTTGAAGTGACCCATTAACGTTTGTACCATTAATTAATGTATCCCAAGGTACATCACCATTAAAGTTTACACCAGATACACCAGCAAGTGGTTCTCCACCAGCATCATATATAGAACCGAAAGTTCTTTGATATGTATCTTTAACAGAATAATAATATTCCCATAAATCACCATTTACATTAAAGTTATCATTTCTTTCAAGAGCAGATTTAAATGTTGGTGCTAAATCTGTATTAACATGACCAGAACCAGTACCACCATAAACCGGATCCACTGATGATAAACTAAATAAACTAATATTACTTCCCTTAGCTAAAGGCAATGCTGGTTCATTACCAACTGTATCGTTTTTCAGTAGTACTGAACCGCCTTCTATAACTTCTTCTGCAACAACTTTAGTGTCTTCAATTAATGCAGCAAGGTTATCATAATCAGATTCATAATATGCTTCATCAGAAGAACCAGAAATTTCTGATGATGTTTGTCCCAATGCTCTAGTTACTGTTGGGAAATTATCCATTGCAATCGCATATCCAATAAGTAAGAATGCTAAAAGAAAATTAAATACCGCTAATGTTATTTTTCTGATTTTTTTAAGTTTTTTCATTATTCAATAACCTCCGCGTTACTATTTTTTTTAATAAATTTTGTAAATACACTTGCTGTAGCAAGTCCATAAACTAATACGAAACCAACTGTGCATATAATAAATGATCCCACTGATTGTAACGGGTCAATTGCTACCAACCACACTGATATCCAAACATAAATACCATATAAATAGAACATCAATGCTGCACATGAAAAAATCATTAATGTGATTGTCGCCCATTTATTTTCTTTAAATAATATGAGTGTAACAGCACCTGCAATACCTAAAAACATGCACAATACAGCATACCATGACATACTATCCATGTTATCTGTTGCAGCTGACATACCGCCACCATAGATTGACATATAAATTACTAATGTAATAATGCCAATGATTACACTTGTTGCTAGGAAATAAAACCCTAGACCCTTGTCCTGTAAATATTTTTTTACTTTATCCATTTTTTTCTCCTTCAAATAAAAAAGCAATATCTTTGAAATTTATACCAACGATAATGCCTTTTCAATTTTTCCATAATTATTTAGATTCTATAATCTTTTTAATTAATTACTCAGCTAAATCAAATGTCATTGCATCTCTATCAACAGTAATTACCAATTCATTTGGGAAAAAGAAACTAATATTATGTGAAATATCATATGCTTCTTCTGTTGGATCCAATGCAGCATTGTGCATTTCAGTAGGAACTGCAACAGTTACTACATCACCATCTACAGTATAAGTTGTATCTACTTCAGGTTTCATTACACTGAACATATCATATAATACTGTACATGTACCATCTTCTCTAAATGATATTGTTGCAACAATATCAAATTCCATACCTTGTGATTCTACTACTACATGGTAATCTTCTTTAACAAAATCACCAGATAACGCATCATCACCACATGCAGCTAATGTAAATATTGCTAATACAAATACTGCCATCATTGTTAACCCTTTTAAAACTCTCTTCATTTTAATCTCCTTAAAAATTATTTTTTTACGCTTATTATTGAAAAATTAGTAAGCGCTTTCTAATATCATTTATAATTTAACATTCTGTAAAAAATATGTAAAGTGACACCACATTTTTTGTCGTTATTTTTGCATTTTTGGCAATAGCTATAAATATGAATAGTTATATAACTTTTTTGATAGTTTTTACTCTTCTGATAATGGATACAAATTTCTAATTGATTCCATTTGTTGTTCCGTTAATTTTAGCATTTCAATCGACATATCACGATTAATTTTATAGTATTCTCCGTTGCCTGTAGAAACTTCCCATTTAAGTTGACTACCGTAATTTGGATCTCCATATTTAGCAAAATTAATTAGATATGTAGACATCGTCATCGCCATCGCTTGATCTTTATCATTCCAAACATTATATAGATTTGCAGAATTTCTAAACCATAATGGCATATCATCTGTATGTTCTGCTTTAGTTCCACCTGATAATGCGTAATCAATCCACAACACATAGTTTTTACCTAGTCCGCCACCTGCTATTCGCTTTTCAGCAAGTAAGTTTTGTTTCCCAACAAGTATTTCCTCAATAGTAACACCTGGAGCTTCTAAATTATTGTATACAGAATCACCAGGAACTATACTCATTAATACATCGACATCTTTGTTAATGCCTTGTTCAAATGCGACCGGTAAATCATGAGGTAACACTTCATCGTTTTTTACATTATCAGCAGTAACATTCATCTTAAGTACTTCTGATGTTGAATATGCTCTCATTTGTTCAAGTGTTACACCATTTAAATCTGTTTTGCTTATTTTTTCATCAATCGTGTCATGATCTACTTCAATCGCATTACCACTAAACATAGCTGCATGTGCAAATAAACCTTCTGTACGTGGTGATGCAAGTAAAATTGATACAGCTCTAGCACCATAGCTTTGTCCTGTAACAGTCACATTATCCTTATCTCCCCCAAATTGTTCAATGTTATCTTGAACCCATTCTAATGCTTTAATTTGATCAAGCATTGCTAAATTCCCAGCACCATCATTTTCTGCTTTTAGTTCATCACTTACCATGAATGCAAAATTTCCTAATCGATAGCTAATAGATACAAAGACAACATCTTCTTTAGCCATGTTTGTACCATCAGCAATAGGAATTGACGAACCACCTTTAATACCTCCACCACCGTGTATGTAAACAATAACTGGCTTGTTGAGGGTATCAGTTCCTGTTGTCCAAACATCAAGTTTTAGACAATCTTCACCCATGCCAACATAATTGCGTACATTGTTTGCATTCTCTTGTATATATTTTTGTTGTGGTGCACTTTCACCTGATACAAAAGTTTCTTTTACACCTTCCCATGGTTCTACATCTTTAGGTGCATGCCATCTTTGGTCACCACTTGTCGATGCTGCATATGGAATTCCTTTATATATTTCTACATCTCCATCTCTATAACCAACAATGTCACCACCAGTAACATTTACTGTTGATAAAAGTCTATTATAGACTTTATAGGTATATGTAATACTAACATCTTCAAAAGTAACGGTTGCTTCTTTCTCTCCAATGCTGGAAGTATCTCCTGTAATTGAAATACGCTCATCATCACCAGGTAAATACTCTTTTTTACCATCTTTATATTCTACAACTAACTTATTCCAATCTTCGCTTAATTCATCGTCAACAATATAACTATCTCTTGGTGAAGTCTGCAATGTAATGGATTTAATATTAGATGCCTCTTCGCATGCAGATAACGTCATCACTGACACCGCTCCCAATAAAACTAAAACCATCATGTGTTTGATTTTTATAAACATTTTGTGCTCCTTACTTATTTTTTATATATAAAACATCGTTTATATATATTTTAATTACTATAGCCTCTGAAAGCGATACCAATTGCATTATTGGTTGTTTCATTAGCATAATTGGCAAAGTATGCGAAAAAAGATACCGAAAAAGGGAACCCTATGTTATAAATATTTTTTTAATGTTAGATTAATTAAGTAGAACAAGAAAATTTATAATTAATAAATCTACATAAATTATAATAATGGAGGAAAAATATGTTAAAAAGACTTATGTTTATACTGACCTTAACAGCTATGATATTTGTCAGTTTATCAGGTTGTAGTGAGCCTTTAGTAGGTCTTGTTTCAGTCGATGGATTCAAGTATTACTACACTGAGGATAGTCAATTGTTGAAAGGTACTTTTATACTTGACCCAGAATATGATCAGGCAAACAAAATGAACAGTATTTATTATTTATCAGGTGAGGATGGCAAAGCGTCACCAGTTAGTGTTGTTAAAGTTAATGAGCACATAACTGCTATCGTCGAACGTACAACAACAATAATATATATTATTGAAGGAGATACCCGTGCATTAGTCGTTGATGCGGGTACAGGATTTGGTAATTTTGATGAACTTGTAACTTTAGTTACAAACAAACCATATGATATATGGTTAACTCATGCACATTCAGATCATATTGGAGGCGCATTTTCGACATCTCGTGATGTTTATTTGAATCCAAATGATCAAGTGATTGTACCTATTGCTACCGTTGAAACTAGATTAGCATACATTAGAAAAAGAATGTTAAAAGACACAATATTAGAATCTGATCTTGCACCTTTAAAAGATGTCCAATTTATTGATTTACATCAAGGGGATACCGTTGATTTAGGTAACTATACAATAAAAGCTTTTGATTTACCAGGCCATACGCCTGGCCAAATGGTTTTTCTATGTGTTGAAGACCGTATATTAATCAGTGGTGATGGTGCAAACCCAGGTACTAAACTCAATAGTGCTGGTTCTCTTACTGTTGAAGAGTATCTTGAAGGCTTAAAAGGACTTAAAGCTTTTGATGATGAATGGGATTACTGTCTAATTTCACATATCACGATGAACCCATATGCTAAAACCCTAATTGATGATTTAATTTCAATTTGTCAAGAAATCGTCGATAATGGTTTCAGTGTTGGAGAAGCCTATGATACAGAATATGTAGATGCTATAAAAACACATGCAGAAAATAAAGAAGGACAACTCATATACTATAAAGATCGAATCTATAAAGATTAGTTTATTAGGGGGATACAATGAAAAATATATTACTTAAACTAATAAACCTATTATGTTTAACATCTCTTCTTATACTGATGACTTCCTGTACTTCTACTGAAGTACCAGATGATAATAACGAACAAGATAAAATTGAAGATGTTATGCCTGTGGATAATCCTTTAGCTCATCTATACCAATACGATAAACTTCCTGATGGTCTAACTGATCCTATTGAAGAAAGTGGCCTTATTGAGCAAATTGATTATACAACAGAAGCCTATTCGGCAGAATTATTAAACAGTCAGTCACCAGGTACTTATACATCAAATAAATCACTTATGGTTTACACTCCTTATGGCTATGATGAAACACAATCTTATAATATTCTATATTTAATCCACCCAAGCAAGGCCAGTGAATTATATTGGTTTAATGCAGCTAAAATCAATATTATAGTAGATCATTTGATACAACAGGGTTTAATTGATCCATTAATCATAGTCACACCTAGTTTCTATTACAATGATGTAATAGACTTTGAGGATTTACGCATTAGTAATTATGATCATAGATATTTCTATTTAGAACTTAGAAATGTAATTATGCCAATGGTTGAAAGCAAATACAGCACATATGCAAAAACCGCTGATGATGAAGGTTTTATTGAATCTAGAGATCATCGAGCTATTGCGGGTTGTTCAAGAGGTTCTAGAACAACTATTTCTTCCGGTATGGTAGAATCACTTGATTATTTTAGTTATTTTGGAGCATTTGAAGGTATAAGTTCTACCGCTGATGAAATAATAAATGCCATTAATAGTGAAAGATTCGAGTCTTATCCAATACACTTTATGTATAATGGACAAGGTACACTAGACTTTTCAAGAAGTGAACATGTCGATATATATGAAGCCTTAGTAGCAGCACAAAACACTAAGCTAGTAGAAGGTGTAAATATGGTCATGGTTGATAAAATAGGATTTAATCATAATCAACCAAGTTGGATTCTTGACACGTATAATTTCTTAACAGTAGATGCATTTAAGCATCATTAATCAATTCCAATAAATAAAAAGAACGCCGGCAAATAGCGTTCTTTTTTTTGGTGATATTTAATATAAGATAGATAGAATTATAAATCGACAAAAGTATAGGAATTGAAAATACGTTATAATTCTATTTATAAACTAAAATAATTTTTTGCATTTTGATAACAGATATCTATAGCGATTTCGCTTAGTGTTTTAAAATCCTCTGGATATTGTCCGCTCGTCACTAATGATGCTAATTTATTAACAACAATTCTTCTAAAATATTCATGTCTTACATAAGATAAGAATGATCTAGAATCCGTTGTCATACCGATAAAGTTTGATAGGATGCTCATTTGTGATACAGCCTCTAAATGACGCTTCATACCATCTGATTGGTCATTAAACCACCAACCACTACCAAATTGAACTTTCTGTTTAATACCAACTTCATTAAATGAGCCAACAAGTGTTGCTATCGCTTCATTAAATGCAGGATTTAGCGTGTATACAACTGTTTTTGGTAGTCCTTGAACTTTCTCCTGTGCATTAAGTAAAGTCCCTAATTGAGCGATAAACCCTTGGTCATTCATTGAATCATATCCAAAATCTGCACCATATGCTTCGAATTTATCAAAATTCACATTACGCATCGCACCAATATGATATTGTTGAACCCAATTGTATGTTTTATAAGTTTTACCTAAGAAAGCCAATATATGACCTTTATACATTCTTAGTTCATCATCGGATAACTCTTCTTTTTTCATCGCTTTAGCAAATGCTTTTTCAACTTCTTCTATAGAAGCCTCTTTATACATGATGTGATCGAACGAATGATCTGATGACTTACATCCTGCTTGATTAAAAAATTCAATTCTACTCTCTAAAGCTTCTTCTAATGCTTTGATACCATCAATTTTAAATCCAACAACTTTTTCTAAATCAGAAATCCATTCAACAAACCCATCTTTTTCTGCATGTATAGCTTTATCAGGTCTAAATGAAGGAATGACACGATAAGTGTTATTTTCTTTTTTTAACAAACTGTGATATTTTAAATCATCTGTTGGATCATCAGTCGTTCCGATAATCTCAACTTTGAAGAAATCTAATAAATCAGAAGGTTTCATGCTTTTAATTTTAGCATTTGTTAATTCAAATAAATTTTTAGCATTTTTTTCATTTAATAATAAATCAGTCTTAAAAAAACGTCTAAGTTCTAGATGAGACCAGTGGTATAGTGGATTACCTATGGCATAAGGCATATATTTCGCATATGTCAAAAAGCGATCATAATCACTTGAACCACCACTGATTAAATTTTCACTTACACCAAAACTTCTAAGAAAACGCCACTTGTAGTGATCGCCATTTAGCCATACATCAGTAATTGATTTAAATGGTTTATTTTCATAGACTTCTTTGGCAGATAAATGACAATGATAATCAATAATTGGAAGATTTTCAACGACTTCGTGATAAAGTTTTTTTGCTAAACTTGATTCCAATAAGAAATCTTCATCTAAAAATGCCATAATTATACTCCTGAATAAGCTGAGAAACCACCATCAATAGGTAGAATAATACCATTAACAAATCCAGATGCTTTCTCTGATACTAAAAATAATAGAGCGCCAACTAATTCTTCAGGTTCGCCAAAGCGATCCATTGGAGTTTGTGACAAGATTTTATGTGTACGTGCGGTTGGTGTACCATCTTCGTTAAATAATAATGCTTTATTTTGTGCTGTTGAGAAGAATCCTGGAGCAAGTGCATTGACTCTAATACCAACTTTAGAAAAATGAACTGCTAACCATTGTGTAAAGTTGCTGATTGCAGCTTTAGCACCAGAATATGCAGGAATCTTAGTCAGTGGTGTAAATGCGTTCATAGAAGATACGTTAATGATTGTACATCCACTTCTACCAATCATATCTTTAGAAAATACTTGAGATGGTAGTAAAGAGCCAATAAAGTTTAAATCAAATACAAAACGAATACTTTGATCATCTAGATCATAAAATGTTTTAATATCTTCTTTAGAGTCTAAGTCTTCTGCAAAGAAATATTCTTTAGTCGTTGTACCTTTAGGGTGATTACCACCAGCACCATTTAATAAAATATCGCATTTACCTAATTTAGCTAATACTTCTTCATGTGCTTTTTCTAAACTTTCTTTGCTAAGTACGTTTGCTTCAACACCGATAACTTCACCTAAATGTCTTAATTCATCAGCTTTTTTATCAGCATTTTCTTTTCTTAAATCTAAGATTGCAACTTTTGCACCACATTGAAGTAATGCTTCTACCCAGTATGAGCCTAAGACACCGGCACCACCAGTAACAACTGCAACTTTATCTTTTAAATCTACATTAAATGGTAAGTTCATTATTTTCCACCTTTGACTTTCTTAATTGTTTCATAAATACCTAAAATATATGTAGCACCTAATGCACGATCATATAGACCGTATCCAGGTTTTCCTGTTTCACCAAATATCATACGTCCATGGTCTGGTCTAACATAGCCATCAAAGCCTGCATCATATAAGTTTTCAATAATTTTTACGATATCCATAGAACCGTAATTTGATGGATGCGCACTTTCTTCAAAGCTAAATCCATCTTCTAATAGTTTTACATTTCTGATGTGTACAAAGTGAATTCTGCCCATATCAGCATATTTTTTAATTAAATCTTCAACTTTGTTTTTAGGAGAACTTCCTAGAGAACCTGTACAGAAAGTTAATCCATTATATGGTGAATCAACAATCTTTAAGAAATGATCAAGATTTTCTTCACATGTAATAATTCTTGGAAGACCAAAGATTGGATAAGGTGGGTCATCAGGGTGAATTGCCATCTTAACACCCGCTTTTTCAGCAACTGGAATGATTGCTTCTAGAAAATAAGTTAGATTTTCCCAAAGTTTTTCTTCATCAACTTTTGCATATTGAGCAAATAATGCATGAAGTGATTCTTTTGTATAACTAGAATCCCAACCTGGTAACGTTAATTCCCCTGTAAGTGGATCCATTTTATCTAAATCTTCTTTATAGTAAACTAATGCATTTGATCCATCTGCTAGTTCCTTGTGCAACTGAGTTCTAGTCCAATCGAAGACTGGCATAAAGTTATAACAAATAACTTTAACGCCTGCTTTTCCTAAGTTAATGATATTTTGTTTATAATTTTCAATATAGCGATCTCTTGTATCTAATCCTAATTTGATATCTTCATGGACAGGTACACTTTCAATCACGTCAAAGTGAAGATTTTTATCTTCTACTTCTTTTTTTAAATCCATAATTTTATTCATTGGCCAAACTTCACCAACTGGAATGTCATAAATCGCTGTAACGATTGAATGCATATTAGGGATTTGTCTAATATAGTTTAATGGAATTGGGTCGGTATCTCCATACCATCTAAATGATAATTTCATTGTTTTCTCCTATCTTTGTACTCTTCCTGAAGCATCTCCACCAGCAAGTGTTTCTACTTCTTTTTCACCAACAAGATTGAAATCTCCTGGAATCGTATGTTTTAATGCACTGGCAGCAACTGCAAATTCAATTGCTTCTTGTGGTCCTCTTGTAAGTAGACCATGAATAAGTCCACCAGCAAATGAATCACCACCGCCAACGCGGTCTATAATCGGATTGATTTCATAACGTTTTGATTGATAGAAATCAGTGCCATCATATAGTAATGCACTCCAACCATTTTTAGTTGCTGAAAAAGATTCTCTAAGTGTTGAAGTTACGTATTTGAATCCAAATTGTTCCTTCATTTCTTTAAATATTTGTTTATAACCTTCAGCATCTAACTTACCTGATGTAACATCAGTATGTGCAGGTTTAAAGCCTAATACTAACTCAGCATCTTCTTCGTTACCAATACAAACATCAACATATTGCATTAAATCTTTCATAACTGCTTGAGCTTGTTCTGGTGTCCATAATTTTTTACGGTAGTTTAAGTCTACTGAAACAGTTACGCCATGACGTTTAGCTGCTTCGCATGCTGCCTTTGTGATAAGTGCAGCTTTTGGACTAATCGCTGGTGTAATACCTGACCAGTGAAACCAATCTTTACCTTCGAAGATTTTATCAAAATCAAAGTCTTCAACTGAAGCTTCAGAAATTGAACTATGTGCTCTGTCATAAATCACTTTAGAAGGACGCATTGATGCTCCTGTTTCTAGAAAATAAATACCTACGCGATTACCACCACGAGCGATAAAATCAGTATTAACGCCATATTTTCTAAGTGCATTCACTGCACTTTGTCCGATTTCATGTGTTGGAAGTTTTGATACAAAATATGCATCATGCCCATAATTAGCAAGTGATACTGAAACATTTGCTTCACCACCACCATATACAACATCAAAACTATCAGATTGAACAAAGCGTTGTTGTCCAGGTGTTGATAGTCTTAACATAATTTCTCCTAATGTTACTACTCTACTCATTTTAATTCTCCTTACGCTCTTGCCTTTTTAACTGCTTCTACAAATTTAATGGCATTCTCTTTAACGCCTTCATAATCACCTTTTTTAGCAGGTCCAGTTAATTGTCCACCAACACCAACTGCAACTACACCATTTTTAATCCAAGTGTCGACATTATCTAGTGAAACACCACCAGTTGGCATAATATTAGCTTGAGGTAGAGGTCCTTTAACCGCTTTAACATAGCTTGGTCCAAATGCACTACCTGGGAATAATTTAACAATATCTACACCAGCTTCCATTGCTGTAAGCATCTCTGTAATTGTCAAACATCCTGGCATATAAGGGATTTGATATCTATTACATAATTTAGCTGATTCAAGGTCAAACCCAGGACTTACAATATATTTGGCACCAGCCAAAATTGCAACTCTTGCAGTTTCACTGTCTAACACAGTACCCGCACCAACAATTAATTCTTCATCAGTAAATGCTTGATCTAAAGCTTTGATCACATCTGCAGCACCTGGGACAGTAAATGTCACTTCAATGGCAGGTATGCCGCCTTCAATACAAGCTTTTGAAATATTGATTGCTTGTTCTTCATTTTCTGCTCTTACAACAGCAACTACACCAGCATCAGTAATTTTTTTTAATACATCAAATTTTTTCATTTTTTATACCTCTATATTTTAATCAATCATTTATTAAAATTTTTAAATATTCTAGATATTAGAACACTTAAAAAGGATAATAAATTTGATAAGTCTGGTGCTATGCTATATCGCATAGCACCTTTGACTATATCATATCATTTTTTAAGCTTTTTTAGATTTTTTAATCGCTTCTAAGACCATAAGTGTTGAAACTCCAACAAATGCAAGTCCGAATACGATATCTGTTGCTCTAAGAGCAGTCACCCAAGTAGGTGTTAATTGTACGATTTGTGTACCAGATGAGATACCGTTCATCGCATTAGATTGTGCTACAGTATATAATACACGTTTAGCAGCTAATCTCATTGCTTGTGCAACTGCACCATGATCTTCTTTATAAACATCAAGTGCGCTTGGATCAACATCACCATCAGGTAAGTCACAACCATTAATGATTGTTTGAGCACGGTTGAAAGTACCACCGTAAGCCATATAGAAGTCAGTTACAACAAATCCTGTCATACCTGCTTCATCTCTTAACCATCCATTTAATAATGCATCAGAGTTTGGTGCGATTTCTAGACCAACTCTATTAAATGCAGCCATCACATTTTTAACACCAGCATCTTCTACTGGAATTTCAAATGCTCTTAAATAGATTTCACGAAGTGCTTGTTCATTAGTGAATGTAGCAATACCAGTTCTGTTGTTTTCTTGTTCGTTTAAAGCGAAATGTTTAAGATAAACATATACACCTTTAGATTGAATACCAGCTGATTCTTCACTAACAATAAATCCTGTTAAGATTGGATCTTCTGAATAATATTCGAAAGCACGACCTTCATATGGACTTCTATGCATATTAGCACCAGTACCATATAAACCAGAATATCCTGCCCATAGACCTTCTTCACCAATTGCAGTACCAATAGCTCTCGCTAATTCTTTATTGAATGTAGCAGCTAAGATACCATTACTTGGATAACACATAGGTTGAGAATCTTTAAGAGGATCATCAGTTAAATTAGCTAATCCATTAGGACCATAGCTAAATGGTTGAGTCAACCCACTAGGACCATTATGATCAACAGTTTCTGGTTTAGCAATTGATTCAATGACACCAGTCTTACGAAGACCAGTTGATAATAGATAAGCAGTTTCATCCCAGCTTAATTGATCCATAAATAAATCCCATGCTGGATCATCAAAGGCAATTGGATTACCTTCTGAATCTACACGCATATCAACAAGTTTTAATCCATTATCTGCTTCATAAGCAGGATATGGTGTATCATCAGTATCTGGTTCAGTTGTTTGTCCTACTAATTTGTCTACCATTGCTTGAGTTAAAACAACTTCAGCATGATTTACTAAATCAACAGTACCAGCCCAGTTATCTCTAGAAAGGTAAGTCACTGTTTGGTTACCAGCTTCTTCACTTCTATTAATATCTGCTTGATCAAATAAGTTAGTTACAGGTTTACCTGTAGCTGATGAAACGCTGTAAGTATCAGCATCAAATCCTAAAGTATAATCAGCAACCATTGATGCATCACCAGCAGCTGTCATACCATCAGCCAAATCAAAACCTTTAGCAGCTAAAACGTTATTTAATGCATCATGAGCATCATGACCTACTGCTACATAATAAGTACCAGCATCTAAAACGAATGTTTCTGCACCGTTTGCGTCATAAGATGTAAAATATTTTTGATCGATTTCAACTGTAACGACTTGTGAATCACCAGGAGCTAATACATCAGTTTTAGCGAAATCAACTAATTCGATTGAAGGTTTTTCAATACCATTTTCTCTATCATAATCAGTATAAGGTTTTTGTACATAGAATTGTGCAGCGTCTTTACCAGCAACTGATCCTGTGTTTGTTACTTCTACTGATGCAGTATAAACACCAGCTCTTCTACTAACTTCAAAGTTTGAATATTCAAAACTTGAATAAGATAGACCGTATCCAAATGGATAAGATACAACATCATCATATGTAAATGATCCTGCGTTTGCACTACTCATTACGATATCTTCATAACGTGTTTCAGCATAACGATATCCAAGGTATACACCTTCTTGGTATACAACATAGCTACCAAATGAGCTACCATTAACGCCTTCAAAATCGCCTGAGTTGCTATAAGCATATGCGCCGAAGTTTGCTAATACAGGGTTGTATGAATGATCTGCCCAGAACATATCTGATAAATGTCCTGAAGGGTTTACTTCACCTGCTAAAATATCAGCAACTGCATATAAACCAACTTGACCAACGCCACCAATCCATAATGCAGCATCAATTTTGTAATCAGCATCATTAATAAATGAAGCTTCTACTTGGTTTGCTGAGTTTAATAAAACGATAATTCTATCGAAATCAGTACCTTTTCTAGCAGCTAAACCTTCTAATAAGCCAATTTCATTAGCTGAAAGTCTTAAATAATCGCCGGCAGTTGCATTGTCATCAGGTAATCCAGTAGATTTCATATCTGATCCTTCACCACCAACACGTCCGATAACGACGATTGCTGCATCACCATAAGTTGCAAATGATGCACCAGCAGCATCTACAACATCACTAAATGGTGCTTCACCAATTGTAAATCCATTTGTGCTCCATGGACTTGATCCTGGTAGAGCTGTTCTACCGTAATCGCCAGCATATAAATCTTCATATGCAGTCCATACATCATCATTAACAGTAAAGCCTGAAGCTTCCATTGCTGATGCAAATGTTGGTGCAGATGAAGTATCAACAGCACCTGAACCAGTACCACCATATACTGGATCTACTGATGTAATACCAAATAATGTTACATCTCTACTACCTGCTAATAGAGGTAGTGCGTTATTATCATTTTTCAATAATACAGCACCTTCAGCTTCTGCTTGTTCACCCATAGCATCGCTGACTGCTTTTAATTCCGCTAAATTAGCGTAATCTGATTTGAAATAGTCGGTATCTTCTGTACCATCAGAATTGTCAATGACTTCGAATGTTTTAGCGCCTAATGATGCACTAATAGCGCCTTCGTTTTCACTAGCAATTACAGTACCGACGATGAGAAATGCAAATAGCATACCAGTTACAAGTCCCACGACTTTTTTCCATAGTGTAATTCCTACTTTCATGGTTACTCCTCCTCATTATTTTTTATGAAAGTGTTTTGTAATACATTTTGCATGATGCGGCATGCATAATTCATAATTAGTTTTTTATTTTAATTTTAATTAAATTATTTACTTTGTTTTAAGAATAAGTTTGCTGAACTTAATCCTAGTAATAATACGAATAGAACTGTGTTTATTACAAATCTTGCATCAAAGTTTTGGATATCGATTCCTACAAATACAACTGATACGTAGAAATATATACCATAAACAAAGAAGCATGTTGCAACAACTGATAAAACGATTGAAACTAGCGGTATCCAATCAATTTTATTGAAAAGTAGTAATAAAGCATTAGCTACAACTAATACACCAAGTAGTACTACTGCCATCCAAGAAATGTAATCTGTACCTGCATATCCAATTGCATAAACAATTGCTAAAACAAGTGATAGTACAGTGACACCTGCAGTAAAGTAATAACCAACTGCACGCTTATCATACCCTTCTCTCAATTTTTCTAACATTACTCTTCCTCCTTATATATGTTATCCACAAATTCCGCATATATTTGCAAATAGTTATTAACCTTTATAAATTTCAGGAATTTCTACAACTGCTGAGGCAGGCACTTCATTAACGATTTCACCTTTACCCCAAACCTTGTTATATAATTTATCAAAAATAGATTGATGTTCATATTTTTCATTAATAATCTTTTCATAATCATGAATAAATTCTTTAGGTACTTGTGCAATAGTAACCCATGTTTTCATTGCTTCTTCTTTTGGCATACCTAAGCTGATTGCTTTTTTTCTAATTGCATTTACAGCTTGAATTTCTCTAAGTTTATTTCCGTTAAGTTTATAGAAATACATAGAAATAAGTGTAATGATCCATGCAATCATTGGTATGAAAGCAAATGTAATTAGTGCTGAAGGTAGTACCCCTTGATAGTCACTAATAGATACACCCGTACTTGGTAATTTACCTTCTAGTGCAGGTATTAATCCTACAATAAATACAGAAATTAGTACTGTTGCAAATGATGATACAAATTTATCAATTAATGAGAATAATGTACCTAACATACCTGGTACATAATTACCAGAACGATATGTTTCATAGTCTGTACAGTCAGCAATCATTGGAATAACCATTTCTGATCCAAGATTATATGCACCATAACCAAAGCCAAATAATACAATCCAAGCTAAAGTAAATATATTGGTTGCAAAATAAATTGAATCATCTGCTCTCCAATGTAACAATGATAGATTGAAATCAGGATTATTTGGATCCCACATAAGTAATAGAATCACAAGACCGACATAGAATAAGAACGCAATTGCAGTAAATTGAGTCACTGCACGTTTTTGTCCCTTATTACCAGCTAATTTAGCCCCGACAATAAAGAATATACCCATAAAACCAAATGACAATGCATACATAGGAATGTATAAGCCATTATAACTACCCATCATAATACCGTATACCAATACAGCAACTGCACCAGATGTCGCAATCGTTGATGCTAGTTTATTTGCACCTGCAGAAAATACTAACCATCTAATTTGATTATTGTGTTTTAATACATCAACAAAATCTTTAAATTTCGCTGGTTTCGCATCTAGATCAATACCCCAGTTTTCTGGAATATCCTTTTTCCAAATCGCAAATACTGCTAAAGCAGTATAAAGCATTGATATACCGACTGAAATTGGAACTAAGATATTGTAGAATTCAGGATTGTATTGAACACCGAAACTAGCGTTTAAAGGATCAACCATAATTGGTAATAAACCATTACCAATCATATTGACTAATACGATAGATCCAACCATACCAACCATGTTCCAAACAACAAATTGAGAACGTTGTTTAGGATCATTAGTAATACAAGTTTGTCCCGCTTTAGTTACAGCTGTTTGAGCAGTGTATCCAAATACATAAAATACATAACAAAGAATGAATAACACCCATCTTAACCAACCAATTTGAATTGGTCTAATTAAGAAGAACATTGCTAAAACTGATGCTGCAAGCAATAAGTTACCATAAATCATATAAGGTCTAAACTTACCAAGTTTAGAATTTGTCTTATCAATAAAAGTTCCTATAAATGGATCGGTGATACCATCAAATATTCTCATACCTGTAACAATTGATGATAGTGTAATTGTTAAAGCTGCCATCGCAGTAGCCGATAATACACCACCGACAAATCCACCACTTAAGTAATACCCACCATAATAAGTAATAAATGTCATTAAAGCTAGGTAAGTATTTGTTGCTGCATTGTTGAAAGGGAATAATGCAATTTGATATCCCTTTCCTCTATTTATATGACCATTATCTGGTCTAATCATTTCTTCAGTTGTCATCTTTTTCTCCAATCAACTTTCTATTTTTCCCAACTAACGTTTTTAGTTTTCTTAATCTTATAAGCCTTAGGTTTTCTATTAACCTTAACAAATAAAGACTCATCACTTAAATCGTTAGATTTTACAACGACATGATTTTGTTTAGTCATCGGCACTTTAACTTTGGCAATTTTATCAACTGCGCCATCAAATACCAATTTTTCGTTATGATAAATTTGTACTGAAGGTTGATTTGTATAAACCTTAATCGTTGTCTTTCTACCTGTTCTCATCTCATAACCCTTATCACATAAGTGAACAAAAGGTTCATTTGACCAATGTGCTTTATAGATGAAGAACGCATCTTTCTTTCGCTTTCTATCGAAAGTTACTAAACCTTTATGATTCATACCGGGTTCACCACCTTGATTTCTAGCATCAGCTGCAAAATCAAACATATTCCAAACATGAGTAGCCCAGATATAATCGCGTTTATTAATAATGTCTAACATACGTTCATGATAGATTGCTTGATATGCTTCTGTATTATCGCCACGTCTAGGGAATCTATTATAGACTGTGTTAACACCTTCAGCACCGTATTCAGATAATCCAATGATTTCTTTTGGAAATTTCTTATGATAATTATCTAATTTCCATCCAGCTAAGGAAGTAAATGGTAAGTACCAACCGAAATAAAGGTTATATGATACAACATCAGGTACTCTGTTTAATTTATTTTTAATTCTTGCTGGCATATAATCAGCAATGACTGTTTTTCTAGTATCATCTAAGTCATGAACTAATGTATTCATTTCCTTGTGGAAAGCAAGACAATCTTTACCTGCATGCGATATCGTGATTTCATTTGAAATACCCCAAGTCACAATACTTGGTCTATGATAATGTTGAATAATTAATTCTTTCATTTGTTCTCTAGCATTATCGTTTCCATTTTCCATATGTTTTGAAATGTATGGAATCTCTGCCCAAACAACAAATCCTTCTTTATCACAAAGATCATAGAAATAATCATCATGTTGATAGTGTGCAAGACGAATTGTATTTGCACCAACTGACTTAATTAACTCAATATCATCTTCATGTTCGACTTTTGTTAAAGCATTACCAATATTTGGTCTATCTTGATGTCTACATACCCCTCTAAGTGGATACTTTTTACCATTTAAGAAGAAGCCTTCATTAGGGTCCATACTAAATGATCTAAAACCAATTGAAAATTCAATACGATCTTCAATTTTGTTACCATTCTTTAAATTTAGTTCTAAAGTGTATAGATAAGGATCATCAAGTCCTTGCCATAAATGCACTTTATCAACTTCGATATCATTTTTAATTTCGCCATTAAAAATCACATGACCGCTTTGATCAGATAATTTTGCAGTTACTTTTCCTTGACCAACAATATATGTTTCTACATCTATTTTCCCAATTTGTTGATCAACTGTAGTTTTTACTTTAGCACCTCTTGATCCATGGTGAAGAAGATCAAAATGATTTTCTGAAACAGATACAATATTAACATCTCTATAAATACCGCCATAGAAAGTAAAATCTGCTTTTTGTGGATAAACTCTATCATTGACACTGTTATCAACTTTAAGCATTAAAGTATTTACATCTTCTAATACATCTGTAATTTCAAATCTAAATGTTGAATACCCACCATCATGGTGACCAATCATTTGATTGTTAAGGTAAACATCTGTTGATGCATTAACACCTTTAAATTCAATGAACACTTTATCTTCTATTTTAATATCTGCTTTTTTAAAAACTTTTTTATACCAAAATGAATCTCTTATATAATCATTTCCACCATCTTGACCATCAATGCCATTCCAAGTGTGTGGTACATGTACTGATTCTCCATTTATAGTAAGCGCTTCCGCTAAACCTACATTATTTTTTATAAACGACCAATCTTCGTTTATGTTTGTTATGACTCTCATAAAATTCTCCTTATCCATTTTAAACTTTATATTATATATAAATAAAACATAAAATGTTATGTATGCGTTTACTTTCAAATTGATTTTATCATTTTTATGCTATTTATTTATTGCAATTTCTTTACTATTTATTGCATTTCTTCCATTTTCGTGTTATATTTTAATCATGAACTATATCTTAGAATTTAACGATTTTTACTTTGGTCACAAAATAGACCAAACTGCAAAAATGCAAAGTGATTTTAAAGATCACTTCCATCCAAATCAATATGAACTACTACTATTTTTAGATGGTGACTTAGAATACGTCATTGAAAATCGTATCTATTACCTAGCTCCTTATGATATGATTTTTATTAAGCCTGGTGAACATCACTACATCAGAAGTATAAAGCCAAGCAGATATGATCGCATGGTTTTAACATTCCCTACCTATAGTGTTCCAAAAATAGTGAAAGATACAATTAAAGATAAAAAAACACTCTTTAATATCAAAAATACTAAACTTCTTGACCTATTCTTACGTTTTGATGACTATTATAAAGATTTTGATGAAATCAACTTTAAACAACTTTGCCTAAATGAACTCAATACACTTTTAATTCATTTTAATGCTTTTGATGTTGAGGAAAGTCATTCCGTCATTTTAAATAGTAAGGTCAATCAAATTATCACTTATTTAAACGAACATGTTTGTGATAGATTAACCATTGATGACATCGCCAAGCACTTCTACACTTCAAAATCATCTTTATATAAAGAATTCTTGACCCACGTTAAAGTCCCTATTAT
Organism: Acholeplasmataceae bacterium; assembly: GCA_963678355.1. GTDB lineage: Bacteria > Bacillota_I > Bacilli_A > Acholeplasmatales > Acholeplasmataceae > WOFB19. The sequence goes on along the minus strand of OY782823.1, from coordinate 393,835 downwards.
GCAATACTTTAGACACAAAAAAATCATGTATGCTCAAGAACTAATTAAAAGCGGCATGAATCTAACAGAAGTTGCTTACAAATGTGGCTACAATGATTATTCAACCTTTTATAGAAACTACGCAAAAATTATTGGTAGACCACCATCAAGCGAAAATTAATTAAAACACATCAGTTTTGTTTGCTGATGTGTTTTATTTATGCTCTATTTAATTAGTTTCTATTATTTTTGTTGTTTGATCTAACGGAAATAATATAGATACTCTAAACCATGAATCTTCACTTGTGATTGTCGTCGTTCCATTATATTTTTCTGCAATTGTCTCAATACTTTTTATACCATAACCATGAGTTTTATCATTAATCTTAGTTGTGAGTAAGCTACCGTCTTCATAAAGCAATTCATGCTCATAATAATTTTCTACATTAATTAGCAAAAATTGGTTTTTACTTTTAATTTTAAGATTTATTATACGTTTTGCTACATCTTCTACTTGAGAAACAGACTCTATTGCATTATCAATTAAGTTACCAAAAAGTGAAGTGATATCAATCACATTCATGAAATTCAATTCTTTAGCATCAGCTTGATATTGAAATGTGATGTCCAATTGATTACACGTAATATATTTAGATGTGATAATAGTATCCAGAACAGCATGTCCGGTTTTAGCTTGTAAATAGTGTTTTTTCATTTCCCGTTCAAATGCATCAAGATATTCATTTTTTAATTTTTCATCTACTTCTGCTCTGATCAAAGTTATTAAATGTTTAATATCATGATACTTTTGGTTTGCAATTTTAACGCTTTCTTTTGACTGCTTATACTGTTCATAATACTTATCGAAAACTTTTTGAAACTCTTTAACTTCACTTTCTTTATTTAGCGTGATTTTATGTTCAACTTGCATAAAGACTATAAGTACGCCAAGTAAATTGATAGCTGCTCTATTGAAATAAGCTTCCGTAGTGTAATTGTGTCCTAGTTCTTCATATGCTATGATAAAGAAAATGTTACTGACAAAAAATATAACAATAGTGAGTACTAATAAAAGTATGAGATCCGCTTTTCTGACATCAAGACGATAACCACGTTCATGATTATTAGCAGTCAATGTAAAAAGAATCACTGATGCAATAGATAACCATGCTGGAAACGTATAGTATTGTAATATGCTGGAATCTGTTATGCCTGTGTTTGACATAATTAGATCCATAGCAACCCATTGAAGTGCAGCAAAAAACTGAGCATATATAAACGCTTGAGTTGACACATAAGTCGCTTGTTTTTTATTCGTCACAGTTAATATACTAACAACGAAGATATTTAGCAAAAACATTACGATATTTCTTCCTAACCATGTGTACATATTCACTTGATATAGTGAAAAAATATACTGAACGAATAATACACCTAAAAAGAGAGCACACGCTAAATACATAGTTATTTTTCTATTAAAACGTTTTGGTAAAAACCTAATTAAAATTAAAGTAAATACCCATTGATAACTGCTATATAAATATGTTGCTACTGAAGCACCACTAATCATATTTTAAGCCTCTTCTCTATAGTAATTCGTCAAATCTTCCATGAAAGTTTTTTTTCTATTTCTACTTATTTTTAAGGCTACATTTTCAATTAGAACATTATTTTGATCGATGCCTTTGACCATTGCGAGATTGACAATGTATGACACATTACATCTTGAAAATGCATAGGGTTCAAATTTTGTTTCCATGTCCTTCATTGATCCCCACATTTTATATATTTGATCAATGGTATGTATAATTAAATTGTGCTTTATGCTTTCAATATACAAAATATCAGAAATCAAAATTTTTCTAATGCCTACATCTGTGTTTAATATAATATAATTTTTCTTTCTTCTTTTGAGTTTATCAATACATTTCTTCAAAGTATTTACAATGTTTACATAAGTAATGGGTTTCACTAAAAACGCATCTGCATCAACTTCATATCCTTTAAGTGCAAATTGTGCCAAATTTGTAACAAAAATAATTAATACGTGGTCGTCTATTTTTCTTATTTTAGTAGCTGTGTCCATACCATTTAGATATTTCATTTCAATGTCTAGAAAGATAATATCGTATTGACTCTTATATTTACTAATTAAATCAAGTCCGTCTTTGTAGGCATCAACTTTAAATGAAACGTTTTTATCTTCTCTAAAATTTTCTAGGAATTGAATCAATAGTTCATTATTTGAAGCTTCATCATCTACCACTGCAACTCTAATTTCCAACATACCATCACCATATTTTTCTTTATATATATATTTTAACACTAAATTTTATTTGATAATAGACTAAATAGAGATAGACATGCGTGGTGAACTGCATGTCTATCCCCTAATTATGAATTATGCAAATGCCTTATTTGCTATTTGCTATATTTTTGATGACAACATTCTAGACGCATGACTCACACATGCTAAATATCTATGTTGTATCTTCAATACTTATTATACGATATTTAACAATAAATGATAATAATCGTTCATTATAAGCGTTTTCATTATATATTGATGTATAAAATAATGATATACAATTTACATTGTTGGTTATATTTTTTGCAATTTTAGCACAATTTTACCTACATATGCAAAAAAACGCTCAATAAACTTTAAATTTGAGCGTTTTTAATTATAAATCAATAGAAATTTCTTTTTCCACATGATATGTCTTTTCGATAATCATCATATCAAGCGGTTTATTTGTCTTTATTTTTATAGAATCTGGTGTTAAAGTAAGCCAAATATCACGTTTTTGATATTTAATTTTTGTTCGTATCAAGGTCATTTTCGTTTGTTTTACTGGATTTAAGGTCAATACTTTATCAAATCTAAATCCAAATAGTCCATAGATTAACATAAGGTAACTTCCACCCAAATTAGCGACATGTAGACCATGTTGTGTTCTATTATGACTATCTCTAAAATCAAGATCACAAACTTTATTAAAATAATCAAATCCGATATCCTCATAACCTAATCGATATGCGGCAATACCATAGATACATCTTGATAGACTTGAATCATGTGTTGTTCTCTTTAGGTAATAGTCAAAACTATTTTTATATAATTCTAAATCACGCTCATCATCAACAACTAACGCCAAGATACCATCTGCTTGCTTAATGATCTGATGACGATACAAATCCATTGGATGATAACTTAATAATAATGGGAAATTTTCTCTAGGTATTCTAGATAAATCATAATCTTTTTTATCTAAGAATGAATCATCTTGTTTGATCATATGACGATTTTCATCAATAAGTAATGTCATATGCTGAGCAGCCTGCATAAATTGGTCAAGTGTTTGTTGATTAATATTAATTTTAGTTAAAACATCATTTATTTCATGACTATAGGCACTTGCAAATTCATAAGCAAACATAAAGTGCTTTTTAGCTATTGAGTTTGTATAATAGTTATCATTGACTAATGTCGTATATTCATCTGGTCCTGTGACTTGATATATGTGAAACTTATTGTCGGCACCAAAAAATCCATATTCTAGCAAGAATAAAGCTGTTTCAAGCACAACTTCGATTCCATATTCTAATATAAACTTCAAATCGCCTGTGGCATCTAAATAATGCTTGAAAGCTAGTGCAACATCACTGTTGATATGAATTTGTGCACTACCTGCTAAAAAGTATGCTGATGACTCACTGCCATCAATCGTACGCCATGCAATTTTAGCCCCACGATTGATACCTAAGTTTCTTGCTTCTCTTCTAGATTGATCAAGTGTTTTATAACGATACAATAAAAGTTTTCTAGCTTTATTAGGGTTCGTAAGTATAAAATATGGCAGCATATAACTTTCAGTATCCCAAAAATAATGACCTTCATAACCTTCTCCGGTTATCCCTTTAGCTGCGATATGCGTCTCAGTGTGCTTACCAGCATTTAGATGTAATTGATATACATTATATCTAAGTGCAGTCTCTACATCTTTATCGCTTAGATAAATTGGAGAATTGTTCCAAAATGTTTTTCTATTCGTTGTCTCTTCGCTTAAAAATTTATCAAAGCTATAAGCGAAATCTTGTATTTTACCTACTTTAGTATGTATATTTTTTTGAACACTTGGTGTCGTATATAAGGCATACTTTGTCATTTCAAATGAGTGGTTTTGGCTTATTTCAGTTTGATAATATCCAATCACCGCTTCATCCATTTTCTCATAGTTCATAGGTATGTCATGTGTCATGGATACGTTAATTCTTTGTCTAGTAACTGTCGTACGAGCCTTTAAATATGCCACTTGATTATCACTATTTAAATCGATTAATTCAAGATGTCTTCTTGTATCAGGAAGCCTTGGATCCTCATTGATCATATATTTAAGTATAGGCATTCTTAAATAGGACCTAATTTCTAAAGGTCCTTGATAATTTTCTGTAGAAATTTTTAACTTAGTCACGATTTCATTTCTATTAGAAGCAACTAATTTCAACTCTTCTATCGTAAAGATATGTTTCTTCTTTGTCTTGTATTTAGCAATTCTTTTCGTATACCCTTTTCTCATATCAAGCGAACGTTCTAATGATATTAAATTGGCATGGGAAAGATCAATCTTTCCATCAGCTGTCACTATTTGAATAAATGATGCATCAGGCAACGTCACAATCGTTTGTCCACGTTGAGGAAAGCCTGTATAATTTTCTTCATATCTCAGCGGATATTTATTGTAAAATCCATTTAATAAAGTGATTGGAAAATCATCTGTTCCATAACCTTCTGCAAAATGTCCTCTTGTGCCTAAGCTTCCGTTTGCTAAGGAAAAAATAGTTTCGTCACTAAGTAAGTCTTCTAAACCCATTCTTTGATTTCTTTTTATGATGTATTCTTCGTGATTTATACGCATGTTATCGACCTCAAAAAATAAAACGATTTTTATTATCAAATAAAAATCATCCGTTGTACTTTTATTATACAACGAATGACTATATTAAACAAATCTCTTGTTTGGAGGAAATAAGATTTATTTTTTATCTTTTAAATAAGCTTCAATTGCTTCAACATCTTTATCACCACGACCAGATAAATTGACGATAATGATTTGATCTTTATCAAGTGTTGGTGCTAATTTAATCGCATGTGCAACTGCATGCGATGATTCAATAGCAGGAATAATTCCTTCGACTCTTGATAATTCCAAAAATGCATTAACCGCTTCTTCATCTGTACAACTCTCGTATTTAACACGTTTAATATCTTGAAGATATGCATGTTCTGGTCCAACACCTGGATAATCAAGTCCCGCAGATATAGAGTATACAGGCAGTGGGTTTCCTTGATCATCAAAAATAGCTTTCGTATTCATACCATGTATCACGCCTTCACTTCCTAGTGTAAGGGTTGCAGCATGATCTTTTGTATGTAGTCCTTTACCTGCTGCTTCAACACCAATAATTTTAACTTCTTCATCTTTGATGAAGTCCGTAAATAATCCAATCGCATTTGAACCACCACCGACACATGCGATTAGGTAATCAGGTAGACGATTTTCTTTTTCTAAGATTTGAACTCTTGCTTCTTCACCAATGATTTTTTGGAAATATTTCACAATAGTTGGATAAGGATGTGGCCCTACGGCACTACCCAATAAGTAAAATGTATCATCGATTCTTCTCACCCATTCACCTATTGCATAATCAACTGCATCTGCTAAAGTTCTAGTCCCTTGTGTGACAGGGGTTACTTTGGCACCTAACATTTCCATTCTAAACACATTTAATCTTTGTCTTTGAGTATCTATCTCACCTTGGAAAACTTCACATTCCATGCCAAACATTGCAGCTGCAGTTGCAGATGCTACACCATGTTGTCCTGCACCAGTTTCTGCGATTACTCTTGTTTTTCCCATGCGTTTAGCAAGTAATATTTGCCCAATGGTATTATTGATTTTATGTGCACCTGTATGATTTAAATCTTCACGTTTTAAATATATTTTGGCACCACCTAATTTTTTTGTTAACTGTTCTGCAAAATATAGTGGACTAGGACGTCCTACATAATCTTTTAAATAGTATTTAAATTCCTTAATAAATTCAGGATCTTCTTTTGCTTTATTAAATTCTTTTTCTAACTCATTTAATGCACTGATTACTTGTGGAGGTACAAATTGTCCACCAAATCTTCCAAATTCTAATTTCATTTTTTATATTTCTCCTTATGGTTTTTGATTTATTATTTTTTAATTGCTGTTTATAACTTGATAATGCTCTTCATGGACCCATTCGTCTACCTCCTTTTATAAAATAAAAAAGTCCTCTATGCAATATGCATAAAGGACGAATATATCGTGGTACCACCTTTTTTTAGTTCTTAAAAAGAACCCTCATCAGATACTATCATATCTTAACTCTATAACGGGAGTGCCCGAGAAACCATACTTTGTTCAAGTTTCCTCTCATGGATCCATTCATTTGATCGCTTTATGTATGTTTTCACCAACCACATACTCTCTAAAATAAAACTTATTAAATTACTACTTCCAATCATTGATTTAATCTTATTATAACGATTATTGACCCTTTAGTCAACCATTAAATTAACCATTCGCAATTTTAAACATTGATGCTAATATATCATTTTTCTCCATCAACTCATCAAACGTTCCATGCTCATGAATTTTGCCATGATTAATGACTAATATTTGATCATATTTTCTTAATATGACTTCTTCTAATCGATGCGTAATAATGATTTTTATCATATTTGGAATATCAAGCACAGCTTCTGTGACCTTAATGGATGTTTCATTATCTAATGAAGAAGTTGCTTCATCCATTAAGAAAATATTAGAATCTTTAATTAAACCTCTCGCAATGGAAATTCTTTGTTTTTCTCCACCTGATAGATTCTTTCCACCTTCGCCACAAAGATATAATTGTCCTTTTTCTTCAATCAAATGACTAAGTCCAGATAACTTAATAGCATCATTAATTTTTGCATCATCAAAATCATTATACATTGTAATATTGTCTCTAATTGTACTGTCAAATACGAATACGTTTTGTTCAACCAAAGAGATCAGTGAATAAATAGATTCATTTTTAAGTTGGTTTAATTCTACATCATCATATTTAATGCTACCCTTATAATTGTCATAATTGCCCATGAGTAAATTAAATAAAGTAGTCTTACCTGAACCGGATGCACCAATAATTGCATAACTCTTCTTGTGATCAAAAGTAAAATCAACATCTTTTAAAACGTCAACATCATCATAGGCAAAACTCATATTTTTTAGTGTTATGCCCTTATTGATTTCATCAAGAGATAATGTTTTATCTTCTTTTTCTTCCTCGCTAGATGCTGCTGCAAGTTTGTCAATTAGTGGAATCACTGATTTTCTTTGTGCAATCATTTTAGGCACTTGGTTAATCGGATTTACTATAAAATTCATAAGTTGTACAAAAACTACGAATATCCCTGGAGTTACTGATTGCGTTGTCACAGCCAAATAAGCACCATATAAGAATACGCCAAACTGTGCAATGAAACTTGCTGCTGTTGCTAATAAATCAATATATGTTGTTGTTCTTCTACGTTTCATTCTAGAAATTTCTAAATCATTATTTTTGCTAAATAATAATTTAAGAAGCGGTCTTTCTGCTTTAAAGGTTTTGACTACAGAAAAACCTGAAAGCGTATCTTGAGTACTATGCATAAATACTTCATTTTGCTTAGAAACATCTTCTTCACAAACAGCAAGTCTTTTACCAAATATCAAGATAACAATCAGTGGAATGATCGATAATGCTATAGAAACAACTGTTAATAGTCGGTTGTAATATAGCATAAGTCCAAGTGCCCCAACAAACAAAAATATTTGCATCACTAACTGGAATATATTGGCAATATAATTGTTCTCAATAGACTGTAAGTCATTGGTTAATGCTGAAATATATACTGATGCGCCTTCTTTTTTATATGAAGCAATATTTTTCTTAAATATTTTTTCTAATGCAAATACTTTATATTGTTTTAATGCTTTATAAATATATTTTGGGCTTATATATGCGTCTAATGCATAAATAATAACAAAAGCAACAACAGTAATAATAACCATTATGCCAAGTCTTATAATATCATTTTCTGTTCCTGTAACTGCTGTATCAATAATTACTTGCATGATGTATGAAATTAATAAATTAAAACTTGCCAGCAATAATGTAACAATCATTGCCATGGAAAAATTCAACTTATTCTTTTTATAGAACTCACTTAAATATTGTTTTCTTAATTTTACTTTATCCATTTGTATTATCCCCTCATTAAAAAAAGCATCAAAAAGATGCTTTATTTTTTGTTCAATGAACCAATATGTTTATGATCTTTAAATTTTATATCGTATTCAACAAGTGCTTCCTTGATGTTTTTTTCAATATCAATGCCTGTTTGATTAGCTAGACAAACAAGCGAAAAAAGAACATCACTAAATTCTTTTTCGAATTTTTTAGATGAATCAAATTGTGATTTACCATAATCCATATTTTTAAGTGCTTCTTTTGCCAATTCTCCAGCTTCTGCATGCAAATCTAAGATTCTATGCTCAACTGAAGTACCAATACCTCTTTCATCAACAAATGCCTTAATCAATGCTTGTAGTTCATCTATAGTCATGTCATCACCTATTATCCAAGTTTAATTTTCTTTGTTAAATACAAATAACTCTTTGTCATAATAAACCCTTTTAATCTAAAAGGTAAGAATGTAACAATTGTATTATATGATCTGTATTTCAAGAAATAATACATTTCCTTATCATATGATTTAAGTTCATGCCATAATGTTTTTAAATCTTCTTTTCGCTTTTTTGAAGTATCTCCGGTTGTAAACATTTGTGTGATAATCATCATATCAGTCAAATTATGAAGCATATAAGTCTTTAACCCTTTTTGCATATGTTTGATTTCATCATATGTATAGAACTTCATAATTTCTTTGAAAACTCTAATTTGTTGTTCATAGCGCTTCACGATATTTGTAATCGTAACAGATTGATCTTCTCTACCAATAAAATAGTGATAAATCACTTTATCCATATAATATAGTGATTTCACTTCAGGTAACGGTTGGTATGCAACAATATTATCAACATAGAATGTATGTTCTGGTAATAAAAGACCACATGATCTCAAAACTTCAGTTTTATAGATTAACGCGTGCATAAGCATTGTGCTTGAATACTTAAATTTACGTTTGATATGATTCCAATCAATGATTTTGTCAGTTGGAAAGTTTTTAGCGTATGAACGTACATAACTTGTACCTTCTGATAACTTCTCGTATTCAAAATTCATCACATATAAATCTACTTCATTACCTTCACTTATGTGGCTATTCATTTTTTCTAGTAATTCTTTTGCATTTTCAACGTCTAGCCAATCATCTGAATCGACAACTTTAAAATATTTACCGGTAGCAATCTTTAGACCTGCATTAATACCAGATCCATGACCACCATTTTCTTTATCTACAACTTTGACAACATCTGGATATTTTGCCATATAATCGTTTGCGATATCAATCGTACGATCTTTTGAACCATCATTAACAATAATAATTTCAACTTGTTCTAAATCGAAAAGTAGAGAATCAATTGCGCGATGAAGATACCCTTCAGAATTATATGATGGTACAACAAAACTTATTAACTTCATAATTCTTCCATCCTCTTATGTATTTATATTTATGTATGCTTTATATAAGGATACCACATTTTTTATAACTTTTATAGGTCTAATCATTTATTGTTTACCTATAAATAGCAAAAAACACTGAAAAATATTTCCAGTGTTTTCTGTTTCCCATAACTATAGAAAAACTTAAGATAAATTACTATAGTTTAATTTGTCTTTGGAAGAAAAAATCAACCAAGTACCTTCCCTTAAAAGCAGAGTACTCATATCAATTATTACTTACTTTACTTTTGGTCTTTCTTTAATGCTGATTTAATTGCGAAATAACCCCATGCAGCTACGCCTACGAATAGACCTGCATAAATATAATACATTGTGCTTTGCCATACTGGCATAGCAAATCTTAATTCTGTATCAAGTTCGATACCGTTCATTGCATTTGAATTAACAACAGTGTATAAAATGTTGTGTGCTGCTTGTCTTAATACTGCAACATCTCCAGGTCTTGATTCATTAGCTGATATCCAAGGTCTTGTAGTTGTTAAGTTTAAGTCGCCACCAGCATATACCATTTGTTTAGAGTTCATGTATGTAGATACGTTAAAGTCAGAAATAACTGTTCCAACAAATCCCCATTCTCCTCTAAGTACTTCTGTTAATAAACGATAATCGCCACCAGTCCATTTTGTACCAATACGGTTAAACGATGACATTAAGCCATGTGCATTACCTTCTTTAGTCGCAATTTCAAATGGACGTAAATATAATTCTCTAATAGATTGTTCAGTTGCCCAAGTTAACACACCATTATCATCACGGTTTGTTTCTTGTTCATTTAAAGCGAAGTGTTTCATGAATGCATAAACGCCTTTATCACTAGCGCCTTTAATTTCTGCAGCTGCTAAAGTACCTGATAAATAAGCATCTTCTGAGAAATATTCAAAGTTTCTACCACCAAATGGAGAACGATGGATATTGATACCTGGCGCATACCAACCACTATATGGAGTAAATGAACGCGCTGTTTCTTTACCAAAGATACCTTCTTCACCAACAGAGTTACCGAACTCTTCTAATAATGCTTTGTTCCAAGTAGCACCCATCACGGCTTGTGATGCATAAGCTACTGTTCCGTAAATATCAACATCACTCATAAAGTTAGTAAAACCAACAGGACCATCTGATTCAATAGTCGCAGGTTTGCTGATGCTTTCAAGTGAAACTGTTCTAAACGCACCATTATTTGCTAAACTCTTAATTTCATCAAATGTTAAGCTGCTTAATAATACTTCCCATTTAGGATCATTATAATCTAAGCCTCTTAATTCGATTAATTTAAGTGTTGGTTCTTGTCCCATTGCTGGGATATCTGAATAAGTGTTTGGGTTATTTGTTGAATAATCATTTAATAATTCACTGCTTAAAAAATCGTAATCAGCAAAATCTCTTGTGTTTTTCATGACTGGCCATGTGCCATCCCAATCATTACGAGATAATACTGTATCTAATTCTAATGATGCATCATCAAATCTGTTTACAACAGGATTTCCTGTTACAGGATCAACATCATATGTAATATCACTAGCAATATTTACACCAATGGCATTGATACCATCTTTCATATTGTGTGAATCTGTTTGTAATTTAAAGAAATAAGAACCAGCTTCTAATTCATAACCCATAAAACCATTATTGTTTGCATCATTATAGTCATAAGATGCCATATAATATGGATTAACTGAGATTGTTACAACAGCTGAGTTTGGTTTATCTGTATCATTTGCTTCATCTGCAGGATATAGCATAGGTGTTTTTTCATAACCCACTAAAACAACGTGAGATTTTTCAATACCACCTGCATAATAAGGTGCTGTTGCATATAATTGAACAACATCTTTACCTTTATAATCACCAGTATTTGTTACTCTAACTTGAATATCGATTGTTGCATCTTTAGTTGCATCTGAAATTTCTAAATTAGCTAAGTCTCCTGAATTTTCAATTGTCCATGAGAAATCAGTATAAGAAAGTCCATAACCGAAAGGATAAACAACATTATCTTCAAACCAAGTTGAAGTTAAATCAGCCATTAATTCAGTTTCTGCTCTTGTTTCATAGTAACGGTAACCTACATAGATACCTTCTTCATAATCAACAAAGTAGAAAGATTCTTCTTCCCCATCTTGTAAATATTGATTACCAGCAGGTGTATCACTATCGCCAGTTACTAAGTTATTACCAAAATTATACCAACTTGGTGCTGAATTAAATGATTCTGCCCAAGTGTCTACTGTATGTCCTGAAGGTGTTACTTCACCATTGAAGATTCTACCTAAAGACATGATACCAGTATATCCTGGACCACCAACTTGAATAATACTATCAATTGCTGCATCATCTTCTAGATCTCCAAGTTCAATCACATTATTACTATTAACAACGATAATAATCTTACCAAAGTTAGCTGCTTTAACAGCAGTGATTAAATCCTTTTCAGCATCATCCAATTGAAGATAATGTGAATCTTGAGAGTATCTTGGAAGGTCAAAACCTTCACCACCGATACGTGAGATGACAATAATTGCAGCGTCGCTATAATCGCTATAGCTTGCTTTAACATCAGATGAATATAAATCGTATGGTGTTTCACCAGTTGCTAACATACCTGTTCCGCTATTTTCAATTGCTGGATTGTCACCACGACCATCACCTGAATCGTCATGATCATAAAATTCTTTAAGCACTGGATTATAAGTAAAACCAGCTGCTTCTAAACTTTCATATATTGTACTAGCACCTTCACTGTGTCCACCACCTGAACCACTACCACCATATACTAAATTCACAGAGTTTTTACCAAATACAGATACTGACATTTCATCAGATGCAAATGGTAAGGCTTGATTATCATTTTTCAATAATACAAACCCTTCTTCTGTGGCTTTTTCATTAAATAAGTTACCATTTTCATAAGCTTCTTCTTTACTTGTAGCAACAGTATCAAAATATCTTAAATCAGAACGTCCGATTAATTCTTCACTACCTAATAAAGAACTTGCTAACGTACTAAAAGTTGTCGAAGCAAGTATCACAACAACTGTAAAGATTACAATTAAGACACTTGAAACAATAAACCATATACGTGAATGTAAGTTTTTAAAGATTAGTTTCATTCTTTTTCCTCCTAAATCAAACTAAAAACATCACTAAAACAGCGTCCAGTGATGTAGTTTTTACTGCTTTTTTTAATATTAGAAATTATCTAGATTTTCTGTGTGTTCTGTCCAAGTTAAATTTGCATCAGTTACAATTTTAATGCAGTCAACAAGTGGTGCAGTTGCAGTTGTAGTACCAGCTAATTTAATATTATTACTTGTGATTAATTTAATTGTGTTTTCACCTTCAACTAATGATAATGTTGAAGAAACTACAAAATCACTAAATGGTCTTGGTGTTGCACTACCTAAACCTTGAATATCAGAAATTACAGCTGGTGAATAATCAAGTGCAGTTCCATTAACTTCAACTGTATAAATACTTGGGTTAATGATTAAATCATAATCAATACCTTCAGCAGAAAGTCTTAATTTTAAAGTTGCGTTGTCTACAGCTTTATCAGAATTGATAACAAAAGTTAATGTTACGCCTTCTTTATATAAATAGTTAGCATAAAAACCATTACTTGCTTCAAAACTACCAGTAGCATCTACAGATACAACAGTATTGTTAGATCCACCGCCTGACCAACCATCAACTTCACCGATGATTGATGTATCAACGTATTCTGCTTCAAATACATATTCACTACTACCTTCAGGAATTTCTTCACCTGAACCACCACAAGATACTAATACCGTTAATGCAACAAGCATCAACAATAATCCATAAAATTTCTTTAAATTTTTCATAATTAAGCTCCTCTATATTGTTTTTTTTGATAAAAACAACCCCATGGCCCCAATGCACATGGGAAGTACATTGAAGCCACTTTTTTAGGATTGTTTATTGTAATACTATTGATTGTCAGTCTTTATTTGACTATCTTTTTATTTAATTCTAAATTTTCTGATTAGTGAGAATGCACCAGCTGCAATACCTAAAGTACCGATTGAAGAACTTAAACTTACAAGAACTTCTCTACCAACACCACTAGGTTGTTCAACTGCTTCCCAGCCAGCATAATAAGTTGTATCACGAACGATTTCACTATCAAAGTCAACTTGACTTGTTAATGTATCATCAGTAAACCAACCTGTAAATACATAATCAGCTCTAGCAGGATCTGTAGGTTTAGCTACAGCATCACCATTTGCAACTACAACTACACTTTGGTCTGAACCTTCGTAGTTTTCATTGAATGTTACATCGAAATTATTGTCTAACCATAAAGCATAGAATGTTGTATCAGCAGTTACGACTAAGTCTTCTGGACTAACTGGTTGGCCACTTAATTCAGCATTATCATACCAGTTTGCGAATAACATACCATAGTTTTCTGGATGTTCAGGAAGTACTGGAGATCCTTCAAATGGTACTGATTGTACAACTGGATCCATACCTTCACCAAAGTCAAATGTAACATCATAAGAATTTACTTGCCATTTAGCATATAATACTGTATCAGTTAAGAATGATTCTTCAGGATCTAATGAGATTCTTAAATCAGCATCTTTAAACCAACCAACGAAAGTATAACCTAAACGAGTTGGAGCGTCTGGTAAGAAATCTTGAGCCATTGTACCTGCAACAGTAGGAACTACTACTGGTGCTGGAGCACCATCAAATGCTCTATCAAATGATACATTAATTTGTGCTGGTTCCCAACCTGCATAGAAGTCAAGAACTGCATCTGGACCGAACCAACCACCGTCAGCTACTAATACTGCTTCTCCTACTGGAGTTTCAGCACTTGAATCTAAATACCAACCAGTGAAGTTATAACCAACTCTTGTTGGAACTTCTGGTACTGGTACTGGAATAACACTTTCTAATACATCATAGTAGAATGTTCTACCGAACATAAATACTGATTCTTGACCCATTGCTGCTGGAATTGATAATGAGAAGTTTTCTGCACCTGGGTAATTTAAATGATAAGTTGGTTCAACAACATCATTAATACCTACGTAATCATGAGAACCGATATAATCAAATGTGTTTTGATCAAATACATCCCATTGAGCAGGAGCAAATACTGCACTACCATGCATAACGTCAACTTTACGAACTAATGTATGTTCTTTAGTTGAGCCATCACCTACAGCCCATTCATCACCTGGATCTGTACCAACAACACCAATTAAGTCAATAATTGCACCATCTTTAGTTAATGCTAATGCATCATCACCATTAAAGTGAGCTACTGATGGGTAAGCTAATTGTTCATCTGCTTCTGCTAATATAGCTGCATCAGCTTGATCAGTTGATACAACAAATACTTCGCCAGCTGCTAGTGTACCACTTAAATCAAGTGTAGAAGCTACGTCAGATCCACCATTTACATATAAATCTAATACGTATGGAGTTAAATCGACATCAGCTCCAGTTGGATTATAAATTTCAATTGCTTTACTGTTTGATGAACCTTCAATATATTCAGAGATGAATAAATCCGTTGATACATCTAACCAACCAGCATATAATGTATCGCCAGCTTCTGGTTTAGCTGATAAGTCAGCATAAGTTGAAGCAGCGTTATCAGTGAACCAACCAGTGAATAAGTAACCATCTCTTGTTGGATCAGCAGGTAATTGACTACCAATTGAATTTAAGCCAACTAAACTTTGGTTGCTATTGCCACCAGCACCATTCATGTTGAATGTAACACTTACGTGAGCAGGAGCCCAAGCAGCATAGATTGTTGTATCATTATAGATTGATACACCAAAGTCGATATCTGTACCAGCGTTTGCACCTGGAGTGAAATACCAACCCATAAAGTCATATCCTTCACGTTCAGGAGTAGCAGGTACTGGTGCTTTAGAACCGTATGCAATTAATACAGATTCTTTTTCTGGAGCACCCCAGTAATTTAAATCAAATGTAATTTCGATAGCACCTTCACTGATTACCCATCCTGCATAATAAGTAGCTGAACCCATTACAGCACCTTCAGGTTTAGCAATTTGAGTTGCGTCAGCATCAGAATACCATCCAGTAAATGTATAACCAGGACGCATTGGATTTTCAGGTAATACTAATGAATCACCACTAGCATATAATGCAGTATCTACTGCTTCTTCTCCAAAGTTTGGATCAAAGTTAACAGTGTATGCACGACCTGCTTCCATTGCGTTACTATTTGCTACAACATATAAAATACGTTGTGCAGTTAAACGAGTGAAATACCATTGAGAAGGACTATCTTCTAATGTAGCTGAGAATGAAGTTGTTGCTGTCATTAAGTTTGAGTTATTCATAACATCGTTAGTTCTTACCCAATTAGTCTTAATTAATTCATCAGGAACTTGAACCATACCAGTTTCAGCATTCCAAGTACCTTCAACATATCTACCAGCTTCAGATGAATATCCACCTAGTGGAATTACACCATTTCTTACTAATAAACCAGCAGGGTTACTATTTCCCCAACGGTTTCCTGAGTCACCAGAGTACATATCTGTTACCATATGTCCTTCGAAGCCCCATTCGTCTCTCATCATTGTTGTTGTAATTCTATAGTTATTAGCTGCTTGAATTAAACCAACTTTATTGAATGAAGTCATTGTTGAATTCAAGTGACCATATTTAACCATGTATTCCCAAGGTCTCATATAGATTTGGCGGATTGCTTGTTCATTAGCGAATGCAGAAACCCCACCAGAACCATAACGATAAGATTCTTGGTCATTTAAGCCCATGTGTTTAGTATAAACGATTACACCTTTTTCAGTAGCACCACGAACAACTGAAGCACCATAGATACCAGCTAAGATACCATCTTGTGAATAATATTCGAAGTTTCTACCACCAAATGGTGAACGATTTGTATTGGCACCAGGACCATACCAACCAGTGTTACCACTGAAGAATGATTCTTCACCAACTAATTGACCCATTCTATAACCTAAGTCTACATTGAATGTAGCTGCTTGAACTGGTTCACTTGGCCATGAAGTATAACCATTAGCAGTTTGGTTTGGACCATCTTGATCACTAGTACGAGGTTTACCAACACTATTAAGTGCTGCTGTACTATAACTACCACTACTTACTACTGCTGCAATTTCATCCCAAGTTAATTGATTCATGAATGGAATCCATGATTCATCATCAAATGGTACGCCAATCATTTCTGATAATTGTGTATTGTTAGCACCAACAGTTGCTGCTTGAGTCCATGATTCAGGAATACCTGCAAAATCATCCATCCAAGCGTCGCCTGCTTCATCATCACTACCACCATAATAAACTTGGTCTAATAAAACATCAAATGTTTCATCAGTAAATAGTAAATCAGTTGCTTCTTTACGAGTTCTTGGTAATCCCCAATCAGAACGTGAAACATAAATATCAGCATCGTCTTCTTCATTTACTAAGAAATGAGCTCTATTTGAGTTGTAGATATCATCTTGAGAAAGGATAGCTTCTGAATTAACACCATAACCAAAGTTATAGTTTAATGCATCGCTTGAACCATCATAGTTAATACCTTCAGATACTGTATAAGTTACTGTATCAATAACATCATGTGAGTTTGCACTTACATAAATATCATAATCGCCAGCTTCTAATTCATAACCTTGGAAACCATTATCATTAGCATCATTCCAGTCAAAGTCTGCTAAGTCTTTAGCTTGGAAAGTTAATACTAATTCTTGAGTTTCACCTGGAGCTAATAAATCAGTTTTAGCGAAAGTAATTAAGTTTTTAGCTGCTTTTTCAATACCACCATCTGAATAAGGAGGATTTGAATAAATTTGAACAACATCTTTACCAGCTACATCGCCAGTATTTTCTACTGTTACTGGAATTGAAATTTCAGTATCAGGAGCAAGATTTACACTAACTTCAGGACTAGGAGTTCCTACAGTCCATTCAAATGAAGAATAAGATAAACCATAACCAAATGGATAAACAACACCATTATATCTGTTATAGTAAAGATCATCTTCACCATCTGGCATATAGTTTACACCAGTTTCAGTTAAGTATGCTTGTACATCTGCATCTGATGCTGCATCAGCTGCTGACATATAATAACCATCCATGATTGCTGCAGTTTCAAACCAACGATATCCCATATAGATACCTTCAGCATAATCCATAGCTTGGTAAACTGTCATACCATTTTCGTCAATAGTATATCCTACTCTATCTGCTTGATATGCTGCATTACCTTTCATGAACATATATGGAGTACCAGAATATGAATCACCATAAGCTTCTGCAGTTGAACCGTTATCCGCACCGTAGATTTGGTTTAAGTTACCAACGTTAAACCAAGTTGGATCTTGTTTAAAGTTAGCAGGATAAATAGCAGATGTTCTACCACTAGGGTTAACTGTACCATTTAAGATTTGACCGATAGCTTCGAAACCATAACCACCAGGCATACCAGCCCAAAGGATAGCATCTACTGCTGGATCATCTTCAAGTACTGTTAATTCAAATGCTGCTGCAGAGTTGATAACATAGATAATCTTATCAAATTCACCAGAAGCTTTAACTTCTGCTAAAACTGCTTCTTCAGCATCATTTAATTCTAATGAGTGTTCAGTAACGTCAGAGTGTCCTGGAACGTTTGCACGTTTAAGGTCACCACCTTCACCACCACCACGACCGATGAAAATAATAGCTGCATCACTATAGTCTGCATAACTATCTCTTACATCAGTGAAGTCTGCGTTAACTTCCATTTGTTCGCCACTTTGTCCACTTGAACCTGTTTTAATATTTCCTGAAGCTGATAAGCTTACATATAAATCTTTAAGTTCAGGGTTAAGAACAAAACCAGCACCTTCCAAAGAGTTATAGACTGAAGTTGGTGTAATACCACTCATACCACCAGATCCAGAACCATTATAGAAAGGGTTTTGAGAAATATCACCAAATACTGAGATGTTTGTTAAACCCTCAAGTGGTAATATGTCGCCCTCATTCTTTAAAAGGACCATACCTTCAGCTGCAATTTCTACAGCTAATTCTTTACCATCCGCAAGCGTTTCTTCTAACGAACTGTGTTCTAAAACATAATCTTCACCAATGTAAGTTGCATTTACAATTAGTGAAGGAACAGCAAAGAACACTAGCGCTAATGTCAATGCTAATGACGTTAAACGCTTGATACTTACTTTTGAATGAATTTTCATTCACTTTTCCTCCTATGTAATTTGTTTTTTTTATATTTTTTCAGGATATAAACCTGTGAATCCCTTAAAACAATAATACGCAAGAAATACGGTTATAAAACCGTTTTCTGATAACGCTTTCATGTTATCACACTTTTGCATTTTAAAAATTACTTGGCACAATTTGTTATTTTTTTGTCATAACTTGTAGTTTTGTGCTTTTAAAATTGTAATACTCCTTAAAGTTGTTCGCCATAATCGTTAATTTTGGTATCGCATACTTTATATATATCTATTATCCTAATTTTACTTTTTTTGCAAAATACAAATACCCTTTTGTTGTGACTTTGCCTTTTAATCTCCATGGAAGAGGATTTAGTATTGCTGGATAATGGAAAAACTTAATTTTTCTGTATAACTTCTTATCTTTTGCTTTGAGATCATGCCATAATGATTTCATTGCATCTTTTCTTTCCTTTTCATTGATAGCTGTTGTAAACATTAACGTCACTATCATGACAGTACTTAAGCAAAACATCATATATTTTCTTAAGCCTTTTTCCATTGACATAATATCATCATATGAAAATCTACCAAGCATGAGTCGCATTACACGAAGTTGTTGATCATATCTTCTCACGATATTTTTCATATTAACTGATTGATCATCACGACCAATGAAATATCTATATAAATCTACATCGATATAATATAGATTTTTAGTATATGGTAAATATTGATAAGCAAACAGATTATCTACATAAAATGTATGCTTTGGTAATGCCATAAAATGTTTTTTCAATATCTCAGTACGATGAATCATCGCATGCATCAATATTGTTTCTGAATATTTGAATTTTTTAACGTCTTCCCAGTGTGTAATCTTACCTGTACTAAACTTATCTTTATAACTTCTGACAAAGAATGTATTGTCAGCAACATGTTCATAAACGAAGTTTGTAAAATACATATCAATTTGCATATGATTCTTTTGATGCATTTTGATAGTATCAAGTAAAGTCCTTAAAGCTTTTTCGTCCACCCAATCATCTGAATCAACAACCTTAAAATAAAGACCTGTCGCATTCAAAATACCCGCATTAACACCACTACCATGACCACCGTTTTCTTGGTGTAGCGCTTTCACTATAGTAGGGTACTTCGCTTGATATTCATTTGCGATAAAACCAGTCTTATCATGAGATCCATCATTGACGATGAT
Source organism: Acholeplasmataceae bacterium (assembly GCA_963678355.1). Taxonomy (GTDB): domain Bacteria; phylum Bacillota_I; class Bacilli_A; order Acholeplasmatales; family Acholeplasmataceae; genus WOFB19. The sequence continues at coordinate 373,639 of OY782823.1, read as the reverse complement.
GATTTCAACATCTTCACCGCCAATAAGTAATGAATCAACACATTTGTGTAGGTAAGCTTCAGAATTGTAACTAGGAATTGCAAAACTGATTAATTTCATTAAGCTTCCTCTTTATTTGCTATTGCTAGCATTATGCCATCTTTTGATGTATATTATGAATTTTGTGCAATGATCAATTCAGATTCTTTAACGATTCGATCACGTTCTACGATAGCTTCAGAAGCAGTCTTAACGGCTTCACTAAGATGTTCTTTAATTCTATCGATTTCTTCTTGATTATCCACTTTACCTTTTTTACTTTCTAATAACTTATTAAGTGAAATCACTTTAATAATTTTAGACTCAGTAGTTGATTTTGCAGATAACATGTTTTTTTCAGCAAGTTTAACATTACTAATCTTACGCATAGAAACTGCTGCATCTAATGCTTTTTGATACTCTGCTTTTGCAGATTCGATTCTTTCAGGATTACCAGATTTTTCCGCTTCTTCTAATAATGCTTTTTTATTTTCAGCACGTTCTTCTAACTTATCAGCAGATGCATGAACATCTGGGAAGATAACTAAGAAAATGAAGTAGAAAATTAACATCGCAACACCACCTTGGATGATGACGTTAATCCAACTTAATACAGCTGGTGAAATACCGATAAATGCACTATTCCATTCAGCTAAATTACCAATAATAATCCAAATAACTACATTGATACCTAACCAACCAATGAAATACCACATTGCTTGATACCAAGGGTTACCTTTTGAACGGTAAGTGAAATTTCTTTGTAAAGGGAAATTGATACATTGTGCAACAAATGTAGCAATTAGGAATGAATAGAAATATCCTAAACCACCACCAATGATAACTTCTCCAGCTTCATTAGTTGCTGCACCATATCCGAAGATAATAAATTTAAGATCTTCGCCAAAGATATGATAATCAATACCTGGCCATGCAAATGCTCTTTCCGCAAGTTCCATACCGAACCATCCTGGAATGATATTTAACAATACACCTTGTAAAATAGTTACTAAATTACTAATTAAATAAAATAATGCAAATGTATAAATAAATTTAGAAAGTTTTGGTTTATTTTCAGAAAAATTTGACCATACGCCTAACCACCAACGCCAAATTTTTTGAAAGAATGCGCCTACTTTATTTTCACTATAAGGAGCAAGTTCACTTCCTATTTCTTCTACAGACAGAATAGCCCCTGCCTTAATACTTGATTCACTCATGTTATAATCTCACTTTCTATGCTATTATTTTTGATTTGCTTTCGCTAATTGTTTCTTTTCTTTACCAGCTTTCATAAATCCTCTAAGACCTCTAAAGAAATGCCCATTGAACATATCGATTAAACCGCCTAATTGTTTCCAAGAGATTGCGCCACCTGTCATTCTTGACATACCGCGCATTGGTTCATGGAATAGACCCATCATAATCATGTTAGCTGTATCTCTTTGACCAAAGAATTTAAGTACACCTGGTGCAATTCTAATGATCCATGCAAAGAATCTACCTGTCCATCCTCTTGCATATCTTAATTGTTGAATTGTTGTGTTATAATCTACAACCATTCTATTTTTCTTATAGAATACAAAATGAGGGTTTGGAATTTCACGGCCAAGAATTCTTTCAAATTCTTCGTCTGATACTTCCATAACATCACCTGATGCATATGATGGATATTCACTTAAATCATATGGAAGTGGTGCATTTGTACCTTCAATTTCAATTTCGCCAGTTAATTTGATATCTTCTAGTGAAGCACCAACATAGATTTCATATTTACCTGGTTCAATTTCAAATTGATTTGTTTTTGTATTGAAATATCTAAAACTATAGTCATCAAATGGAACAAATACTTCTTTTGTTTCACCTGGTTGAATTTTTTGTTTAACAAAACCTTTAAGTTCTTTTTCTGGTCTAAAGATCTTAGTATCTTTCTTACCGATATAAACTTGTGCAGTTTCCTTACCAGTCATTTCACCAACGTTAGATAATTTAAATCTAACACCTTTGTCAGTCACTTCTAAATCACTGTAAGTATATGTTGTATATGACAAGCCATAACCAAATGGATATTTAACTTGTTTTTTAGCTTTATCAAAGTAACGATATCCAACATATAAACCTTCTCTATATTCAACAGTGTTTTCTAAACCTGGGAAGTTTTTAGAAGATGGGATGTCTGTATAGTTTATTGGATAAGTTTCTGATAACTTACCTGATGGATTAAATTTACCTGTTAATAAGTCAAGAATTGCTCTCGCACCAGCTTGACCTGTTAAGTATGCATGTAGAATACCTTTAGCTTGTAATTCCCATGACATATCAACTACTGAACCTGCTGATAATACGACAATGACATTTTGGTTAACTCTTGAAACAGCTTCAAGTAAGTCTAATTGGTTTTGAGGAAGGTTCATATGTTGTCTATCAAGACCTTCAATTTCAGAACTTTCATCTAAACCTAAGAATAATAATGCAATTTCAGCTTGTTTAGCAAGTTTAACTGCTTTATTTTTTAATTTATTGCTCTTTCCACCAAAACGTTTGAAACCTTGTTCATAACCAACAACTTCAAAGTCTTCTGATTCAATAACATCGATAACGTGATCTAATTTAGATACGTTAACGCCTGATGAACCTGCACCTTGGTATTTAGCTTTCTTAGCAAAGTCACCAATAACTGCAACTTTATCATGTGGTTTAAGTGGTAAGATTTTTTCATCATTTTTTAATAAAACCATTGATTCTTCAGCAGCTTTTCTTGCCATTAAGTGATGTAATTCAACATCAAATTCAGCAGGACTTTCATCCAATGCTTTTTGTGTAGTAAACACAAGATTTAATAATCTATCTACTGCTTCATCTAAGATTTTTTCATCTAATGTTCCAGCTTTAACAGCTGCAACGATTTCTGCATTAGTTTCTCCGCCAGTTGTAGGCATTTCTAACTCTGCAGTTGCACGAAGTGCTTCAACACGATCGTTGTCGCCACCCCAGTCTGAAACGATAACGCCATCAAAGTTCCATTCTTTTCTTAAAATATCGTTTAATAAATGTTGATTTTCATTAGCAAATTGTCCGTTAATAAGGTTATAAGATGACATAAGTGTCTTAGTATGTCCTTCTTTAACAGCCATTTCAAATGGTGTTAAATAAATTTCTCTAAGTGTTCTTTCATCAACTACACTATCAATTGACATACGGCGATATTCTTGATTATTTGCTGCAAAGTGTTTAATACATGCAGAAATACCATGTGTTTGAATACCTCTAATAAATGCTGAACTCATTTTACCAGCTAAATATGGATCTTCTGAATAATATTCAAAGTTACGTCCACATAATGGATTACGTTTAATATTTACACCTGGCCCAAGAACAACATTAACTTTTTGAGCGACTGCTTCTGCACCAAGAAGTGCTGCCATTGTTTCAGCTAAAAGTGGATTCCATGAGTTTGCCATAGATGCAGATGTTGGGAAACATGTTGCTTTGATAGACTCATTTAATCCTAAATGATCCCCACCAACAGCTTGTTTTCTCATACCATTAGGTCCATCAGCTAAGAAGATACTTGGAATACCATGTTCTTCAATATCCATAGTTTGCCAAAAGTTTTTACCTGACATTAATGAAGCTTTTTGTTCTAAAGTCATCTTGTCAATGATTTGTTTATATTTCATTTTTTTACCTCTTACACAATATTTTGCTAAAATGATTTATACGTGATAAAAAACTGCAAGAAATATGCAATTTCACATTGTAATAAAAGCGTTATCATAAAAGCACTTACATTGTAACAAATAAAAAATGCACTTAACGAAATTAAGCACATTTTGTCATTTTTATAACATAGATTGTCACATTACTCTTTAATTGGCATAATGATAATCATTGTAAACCATTGATCATTGGTATCAATCTTAACAGAACCGTCATATTTACCAGCAATATTCTTTATACTCTTAATACCATACCCATGCATTTGCTTATCTTCTTTAGTAGAAACGTATTGACCATTGGTAACATCAAGTTTATGTTCATAGTAATTTTCAATTCTAATGACTAAATATTCATGCTGTTTAAAAATAGCAAGTTTAATTAATTTTTTGTCTTTTTCTTTAATACTTATGACATTTTCAATTGCATTATCTAAAGCATTTCCTAAAATGGCACTTAAATCCATCGCAGAAATAAAATTAAGTAACTTCCCATCAGCAACAACCGTTAAAGTGATGTCGTTACTCACACATTTCATACTCTTAATTGCAAGTAGTATATCTAAGACTCTATTTCCTGTCTGATAATTGGTTTCATATAGTTTAATACCATCTTGAAGTTCTGCTAAGTATTGATCACGTTTACTGTGATCTTCTTCAAGTCTAATTAATGCAATTTGATGTTTTAAATCATGGTATTTAGTGTTAACCATATCAACAGTATCTTGTGTCAATTGGAAATGTTCATATTGCTTTTGCAATAATTGTTCCATAGCATTTGCTTCAACTTTAAGTTGAACAGACATTTTATGTTCTCTTTGAGAATATAAAAGAATAACACCTACGAAATCTACCAAAGTTCTAATATAAAAAATCTCTGCTGTGTTTTCACTTGAAATCGGTGTATTAATATTTAAGAAACTAAAATTACTGATTGCAAAAACAGCAACTGCAATACCTAAATATGAATAAACATCATTTCTACCGATATCGATATAAGACCTTGTCAGACGATAACGTTTTTCCAAGAAATAGACAAGTAAGAATATAAAACCATAAATACATATCATAAAGATAATGCTATAAATTTGTTGTAAATTATTTGTAGTTGTCGCAAAGAAATAATATATTTGCCACTCAAAGGCAGCAGCAAATTCAGCTAACACAAATGCCTGAATGGTAAAATATAAGCTTGTCATAAAATTATTTTTGGATAACCATATCACAGTTAGCCACATACTTGCAAACGCAAAAATCATACCAGGGACCCAGTAAACTAATGCAAGCTGTCCAGCCCAAAGTTGGATTGATGCAATCAGTCCAAACGTTACAGCCATAAGACCATAATGTTTCCATCCATAGTATCTCTTTTTCCCAAACGCAATATATAAATAACACGCTAGCCATTCAGCAATTGCAGTATAAATTCTTGGAATATCCTGCAAATCCTCAATCATCGCTGTTTGAATCAATGGCAAATGAAATCCAATGAGATCAATCATTTTTTATCTCCTATATATGTCATAAATGCTTCAACGAATTCTTTTTTTCTAGGTCTGCTTATTTTAAGTGTATGGTCACCAACAATGACTTCATCTTTAACAATTTTTTTAACCCATAAAAGGTTAACTAAATACCCACTATGGCATCTAAAAAAGTTATATTGTGCAAGGTCGCTTTCCATTTGTTTCATCGTATCTCTAATCACGTATTCATCTTCATCAGTATGAATAAATAATTGATGTTTGATACTTTCAATATAAACGATATCTTTTGTGTTAACCTTTATAAGCCCACGATCAGATGGCACTAAAATAAAACCATCTTTATTTGATTTGACACGCTTAATTGATTTATCCAACTCTTGTGAAAATGCAAAATAAGGTACAGGTTTTAATAAGAAACTCATCGCGTCAACCGCATATCCATGAATTGCATAATTGCTCATATTCGTGATAAAGATGATTATTACATCTTGATCAAGTTCTCTGATTTTTCGTGCTGTTGACATACCATCTTGACGTTTCATTTCGATATCAAGAAAAATAATGTCGTATTTTGCTTCATAATCAAAGGTGATTTCATCACCATCTGAAAATGTAGATATTTCAAAATCAACACCTTGTTCTTTGGTATATTTGTTTAAATATTTGATTAATTTGTCTCTACTAAGTTGTTCATCTTCTACTATTGCTAATCTGTATCTCATATTTACCACCTATATATATACTATATATATTATACAAGTTATTGTATGTAAAAATCAAAAAAAGATATTATTTTAACTTTTTGCAAAAGTTTTTTCATATTTTCACATGAACAAAAGAAAAAGGATACATTTATATGTATCCTCAATTATTTAATCTGTTAATGCTTCTAAAACATCATCACTACCAATAACACCTCTAAACACACCTTTATTATCAACAACTGGCACATCATACGTTGTATCTTTTAAATTTGTCCAAATATCCTTTAAATATTCGTTACGTTTAGCCACTTGATAATCATCTGTTCTTACGAGTGATTCAATCGTTTTCTTATCAGTATTTTCTAGATCTTCTTTTTCAACATATCCCATTAATTTCTTTTTCTCATCAACGACATAGCAATATTCAAGATCTTTATCTTTTAAAAATGACAAGGCATCCTTAACTTTATCATTATATAAAACAACATTTGATATTTTTCTCATGATATTTCTAACTTTTAAAATTCTAGATTTATCAACATCCGCAATAAAATCTTTTACATAATCATTTGCAGGATTTTTGAAGAATTGATCAGGTGTCCCAATTTGAACGACTTCACCGTCTTTCATTAGTGCAATACGATCACCTAATTTAAACGCTTCATTCATATCATGTGTAATAAAAATGATTGTTCTTTGAGAATCATCTTCAAGCGTTAATAATTCATTTTGCATATCACGTCTAATCAATGGATCTAATGCACTATATGGTTCGTCCATTAATAGTAGTTGAGGATCGTTTGCAAGTGCTCTCGCTAGTCCAACTCGTTGTCTCATACCACCTGATAATTCACTAATTAAACTGTTATGCCAGCCTTTTAAACCAACACTTTCAATTTGCTCCATAGCTCTTCTTGTCGCCTCTTCATCATCAATTTTTTGTATGGTCAATGGATATTTCACATTATCTAACACTGTCATATGACTGAACAATCCAAAATGTTGAAATACCATGGATACGTCTTTTCTTCTAAACGCTCTAAGTTCTTGTTTTGTCATATCGGTTACTTTTTTTCCACCAATGACAATTTCACCTCTTGTTGGCTTGTTCAATAAATTTAGAGTTCTAATAAATGTTGATTTACCACTACCTGATAGTCCAACGATGACGAACATTTCGTTTTCTTCTATCTCGAAATTGACATTTCTATTAGCGACAGTAGCCCCTGTCTTCTTTTTAATTTCAGATACTTTCATATTTTTATCAACAAGTTTCAAAGCTTCCTGCTTTTGTTTTTCATTTCCAAAAATCATGTATAGATTTTTAACTGATACTGGCAATCCCATTAAGCTTCACCTCTTGTCTTTTTAATTTTTTGCGCGACACCTTGAAGCAATCGATCTAATATAATTGCTAAAAATACGATAGCAAATCCACCAACAAATCCTGTACCTATATCAATTTGTTGATTTGCAGACATAATAATGCTACCTAATCCACCTGCACCAATCATTGATGCAATAACGACCATTGACACAGCCATCATTGTTGTCTGATTAAGTCCGGTAGCAATCGTTGCTAATGCTTGAGGTATCTCAACTTTAAATAATAATTGTCTAGGTGTTGAACCAAATGCTTGTCCTGCTTCAATCATTTCTTTATCAACGTTAACAATACCTAAGTACGTTAATCTAATTAAAGGCGGTACAGCATAGATTATGGTTGCGAATGTTGCTGGAACACGTCCAATACTAAACAAAATCATCGCTGGAATTAAATATACAAACGATGGAATTGTTTGCATCATATCTAAAATCGGAAGTAATATTTTTTCAACAATTTCTTTTTTAGCCATTAATATACCAAAAGGTATACCAATGATAAAACTAAATAAAACTGCAATAATGATAATCGCTAGTGTAGAGATCATTTCATTCCAAACACCAAACACACCTATAAGTAATAACATTAATGCTAACATACTAGCAGTTAAATAGTTGTTATATAAATATTTTGTTAAAAAGAATACAAAGACAATAAATATCCACCATGGTGTTGTTATATTACCAAGGTCTAAGTCTATAGCAGGATTTTCAATCACTGCATTATGAAAAATCAACCATAAAACTAAAACACCAAAGATTGAAATCCATTTAATCAAATTAAGATTTACACCTTTTTTATGTTCAATATTTCTATCATCTTTTTTACCTTTTTTAATTATGAAATTAAATACTAGATATATACATACCATAGCCAACCATATCCACCATGGCGTATTAGTAAATATATTTTGAATTAAATCAAGAAGTGATATAAATACAATTCTTATTAAATCAAAAAGCCAACTAAAAACATTTTTAAACCATTCGAAGAATACATCAATTGCATCTGCAATCGAATCTCCCCAATTTAACCATTCTGGTACTTGAAACATATGTTACCTCCATTTTTCGTTCATTAAATAAATATGCAGCAATTAAGCTGCATATCATCATTTATCTTTTATTCAAGTGAATCAAGTGCTGCTCTAATTAATGTTCTTGCATCTTCAGTAACCCAAGTGCTCCACATGTCTTCGTTATTATCTAACCACCAAATTGCAGCATCTTCAGTTTCTAAATCATTTTCTACCATATACGCTAATACTTCATTAACGACAGCTGATGATGTACTCATCTTAGCTAAGAAAGCTTCTGCTTCAGGATATTGATCACCAAAGCCGTCTCTACCAATAATCGTTACATTATTCGTTGGCACAAAACCAACACCACTGTCCACATCATATGTATGATCATCTTCTAATAAATACATATCGTATAAACCCATGATATCTGTAGGTTCCCAATAATATCCTACCCAACCTGCTTCTTCATCATAAGCACTTACAATAGTTGTATTAAGTGTTGCTGTACTCTCTAATGGTCTAAAATCGAAGTTTTCCACTAAGTCAGGATATACATCGCTATTTGCAAATTTTTTCACAAAAAACTCAGTGATTGACCATGAAGAAGGACCACCATATACAACAGCTTTATCTTCATCTGGATCCCATCCAGTAACCTCTGGATCCGGAAATAAAAATTTATAATCAACTAAATCTTCTACTGATACTAAATCAGGATATTCATCTTTAATATATTGTGGAATATATAGTCCTTGATAATTATCGTCAAAATTAATCCCAATTTCATAATAATTACCCGCTTCTATATCATCTTGATAAGTCGCCATATTTTCAGACCATGTTTCAACATTTAAATCAATAGAACCATTTGATAACCCTAAGATCATACCTTGGGTACCAATCTCAGTAATCTCAACTTCTTCTCCATAACCTTCTTCTAAAATAAATTTAACAACATCGTTATAGAATCTGTTACTATCCCAGTCACCTTCTGCAATAACGATTGTGTTTGTTTCATACTGACATGCAGCCATTGATAAAACTACAACTAGTGCAGTCATTAATAAAAAAAACTTCTTCAAAAGTTTCATATTTTCATCTCTCCTTATGATTTTTTACAACCTCTATTATATCATAGGGTTGTCAGTTAGTAAAGTTTAAAAAAAGAGTGATTGGTATCACTCTTTACTTATTTCAAAAAAATCTTCCACTTTTTTCTTTATAGTCAAATCCCCCATAATATGTAATATCATATCTTCTTCAATCACAGTATCTGGTTTTGGAACCTGATATAGAATTTGATTGACTTCATATGCAATAATAAGTCCACCAGTTTCTGAGTAGAATTTTAAATCTTTAATTGATTTATTGATATGCGTCATGCGAGGTTTAATTTTTATTGAAAAATAATCAAATGGAAATAGTTCTTTAGATTTAAGAAGATTTTTAACCGCACGATCCATTTTTTGATGGATCTTCACTTCTTCTTCAATTAAATCCATGAGTTCTCTCTTAATATTTTTTTGTTTGTTTTTTTGTTCAAAATCATCTAAGAATTTTTTTGCATTTTCACTAGATACCACATAGATACCACTTTGATTTTTCACCATAACAACATCATAGTTAACAAGTGATCTAATTGCTCTTCTAATGGTTTCACTAGAGACATTATATTCACTAGATAAGAGTGTTCTACCACTCATTTTTGAATTTTCTTTGATATCTCCATTATAGATACGTGTTGCTATTTGATATGCAATATTTTCATATCTAGCAATATTTGATTTAGTCGCCATATAATAACCCTTTAACTCTAATATATTTATATTTTAGCATGCTTTAACCATTAATTAAACCTTAATTGGTAGATATTAAAAAAACCTTTTCCAGACGCTTTTAAATATATTGCGTGCTTACCATTTATGGGCTTATCTATTTTTGTGATAAACCATACTTTTGATTTCGTTTTAACTATGGTAATACTAGCTACTGGTTCCTCTTCTAAATTTGTATATATATAGACATTCCCTTTAAAACGACCTTTAATTTTTATGCCAATTTCTCTCAAATCTTCCATCATAAAATATTTATATCCTGCAGTTGCATATTTGCTGAAATTTTTAATGTATTGACTTGGGTGATTCATACCATCTTTCGTATCTTGCGTGAAATATGGATAATACTTAGATCTTCGCTTCATAGTACTATAGAATGTTACACCTTTTGAAGAGTATAAGTTACATGCGATTGCTGCCTGATAAACACCTTTTGCAATAAGTGGCTTTTTATTTAACCCTTGGCTTGTGACTTCTGATTGCTTAAAGTGCAATCCATCAAAAGACAATTTTTCTGCACATGTCTGTCTAGAAAATGAATGTCTATTGGTTTGTCTATGGTAAAAAATATAATAATCGTCTTCAATATTTAAAATACTACCGTGTGTGTTACCCATAAAATTTATGGGTTTATCTGATAATCCAATATCAGCAATCGATACTAAAGTACCCCCATATTTAAAATCTCTATCCGGATAATCGCTATATGCATAGCATAGTTCATGATTTAAATATGATGAATAAATAAAATAATACTTACCATGAAACTTTCTCATCGATGCAGCTTCAAAAAATCCATGACCTTCAAAATCTGTATCTTTGTCATTATACATCGTTTTAGCAATAAATTTATAATCACTTTTTAGTGTCATCATATCACGTTCTAATTCCATGACCATAGCCCCTTCAGTCGCGATATTTTTATTTTTCATCATGAATCTAAAACTTTTTTTAGGTGCAAATCCACTATATAAATATATGCGCTCATCATCATCTATAAAAATGCCTGGATCAAATTGAAAATGATCTTTTTTATGTGATCCTAAAATGGTTCCATCAGGATGTTTAACATAACCTAAATGCTTATATTCACCAGCCGGTTTATCACAGATAGCAACACCGATAATTCCAACATAGCCGATAAAGTAATACATGTAGTATTTGCCATCAAGTCCTTTAATCACGTCTGGTGCGAAAAGTGAATTGATAGGACCAATCCCATGATTTGGATCCTCACTTTTTCTGAATATAACACCTTCATAACGCCAATCTGTTAAATCATCAACCGGTGCTGAATATGAAATGTAATCATTTAAGCAAAACGATATGCCATTAAATTTGTCGTGAGATCCATAAACATAAACGCGTCCATCAAATACACGCGGTTCTGGGTCTGGTAGATATTCATCACTTGGTAAGAAAGGGTTTGTTATTTGTTTTTTCATCGTTTATTCACCTACATTAATATTTAATCATAAATCCATATATTATTAAACAAAAAAGATGACCAATAATAATTGATCATCTTTAATTAATTTATTTATAAACTATTTACCTGATTTAAAAGCTTTGTTAATCGCATAACCATTGTATCCAAGACCTGCAACAGCACCAGCCATTAAAATGATTGATAATGTTAAGAATCCTGCATACCAAGTCCATTGAATTGGACGATATACAACGATTTGACTAGAAGCTGATAAGCCATTAGCAGCATTTGAATTTACAGTTGTAAATAAAATGTTTTTAACTGCATTTCTAACGAAATGAGTAGTTGCTGCACTGTCTTGGTCATCTAGTGAGATAGTTGCTAAGTATAGTAGAACATCGCCACCTGCATAAAGCATTGTGTCATGGTCGTTATAGTTATTATCGCCCATGTAAACGAAGTCTGTCTTAACCATACCTTCAAAGCCCCATTCGTCTCTTAAGACATTTGTTAATAATGGTTTATATGAACCTGCCCACATACCACCAAAACGGTTAAATGAACTCATGACTGCTTGTGCACCACCATCTCTAACTGCCATTGTAAATCCACGTAAGTATACTTCTCTTGCAGCTTGTTCAGTGAACCAAGTAGATACACCTAAACGATGTGTTTCTTGATCATTTAATGCAAAGTGTTTTAAGTATACATATAGACCTTTACTTTGAGCACCTAAAGTTGTTGCAGTTGCCATAGCACCACTTAATACTGGATCTTCTGAATAATATTCAAAGTTTCTACCAGCAAATTGTGATCGGTGTGTATTTAAAGCTGGAGCATACCAACCTGAGATAATACCATCAAAGTTTAATGCGATATCACCCATGATTGTACCCATAGCTTCTGCTAATTCAGTATTCCATGTTTGAGCAATTAATACTTCACTTGCAAATGCAACTGTTAATAGACCAGGTGCATTACCCATGAAACTTGTTTGAAGGCCTACTGGACCATCTAAGTCACTTGTTTCAGGTTTAGCAATTGAAGCGATTGGTCTTGTACTATAAGCACTTTCACCAAGTAATGTTAATGCTTCTTCATAAGTTAATTGAGAAATAAATTGATCCCATACTGCATCATTATCATATGCGATATCTCTCATCATAATAAATGAGATCGGTGCATCTAATGTTTGACCAAATGCAAATGGTTCAGTATATTCACTTTCAATTGTTTGACCTGGGTTTTCAATAATTGAAACTGCCCATGCAGGTGCATCAACATTTGCTTCTGGAGCAGTTGGCCATGTACCTGTCCAATCATTTCTTGATAATACAGTTGTCATTTCATCTGAAATTTCATCAAATTGATTGACTACGCCTGTACCATAAGTAACAGAATCTACTAATTCATAATCTCTTGTTACATTATATTCAAAAGTTAAGTTATCGATTGCAGTGTGTGCATCAGTTCTAACACTAACTTCATAAGTACCACTTTCTAACTCATAACCAGCAAAACCGTTATTGTTTGCATCATTATAATCATATGATGCCATTGAATCAGCAACAAATGATAATGTTAACACTTGGCTTTCACCTGGAGCAAGTAAATCCGTTTTACCAAAGCCGGCTAATTTAACATAAGGTTTTTCAATTTCACCTGGTGTATAAGGTGCTGAATAATATAATTGAACAGTATCTTTACCAGCAACATCACCAGTATTTGTAACTCTTACTTGTACAGAGACTGTATCATCTGAGTTATTGATATTTCCACCAGCTTCACCAACTAATTCATAGCTAAATGAAGTATAAGATAGACCATAACCAAATGGATATTGAACAGTATCGTTATACCATGATTCACCATCAGTATAACCTCTTGTTTCATAATAATAATATCCTACGTAAATACCTTCTTCATATTCTACATAATGTCCATCATAAGCATTTTCATCTACATTTGCATAAGTATATGAACCAAAGTTGATATTTGCTGGATTTGAGAATACATCGTATACATAAGTATCAACTAAACTACCACTAGGATTTACTGTACCATTTAAGACACGTCCAAGTGCATTAGCGCCATTTTCACCAGTACCAGCAATCACGATTGCTGCATTAACATTTGCATAGTCTTCTAAGAAACCTAATTCCATAGCTGCACTTGAGTTAATCACAACGATAATGTTATCAAAGTTGTCATTTAAATATGCAAGTGTATCTTCTTCTGCAGCAGTTAATTCTAATGCATTTCTACCTAAATCGCGGTTATCATAAGCATATTGTGCAGAATCAGTTGTAAATTCTCTTGGAAGGTCAGTACCTTCACCACCAATTCTACCAATGACGTATAATGCTGTATCATAAGTATCATAAGTTGATTCAATACCTGCTGGAAGATCAGCAACTTGAATTTCACCAACTTTATAAACATTACCAAATGGATCAGAATCCATAGCACCTACATCATAACCAGCATCAGAACCATATTGTGATGGATCTTCATAGAAGTCGTATAGATCTTCATTGATTGAAAAACCTGCATCAACTAAACTGTTTTCTAATAATGTTGTATCATCGATACCACTACCACCAGAACCAGTACCACCACTGATAATATGAGTTGAAACATATCCAAATACACTTAAACCATTTGAATTGTCAAGTGGTAGTGCATTATTATCATTTTTAACTAACACAAATCCTTCTTCAGCGATTTGTTCATTTAAATCACGACCTGCTTGTTGTGCAAGTTCTGCAGTTGCATAGTCTGATTCGTAATAAGTTTGTCCTTCAATTTCTCCTGGAATAACTTCAGAAGTTTGGACTTCCCAAGTATCGTTCAAATAGTTTTGAACAATTGGCATTTGAATAGCTACAACTAAAGCAATCCCTAATACTAGGATAAGAAATGATACTGAAGTTACAACTAATCTCATACCTTTAAAATAGGCTTTGAAATAATTCATTTTTAATTCCCTCTTTCTAAAATTTGAGCGTCGCTCTTGATGTCTTTTCTCTTATGTAGGCGCTACCATTTTACAACTAAAGCATAACACACACATATATTTTTTTAAGGATATTTGCATTATAAAAAGAACGAGTGTTCTCCCATGTGCACTGTGTGTATCATATTAAATTCACAATCGTATATGTATAGACCGAAGTCAAATATTGAGCCATCTAATATTTGCTGTTAGTACGAATGAAAGTGCTAACATAAGTAATACGCTTACATTTTAATATATAAAAATTGCCCTGTGTAAATTTTGTCAAGATTTGTCGTTATTTTTTACTAAATTGTCATATTTTAAGTATATTCAATTCTATTTATATTTCTTGTAAATTTAACATATATAATCAATATATCTATATTAGTTATACGCATAAAATCAATAAAAAAGTTCTACCTAAATAGAACTTAATTTCTTTCTTTTTCGACGTGCTCTTTTAGCTTGTGCTGTCATCGATTTAATAAACTCTGTTTTAGCATCTGTATATGCTTCTCTGTTATTCGTATGCATTTCTGCTAAGAAAATTTTTAGTGTTTCATAGTCTCTTGCATACTCAGGATGATCATTCATGAAGTCTCTAAAATAGATTTCATCGATGTCATCTTTTCTTCTTAAATGCACATGGAAAACATCTCTCGCAAAACCATATTTAGTATATCCCTTATTAAGGGATATTCTATTATCTTCTTTACTCATCATTAGATACCCTAATTTTTTAAGTCGATTAGCTACATCAAATAAGTTTTTCTTATCATCGACGACGATAAGTATATCAATAATATCTTTTGCTTGAATGTTTTCAATCGCGGTACTGCCTATATGTTCAATCTTTTTTAATGATCCATCGTTTAAATGACTTAAAATATATCTTTTTTCATGTTCAAATCGTTTTGTCCACTTGTTGTTATGTGGTACTAAATAAATTGGAAATAACTCCCAAAGTTCCTCATCAGTCATTTCATTTAATGGTTTAAATTTTTTTCTGAAATTAATCACAAATTGAACTAATGCAATCGCTGCAGCAACAACCCCCATCATTAAACCAAAGATGGCGTTACTCATTTGGTTGTTTAATACCGTTGATTCATCATTGATAAACGTTAAAAACGCATTTTGTGTTACAACAATTGCAATCAAAGCACTAGTAAGTGTTACAATCTTTAAAGCTTTTAACAAATTATCTCTTAAATGATGTGACTTAATAAGTCCTATAATCGCAATAACAAGTTCGTAAATCGAAGCAATCGCAATCAATAAACTAATCACCATGCCATAGTTAAACTCACTTGTTTCAATATAGAATAATCTAACCATATAAAACATATACACAAGTGCACTAAGAAATAGTGCAAGATACATAAGTAATACATATTTACGTTCTTTTCTTGGGTTTAATTTTGTACGCATTACACCTCTAAAAAAGATTTGTTTCGTAAATCCAATACCTACTGAATATATACTAGATACAATTAAGAAATATGAAGAAATATAAAAAGCTGCAATAACTTTAAATGCAGCCGTAGCAAAATTAATTATCATCGCGATTAATGATAATTTATAATTTCTTGTTTTAAAATCGATTAAGTTGTGTTTAATAATAAATGCCTTGATTTTAGTAAAAATTTCCATTTTGTTATACCTAAGATAGTTTAATTTACTTATATTATACCAAAAATTTATGTAGATGAAAAAAGAACATTGCTGTTCTTTTCTCTTTGTTAAGCGAATCACGCTTATTTATATCAACTGGATTAAGATTCTTGATGATTATGAGAGAGTTGATTAGAGATCAACTTTATGGCTCTTTTAGAAGATCTCTTATAGATGAAATTCATTAATTTTGAATCTTTTCCAGCAAATACTCTAAACTTATTCTTTTCTACACTCTTTATAATAATAGATGCACATTTCTCTGGTGTTAATAAAATCTTTTCAATCATATTGTGTTGTTCGTCTACTTTATTACTAGCATTTTCAGCAATAGCAGTTCTAACACCACCAGGTAGTACAGTAGTCACACCGATGTTTGTATCTTTCAATTCTGAATATAAACCTTCTGTTAATAATCTAACAGCAGCTTTTGAAGCACCATAAGCAGTTTGTCCTGGCACTGGTAAGAATCCACCCATAGATGAGATATCTAGAATATGTGCTTCTTCTCTTGTTTTTAAATGAGGAATAATTTCTTTAACCATATATAATGTGCCATAGAAATTAATATCCATCACACGTTTAATTTGTTCATAAGACATTTCTTCGATGAATTCGAATTTTTGAATAATACCTGCAATATTGATTAACCCATCAATATGACCATGTGCTTCTAATGTTTTTTGATAGAACGCTCTTACTGCTTCTAAGTCTGTAATATTCAATTTATAAGTTGTAAGGTTTTTAGCATTTTCTCCTGCTAAAGTTTTTGTTTCTTCTAATCCTTTTTCATTAATATCTACAGTCACTACAATTGAGCCTTTTTCTAATAATTGCAATACTGTTTGTCTTGCAATACCTGAGCCACCACCTGTGACTACGATAACTTTATTTTTAACTTTCATTTTTTCATACTCTCCTTTGGTTTTGATACTTCTATTCTACGTATATCATGGTTTACAATGACACCAACTAGGTGGTTCAAAACGTATCTTTATAGTTAACAAATAAAAAAGTCATTCATATTTTCATATAAATGACTATAAATTGATTGATTTTCTTTGTTTTACAAGTAATATTACTGCAATCGTTGCACAAACTACACCAATGCCGATACCGAAGCTTGCATCTGCAATATAATGGTTTAATGTTCCAGAATCCATGGCAAGTAACACAGATTGTGTAAGTACTAGTGCCGTTAAAGCTGAACATAAATTAATCGCTTTAAGCATCGTTAATGATTTTTCTTCTAATCTAACAGATTTTAACAATCCGTAAATTGCAACACCAATTTCACTAAATGCAACCACTGCTACAGTAATCGCTGGAATTGTACCAACATCAATCGTTTGATGTATAAAAATGATTTGCAATATCATATAAGTGATATAGATCACTGAAAACCCTAAAAGTGTTAATGGCACACTAATTTGTGATTGGTTCTTTTCAATATTTTTGAAATAGTTTCGTTTAGCAAATCCTATAGCAAGTGTTGTAAAACTACTCATGACAATGAATCCACTGCCTAAAAATATGGCAACAATTAATTTGATTGCTGCAAATATAAAATTATAAAACATGGTTAATGTTGATATACGATGCGCTCTTTCTTGAAACGTATGCCCAATATAGTCATAATATAAACGTCTGATGCTTGTGAATAAATCACGCCAATTTTTTTTCATTAAATAACCTTAAGTATATTTATTTTAAACTGTTTTTATTAAAACCAAAATTGAAAAGTATCAAATACATTTAATAAATAACTAACAAGTAGCATAATAACAGCACAAGCTGCTAATATTGAAGATCCAATAAGTAAATTATATTTTCTTCTTTCATTCATGTCCAAATACCTTCTTCCAATTAAAATTTTTAATACGTTTATATAACTTCTTTGCTGTTTCAAGATAGAACTTTTTATAAAATCCGAAAAACAGATATGATGGATATATCAAAGCTAATCCCGCAAATATCACAGAAATTGATAACAATATTGCAGGAAATCCTTGGCTCGCATTCATAAATAATAATAAAATACCATAAAACGGTGCTAAAACGCTACCTATAACCACACCAGCTGAAAACCCTATAACCATAGCACCAAAACAATAAAACATGAAAATAAGGATAAAAACACCCAATGTAACAGGTGCTAAGATCAAATAATCAACCATACTTCTACGTTGCGTCATTTGAACACTAGTTTTATTCTCATCTTTTACTTCTTCTGTTTGATTTAAATCAAACTTATCATCAACTAAATGATCAACTGATATATCTAACAGTTCTGCTAAATCTTTTAATTTTTTAATATCTGGAGAAACGATACCTGCTTCCCATTTATACACGGTTTGTCTAGACACGTCTAATTTTTCAGCTAAACCAGATTGTGTAATGTTTTGTTTTTTTCTTAAAATTTCTATTTTTTGTCCTAAATCCATCTCGTCAACCCCTTTATTCTATTTTACACGAAAATAAGCGAAATATCGCTTATTTTTCATGTAAAGATTCAGCTTGTTCACATAGACTATTTAAATAGTCCATCAATTCATCAATTTCAGGTGTTGCCTTATAAGAATTTTTATCGTTTACAATTTTTAAAACAGGGTATGATGGCGCTGCAATAATCGCACCTAGTGCTGCTAAAATATAACCTACAACTAAATTCATCTCAGTAAGGATCATTGATAATCCTGATCCAAATACTAGAAGTCCTGTAATCCCTATAATAAGTCCCCAAGTTAGGCCATGAGAAGTTTTAGATCGCTCTAATTTTGAAATTTTATTAATTATTTTATCTGCTTCAAATCTAAGTTTGCTCAATTCCACTTTATGTTCAATATTTCTACTTCTCTTAAATGTTAAGGTACCTATGCCGCGAGATACTGGTTCATAACCAAAATAATCATAAGAATCTACTATAAGTTGTTTATTATACTCATCAACCTTAACATTGATGTAGTCATATAATGAACGTTCTTTTCTAAGATTTTGTTCTAAACCGCAGTTTGAACAAACCGTTTCTCCTTCGTTTAATGCTTTTCCACAATGATAACAATACATAATTATTTACCTCCCTTATTTGAGACTCTATATTTATAAAATACACCATTTAATAATGTTCCTGCAAAAGCAACAAATCCAATAGCGATTGCCACAATGTTTAAAGTATTATTAAACACTGGATTTGATAAGAATAATCCAGCTGCCACTAATAAAATCACTGAATATATTGTTCCAAATGTTATCGCTCTTTTTTGATCATGATTAAGTTTAACTGGATGCCCTAAAAATCCAACTAATTTAAAGATAAATAGAACAGTTGATAAAACACCAACCCCACCAACTACAATACCTATTGTAAATAAATCATCATAAACCATAGTCATTGACATACCAGCACCTAATAATAATAAAGAGAATGTTCCAAAAATTGATAATCCTATTGCACCTTTTCTTACTTTATTAAAAGGTTTACCAATTGATTTTCTATATAGTGGATATACAAGTGCTAAGAAAATTAATCCAATGATTCCAACAACTAACCCAAATGTAAATAATTCAGTTGATTCAACTAAAGTAAATACCATACCTAATGCGAGTAATAACCCGCCTAAAATGCCTAATACATAAGCAAATAATGTTCCTTTTTTCATATTTATATTTCCTCCAAATTTTTGTTTTGCTTTCTATGAACACTTACATTCTAGTATCTATATAAACAAAAAAGAACCACCTAGATGGTTCTATTTGTATCTTATGTGTTTACAATGTGTCAATCTTCTATATTTTTATCTGTTTCGTACTTAATATAAGATAAATGAAACATAATACCGGTAAAATGAATAGTTACAAAGATTACAATAAAGAATATATATAGATTTGCAGTAATCCATAAAAGCAATGCACTTAAGAATATACCAAATAAAAATGTATATAAAGCATTTAGTGCTGACTTATATTCTTCTAGTCTATCAACGTCAGTTTTCTCACTAGGCATTTCTTCTCTAATAGCAAAATGTGTAGCAAGATCAAATATAAGTGTCGTTATGATGTCCAATATGACAAGTAATGGTATTGTAATAAGCAAATATAATCCAAACTGTTCCAAACCAAAAGTGCTTGTATCAATCGTTATCAATAGGAAAATACCGTAAGAAAAGAATCCAATCAGAACTGCTAAAATTCTCATATAACTTTTTTTTATTTTATAAGTCATAACATCCACCTCTTTTCACCCTCATTTTATATCTTTTTATCTAAAAAGCAAAAAAGGTGCAATCAACGATTACACCTTTTAAAGTATTTATTTTATTTTTTTTACTTCTTCCATTGCTAAATCAAAAACTTCATCTTCTGATAATCCTGATGTATTAATAATTACATAAGGCACATCATATACTCGACATTGTGCTTCAACTTTTGAAACATAATCTGAGATTAAGCTTTTGAAATAAGCTTCATTCTTATCAAAGTTTTCAATTTCTTGTTCTCTACCTCTTGATAAGATTCTATCTTTGAAGTTTGGCCAATCTACGTCTAAGATAATATATAAATCAGCTTTTTTCACTTGATTCATATATGCATGGAATACACCATTATACATATTCATGATAGTTGGCATTGTTTGAAGGTTATGTTGAGCAAATAGCCAGTGCTCAATTAAATCTCTATCTACGATAAAGTTTCCTTCATATTTTTTTTGATTTAACCAGTGGTTATGAATGAAATAAATTTGAAGTAGCATTTCTACATTATCTCTTTGTTCATATAACCAGCGAAGAAGTGTATTGAATACTTCATCATCCTTTTCGAATTCTTCCATAACTGGAAGTTCTAATGCTTCTCCAAGTCTTTTTACTAGTGTTGATTTCCCTGACGCGATCATTCCGCCTACTGATATTTTCATCATTGTCTCCTTTAAACCTTTTAAAATTTCAGATTTTCAATGTTAAACATCTGATTTTTTTTAATAAAAATATAAAAGTCTGATTTTTCTATGAGTAACCGTCTTGAAATGACTAAATTTATTGGTCTTTCGTGTAGTCTGAAATTAAAGTTTAATTTAACTCCATCGGCTAACGTAAATTTATTACAACAAGGTGTTGCTATATCACTATATTTTCTAGTTAACTCAAAAATTTTAACTTTATCTAAACCATGTTCTTCTAATAATTTTATCACATTTATCCTTTTTATCAAAAGAATTTTTGAAGAAATAAAGTCAACTTTTCTTTCGTTAATTTCATTCCCATTTGGCCATGCTAGCAAGTAATATTCTGTTTCTTTTTCATCATCAAAAAGCCATCCAATTTTTCCGGATTGTTGATTAATTATCTCAAATGCAAATGTTGGTATGTCCTTATTAATATAATGTAGAGTTGCTTTCTCATCGATAATTTTCTCTTCAGTAGCACTTACAACCAAAATCACGTCTTTACCTTGTTTTTGTAATTCCTCTTCATTAACTCTGTACCAGTCCAATATCAACTGTTCTTTTACCAATTTTTCGTAAAAATTTTCATCTAAAAATTGAGAAAATAATTCTTCAAGTTTCTTATCGTTTAAAAATTTACTAATCATTAGCATTTACCAATTATCTTCTTAATGTAATTACTATTTAGCCAAAAACAATGTTTTTCGTAATTATCAACACCCGTCAATTTATCTTTAACAGGCAATTTGCACACATCTCTTTTATTTCTTCCATGTGGTCTAACATGTGCGATAATATTTTCTTTCATTCCTGGAAAATTGGTAAACCATTTATTATTTTTGATTTCCTTTACAATTTCACCAGATTTTATTACATCAACTGTTTTTTGCCATACTTTTTTTAGTTCAATATCTATATCCCTTTCAGGCATATTCCAAAATACTACTTTATTTAAAACATATTCAGTACCATTATTCAAAAATACTACAAACATAAATTTAGTAGTTTCGAAAAGATTTCTAAGCTTAGAGTCTTCCCATAATTCTTTTACTATTTCTTCATATTTAAAATATGGAAAAGACATACTTTCTTTTATTCTTCCATTTTGCTCGACTCTTATCGTTTTCAACTTTATATTTGCTTTTTGGAATTCTTCGGATTTTGATATTTTCCCACTTAGATTTAAGATTCTACTAATAATCATTTCATTAAGATTTTTCGCATCTGATATAATATTGAATTTTCTACATAACCCTTGTTGCGACATACCATAATATTTTGAAACTTTTTCCTCAATGTATTCTAGTATATTGCTGTTTTCATCACTTTTTAAAATGCTCTCCAAATCTTGACTATTGCCTATGATTTTTCTAACTAACTGCGTCATATAAGTCGTTTTTAGACTATATGCCCGTTGCATTGCCATTATTTCTGAATTAGGTTGTCTTCTAAGTGAATTTTTATTTACACCTTTAGAACATGCGCCTAAATACAATGTATCTGCTTCTGAAATTTCATGAGCTTTCCCACTTTTTATTTTACTTGCAATGATTTGCCAATCATTTTTTATTATATTTAAATCTTGACTATTAAATTCATTGAGATATGATTTAATTATTTTCATTTCACCTTTATTTTTATCATCTTCAAATAAATAAAACAAAATGAGCATTAGTTCATTTTTTTTCCAAAAACTACTCTCATAAAAATTTTCTGTATTTTCTAATAAAAAGTTTATTATATTAAGAACTAATCTCTCTTTAGCTGAAATAGTACCATTTTTATTTTTCTTAACTGGAGTGGTTTTTAATTCTAAACCTGCAAGAACAAAATCAGCCTCTTTCCGGCTATTTGCCACTATTCCAAAAGCATCGCTTTCAATAGTCAAACCTTGAGCCCCTTTGTTTGCTTCATCTATATTTTCATTAAGCTCTTTGAATTTCATTCCAACTAGACTATCTGCAATAACCATTATTTGCTTTTTATCAAGATATTTACCATTCATAAAAACCCCCAAAATAAAATTATTTTATTCAAGTTTCGATCTTGCTTAATCTATAAAAAAATGCTAAACTATTATAGATGTATTATAGCATAATTTTTATATCTTAAAAAGTGATAAAAGGTGATGGAATGGATAAAACAGTTGTAGAGTTATTTGCCGGTGTCGGTGGATTCAGAGTAGGACTAAATGAGGTTTCTCTAACAAAAACAGGAAAAACAAAAGAAAAAAATAACTATAGCTTTGTATGGGCTAATCAATGGGAACCATCAACTTCTTCTCAACATGCATATAATTGCTACGTAAAGCGTTTTGGTGAAAGTCCAAATCACGTTAATGAAGATATTTCTTTAATTGATAAAAATACAATTCCCGACCACACACTATTAGTAGGTGGCTTCCCTTGTCAAGATTATTCAGTTGCCAGATCCCTTTCAAAAGAGAAAGGTATTCAAGGTAAAAAAGGTGTGCTATGGTGGCAAATAAGAGACATCTTAGAAGCAAAAAATCCACCCTTTGTGTTACTTGAAAATGTTGACAGGCTTTTAAAATCTCCCTCTAAACAAAGAGGAAGAGATTTCGGAATCATGCTTAGATCCCTTTCTGATTTAGGTTACGGAGTTGAATGGCGAGTAATTAATGCCGCAGAATATGGACATACTCAAAGAAGACGTAGAGTTTTAATATTTGCTTTTAATCAGTCAACAAAGTATTTTAATAGAATTAACAAATTAGATAAATCTGATGTCATTTCATCTTTAGGTGCTTTCGCTAAAGTTTTTCCTATTGAAAATCATCTTGAATCTATTAAAGAAAATAATTTGCTAGATTTTTCAGATTTAGTTGAAATGACTAATAGTTATGAATTTAGATTCGAAAATTCAGGTTTAATGATTAATGGTGAAGTTTACACTGCAAAAAGCATGCCCGTCACTAAAAAGATAAAACCTTTGCAATCAATCATACTAACTGACCCAGTCAATGACGAACTATTTTTATCTGACAATAAGATAGATAAATTTGCATATCTAAAAGGTAGCAAAAGAATTCCTAGGGTTAATAAAGAATCTGGAGTTGAATATTTTTACTCCGAAGGACAGATGTCTTTTCCCGATGATATAAAACTTCCAGGAAGAACAATGCTTACTAGTGAGGGGTCAATCAATAGAAGTACTCACGTAATTTCAGATTTAGTTACAAATAATTTAAGAATACTGGACCCTATAGAAGCTGAGAGATTAAATGAATTTCCAGATAACTGGACTAATACTGGTATGCCTCAAAAAAGAAGATATTTCATGATGGGAAATGCTCTAGTTTGCGGACTTATAAAATCTTTCGGTAAAGAATTATCTAATATAATAGAAAAAGAAAACGAGCAATAATGAAACTGTTTGATTAAAACGGACAGTAAATAAAAAAGAACGGAAATTATAATTAAAAGTTATAGTTTCCTTTTTTATTTAGTAGAATAAATTTAAGGAGAGATTGAAATGAGAAAAAAAAGAAAACATAAAATATTTACAATTGAAGAGAAAAATAACATAGTAAGGCAGTATTTAAATGGTGAAACCGGCGGTATGAATAAAACCGCAAGAACTTATGATGTTAGCAATTCAGTCATCGCAAATTGGATAAAACAATATCACACATTTGGGACATGTGTAGATCGTAGAGGATTAGGCACTAAAAAGGATATACCAAGCAAAGGAAGACCTAAATCAAAGTTTGATTATGAATCAATGACAAAGAAAGAACTCATTGATCATATCAAGATGTTAGAAGACATAAAAAAAACTATGGCTTACCTAGAAAAACAAAAGAAAAATATAAAGTCATAGATGAGTTAAAAGACACATATTCAATTAAAAAGCTGTGTATAGCATTAAAGTGTTCACGAAGCGGTTATTATGATTGGATAGCACTAGGTAAGCCAATATATAAAGCATATGACAAAGCATTAAATCAATTGATTATAAATCAATATAACGAAGATCATCGTCAAGGTATTGTAAGACTGAAGATGAATATTAAAAAAATACACGGTTTAAGCCTTACCAAAGCAACCGTGTATCGATATATGAGATTGAATCAAGTTCAATCTATTATCCGTAGAAAGAAAAAGAAATATGGACATGTTAAGCACCATGTCATACCTAATCTTCTACAAAGAAATTTTACCACATATCAGCCGAATAAAGTATGGAGTATTGATATTAGTTATTTGTTTACGAAACATCGAACCCTATACTTATGTGCAATTAAAGATTTATATGACAAAAGTATCATTGCATATCAAGTGAAAAGATTTATGGATATGTCTTTAGTGATTGGTACAGTCAAACAAGCTGTTCAAGCAGTACCAATACATCAAAGAAAAGATTTGATACTGCATTCCGATCAAGGATCTCACTTTACATCTAAAATATATCACGAATATCTCAAAGAGCACCATATAACTCATTCAGTATCATTTAAAGGCAGTTGTGTGGACAATAGTCCTATAGAATCTTGGTTTAGTACGTTAAAAACTGAAAGTATTTATTTAAAGCCTAAATTATCAGAAAACGAAATGCAAGAACTTGTAAGTTCATATGTAAAGTATTACAATGAAGAAAGATTACAAGAAAAATTAAAAGAGCTCGCTCCGATTGAATATCGTCACCAAGCTCTTTCTGTTCTTTTTTAAAGAGTGTCCGTTTTTAGCAAACTAACTCAATTGCTCGTTTTTTATTTTATAATCTCACTTATTCTTTCCTTCAAACTTGTAATACACCCACAGTATCTTTGACAATATAAACCATAATCTTTTGCCTTCTTTTGTCCTTCTCTATATCCAACTCTAAAGTCTTCATAGAAAAATTTAATACCATATTTTTTGCTATATGATTCACCAAGCTTTTTAATTAACTCATGATCTTGATACGGACTAACAAGTAAACTTGTAGTTGCTGCATCATAGCCTTTTTCTTTTGCTACTTCAAAGAGTTTTTTCATACGTTTAGCATAACACATATTACATCTTGACAAATCGTCTTCTTCAAATTTAGACCATTGATCTTCTTCATAATCAGGATAATAATATACTTCAAAACCTTTATCCTTAGCTAATTTATCAACATTCTCTTCTCTTTTTTTAAATTCTTCAATTGGATGAATATTTGGATTATAGTATAATCCATCTACTTCAATACCCCTTTCCTGTAATGTTTCAACAGGATAGACGGCACATGGTGCACAGCACATATGCATCAATATTTTCATCTTCTACCTCTTACTTATTTAAATACAACACCTTATGCTCGAAAACTTCGATATCTTTAACATCATCTTTTGATACACTTACAAAAAATATTTTGTGGTGATAATCAAAAGATTGAAATTGGTTTTCGCTATTTTTAGAAGTTGTGACTAGATTCACATAACTCCCATAATAATCAACAAATTTTACCGTTGAATTTCCATCTGAACTTGGATAATATAAATGGTATGCAATGATCTCATGATCATTTAAATATGCTTGATTAATATTTAAATCATAGATAAAACTATTATCAACTTGGTAAGCATCTAAAGTCATCATCAGATATTCTAATTGATCAGAATCTCTTACAATGAAGAAATCAAATGGTACCTCTTTTTCATCAATCGTGTTGATCACATTAAATTTTAAATGTTTCGGTTTTTCTAATGTCTTTGATTCATCAATGAGACTAGGTCCACCTTTTGTGTTTAAAAATAAGCCCATCTATGTCATCTTCTTTACTATTTTTTTTGTCCTCGTCTATATTGAACTGGGTATTCGATATCAACGCCTAAATCTTTTGCGTGATTAATGATATAATATGGATTTCTAAGTAATAGTCTTCCAAAATAAACCAAATCACATTGTTTATCGACAAGTGCTTTTTCGGCAAGATCTAAATCTTCAACTAAACCACCACCAATGACAGGTAAGCCCGTGAGTTCTCTCACAGTTTTTGCGAATCCTAATTGATAGCCAGGATGTGCATTTATTTTAGTTAACACATTACCACCAGAACTTACATTAATCAAATCAATACCTAAATCCTTAACTTGATTAATCACATCTGATATTTGTTCAGGTGTAATGCCACCATCAACATATTCAAATGCTGAAACTCTAAGTGCTAGTACTCTATCACTTGGCCAGATATCTCTCATTGCTTTTATCACACGTTTAAGTAATTTAACACCATCTTTATATGCATCATCACGTTTATTTGAAAGTGGTGATAAGAATTCAAATAATAAATAGCCATGAGCTGCATGAATCTCAATCATATCATAACCCGCAGCAAGCGCTCGTCTTGCGGCTTCTCTAAACTGATAAACTACTTGATTGATCATGTCTTCATTCATCTCTAAAGGCATATCCATATCGCCAAATGCGATTGCACTTGGTGCAATTTTATGATGAACTCTCGCTTTTCTTCCAGCATGATTAATTTGGATACCCATCGGCGTTCCAAATCCATGAACTGTATCAACAAGCATTTTCAATCCTTCAATATGCTCATCAGACCAAATACCTAAATCATTGACTGAAATTCTTCCATCAGGATCAATGGCCGTAGCTTCTTGAATAATAAGACCTACGCCACCTAAGGCTCTAGTTGCATAATGCACCATGTGAAAATCATTAACAAACCCATGTTCATCTGCTGTATACATACACATTGGTGGCATGACTGCTCTATTTTTCAAATTTAAATTCTTTAATTTAAATGATTCAAATAACATGTTATTACTTCCTTATTTTTCTTATAAATACCATAACTACTTATGAAAACAAGACCTCTAATTAAAGAAATCTGTTCATTTATGGTCATATGCATATATCAATTGTTGTCATCATTAAAAAGTAAAACTAATCTTTTGTTTTTACTAATTCAATTGTAACACAGAAACAAGTAAATATTTGTTATTTTTTACAAGTTTAAAAAATTAATATTTTATATGAAATATGAACTATGTTATAATTCTATTATAAAAAAGAAAAGTGGGGGCACATATGAACAAAATAAATGATATTTTATCTAATTTAGAAGTGGAACTCTACACTTATGAATTGATTACAGATGATAGCAAGATAGAGCATTATACTTCATTGTTAGATAATGGAGAAGCTCTACCAATAAATATCATAAAAAAAGAAAAAGCAAGAAAACTAGCTGCTACACAATATAAATATAGAAGTATGAAAAAACTACCATACAATATTGCTGTTGAACCCGTTGAGGTCACTTCACTAAGTGAAATTGAAATGATTCAATCTCACTCAAGAGAGTATGGTAAGCTCCCAGAGGGTATCACATATGAAAAGCGCGTTGATAACTATGGTACAACAAGATCTGTTTATTTGACCGTAAAAAATGGAAAATATTATGAAGTATTTTATGATTTCTATACAAGGCATAAAAAAAATAGGGATGATGTCATATTAGAATTATCTGCTATGCAAACTTTAGAAGCAAAAAATCAAACTAAATTATTAAACGATATCAATAAGTATTTTTCAGCTATATTCATTATTTTTATCATTGGTGCAATTCTGTCATTTATCTTACTTCTTTCGGCAATCCTATAAAAAATAAAAGATGTTCAAAGACTTCTTGTCTTGATCATCTTTTTTTATATTTCATTTTGATTAATTTCTTCTTGTTCTTTTTCTGCTTCAGTTAATTCTTTCCATTTGTCCATAATATTAACAGAATGTGATTTATCAAAAAGTAAATATCTTTGAATAAATAGTGCAGTAACGATAATTAGAGGAATCACAGGCGTTCCTGGACCAAACCAAAAGAGTAAGACAGCAGATCCAATCCCTATCATCCAACCATTACCAACAACGGTGCCAATCACGACAAACGCTAACGCCCAGCCATGATAGATGACATATGCCAAAAATAGAGCAATATAGCCTCTTAAAGTGTTCATAGACTTAACAACAGCCCAAACCACTTTAAAGAATTTTATCCAAAAATGGATAAATTTGTGCCAAAGGTTTTTAATTATTTCCATCATATCCAAAAAAAAGCAAACACTTAGTGTTTACTTTTGATGAACTTCTGGTTTCAATACTTGTTGGTCGATTGCTTCTGGATAAGGGTATGCTTCTTCACGTCCACGTTTAAATAAAACATAGATTAAGCCACGTTGTTTATCAATACGTGTGATTACACCATATCCTTTTTCACTTTCAATTTTTACTTTTTCACCAATCAAGTAAGTTTCATTGCTCCAAGCCATAATAACACCTCACATATAATTATAACACACTATTTATAATTTCGCCCATTTTTAAGTCTATAATTTTTAAGTGTTGACCCAATTAAAAACACTTTTTCTTCGCTTGTTTGGTCCTTTAAAAATAGTAATAGTTTAAGGGCATCACCCTTTGGTTTTAATTCAAGTAACTTTTCATAATCTCTATGATGCGTTGGATGATCATAATCATGTAAGTTGATTAATAATGGATATGCTTTAGCCTCATGTTTTCTAATGAATTTATAAAAGTCTATTAATATTTCAGGTAAATCCGTGTACAATTCTCTACCTGTTACCTGTTGCATGTCAGATATCATATCATATAACTTTTCAACTTGAAGTTGTGCCATATAGATAATAAACGCATCAATATCATCATCTTCTTCATGCCAATTAATTAAAGTTTTAAGTAAATCAAGACGCCATAATACACGGTGTTTAGATTTGTCATCTAAACCATACTTTTCCATAAACTCAAGTTTTATCTTATTTGCTAAATCAAGATTAAGTGTATCATATAAATCAAGTAAATCATTAAGCATTTCTCCATCTATTGGTGGTTTACTCATAAACTTATATATATCTGAGACTAGTTGTTCCTTCTCATTTGTATATTCACTAATCATATCTTTAAACGTCACTGATTGCATACGTTTTTCTAACTTATTTCTATGATATATGAAAGTCTCATATGTCATATGTTCTTTAGTAAGGTTTTCTGGTTTTAATACACTAAATCCAATAGCCCCTTTTTCATAAGTTCTATTCGTCGGATGACCTACGATATCATTTCTAACGTATTTCAATTGGTGTAGAACTTTGTTTTGATTAATGTTGATATGATATTTATAATGTGTAAGTCCAATCGCTAAATCATATAAGCTATCAACACCGACAAAAAAACCTTGTAAAAGTCCAAAGACATCTAAAAGCACTTCACCTTTGTTATGTACTTCATCGGATTGGTATGCATCAATCATCATATCAATATGACCAAGCATATCATAAGCTGCCTTCGCACGATATCCATAACTGTTTTGTTCATCTTTTTCAAGTGACTCTATATAAGGTTTAAGTAACTCTAGACTCATATGCTTTCCCTGATCTTTCTAAGTAGTACCGGTGCAGGAAGTTCTTTATACAATGCACCTTCGATATATTGAATACCTAGTCTTTGTAATAATTCCTTTTGATCACGATCTTTAACACCACGAATCACAAATGCAATATTAAATTCATCTAGCATATCTTTCATACGTTTTAAATATGCATTAAATTTAACACTTTCTCTTTGAATATCCATATGCACTGCATAAAATGGATAATGAATGGCCATATCCATACTTGTTGTATCCAGTGTGATGCCATGATCTGTCAATTCAGAAATTTGACCCATGTAATGTTTTGGATGCAATTCCATATCACATTTAAGTCTTATAAATTCATAAGGAATCTTATATTTTTTGAGTGTGCCAAGCAGGAATGTATTAAATTTAGGATCCAAGAAGGTTTGTTTAGAAATAGGAATGGTAATTTTAATCAGTCTTTCTGTTTGTTTTTCAAGTTCTACCAAAAACTCACAAACTTTTTCAATATGAAAATGTTCAATATCGATTAAACGATTACGCTTTTCAGCAATTGCGAGTAAATATTTAGAATCGATGGTTAACTCAGTGATCACAAGTTCACTTTCATATTGCCAAACAATATTTTTATTCATATCAATGACTTGATTAAAGACAAGACCGATTTGTCTTGTTTCAATCGCTTCATTTAAATAATCAATGACCTGTTGTTCGAAAAGTTCTTCTTCATAATCATGATAGACAAAATGATACATCTTATCTTCTTTTAATCGTTTCGATTTTTCCAATGCAATATCAAAGAAGCGATATAATTTTTCTTTTTGTTTTTCAACAGTAACAACCGGATATCTTAGAACACCGATATAAACATCAAATTTCTCATAATTTAATACTTGAGATTTATATTGATCTAAATGTTTTAAATAATCTTTTAGAAGTTTTGTTACTGTTCTAATATCATTAAATGGTAATGCCACTAATATTTGATTAAAGTCAAATCGATAAACTTGACCATCATTAAAAAACTTCTTTGAAAGTTGAGCAAACTCTTTAAAGAATAATGTCATTTCTTCACTACCATATATGTGTTTCATATGGTCGTCTAATTCAATTAAGCAAAAGCTTACCTTATCTTCTTTAAGTTCATCCATTGCTTGATCTAATGCATATTTGTTAAATAATCCTGAGGTTTGATCAATCGTTGCTTGATTCATAAGTTCTTTTGCTTGATCAACTGCTTCTGTTTGATCATAAAAGAAACTCATAACGTATGTTTCATCCCCTTCTTTAAAACTAAACATTTTTTCTAAAATATGCTTATTTTGATAAACATACATAAGCTGTCTAATTTCTCCAGGTCTTGTTAAACAAGCACTTAATGCATCTTTATATTTATGAACATATTCATAAGAAACATCTCTTAAGAATAGTTCTAAATGATAATGTTTTTCAATACCGAGTAAATCCATAGCCATATCATTGTATGTAGATCCTAGATCGCTATGAAGACGATATGCAATAATTGGTGAATTGATGATTGTACGATACATGTGATTTTCTTTTTTGAAGTTTTTCATCATCTTTTCATCAAGCATATGTGCATAAATTATACTTGATACTAACTTTAATATATCATAATATTCAGCAGGGTCTAAAATTGGTTCACTAAAATATGCTGAAAAACAACCGATATCGCCAAGAGGAAAAGCATAAACAAAAGCCACGTCATCAGTAAATTCTTTTTGGGTAATCACGTTTTTTTGCCATTTAAATGTTTTTGTTAACTCATATAGTTCATCACCTGTATGCATCACATGAGATATAAAAGTAGTTTCAACCATTGATTTAACAAGCGTCTTATCGTATAGTCTTTCCTTTTTATAGAAAAAGAAATTAGGATCATTTGATTCTAAATATATGATGAATTCTTTAGCTTTAACATACTTTTCAAAATGCATGAAAAATATTCTTAAATATTCTCTTAAAGGTAGCTTTTCATCAATCATATGTGCATATTCAATTAAATCTGTACTGATTTCAAGCATTTCTAAAAGATTTTTAGAAACCATCGCTTTTTCTTCATGACGTTCAATGATTACCACTGGATCTTTTTCTTTTTCAGCAACTTCTCTATCAATCTTCTTACTAGATGTTTTCTTTAGTTTTTTTAATTTCTTTTTATATAAATCAAGTGATAGTTTATTATCCATCGCTTTATAAATTTCTACAAACAACTGATAAACTTTCTCTTGGTATGAGATGCCTTCGTTTTCAAATGCTTCTTCATATTCAGCATCTAGATTAGATGCTTTTAAATAATCTTTTTTAAGATAATAAATATTTAATAAGTGAAGCACAATTTGCATTTGACGAGGATTTTTCTTTAGTTCATCTAATGCTTTAGTCTTTGCTTCATCTAATCTTCCTAATTCAATAAGCAATGAAATTTCTCGGTCGATATATTCATCTTGTAAATCAAATTCATATAATGCATAAACCTGATTAAGTGCCATTTCAAATTGACTGTCTTTTTCATATAGATTTAAAAGTTCTTTTAAACAATAAATCTTGACTTGATCAGGAATTAAATCTTGTAGAACTTTTAATATATCATCGATATATGGTTCGTTTAAAGCCTTTTTGTATTTAATATCATCTAGAATACCTAGATATTGATTAATAATAGGCAATGCTTCTTTTCTGAGATTAATGAAACGTTTAGCATCTTCAAATTTAGACAATTCAATAGATGCGTCAATAAGAAATGCTAATATTTTTTCATAATATAGCGTCTCTTCTTGATTTTTAATCTCGTCAAATACATGTATACCTTCTTCATAGACTAAGTCATATAAAGAAAGCTTCATTGCGATATCAAAGTATGTGTAATAAGCCGCTTGATAATCGAGATGACTTAGCGATTGCTGACTTAAAAAATCTTTAATAATGGATAGACTATGTGGTTGTTTTTCTAAATTTAATATGTCTGATAATCGCAAATTAAACACTCCCAATTAATTTTTATTTATCTATTTCTTCATAAAGGCGTTCAGCTAATTCTAAATATTTAACCGCTAACACCTCAAAATCAAATCCTAATTCTTTTGATAATCCAACATCATGCTTTCTTGAGGCCACTTGATGCCATTGTAATGCTTGATACATTCTATAGAATCTCACTAAATCCTGTTCAGCTTTAGTTGCTTTTCTACCTAAATAGACATCAAGCAATTCTAGTGCATCTTCAAATTTGACATTTCCAAAACTTGCAATGTCATAATAGAACTCATTATATCCCGCATATTCCCAATCGAGTAAATATAATTGATCTTTTGCAACAACAATATTTGATCTTTGAGCATCATTATGACAAAATACTTTTGGTTTATCGCTTCGTTCACTTAAATATTTTCGAACCCATAACGCTTTAAGTTTATCGTATTTTGGAAGATTTTCTTTTGTAAATGACTCGTATAATTTTAAACGATCAATTAATCCATAATCACCAGCAGGTTTAATCTCTGTTTGATGTAGTGTCTTTAAAAGTTTTACCATATCTTCTAGATAATCTTTATAATCTAGGTTTGTTAATACTTCACCTTCAACAAACTTAGCAGCTTTATCACCTGTTTCAATATCAAAAAACACTGTTTCGTTATTGATACCAAGTGGTTTGATGCGCTCTAAATTTTCAAATTCAGTTTTTCGATCAACAAATAGATTACCATCTGTACCAATGATTCTATAAGTATAGTCTACACCTTCAAATCTAATATGGTACGTTAAATGACTCATACCACCCATAAGCCTATTAATGATCTCAATTTTATCTTCACTTGTTTTAAAAGCTTTTGCAGCTCTTGATTTTATTAATGTTTCATTTTTATCTATCATAATGTATAAAAGGTGATCTGACCATTATCATATATCGCATAACTCTTATGATAATCACCCAACGCTCCTGGATTCAATATGGTTAATTCTTGGTCAGTTTCTAAAAACTTTTGATGTGTATGTCCAAAAACAACAAGATCAACTTCGTGTTGATAAGCTTCTTGTTTTAATCTATTTAAACTATATTTTACTGATTCTATATGCCCATGGGTTAACAAGATTTTTAACCCTTTTAAATCTAGAACTCTATAGTATGGTGCTTTTGTATAAAAATCATTATTACCTTTTACGGTAATGATATGTAGTGGTTCTATAAGAAAATCTTCTAGACACATATCACCTGCATTAATATGAAAATCAACGTCCTTATGCTTAGCAATAACTTCCTCTAATCTTTCATAATGACCATGAACATCACTTGTAATTAATAATTTCACCTAAATGCTCCTTTACTTGTTTCATTGCTTGAGCACGATGTGATATTTCATTTTTAACTTCAGCAGGTAATTCTGCCATATGTTTATCCATAGATTTTAAATAGAAAACTGGATCGTAGCCAAAACCATTTGAACCTTTAGGTTCATATGCAATTTCACCATAAACTCTACCTTCATAATGAAGGTAATGACCATCTGGAAAATATATAACGATGACTGATACAAAATATGCAGTTCTATCAGTAATATCTTTTAAATCATCTAATAATTTTAGATAATTATCTACATCAGTGCCACCACTATATCTTTTAGAATAAATACCTGGTTTACCACCAAGTGAAGGTACAACTAGGCCTGAATCATCTGACATTGTAGGCATGTTGTATTTCATCGCGAAATATTTCGCTTTAATGATGGCGTTATCTAAAAATGTTTTACCATCTTCAACAACATCATCTTGATCATGATAAAAAGACAAATCCATCAATTCAATGTCATTGTCTTTAAATATTTGCATGAGCTCTTGTTTCTTATGTTGATTTTGAGTTGCAATTAAGAGTTTCACATATATCATCTCATTTCTTTTTTACAAAAATATTTTATCATAAAAGCACCTCTCTTTACTATGAAATAAGCCATTTATAGGTTATAATATAGAAAAAAGGGGGGTCTTATGCATAAAGTAGAAAATCATTTTAATCCAGTATTACTTATATTCATTTTTGTTTTGAGTCTTTTTTTAATTGGTGGTTTGGTTACTCTTAGTTTTATAAACAATCCAGATCATCTCACATATTCAAATGATAAAGAGGCTATATTTGACTCATTTGATCATGATCTTGACTCTATGATGCTTATAACCATTGAGGAATACGAATTATACAAAGCATCAACTGATCAGGATTATTCAATATATTCATCACATGATGGCACTTATCTAATCTATCATCTGAGAAGTCCATATGGTGAAGTATTGACTGACATGAAACCAAAATTGAATTTTACGGAACTTTCATTTATATATGAATATCCAGATGGGACACCTATTAAGTTATATGTCTCTACTGAAGTCAATCCATCTTATTTAGAGAATTATGATAAAGATAATATTACATTTTTTTCTTATGAGATATTAATTGCTAAAAGCATTGAAGAGGATCCATTGAAAATTGGACTAGTCGATAAGGATATCTATGATCGTATCATTATTGATTTATACCCAAATTTAGAATTTGTATCCTACGAATCTTTTTACTTCTTATATCATCCTGATAATCCTGATAAGGATATCTTATCTTCTAACGAACAGTCCATTGAATCTTATCTGTTAACTAAAGATACATATTCAGATGGAAGTATTATTCACAGAATTTCATATCAAGGCCAACTGCCACTCCAGCCTAATCAATTGTTAAACTTTGATATGTTAAATGGCTATAATGGTCATATAAGTAATTTAGGAATTTTTTTATCCATATTAATTCCATTCATGATTTTAACACCAATGCTTGTATATTTATCTAGAAAAGAAATTAAAGAAGATTATGTTCTTCTTAAAGTAGAAGGACGCAGATTCTTCTTTCTGAATATCGCAGTTTATACACTCGTATTAGTTGCAGTTATCGTTGCTATGTCCAGATTAACAATGACACTTAGTCTTACAGTTTTCGAACAAACCTATCACATGCCAGCGTTCTTATCATTCATTAATATGAATAGTTTTGGCATTTATGGACTACTCATAGCACTGTTATGGATATTGATTATCCCTGTCTTCCAAGAATTAATATTGAGAAAAGCATTATTTGAAGCAATTAGTAACCATGCAGTAGCACTGATTACTTCTTCTTTACTATTTTCACTCATGTATGTCGTCTTTGAGAGTTCATTATCTTATATGCTGATTCATGGCATTAGATATTTCTTAATAAGTCTTATTATAGGTTTTGCTTATTTAAAATCTAATAAAAATGTTGTATTTTCAACAGTTTTACATATTATCATAAACATATTAACAATATTTACATTATTGATCATATTAAATTAAAAAGTGAGGCATTTTATGGAAAACAATGAAAAAACTGTGCTTAAATGGGAGGATTTTTTTAAAGAAGAGAAACCCAAAGAAAAAGAAATTTTAAAAGCACCAAAACATCAAAAGAAAAATTTTATTTTCGCTTTAATATCGTATATAGTTGTCATGTTTTTAGTTGCACTAGCCGTGCAATTAATAATAGTTCAAGATCCAAACAATATAGAATACTCAAGTCCTGAAGATGTATTAATTGAAAGAATGTCACAAGACTTAAACGCTGTTGGTATGGTCACATCTGAAGCATATAACGCGTATTTTAAGGAAACAGAATTATTTAACATTTATGATTCCTATCAAGGATACATTTTATTTTATAATCATGATAATACATATGTAAGAGATTTTAAAGCTCTTCGACCAATATCATATTTATTTGAAAATGACTATGTTTTATCTTCGTGGGATAACACTTCAGATACACATATAAATACCTATGTAAATGAAGATCTTCCACTAGCCATAAGCAGTCACTTTGAAACGATTAAATTAGTTGCTTTTGAAGAAACACTTATTGATGAAGTTGCAGCCGATGAAACAGCAATTGCTTTAATTGATCAAAGTATTTATGATACATATTATAGTTCATATAACCAAAATGTCATCGCACAAGCCTATGATAATGATTATTATATCTTAGTCAATGAAAATAATTCATATAAAGATCATATTCTTGCATCTCAAAATAACATGCGCTTATATTTAACTGAATATGATGCTTATGAAGATGGCACAGAAGTCAATAGGTATACATATGAAGAACAAACCGTACCGCTATCAGTAACACCAACTGATCTTCAGTATTTTCATTCAATTTTTGCGATGGATGTACAACTCACTGGTATGGCAAGTGGTTTATCAAACTTTATTATATATATTGTAGCATTTGGCGTCATCGTTCTACTTCTCAAATCAAGTCTTATATTCGATTTCAAACAATTAAAATTAGATGGTATCGGAAAACTAGCTATCGCAGTGATCATTGGTTATGTGATTATCATCATTGGTAACAATGTTGCTGGTGCACTACAAAACATCTTGTCTGTAGCTTTAGATCATCCAATTGAAGAAGCTGCCAATCAAGCAAGCATCGAGGCAATACTACACTCAAACGGTGCTGTATTCATGATCTTAAGTGCGGTGATATTGGGACCTGTTGTTGAAGAATTAGTCTTTAGAAAATCAATCTTTGGTTTATTTAAAAATCAATATGTAGCACTAGTCATTTCAGCTATCTTATTTGGTAGTATTCATTTATTAAATGAAGCTACACTTACTGCTGGATTAGTCAATGGTATAAGTTATATTGTCATGGGCTTTGTCTTTGGGGGTATCTATATCTACTATAATAAAAACATTTATTATACGATAGCTATCCACATGGTAAGCAATTTGATTAGTATCTTAGCGGTTTTATTCTTATTATAAAAAAAAGGCTAGTTCAATTGAACTAGCCTTCTATTTCTCTTAAAATATTTACACATAAATTTAATCGATATAATTTTGCATAATCCATGGCCGTTTTATTTAAACGGTCTTTTTTTATAGGAATATGACGCTCAATTAGTTTTCTTAAATAAATGTGATCTCGATTTAATACAGCAATTGTTAGCGCCTGTAAGTTTTTAAGTTTACCATAACGCGGTGTTTCAACATAGTCTTCTAAATAATCAATAATATCATGTTTGTTAAAGATTAACGCCGTATCCATAGGTGTTTCATATCTTCTATTTTTGACATCTAAATAAGCATCATAGTTAAGTAGAATTTTCACTGTATCTATAGTACCAAATCGTATCGCATTAAATATCGGTGTTTCAAAAATTGAATTAAGTGCATTAGGATCCAATCCTGCATCTAAAAATTTTTGAATCATTTTGGTATTCGAAGTCTTTGTTGCATAATGTAAGAATGTATTACCATAGGCATCTTTTAAATCAAATGACTGTCTACTGATCTTTAATAGATAATCAATCATTTCCGTTTGACCTGCTAAAATCGCATAATGAATAGGTAGTCTGCCTTCCTGCGTTTCCTTATTTAAAAATGCTCCAGATTCAACAAGAAGCTTGATCATATCCAGTTCACCCTTAGCAGCTGCTAAATGAATAGGACATTCCTTGTGGCGATTTTCAATATTGACATTAGCGTATTTTGAAATCAAAAGTTTCGCAGTGTGTAATTTCCCTTTTCTTACACAGTCAAATAAAGGTGTTTCACCATATTGATCTTTAATGTTAACAGAAATATTTAAATCTAGTAAATACGCAATAACATCAGTAGCATTACCAGTTACAGCATAGTGAAGCAAAGTTTTGTGCTTTTCATCAACCATTTCCAGATGTGTCATATTTTTCTTTACGTAATCAAGATCGTTCAAAGCAGCTTTTATGAAAACATTATCCATACACCCACCACCTTATATATATTTTAACTTAATTTATCATAAAAAATCAAAAAAAATTGCCTATCTTATAGATAGACAATCTTTTGAATGTTATTTTACCGCGTCTTTAAGTAATTTTCCTGCTCTGAAAGCTGGAGTCTTTTGTGCTGGAACGGTGATAACTTCACCTGTACGTGGATTTTTACCAGTTCTTTGTACACGATGTCTTACTTCAAATGTACCAAAACCTGTAACAACCACTTTCTCTTCACGTCTACCAAGTGTTTCTGCAACTGTGTCAGTAAAAGCACCTAATACTTCTTCTGCGACTTTTTGAGTGACACCTGCTCTGTTAGCAACAACTGCAACGAGTTCAGTCTTGTTCATAACATATACCTCCTTAAAGTACTTATATTCTATCAATATTTTTATTAAAAATCAACAGTTGATTCTAAATTAACCGCTTTGTTAAGAGGTTTTAATTAAAAATCTTCTGATTTTAAATCTCTTGAAAGTAAAAGTGTAACTGCTTGATCCATTGAAATCTTATTGTTAATGATTTGATATGCAATTTGAATCATAGGTAATTCAATATCATTCTTTTCTGCAAAATCATGCATCGCTTCAATGGTTCTTACACCTTCAATGGTTTGTTTTTGTTCTTTATAAATTTGTTCTAGTGAGAAACCTTGTCCAAGTTTTTTACCTGCTGTAAAGTTTCTTGAGTTTTCTGATGATGCTGTAACAATTAAATCACCGATACCAGTTAAACCAAATGCAGTTTCTTTTTTACCGCCCATTGCTTCAGTAACTCTAACGATTTCAACAATACCTCTAGTAATAACAGCTGCTCTTGCATTCTCACCTAATCCAAGACCTGCACAGGCACCTGAAATGACCGCAATCGCATTTTTAACTGCACCACCAACTTCACATCCAATTAAATCATAAGATGTATAAACACGTAAATATTGATCATTTGAAAATACATGTTGCATTTCAACTGCTAACGCTTGATCTTCACTTCCAGTGACTAGTAATGTTAATTTTCTTAAAATCACTTCTTCAGCATGAGATGGACCTGTTAAAACAACAAACCCTCTAAATTTATTTTCATCAATTTCTTCATTAACGATTTCGCTTACACGCTTAGATGTACCTGGTTCAATCCCTTTTGATACATTAATAAATACACTAGGCTCTGTAATCATTTGATTCATTTGTTTTAAAACTTGTCTAATAACTTTTGTTGGAACACTTAGTAAATAAGTGTTTGAAAATGCAACCACTTCTTCAAGTGATGAAGTTGCTTTTAGTCTTTCTGGCAATGTAGTGTCAAAAAATGGATGTAAGTGTGCATTAATTTTTTCTACATGGCTTTCTAAAATGTCATAAACTAAAACGTCGTGACCATTGTCGATTAAAACTTGTCCTAAAGTAGTGCCCCATGCACCACCGCCAATAATACTAAATTTCATTACTATCCTTCTTTCTAAATACAAATCTGATTGGTGTTCCCGTAAAATCAATAGCTGCTCTAAATTGATTTTGTAGATATCTTTCATAAGAAAAATGTATGTAATCTGGGTTATTAACAAAGATTAAGAATGTTGGTGGTTTAATGCTTACCTGTGTCATATAATTAAACGATGCTTTTCCACGATTAAAAATAGCTGGTGGATTCATCATCACTGAATCGACTAATAATTCATTTAAAATTCTAGTTTGTACTTCTTTTTGATAATTTTCATAAGCATTATTTAATGCAGGGAAGATTGTTTGAATACGTTGACGTTCCTTAGCTGATGTAAAGACAATTTCCGCATAATCTAAGAACTTAAATTCTTCTCGGATCTTCTTTTCCATCTTACGCATTGTACGTTCATCTTTTTCAACAATATCCCATTTGTTGACAACAATCACTACTGCTTTTGCGGCATCTAATATATATCCAGCGACATGTTTATCTTGTTCGATGACACCTTGTTCTCCATCAATAACCAATAAAGCAACATCGCTACGTTCAAGACCTGATAAAGCTCTTAAAACACTGTATTTTTCAGTGTTTTCATAAACGCGACCACGTTTATTGATACCTGCAGTATCAATAACTACATATTCTTTTTTATCTTTTTTAAACTGCGTATCAATCGCATCTCTTGTTGTTCCTGAAATTTCACTTACAATAACACGTTCTTCTCCTAAGATTGCATTAGTCAAAGAAGATTTACCTACATTAGGTCTTCCAATAACACAAAATCTTAAAATTTGATCATCATAATCTTGATCTTCTTCAGTAAAGTGTTCGATTATAGCATCTGCTAAATCACCAGTACCAATACCGTGATGTGCAGAA
Organism: Acholeplasmataceae bacterium; assembly: GCA_963678355.1. Lineage (GTDB taxonomy): Bacteria > Bacillota_I > Bacilli_A > Acholeplasmatales > Acholeplasmataceae > WOFB19. Next base: position 331,888 of record OY782823.1, on the reverse strand, counting down.
ATACCAATTGGATCACCAAAGCCTAATGAATAAAATTCATAAACACTTTGCATCTGATTGACATCATCTATCTTATTAACTGCAAGAATGACAGGCTTATCTGCTTTATACAACATTTTAGCAATATAGTAATCAGCATCAGTCAATCCAACTTTTCCATCTACAACAAAAACAATGGCATCAGCTTCATCCATCGCCATTTGAGCTTGCGCTTTGATTTGTTTTAAAAAAGGGGCATCGCCAATATCGATGCCACCTGTATCTATAACCCTAAAGTTTTTGGTTAACCACTCGGCACGCCCATAGATGCGATCTCTTGTCACACCTGCTTGATCGTCAGTAATCGCGTATCTTTCACCGACTAAACGGTTAAATAGACTTGATTTTCCGACATTTGGACGACCAACAATTGCTACTTTATAAGGCATAATTCATCACCTATTTTTTAAGATGTTCTTCAAATAAATCACCAATAGTTACATTGCCTGATTCATCATCATTTTCTAAATATTTTTCATATGAAGCACGTTCTTCTTGTTCAAGTACGCGTTTAATTGATAATTTTAAAATCCATTGTCCATAGTTAGCATCAGTAACCATAGCTGTAACTTCATCACCAACAGCGAAATATTCTTCTGGTTTACCAATGTGTTCATTAGATAAGTCGCCAACAGCGATTTCTCCAAGTACACCTTGAACTTCTACTTTAATACCTTCATGAGAAACTTCTGCAACCTTAGCAGTTACGATATCACCACGTTTAACAGTAACATCTTTCCAAGGATTATCTTCTAATGCTTTTCTAGATAAAGCAATTCTTTCTTTCTTAAGGTCTAATTGAATAATAGTAAGTGTGACTTCATCACCAATTTTAACGAAATCATCAAAATTGTCATTTGGATTCCATGAAAATTCATTCTTATGTAATAATCCTCTAACATCTGGTGCAACTTCAATAATTAAACCAAATGGTAATTTTTGATTGACTGTACCAGTAACTGTATCGCCAACTTTATGAGCTTCATAGAATAATTCATAAGGTGTCTTAAGTAAAGCTTTCATAGATAAATCTAGACGATTACCTTCTTTTTTAATCACTTTAACAGATACTTCTTGTCCCACTTCTAAAACATCATCAATTTTATCAATACGATGATGACTTACTTGTGAAATACGAAGTAATCCTACAACGTGTTCAAAACGAATAGTTGCAGCATGTTTTTCGATCTTATCTACTTTACCAGTTAAGACATCACCTGTGTTAATACCTTCTAATTCTTCTTGTCTTGCTTTTAATCTATTTTCATAAGCTTCTTGTCTAGCTTTTTCAAATATTTCTTTTCTTGATCCAACAATTCTCTTTGATCTACCTTTTGAAGTAGCTTCAATAATTTGAATGTCTAATACTTGACCTTTTAGTGAGTCTTTTTTATTTACTAAATCAAAATCTAATAAACTATATGGTAAAAAGACTTCATGTCCTAGGTATGTTAAAATTAATCCCTTATCTCTAATAGTTTTAACTCTACCTTTAACAACTTCTTTTGATTCTACTAATGCTTTAATATCATCAAATTTTTCTTGTAATAATAGAGGTAAACGTGATAATAAGATTTGAGCAGGTTCTTCAGTAGTAATTTTTTGTACTCTTGCCTTTACTACATCACCCTCTTTAACAAGTCCAATGAATGTACTTGGTGCTGGTTTGTCGTAGTTATCTAGATGAATTTTCCCTTCTGTGAAATACTGCACATCTAAATAGATTGTGTTGTCTTCAACTTTGACTACGGTGCCATCTACTACTTGGCCCACTTTCAATACTTTAATCTCCATGTTTAATCTCCTTTTTTGCGATTAACTCTAAAATTTAACTAGTTTTTCTAGTGTTGAGCATTTTTTGGTAATTTTTTTATTATTTCATTAACTACTTCGTCAATTGATAAATGCGTTGTGTCTAATTCAACAGCATCTTCAGCTTTACGAAGTGGTGATTCTTTACGTGTTGAGTCTTTAATGTCTCTAGTCTCAATATCAGAAATCATTTTCGTCATATCGATTTCTTTTCCTTTTGACTTGTTTTCTTTAAGTCTTCTTTTAGCACGTTCTTCTAAATGTGCTGTTAAAAAAATTTTTAGATCAGCGTTTGGCAATACCACTGTTCCAATATCTCTACCATCCATAATGATGTTTCCATGTTGTGCTGCTTTTTGTTGTAGCTCAACCATTTTACTTCTCACATATGGAAAACTTGAAACAAGCGATACATTATTAGTCACTTCAGGTTTTCTAATTTCCTCAGTTACATCGTCTTGATCTATAAAAATTTTATCACTATCATAGTGAATATGGATAGATTCCAAAAAAAGATACGAAGATTCTTGTTCCAGATCGATACCTAAATTAATAGCTTTTAAAGTTACCGCTCTATACATTGCCCCCGTATCAATATGTGTCCAACCCAATCGATTTGCGATGAGTTTACTTATCGTTGATTTGCCTGATCCTGCTGGTCCATCAATTGCTAATTTAAATCCAGACATGCGATTCCTCCATACATTTTAATTATAACATAATTTTGCTCATTTTAAAGGCCATTTATCATGAATTTCTTTTAATATGACCATATAACTGCTTAACTTCGTGTATCTTCAATTCGCGATATGAACCGCGTTCTACACCATCTAAAGTAAGAAAATCATATCTTACTCTTGTTAAGGTCTTCACTTGATGCCCAATGGCTTCAAATAACTTTCTGATTTCTCTATTTCTTCCCTCAGTTAAAACAACTGTGAAGAGTGTTGATTGATTTGCCTTATCTAATTCAAGTATTCTAACAAATTTAGGTTTCATTAAAACACCATCAATCTTAAGACCTTTTCTAAGTTCTACTACTTTTTTTCTAATCACAATACCCTTAACTCTAACGATATATTCTTTTTCAACATCAAACTTTGGATGTGTGAGTTGATAAGTTAAATCGCCATCATTTGTTAAAATGATAAGACCCGCAGAATCATAGTCAAGACGTCCAACAGGATAAACGCGTTTATCCTTATCTTCAACATCTAAAAAATCAATGACTGTTTTTCTACCTTTATTATCAGAAACTGCAGAAATGCAGCCTGTAGGTTTATTCATTAAGTAATATACTTTATTTGCTTGATTAATTGTTTTCCCATCAACTTTAATGATATCGTTTTTTCCAACTTTAACACCTAAAGTTTTAACAATCTCATCATTGACAGAAACTCTGCCCTCTAAAATCATCTCTTCAGATTTTCTTCTAGATGCGACATTTGCGTTTGCTAATATTTTTTGCAATCGTTCCATATTTATCACCATAAACATTATAGCATATAATATGCTAACTGTACGATATAGATATGTAAAGTTTATTTTTTTGATATAATAAAGTTGGAGGTATTTATATGGATTATATAATTCTTGATAAAACATCAAAAATTCCTTACTACATCCAAATATCTGATTCTATCAAACATCACATCAACTTAGGTGTTTTAAAACACGGCATGCAACTTCCTACGGAAACGAGTATATGTACGATATATGAAATCAGTGTGATTGTTGTAAAAAAGGCATATGATGATCTTGTAAAAAAAGGTTTTGTAAAACGCATTAGAGGTAAAGGAACTTTTGTACACACCTTAAAACCTCACATCATTGATTTATCAACAGGTATATTATCAATTAATCAATACTTAAATAATTCTAAACGGACGGTTATTAGTTTTGAAAAAACTAGTAATCATCTATATGCGACTCCACTTTTAAATTTAACACCTGATGAATCTCTTTATGCGATTAAAACAGTGACATTATTTAATAATTCACCGATGTTATTTCAAACTGTATATCTACCTGAAAAAATGTTTCCTAATTTAAAAAAAGAATACATCAAGCATAATACAATGTTCGATGTGTTTATTAATATGTATCATTTAGAACCTAAAGATTTATTCCAATCATATAGACCAATCAATCTTCATCCAGATATTGCTATGATGCTTGATTTACCTAAATATGCACCTGGTTACTTCATTAGAAGTGAAATTAAAGATGTAAATGATAAAACCATTGCATATTTCGCAATCTACAGTTCAGCAGAACATTTAGAATTTGAGGTGACGCTATGAACAAAGCATTTGAACAAATCAAAATAGATAAAAGATCAAATAGTTCAATTCCAACTCAAATCTTTTTATCGCTATTTAATCTTATCAAAGATAATAAGCTACAAAACTTAACTGTCATGCCTCAAATTGATAAATTAGCAGATTATCTAAATGTCGATCCCCAAGATGTAAAAAGAGCTTATGACTTTCTAATCGAAAACCAATATATCAAGCAAGATCAAAATAGATTTTTAGTTTCATATACTGAGATTAATACTGAATTGATTAGTAAAACTAACTCTATTACAAAAAGTATTATCGCATCTGGCCATACAGCAAATATAGAATTCATTTATGGTAGAAAAATAAAGCCACCAGTTGAATTCTTTGAACAGTCTAATTATGATCGAAATGAACCAATTTATGAAATAAAGCGATTATTTAAAGCTGACAATCTACCAATAATTGTGATTAGAACTTATATTTCTTTATTAAGACTTCCTGAATTTGATAAGTTATATGATGGCGTTATGCCATTTGATGACTTTTTACAAAAACAATATGGCATTTTATATAGAGATTCTAAGCGCCATATGAAAGTGATAAAAATGCCAACCAAAGATGCCCAGCTTTTAAATGAGCTTCCTGGCACTGCAACATTTTTAACATCTCTAAATTTTATAGATCAAAATGAAAGTGTCATAGGATATTCAGAAATTATAACAAGTAGTCATTTCGCATTTTCGTTTCATATACCAATCTAAGCACTTCGGTGCTTTTTTTTGCAAAAAAAAATCACCTGAGGTGATTATTTTTCTCTAGATACATAAGAACCATCATTTGTATTAACAATAATTCTTTCGCCTTCTTCAATAAACATTGGCACTTTAACAAGTAAACCAGTTTGCATAATAGCATCTTTTAATGCATTAGTTTTAGTATCACCTTTGACACCAGGCACTGTTTCTGTAACTTCTAATGCAACTTTATCAGGTAAATTAACACCTAAGATTTCTTTACCATCATAGAACATAACATCTACACTCATGCTTTCATAAATGTACTTAAGTTCATTTTCAATTTGAAATTCAGGAATTTCAATTTGTTCATAAGTATCATTATTCATGAAAATATGTCTGTCGCCATCTGCATATAAATATTGCATTGATATTTTATCAATTTGTGCACGTTCTACTTTAGTACCTGCATTAAATGTATAATCAATCACTGCTCCAGTACGTAAATTTCTTAATTTTGTTCTTACGAATGCACTACCTTTACCTGGTTTTACATGCATAAATTCAATGACTTGAAATATGTTACCATCAAAAGCAATGGTTTGACCAGTTTTAAATTCATTTGTACTAATCATCTTAAACACCTCATCTGTTTTTTTCCGCGTTTATTATACATGAATTTTTTAGTTTAAGCAACTAAATCCATCAAGTACGCGACTGCTTCTATATAACTATCCACTTGTTTACCCATAAAGCGTGCTGAAACAACATCTTTAATATAGTCTATTTTTCTAAAATCTTCACGATTTTCGATATCTGATAAATGCACTTCAACTTTAGGAATTTTTACAATTTCTAGGGCATCTCTAATCGCAATCGAAGTATGTGTATAAGCCCCTGGATTAATTAAGATACCATCATAAGGTGTATTGTAAGTATCATGTAATACTTCAATAATCTCACCTTCATAATTACTTTGGAAAAATGTAAAATCAACATCTTGAAATTCATCTGAAATCGTATCATACAAATCTTCTAATGTCATTCTGCCATAGTGCTTTGGATTTCTATAGCCCAACATATTTAAATTAGGCCCATGAATAACTAGTAAGTTCATTTATATTCCTCATTCTTAATATAATTTAACAAGACCTTAACTGTTTGATCAATATCAAAATTATTTGATACGACTGCATCTGCAAAGTCTTGATACTTTAAAAATCTTTCATCGAAGAGTTGTTGTAAAGTCTTCTCTTTCAATAAAGGTCTTTCATAATCCGCTTCTAATCTTTTAGTGATAATCTCAATATCAGTATCTAAATAGATTTTCACACCATCCATCAATGCTTTGTTACGCTTTTGTGTCACAATCCCACCACCACAAGCAATCACGTAATTTTTACCATCATTAGGACATTTTGATAAAGCTTCAGTTTCTAACGTTCTAAATTTTTCTTCCCCATATTTTTCAAATATCTCTTCAATAAACATGTGTGCATCGCGTTCAATGATACCATCTAGATCACAATAAATAAATCCTAGAGATTCTGCTAGCTTTCTAGCAATGGTTGTTTTACCTGATCCAGGCATACCGATTAAATATATTTTCATTGCACTACTCCTTTAAAAATTTTTCTACTATCTTATATGCATCCTCATATAAAGTATCGCTTAATGCATCGAGCATAACAGGTTGCATTTGATTTTTAAACCATGTTTTTTGTTTTTTAGCAAGTCTTCTACTATTCTTTACAATGTGATATTTTGCTTCATCTAAATCATATGCACCTTTAAGGTAACTCGCCAATTCTTTATAGCCAATAGCGTTAACTTCAATACCATCATCTAAAAGTGATTGAACCTCTTCAATAAAACCTTCTTCTAATTGTGTATCAAGTCTTTTATATAATCTTTCTTCTAATAAGTCTCTATCAATATCAAGATAAAGAATAAGTGCATCATATAGCATATCATCTTTACGTTTTTTATCTGATCTTAAATAGCCTAGTTTGGCTTGTTCTAAAGCTCTAATGACGCGTCTTCTGTTTTGTGGATCGATGGCTATATTAGGATCAAGCACCTTTAGTTCTAGATAAATATCAGCGGTATCTACATGTTCATAAGTGCTTTCAAAATCTTTACTTCTACCAACTTCTTCAAATTCATAATCATAAAGCGCTGCTTTAATATATAAACCCGTACCACCAACTATCATTGGTCTCTTTATATCATCAATTTTTTTCCTAACATCTTGTTGAAATTCATATACACTATATTTATCCCTAGGATCTACCATATCAAATAAATAATGTGCAATACCTTCTTTTTCATCTTCTTTGATGCGTGCAGAACCAATATCCAATCTCTTATAAACTTGTACAGAATCACCGTTAATCACTTCCATACCAAATGCTTTCGCAAGTCTAATTGAAAGTGCGGTCTTGCCAGACCCTGTAGGTCCTACAATACATAAAACCTTTTTCATGATACAACCCTTTTAAACATACGTTCAATTTCATAATGTGTAAGTTTAATAATCGTTGGTCTACCATGTGGACATGTATAAGGATTTTTACAAGTTTTTAAATCCTCTAAAATCTTCATCACTTCTTGTCTGGAAATATAATGATTTGCCTTAATGGCACCTTTACAACTTACATCTTTTGCTAAGTCATCACGTAGTTTCTCTATAGATATTCTACCATGTTCATCAAGCATATGAAAAAGCGATTCAATAGCTGTATCAATTTCATCATCCCTCAACCACGTAGGTGTAGCAATTAATTGTTTCTGATTAAATAGGAAACCATGCTCTTTTAATACATGTTCAAAAGACATTAATTTTTCAATTTCATCATGAGGTAGCGTTAAATCATAAGGAATTAAACGTTCTTTAATTGCGAAAACAGGATGTCCCAAAGCTTCATAATAATGCTCATATCTGATACGTTCTGCAGCGGCGTGCTGATCCATCAAATAAAGTCCTTCATCATTTTGAAATAATAGATACGTACCAGCAAAAATACCAATATATTCCAAATATGGCAATTTCATTGGTCTAGGAACATCTTCCACTTTTTCAAATGTATCAACTGATTCTTCTTCAACGAATAAAGATTGTCTTTCAAATTTTAATGGTTTGAATTCTTTCTTTACATCACTTAAGTTTTCTTGAATTGGATGCACTTTATCTTGTAAAGCTTTTTTAATCACCTGTTCAAGTTCAAAAGCTAAAAGCGTCTCATTGACAAGTTTTACCTCAAACTTTTGAGGGTGTACGTTTACATCTAGCAAACTTGGATCCATTTCAATATCAATGATTGCAATCGGATATTTTCCAACCATTAAAAAAGAATGATATCCGTCAATCACTGCTTGCGTTAATTTATAATTTTTAATATATCTGTGATTAATAAATAATGAGATATCCTTTTTTCTTGATCTGACGATCTGTGGTGATAATAAATATAGATTCATATGTATATGACCAAAATCATGTTTAGCAATCGTTAAGCCCTTAGTCATTTTTTTGCCATATATTTGATCTATAAGTTGATAAAGATCTCCATTTCCATAAGTTTCTTTATACAATTTATCATCAAAATATAATTGCATATAACAGTTTGGATTTGCAAGTGCTAAGCGATCAAAGATATCAATAATCGCATATTTTTCAGTATACTCAGATTTAATATATTTAAATCTAGCAGGTGTGTTATAAAAAAGATTTGAAACCTCTATATGTGTACCTTTATTCATGCCAACTTCTGACTGGCTAATAAAGTGCCCACCTTCGTAAATAACTTCAACACCTGTCTCATTTTCCATTTTTGTACGAAGTACAACTTTTGAAACAGCTGAGATTGCAGCCAAAGCTTCACCACGAAAACCTAATGTATGGATATGTGATAAGTCCATTTCTGATTTAATTTTACTTGTCGCATATCTTTCAAATGCTAGCTTCGCATCAATCTTGTCCATACCATGACCATTATCAATAATCGTCATTTTTTCCATACCAAAACCATCAATTTTTATAATGACTTTAGTCGCACGTGCATCTAGTGCATTTTCAACAAGTTCTTTAACGACTGAACTCGGTCTTTCGACTACTTCTCCAGCTGCTATCATATTTGAAAGTTTATGATCCATTTTTTTAATCATGGACATATCTATCACCTATTTCTTTTTTAAATTCGTTTGTAAATGTTTTAATAATAACAAAGCATCCAATGGTGTCATCATATCTGTATCTAAGTCTTCAATTTCTTTTAATGTATCAAGCTCATTTTGGGAAATTGTTTGATCTAGTTTTGCTTCATAATCATCGTAATTAAACAAATCAAGAACGACTTTTTTATCTTTTTGTTCTAATTGTCTTAAAATATCTTCACTGCGTTTAATTAAAACTTGAGGCAAATGGGCAAGTGATGCTACTTGAATCCCATAGGATTTATCGGTTGTTCCTTTTTCAACATGATGAAGGAAAACCATTTTATCCTTTTCTTCTTTTGCTCTAACACAAAGATTCGTACATCTTGATAATGTGCCTTCTAAGAAAGTTAATTCATGATAGTGTGTAGAAAATAATGTTTGTGCACCAATTTTTTCATGAATGTATTCAATCATACCTTGGGCAAGTGCCATACCATCATAAGTTGCAGTACCACGTCCGATTTCATCAAATAAAATCAGTGATTTATCCGTAGCTCTGGTTAGTGCTTCGTTTGACTCAACCATTTCAACCATAAATGTTGATTTACCGCCACTTAGATCATCACTTGATCCAATTCTTGTAAACAATGCATCATAAAGTGGTAAAGTGGCACTTTCAGCAGGGACAAATGATCCACATTGTGCCATATAAACCATAAGTGCAAACATACGCATATAAGTCGATTTACCACTCATATTTGGTCCAGTAATCAAAAATATTTCTCCTGGTTCCATCACAACATCATTTTCAATGAACTTTGTAAATTGCTCAACGACTAAATGTCTACCTTTTATGATTTTCACATGTCTATCATCTGTCAATGTTGGTCTAACAAGACGATATTTTTCAGCAACCATTGCAAGGTTTAAAAAGACATCAACTTTTGCAATAGTCGTAGATAACACTTGTAGTGACTGACTAAATGTATCAACATAATTTCTAATCTCTACAAACAATTCATATTCTAAAGACATTGCTTTTTCTTTTGCATGCAATATCAAATCTTCTTTTTCTTTAAGTACTGGCGAAATGTATCTTTCACTATTGGTTAATGTTTGTTTTCTTTCATATCCAAAAGAAGGATCTACAAATTGTGTTTGACCTTTGGAGATTTCAATATAATAACCAAAGACTCTATTATAACCGACTCTTAAATTTTTTATACCTGTGCGTTCACGTTCTTCAATTTCAAAAGTTTCTAACCATGATTGACCAGATTCATTAATTTCTCTTAGTTCATCTAAGTCATGGTTAAATCCGGCTTTAATGATGCCGCCTTCTTTTACAGTTAGCGGTGGTTCATCTTCAATCGCATTTTCAAGATACGTATATAACTCATCATGTGCATCCATACGCTCAATTAAATCATCAATTGCCTTTTGTTCATACTCTGCAAGATAACTCTTTAGTTTAGGCACTTGTTTTAAAGTTTCTCTTAACTGATATAAATCTCTTGCATTTACGGTTTTAAATGCAACCCTACCAACAATACGATTAATGTCATAGATATATTTTAAATGGTCTAAAACACTCTCTCTTGGTTGGTATAGATTAAATGCATCTATTAAATCAAAGCGTTCTTCAAGTTGTGCTTTATCATTTAACGGATGATTAAACATATTTTTTAAATATCTTGATCCCATTGCTGTACTACAGTGGTTTATCCAATGAAGTAATGTTGTCTGATCTTGATTGACTAATGATTCTTGAATTTCTAAATGCTTTTTAACTCTATAGTCAACAAGCATATGACCAACTTTTTTTACAACTTCAAAAGCCATCAAATGATGGAGATTTTGTTTTTGTGTATCATTTAAATAATTAAGTAGATGTGAAGCTGCGCGTTTTTGTTCACGATCAAGATTTTGCAAGTATTTTTGTTCATGCAAATCAAAATGAGATGATTCAGATACTAATATTTGATTTTGCTTAAGTTGTTCTACAAAATTTTTATCAAAGTGAGGTGGCACAACAATCTCTTTAATTTTCATCGTTAAAATAAGATCAATAACCTCAAACTTTTCTAAATCATCTGTGATAAATGATTCACCTGTAGATATATCGACATATGTACATGCATAACCCTTTTCAGTTAAAACTACGTTACCGATAAAGTTATGACTATTCGCATCTAAAATACCATCTTCAAAAACAGTACCAGGTGTAATTAATCTAACAACTTTTCTTTCCACTAATCCTTTTCCAGGTTCACTTACCTGTTCAACGATGGCAATTTTAAAACCTTTTTCGATAAGTTTTTGAATGTAAGGTTTTACTGAGTGAAATGGTACACCACACATTGGAACCTTTTCACCAGCATCTCTTGCAGTCAGCGCAATTTCTAAAACCTTTGATGCCAATATTGCATCATCAAAGAACATTTCATAGAAATCACCTAATCTAAAAAAGACTATCGCATCAGCGTAGTCTTCTTTAATTTTTAAATATTGTTGCATCATTGGGGTGTATTTTTGCTTTGCCATGGTTGGCCCCCTGTTTCTATAAATTTATTGTATAATACCTAACAGTCTAAGTTGGCCAGCTATCCAATCAATTAAACCTTGACCTTCAATTGAAACTACACCATTTAGCCAATTTGTTATACTGTCTAGGAATGTGATCGTTGCAGACTCAACTAAAATCGTATATAAAACTAACACAATTGCTGCAAATATAGCGATGAGGATGAGCCATTTAAATAAGAATTTTAAAGCGACCCATAATTTTTTTCCTGCACCCTTGAAGAATTTACCCATAAACATAAGTTCAGCAGGTACATCTTTAGGTTCTTTTACCTTAGATGCTTTTTGTTTTTCAATAAATGCTTCTCGTGCTTCCGCTTCTTCATTTTTAACTGTTTGTTGATATGCTTTTGCAGATCCATAATACTCTGCTGTATTTATCATTTCTACTTTTAATAAATCTTCATGTGATTTTTCTTCAACTTTTTCATTTACAACTTCATGAACCATCACAGGTGATTCAACAACTGCAGGTTGTTCAACTGATTTTGTTTCAAAGTTTTGAACGACTTCTCTTAATTTCTTCACTTCATCAACTAAAGCATCAAGATTGATTGAAGGTGCTACATATTGAACTTGTGTTTGAACTTCCCTTACAATTTCAGGTTTTTCTTCAACCACTGCTTCAACTTTGGTTTCAACTTCACTAACCTCTTCTTCAATCGTTGGGTTTTCTTCAACTATTTCTAAAGTTTCTTCTTCTTTGATTTGTTCTTCAACAGGAGTTTCTTCTTTTGGTGCCTCATCAACTTTATCAAAAGTTTCTTCTTCTACTTGTTCAGCAGTATCATCTTCTGTGATTTCATCAATTTCCTTTTCATAGACTTCTCTTGAATTAGGAATAAAATAAGTTTCCTTAGTTTCTGTTGCATTTTTTAAAATGAACTCAATAACTTCTTCCTTTTTAAGTTCAGTTGAAGCTTTAATATCGTGATCAATCGCGAATCTTTGCATGATAATAACAGACATAGAACGCACTTGCTTTTCTAAGTCTTCCGTATAATCACCATTGTCTTTAAGTTCGTTTACAATAATATCCGCAAGCTGATTCTTCTTTAATCTTCTAGGGATTTTTACATCGTATTTTTCACCAAGACTTCTGATTTCGCCTAATGTAGAACTCTTATATAATACATTTCTAATCTTGTTTGGAGATACACCATCTATTCTTCCAAAACTATCATAGAAAATTTTACTGATTGTTAAATTATATTGTCCAATATCTGGCAATTCCAAAGGATGTTCTTTCACATAACTCAAACCTTTTTGATAGAGTCTGTCAAGATCAAAATCTGGGACTTCTTTTTCAACCATATATCCAAATAAATCAGTCCACAAATCTTCTAAGTATTTTTTCACGATTTCTTTATCATCAAAAAATACTAAAAGATTTTCAAGTTGCGTTTCAGTAAATTCAGTAAACCAAGAAAGACGATAGTTTAGTTCGTCTGCTAAAGTCAATCTAGTCTTCCTAGTTTGCGCTACTTTTTCTCTTAAATTTTCTCTTAAAACATAAATTCTTAATTCACGTGGGACGGTCAATCCGATGTCGTTGAAAAATTCAAGAACTTGTTCAGCTGGTAAATAAATAATTGATTTTAAGATTTCTTCAATTTTTAGTTGTTTGTCGCCCACTAAAACATCTGTGTCTCTTGAAAACTTAGACATAATATCCCTCCTATGAAATTCTAATTTCATTTTACTATGATTTTATAGTTTATACAAATAATTTTATCTTTTTTGGCTTTAACTGGCTTTTTTCAAGCATTTTCTATTTCTTTGTTGATTTCATCTTCAATGATCGACAAAATATCTTTTAACATTTGATTGATATCCTCTTGTAATTCAAGATACTCTGTCATAAGCGGATAATCTTCAATTTCTTTAAGTAATTTATCATATGTTGCTTGATATTGATCTATCGTATTTTGTTTATTGATATGTTTAGCATTAATGAGTTGTTTTTGAACAGCTTTAAGTTTGTTAATCTTACGTTTAACATCCATGTTTTTATTGAGTAAAGCTTCTAGCTTTTTATATCTTTGAACTGTTTCATTTTCTTCAATTAATGCAATTAATTTTTCTTTTTCGCTCACACTAATTCTCCCATTAAAAACCATGTTTTAGCTTTTGTAACTTTAACTGATACAATTTTTCCAATCAGTGACTTGTCACCCTTAAAATTAATTAATTTTTGGTTTTCTGTATAGCCTGCTAAAACCTCTTCGTCATGTTTTGAAACGCCATCAACTAATACTTTAACAACACTGCCAACAAAGCGTTCATTACCTCTTAAATAACCAGCATTAATCTTTTCATTTAAACGATATAATCTTTGTTTCTTTTCTTCTTCAGGTGTATCATCTTCATAAGATGCAGCAGGGGTTCCTGCACGTTTAGAAAATACAAAAGTAAATGCACCTTCATAATCAGCCTTTTCGACTAAATCAAGTGTTTCTAAAAAGTCTTCTTCTGTTTCACCAGGAAAACCTACAATAATATCAGTGGTTACACTAATGCCAGGTACAGTTTCTTTTAACTTATATAAAGTATCTAAATAAGATTCTTTCGTATAATGACGATTCATTCGCTTCAAAATAGGATTTGATCCTGATTGTACAGGCAAATGGAAAAATGGCATGACATGTTCACAGTCTCTCATCGCTTCCATCGTTTTTAAATCTAGATCATGTGGATGTGACGTTGTAAATCTAATACGTTCAATACCCGTTTTATTTAAATCTCTCAATAAATCGCCAAATGTATAATCAATTTCTTTAAAATCTTTTCCATACGCGTTCACATTTTGACCAAGTAACGATACTTCAAGATATCCTTGTTCAACTAATGCCTTTACTTCAGCAATAATTTCATCTTTCGATCTTGAGCGTTCACGTCCTCTAGTATAAGGTACGATGCAGTAAGTACAAAACTCATCGCAACCAAACATGATATTTACCCATGCTTTAAATTTGTGATCTCTAACCTTAGGCAGGTTTTCAACAATTTCGCCCTCTTTTGAAAAGACTTCAATCACACGTTCTTTTGAGAAAATTGCTGTTTCAATATATTCGGGTAACTTGTGAATATTATGTGTACCAAAAACAATATCAACATGTTGATATTTACTTAAAATTCGGTCAACAACTTTTTCTTCTTGAGCCATACAACCAGCAAGACCTAAAATAAGATCTGGGTTTTGTCTTTTATATGCTTTTAATCGACCGAGTTCACCCCAAATTCGATTTTCCGCATTTTCTCTTATGGCACAAGTGTTAATGATGATAACATCACTTTCTGATTCAACATCAGTTCTTGTAAATCCCATAAGTTCTAAAATTCCTGACATCGTTTCACTGTCAGCTTCATTACCTTGGCATCCGTATGTATGTATTTGATATTTTTTGTGATTTCCTATATTTTGCAAATCTGGTTTTAACTCAAATTTTACTTCTTCAATTGTATTTTTAGTTCTTTTTCTAGCTTTCTTTAAATCTGGTTTAAAGTACTTTTCAACATCTATAGCCATTTATATCACCTAATCTAATTATAGTAAAATAAGCTAAAAGCTTATAATGTTTCGCTTTCAAGATGAATAAGTTCAATTTTACCTAAACTAAAATCCATCATCACTGCATTTAATTGAACGGGACCTTCTGCAACCACATTAGGTACAGTGTGTCCATTTAGAAATCTATTGATAACAATATCTCTATTCACACCAATAATACCTTCAAGCGGTCCTGTAAGTCCAACATCAGTAATGTATAGTGTACCTTTAGGTAAAACTCTACTATCAGCAGTTGGTACATGTGTATGTGTCCCGACTACAGCAGTCGCAATACCATCTAAATAATGTCCTAAAGCGACTTTTTCAGAAGTTGCTTCTGCATGAAAGTCAACAATGGAATAATCATGTTCTACAGTTTCCAATATATTTTTAACAACAATAAACGGATTTTCAATATTCGCATTCATAAATGTGCGTCCTAAAGCATTGATAACAAGTAGTTTTTTATCATTAAAGTTAACGACTTTATATCCTTTTCCAGGTGCACTATAAAAGTTACATGGTCTTACAATATTTGCTTCATCAATAAATTCATAGAGTTCTTTATTACCCCAAACCCAATTGCCCATCGTCACCATTTGAACGCCTTGCATCATGAGTTCTTTATATAATTTTTTATTGATACCTCTTCCGTTAGCAACGTTCTCACCGTTAACGACAATTACTTGAGGTCTATATTTTGATTTAATTTCAGGTAAGAAATGTTTGAGTGTATCCACACCAACCTTACCATAAATATCTCCTACAAAGAGTATACGCATTGATACTTCCTTCTTTCTAATCAATGAAAAAGAGGCGAATGGCCTCTTTTATTATTTAGCAACATCGGTTGCTCTAGTTTCACGAATAACTGTGACTTTGATTGTACCTGGATAACTCATATTTGCTTCAATTTTCTCTTTAATTTCTCGAGCAACTTTGAATGCAGATAAATCATCAATTTGATCAGGTTTAACAATCACTCTAATTTCACGACCAGCTTGAATAGCAAATGACTTATCAACACCAGCAGTTTCATTAGAAATTGTTTCTAGTTGTTCTAAACGTTTAATATAGTTTTCCATCGATTCACTACGTGCGCCAGGTCTAGCAGCACTTAATGCATCTGCAGCTGCAACTAAAATTGCAATAATAGATTCTGGTTCTTTATCACCATGGTGTGATGCGATAGCATCAACGACAACCTTAGGCTCACGATAGCGATTAACTAAGTTAATACCGATTTCAACGTGTCCACCTTCAACTTCATGGTCAACAGCTTTACCAATATCATGTAATAAACCAGCACGTTTTGCCAAAGTTTCATCTTCACCGATTTCAGCTGCTAGTTTACCAGCTAAAAATGCAGTTTCAATAGAATGTTTTAAAACATTTTGGCCATAACTTGTTCTAAAACTTAAACGTCCCAATAATTTAACTAAATCTGGATGAATACGACCAATACCCACTTGGAATACAGCATCTTCCCCAGCTTCTCTCATAAACATATCGACTTCAACTCTAGCTTTTTCAACGACTTCTTCAATTCTACCTGGATGGATACGACCATCAGATACAAGTGTTGATAAAGCACGTTTAGCGATTTCTCTTCTCACAGGATCAAATCCACTTAATACGACAGCTTCAGGTGTATCATCAATAATTAAGTCAACACCAGTTAATGCCTCAATTGTGCGGATATTACGTCCTTCTCTACCAATAATACGACCTTTCATTTCATCGTTTGGTAGATCAACTACTGAAACTGTACGTTCAGTTGTTGTTTCACTTGCATATTTTTGAATCGCAAGTGATAATAATTCTTTAGCTCTTGATTGGACTTGATTTTTTGCATTTTCTTCTTCATCACGAATATAATTCGCGATTTCATCAGCCATTTCGTCTTTAACTCTTGTCATAATAATGTCTTGAGCAGACGTTTTGTCCATTCCGGAAATTTGAACAAGTTTTTCTTCTTGTTCCTTTAATACTTCTTCCACTTTGCTATTTAATTGTTCAAGTTGTTCTTTACGTTGTTCTAATTTGTCTTCACGTGCAGATAACGATTGTTCACGGCGATCTAAATGAATTGCGCGATTATTTAAATTCTCTTCTCGTTGTGTAACTTTTGTTTCTAAGTTAACAACCACTTGACGTCTTTCACGCATGTCATTTTCAAAATCTTTTTTAAGTGTAAAAATTTCTTGTTTAGCTTCTAAAACATTTTCTCTTTTTATTTTTTCAGCTTCTTTTTTACCGTCTTCAACAATTTGTTCAGCCAATGCTCTTGATTTTTTAAGGCTCTTTTCATGATGAGCTATTCTAACTACATACCCAACCCCAAAACCAATTAAGATGACTAGCAAAATGGAGATGATGATTTCTGTTACAGTTAATGTCATAGTAACACCTCCATTTAATTTTGATATATTTAAAAGTTTTTTATTTAACTAAAAATTTAATTCAACTATCATAATTATTATACATGATTTTTTATCTCTAAGTCAATGTAAATAACTATGTAAATGTGTGTTTGATTTTCATTCTAATCTTTTTAGATTATATTCTTTAGTGTATAATAATAATTGAATATACGAAAAGGGGAAAAACATGGCACAAAAAGAAAAAAAATATCAAAATTTGAAGAATTTTCACAAGAATCGCTTTAAAATCTTAATTTGGTCCGTTTTAATCATTCTACCTTTATCACTTATACTTATCGCGTACTTAGGACCTTACATCACTTATAGTAGCGTTCATT
This sequence comes from Acholeplasmataceae bacterium, assembly GCA_963678355.1. Lineage (GTDB taxonomy): Bacteria > Bacillota_I > Bacilli_A > Acholeplasmatales > Acholeplasmataceae > WOFB19. Next base: position 313,969 of record OY782823.1, on the reverse strand, counting down.
TTAACGATGAGACCGGTGAAGTCGTACGAGCTTTTGATTCAATAGATGATTTAGAACTCATTAATCTTAAGTTTGATTGGTTAAGACTTAGAAATCCAATTTTTGATGAAAATGGTGATGTTACTACAACAGGCTACTACCAATTTTCTTTTAATTATCAGTCTCTAGATACTTACGATATCACGAGTGTTGTCGTAACTCCGGTGCTTCAAACCGATTGGTTTGATTATTCATCTATGGGTTCTGCTCAAACACTGATTGAAGATAGAAATACAAATATGGTCGTCTCATTTAATTATGAATTACCTCAATCGAGATTATTATTTGTTACTGTTACTGACCCAATACTTTATTTAAAAATTGTCATCTCTTATGATTTACAAGGGGAAGTCATGACGAAAACTGAATATGTTGAAATCCCTTTAACAGCATATAATCCTGAACGAGTAGATTAATACACATATAGCCTCTTTCTTATAGAGAGGTTTTTTTATAATTGCATTTTCATATTTCATCTATTCATTATCTACCCAATTTTAATAAAATTGTGTTAATATATTTTTATCAAAATAAAATGGAGTGATAGAATGGTAAATCATATTAATCATACAGAAAAACATATCGTTAAAGGTGATCAAGTAAAAAATGCATCGATGCAAGTTCTAATCTCACCCAAAGAGGGTTGGGAAGGACATGTGATGCGTGTCTTAAATGTAGATGCTTTCGGGTATACACCTAAACATAGTCATCCTTGGTATCATGTAAACTATGTGCTTGAAGGCAAAGGCGAATTACAGATTGGTGATGAAGTATTCCCATTATCAAAAGGTTCATATGCCTATGTTCCAGAAAATACTTTACATCAATTTAGAAACACAAGCGATGAAACACTTAAATTTATTTGCATCGTTGTTGAAAAAGGTCATAGTCTATAAAAAAAATGCCATGTTAATCATGGCATTATTTTTTTAATTTTCGTAAGATATATGATAATGTTCTAAAACTTGATCATAGATAGTTTGATAAATATCTTCATGTTCTGCTAAATAAGTTTTAGCATTTTCTCTACCTTGACCAATTTTTTCATCGTTGTAAGCATACCAAGCGCCGCTTTTCTTAACAAGATCAAGTTCTACAGCCAAGTCAACAAGTTCTCCTGTTTTTGAAATACCTTTACCATAAATGATGTCTACACTGACTGTTTTAAATGGTGGTGCAACTTTATTCTTAACAACTTTAATTTTAGCTTTATTACCAACGATATCGCTGCCTTCTTTTAATGCTTCACTTCTTCTAATTTCAAGTCTCACACTTGAATAGAATTTTAATGCTCTACCACCTGGCGTAGTTTCAGGGTTACCAAACATCACACCAACTTTTTCACGAATTTGGTTAATAAAAATTGCTGTTGCTCCTGATTTTGAGATGACACCTGATAGTTTACGCATTGCTTGACTCATGAGTCTTGCTTGAAGACCCACATGTGAATCACCCATGTCGCCATTAATTTCAGCTTCTGGTACTAATGCGGCAACACTATCAACAATGATTGTATCAATTGAACCACTTCTAATTAGAGCTTCAGCAATTTCTAAAGCTTGTTCTCCAGTGTCTGGTTGAGAAAGAATAAGACTATCAATATCAACACCTAAGGCTTTGGCATATTGTGGATCAAGTGCATGTTCTGCATCAATAAATGCAACATATCCGCCACGTTTTTGTACTTCAGCAATCGCATGAAGTGCTAATGTTGTTTTCCCAGAACTTTCTGGTCCATATATTTCAATAATTCTTCCTTTAGGATATCCTCCGATACCAAGTGCAATATCTAAGGCAAGTGAACCTGAAGGGTTCGCTGCAATATGATGGTCAGCTTCATCGCCTAAACGCATAACAGACCCTTTACCATATTGTTTTTCTATTTGTTTCATTGCAGCTTCGAGCGCTTGCGTTCTTTTATCTTTATCCATGATATACCTCCATTAATATATTAGATATGTATTTTTCTTTTTACTTTTTTATATACTTGCCATAATGATTTTTCTATTTTTAACAAAATAATCAACACCACTAATTAATGTCATTGCAATAGCAAACCAGAAAATAATTGTTCCAATTAACTCTGGCATATAAATATCATTAAATAATAAAATGATTAATGCAACCATCGTTGATGCTGTTTTTAATTTCCCATAGGGACTTGCAGCAATCACTTTTCCAGAGTCAACTGCAATCAATCTAATACTTGTTACAACAAATTCTCTTATCACGACAATCATCACAGCCCACAAAGGCACTCTTGATGGATCTTGTAACATTAAAAAGAGCAATGCTACTAAAACTAAGACTTTATCTGCAATCGGATCTAAAAACTTTCCAAATGTTGTTACTTGATTGTATTTTCTAGCAATATATCCATCTAGAAAATCTGTGAATGAAGCAACCACAAATAACAATGCAAAAATAAAGGATCCAATGGATAAACCTAGGAAACCAATATCCGCTTTAAGTGGGTTTATATAGATTACGATTAACATGATTGGAATCAATAAAAATCGTAAAATTGTAATTTTATTAGCTGTTGTCATAAAATACCTTCTTGTCGTTTGATTTTTCATATCTATTTTATCATAAATCATTAAATATTGTTGCATTTTTAAACTCCATTTGATACAATAAGTGTGCATATTGTAGGAGGTGAAATTGTGGCTAATATTAAACAACAAATCAAACGCAATAAAACCAATGAAAAACGTCGTTTAAATAACGCAGCATTCAAATCATCTGTTAAAACAGCAGTTAAAGCAGTTGAAGCAGCAGTTGAAGCAAATGACAAAGACTTAGCAGTAGAAAAATTATCTTTTGCTCATAAAAAATTAGATAAAGGTCTTGCAAAAGGTATTTATCATAGAAATTTTGTAGCAAGAAATAAATCTCAACTATCTAAATTGGTTAATAGCCTATAAAAGAGAAGCATCTAGAGGATGCTTCTTTTTTTATGCTTTTTTCTCAATTTCTAATCGTCCACCATACTGTGCGATATATTCAACATGAGCCAATCTTCTTCCGTTGACGCCATATTTAGGATTAAAGCCGATTTTATTGACATAATGACTAACATTAGGTCTTTGTGCTTCCATCGCAAGCAAGACTTCATATGTCGCTTTAATATCATCTAATGCGCGGTGTGTGTTTTTAACATTAACTTGATAAGTCTCAACCGCATTATCCAAACGATGTGGATAACGATATCTATCTTTATAAATAGCCATGACATCCAAGATGTCATTTTTTACTGTAAATTGAGGTTGATAATATTTTCTAAACATTGCAGTTAGAAAAGATAAGTCAAAGACGATATTATATGCGATAAGCAATGTGTTTTCATCTTGATACATATTAAATAATTTTTGAAATGCAACTTCTTCAGGAATACCATCTCTAAGTAACATCTCATCTGTAATATGCGTGATTTCAATAATTTTTGGATCTAATGGACGATTTGCTTCAACAAGTGTTGATAGCTCTTCAGTAATTTCATATCTACCATTAATTTTTTCTAGCACAATCGCGCCGATTTCAATAACTTGTTCATAAGCTGCGTTTAGCCCTGTTGTTTCAAAATCAAATAATAATACTCTCTTATGTTCAAACATGTCTACGCTCCTAACAAATATAATTCTAAACCAAGCTTTTTATCTTTTTGGCCCGATTTTATTTCATAATCTAATGCTGATAATCGATTTAAATGTGCTTCTAATTGTAAAACTGATTGTGAAGACGCATTTTTAATTAAATAATAGGCTCTACCACTACTGTATCCAAAATGATCAGCAATTTCCGTTTTTCCATAACCTTTTTGTAATAATAGTCTTGCATGAAATAATTCTCTCATCTTTGCTGCGATAAAGTTTAAGATGCGCAGAGGATCTTCATTTTGTTTGAGTAGGTCATGATAGATATCAATAGCTTTTGCTTGATTGTTATCAATTAAAGCGTTAGTTAATTCAAAAATATTATCTTCTAAGTTCTTTGGAACTAGTGCTAAGACATCTTGTGCTGTGATTTCTTTTTCATCAAACTTATAAATTTTTAATTTATTTAACTCTTGTTCTAATAAACCAAAATGATAGTCGGTACGATCAAGCAACATTTCTATAGCATCTTTAGTCATTTTGTAAGCTTCTTTTTCTAAAAGTTTCGTTACAAATATCGGATATTCTTCTTTATTAAGTTCTTGAACTTCCTCTAAATATCCATAAGAAGAAATTAAATCATTAAGAAATTTTGATAAATTGTCTGAAGTATCAACTTCAACAAATAATACAACATCTGGATTTGGTTTTTGAAAATAGCTCTCCCATTGTTTTTGTTCACTATCTGATAATTTATCAATAAGTTCAATATGTCTAAGTACGACTATTTTTAAGTCAGCAAAAAAAGCAACCGTTTGAAGTTCCTCTAAAACATCATCACTTGTATTTTCCGTTAAGTCATATCTCAAAATGTTAAATGGGTCAACATCTAATGTTTTAATACGTTCTTCAATCGCTTGTCTGACTAAGTATGTGTTATTGCCTTTAAATACGTAAATATGTTCTGTCATGTTAAGCCTCCAAGTATTAATTATATTATACTAAAAAAAGCCTTATTTTCATAGGTAACTAGACCATTTTTCTCCAAGAAATCCATATCGATATATGACCGTTTGATCAATGTCTGTTCTAAGGATTGAAATATTTCTACTCTTAAGTTTATCTAAGACTTTTGGTGATGGAAAACCGAATTGATTATTTGCCCCAACTGATATAACGGCAAACCTTGGATTTACCATATTTAAAAAGTTTTCTGATGTTGATGAACTTGAACCATGATGACTAACTTTAAGTACATCTGATTTTAATCTCGTACCATACGTATTGATCATCAATACCTCCGCTTCTAGTTCAGCATCACCTGTAAAGAGAAAATCATATGAACCAATATGTATTTTAAAGACTAGGGAATTATTATTTGAATCATTATAATTTTTAATCGGATTATAAAATTCTACCACTTGGTCTTCTAGATAGATATAATCACCAGCTTTTATCATCCTTTGATTTGAATTTATGAGATCATATGAATCATAAGGATTGATAATCACTTGTAATACATCACAATCACGTATGATGTCGTTAGCTTCTAATACATGGTCTTTATCACTATGGGTTAATATGAGATAGTCAATCTTATTTATCCCGTGATGTTCTAAAAAATCATGCATACCATAATAACAATCAATAACAATATGTGTTTGCCCAATTTTTGCATAATATCCATCGCCTTGACCAACATCTATCATGTAAAATAAGTCCTCGTATAAGTAATTAAAACTTATGGTTGGTAACATCATAATCATCAATAAGATAATCAAGCGTTTTAATTTTTCAATGGGTCTACTCGATAATAGAATCCATATCATCATCGCATAGATCGCTATTTTCAAATAGATGTTGAATTGATGGAATGTTATTGAATATTGATATTGATTTAAGCATGTTAATACAAAATGAATGACTTTTTCAATAAATATATCAATGATATTTAATTTAGGCGATAAAAAAAGTATCCAAATCAAAGGATATATCATATATCCAATCATTAAAATTAAGATTGGCATAAATAAAATATTAATCACTGATATTTTATCTTGAAAAGGTATCATGACTAAAACAACTGTAAGTGATATCAAATATCTTCTTATCATAGGATGATATTTTTGATGCATGACTTTCGTTAGATCAAGTGTGATCACAATCATAAACATCATTAAAAATGATAGATCATAGATAAGACTATAATTTAATAAGAGCATCACAAAAAAGACTTCAAAGTGTCTATTCAAAGATAAGTTTTTTATATCAAAATGTTTCTCTATTAATATGATGATATATAAAACGGATAGTCTCAAAATACTTAAGTCAAATTTAGATAAGTATAAGAGAATTGCATATAAAAGACAAACAGATACTTGCTGAGTTTTTTCATTTAAGTCCATATAAAACATCATTTTCTTAATAATCACCATCAGAGCGAATACATGGATTCCTGATAAATTTAATAAAAATAGAATATCAAGGGATTCAAACGATGTCTTTATATCTTGATCAATAGGTTCCGCAAATATAAGTCTTCTCACATAGGGGTTACTTGATTTTGTTAATAGTTTTTCTCTAATTGAAAAGATCGAATCATGATGATCCATATATTTTATTTCATCGATTTCAATCCTGCCGTAAATACCTTTGCCTATATAGTAATCATGTGCATTAAACCCAAATGGTATACGTTTTCCTTCAAATTGTATTACAGTGCCTCTAACCCATAGCATGTCACCTAATTCGTATTGACTATTATAATCATAAAGGTAATACTTGTGTAAGTGATACCTTACTTCTAATCTTTGTCCATACGCGTTTTGCTCAATTTCGACTACTTTTACTAGATCATTGATTTCACTTATTTCTTCATTTAAATATACAACATAAAAAAGTATACATATAAAAATAGCGATAATACCCATAAAGTACCAATGAATTTGCCTTCTTAAAAGAAATACATATATGATTAACCCTATAAGTATGAATCTTTGATGAAATGATAAGATGAGAAGTGCCAATGCAAAACCTTCAATATATAACGATTCAAACTGTGATGTAATCTTTGATATTTTCAAGTGTTGCGTTTCCAATATATTTAACGTTAATTAATTCATCAATTGAAGAAAATGCACCATGTTGTTCACGATATATGATGAGGTTTGCTGCTTTTGTTTCGGTCATATATGGAATTTCTAATAATTCAGAAAAAGTTGCTTCATTAATATTTACTAAAAGCTTCACCTGATCAATCTCATCTGTGATAAAAGGTATGTATATTTCAGTATTTGATGATATAATTTTTTGATAATTTATTTCATCATCTGATGCATTTAAATCGAGTCCACCAGCTTGTTCTATTAAATTGTAATATGTGACATCATCAAAAAAGACATATGTGCCAGGAAAGTTTACTGCACCATCAATCGTGACCTCAAATTGATAGACTTCGTTTTCAACACCTACATAAGTATCAACGACTTCACTTCTAGGATATAAAACAATGATTAAAATAATTGTGATCAATGAAATCACTATAATTTGTTTTCTCATAAAAAAATAACCTCCACTATATCGTAGAAGTTAAATTTCATATTTACTGTTTACTAAATTTTAATTCACTAAGTTTCCTAATTCTAATACTGCAAACATGAGTGTAATTATAGATGGAATCATGCACAAAATAACTAATCCTGTATCTATAAATCTTCTAAACTCATTTTTACTTCTTAATACCATAAACATATTAGAAAATACCAAACTTAAAACTGTGCCTATAACCATTAATAATAAACCAAATGATACATCATTAAAAGTGACACCTTCCATGACAGATACTAGCATCAGATATATACCTAATATCGTCAGTGGTGTTATGATTGCAGTAATCCAAAGTATCAGTTTATTCATTGGTACATATACACTAAATATTTTCATATATTTCCCCCTCTATTTTTTTCTTGCAATAAAATAATTCTTTCGCTCATCTGGTCCATCGGTGATTTTCACTTCAAAACCAATATCGTAAAGCATCTCCCTAAGTTCTACTGCTTTATGGACAAATTGCGTAACTTCGTCATGTTCATCGTTTGTTGATATACTATGAAGCAGTTTTCTTTCTTCAACTAAAACTTTCCAACTATATTCAAATGGTATAGTATCCTCTTCTTCATATCCATCATAAATGTCTAAAACTTCTTCTTTATAAGCATCAAATACAAGTATGCCATCATCTTTAAGCGCATCATAAAAGTTTGATAATACATTTCTAGGGTTTTCCAAATAATTAATCACATCAAATAAAGATACAATCGCATCAACGTTTAATGGAATTTTATCATTTAAGTCATGTTGGTAAAAAGATGCAAATACTTTGTGTTCACCAACTCTTTGTTTAGCTAAAGATAACATATCTTCATCTAAATCAAGACCGATAACATCAAAATCTCTTGCAAATAAAGTTGTTAAATACCCAGATCCACATCCAGCGTCAATCAACGTTTTTTTATCCCTTATATATGATTTAACAAAATCATAGAAAGGTTCAAAATCGATATCTTCCATCAGTGCATCATAGATTTTTGCGAAGCTCATTATACTTGTTTCACATCCATAAATCTTTTATCGAATCCGTAATAATCTCTTAATTCTTCAGTAAATAAGTGAACAATAACTTCACCGCAATCAATTAATACCCAAGATCCACCTTTACCTTCAATGTGCTTGATTTCATCTAAGGTTAAGCTTTGTTTTAAATGATTAATTGCTGCATTCCCTTGTCTTTCATTTACTGTACCTATAACAAAATAATCATAAAATGGTGATGTTTGTTCAAAGTCAAAAGCCTTTAAATCCTTCACTTTAAGATCCTCTAAAGTTTTTTTAATCGTTTCTAATTTATTCACGTGTTTCCTCCATATAATATTGATAAGCTTCCAATTGCAAATTGCTTGGCTTTAAATTTCTATTCAGTAAATCATTAATACTAATTTCCATACAACGGCAAACAGTTAAGTCTAAGTTTTTAGTTGCCATCTCATAGAGTTTATCAGTATCCAAAAAATCTCTATTTGGTTCACAATAATCACTTATGAAAAGAATTTTTTCATAAGCGCTCATATCTGGCTTACCCCATACATGATGTTTAATAGAACCTATAATGTCATCATCCTTAATGTTTAAATCTTTTTGTACAAGATATGAGGCTTGATAAGCGTGAAACATGACCGGATATTTACTAACAATATCTTTTTCTTCCTGATTAAGTAGAGACATCTCAATACTGTCATATTTAGCATAATCATGATATAAACCTGCTACCATCATCTTATATTCATCAAGTCCATATATTTTAGCAAGTTTAACAGCTGTCTCTGCTACGCCATAAACATGTTTTAAACGTTTAGGATACTCACTTAATTTTTTATTAACATTTTGTTTTGCTATTTCTATCACATTACTCATTAATCAAACAAAGCCTCCGTTACTGTTACATGCATACCTTTTGGATAAGTAACTTCAACTTTTGAAGCATCCTTAAAATGGATGAGTAAAAAATCTCCACATGTCAACTGATATTTACCCATACCTAGTTTAAATACTCTAGTTTCATAATCTTTAGCATAGATATCAAACATATCTTCTTTTTTATTTAAAAGTTCTACTACTTTTGATTGATTCGTTTTATGATAATTTAAATGCCTTGATCCATAACATACAATATTCATATGCTCAAGTGCAGTCACTGCAACTAAGCCTTCAACAAATACTGTTTGTTTTTCTCTTAGTTGAAATATTTTAGGTTTCATTTCAACGCTCGGCAATAATTTCTTATATTTGACATAAGGTAAGAATTGGTGAAGATAACCATCTTGATACAATCCAGGCATATCCCAAATAGTCGTTTGTCCATCAATTTTTCCAAAAATAGCTTCTTGTGTAAGACCTGCTTTATTCATAGCAAGTGCCTTATCGTCATGTGTCAAAGCTTTGAATATAGTAGTTTTTCCTGCATTTTGAACACCGATAAAATAAATATTTTTCTTGCCAAATTCTAATAGATATTGTTTTAAATTTTCAATATCAAAAGGATTTTTAGCAGTCATGAAAATAATATCCTTAAACGGGATTTTCATCTTTCTGGCTTTTCTCATAATACGTTCAAATAATACATCGATATTTGTACTCTCAGGCAACAAATCCATTTGATTAATTACATATACAAACTTCATATTAGGTTCATATCGATAAACAGGATATTCAAACAACATATCAAATGCCATCACTGAGCTTACCATTACAGCAACCCCATCGGGATTTAATTTAGGTAAATCCTCAGGATGAAAATGTTCATTTGCTTCACCATAATGATATAGTCTATAACATGATTGACAAAAATCATGATCAAGACTTAAGGCATAACCGCGTGCTTTTGGTTCAGTTGTTTGTAGTGGTGCACCGCACCCTTTACATACATTATGATTCATAAGGTTTAATTAACTCCTCATATGCTTTAGGGTATCTTTTTTTGACACCTTTTAAGATCATATTTGCTATCTTTCTATTAAAACGTGTAATCCATTTATCGCTAGATTTTTTAATTGGTTTGACTAAAACAGTTTGCATACCAACACGATTAGCTCCAAAGACATCTGTCATAATTTGATCACCGATTAGTATAGTTTCATTTTTGCTATAACCACTTTGTCTTATCGCTTTTTTTAAACCTATTTTTAACGGTTTTTTAGAAAAGTGTAAATATGGTAAATCTAAAACTGCTGGCTTAACTCTATATTCATGTGAATTAGAGACAATCATCACAAAAAAATCTTTACTTAAATGCTTCAAAAATGCATACGTTTCATCTGATAATATATCAACATCATACGCGATTAATGTGTTATCTAAGTCAAAAAACAAGGATTTTACACCTTGTTCTTTTAGTTTGTTAAAATCTATTTCTTCAATTTTTGGAACATAATATGTTGGAATAAATTTTTTATAAAATGCCATTACTTAATTTCCAAAATTTTAATTTTAAAGATGCGTCCAGTCTCAGTTTTAACTTCGACTTCATCACCAGCGATTTTACCTAACATTGCTTTACCAATTGGTGCTTCAACAGAAATTTTATTTTCCATTGGGTTGGCTTCAATGCTACCTACTAAACTAAATGTATTTTGTTTTTTCGTTTCTAGAAATTCAACTGTTACAACTTTACCGATATTAACAATATCTTCTGCAGTTGTACGGATAATTTTAACATTTTTAATAATTGTTTCAATTTCAGCGATTCTAGCTTCGATTCTTGCTTGTTCGTTTCTAGCTGCATCATAATCAGCATTTTCAGATAAGTCACCTTGTGCACGAGCTTCTTTTAAAGCTTCTAAGTTTTCGCCACGTTTGACATCTTTTAAATACGCTAATTCTTCTTTTAATTTATTGACACCTTCTTGGGTTAATTGAAAAGTTTGTTTTGCCATGGAAAGTACCTCCTTAAGTTCTTATTTATTATACATGATTTTTTATAGAATTGCCATTTTTTTAAGGGCTTTTTGTATGTTTTTGTGTCCTGGCATCCAAGTATCTAATATATCATAAAAATCTTTTGAATGATTAAACACTTTTTTATGTGCATATTCATGATATAAAACATATTCTAAAAATATAGGATCAACCGTTGCAAGAAATGTATTTAATGTAATTTCATTATGCTTTCTATGATATGAACCAAACTTAGATTTTAAGTATTTAAACTTGAGTGGCGATGGTTTTATATCATTAATTGATATAACCTTTAATACTTTTGGTTCCAGAAGTTCTATCATCTTTTTCATTTCTTTTAAATATATCTGTTTTTTTGCTGTTTGAACATCTTTGCCAAATGCGAATATTTTATCATTAAGTTTACTATATCTAAACCGGCCAGCCTCAAAATAAAACTCGTAGACTTTACCCCATAGTGTAATCGATTGATTGTTTTCTTCATGTATAGACTTTAATCTTTGCATAATTTTATCAAATTGCTGGTTTAAGATTGTTTCAACAAATGGCACCATGCGTCGATTTGTTGTAATAATAACGTGTTGATCTTTAATTCTTAGATACGTATGTTTATTATTTTTAATCACGACTTCATATAGAAAGTATTGGTTATCTTTCATAAATTTTTTCAACATATCATTAGCCTCACTTTAGTTCATTATTATTATACAATAAAATGCCATCCGAAGATGGCATTTATATACTTATTGAACATGATTTGGCTCTTCTTGATATAGTAAAAATTCTTTAATTTTATCTATATTTACTGGATATGAAATATAGAATCCTTGAATATAATCGCAATCAGTCTCTGCAAATTGATTAACCATATATTGTGTTTCTAGTCCTTCTGCAACGACTTGGTATCCTAAACTGTGCGATAAATCAATGGTTGTCTCAACGATATTTCTAGTTGCTTTATCGCTATATCTTTGAATAAATGATTTATCAATTTTTACAATATCCAAAGGGTATTTACCTAAATATGATAAACTGCTATATCCTGTACCAAAGTCATCAAGTGCTAATCTAAATCCACTATTCTTAATATTCCAAAGCACATCTAATACTGCATCCGTTGAATTCATTAAAACTGATTCAGTAATTTCAAAAACAATGTGCTCTCTTTCTTCCTGAGTAAACATATTATCTTTCTTAAAAGTTTGAATTAACTCTGCGTTTCTTATATTTTTAGGTGACATGTTAATGGATACATAAATATCTTTATCTTTAATGATTGGAAGTATTTCATTCTTAACTTTATGTGCAATAAATAATGTTAAATTATTAATCAGCTGAGTTTGCTCAACAAAAGGAATAAATGATCCTGGATATAGAAGTCCAAACTTAGGATGTTGCCATCTTATTAGTGCTTCTAATCCAACGACTTTATGTGTTGTATTACTTACGATAGGCTGATATGTCAAAAACAGTTCTTCTTGATTGATTGCACGGTTTAATTCAGATACCAAAGTGAAAGCTTTTTGATTTTTTCTAAATTTACTTTCATAAGTAGAAATTATTTCAAAATTTAGTTCTGCTTGTCTTGCCGCAATCATCGCATTTTCAACTAAATTATTTAATGTATCGTAATCATCATCAACACCAATAACGAAATCGTAATATACTGGAATCTGATCTAAGACATAATCCTGTTTAACAAGCTCTACTAATGTTTTTTTCTTCTCTTCGATATGATTCGGTTCTGAGATAAGTGCAAATGTTCTATTATCTATATGATAAAAAAATCCTTCTAGTATATCTGATTCATTAATTTGTTTATATATATTCTCTATATGTTTAAAATATTTTTCTATTCCTAAGTAATCAACAATGTGTTGATAGTTTAAAACTCTAAGCACAAATGCCGATTTTGAGACCCTCATCAATCTTTCTTCTTTTGGTACAGCATTAAACATTTTAATGTTTGTGTACTGATGTTTAGATAGCAATTCGATATTTCTTTTACGATTCATTCTTAAGATATCTACAGAAAGTCCAGATACAGTTGCTATCAATAAAAAGATTAAGCCTCTATATAACCAGTTCATCAAGAGTTGTTCTTCACCAGTTTGAATATCAATAGGCATAAATGGACCTAATAATAACGTACCAATAAGTGCGACTACAATTCCACCTTTAAATCCTAAAATTATTGACATCAATAATATTGGAATGTACATCGTATGTGAATAGACATACTTGATGCCACCAGTATAGTAGACAAAAAAATAAACCAAAATAACCATGACTAAAACGAGCATAGACATGACAATTTTTTGTTGCTTTGTAGGAAAAAGCAACGCATCGCCTATCGCTATCATTTTTTTCTTCACTATATAAATCCTCCCTCAAGATCTTCAAGTGTAAAACTTTAGTTGCCATTTCTTTTATTTATCCTCATTATATCATAGATTTTTTTATTATTTTTTGCACATTTTAGTATTTATCATAGGAAGTTGTTTTAAATCTTTATAGAATGTATAATTAAACTGAGGTGAGTAAAATGAAATCTATGAAGTACTTTTTTATGTTTTTTTTATTCGTTTTCACGCTTGGGGGATGTGATCATGAACTACCTGTAATCAAATTAAATGGTCAAGATCATATAACAATACAGCTAGGAGATACCTTTGATGACCCTGGTGCATACATTGATAATGATGATTTCTTTAATGATTTAGATATAACAATTGAAAGTAATCTTGATACAACCCATCCAGGTACATATCAAATTACTTATTCTGTTCTCTATGAAGGCATCACCTATTCAATTACTAGAGAAGTTGTTATTGAAAACATAGAACCTGAAGATGTAACATACTTTAGTTTAACATCTTATAATGTGACTAGTCATTCTATTGAAGTTAGTGTTGAGGCTAGTTTATCTGATTTAGATGATGTTGAGGCTACGCTTATCGTGTACTTAGATACTTTAGAAGTGACTTCTAGAACATTATCAAATGGTAATAACACTTATTTATTTGATGACCTTTATGAAGACACTTCATATCGTTTTGAAATTGAATATAGTTATCTAGAAAATGACACATATCAAACTAAAACAGTTGATTTAGGCATATTAACGACTGATGACTTTATCGAGAGCGAATTGTTTTCATATACATTAAACAATTCAAATTACATCAATGGATTATATGAAGTTGATCTAACTATAGATTTAGATATGGAACAAATCACTTCTTACTCAATTATATTAAGACTCGTCAAAGCTGATAATTCTTATATTGAAAAACCTATAACAAATCTAGATGGCATCACTTCTTTTTCTGAAGTTGATACAAATACTATTTATACTTTAGAACTCTTATATCACTTAGAAGTTGATAATGAAATTTTTGATGATCATGTAGTTATCGAAGAACTATCAACTTATCCACCTTATATTGTCACTGCAGAGATTACAAACATTGAATCATATATTCATGAAGTGGTTTTACAGATAGACACACCTAGTAGTGCACCTATTCAAACGATTAGTTATGATATTGAACTTTATAAAAATCAGCAATTAGATCATAGCTATACAGTTGACTATATTAATCTCTTAACAATTGATCAATTAGATTCATCTACAACATATGAATTAATCATTAATGCAAATTATACACTAACAACTTCGTCAGGAAGTTACAATCTAAAAATCATTGAGACATCTTTTACAACATTGGATGCTCCATCAATTCAACCTCAATTAGATTTATTTACAATTGAACCAACAGCTAATTCAATCACTATTCATACGGAAATTAAAGATTTAAATTATGTTATGGATAACAATAATTCTTATATCACTATTGATGGCATAGATGACCAACGTATGTTAATTGCAAATCAAAGTCAAACAACTGTTTATGAAAATCTACAACCAAACACATCTTATACAATTTCTATATTAATAAGTTATACGGATGCAGATGGTAATTATATTAATCAGGAAAATATTTCATCTAAAACTATTTCCACACCACCTATTTTAGAAGTAACGAACATAGAGACTAATCATGTATTCTATGATAATATTGCAAATGAAATTATTGTTTATCTTAACAATCCATCAAATGCCACAGTAGAAAACTTAACATTTGGAAATCAACTTATTTCTGATATCTTGATGAGTGATGATTATCAAAGTTTAACATTTACACTTGATGATCTATCTGAAGGCAACTACGATAGTATGCTTACTACACTTATCTTTATCTATGGTTTAGGCAACGAAGCAACCATAGATATCAATAAAAATTTTTCATTTGTCATTTATCATCATTATGAGAGCGTTCCTGATACGGCAGCTATAAGATTTATTAACATGTATATACTAGAGGATCAAATTGACAATTATTTATATGTAGCACTAGATAACCCTTATGGTTTAATTATTGAAGAGATTATCCTAAATGATATCACCTATGATCAAAATGCTATAACTATAATTTCACCTGATCTATGTTATATAGAGCTCTTATCTCTAAATGCACTAGAATTATTAGAAATTAAATCGATCACATATCAAAAAAATGATGAATCCTTAAATTATACCCCTGTGGTAAATCAAAAGATTTATAGCGAACAAGCAATCACAGGTATTACTTATATTGATAGTGTTGCTGACTTTAATAATATAGATTTAAACTTAAGTGGTATTTATGTATTAACTAGTGATATTGACTTTAATGGTGAACAAACAACACTATTTGCCAGAGAAGCTCCATTTACTGGAACCATTTATGGTATGGGTCATACGATTTCAAACATAACATTAGACATAGAAACACACAACTATCCAGAAATACCAAACTATCTATATAATGTTGGTGCGGTTATGTCAAACCTTGATCACGCTTATATAAAAGATATAAATTTTGATCATATTACATTTAATTATGATGTCTTAGATGTTCCAACGATTCATCCTAATATCGGTTTACTATTTGGGAAAATCAATCATAGTTATCTTGAAAATATTCAAATAACAAATAGTATATTTACATCTACAAATTTTAGAATTCCAGAAGGAAATTATGGTGCAATTTCAGGTTTAGTAACTGATTCAATTATCAAAAATGTCAAAGTTGAATCAAATATTGATATCACTTATTGTCTAACTTCTTGTCCTCAAGGACTCATTAGAGTCGGTGGAGCTTTTGGTATGATTGATCAAACACAAATCTCAATGATTGAAATATCATCAGATATAAGTGTATTAAGTCTTTATCAAACTGTCGCACATGTCGGAGGTGTTATAGGCTTTATGAATAACGCATCAAATGCAAGCCATTTGATCCATCAAGGTGATATCACTGTTGATAGTGGTTACGTTGGTGGTATTGTTGGATCACTCAATCATGTGGATTCCATCATGAAATATCTCATAAGTGTTGGTTCAATTGTCAATAGAGATGGTTATACTGGTGGTATTGCTGGATATGCATCAGCAACCATAGATAGTGTTTTATCCGCGACAAATATCAATGTATTAGATGAAGGTTGGCCACCTGGATACATTTTAGGTACAACCAGCTATGACATATTAACAAATGCTTATGTTTTAGATAGTGTTACTGTAGTTCAAAACTCAAATTCAATAACACCAATGGATCAAATGCTTCCTAGTATCACATATGTATCTGAGGAATTATCTACAAAAGATTTTTATACAAATGAACTCGGTCTATTTGAGACTCTATATAATTTTGATCAGTTAGACTATCAGTTAAATGAATATCCTATATTAAAATAAGGGGTCTTTAAAAAATAGTATGGTAAAGACCAAATAGACCTTTCCAAAATTGTATGGTCGGTATGACCTCTCTAAAATTATGTGGTAATGTAAAGGCACTCAGACGAGTGCCTTTTTATCTGCCATAACTATTCTATTTATTTGTTTTTAATTGGAACGTCTTTATTGATTGAATACATAATCTTATTCCTGAGTCTATTAAATGACTTTATACCATTAGATGTCTTAATCACAGTTTTGATTTTATTGTTAACAGATTCTATAGGCCCATTTGATATTCTTCGACTGTCATAGACTAAAAATGAATTCTTAATTTCATCTCTCCAATTAATGAGTGTCTTGCCAAATGATCGCAGTGCTTTGATTTTATGATTTCTAAATTGATGGATTAAGTTGTTTAACTCATCATCACACGTATCATAGGCGGCTGTTAAATTAAATTCTCGATACCGTTCTTTTAACATATAGGCTTCTTTTAAATCATCATCAATGGATAATAGATAATGAAGGATATCTGATTTATGCCAGTACTGGCCAGTCTTATGAATCTTAATCTTACCATCATAGATATCTTCATAGTTTTTAACGAAGAAGTAATGAAATTTTTTTAACATGTAATAATACATATCTTCATGTACAGGTTTACTTTTGTCTTGCTTGTATTTATGCATCATGTCAATTCTAAGACGTTTAATGATTTCATTAAGCGTTCTGATCAAATGAAATGAATCAACAGCTATCTTTGCTTTTGGGATACATAGATTCACGACTTCCTTATAGGAAGTCCACATATCCATCACCACCACTTCAACTTGATCTAACTCATTTTTAGGTATTCTAGAGAAATATCTAATCAAGTAGTTTTTATGTCTGGTTGGTAAGACATCAATGATTTTCTTGTCTATAAAATCATATAACACACATGCGTATTTATAATCATGTGTTCTAGAAGTGAAGACTTCATCAATATTGATGACTTTAGGTAACTTTCGTCTTTTCGATTCTACATATGAATCAAATATATTAATAACTGACTGAATAGATATGTAGTAATGTTTTGCTGCTGATGTGAAGGTATGGTTATAATCTTTTAAATAATTTAATATTGATATCTTAGTATACAAACTAATATTTTCATTGCTATTCGATAATGGATTTGATTCACTAAATGTTTTCTTACATACCTTGCATTGGTACCTTCTTTGATGTAATCTAATCATATTTTTTTGATGTGTGGAGATTGAATGTATAATCTTTTTATATTTGTATTCTAAAAATCTTAGATGGGATGATCCGCATATTGGGCATACCATATCTTGTTTATGATATCTAAGTTCGAGGATCAATATGTCTCTCTCAAGTCTCGTTTCTAATAATTGAATCTTGTCTCTAATTGTTTCTAGATGTAAAATATTTATGGTATCATAATCCATGAAGTCCTCCTTTCTTTAGGTTATGTCAGATAACTTTATTATAATTGAGGACTTCCTTTATAAAATATAAAAATAGGTCTATCCAAAATCATATGGTATACCATACGATATTTTATAGCCTATAGTTGACCATACAATATTTTATACATCTAAAATAAGAAAAGGAACCCTAGCGGTTCCTTTTATATTTGTTCTACAACTTCTTCAATAGTTTTAGGTTTTGATAGGTAAAAGCCCTGATAGAAATCACAACCTGTTTTTTTAAGTTTATCAAATACTTCTTTTGTTTCAACACCTTCAGCAATCACTTTACATCCAATGATATGAGATAATTCAATCGCTGTATGCACAATATTTTTAATCGTTGAATCATCATATTCTAAGATAAATGAACGATCTATTTTAATATAATCTAAAGGATATTTATGGAGGTAGGTTAAATTGCTATAGCCTGTACCAAAATCATCTAATGCAATTTTGTATCCAGCATTCTTCAATTTTAACAAACCCTCTAATAAGGCATCATGGTTTTTTACCATATGACTTTCAGTCACTTCTAAAACGATTTTTTGTTTTTGAGAATGGCTAAAAATCTCATCAGAAATTAATTTATCCATTACGAAGTCATTCATTAAATTTTTAGTAGATATATTTAGTGATATTCTGACATTGTGATGATTAAGTTCAGGTAGAACTTGATTTTTAACATGTCTACAAAGATATATTGTTAAATCATTAATAATTTGAGTTTGTTCAATCATTTCGATAAAATCGCCAGGGTATAACATGCCTTTTTCTGGATGTATCCATCTAACCAATGCCTCTATAGCAACAGTTTCCTTATGTTGATTATAAATCGGTTGATATACATACATTAAATCGTGATTTTTCATTGCCTCATAAAATTCTGAAACTAATAAAAATGATTGATGTGATTCCTCTTGACTCTTTTTATAAGAAGCATATGTTTGATCATTTTCTTCTGCGAATCTAGATGCGACATATGCTTCTTCAACTAAATCATCTAATGGTATGTTTCCTTTTGAACAACCTATTGCATAATCAAAGTTAATTGGTACATCTAACATCTGATAACTTTTCTTTAACACATGTAATAATGTTTCTTTTTTTTCTTTATTGTTAACGTAATCAGTAATGTATATAAATGTTTTATCTTCTATTTGATAAAAACCACCATTTAATACTCTAGATTCTGCAACTTCACGATACACATTTTTGATGTGTTTAAAATACTCTTGAATACCTAAGTGATCAACAATTTGTTGGAAGTTAATCACTCTCAAAATGAATACCATTTGTTCCTTAGATGCTAATTTATCCACTTCAGGTATTGCATTGTATAGCTTAATTCTCGTTTGATGATGAAAGGATAATAAATCAATAATTCTAAGTCTGTTCTTTCTAAGCGTATCAGTAGCATACCCTGATAATGCTCCTACAAGAAAGTATATGAAAATCGTGTAACCAATATCAAAACCTTTTATAATTTCTTCACTATAATAATGCGTACTTAAATTAGGCAGTATCATTATAGAACTTATTAAAGCTCCTAAAATACCGCCTTTCAAGCCCATTGAAATCGACAGCATTAAAACTAAAATATAGACAGTTTGACTGTAACCATATTTTGATCCACCTAGTCTATATATCAAGAAATAATCAATAGGAATGAAAGCTATTAATAAAATATTAATAATTATTCTTGTTTTTTTAGGTAGGAACAACAAAAAGTCCCCAGTCTTTATTAATATATTTTTCATCACAAACAGCCTCCCATATGAATTTACTGATATGAGTTAACTAATGCTTGCTAGATATTTATTTGATTCATTTTCATTATATCATAATTATTTAATATAACGGTTGTAACACTATTTATTTTTTTTATAATTTATTTCTTAATGTTTGTGATATTAGGAACATATGTTCAAAGTATTTCTTAATACTTTCTATCGTCTCTTCTGTTAGTGTTTCAAAATGACCTAATGGACTATTTAAATACGATATAGATACATGTACTTTATAATCCTTAACTAAAACATTAAGGTTTTTAATATTTCGATCTTTTCTTAGTGGCTCTAAAATATCTTCTAGTTTATGGCTAACCACCAAAGTTCCATCATTATCATTAGGCATAAAGATGCGAAAAACGCCTTCATCATTTATTAATTTATAAGAACGTTTTGGACTTGGATGTCCTTTTTTTCTGATTTCAAACTCATATGTTTTATTGATGTCAAACATTAAATATATCATTGGTACTCTATGTTTATATAACGGTCTAGCGTCTTTTAATTGAAACATTTTTATGCCATCACATTCAATATGAAAAAGACTTTTCACATTACCTCTATAAAACAGTTTTAATTGATTTATAAGTTCTACTGTTTCATTTATTTCATCTTGATTTGTTGAATAATGATACTTAAATTTACTGTTTTCATTCATGTAATTGATCACTTCAGGTAAAACCGGTTCATATAGCGTTTCCTCTAAGACATAGGCAAAACCTCTTGTTGTTAGTGATACAGTAAACCCAATTTGACTAAGTATTATTAAACCATAAACAAAATACATCATATTATAGCTCTCATACATGTGTAAATAATAGTGAAGTACCGCAACTAAAATCATATCAAAAATTGCGATTGGAATCATTGATAGATACAATGATTTTTTTCTTCTACTTATCTCTTTTTGTTGTAATTTAACATGTTCAACTTTTATTTTTTCATATACTTTTTTATCAATCATATAATCCCCTCCATATATTTGTTTAAATCATTATATCACAAAAAAAAGATAATGATTTATTCCATTATCTTTCTAATCATTGCATAAGGTTCAATTTCTTGAGGTACTTCTATCTTTAATATTTGTCTAGGATGTCTTGCTACATCAAGTAGGTTTCCATCTTCATCTTTGATTTCTTTAACTTTAAATACGAACGTCTTTCCGCTTGGGTTATGCACTTCCACATCATCACCAGGCTTAAAGTAGTTTCTTTGTTCAATGGTTGCAATCCTAAGATCTTTATCATAATCAATACCTAATCCAATAAATAATTGAGTAGGCTTTTCACTACGCATATTATAAAGTTGCTGTTCAACACCTGGAAGACCTTCTAAATATCCGATAGATGATAATCTATTTTCTGCTTTGTGCATCTCTTTTTCATAAGCATCGAAATCTTTGATTTCACCCATCTTTATATATTCATCAATTAATGCTCTATAAGTAGATACGACAGTTGCAATATAGTGAATACTCTTCATACGTCCTTCAATCTTTAAAGATGCAACACCA
The DNA here is from genome assembly GCA_963678355.1 of Acholeplasmataceae bacterium. GTDB lineage: Bacteria > Bacillota_I > Bacilli_A > Acholeplasmatales > Acholeplasmataceae > WOFB19. The sequence continues at coordinate 292,262 of OY782823.1, read as the reverse complement.
TGATCAATCAAATATGGTACTTGCCTGATTGCTTCTAAATCTTTTGAAGACATAGAAAACTTGTTTTCATTAATTGTGATACCTTCATTGACTAATTCATAATTCCATCTACATGAATGTGCACATCCACCACGATTTGCATCACGATCTGTCATATTATCTGATAATGAGCATCGTCCACTAAATGACATACACATACCACCATGAATAAACACTTCAATATCAGCTTTTGTATTTGCTGTAAGTTCGCCAATTTGAACTTTATCAAGTTCTCTTGCTAGAACGACACGCTTAACACCTTTGTCATACCAAAAATTAACGGCTTCATGATTATAAGCTGATTGTTGTGTCGATAGATGTACTTCTAATCCTGTATGATTTAGTGCGGTATCAATTATGTAAGGCGATGCAGAAATAATCGCATCCACATGACATTTTTCCAAACCTTGTAGATAATCAATGACACCTTCTAAATCTTCATTATGTGGAATAATATTGGTTGTCACATAAACTTTTTTACCACGTTCATGCGCAAATGTCGTCGCTTCTAAAATATCATCTAAAGTAAAATTCGAAGCACGTGCACGTAACGAAAAGTTTTGTCCACCAATAAATACGGCATCAGCACCATACATTAATGCAATCTTTAATTTTTCTAAATTCCCAGCTGGGGCTAATAATTCTATCATTATTTTGATGCTCCTTGCTTATAAATGGTTTTCTTAAAGAAGAATCCATGATCCCAAGTCTCATCATATTTTTCTTGAGCCTCTTCTCTAGATAATCCGTTCATACCTTTATACATATCTATGATATCTTTTGCATATTGATCATTTTCAAAAATGGTATCAATCACTAAATAGTCAACGAATTCTTTTAGTTCATCTAAATAATCAACACTGTCAAAAACTTTTGATCTAAAGACATGCGTGCCTGCCTTATCTTCTAGTATTGGATAAGGTTCTTGACTTCTCTTTTCTTCAATAATTTTTAATGTTTGACTGTTGTGTAGGTAATTTTCTTCACCGATAAAATTCATGTAGTTATCAACAAGCTGGCGCTTTGAATAAAACATGTTTAAATATCCATGACCAACCATAAATAATTTTGATTGCTTTTTACTAGATATTAACTTAATATCTTCTAAAGTGATTTCTTTAGCTACATAGACACCATAGATACCCGTAGGTACTAAAAAATTAAAATCATAATAGTTTGTCATCAATGTTTCTGGATTATAAATAACTTTAGATGCTAACCCCATTTTATTAAGTGCATAATAAATACCTACATCTGCTAAGATAATACCGGTAAGTTTATCAATACTAATCTCATTTAGAAATTTCTTAAACGATTCAATCATGTGATCATCAAACATTTGATTAGCAACTAAAAATATCTCTTTATTGAGATTAGTTGCAATATCAATCGCTTGATTAATTTCACTTGGTTCATAGCTCTTTGTTAATCTTGTTCCATATGCTTCATGACCAATTAAAAACCCATCAGCATTTGATAATTGATTGATTTGATTCAAATCGTAGACTGTTGTTAATATCTTCATTATTTATTTCCTTTTTGATATACTCATTCCATCACCAATTTCAAAAAATTCAGTATGGAATTCATCATTATTTTTTAAGTAGTCAACAAACTTCTCAATTTTATTGATTAGCTGTCTTGTATTTCTATTCACTTTTGTCTTATCAAGATGATGAAATGATAGATTATCAGAGACGATCATCCCGGTTGGACTTAAGTATGGTTTATACTTTTCAAAAAATTTAATATATTGAGCTTTTGCAGCATCGATAAAAATTAAATCATAAGATGATTTTAGACTACCATTATATAATAATGCATCTGCTTCAATGAGTCTAACATTATGCATTAAATCATATTTTTTTAAATGTTCTTTTGCTTTTGCAATCATTTCAGGATTTCTCTCAATCGTATCGACTTCAACACCTAAACTAGCCATGCAAAGTGCACTATAACCAATAGCACTACCTATTTCTAATACATGATGCACAGATTCTTTTTTTATAATATCTAACAAAAAATCCAATCCCTCATCAAAAATGATAGGTACCCTATTTTCTTTAGCATATTTTTTTATATCTTCAAACATATAATCACCTTTTATAAATATCTATAGATATTTTATCACATACTAAGAGACAAAGAAAAAAGAGTGTTATAAAAAAGGTTATAACGACTCTTTTTCTGATGGCTAATTATAAATTTTTGCTTGCAATTTCTGCTGCCTTAATCAGTGGATATGCGGCTGGAGATGCCGTAAGCATTGGTTGTGTTCCTATTTGAGATACCAATAAATCATTGATACTCATTCCTGATTGAATCACAAAACCTAATACATTTGTTAATTCACCAGCACTAACACCGCCAATCACTGATCCACCAATAATGCGACCACATTCTTTTGCTACGATTAATTTGACAATTTGCTTGTGTGGATTGTTGAGCTTGCCTGGGTGTCTGTCGATACCTTGAAACTTGCCAACGACATAACTAAATCCTTCGCGTTTAGCAGCGATTTCAGTAAGTCCTGCAACACCATAAGCAGACTCTCCAATACTTGTTGAATAAATACCAATCGTTCCCTTAAATTTACGAACTGTTGATATCTTATATAAATTTAACGCAGCAACTCTTGACTCTGCGCATGCTGTGGATGCAAGCATTGTCGTTGATATTTTATTTGTTGCGAAATCTCTTTTTTCAGCACAGTCCCCTGCTGCAAATACATCTTTTAAATTTGTTCTTAGATATTCATCAACAATGATAAATCCTTTTTCATTAATTGCCACACCAGAAGCTTTTGCAAGAGAGCTATTTGGTCTATAACCCATGGATAAAATCACTGCATCAGCATCAATTTCTTCACCGTCTTCTAATAGCACTTTAGAGACTTTCTTATCACCGATGATTTCTTTTATACCTTTACCACATACAACATGAACACCACGTTCTATAAGTTGTTCTTCAGCATCTATAGCAATATCCTCATCAAATGCTAATGCAAGAATATGAGGTTCTTTTTCAATTAAAGTTACTTCATAATCTTTTTTATTTAATTCATCCGATAATTCAACGCCAATAAATCCAGCACCAACAACTACAATTTGCTTATATCCGTTAAGATCAGCTGAAAATTTGTCAAGATAATCTTTGTTTTTAGGAATTGTAAAGACATTTTCTAAATCACTACCCTTTAACCAAACTGGTTTGGCCGGCATTGAACCTGTAGCTAAAATAAGTTTATCAAAAGATAATTCTAAGCCACCTTCAGTATGGCAAGTCTTAGCTTTTGCATCAATATCTTTCACTGTGTCAATCTTAATCTCAACACCAACTTTAAGAAGACCTGCATCTGGCAATATATTTTGATCAGATGAATCAAGTGATCCAAATATATAAGGAATACCACAAGGTATCATTACCTTTTCTTCTTTTCTAATCATCACAACTCTTTTATCCATGTTTGATGATTTTGCAGTCATTGCAGCTACCAATCCTGCTGCACTACCTCCAATAACTAATACATCAGTTTTTTCTATCATATTTCCTCCTATTTATTTGCATTGATTGACGCTGATTTCTCTTTTTAAATCAGTGGAGTCTCTTTGCTATTATAATTATCCCTTTTTGAAATTAGGACAGTGTTGACATCTATCGCATGCAATATCTCTATTGCACAAACGATAGTTACCGCCATCAATTTTTAATAATTTCCCATGAATGATTGCATCTGCAATCTTTTGTTTAGCACTATAGTATATGCGTTGTAAAGTCGTTCTAGATAAATGCATAAGTTCTGCACATTTTTCTTGTGACTCACCAGCAAAATCTATGATTCTAAAACTCTCGTATTCTTCAATATTCAGATATACAATATCTCGTTTGCTAGGATTTGAAACTAAGGGACCAAATATATCAACTTCTGGTAGCTGACACACTTTTCCTTTAGATTTAGGTCTTGGCATAGATATCCTCCGTATTGGGCATATGCCCATTTTAATTATATTTTAATCTTTTTATTAATGTCTGTCAAGGCATAAAAAAAAGCCAATCAAAATTGGCTTTAATCTATTAATTATCTAAGTTAGGAAGGATTAAACTTAATCCATTATCACCTGATACAACATCAGGTAATTGTCCATCCCATGTATCATAATATAATTGGGAAATGATGATATCTGAGATTTCTTGAATTGTTAAATATCCAGCAACTGTAACGCCATTGGCAACATCAGCTTCAAAGTCTAATTTTTCTTGAACTGTAGCAAATTGACCAGCATACATATTGTTAATTGCATTAACTGTAGCAGAATTTAAATAAGCTTGTGCTTCAGCATCTGCCTCAGCAGTAATGACTGCAACTTCTGCATTATTGTTTGCAACAATAATCGCAGTTTCAGCTTCTACTTTTGCTCTTTCTTGTTGTTGTTCTGCAATTTCAATTTCTTTTGCTGCAACTGCTTCTTGTTCAACTGCACTTTCGATTGTGTCACCTGCATCTACATCGGCGATTGTAAACGATTCAACAGTGATACCTATTTCAGCTAAAGATACGCGTAAATCATCTTCAGTTTCTTTTCTTACTTGAACAAGTCCACCTTTTAAAATTGTATATACATCATAATCTGAACTGTTTGTTTGTAAATCTTTTTTAACTCGTGCTTCAACAGTTGAGATTGATGGTACAGAACTACCAAAATTTTTATAGAATTTATGAGCATTTGTACGCTCTATACGATATTGTAGCGTCACTTGGTATGTAACCCATTGTCCACCACCAACTTCTTCTGGTTGTCCTTGTTCATTTTCACTGTAAATGACACCAGTTTGAGAAGTTAATGTAAAACTTTCTTCTCTAAGTTTAGTAGAAATATTGAAAACTTGTACCCATGGCGCTTTAAAGTGAAGTCCTTCACCAAGTGATTGATCTTGAATACCACCTTCAAATGGATTGTAGACGATACCTACTTCATTACCTTCAACTTGAGTAAAACATCCAAATACAATTATCAGTAATCCAAGTAGGGAAAATACTTGTCTTATTGATCCTTTATAAACAACTTGACCTTTTAAGTTTCCACTTCTAAGTCCTAATAAAATAAATAAAATAATTACTACTACGATTGATCCTATAATATAACCCATTTTTGTTCTCCTTGTCTTTTATTTAGCAAAAAAACAGTCTCATTCCCCTAAAACTGTTTCTCTAAATTTATTCTTGTGATTCTAAATCTTCGTAATATTGGTCTAACAGTTTTTCTAACATTTCCCATTCTTCATCAGTTTCAATATCAGAAAATGCGCCTTCGCTAGCATCTTCATTATCTGGTGAATAAACGGCAGCTGTTACTTCTTCGGTTTCAATGATTTCAAAAACAACATATCTTTTTCCATTTGCTTCATGCGTAAATAGAATTTCACAAATTGTTTCTTCTCCGTTGTCACCAACTAAAGTAAGTTTGTTATCATCTTCAAACATACTAAACTCCTTTATAATTTAAATAATTTTGTAAAATGACTACTGCAGCCATTTCATCTTTCTTCTTTTTTTGTTTTTTTCTTGATTGATTGCCAGCAATCATCGCGCTAAGCGCTGACTTTGTAGATAAGCGTTCGTCCCATAAAACAACTTCAACATCAATCTTGTCTTCAATTCGTTTTTTGACATCTTCACTAATCTTTCCTCTGATACCCACATCATTATTCATGTGCTTAGGATACCCTAGTACAATCACATCAATACCTTCTAATTTTACCACATTTATGATTTTTTCAACCGCCTCATCGTATAAATCGTCTTTGAAACGCAACGTATCATAACTTTCTGCGATAATGCCAGAAGCTGAAATTGATAGTCCAATCGTTTTACTTCCTAGATCAATACCTAAATATTTTTTCATAATTTTTGAGATATCACCTTTACCATCTCATCAATTTTATCTAGGTCTTGAGTGCCGCCTTGAGCCATATTAGGTCTACCGCCTCCAGAACCATTTGATAATGATGCAGCAAGTTTAATTAATTCACTTGCTCTATTTTCTGAACTCTTACATAAAAATGATGCTTTTTCATCAGTTAAGTTTACTAAGAAAATAGTATCGCCTTTTGCCTTATCAAAAATAACATCTAATAATTGTTTTAAGACTTTATTGTCTAAGTTTTTAGTGATAACCACTTGATTTTTTAAATCTGGATTAATCAAATGATCAACATTTGAAATTGCGTCTTGTTGTTTCGCTTTTTCAATATCTTTTTCATGATCTTTAATTAATACTTTTAATTGATCAACATAATTACGATAGTTAATAATATCTTGATAACTTCCAGATAATTTAGGTTCTACCGGTAATTTAAATGAAGCGTCAAGTCGGTTTGATTTTTCTTTTAGGCTTTCAATTTCTAAAACATATGGTTGAACATATGATTTTATTTGTTCGTTTAAGTTAGGTCCAGTAACACCTTCCATACGATAGATACCAGAACCAATAGATTCATATGAGCAAATTGCGAAATCTACGATATCCTTCGTATTTGATACATGTGTACCACCACATAATTCAATGCTCCAACCCATATTAACAACTCTAACAACATTTCCATATTTTTCGCCAAATAAAGCCATTGCTCCTAGTTTTTTAGCATCATCAATTGGCATTTCTTTAATGTCTACACTAAGTGGTGCTTCTGTAACATAATGTTTAACAAGATGTTCGATTTCTAAGATTTTTTTATCACCTTCAGTTTCAAAGTGATTAAAGTCAAAGCGCCAGCTCTTAGGTGTGACAAGTTGACCTTGTTGGTTAACATGTTTACCCAAAACATCTTTTAATGCTTGATGGAATAGATGCGCAGCACTATGGTTTCTTACAACTGCTTCTCTTGCTTTTTGATCAACAATTGCTAAAACTTCATCACCTTCTTCAAATTGGCCTTCTACTTGATGTAAAAATTGTCCATTTGGAAGTTTTGAAACATCTGTGACTTTGAGTCCATTGATTGTTCCATAATCGCTTGCTTGACCACCTGATGTCGCATAAAATGGTGTTTCTCTTAATACAATACCTTGATCAAATACTTTAATAACATCTGTTTCCACTTGTAATCTATCATAACCTACAAATGTAGATGGCTCAGTGAAGTTTAAAAATGCTTCATCTTGAGATTTCATACTTGCAATTGATTGTCTTGCATTTCTTGAACGTTCTTTTTGTTCTTTTAATGCTTCATTAAACGCTTGAACATCAACATTTACGCCGTTTTCTTCAGCATATTCTAGTGTTAATTCAATTGGGAAACCATAAGTATCGTATAACTTAAATGCTGTTTGGCCAGAAATGATTTTACCTTCTGTTTCAATAGCATTGATTAAATGCTTTTCACCTTCAGCAATCGTTTCTAAGAATTTCTCTTCTTCTTTTAATATAATTTTTTTAACGATATCTCTTGTATCATATAAATTACTATAAAATGAACCCATAAGTTCTACTACATCGTCAACAAGTTCATATAAGAATGGTTTATTCATACCTAAAAAACGTCCGTACTTAACAGCACGTCTTAATAATCTTCTTAATACATAACCTCTACCTTCATTAGAAAGCATTGCTCCATCACTAATTGAAAAAACCAAAGCTTTTACATGATCTGCAATGACTTTAAAAGCCATTTGACCTTCATATGTAACACCTGTTATGGATTCAACATGCTTAATAATCGGAAGAAATAAATCAGTTTCAAAGTTTGTTTTAGCACCTTGAAGTACACATGCAAATCTTTCAAGACCAGCACCTGTATCAATATTTTTACTTGGAAGTTCTGGATAGTCCCTACGATCTAGGTTTTCTTTTGCATTAAATTGAGAAAATACGATATTCCAAATTTCTACATATCTTTCATTATCAATATCTTGTTCTATTAATTCAACGCCGCGTGAATCAAATGTTTCACCACGATCAAAGAAAATTTCCGTATCAGGTCCACATGGTCCTGTCCCTATTTCCCAGAAATTTCCATCTAACGCTACTAAATGAGTAGGATCTACACCTTGATTGATCCAAAAATTTCTAGCATCTATATCTTCTGTGTAATATGTGAAATATAGTTTTTCAAGTGGTATACCAAACCATTTTTCATCAGTTAACAATTCAAACCCCCACTTGATTGCTTCAGGTTTAAAATAATCACCAATAGAAAAATTACCCATCATTTCAAAAAATGTGTGGTGTCTTGCAGTTCTACCTACATTTTCAATATCATTTGTACGTATGCATTTTTGAACATTTGTAAGTCTAGGACTCGCTGGTTTTTCACTACCATCAAAATATTTTTTTAAAGGTGCAACACCAGCATTGATCCATAATAGTGTTGGATCATTTTGTGGAATCAATGAAGCACTCGCTTCAATCTTATGCCCTTTTGATTTAAAAAAGTTTAACCATGTTTCTCTAATTTCTTGTGCACTCATGTATTTCATATACATTCACTCCTTTTAATAAAAAAATCGCCCTTAGAAATATCTAAGGACGAATTAATCGCGGTACCACCTTAGTTCTAGTAAAATACTAGCCCTTATATGTCGTTAAAGCCGACTTACTTTTCGCTCCAAGAGTAGCTTCATAAGTATTCCTTCTTCGTTTTCACCAACCACGAAGTCTCTAATAAGTTCAAACTTATTACTCATCTCTTTTCATTGCGATTATATATTATCACGTTTTTCATTTATTAACAAGATAATTAAGCATTTTAATACCAGTTTTACTATATTTTTATTGATAGCTTCTTAGGTTCTTTAATTATATTAACCACGTTGCTTTGATAGTTGCAAATTTTTGATCATTTTACAATTATTCATTTAGTATTAGATAGTTTATTTTGTTTATACCCTATATACAAATGATATGAAAAAAAGACGCAAAAAGCGTCTTTTTAAGTCATTTATTTTTTAAACCAAGGTCCGAATAAGTAAAGTCCAGAACTTATCGTAGACACTAAGAAGATAGCATCGACAACAATTGTTATCGTCACCCAAGTATCTCCAATTTCTCCAGCAACTTTAACCCCTGATTGAACACGATATAAATCATTTGATGAATCATAATCTCTCATGTATTGATAAGTAGAAAGATAAGTATAGACATTATTTTTAACTGCTAATTTAGCACAATACATTTCAGTTGGATCATTAGGATCTAGAGGTGCATAATTTCTTTCCATAGGATTTAACCACATGTCATTTCCCGCTTTAACACCACGGACTGTGTTCATGATTTCATCACCACTACTCCAGTCAGTTACAATAGAACCTTTAAAGCCCCATTCGTTTCGAAGTACTTCAGTAAGTAAATCATAATTAGCACCAGCCCAAACTGGTCCTATTCTATTAAATGCAGTCATGATTGCATTTGCGCCACCTTTGGCTGCAATTTCAAAAGGTTTTAAATATATTTCTCTAAAGTTTTGTTCAGTAATCCAAGTATCTACACCTTTTGCATTATCGCCTTCTTCACTTAAAGCAAAGTGTTTAAGGTAACAGTATAATCCACCAGATTTCGCACCCATAATGGTTGCTGCGGCCATTTTACCAGAAATGATTGGATCTTCACTATAATATTCATAGTTTCTACCATTATAGTTTGTTCTATGTAAGTTTACACCTGGTGCATACCAACCACTAATGCCACTCTTATCAGCTTCAAATGCTACAGAACGACCGATTTCATTTGCAAGTTCTTGGTTCCAAGTACAGCCTACTAAACACTCAGCAGGATAACTTGTCCACTTAGACATGTCTTCAGCAATCTTTTGTGTATTTTCATTAAATCCACTAGGACCATCAAAATCTAGTGTTCGAATTTTTCCAATAGATTCAATGCTGGCAGAACCAAATCCACTCTTCTCTACTAATGCTCTTGCTTCATCTACTGATAATTGTCCTAAGAAATCATCCCAGATACTACCATTATAATCAGCAAGTAATTGATCGATTAAATCATCGTTATAGATCAATTCAGCTTGACCACTTAAATCATCACTTGTCGCTTTAGTGCCATCAGCTTTTGTAATTAAATACATACCTTTATCTACATTGAACACTGGCATCACATCTTGATTGTTAGCACCTGTTGCATAAATTCTTGCTGCATTAACTTTAGCTGTATCAGTAGGAAGACTTGCTTGTCTATCGGTAAATGTGCCTAAGAAATTGCTACGAGATAAATATACTGTATTAATGCCGACATTAGATCCATCTATAGCAACACCTGCATATGCATCATCACCAGTAAATCTGTTAATCACATAATTTCCAGTCACAGGATCTTTATCATAATTGATTGTTTGATCTACATCATAAGTTAAAGTGTTTCTATGATCCATTGCTTTTAAGTTGTGCACATCAGTGCGTAAGCTTAATGTATATGTCCCATGATCAAGTTCATAACCCTTATGTCCATTACCATTTGCATCATAACAATCATATGAAGCCATGTCATATGCACTAACGTGCAATGTCACTTCTTGAAATTCTCCTGGATTCAATACTGCAGTTTTAGCAAAATCAGCAAGATTTATCGAACTCTTTTCAATTTGATCATTATAATATGGTGCTTGATAATATAGTTCAACAACATCTTTTCCGGCATAATCACCAACATTTTCTACTCTAACAGTAATGTCTATTTCACTATCTTGTGATAATTTAGAATCATTTGATAAGCTAACATCGGTAATATTCCATTCAAAATCAGTATAGCTTAATCCATATCCAAATGGATATAAAACTACTGAATCATAACCATCGCTATACCCATCAAAAAAGCCCATCTCATCTGCTGTTTCATACCAACGATATCCAAAATATATATCTTCTTGGTAAACGATGTTTCCACTTGTAGCAGTTTTAGCTCTGACATATCTGTTTGCATAAACTGGTTCAATCGCATAATTTTTTGCATAAGTATCAGCTAATCTACCACTTGGACTTACTGGAACAATTAGATCATCAACACCTTCTTCAGTTGATTGAACTACTTTTCTGCCAGCAAGCACATTTGCAACACCTTCAGCACCGTTTAATCCTGTAGGTCCACAATATAAAGCAGCATCGATTAAATCGCTATCTAAGAAATCACATTGCATGTTATTAGTTGTATTTAGGATCACAATGACTTTATCAAAGTTTTGTTCAACAATATCTAACATGTATGCTTCTTTGGCTGATATTTGTAGATATGTTCTACTTGTATCAACTTCTCCAGATACATAATCTTTTGATACATCTGGAACTTCACCGACATTTTCTCCGCTAATTCTTGATAATACAACAATAGCAACATCACTAAAAGCTTTTGCATTATTAATTAAATCATCTGAATAAAAACTATTATCCGGTTGAATGATTTGACCATTTTTGTTCATTGACATCCATGGATCACTTGAAGGAATAGCTTCTTGATACTTATCAATAATTTCACTGTTATATTCAAATCCTGCATTTTCTAATCCCTTTAATATACCAACTCTCTTGTCTACATCTGGTTTACAAGATCCTGATCCTACACCGGTAAATACCCATGCATTATCTAGAGAAGTATATCCAAAGACGTTGACTTTATTATTGTTATCTATATCAAGTGGTAGCGCATGATTATCATTTTTTAATAAAACTGTACCATCTTCGCTAATTTTTTGTACAAGTTGTGTACCCAAGGCTGCACTTTCTTCATCACCATAAGTCACACCAAGTCCTGAAATTGCACTAGAGACAAAATTTATCCCTAAAAAACCAAAAACAATGATGTTTCCTATAAGTAATAATCCAGTAACAATACTTGAGACTATAAAACTTATTTTTGCTAATTTTATATGTTTTTTCATTTTTAAACCCCTATACTAACGGTATAACAACTTGATAACAACTATTCCAATACTGACTAATCATATCGCTTGCTTCAAATTGTCTACCTTTGATAATTACTTGATCTTCATACACATAAATATACAGCCCTTGTGAGCCACCATTTTCGTATGTTCCACCTTCATAGTGTTGTCCACCGCCAGTGCCTTCCCATAAATATCCTACGGATCCAGTATTAAAGAATGCTGGATAATTATCTGATATTAGATAAGGACTCTCACTTTCAAAAGACCAATGTGAGTGACTTGAGAACATCATGATTTGTGGATAATCTTTGATAATGTCTCTTAATTTGTTTTCTTCATCTAATTGATATCCATACCATGTTTGATTAAGTGAAGTAAGTGATCCACTTACTGTATCTCTTAATGAACCGTGTGAGAATAAATAGATAGGTTTACCAGAGGCATCTGCTTCTACTAAAACATCTTTTAACCAACTTAATTGTTCATCACCTAAAGTACAATCTGCTCTTGTGTTTCCATCTAAGATTTTTGGCATTGCAGTCGTACCTAAAAATATAAAGTAGTTTCCGTCAATCACTTCATAGAAATATGGATTATCATGCCCTGTTTTTTGTTCCCATAAAGCTAATCTTTGTTGATATTCTAATTGGATATCTTGTTCTGATAAACCTTGATAATATGCATTCTCACTCAAATGAATAAACTCATGATTACCAATACCAACATGTAATAATTGATCTTGATCATTGCCGAAAAGTTTATGATATGTTTCATAAAAAATATCATAATAATCATCATTTGATTCATCAACGATATCACCATTTACAAAAATACCTAAAGAGTTTGGTGAAATGGTTTTGATATCTTGAAAAGCTTTTTCCGAATGTTTTGCAAACACTGAATTAGAAGAGATATGAACATCACTAATTACTTGAAATTCATAAAGCAATTCGCTTTTTTGTTTGTATGCTTCAACACTTACACATCCTAAGTCAATAAGTTCACCTGTTGCATCATAACCTTCTACCCAAAGCTTTGTAGCTTCCATTGGAATCAATGCATTTACCCCAAAATCAACTTCATATTCGCCAGCATTAAGTTCATCAAAACTTTTTATGACACTATAGTTATCGAAAGCACTTTCTTGATCCCCCCATTTGATCATCATATTAACAATCAAAGGATTAAAGGTATCTTTTTTATGAATAAGCATCATGCCTTCAGCACTATTTTTCATATCTCCACTATGATAATAATCCATTGAAAATGATTGACTAACTACATCTTCTGTCGTTGGAAAAGTTTTATCTGCTATTAAACCATCATCTCCATCTATAGGAGATTGGCTGCCTCCTCGGCAACCAATCAATAATAGAGCTAAAGATATAATTGTTAAAACTAAAATTGTTTTGTTCATGTTTCTCATGCTGCTTCGTCTATTCTTCCACCATAGTATGAAACATCATTCCATACACCAATAATTACTTGATCAGTGATTGTATATCCATTTGTACTATTTTTACCATCATATTCAAAATAAACAATTACATACATACCGCCTGTCTCAGCTGAAATAAGTGGTCTTTCTCCATTAGGATTTTGTAATGTAACATCTACTGGTTCTCCTAAGTGAGGGATACCATCAGAATTCCATTGACCATTTGTTGGATAATAATAGAATAGTGTGCCTACACTGTTTTCTTCAATTGCATCACCAACTCTATAGACACCAATCCAACATGAATTTGGATTTGCTTCATTAACACTTGCACATGTTACCCAAATAGGTTCATTGTTGTCATCATCAAAATATGTATGTCTGTCAGTCCAAAAATTCACTTTATATGCGTTAAGTGTTGCAGCAGAGGCTAATTCGATATAGTCAAGTGCTCCAAGATATTCATAATCATTACTTGTATAGTTTGTAGGTTCCCAAGAAATTCTATTCTTACCTTCATTTAATTCAATTTGAACAGCAATTTCAATAATTGTGAAATTATCTTTCACACCAACTATATCCTTACCTTCAATTGTGTTAGGTGTTGATACCATTACACCATTAACCCATAAATCTCCAAGACTTCCAATAGATACGTCTGTCATTGGAGTTGTAGGATCTATATATGGTGCTGCAACTCTCATTGTAACTGTAGCGTAAGTTGAAGCACTGGATTCAATACCAAATATAATTTTTGATGTTTCATATTTAGCAGCATATACATCAGCTTCAACTTGTGTAGGCGCCTTGAATTCGACGTAAGTATCTTGGATTCCGATTTCATCGCATCCTACTAGAGTTGTTGTATCTGCTTCTGCTTCAAATCTTACTGTTGTCATAATAAGTGGTTCTTCACCTAACACAGGTGATACACTTCCATTAAAATAAACCATTTCTAGGTAGTCTAATCCACCAAGATATTCAAATCCAGGATTGTTTTTAACAACAATACCAATTGTATTATCGCCTGCTTGCAAATCAATCCATCCAGTTTCTAATGTTGTAAAATTTTCTTTATTATTTGTATCATTATTACCTAAGACGTTAAGTCCTGATAAATCAATGTCTTTACCATTAATATTGATACCAATCATTTGACTAAGTGGCATATCACTCATTTCAGTTACTGCATCAATAAATGGTGCTGCGACATTTAATGATAATTTAGTTCTCATATCTTGTTCAACTGATAAACCAAATAATACATTCATACCTTCACTAAATTCTGCAAAAGTTTTACCTTCTAAATCAGCTTTAGGATTTTCTGCACTCACGTATACTCTAGTTTCTTGTGCTTCTGCTTCTAATTTTAAGTGGTTTGCAATCACATCAGGATCAGCACCTTCTAATTGTTCTGTGTCAGATACATAAGTTAATGTCTTTGAACTAAAGATAGAAATACTATCAATATTTCCCCAACAGCTTAACGTACCACTATAGTTATCATCGCTGATTGTTGTTTGATCATATCTATTTGAAACAACAAAAGTAATGACATTTAATCCTTCCATTAATTCAATATGTCCAATAGTTACATCTTTAACTGCGTAATAATCAGCTGATCCGCCACGAAGTAATGTACCTTCGACATTAACATCACTTGTGTCAACAATATTTCCATTGACTTTGATTGTATACCAATCAGAGAAGTTGTAAGGAATTGAATCCCACATACCAAGCCATCCACTAGGTCCCATAAGTGACATTTCTAATACAGCATCATCATCTGCTTCAGCGGCTTCTACACCCCAAACGATTCTATCGCCTTTAGAAAGACTACCTACAACACCAGTACCTGATAGACGGTCATCAACAACATTTTCAACTTTCATGTTACTGCCATCGCTAGGAATTAAGTTACCAACTTCTGCTTCAAATAAATTTTCATAACGTCCAAATTCATCAGCACCTAAAACAACTAATGTAGTTTCAGCTTTCTTAGTTGGATCACTTTGTGAACGTGCAGTAATAATGACTGTACCTGCAGCAATACAATTAATTGATTGATTATCACTTGAAATTGTTGCTACTGTTTCATCACTACTACTTAAAGCAAATGTTTGGTCAGTTGCGTTCGTTGGTCTGATTCTTACAGTAGCTGATACTGTATCACCAATTTTCGCATTAACTACGCTTAATTCAAGTGTAACTTCTGACACTGACACAACTTCTGTAGTATTATCGTCTTTGTTATCATCAGGATTGTCAACAGGTGTCTCAACACATGCTGCTAATGTAAACAATGACATACTAAGCAATAAAAAAAGCATCGTAAAAATTTTAAAACTTCTTTTCATTTTTGTTTTCTCCTATTTTTATTTACGTCCGTATCCAATTTATAAAAATATTTAATGCACCTATGTGAATATCATAAAAAGTAAATCGCTTACATTTTACTCACAAAAAAAATATTCAATCACATAAATCTTATAATATTTCATATCGTTTGGGATACACGATCGTTATCACTTTATTTATAACACTATCAGAAAAACGTTTTTCGGTAAATGGCATAATTTGTAAAATAATTTACATAAATTGCATTTTTAGTATTTATAAAAATAAAAAAAGAGCCTTATATGGCCCTCTATATTGTAAAAACGTTTTTCTAAAAATTGTTATTTAACATTTCATAGTGAAGTACATCTTCTTCAATAAATGCACCACTTATAGTTTTGAATCCTAGATTTTCATAAAAGTTTTGAAGGTATGCTTGTCCATGTAAATAGACAGGTTCCCCTTTATAATCTGTTAATACTGACTTAATAAGTTTAGAACTTAATCCCTGCTTTCTATATTTAGCATCTGTAACTACTCTACCGATACCTATGTATGGATATTTTTCACCTTTTGGAATCATTCTTAAATAACTTACAATCTTTTCATTATCCTTGATAAAGTAGTGAACACATTTTTGATCAAGAAAATCTGTATCAACATAATAAATCTTTTGTTCTTCCAAAAAGACTTCCAAACGCAAATGAATAATTCTATATATTTCGTCAGTCGTTAAATCTTCAAATTTTTTCTTTTCCATCTTTAATTGCATATTTAAATATTAAAGGTGCAACAACTGCAACCCATCCTCCTATACACGCATATCTAATGAAGTCAAATAAGTATGAGTCTTCAAATATTAGTTTTGGTACTTCTTTAATGATTAACACACCGGCAAATCCTATAATTATTTTTAAAATTTGTAAACTTATTTTGTTTTTTACTTGATATTTGACATATTTTTTTTCTAAAGTATATCCTATAGCGAATCCAGTGAATGCACCACCAGCCACATATAGGTCAGGTGATTTAACAAAAATCATGACAATCAATATGATTGGTAGTAATGCAAGTGTTAGATATTCCTCTTTATCTTCTAGTTTATCAATAAACATATAAAATAAAAATACGAGGCCAAGACTTAAGAATAGACCTACTAGCACATCAGTAAAATAGTGTTGTGCAAGTACCATTCTTGATAGTGGAATTAATATCATTAATGCAATACCTATATATTTTAGAAAAGGATATTTCGTCTTCTTACTGCCATCAATTGCGGTATATCCTAAAACGGCAGCACTTGATGCATGTCCACTTGGAAAAGAATACCCACCTGTATAATACTCAAAAGGTGGCACTATGCCTGAGACTTCATAAGGTCTCGGACGCATGAATATTTGTTTTAAGCCTAGATTGATCACAGATATTAATAGAAATGTTAAAACAAATTTATGAGCATATTTTTTATTGATTGTCCAATAGATGATTGCTGCAACAATAATAAAAGCTATCTCACCACCCAGTTGAGTGATGCCATAAAATAAGCCATCGGTTACAATGTTACTTATATCTCTTAGAAATCTAATAATTTCAATATCCATAAATTACCCTTCCATTTGATTTTTTAATGTCTTTTCTTCATCTTTTGAGATTCTTATATATTTAAACTGATCAGGTTTTTTCCACTGACCATCTTCATATATATTTTGTGCTTTAAGTTTTTTAAACATATAGTTTGTAAGCATAGTTCCATATTCAACTCTATGCGGAATACCTTTTGGATCGAAATTGACCACATCAATTAAGAATGGATTAAATAAATAATGTGGTTCAATTGATATTAATAATATATTTGAATCCTTATATTTTTTTGGTCGAAGGCCTCCGTTAATCGGTACCGCAAAAACAATATCGCACCCTTGATCAATCAAAGGTTGTATTGGACAATTATCTTTAATGCCACCATCGACATAATAATCATCTTTCACATCAGTTGTTCCAAAAATAATTGGAAGTGATGCACTTGCAAGTGCACCTCTTGTAGGATCTTCCATCTTATTGAGATGAAAAACTTTTTTCTCCATACGATTAAGCATAACTTGTTCAAATAAAGATTCTTTTCTGACTCTAGAGCTTGTCGCAAACCCTTGAATACGGCTATTTCTAATTTCTGAGATTGATATCTCTTTTCTAAACATATCATATAATTCCTGAATAGAAAAAATACCTTGATGATCTAATTTAAATCGATCTGGTCCAGAACCATAAATCGCATCGTTATCAACTTTATTCCATATCGCTAACATGCGTTCATAAGATAGTCCATTCATAATCATCAGTGTATTAATTGCACCAATGGAAGTTCCTGAAACGACTTCTACGTCATTTAAAAGACCTATCTCCATAAGTACTTTAACAACGCCTAATTGAAAACTACCTCTTGCTCCGCCCCCACCTAAAGCCAAACCAATTTTATGCTTCATCTACTCACCTGTCCTTTAATTGTTTTTCAACTCTCTTCTTCATATCTTTTTCTTTTAATGTTTGTCTCTTATCATAATCTTTCTTACCTTTAGCAAGACCGATTTCCATTTTGCACAAACCATCTTTTAAATATACTTTTAAAGGAACGACTGCAAGTCCCTTAAGTTTTGTTTGACTAAATAATTTAACGATTTCGTTTTTATGAAGTAAAAGTTTTCTTGTTCTTGTTTCTTCATGATTAAAAATATTTGAATAATCATATTTAGAGATGTGCATATTTAAAATAAACGCTTCATTGCCTTTAAATGTCACATAACTATCGCTTAAATTCACTTTGCCCATACGTATTGATTTAATTTCACTACCCTTTAGCTGAATACCAGCTTCATAGGTTTCTTCAATAAAATAATCATGATAAGCTTTTTTATTTTGTGCTATGATTTTCATGCTTTACCTTCTTTTTTTTAACGATATCAAAATCAATTTTACGTTCCATCATATTAACATTGACAAGTTCAACGATAACAGTGTCTCCAAGTTTGTATTTTGTACCTTTTTTACCAACAAACATTAAGAAGTTATCATCAAATGTATAATAGTCATTTAATAATCTTAATGGAACAAATCCTTCAATACCATCATCCAATGTTACAAACATACCAGATGGCATCATTTGTGTAATTGTCGCAGGGAAATATCTTCCCACTTGATTTTCCATAAATTCACAACTCTTAAGTTTCGCCACATCACGTTCCATTTGAATCGCTTTGCGTTCTTGATCTGATGTATGCTTAGCAATTTCATCAAGTGCTTGATCGTAATATCTAACAGCACCTTGATAATCATCTGCTTCGTTTAATAGTAATGTGTGAATAAGTCTGTGCAATATTAAATCGGGATATCTTCTAATCGGCGATGTGAAATGTGTATAATATCTCGCACCTAAGCCATAATGTATATCTAATTGATGTGAATATTTCGCTTTTTGCATTGCTCTAAGCAATACCATATGCACAATAGGGCCTACTGGTGTATCACTCGTTTGTTTTGTTAACTTTTGTAACATATGAGGATCACCAATATGACTATGGTTGAATTTAAAGCCCAATTTAGAAACAGTTTCTAAAGCTGTTTTTAATTTCACTGGATCAGGTTTTTCGTGGATACGATAAATCGATGGAAGATTTAAGTGATACATATGTTCAGCTACTGTTTCATTAGCTGCTAACATAAATGATTCAATAAGTTCTTCTGCGATATCCGTTGTTCTTTGATAAACATCTAAGACTTTACCATCTTTGTCAACTTTAAATCCTAATTCAGTTGATTCAAATTCAATTTCTCCGCGCTTACGTCTTAATTTCTTCAATTTTTGACTTAACTCATTCATATGTACGAGCATGTCTTCAATATCATTATCACCAAGTGATTTATTATCTATTAAAAATTCATTCACTTCATGGTAATTCATTCTTCTATTAGAGACTATAATTGATTTTCTTATTTCGTGATCAACAACTTTACCTTCTTGATCAAGTGTCATTAAACATGATAGCGTAAGTTTTTCCTCATGTTGATTAAGTGAACACCAATCATTTGATAAGATATGCGGAAGCATCGGAATTACACGATCAGCAAGATAAACTGAAGTTGCTCTATCATATGCGACATCATCTAAGAGTGAACCCTCTTTAACATAATGACTGACATCAGCGATATGTACACCTAAATGATACATACCATCTTTCATTTTCAAACTGATTGCGTCATCTAAATCTTTTGCATCAAGTCCATCGATAGTAATAATTAAATCTTCTGTCAAATCTAGTCTTTCAGATTTCTCTTTTGTCATATCCATCTTGATATCTTTAACAGAATCTAATAGTTCTTCACTAAATTCTGTTGGCCAAAAATAACTACTTACAATTTTTAAAGTTTCGATATCTGGATCATTTTCATGACCGATGATATGATCAACTCTGGCAAAGATTTTAGATTTATCAATATGAAGAATCTCAAGTTGAACGACATGTCCTTGAACAAGGTTTTCATAAGGTTCAACTTCTAATTTCTTATCTAAAAAAACATCAGTATAAAACTTAATGCCTTTCTTTCTTTTCTTAATTGTCGCAACCAATGTTTTTAGTGCACGCTCAACAATAAATACAATTTTAGCATCTCTTTGATCGTCAACTAAAACAATATCGTCATGCATTGCATCGATTAATCCACCTTTATCAATATACACATCCTTAAGTTCTTGTCTTAGAAACCCAAAGTGTTCTTTTCTATCTAGGCGGCCAATTAATATGTTTGGTTTTAACATATAATAGGGTTCACTATACATTAAATAAGGATACTTATCTAAATCAATTTCCCCTACAATTTCTTTATCTAATTTTCTGGTTTGTTGTTCGTAGAACAATAAATATACATTTTTCATCAATAATACCTCAAGTATATTATAACATAGCAAAGCCTTATTATCTTGATTATATACGGTATAAATATATGCTTATATAAAAATAAGAATATATCAATCATATATCCTCATTTTATTTGTTTCGTATTTTATTTATTCAAAAATCTTATCTTTTCTTAAAATTAAATTTTTAAGTAATATTTCATGATCTGGTATATCATTTTCTCTAAGTTTAATAAACGCAATCACAGGTAATGCTTCAATAATATCATTTCTATTAAATCCTGTTTTCTTTATGATTTCTCTTAAATATTTATTTGCTTGTCGTTTAATATAGAGCCTAAAAATGATATATGTCGAAGCGATGTCCATGACTGGATTTGATAGTTTAGCATTTGTCCAATCCATTATATAGTAAATATCATCTTCATACATAATATTTAAAGGGTGAAAATCAAAATGGCAAAGCGATTGCATGTATGGCACTCTCACTAATGCATCAAGTGCATTTTTCTTTAATGTGTCATCTATATCAGTTTCTTCAATTTGATTTTTATAGACTTTAAAACTATCTGGTAAATTTAAATCTTTATATTGATAAATAGAAGTTTGTAAATCAATAAAATCAACAAGCCATGCTCTATAGCGTTCCACTAGCATGCGTTCTGCAAATTCGACACCGTTAATAAATGGCATTTTAAGCATATCGTTTTCTAATTCATACTTTAATACTGGTAATTTTGTATGATTAAACACTTCATTTTGAACACGCATTTCATATTGTTCGTTACCCTTATATGATGCTTTAAACTTTTTATAGGCAAACTTACCATCTGAGTAAATAATAGCAGTCTTACCTTCACCTATTTTTTCCATCCTAATTTCATCTCCCAAAATCAATTGAATTCCCTAGCATTATGATAGCACATTTTTATATAAAAAAATGAGATTATCATCTATAATCCCATTTTAAATCACAATGTTTAATTGATGCCCAAATATTGTTATCACTTGATCAAGTAAGCATGATACATCAAAATCATTTTTTAATATAAGTTTCATCGATGTTGCTTTATAATTTCCAAAACTCATCTGGTTCACATTAAGTCCAATACCTACAACTATATTTATTAAATTTTGATCTTCATATTTAGTTTCAATTAATATACCACAAACCTTTTTATCATCAACATATATATCATTAGGTTCTTTAAATCTTGGTTGAATATCATATGTCTTAAAAAATGTAAAAAGCACATCTAATATGATTTGTTTTATTCTATGTTGTAAAATATCCAAATGATCTTTAAATAAGATACTAAACAATAGATTTTCACCTACATTAGAATCCCATACATGATCAAATTGACCTCTTCCTTTAGTTTGAAAATCAGTAGATACAATCGTAAAGTTTGGAAAAGCATCTGCTTGTTGTTTTAACAAATCACTTGTTGATTCAATGGAATCAAACTTAATGATTGTCGGTTTCATCATTTTCCAATAACAAATGATAGTTCAGCTTCACAAACAAGATCATCACCAACATAGGCTTGACCAAAACCAAAACCGAATCTTCCTCTAATTTTTGTTAATGTACATTTAAGTTCCAACTTATCACCTGGAAATACGCTTTTTCTAAATTTCGCATTTTTAATCCCTGCAAAATATGCAATTTGTCCTTTAAATTCATCTTCTGATAATATGATCACAGCACCAACTTGTGCAAGTGATTCAATAATAATTACACCAGGAACTACCGGTTGTTCCGGAAAATGTCCCTTAAAATAGAATTCTTCATCTTTGATGTATTTAATACCTACTGCAGATTCTCTAACTTTTAAATCAACAATTTCATCAATGAGCAAAAATGGATCACGATGAGGAATAATTGATTTAATCTCTTCTAAATTTAAATTCATTAATCTTCCACCTTCTTAAATATAACTGCTGCATTTTGTCCACCAAAACCAATGTTGATATTCATACCATACGTGATATCTTTTTCAACATAGTGATTTGGAATATAATTTAAATCACAATCTTCATCTGTTTCTTTAAGGTGAATCGTTGGTGGGATTTTAGATGTTTGAAGTGCTTTGATCACAGCAATAGACTCAATTGCACCTGCAGCACCTAAAGCATGACCTGTCATAGATTTAGTAGAACTTATCAATAAGTTCTTAGCATGCTCTTTAAATGATTTTTTAAATCCTAATGTCTCTAGTTTATCGTTTAACACAGTTGATGTACCATGTGCATTAATATAGTCCATATCTTTGTAATCAATTGATGCATCATCTAAAGCTTTTTCAATACATGCAGTAATGCCCAATGCATCACTATCTGGTGCTGTCATATGGAAAGCATCTGATGTTGTTGCATATCCTACAATTTCAGCTAAAATTTTAGCACCGCGTTTTTTTGCATGTTCCAATGTTTCAAGAATAAGAATACCTGCACCCTCAGCAATAACAAAACCACTTCTTGTCGTATCAAACGGACGAGATGCAACTTCTGGATCATTAGAAAAATCAAGAGCTTTAAGGCTTGAAAATCCACCAACACCTAATTCATTAATTGGTGCTTCAGCACCACCAGTAATTGCAATATCAATATAACCGTCTCTAATCGCTCTAAATGCTTCCCCAATAGAATTAGTTGCTGCAGAACATGCAGTAACCGATGGCAAGTTACCACCTTTAGCTTGATATTTAATACCTATTTTAGCACCAACCATGTTAATAATTGAATTGGGGATAAAGAATGGAGAAATTCTACCTAAACCACGATTCACACAAACTGTGGCTTCTTCGAAAATAGTCGTTAATCCACCAATACCACTACCCACATAAGTTGCAAATCTATATGGATCTTCTATGTCAGTTAATCCTGATTGTTTATATGCTTCTTCAGCAGCAACTAAAGCTAGATTAGTTACACGATCTGATCTTCTAATTTCTCTTGGTTCTATAAAATCTTCAAAATTAAGATTTTTAACTTCACCAGCAATTTTTACTTTCCAATCTGTTGTATCATAAAGTTTAATAAAATCTACACCGTTTTTACCTTGAATCAAAGCATCAAATGATTCTTCAACAGTATTGCCGACAGGACTCACAAGTCCCATACCTGTAACAACAACTCTTCTCTTACTCATATTAAATCACCATGCCTCCATCAATAATTAACGTTTGACCTGTCATATAAGATGCTTTATCACTTGCTAGAAAGGAAACAGCATAAGCAATCTCTTCAGGTTTACCAAAACGTTTTAAAGCAATCACATTTAAGAATGCTTCTTTTGTTTGTTCATCTAATTTTTCTGTCATATTCGTATCAATAAATCCAGGTGCTATTGCATTTACAGTAACATTTCTACTTGCAAATTCTTTTGCAAGTGATTTTGTTAAACCAATCACACCTGCTTTTGATGCACTGTAATTAGATTGTCCAACATTACCAGAAACACCTGAGACACTTGAAATATTAACTACTCTACCATAACTTGATTTAAGTAAGTATCTGCTACTTTGTTTACACATGTTCCAAACACCTTTTAAATTCGTATTTATGACATCATCAAAATCATTTTCTTTCATTCTAAGCAATAATGCATCTCTAGTGATACCAGCATTATTGACTAAAATATCTAATTGGCCAAAGTCTGAAATAGCTTTATCAACCAGTTTTTTCGCTTCTTCAAAATCGCTGATATTTGCTTGCACAGCTACAGCTTTTTGCCCTATAGATTCAATTTCTTTAATTAATGACTCTGCTTTAGCAGCACTTGAATTATAATTTACAACGACATGACATCCCTGTTTTGCTAATTCTAATGAAATACTTCTACCAATACCAGAAGCTCCACCTGTGACGATTGCGACTCTATTTTTTAAATCCATTTTCTAAAAGCCATCCTTTCACTGTTTCATACTGATCATATGAATCAAAATTTTGTACTTCCATATCTAAATCTATTTTTTTAATCAGTCCAGTTAAAACTTTTCCTGGACCTATTTCTAAAACATGTGTAAACCCTTCTTCTTTAAGTTTTAAAACCATGTCAATAAACTTAACAGAAGACGTCATCTGATTTTCTAAATGCTTATCAACATCTTCAATATTTAACCAATTCGCATCCAAATTCATAAGCATAGGCGTATCTACATTTAATTTTTTATAATCTTTTACGCTATCGATAAATTGCTTACTAGCATCTGCCATCATCGGTGTATGAAATGCACCACTGACTTTAAGTTTCACTGCACGTTTTGCACCATTTTCTTTTAAAACTAATATCGCTTCATCAACTAAAGTTTCCTCACCAGAGATGACATATTGCTTATAACCATTTTCATTAGCAATCTTTAAGATGCCTTTTTCGCTTATCGGTTTGATCACTTCTAAAATTTTTTCTTTTGAAGGACCTATAATCGCAGCCATTGCTCCTGGATTTAGATTACTTGCTTCTTGCATGACTTCACCTCTAACCTTTACGATTTTTAAAAGGTCATCAAGGGTATAGATACCAGAGGCATAATATGCACTAAATTCACCTAAACTAAATCCAAAGTATGCATCTATATTGTAATTATCTTTACCAAGTAACTCTAATCCTAGAAGTGATTTTAATACAATTAAAGGCTGTACTTCACTTGTTTTAGATAATGCTTCTTCATCATTTAATTTATCTATATAATTTTCTTTTAATAAGTCACTTGCTTTTTCAATGAAAGCTTTCGCTTCTAAATTTTGTTCTACATAATCAAGACCCATACCAACATATTGGCTACCTTGACCTGAAAAACATACTGCTAATTTATGCATTACATCACTTCCAATTGTTCTTTATAAGCATTAACTCCATCAAATAAATCTTCTAATACTTCCTGAACAGTTTTAACTTCCTTAACCAAACCAGCAATTTGACCAGCCATAAAAGATCCACCTTCTAAATCCCCATCAAACACTGCTTTTCTAAGTGACCCTAGTGTTAGTTTTTCTAACTCTAAAATATCGTAGTCACCATTTTTAGTTAATTCTATATATTTGCTAGACATTGGATTTCTAAGTACTCTTACTGGCGCTTTTGTGTTTCTTCCTGTAACAACACTATCAATATCTTTTGCTGAGACAACTTTATTTTTATAATTATCATGAATTGGACATTCTTTAGTTGCAAGTAAAACTGTACCTACTTGTACACCTTTAGCCCCTAAAGCAAATGCTGCTAAAACACCACGTTTATCAGCAATACCACCAGCACCAATCACTGGAATAGAAACAGCATCAGCAACTTGTGGAATCAATGCCATTGTTGTAATTTCACCAATATGTCCACCGGCTTCAGTACCTTCAACAACGACTGCATCAGCACCCATACGTTCCATTCTCTTAGCAAGTGCAACACTTGGAACTACAGGAATAACAGTCATGCCAGCAGCTTTCCATTTATCCATATAGACGCCAGGACTACCGGCACCAGTTGTTACAACCTTGACACCTTCTTCAACAACAACCTCAGCGATTTCTGCTGCATGAGGGCTCATAAGCATAATGTTTACACCAAAAGGTTTTTTTGTTAACATTTTCATTTTTCTAATTTCTGATCTTACCCATTCAGCATCATATCCGCCTGCACCAATAAGACCTAGGCCGCCTGCATTTGAAACAGCAGATGCAAGTTGAGCAGTCGCAATATTTGCCATACCACCTTGAATGACTGGATATTTTGTGTTTAATAACTCGTTAATGTTTTTCATGGTAATCTCCTTATTTTAATTGAAGTATTGCACTACCCCAAGTAAATCCTCCACCGAAGCCTACAAGTAGTACGTAATCATCATTTTTATCTTTATCTAAATACTCATCCAAAGCAATTGGAATACTTGCCGCAGATGTGTTTCCATAATTTTGAAGATTAATTTCAAATTTATCCATTGGAATATCTAATGATTTGGATACCGATTGAATGATTCTTAAATTTGCTTGATGGGGAATGATAGTGCCCACTTGATCTAATGATAGATTTGCTCTTGATAAAATTTCTTCAATACTCTTTTTAATAATATCAACTGCAAATAAAAATACTTTCCTACCATCCATTTTAATATATTTTTCCACAGTTAGTGCATCTGTTTCGTCTGCTTTTGCTTGATTGTAGAAAAATGCCTTCTTTTCTTCGCTTTGTTCAACGATGAGTGCACCAGCACCATCACCAAATAATACGCATGTATTACGATCTGTATAATCAATAACGTTTGATAATTTTTCAGAACCAATGACCAATGCATTTTTAAAACCGCCAGAAGCGATCATTGATGATGCAACTTCTAAAGCATAAACAAATCCTGTGCATGCTGCATTAACATCAAAACTCATACATGTCTGAATACCTAATTTTTTTTGTACATGGTTTGCTACACTTGGTGTCATACCGTCACCCGTAATTGACGCAACAATAATTAAATCAATTTCATCTTTATTGTAATTTGATTTTTCTATAGCATTTAATGCTGCTTTATAAGCCATATCTGCTGCAGTATCTTCTTCAGCAATATGACGTTCTCTAATACCAGTTCTAGATACAATCCATTCATTAGATGTATCTACTATTTTTTCTAAATCATCGTTTGTTAATACTTTCTTTGGTATATATTTTCCAGATGATATCACTTTTATGTTTAGTGGTTTCATTTATTCTCCTTGAGTTTCATAGATACCCATTTGTCTAAATTTTTGATATCTACTTTCGATCAAATCTTCTTTTGATAATTTATTTAGAAGTTTGATTTGCTTTTTCATTGAAGTCTTTAATTGTTTTATACCGTCTAGAGGATTCACATGTAATCCTTCATGTTCTATAATCACTTCATCGATGATTTTTAATGATAGTAAATCATCTGCTGTTAATCTCATTTGCTCTGCTGCTTCCGGTGCTTTAGAACTATCTTTATATAAAATAGACGCGAACCCTTCAGGTGAAAGCACTGAATAGATTGCATTTTCATACATCATGATATGGTCACCAACACCAATAGCTAATGCACCACCAGATCCGCCTTCACTTAATACACATATAATTAATGGCACTTTAACTTGTGAGAGTTCAAATAAGTTATGTGCAATTGCTCTTGCCTGTCCTCGCTCTTCAGCTTCTATACCAGGGTATGCACCTGGTGTATCGATGATTGCGAAAACTGGACGATTAAATTTTTCAGCTTGTTTTATTAATCTTAATGCTTTACGATATCCCTCAGGATGAGGCATACCGAAATTGTGGTTAATTTTATCTTCAGTGGTTGTTCCTTTTTCTTCTGCAACCACCGTTATAGGCATACCATCAAGTAGACCAATACCACCAATCATTGCTAGATCATCTCTAAATAATCTATCACCTTTTAATTCCATAAACTCATCAAATAGTCCATCGATTAATTGATGTGCTGTGATGCGTTTTGGGTGACGTGCCAATTGCACTTTTTGCCATGCTTGATTCATACTTTATCCACCTGGTGATATCTTAATATTTTTGCTAAAGTTTGTTTCATATCATTACGATTAACAATCATATCTATCTGACCATGATCCAATTGGAATTTATCTGTTTGGAAACCTTCTGGTAAATCTTGTCTAATGGTTTGTTTGATAACTCTTGCACCAGCAAATCCGATGAGTGCTTTTTCTTCTGCTATCATGATATCGCCTAGTGATGCGAAACTTGCTGCAACCCCTCCAGTTGTTGGATAGGTTAGGACACTAATAAATAACAATCCTTTTTGATCTAATTTTTTAAGTGCAGCAGATGTTTTAGCCATTTGCATAAGTGATAAAATACCTTCTTGCATACGTGCACCACCTGATGCCGAAAAGATGATCAATGGATTTTCTTCTGCGATTGCATCTTCAATAAGTCGTGTTATTTTTTCACCAACAACACTACCCATTGATCCCATCATAAACATTGGATCAAGAATACCAATATTTACTTTCATATCTTCGATTTTTGCTCTACCACATAAAAAGGCAGATTTTTCACCACTTGTCTTAAAACCTTTTGCAATTTTATCTTCATAGCCTTCCATGTTAAGTGGATTTTTAGATACGACTTCAATAAACAGTTCATGAAAGGATCCTGAATCAACTGTCTTATGCATGCGTTGTCTTGCACTGATTTTAAAATGATGATTACAATGTGGACACACCATATTGTTATCAATTAAAACCTTGCTATAAATAGCTTCACCGCAGTCATCACATTTAATAAAGAGTCCTTCAGGAATGTCTCTTTGTTCATTTTTTATAGGTTTCTTTCTAATATCTTTCTTAAATGATTCAATTTGTTTTTTACGTTCATCTAAAAATTCATGCATTATTTATTCGCCTCCACTAATTTCTGAAAACGACTGATGAATCCAGTATCATACTGACCTTTAATAAAATCAGTATGATGCATTAATAAATAATGATATTCAGTATTTGTAATTACACCTTCAATAACAAACTGTTCAAGTGCTACACGCATTTTCTTAATCGCTTCTAATCTCGTTGGTGCATAAACAATAAGTTTAGCTAAAAGTGAATCATAAAATGGTGGTACTTCATATTGCGGGAATATATGTGTATCAATTCTTACACCAAACCCACCAGGCAACATTAAATTCTTAATTAACCCTGGTGTTGGAATAAAATTATTCATAGGATTTTCAGCATTGATTCTACATTCAATGGCATGACCACTAATTTTAATATCTCTTTGTTCAACACTTAATTTAGCACCAAAAGCCACTTTGAGTTGTTCTTTGACTAAATCAAATCCAGTAACCATTTCAGTAATTGGATGTTCCACTTGAATTCTTGTATTCATTTCAATGAAATAGAAATTTTGATTTTTATCCATTAAAAATTCCACTGTACCTGCATTATGATAATCAATAGATTTAGCAAGTCTTACAGCAGTTTGTCCCATTTTTCTTCTTAATATATCATTAATAAATGGACTTGGTGTTTCTTCTACCATCTTTTGGTTTCTTCTTTGTAATGAACAATCACGTTCATATAAATGAACAACATGGCCTAAGTGATCGGCCATAATTTGAATTTCAATATGTCTAGGAGATTCGATAAATTTTTCAACATATAATGAATCATCTCCAAAATTTTGTTTAGCTTCCATACCTGTTCTAAAAAAAGCATCTTTAAATTCTTTTGGCGTATAAACAATACTAATACCACGTCCACCGCCTCCTGAAGATGCTTTAATCATCACTGGATATCCAATTTTTTTAGCGATTTTCAAGCCTTCATCTAAAGAATCAACAACACCATCGCTACCTTCAACTACAGGCACATGTGCTGCTTTCGCAATTGCCTTAGCAGTCGCTTTATCACCAATTTTTTTAATCGTTTCTGATGTAGGTCCAACAAATGTTAGTCCGCAACTTTCAACCATTTCTACAAAAACATGGTTTTCTGATAAAAAACCATATCCCGGGTGTATCGCATCACATCCAGTAGCAATCGCTGCGGATAAAACACGATTCATATTCAAATAACTATCGACACTTCGATGATTTCCAACGCAAACAGCTTCATCTGCTAATTTAACATGTAATGAATTTTCATCCGCTTTTGAATAAATAGCAACTGTTTCAATACCTAATTCTTTTGCAGCTCTAATCACTCTTACTGCAATCTCTCCGCGATTCGCGATTAATACCTTACGCTTCATTGTTTTCCTCTAACGTCATAAGGACTTGATCGAAACTAACAACATCTTTATCTTTTAAACCAATTGATAAGACTTTGCCTGAAGCTGGTGCAGTAATTTCATTCATGATTTTCATGGCCTCTATAATACATAAAACATCGCCTTTATTAACAACTTGTCCCACTTCTACAAATGGTTTAGCTGTAGGCGATTCTGAGCGATAGAAAGTACCAACTAATGGTGATTTAATTTCTAACCCTAAACTTTTTTTAGATTCTACTTCTACAGGTTTTTGTTCAAGTGTTGTCACTTTAACAGGCTCTAATACAGGGTTTACTTCATGTTTGTTTTTTGATAATTTTATTTTTACATCTTCAATGGATAATTCTAATTCAGTTAATTCAGAGTTTTCAAAATCTTTAATGATTTTTTGGATTTCTTTAATAGTTATCATAGTATCATATTCTTTCATTTATATTTTTTGATTTTATACAAAGTCATTTCTTATGATGGATAAACCATCTCGTTTTGATTTCAAATTGTTTGATATTCAAAATACTATAAATATTCTATCACGATATCATGTTTTGTCAATATAAAAAACCAATGAAAGCGTTCATTAAAGACATATTGTGAAACTATGTAAACACTTGATTTTTTAATTCCATAAAAAAAGACTGGCCATTAACTAGTCTCATTTAACTATATTATGTAATTGATGCATTATATATAGAATCAATTGCTTCTTTTAAATACATATCAAATTCCTTATCACTTTGTTCTATGTTTAAATCTTGAATAAGTGCTCTTGAATATGTCGCAATCATACCATAATCTTCCCTTAAATTATCATTTGCTTCATCTCTTCTATAACCACCTGAGAGCCCACAAGTTCTAAGTACATGGCCATCTAAAATAAGTGGTTGGTAGAATGCCGGAAGATCAGGAATCGATAATTTAAATATCATATTTACATCTTTTGGAAGTTTATTTAAATGATCCAAAATTTCTTGTCTAAGTATCTTTTCAGAGACAATCTTGTCTTCGCTGTGGATGTCAATTTCAGGTTCCAAAATAGGAACTAATCCTTTATCAATAATCTTTTGAGCAAGCTCAAATTGCTGATTGACAAGTTCATGAATACCTTCACGATTCGCTTCAACAATTAAAGATCTCATCTTTGTTCCAAATATATGTCTTTCAATTGCTACATCCAAAACATTATCTAGATCTTTAATCGGTTTCATCAACCTAACGCCCTTATTGACCTCTTCCAATCCTTTATCAACTTTTAAGAATGGGACAATACCTTTAACATCCCATAAATAATCAGCCGTATATTTACCATCTATCTTTTTATCCATTGTATGTTTAAAAAGGATTACTCCTAAAATCTTATCTCCAGAAAACGAAGGACTTGTTATGATTCTTTTTCTAAATTCATGAATGAGATCAAACATTTCTTCATCGCTATGATACATCTCTTTAGAGATACCATAGTTTTCCAAAGTTCTGGGCGTAGATGTCTTACTTTGATCAAGAGCAGCAATGAAGCCTTTGCCTTCCTTCATTTTTTGCCATTGTTCTTTATTCATAATTTATAACTCCCTTAACTTTTATTTCAATTTCATTATACATATTTAATAAACAGATGTTAAGTAATATTATAAAAGGCACCTTAAATTAAGGTGCCTTAGTCAATAAGTCTTATGTAATTGAGGCTTCATAAATAGAGTCAATAGTTTCTTTTAAGTTTTGATCAAATGTATTAACATCTTGATCATCTCTTAAATCTTGAAGTAATGCTCTGGAGAAACTTGCAATCATTTGATGATTATCTTTTAGTTTTTCATTCGCTTCAGTTCTTTCATAACCACCAGATAATGCAACCACTCTTAAGACATGACTATCTTCTATTAATGGTTGATAAAAATCTGGTAAATCAGGAAGTGATAACTTAAGCATAATTTTTACGTCATCTGGCAATTGTGCAAGTTGATTTAAAATTTCTTGTCTCAAATATTTTTCAGATGTATATTTATCTTTACTAAAGATATCAACTTCTGGTTCAATAATTGGTACTAATCCTTTTTTAGCAATTTGTAAACCTATTTCAAACTGTTGTTTAACAACTTCGTGAATACCTTCAGGATTTGCTTCTAAAATGACTGATCTCATTTTAGTACCAAAGATATTTTTTTCTACTGCACGATCTAATAAATCATCTAAACCTGGGATTGGTTTCAATAATCTAACACCTTGATTAGGATCAGCTAAACCTTTATCTATTTTAAGGAAAGGTACAACACCTTTAACATCCCATAAATAGTCTGCAGTAAATTTTCCTTCAATTTTTCTATCCATTGTATTTTCAAATAAGATAGCCCCTAATATTTTATCATTAGTAAATGATTGACTTGTTATGACTCTTGTTCGCATTTCGTGAATTAACGCAAACATTTCATCTTCATTATGATATCTATTTTCTTCAATACCATATGCTTTTAATGTCTTAGGTGTACTTCCGCCACTTTGATCAAGTGCCGCAATGAACCCTAAGCCTTTACCCATTCTTTCGAATTGTTCTTTGTTCATTGTTTCACATCCTTTACTCTTTTATTATACGCCTTATTAAAGTGTTTGTTAAATGATATGATTGTATTAAAAAAGCGCCTTATTAAAAGGCGCTTAATTATTTTTCAACTTATTTTTTTAAGTTATAGAATGATTTTAAACCAAGATATTGAGAAGTAGGTCCTAATTGATCTTCAATTCTTAATAATTGGTTATATTTAGCTACACGGTCAGTTCTTGAAGCTGAACCAGTCTTAATTTGACCAGCATTAGTTGCAACTGCAATATCAGCAATTGTAGTATCTTCAGTTTCACCACTTCTGTGAGAAACAACTGCAGTATAACCAGCTTTCTTAGCCATTTCAATAGCATCGAAAGTTTCTGTTAAAGTACCGATTTGGTTAACTTTAATTAATACTGAGTTAGCAACACCTAATTCAATACCTTTAGCGATATATTCAGTGTTAGTTACGAATAAATCATCACCAACTAATTGGATTTTATCTCCAACTTTGTCAGTTAATAACTTCCAACCTTCCCAGTCATTTTCATCCATACCATCTTCGATTGAGATGATTGGGTATTTTTCAACTAATTGTGCATAATATTCAACTAATTCTGCACTAGTGAATTCTTCACCAGTTGATTTTTTGAATACATATTTACCTTTAGCTTTATCATAGAATTCTGAAGCAGCAACGTCGAAACCGATAAAGATATCTTTACCTGGTTTGTAACCAGCTTTTTCAATTGCAGCTAAGATATTTTCAATAGTATCTTCATTTGATGATAAGTTTGGAGCGAAACCACCTTCATCACCAACAGCTGTAACTAATCCTTTAGATTTTAAGATTGCTTTTAAGTTATGGAATACTTCAGCACCCCAACGGATAGCTTCTTTGAAACTTGAAGCACCAACTGGATAGATCATGAATTCTTGGAAATCGATTGGAGCATCTGAGTGTGCACCACCGTTTACAATATTCATCATTGGTACTGGTAATTGTTTAGCATTGAATCCACCAAGATATTGGTATAATTCAACACCTAAGAAATCTGCAGCAGCTTTTGCACAGGCAATTGAAACACCTAAGATTGCATTAGCTCCTAATTTCCCTTTGTTTGGAGTACCATCAAGTGCGATCATTGTTTGGTCAATGTTCACTTGATCTCTTACATCGAAACCGATTAATTCAGGTCCGATTAATTCATTTACATTTTGAACTGCTTTTGTTACACCTTTTCCAAGATAACGTGATTTATCACCGTCTCTTAATTCTACTGCTTCGTGTTCACCAGTTGAAGCTCCAGATGGAACCATGGCGCGTCCGAAAAAGCCAGATTCTGTAACAACTTCTACTTCTACAGTAGGGTTACCACGTGAGTCTAAGACTTCGCGTGCATAAACATCGCTAATATATGGCATATTTTCACTCCTTTGATTTAGTTTATTTTGCCGATTCATTTTCCATATTCATTATACATTAATGATACTTAAAATTAAAGCAAATTATTTTATAAAAACGTTTACTTCACATCAATTCTCATAATCTCTAATTGGAAGATATGTATCTAAGTATCCGTATAATGTTTGTTCATATAGCAATTTAGTATCGCTATCTAAAGGATTTCCCAATATATGGTCTGAATTTTCATATGTAATAAATACGTGTTCAATATCAAATTCAGACAGTTTTTCATCAAGTCTTATAGCATTGCTATAAGGCACTAGACGATCAAGTTTACCATATGCCATAATTGTTGGCACAGTATATGCATCTATATGTGAAATAGGTGATGCATCGATAATATCTTGATCTGTCTTTAATGATTCAAAGTTTTCTTCTGTAAGTGATTTACCTAGTAACTTACTAGATGCATCTCCTAAAGAGACCATATTTTCACCAAAATAGCCATCATCCGTGAAATCTGAGGGCCCAACTTGTGAAACTACAAATTTAACTTTTATAGATGCGCTATTTAATTTATAGGCATAAAGCATCGCTAAATGAGCTCCTGCACTGTTACCAACAAGTGCAATCCCATCTTTATCGACATGCAATTTTTCGCTATTTAAATAGAGAAAATTTATTGCCATTTCAACATCTTTAATCAATGTTTCATAATGAATATCATCACTAGCATAATGATAATTCATTGAAGCATAAATGTATCCCATTTGATTGATATCATCAGCTTCTCTTATAAACTCAGATTTATCACCACTGATCCAACCACCGCCGTGTATAAATAATACAACAGGTAATACATGATCACTATCAATAACATCTAGAGGATATATGATATCCAAGACTTGTTCTTTATCAGGTCCATAATAAATATCTTTATTTACTGTATCTGTAATCTCAACCACTTCCCGATAACCATTTTGATCTTCGCAACCAAAAAGTATAAATAGTGTAAGTATAAACAATAAGCAACTAAAACTTTTTTTCACCATGGAATCCCCCAATAAATTTATCTATAACTCTAAGAATTTAATTCTAGGTTTTATAACAAGATAAATGATACCGACTGCTAATCCTTTTACAAGATTAAATGGCACATATAATCCGATATTATATAACAAGAATTCTGTATATGTTTGTCCTGTATCTCTGACATAGCTAAAGACACTTAAATTTGCAAAACTAGTAAAATACATAGGTGTCGTAAAGAAATAGTTAATCGATAATAAAATCACCGTTAAAACAACCGGAATTGTCACTAAAGATACAATCCATTCTTTGACATCTACATGTGTACCATTAACTGGTACTTCATATAAGAAAGGTTTATTTTTCTTTCTTAAGAATACTCTGATTAAGTAATAAGCAGTCATCATTGAAAAAGATGCGGCCATCGCTAAAAATTCACCGAGTAATTCATAGGGTACAAAACCTCTAAACAAACGACGTACAAGTGATCTTAAAATAATAACAACTGTCGTTTCTTTAGGACCTAAAACAAGTAATGCTATCAAAATAGCAACTTCACTAAAATCTAGTCTTAAGAATGGTCCCCAAGGGATTTCGATAAGACCCAAAACAATAGAAATTGCTGCAAATGCTACAATGTAAAGCAATTTCTTTAAGCGTAAGTAATTTGACATGACTATCTGACCTCCTGATAATAAAAAATCGCCAAATTACCTCGGCGACAAAAGAACGTCAAAAAAGACATTTCACTTCTTCCATCCAGACTTTACTGTCGGTACTTGAATCTCACAAGTTCCTGCCACATTGGCTCGCGGACTATAACCGCCGGTCACGAATTTCACGTTGCCCCGAAGTATTTTAATTTATATTAATTACAAACATATTTTATCACAATTAAAAAAATTAGCAATATTTATGAGATTTTGAAAACGTTTTTAATGTATATTAACTTAAAAGTTAAATTTTTTTAAGTATAATATATATGTAAATTACGATAAGGAGTAATAGAAATGAACAAAAAAAGATTTGCTGCGCTCATCATTATGGATGGATATGGTTTAGCACCTGCAAGTGATACAAATGCTGTTTCACTCGCAAAAAAACCATTTCTTGATGAAGCATTTAAAAAATATCCAACAAATACTTTAGAAGCTAGTGGTGAAGCCGTTGGTCTTCCTGAAGGACAAATGGGAAACAGTGAAGTAGGACACTTAAATTTAGGTGCTGGACGCGTTGTTTACCAATCACTTACAAGAATAAACAAATCAATCAAAGATGGTGATTTCTTCAAAAATCCTGCATTTTTAGAAGCTATCGACTATGTTAAAAAAAATAATTCTAACCTTCATATCTTCGGACTTGCATCTGAAGGTGGTGTACACTCATATACATCACATATTAAAGCTTTAAATGATTTAGCAGAACAAAATGGCGTATCACCATGGTTCCATGCATTCATGGATGGTAGAGATACACCTCAAACTTCTGGTAAAGGATTTGTTCAAGGTTTAGTTGATGGTGGTGTTAGAGTTGCTACAGTAAGTGGTCGTTATTATGCAATGGATAGAGACAACAACTGGGATCGTATTCAAAAAGCTTATGACAACATGACTTTAGGTACAGGTAAAACTTACGCTTCTGCTGCTGAAGGTATTCAAGCATCTTATGATGCTGGTGAAACTGATGAGTTCATCACACCTTTCGTTGTTGCTAAAG
The DNA here is from genome assembly GCA_963678355.1 of Acholeplasmataceae bacterium. GTDB lineage: Bacteria > Bacillota_I > Bacilli_A > Acholeplasmatales > Acholeplasmataceae > WOFB19. Next base: position 255,222 of record OY782823.1, on the reverse strand, counting down.
AAGGGTTAATTAAAGATAACGACGCAATTATCTTTGCTAACTTTAGACCTGATAGAGCAATTAGAATTGCAACTGCATTTTCTAATCCAGAAGGTACTAAACTATATGAAGCAGAAGGCAAAGCTACTTTTGATGCATCTAAAGCTGTTAAAAATATCTTCTTCGTTTCAATGATGCATTATAACGAATCTGTTAAAGGACCTATCGCATTTGGTCTTCAAACTTTAAATAACATTTATGGTGAAGTTATTGCTAACAATGGTCTAACTCAACTTAGAATTGCTGAAACTGAAAAATATGCTCATGTCACTTTCTTCTTTGATGGTGGTAAAGAAAGAACATTTGAAGGTGCAACTAGAATCTTAGTTCAATCTCCAAAAGTAGCAACTTATGATCTTAAACCAGAAATGAGTGCATTTGAAGTTAGAGATAAAGCTGTTGAAGCTATTAAATCAAATAAATTTGATACAATGATCTTAAACTTTGCAAACCCTGATATGGTAGGACACACTGGTAACATTGAAGCTGCTAAGATTGCAGTTGAAACTGTTGATAAGTGTGTTGCTGATGTGGTTGCTGCCATTGATTCTATTGGTGGTGTTGCAATTATTATTGCCGATCATGGTAATGCTGAAATGATGGTTACACCTGATGGTAAGACACATACAGCACATACGACTAATATCGTACCAGTCATTGTGACTGATCCTGATTTAAAAGTTGGTACAGGATCACTTAGTGATGTTGCACCTACATTACTTGAAATCTTAAGTGTTGAACAGCCAAAAGAAATGACTGGACATAGTCTATTACTTAAATAATAAATATTATTCATATAAAACTGTCAGTTTTACTGGCAGTTTTTTTATGTGTAATGTTATGCTATACTTAATTATAATTATTTATTTATATACATATGGGAGAGAAAAGATGGAAAATATTAAATTAAACAATCAGAGTTCAATCAATCAAGTAGGCTTGGGTGTATTTATGATTCAAGATGCTAAGATTGGTGAAGAGACAATCATGAAAGCTGTTGATCTAGGTTACCGTATGATTGATACTGCAAATATTTATTACAACGAGAAAATGGTCGGTCGTGGTATTAAAAAATCAAATATCAGTCGAGAAGAAATTTATATTACATCTAAAATTTGGCCTCAAGATTTTAAAAAAGGTAAAATGGAAAAAGCTATTGATCAAACTTTAAAGAGACTACAAATAGACTATATTGATCTACTCCTTCTACATCGACCATTTAACAATTATTTAGAAGCATGGAAAATTTTAGAAACATATGTTAAATCAGGTAAAGTCAAATCCATCGGCGTCTCGAATTTCAATATCAAGCAGTTAAAACAAATCTTATCAATCGCAACCATAAAACCAGTCATCAATCAAGTTGAATGTCACCCTTATTATCAGCAAAAAAAACTTATGCAATTTATGCTTAAAGAAGATATCAAATTAGAGGCTTGGTACCCAATTGGGCATGGATCAAAAGATTTACTCAGTGAGCCAATATTTAAAACACTATCATTAAAATATAATAAATCAATTGTTCAAATCATATTGAGATGGCATCTACAAGAAGGACACATTTTGATACCTAAATCAACAAATCCTAAACATTTAAAGGATAATATTGATATTTTTGATTTTTCATTGACACAAGAAGAAATGCATGAGATTAGATTATTAGATAAAGATAAACCTTTATTTAATGTTCCCGATTTTATACAAAAAATACAGTTAAAATTTATTAAACATGATTTTAATCGTGAAAAATAGGCACATATCATAACTTTTATAGTAAAATGTAAGTATAAACCAAATAAAGGGGGCTACACATGTTTCGTATTATTAGACAATATCAAAGCGGTGTTAAATTTAGATTTGGTAAATTCGTTAAGCGCCTTGAACCAGGATTACGTTTAGTGATTCCTGTGATTCACGAAGTCAAGATTTTAGATCTTAGAACAATCACTCAAGACGTTCCTCAACAAAAGTGTATTACAAAAGATAATGTAACGATTACTATTAACGCTGTAGTTTATTTTAGAGTTAACGATGCAGTTAAAGCTGTATTAGAAGTTAAAGAGGCGTATTTTGCAGTAACTCAACTTGCACAAACCACACTTAGAAATTCAATTGGTGGCGTAGAGTTAGATGAGTTATTATCTAATTTAAAAGTCATTTCTAAACAAATTAAAGAAATCGTTGATTTAGAAACTGATCCATGGGGCATCAAAGTTGAAAAAGTTGAAATCAAAGATATTAAACTACCTGATGAAATGGAACGCGTGATCGCGAAAGTTGCAGAAGCTGAAAGAGAAAAACGATCAACAATCGTTAAATCTGAAGGTGAAATGATTGCTGCTGAAAAACTAGCAAAAGCAGCTGAAATTATTTCCAAAACACCTGGTGCTATGCATTTAAGAACACTAACTACTTTAAATGACTTATCATCAGACAAATCAAATACGATAGTATTTGCAATTCCTGTAGAAGTTCTTAAAGCCTACGAAGGTAAAAGTTTAAACAATGTCTCTGATATCGTAAAACAATTTACAGATAAGAAATAAATAAAGCCACACATGGAATTAGTTCCTTAAAAACGGACACTAATAAAAAAGAGACTGAAGAGCTTGAGTCCTATACTCTATAGGAGCGAGCTCTTTTATTTTTTCTTGTAAACGCTCGTTGTTATAATAACACATATAATTTTCAATCACAGTATAGACATTTGATTTATATAAATGTTTTTCTCTATAAATGCATTCTGTCTTTAAAATTGCGAAAAATGATTCAATTGGAGCGTTATCAACACTACTACCTTTAGCTGATATAGATTGGATCACGCCTTCAGATAATAATTTCTCTCGATAAAATTGATGGGTAAAATGCCATCCTTGATCCGAATGCATAATCAATGATGTTCTTTGATTGTAAGGTATATTTGTGAATGCCTTATCTAATGTATCTAGAACTAACCTTAAATCTATGCTTTCTGATAGTTGCCATGCGATGATGGATTTATCGTATAAATCTTTGATCGCACATAGATAACTAAGTCCATCTCTTAAAAAGATATAAGATATATCAATCGACCATTTCTCGTTGGGTTTATTTGTGGTAAAATCTCTTTGTAAAACATTGGATATATTATGGTTGCTAGCCTTTGGATATGACCTATGCTTTACGCGAACAGTGGCTATAAAGTCATTGATTCTCATATAGCGGTGTACGGTTCTATTGGTTAAAATGAGTCCGTATGCCGCTTTTATTTGCATTCTTACAGTTCGAATCCCTCGACGATCATCTGCTTCATACATTTCTTTAACCATTTGATTAATTGCTTCATTAAATGCCTTATGTTTTGGCCTACCTAATTTTATCCAATCATAATATCCACTTTTAGAGCACCCTAATGTCTTACATAAGAGCTTAACTGGATATTTCTTCCTTAACATATCAATCACTTGATAATATGCTTTGGTTAACTTTTCTTTAGGTAGGCTAGGCATTTTTTTATATCTTCATACAGCCTCACTTTTTCTATCAACGCTTCTTTACTTAATGATGTTAAATCTTCTTCATATTTTCTTGGTCTTCCTTTTCTTGGGTTATCTTGTTTGGTTGCTTTCCCTCTGTTATCTATAACAGTGCCATATGTTTGATATTGTTTGACCCATTTATAGACTTGTGATCTGCTTCCAATATTATATCTTCTCACTATATCCATCATTTTCATATGTTGATCTAGATATAATAAAACGATTTTATTTTTCTCTTCGATACTATAGCTTTTATGTTTCTCATTCTTTCTCATTTGTATGCTCCTTTATATTGTTATTAGTATATCAAAAAAGACATACTAGATTTATTTCTAATATGTCTCTTTTTTTATCGTGTCCGTTTTAATGTAACGGATTCATGTGGCTTTTTTCTTATGTAAAAATAATTTTAATGATATAATATTATTAATTTATCGGAGGTAACTCTATGAGTAACACACACATTAAATCAGTTGATTTAATCAATTATTACATCAATAAAATCATTGAACTTGATCAAAATAATATCAAATATAACAGTGTCTATAAAATCAATAGTCATGCTATATCTTATGCTAAAGCACTAGATCAAGAAAACAAATTAAGATCTAAAATTCACGGGATGCCAGTACTAATAAAAGATAATATTAATACTTTTGATATGACCACAACAGCTGGCACAACCATACTTAAAGATTTTATACCAAATGAAGATGCTACGCTTGTCAAAACATTAAGAGATTATGGTGCTATTATTTTAGGCAAGACGAATCTTACAGAACTTGCATGTTTTAAAACATTTACAGGTGTTAACGGATATTCTTCTCAAGGAGGTCAAGTTTTATGTCCTTGGGATATTAAAGCTGATCCTAGCGGTAGTTCTACAGGAAGTGCTGTTGCTATTTCGCTTGGGCTTGCCCCATTTGCAATCGGCACTGAAACGGGTGGTTCAATTATGTCACCTTCAATGCGAAATGGCATTGTCGGTTTAAAACCTACTATAGGTCTTGTGCCTAGAACTGGTATTCTACCTATTTCTCACACTCTTGACACTGCAGGACCTATGGCAAAAAAAGTCAGTGATGTAGCACTTCTTCTTTCATACATGCGGTCAAATGATCCAATGGATCCTATAACTTTAAATAAAGAAGATAAATTTGTTGACTACACAACGTTTTTAAATACTTCACAAGTAAAACGTATAGGCATCGTAAAAACAAGTGCTTATCCAACATCTGATGATCAAGAAGATATGTTTGATAAAGTTTGTAAAGATTTATCAACACTTGGTTATGAACTCATTGATGTTGTCGTACCTGAGGTTGAAAAAATCTATCCTATCATGAAATATGAATTTAAACACGATTTAAATTCATATCTAAAAAAGGAAGGCTTATCCATAGAACTTAAAGACATCGTTTACTACAATCTTGATCATAGCGAAGAAAATTTAAAATATGGACAAGATGTCTTAATTGAAGCTCTGGAAGAAACTTCTGGCTTACTCAATGAAGAAGCGTATTTAGAAGCACTTGATGAAAGAGATGAAATCAAAGCTAAAGTTGCTCAATTATTTGAAGATAAACAAATTGATATGCTATATTTCATTAACTATACAAGTATAGGACCTGAATGTGGTTTTCCTACATTAACCGTCCCTGTTGGCTTTGGTAAAAATCATATGCCACTAGGCACATATTTTTTAGCACCTTATTATAAGGAAGGCAATTTAATCGAAGTTGCTCACAAATTAGAAAATCATTTAAATATTGATTTTGATCCCTTAAAAAAATAATCAATCTAAGCGATTGATTTTTTTATTTTTCACATATTTTGTAATTAGTTTGAATATCAAATCATTTTATGGCATAATATAGAGACATTAAAAAATTATGAAATCATGGTGATGAATTGAAAAAACAAATGACATGGCTATATGTGGCCCTATCTACAGCACTTATGCTTTGCTTAGGTATTGTTTATAGTTATTCTTTATTTAGACTAGAAATAGAATCAATATATCAAATAGGAGAAACATTAAGCAGTCTTCCTTATATGCTTGTCTTATTGTTTTATGCGATATCTATGGCACTTAGTGGTGTCTTGTTTGATAAGTACTCTACTCTAAAATTATCTTTAATAGGTGTCTTTTTAATTTCTATAGGTTTTATATTGTCAAGTTTTGCACAAAATATTTGGCTCCTATCCTTATACTATGGCCTATTTATTGGAATTGGAATTGGCATATTGTATACACTACCTTTAAGAGTTGTTGCAAGTCTTCACCATAAACATCCAGGTCTACTCACTGGTATTACTTTAATGGGGTTCGGCTTGTCACCTTTAGTGTTTGCACCAATCATTGAAGATTTAATTACAGGATTAGGATTATCAAACACATTTATGATATTGGGCTTTACATATTTAGGTTTGTTGACAGTATTTACGCTTCTATTATATAAACACGATACTAAAGAGAAAGTAAAACATCAGATAGATTTCAGTGTTCTAAAAAACAAAAACTTCTATCTTATATACTTTTTATTCTTCATTGGTACTTTTATCGGTTTAACAATCATTGGTTTTTCTGCCAATATCGGTACTAGACTCATCTCACTGAACTTAAATCAAATGGCAATCTTGATTGGTGTATTTTCAATTTTCAATGCATTAGGTAGACCTCTATATGGTTACCTTAATGATAAATTAGGTTTTGGTATTCCTGCAAGTCTATCTTTCTTACTTAGTTTAATCGCAGCATTTGTTGCTAATTTATTTCCTCTAAACATCTATGCATTTATTTTCTCATTTATCATATTTTATCTAAACTTTGGTGGTTGGCTTGGCTTAGCACCTGCAGCAACCATTGATTATTTTGGTAAAAATAATTATTCTAAGACCTATGGATTTATATTTACTGCATATGGATTAGCTGCTTTTGTAGGTAATCTATTATCAAGCACAGTTATCTCTGTATTTAGTTACCAGGGTATGTATCTTTTTATTGCAGGATTTGCATTAATTGGATTTATATCTGTCATTTCACTCATAAAAAAATCAGCCTAATTGGCTGATCTTTTTTTAAAATATATCAATACTTATTGGGCAATGATCACTTCCTAAAATGTCATCATGAATATGACTGTCTTTTAGATCATTGATTAATCTTTGACTTAATACAAAATAATCTATTCTCCAGCCTACGTTCTTAGCGCGTGATTGAAACATATAGCTCCACCATGTATATTTAATGCGTTCTGGATACAACGCTCTAAAAGAGTCAATAAATCCACTTTCTAACAATTTTGTAAATTTATCTCGCTCCTCATCAGTGAATCCTGGATTTCTTGTATTTGATTTTGGATTTTTTAAATCAATCTCTTGATGTGCAACATTTAAATCGCCGGTATAAACAACAGGTTTCTTTTGATCAAGTGAAATTAAATAATCTCTCATCTGATCTTCAAAATCCATGCGTTCATCTAGTCTAAGTAATTCTCTTTTAGAATTAGGTACATAACATGTCACAAAATAAAACTGATCAAACTCTAGGGTGATCACTCGACCTTCATAGTTATAACCATGTCCATCAATACCATAAATCACGTTAAGTGGTTTTAGTCTTGTATATATCAAAGTCCCAGAATATCCTTTTTTATCTGCACTATTCCAGTATTCATCATAGCCTTCAAATGACCATTCTTTTTGTTCTTCTTGCATCTTTGTCTCTTGTATGGCAAAAATATCTGCATTAATTGATTTAAAGAAATCTTCAAATCCCTTTTTCATCGCAGCTCTTAAGCCATTGACATTCCAACTTACTATTTTCAAATTATGCCTCCCGTGTTTTATTACTAATATCATTATAAATGACATCTAATGATATATCAATTATTACGATTAAGCCAGATAATATAAATATCCTTTATACATATATAATAAAACATGTATAATATAATATAGAATATCTTTTTAACAAGGGATGATGAAGATTGAAAAAACAAAAATATTGGTACAGACTAGATAATGCAGGTAAAGTTTTTCCAGCCGTTTCAAAAGACTCAAGAAGTAATATTTTTAGATTGTCTTTTTATTTAAATGAAATGGTCGATCCTATCATTTTAGAACAAGCTGTAAACGAAACTATTCCACGTTTTGAAACGTTTGCTGTACAAATTAAAAATGGATTTTTTTGGCAATACTTAGGTGCTAATACAAATTATTATAAAGTTGAAGAAGAACCTTCTATACTCACTAAGCACTTTAAATCTTATAGAAATCAGGGTTATCTATTTAAAGTTTATTACTTGGACAACAAAATTACATTGGAAACATTCCATGCAATTTCAGATGGTACTGGTGGCATGCATTTCTTGAAATCAGTTGTTTTTAAATATTTTAAACTTCTTGGTTACACTATGGATCATCAAAATAAAATCTTAGGAGAACTTCCTTATTCTAAAAAAGAATCCGAAGATACTTTTGTATCAAATTATGATAAAAACAATAAGCTCGCATTAAAAGAGGAACAAGCTTATCACATTAAGGGTGAAGAGTTTGCAAACCACTGGCTTTTAGCCGTTAAATTACAACTTGACACCAAAGACTTTATCAAATATATCAAGGAGACTTATCATGTGACAATGACACAATATGTCACTACATTAGTCGCTTATAGTATCTATAGTGAATCTATTGATTTTACAGGAAGAAAAAAACCAATTAAACTATTCGTTCCAGTAAATCTTAGACCTTTCTTTAATTCAAGAACATTAAGAAACTTTTCTTTATATATCAAATGTACATTTGATAGTCAAAAACGTGATTGGACATTTGAAGAAATGCTTGAAGTCACTAAAAAAGATTTTAGTGAACAAATTGATAAAGAACAACTTAACAAACGCATTAGTGCACTAGTAGGATTTGAGAAAAATGCAGTCATTAGAATGCTACCACTCGCACTAAAGAATCTCGCTTTTAAAATTGGTTATGATGTTTTAGGTGAAAAGGTTAATACATGTTCACTTTCTAATCTTGGTGTATGTGATTTACCTGATGATTTGAAATCTAAAATAAAAGATATTGATTTTATGAATTCTTCTACTGGTCTATGCATCACTATATCAAGCATACATGATCATACAAATATAATATTTACTACACCTAAAAAAGATTTGAGTATTATTAATCATTTTGTATCTACATTATCCAAAGCAGGTTTAAACGTAACCCTAGACACAAACTATTTGGAGGCATATGATGAAATATTGTAAAACATGTAATGTTCACTACGATACACCAATTGAACACTGTTTATTTTGTCATGGTGATTTAGTAAATGATGAAACTCATGAACCAACTTATAAATATATGCCGGTCACTAAAAAGAAAAAACCAAATCTTTGGTTACGCTTCTTTGTTCTATTAAACATGGGTAGTCTCATCATCTCTTTAGGTTTAGATTATTTTGATGGTATGCCTTTATCTTGGTCATTTACTGTAGGTGCAGCAAATTTATATGCCATCGCACTTACCATATTTGGATTTAGCAGTTCCACTTGGCCAACAAAACTCAATAGACTAATGATTACTACGGTTGCAGGCTTATTCTTAATTGGACTTAGTTTAAGGGATTATCACTGGGCACTTGATTATGTATTCCCATTTGTTATTATTGCTCAAATATTAACTTTATCAGGTGTGATTCTATTCAATCCTAGGAAATGGTTGGATGTATCTGCTAACTTACTGATTATGAGTATTTTAGGCTTAATTCCAAGTGTCTTCTTCTTGTTGGATATCAATGTTGTTAATTGGCCTACACTTGCTTGTGTATCTTATAGTTTCATCACTTTATTAGGTATCATTTTTATTCCTTCAAAAGAAAGTAGAGAAGAATTTAAAAGTAGGTTTCATATATAAAATAAATATGATTAATAAATAAAGATCATATTGGATATCATAGTTAATCACTATCTTCCAATATGATCTTTTTATTTTGTATGAATAATTGACTCAACACCATGCGATAACAATTCGCCAGATAATTCAATAACTTCTTCTAAAGGTACTTTTTTACCATCAGCAATCCATTGACGATACATATCTAGAGAACTTGTAATTAAAAACGTATTGACGATGTTTTGTTTTGCTTGAGACAAGTGTTTATAAGGATTGTATCGCTCTCTATTATGTTTTAAATTCTTAAGTAATAGTTTTTGAGTAAAATCTCTATATCCAGGTGCAGTAAACATTTGTTCAACAAATTCCTCTTGTCTAGCTAAGTGTGTGAAAAACACACGATTAACATCTTTCATTGACATTGGTAATGGTACTTGATCAATGACTTTAGCATATGCATCAGACATGTCTTGTAATACATCTTCAAACAAAGCTTCAATACAAGTATAGTGGAGATAGAATGTTTTACGATTAATTGAAGCACGTTCAGCAAGTTCTTTAACAGTGATCTTATGTGCATCCATTTCCATAATCATTTGAGTGAAAGCCTCTTTAATTGCTTGTCTGGTTTTAATAATTCTTAAATCAGTTTTTCTCATTTCATTCATTATATTTCTCCTTTTTAAGGTATTTATTACCCATTTTTTTAGATGTGTTGCATAAGAAACATAAATAAAATGTTGGCTATTGCATGATGCTATATATAGTATTATAATACACACGTGGGTATAAATCAACGTAAGTATATTTATGCTCGATTTCGTAATAAAGGAGGAATACTATGCCAACACCTTTAATCATTAAAGCTAATGGTATTGAAATTCCTGCGACACTTAATGATACTGTTGCCGCACAAGAATTTAAAAAAAGGTTGCCTTTCACTGTATCTGGTTTCAGATCTGATGTAGACTATTGCTGTACAGCAGCAAGTGGCATATTTGATCCATCAGAAACTCAAGCAGGATGGAAAAACGGCGATATTAGCCTTGCAGGCGGATGGTTCGCAATCTTATTTGATGGTGAAGAACATTCAAAAAGCTATCGTAACATGATGATCATCGCACATATCGATGATGCATATTTAGACCTAGTTAAAGGTCTACCTAGTTCAACTAAATTTGTAGTTGACTATAAATAAAAAAATATAGGAGGCATTTAAAATGAAATTTTTAGATGAAAAAGAATTTAACAAAGAAAACGTCTTTGGTAAAGGTGTTGAAAACACAATGTTTGCAAAATATTTCGTGGGTAGCTCATATTTAAACCCACTTACTAAATTTGGTGAAGATCCACTATTTATCGCCAATGTTACATTTGAACCAGGTTGTAGAAACAATTGGCATATCCACAAAGCGACTAGCGGTGGTGGTCAAGTAATCATCTGTACTGCTGGTGAAGGTTGGTATCAAGAAGAAGGTAAAGAGGCTGTATCATTAGTGCCTGGTACTGTGATCTCTATTCCTGCTAATGTTAAACACTGGCATGGTGCTAAAGCTGATAGCTGGTTCTCACATATCGCATTTGGTCTTCCAGGTGAAGATGCATCAAATGAATGGTTAGAACCTGTATCTGATGAAGATTTCGCTAAATTAGCTGACTAAGAAAGGAAATTAAACTTATGAATTTATATCAAACAGATAAAGAATTTTTAGATTTTTTCGATGAGTTTGCTTTTAATGAAGTCGCAAACGAAGAAACTGCACAACTAGATCCTAAAACAAAATATTTAGCAGTTTTAGCTTCACTACTAGGTACATCAAGTTTTGATTATTTCAAAGTCATTGTTCCTAAAGCACTTGAAGCTGGTCTAACACCTGTTCAAGTTAAAGAAGTCATTTATCAAGCAGCTGCTTATCTTGGTATGGGCCGTGCTTATCCTTTTATTACTGCTGCTAATGAAGTTTTTGAATCTTTAAATATCGAACTTCCATTAGAAAGTCAATCTACAACTACAAAAGAAACTCGTCTTGAAAAAGGCGTTGAATGTCAAGTTAAGATTTTTGGTCCAAATATGAAAGATTTCTACAAAGCAAGTGCAATGAATCGTTTCTTAGCAGGTAACTGCTTTGGAGACTACTACACTAGAGGTGGACTTAACTTACAAGAAAGAGAATTAATTACTTTCTTCTTCCTAATCGCTCAAGGTGATGCTGAATCTCAAGTCACTGCCCACACTTATGGAAACATGAGCCAAGGCAATGGTAAAGACGTATTACTAAAAGCTATCATTCAATGTGTACCATTTATCGGTTATCCAAGAAGTTTAAATGCAATTGCGATTGTAAATAAAGTATACGATAACCTTCCTAAATAAGAAGTAAATCATACAAGCACTTAAAAAGAACTGTTAATATACAGTTCTTTTTTTGATTTTGATATTTACCATCATTTTTTCACATAATCCCTAAGATAAAATGATAATTCATTTCAAATATTGTATTTTATGCTTACTTATGCTAAACTAATCTCAGCAACTTCAAGTTTATATCACTACTTAAAGTCAACTTTAAGTATATAACTTGAATTGCATTTCATTCAAAGGAGGGTTATCCTATGTATTATACAGTCGGTGAAATCGCTAAAAAATTAGATGTAAATGCATCAACGCTTCGTTATTACGACAAAGAAGGTCTTCTTCCATTCGTTGAACGATCTAGTGGTGGTATTCGTATGTTTAAAGATAGTGATTTAAGTATGCTAAATCTTATTGGTTGTTTAAAACAAACTGGTATGCCTATTAAAGATATAAAAACATTTATTGATTTTTATCAAAATGGTGATGATAACTTAGAAAACCGCTTAGAGATTATTCAAAATCAAACTGAAAATGTTTTAACTCAAATGGAACAATTACAATACAACTTAGATATGTTAGAATATAAACAATTTTATTATAAGAAGGCTCAAGAGCTTGGTTCTCTTGAAGCTGTTAATCGCTTACCAAAAAATATGATACCTCAAAAATATCATAAATTCCTATAAGCATAAAAAATGGAATGACTTAATTTAGTCATTCCATTTTTTTATTTAGTAAGTGTTACTGTAACGCTACCTGTACCTAAAATAGATCTTAATTCAGATGTTGTTACACCATCAATATGTCCTAATCTTGTGAAATTCCAAGAGTTATTATCATAATATATTACAAGTGCATTTCCTTGATACAAAATGATATCTCCAGGACCAGCAGTTATAGGTTCATCATTTCTTGGAAGACTGTTTGGAAGTGCTCCAACTTTTTCCATGCTTCCATAGTCTCTCATGTTGATTGTGATAGGACCATTTTCTAATTCTTTTAATAACGCTCTTGCAGATGAATTATCAACAAGAGTTGCAGTTAAAGTGCGTTCACCAATTTGTAAATTAATCATAAATTCGTTCTCCTCTATTAATTCTTGATTTAAATCATCAGCATCATAAGGTGTTTGATTTCTAAAAATGAGAAATGCTGAGATTATAATACCGATAACGACAATACCTAATATGATCATACTTTTTTTAGACATAAGTTAGTATCCTTTCTTTAAAGATATTACATACTAACTATATCATTTAAAGTTTAGTTTAAGTCAAGTGTTTCTTTTCTTTTTGGTCTTAGTATTGAAACTATGAAAACCAATACCATAATTAATCCAACAACCATGAACATAAATCCATATGATGTGATATCACTTAAATGTCCAAGTAATGGTGCAAATATAATAATTAATAATGATGTTAATTGAGATTCAATGGATAAGACACTTGCACGTTTATTTTTATCACTTGCATCACCAATCATTTCAACCATTAATGGTTTTCTAATATTTAAGAAAATGTATAAGAATATAAATCCTACAAATACAATAAATATATTTTCACTAAATACACCAATCAAAATGGTCGCTGCTCCACTTGTTAGCCACATTAATTTAGTTAATAGATTGTGATTTAAATATTTTAATAATAAATATGCATATCTAGATGTAATTGCACTAATTAAGAAGATTACTGCATACATAATCGCTGAATAGATTTGGACATGGTCATCTGCGCTATATCCACTAAATAATAATAATGTGATTGGCATACTGACTAAAATAAGTTGAATAAAATCCTTTAGAATCTTAAATCCAGCTTGATAACTAGATGAACTAATAAGCAAAGATCTCATTTTTTTATCTTTAAGTGCATATTTAACTGATGAGACACCTTCTCTAAAGAAATGTCCCCATTCAAATTTAGCTTGTTTACGATCATTTAAAACATTCGGATAACTTGCTATAAGTAATATGTCTAATAAATATGGAATAATAGCTAAGAAGAATAAAAATCTAAGTCCTGGTAATGCTATTACTAAATAAATAGTAAATAGGCTTGAAATCATTGATCCTATCATTGAATATGATCTTGTTTTACCATAAGTTTTACTCTTTTGATCTGCCATATCATTAATATCAAGGTAGTGCATAATCATTGATTTATGCGTACCACTTCTAAATGCTTCACCAAGTCCGAATAAGACCATGGCAATCGCGAAGAATATAAAAGTATGTCCGATTGCGAAAATAATGAAACTTGCAATATAGAATAAGAAACAGATAATAAGTTCTGTTTTTTTACCATATTGATCTGCAATAACACCTGATGGTATTTCAAATATATAAATCATTGCTTCTCTTATTGAATATAGAAGTCCAATATGAAAAGCAGATAGATTAAATGACGCTAAATAAATTAATAATACTGGATCAAAGAATCTTAAATTCTTAAAGAATCCATAAAATCCAAATTTGGTAATTTGTCTATTTTGTTTTTTTGTTAATTCCATTTTTTACCTCTTTTCTCTCTATCTCTATTATATAATAAAAAGCGCTAAATTCATTAGCGCTTGCTTATAAATAACATTATAAAGAAGAAAATTGCCAATATCCAAATCATAATGATTGGTATTGCGAAATACCATCGTTTTTTTAACTCTAATTTTTGATCAGAAAGCATCTCTTCATAAGTGTCCCATCGCTTGTTTCCAACAAGTTTAATAAATACCCATATGCCTATAGGCAATAATAGCACATCATCTAAATATCCTAATATAGGTATAAAATCGGGGATTAAATCAATGGGTGACAATGCATATGCAAATACGACGTAACCAAAACCTTTTGCATACCAAGGACAATTAGGGTCACTTAATGCAAAAAATAGAATTTTTATTTTATTTTTGACGCGCTTAGTTGTATCTTTAATCCATGCTTTTATCTTCACAAATTATCCTAATAAATCATCTACCATAGGTTTAATAGCATCAATCCATATTTGATATCCATCTTGATTCATATGAAGTCCATCACCTACAAATAATTCTTCATTTGGTTTACCGTCAATTAAAAACTCATTTGTTACATCAAGAACATATAATTGTTCATGTTTTAATGCAAAGTTTTTAATCAGTTTATTTGCTAACTTAATTTGATTGATACAACTAAATCGATTCACTGAAGGTGTCACCAAAATATAAATCATCGGAGAACCTATCGTTTCCATATGTTTTTTAAATAATTTTTTAAATCTTCTATATACTCTTCTACCAGGTCTTGTAAATCGATATTTTGGTTGAATATCATTTGAACCTGTATAAGTCACGACCAATCTTGGTACATATGGTTTAACCAAACGGTCATAGTAATAAATCGCATCTTTAATCTTAGAGCCCCCAAATCCATGATTTAAAACTTTATAGTTTTCAAAATCATTTGATAGTGTTGACCACATTCTAATACTTGAAGAACCATAAAAAACAATATCAATATTGTTTCTATCTTTACTTCTTTCTTCAATTTCTAAAACTTCTCTTTTCCAAAATTCTGATGTGTTAATCAATTAAACCCACTCCCTTAAATACGCTTCGATAACGCATTGGGTGCCTTTCTCTTCTAATCCTTTATCGGAAAGTATTTGATATGTTTTTACTGCTGTTTCTAAAACATTTAAAGGTAAGTCACCTTTTTCTTCAATCGCTAATTTTAAGTCTTTTAAATAATGTTTAACAAAAAATCCTGGTTCATAATCATGGTCAATCATTTTACGTCCATTAAACTGTGCTTGCCAAGATGAAGCAGATCCACCAACAATAACATTAAGCATTGCATCTTCATTAAGTCCTTTAGATTTCGCTAACATCAATGCCTCTGCTATACCTAAAATATTACCTGCAATGACAGTTTGATTACAAAGCTTGGCTGTCATGCCTAAACCTTCTTGACCCATGTAAGTAATCGTTTTTCCCATCGCTTCTAATAATGGTCTTACTTTTAAATAGATATCTTCATCACCACCAACCATAATCGATAGTGTAGCATTGATAGCGCCTAAATCACCACCAGTTACTGGTGCATCTAACATGTATAATCCCTTCGCTTTAGCTTCTCTATAAAGCGTTTTTGCAAGTGCCGGACTAGAGGTAGTCATATCAACTAATATTGTACCTTTTTTCGCATTTGGAATTACCTTGTCATAGACTTCTTTGACATCACTTGGATATCCTACAATACTAAATACAATATCTACTTCAGATAGAACTTCCAAAATATCTTCAACTGCTTTAATATTTGGTTCTAAAGCCTTAGCTTTAGCATAAGTTCTATTATATGCATAGACTTCATGCCCTTTTTCATATAAGTGTTTTGCCATTGGTGCACCCATTACGCCTGTGCCTATAAATAATACTTTCATATACTCACTCTCTCATCTAGCCATTTGATAATGTCTTTTCTAACTTCTTCTTGTTCCACATCGTTTAATATTTCATGAAGTGACTGATCGTAGAACTTTAATTTTTTATCCCTAGATTTAATCAAATCAAAAAATCTTTCACTAAATTGTGGTGGAACGATTTCATCGTTTGCACCATGTAATATATAAACTGGTGTCGTAAAATCATTTAAGTGTTTATTTAGATATTTGACACCACCTAGCATCATACCACCAGCAAGAGAAATATAATAATATTTTAAATTAAGCGGATCTTTTATGTAATGCTCTTCGACTTCTCTTATACTTGAAAGTTTATGATCAGCAAAGTTTGTTTTAAGTTTAATAAAACTAAGCCATTTATATCCAATAATTTTAAATGGTTTAACATCTTTTACATAATGACTTGCTGCTGCAGATGCGATAATTCCATCAACATCATCATAAGTTGCACCATACATATCTACAATTAATCCACCCATTGAGTGACCAAATAAATATGTTGGAATCTTTGGAAATTCATTTTTCACATGCTTAACAATTTCATGCAAATCTTCTACAGGCTGCATATAATTTTTAAGTTTCCCTCTAGGTCCTTCGGTTTGTCCATGTCCTCTCAAATCATATCTTACAACACGGTAATTAGCCGTATTTAATTGATCGACTAATTTTTCATATCTACCTGAATGTTCAGCAATACCATGGGTAATAATCACACTCGCCTTTGGATTGTCTACTTCATGGTTTTTAATAAAAAATAATGTATCATTGATTAACATTTTTTCACCCTCTTTAATTTTATTATACATGAACAGGCATTTTCTTGGTTAACTATGTTTAAATTTTGTATAATATTGTATAATGAAATTACTAATGAAGGGGTTGATTTTATGAAACAAACTGCACTTTATGATGAACACTTAAAGTTAGGTGCCAAGATGACACCATTTGCTGGTTATGATATGCCTCTTTTTTATTCGAATATCACAACAGAACATAAAGCAGTAAGACACAAATCTGGTATTTTTGATGTATCTCACATGGGTGAAATTTACATTCAAGGAAATGATGCATTAAAGTTTGTGAACCAACTTGTAACTAATCAAATCACAGATGAGATACATAAGGTGACTTATGCACTACTCTTAAATCATGAAGGCAAAGTCCTAGATGATTTGCTTATCTATGTATTAAGTCCTAAAGATGTCTTTATAGTCGTTAATGCTTCAAATACAGAAAAAGATTATAGCTGGATTTTACAACAATCAAATCAATATGATGTTGAGCTTAGAAATCTATCTGATCTATGGTGTCAAGTCGCTATCCAAGGACCTGATGCATCCGATGTTGTTACATCTATTTTTGCAGAAGATTTTGATGACTTAAAATTCATGCATTTTAAACAGATAACATATGAAAATTCCGGTGTGATTATTTCTAGAACCGGTTATACTGGCGAAGATGGATTTGAACTATATGCATATGCTGATACAATCAATAAAATATGGAAAAAAGCACTTGCCTCAGGCGCGATTCCATGTGGTCTTGGTGCCAGAGATACACTAAGATTTCAAGCAAATCTACCACTTTATGGTCATGAGATCTCAGATACGATAAACCCTTATGTCTCAGGACTTAAATTTGCAATTAAATCCGATAAGGAATTTATTGGTAAAACGGCTTTGGAATCGGATAAATCATATTTAAATAAAAAACTTGTAGGTATTGAACTATTAGAGAAAAATATACCTAGAGAAGGCTATAAATTGTTTAAAGGTGATCAAGAAATAGGCTATATTACTACAGGTTATCTACTACCTGAAGTTGAAACGCCATTAGGACTTGCAATCATAGATAAAAATGAGTCAGAAATCGGTAATGAAATTGAAGTAGAAATTAGAAAAAAGAAAATTAAAGCGAAAGTGAGAAATCGTAGATTTTTAGATAAAAACTACGTTAAATAGGAGGAAATTATGAATAAAGAAAACGTATTATATAGTGAAACACATGAATGGGTGGCAGTTGATGGCGATGCAGCTTACCTAGGTATATCAAATTATGCACAAGATACATTAGGATCTATCGTGTTTGTTGATTTGCCAAGTGTCGGTGACACTTTCAAGAAAGAAGAAATTTTTGGTGCAGTGGAATCTGTTAAGTCTGCATCTGATTTATATGCTCCAGTTGGTTTTAAAGTATTAGCAGTAAATGAAAAATTAGCTGATGCTCCAGAACTATTAAATGAAGATCCATTTGAAAATTGGATATTAAAAATAGCTTTACTAGATGATAAGGAATTAGAAAATCTACTTACTGAAGATAAGTATGAAGCTTGCTGTCAATAATGCATAAATACTTACCTCATACCAAAGAAGATATAAAAGAAATGCTTGATGTGATTGGTGCTTCTTCTACTGATGATCTCTTTGGGCAAATACCTAAATCACTAAGACTGAATAAACCTTATCAAATACCTTCACAAATGTCAGATCGTACGCTTACTGATCATATGCAAAAGCTTGCTAATGAGAACAGTATTTTAACTGTTTTCAGAGGCGCTGGTAGTTATGATAATTACATTCCTTCTGCCGTAAAATCTCTTATTTCAAGAGAAGAATTTTTAACTTCATATACACCATACCAACCTGAAGTATCTCAGGGCACACTACAATACATATTTGAATATCAATCAATGATTTGTGAACTTACAGGTATGGATGTTTCAAATGCATCGATGTATGATGGTGCTACTGCTACTGCAGAAGCTATGTTTATGGCTTTTGCTCAAACAAGAAAAAATAAAATTTTAGTTAGTTCAACTTTAAACCCTAGAACAATTGAGGTTGTTTTAACGTATGCTAAATATCGCGGTATAGAAGTAGATCTTGTACCAGAAAAAAACGGTATAACTGATTTATCCTATGTAAATGATCATCTTGAAGATACGATGGGATTAATCGTCTCAACCCCTAATTATTACGGTATCGTTGAAGATTATAATGGTCTTGCTGATACTGTTCATAACCATAAGGGTCTTCTTATTATTAATCAAGAAGGACAATCCCTTGCATTATTTAGAAACGCCAATGACTATGGTGCTGATATTGCATGTGGGGAATTACAAGCATTAGGTATACCTATGAGTTTTGGTGGACCATATTTGGGATATCTTGCAACACGTATGCCTTTAGTAAGAAAAATGCCTGGTCGTATTTGTGGTATGACTGAAGATGTTGACAGAAAGAAAGCTTTCGTTTTAACACTACAAGCTAGAGAACAACACATTAGAAGAGCACGAGCAAATTCAAATATTTGTTCTAACCAGTCACTACTCGCATTATCTGTAACC
The DNA here is from genome assembly GCA_963678355.1 of Acholeplasmataceae bacterium. GTDB lineage: Bacteria > Bacillota_I > Bacilli_A > Acholeplasmatales > Acholeplasmataceae > WOFB19. The sequence continues at coordinate 235,623 of OY782823.1, read as the reverse complement.
ATATATCTTTCACTTCTTGGAAAAGAAGGTTTTAAACTATTGGCAACCGAATCTATGAAAAAAGCTCATGCACTTTATCAAAAATTAGTTGCTACAAAATTATTTGAACCCGTCTATGATAAACCATTCTTTAATGAATTTGTTTTAAAAGCAGTCTTTGATACTCATAAATTAGAAGACTATCTATTAACTTATAATATTTTAGGACCACTTGATTTAGGTGATAATAAACTTCTTTTTGCAGTCACTGAAAAACGTAGTTTAGATGAAATTGATACATTAGTAAAAAAGGTGGTGGCATATCATGAAAGCTTATGATACATTGATCTTTGATTTATCTAGAGATGAACGTATTGGTTCTTCTATTGAAGTTACATCTCTTCCTGACATAGACATGCCTAAATCTTTATTGCGTATAGATGATGCCAAACTTCCAGAGGCATCAGAACTTGATGTCGTTAGACATTATACAAATGTCAGTCAAAAGAATTTTGGTATTGAAAATGGGTTCTACCCTTTAGGTTCTTGTACGATGAAATACAACCCTAAAATCAACGATGAACTTGCAACCCTACCTGGTTTTGCAAATATACATCCACTTCAACCAACTTCTTCTATGCAAGGTATCCTTAAAATCTACGATCACTTGCAAACCATGTTATCTGAAATCACTGGTATGCATACATATTCACTCAATCCTTTTGCTGGTGCCCATGGCGAATTAACAGGACTCATGATCATCAAAGCTTATCATCAAAAAAACAACGATTATAAAAGACATATCATCGTTGTTCCTGATAGTGCTCATGGCACAAATCCTGCAAGTGCGAAAGTTTGCGGTTTTGATGTAAAAGAAATCAAGTCCAACCTTGATGGAACGATTAACATCGAAGCCTTAAAGGAAGTTTTAAATGATGAACTTGCAGGTTTAATGTTAACAAACCCTAATACCGCAGGTGTTTTTGAAAAAGATATTTTAGAGGTGACAAAACTTGTTCACGAAGCTGGTGGTCTCATCTATTATGACGGCGCGAATTTAAACGCATTATTAGGTCATGCAAAACCAGGAGATATGGGATTTGATATCACACATTTAAACTTACATAAAACTTTTTCAACTCCACATGGTGGTGGTGGACCGGGTTCTGGACCTGTAGGTGTTATTGAAAAACTTAAATCTTATCTACCTGGACCAATTGTTAAATACCAAAATGGTGCTTATGATTTAATTAAACCAGAAAACTCTTTAGGGTCAGTGGGTGCTTTTTATGGTAATGCACTCGTATACTTAAGAGCATATGTTTATATCCTTAGCCTTGGAAAAGAAAACCTAGGCGATGTTGGAACACTTGCAGTACTTAATGCCAACTATATTCAAGCATCTTTAAAAGACTTATTTGAATTACCAATAAATAATTATGCGATGCATGAATTTGTATTTGATGGACTCAAAGATAAATCTACAGATGTAAAGACACTTGATATCGCAAAAAGATTACTTGATTATGGATATCATGCACCAACAATTTACTTCCCACTTATCTTCCATCAATCGATGATGATTGAACCAACTGAAGTTGAATCAAAAGAAACACTTGATGGATTTATCAATGTGATGAGAAAAGTTGCTGATGAATCTATTTCTAATCCATCCTTGGTAAAATCTGCACCTCACAATACTGTTGTAAGACGACTCGATGAAGTCAAAGCGGTTAGAAATCCAATACTTAAGTTTAGTGACATTAAATAAATCTAATAAAAAAGGGAATTTGAAAATTCCCTTTTATTTTGCATTTTTATAAAATTAGTAGTTAAGTGCTTTTCTTTCGAAATATGCTTGTGGGTGATCACAAACTGGACAGTTTTTAGGAGCAGTTTTACCAACGTGTACATGTCCACATTTACGGCATACCCAATAAACTTTGTCTTCATCTTTGAACACGATATCTTCTTTTAAATTAGAAAGTAATTTAAGATATCTATCTTCGTGATCTTTTTCAATTTTTGCAATCATTCTAAATGATGCAGCAACTTGAGGAAAACCTTCTTCAGCAGCGATTTCAGCAAATTCTGGATATAATGAAGTCCATTCTTCATTTTCACCACTTGCAGCAGCAACTAAGTTTTCAGCTGTAGTGCCTTCAACACCTGCAGGATAACTTGCAGTAATTTCAACCATTCCACCTTCTAGATGACGGAAGAAAATTTTAGCATGTTCAAATTCGTTTTCAGCAGTTTCTAAAAATAATGCTGCGATTTGTTCATAGCCTTCTTTTTTAGCGATTTTTGCAAACATTGTATAACGATTTCTTGCTTGAGATTCCCCTGCAAAAGCCTTTAATAAATTTTGTTCTGTTCTTGTACCTTTTAATGACATTTTTAATTCTCCTTTACTCTTATTTATTTTCTATTTTATACTATTTAAAATTATAAATAAGTGCTTTCTACGTTCATTATAGCACCAATCAGGTTAAATATTCAAGGCACTTTTTACGGTTTTTCAATAATGTCAAAAGACACATAATTCTTATTTATAGGCTTAATAATCTGGCAAATAAAAAACATAAAAACTTAACAAATATTAAGTAATTATGTTTTATTTTATATATTTAATAATTTCAATTTTTAATTAAATTCATACCTGCCTCTATGGCTTTTATATTGATCTCTATCATCTTTTCTTTTTTATTACCTAAGAATTTAATCATTGCTTGATGAATGATATCCTCATCAAATATATTTGTTAGTTTTAAATAAGCGCCCATCATGACCATATTTGCTACTTGTACATTTCCAAGTTTTAATGCAATCTCATTTGCTTCTACTGGATAAACTAATGCTTTATCAGAAGATACTTTTTCAGTGATGATTGAACTGTTATAAATAATTAGCCCATCATCTTCAACTTTGTCTATAAATTTTACTAATGAGGGATGATTAAAAACGATTAAGTGAGATGCTTTATTAAATATTGGGGAATTTATCTTTTCATTAGAAATAATCACTTGACAATTTGCAGTACCACCTCTGGTCTCTGGTCCATAGGATGGAAACCATAAAGCATTTTGATCGTTAATGGTTGCTGCATATGCAAGCACTTGACCAAACATCATCACGCCTTGTCCTCCAAATCCAGCAACTCTGATATGTGTTTCTCTATGACTCATCTTGATCCCCCTTATCTACAAAGACACCTAATGGATAAACCTTAGTCATTTCAGTTTCTACCCATTTGAGTGCATCTCTAGGTTTCATACCCCAATTTACTGGACATGTTGATAAAATTTCTATCATCGTAAATCCTTTTTTCTTTTGTTGATATTCAAAAGCTTTTTTAATAGACTTCTTCGCTCTTATCACATGTTTAGGATCAAATAGTGCCACTCTTTCCAAATATGCAACACCTTCAATCTGAGAAAAAATCTCAGAGATTTTTATTGGATAACCTTGAACATGAAAATCTCTACCAGTTTGAGATGTTGTTGTTTTTTGTCCTAGTAATGTTGTTGGTGCCATCTGTCCCCCTGTCATTCCATAAATTGCATTATTAATAAAAATAACAGTAATGTTTTCTCCTCGATTCGCTGCATGTATAGTCTCTGCAATACCAATTGAAGCTAAGTCACCATCTCCTTGATATGTAAAAACTATATGATTTGGTAGTACTCTTTTGACACCAGTTGCTGTTGCACAAGCACGTCCGTGAGGTGCTTGTTGCATATCACAATTAAAGAACTCATAAGCATAGACTGAACATCCAACACTTGCTATACCCACAGTTTGATCTAGCACATCTAATTCTTCAAGTACTTCACCAACTAATTTATGAGAAATACCGTGTGTACATCCTGGACAATAAGTAAGTGTTTTATCGGTTAACCCTTTTGTTTTTTGATATCTGATTTCCATATTAGTCAACCACCTTCTCGTTAAAGTTAATGATGGCATTTTCAATTTCTTCAGGTTCTGGAACCATACCGCCAACACGATTGAAAAAACCTACTTTAAATCTACCTTTATTCGCGATTAAAACATCATCTAGCATTTGTCCCATACTCATTTCTGCACATAGGATACCTTTAGCTTTCAATGGAATTAAATCAAAAGCCTTCTTTGGATACGGCCATAAAGTAATCGGTCTTATCATACCGACCTTAATGCCTTTTTCTCTTAAGGTTGAAATTGCTGATCTAGCAATTCTTGCCATTGTTCCATAGGCAACGATGACATACTCAGCATCTTCTATAAAAAGCGTTTCAAATTGTGTCTCATTATCTTTTATCAGTTTGTATTTTTCGTATAATTTATAGTTATGGCGTTCTAACTCTTCTGGATCTAGATGTAGTGAGTTTATAACGTTTTTACCTTCATGGTTTTTCATCCCATTAGTCACATAATTTTTAGGTTCTAATTTTCTTCGTTTAACTGGTTTATCCAAATCTACTGATTCCATCATTTGCCCGATGAGTCCATCTACTAATACCATTACAGGATTTCGATAAGTATCTGCTGTATCAAATGATGATTTTAATATATCAATAGTCTCTTGAATCGTTTCAGGTGCATAGACAATGAGTTGATAATCGCCATTACCACCACCACGTGTTGCTTGATAATAATCGGCTTGGGAAGGCTGTATACCACCGAGTCCAGGACCTCCTCTCATCACGGATACAATCACACATGGAAGTTCAGCACCACATAGATAACTGATACCTTCTTGTTTTAGTGCTATGCCTGGTGAAGAAGATGATGTCATCACTCTTGCACCAGCACCTGCTGCACCATAAACCATATTAATCGCTGCAACTTCTGATTCAGCTTGTACAAATACTTTACCTTGTTCTAGCATATGTTTACTCATATATTCTGGAACTTCATTTTGTGGTGTAATCGGATAGCCGAAAAAGGCATCAACGCCACCTTTTATCGCTGCTAACGCAATCGCTTCATTACCTTTCATCAGTATCTTGCTCATTTCTTTTCCACCTTTACTGTGATCACTGAATCTGGACACATGACTGCACAAAATCCACAACCAATACATTGTTCAGCATCTTTTAATTTAATAACGTTATAACCTGCATTATTAATCGTTTTTAAATCTTGATATAAAATATCTTTGGGACAGTATTGGACACAAAGATTACATCCTTTACATTTTTCAAAATCAAATTCTAAAAATCCTTTGGTCATTTAACCATCTCCTTAAAACCAATCTTTTCTTAAATATGTTTTTATACTTAAAATCTCGCCTTTAACTTCAATATCTAAATCTTTAACGTGTTCACTAATACATGTAAATATAATAGGGATAGATAATTTTTCAGATACTTCTTCAATCAATTTTTCTCCATTTAAAACTTCTTTATAAGTCGTATCATCAAGAAGATTAGAATTATTAATTAATCCTGTAATTTTGAAGCCACTCATCTCTTCTATGCGTTTAATAAGTTCTATGATTTTTGAAGTTGCATTCGTTTCATATCGATATATATTAATCACTAAAAACAAGTCAAAATCTTGTTTGACATCAAATTGTTTTAATACTTTGGCACCAAGATCATTTCCACCCAAATCATAGATAGCTTTAATACCTTTTTGTTTCATTGGCATAAATACCTTCTTAGATAAAAACGGAAGGTCTGTATACATATCATCTTTTAAATCTGATGAAATGATTTCTGTTTCACCTGCTAAGATTTCTTTTGCTTCTCGCGATCTGAAATATGGATTTATAATATCTAAATCCACGAGGTAATTGATATGAAATTTTTTTGCTAAATTAATTGCGACTTCAGTTTTTCCTGAACCATAATAACCGGTGATAAATATAATATCTTTCATGATTATCTAGGAATGTAGTTTGCTCTGAGCTTAGTGATTGTTTCAATACGATGTTTTGCAAACACCTTAGCCGCTCTAAATGTAGATATGTCTTCTCTATCAGCAATTTGAAAAATCTCTGTGAGTCGATCAAATATCTTTTCAATATCTCTTACTGCACGATCATGATTATAAGTATCCAGTTCATGATAGACATTAATTAAGCCACCAGCGTTAATTACAAAATCTGGTGCATATAAAATATTTCTAGCCTTTATCATGTCACCGTGTTTATCTTCGTCTTCTAAAACATTATTTGCTGAACCAGCAATAATGCTTGCCTTTATTTGTGGAATTGTTTCATCATTTAAAACAGCACCTAATGCACATGGTGAAAAGACATCTACGTCCATGCCATAAATCGTATCAGGTTCAACATACTCTGCTTCAGGAAAATCTTTCTTAATCTTTTCCACATGGAGAGGATTTATGTCTGTAAAATATATTTTTTTTGCATGATATTGATGTAGTAATTTAATTAAGTTGTATCCTGTTTGCCCAATACCTTGAATCGCAAATCTATAATCTGCGATATGATCTTTATTAAACTTATGCTTAAGTGATGCTCTTATGCCATGAAATACACCTAAGGCAGTCATTGGAGATGGATTACCCGATTTTCCTTCTAAGCCAACCACCCAATTAGTTTCCATATGTACATAGTCCATATCTTTTGTTGATGTATTCACATCTTCTGCTGTAATGTATCTACCATTTAAACTTTGAACATATCTACCTAAAGCTCTAAAATAAGCTTCGCTTTTAACTTCATCTGCTTTTCCAAGTAATACCGTTTTCCCGCCACCTAAATTAAGTCCAGCTGCTGCAGCTTTATATGTCATGCCTCTCGCAAGTCTTAAACAGTCAAGTGCTGCATCTTCCTCACATTCGTAATTCCAAAGTCTTGTGCCTCCAAGTGCTGGTCCTAAAGTTGTGTTGTGGATACAAGTAATCCCTTTTAACCCAGTTGTTTTATCATAAAAATACACCATCTGTTCATAATTATGTTTTTTCATGTATTCAAACTTAAGCATAATGAATTTCTCCTTATATTTTATTTATTTTATGTAATCGCTTTCATATTTTTATTATACCAATTAAATAACCAAATATCAAAAACACTTGTTATGTTTGAAAATAAAAAAAATCAGCAGTTAAAACTGCTGATTACTGAGTTTATGCATTCGTTCTTCTAAATCTACTATTGGATGTCCCAGGATCGCCTAGTGCTTCCAAGAAATCGCCACTTTCAGTCAACACGACGATGACAATCATTAAGCATATGGCAAATACTGCAAAACTTGCAAGTGATGCATTTTGAGCCCATACATGATGCTTTTCTTGAAGGTTATCAGCTATATTGAAGATTATAATGACTGATGAAAAAATAAGTGCTAACGGAAAAATAGCATCACCCTCAATAAAACTAAATGCGATGAGTGCTAAAAATATAAGTATATTTATAGACGCTCTGATGCTATACTTAATTTTAAAACTTTTTAATAACATGATAATAAGTAAGTATATAAAATCAATTCCTATTGCTAGAACATATGACAATATCGGAATTTTAATTTGTGCATGAACGTAAATTGCCGAAAGTGCTAGACCTGACGCGATTGCATTAATAAAAATAACAGTCACTAACCAGCCAATCTTCTTCTTTTTCCAATTGGATAAAGTGATTAAGATATTAATCCCTACAAGAAGCCCCGCAACGATAAGTGAATTGGTATAATTTTCGCTCTCAAAGCTTGCAGAAAGTTCCAAATTCATAAATAATGCAGAAACTATCATAAATAATATTGCAATGATAAAGTAACGTTTAGTTATTTGATCCATGTGCCACCCCATATATTGTTTTCTTTATTATACAATACTTCGATATAAAAAAAACAGGGTAAGTTTACCCTGTCTAAATTATAACTCTAATTCTTTGATAACTTTTTGGGCAAGTTCATCATAAACTTTACCGATTGGTTCATTGCCTTTAAAGATATAACTCTTATCAAGTGGTTGTCCTAAAGGGATTTGACTCATCACTGGTACACCAAGTTTTTTAGCAACCATTTCAGCGCCACCTTCACCAAATAAGAATTCTCTCTTATTGTTGCAAGTATTCATATAATAACTCATGTTTTCAACAACACCAATAACTTCATGTCCTAGGTTTTGTGAACCAAAACCAGCTTTAACAGCGACGTTTGCCGCATTCACATGAGGCGTTGTAACAACCATTACTCTACTTTTTGGAACATACTTGTTAACATCAAGTGCAACATCACCAGTGCCTGGTGGAAGGTCAATTAAGATAACATCTATGTCATCTTGCCATTTCGTACCACTAAAGAAATGAACTAACATCTTACCTAGCATAGGTCCACGCCACATTAATGGTTTATCAACTGGCATAAAGAATTCTGTAGAAATAACTTCAATACCATCTTTTACCAAAGGTAACATCATTTCATCTGCAGTACTCTTGATTGGTTGATTTGGTAGTTCTAATACATAAGGAATACTTGCTCCATAAATATCAGCATCAACAATACCAACTTTTTTACCTTGACGGATAAGTGCTGCTGCAAGATTTGCAGTGACTGTTGATTTACCAACACCACCTTTGCCTGATGCGACAGCTAGATATTTAATATCTTTTTGTCCTTCAGGAACAAATTCAGTTTCGAAAAATTCAACTTTGATACCAGGAAAGCCTGCATCAATTTTAACAAGACGAATAATATCAATTTTAACTTTTTGTTCATTTCTCGCCTTATCTTTTAAATTAATTTCTAATTCAACAACGCCAGTTGGACCAATGACTAGTTTTCTAATACCATCAACTTCTGCAAATGGTTTATTAAAACCAGGGTCTACAATTTTGCCTAAACGTGTTTTTAATTCATCATATGTCAACATATCGTTTTCACCTCAAAACTATTATAACAAAAATCATTATAATATACACAAAAATACCCTCTATCTGATCACTTTTTAAATTTTATGGTTATAAATAAAAAATATTTATAAAATATCTTAAAAATGGTAAAATATAATCACCGAAACAAGGAGTGATGATATGCTAAAAGGCATTGCAGTAAGCGAAGGATATGCGATTGCACCCATATTAAAAATTAAAGAATATGAAATGAACATCATCCCATCAAAAATTAACAATCCCGAAAAAGAGATTCATAAGTATGAAGAGGCTATTGCTAAAAGCGTTGATCAGCTTAATGAACTTAAAACAAAGTATGCGAATAAATTTGATGATAACATGCTTTCTCTTTTTGATGCACATGTAACAATGTGTCAAGATATTGATGTCGTATCAAAAGTTAAAGATTTAATTACTAAAGAAAAATATAATTTAACTTATGCACTTTCTACTGTCGTTAATGAATACATCGAAATGTTTAATCAAATGGATGATGATTATTTAAAATCTCGTGCAGTGGATTTAAAAGATGTATCATCAAGAATTATTAAAAATGCGCTTGGTCTTCAAATTATTGATTTTGCTAAAATTAATAAAGAGGTCATCCTAGCGATTCATGAATTAACACCATCTCAAGCAACTCAACTTGATCCTAAATATATCAAGGGATTTGTCTCTGAAGTCGGTGGGACAACATCACATAGCGCAATCGTTGCTAAACTTTTAAAAATCCCTGCCGTTTTTGGCATCACGGATGTGCTAAATAAAGTTAGTGATGATGAAACTGTCATTATCGATGGATTCAAAGGTATGTTATATGACCAACCATCAGATGCGCTTATTGCATCTTATAAAACAAAAATTAAAACATATGAAAGAGATTTGGAATCACTTCAAACCTATAAATCAAAATCTTTGTTAACAAAGGATTTAAATCGTTTTGATATTTTGGTTAATCTTGGATCAACTGATGAAATCAAATATCTAAATGATGATAAAGTCGATGGTATTGGTTTATTTAGAACCGAACTTCTATTTCTTGAAAAGCATCGCATGCCAACTGTTGAAGAACAATTTGAAGCTTACAAAAAATTATTATTATCTTTTGAAGGTCAACCAGTAACGATTAGAACATTGGACATCGGTGGTGATAAACCACTACCTTATTTCAATCATGATAAGGAGTTTAATCCATCTTTAGGCTATAGAGGCATAAGATTACTACTTAACCAAAAAACGCTCTTTAAAACGCAAATAACTGCGTTATTAAGAGCAAGCGTTTATGGACATTTAAAAATAATGTTTCCTATGATATCGACTTATGAAGAATTCATGGAAGCTAAAGAATTTACTAAGAAAGTAGAAAAAGAACTTATCCAAGAAGGCGTTGAAGTAAGTAGTTATGAGTTAGGTATGATGATTGAAGTGCCATCAGCTGCGATACTTGCAGACATCTTAGCACCTGAATGTGACTTCTTCTCTATTGGGACTAATGATCTAATCCAATATACTTTAGCCACAGACCGCTTAAATCCTAAACTTAACTATTTATACCAACCATTCAATCCAGCTATTTTAAAATTAATTAAAACTACTGTTGATGCAGCAAATAAGTTTAACACATCTATAAGTGTATGTGGAGAAACGGCAAGTCATCCACTTTCTGCAATGATATTGCTTGGATTAGGTGTTAAACAATTATCTGTGACTCCAAATGCATTGCTTGAAATCAAGTCATTCATCTCAGCAAAGACTATGGATGAAATAAATGAAATCACTGAACATGTGATGAAACTTAAGACACAAAAAGAGATTTTAGATTATATCGAAAAAATAGCAGCATAATAAAAAAGATGAAATCGATGATTTCATCTTTTATTTTTAAATAATTTTTTTAATTTTGTTTTTTCAATTGATAGGTCTAGCTCATGATTGACTTTATATAAATATGCGAATAAAAATGCAAATTGTGAGATTGTCAATAAGATGATAAGTAAGACTAGTAATATGCCTCCAAAAGCTGATAATGCGCCTGGAAGATATCCTCTAACAACTGCAATGATTCTAACTGAATTTGAAAAAGACTTAAACATCATAAGAACAACCGTAACGATATAGAAGACATATTTTAAGTCTTCTATTTCTTTTTTATACATGACTGCTATATATAAGCATAGCCAAAATATGTTCATCCCAATTGTAAAAACAATTTGAGATGTATTATTAAAAGCAATCGGAAGTTCTGAAAAGTTGATCATAATGGTTATCGAAAATAGTAAGTGATTAACAATTAATAAAATTAACACACGTAAATGAGTCTTTGGTTTTGATTTAAAGTTTGCATAAATCACTAAACCGATTGTTGCTAAAATGAGTAACCATGGTGTAATTGCTAAATATGATCTTGCGACAATAAACTCAACAATGGATAGACTTAAGAATACAATTGATGTAATTTTTACGTTTTGTTTGTCGTTTGAAAGATCCATAGCATCACCTTTGTTTATAATTTATAAAATATACTTTCTGATTTTGTTTTTATAATAACATAAAATGGAATGATCAGACAAACATTAACAAGTGATAAACATAGCAAAATGATATCCGTTGAAAAATGATCAAATAGTAAATAAAATATACCACCATTAATTAAAACTGCTGTAAGTCCTAAAAGCATACCTATGATTGCACTTAAGCTCTGCTTAACGATTTCTACTTCATTCTTGAAATCAAACTTAGGAAAATATAGATTAACCACTGCATTGATATAAGAAACTAAAATAAGTAATGTTGTACTAGCTAGCATTAATATCAATGTTGTTAATACAGGAATTTCTAAAGAGACCATAAATAGCACTAAAGATACTAAGATGACGGGTAACGCAATCACGATATTGAAAAGTATTTTTGAAAGCATCACACGATCAGCTTTAATCGGAAGACTTTTAATAATCCAAAAATTCTTACCTTCAAGTGAAAGTGTAATTGCTGGTGTATATGCAAGAGCAATTACAAAACCAATGATAATAGATATTGCCATAAAAGGTTCAAAATTAGCAAGTTCAAGCATTTGAAGTATTGAATCAATATCATTTACAAAAAATGTTGCGATACTTAAAATAAGCAATAAAACCAAGCCAAATCCAGCATTTAATGCATAAATTGGAATACTAAAAAATTTATTAAACTCTTTTTTTATTAAGATAACTAAAACAGAGCGTTTTGATATTTTAGTTGTTTTAATCTTTTTACTTCTATGTTTTTGCACACCGCTTTGATTAATTTTTGTAGAAAGTTTTTCAACACCAAATATAAATAATATCAAAAGCGTGATATGCGATAATAAAATATATAGAAACGGTATAATTTCATGTCCACCCATCGCCTCTTGATACCATGTAATAGGTGGATAATATTTAGCAATACCTTCAAACAAATCAATTTGTCCATTTGGATTTATCGATGTACTACTCATTGTAAACTGTAAAACCATAATCCCAAAGAACACTGCAAATAGTAAGATGATTTGTAAAAGTTTACCGAAACTAAATTTTGTCGCGATATAACCTATTGCTAATGATAAAAATGACATCACAACAATTGGAACAATCGGAAAAACAAAACTTAATGCAATATAGATAAGTAACGTAACGATACTAAATCCTGCAAAATAAAAATATGAAAATAAAATAGGTAAAACAAAAATAAAGCTTAAAAGATACATCCAAATATACATCACTGTTAATTTAGCTGTAAATATGACTCTTGGTTTTATAGGTAGTGGTGCTACAATATCATAATCTTTATAGAAAAATATCGTACCGCTAGCTCTAAGTAGGGTCATAATAATTGGCATAATAAGTGAATATGCAGCAATCATACCGATTAATACTTGCATTTGATTCATCTGGTTGAGCATATCCGCCAGATTAAAAAACATAAACCCAAATGATCCAAGTACAACGATTAATGCATAAATAATAACGCCATATAAAGCTATTTTTTTAGCTTTACTACCATTAATACTAAGTAGACGGTCAAGTGAAAAATCCTTTAAATAAATCTTTAATAATTTAAAAAACATTATGATTCTTTCTCAAGTTCCATAAAGACAGATTCTAATGATTTATTAGAAATAATGTCTTCGGTACGTCCTTGTTCTAAAATTTGACCGTTTTTAATAATCGCTACTTTATTACATAATTTTTCAACAACTTCTAAAACATGTGTTGAAAAGAAAATTGAAACACCTTCATCACAAAGTCTTTTAAACTCATTTTTTAACAAATAACTCGCTTGAGGATCAAGCCCTACAAATGGTTCATCTAACAAAAACACTTTAGGTTTATGAATTAATGCACCAATAATCACAATTTTTTGTTTCATCCCATGAGAATAAGAACTAATAGGTTGACCTAACACATCAGACATACCAAACATTTCAGCGTATTTATTAATGTCTTTGATTCTCTCTTCGGTTTCAATCTCAAAGACATCAGCCATGAAATTGATATAATCAATACCTGAAAGCGACTCATAAACATCTGGATTATCAGGGATATAAGCGATTTGTTTTTTCACTTCCAGCGGTTCATCTTTAACTGAGATATGATTGACTAAAATTTCACCCTCATCAAAATTAATAATACCAGCAATTGATTTTAATAAAGTAGTTTTTCCGGCACCATTATGTCCAACAAAGCCATAAATATCGCCATTTTCAATGGTAAGCGATACATCATTACAAGCTTTCTTTTTTCCATCATAACTCTTTGATACATGTTTAATTTCTAACATCTTATCCACCTCTTTTTAAAACTGGAAAAAGCCCCACTAAGGGCTTTTATCTTTTATTTAATATATGTATAACCTTGTTTTTATCATTTGTCATCATAAGTTCTCCATTATGAGTGAATACAAACTGGCACTGCAGAATCCGGAAATTTCCTTCAAGTTTCCGGATCCACATACCATCCGAAAGTTTACTTACGTTGTCCCCCCGAACACTTCAATAAACTTAATGATTCGTTCATATGTCTTCCATATCAACACATATATTATAACATATTATTTTTAATTATTCAAGATTATTTGGTATGATTTACTTTTGAAGCCCATCAACCATTTCTAAAAATTCTATAAGTGTAACAGTCACTTGTTTTTGTGAACCATAAGCTCTGTATGTTACAAGTTTGTTATCTCTTTCATTATCACCTAAAACAAGTGAGTAAGGAATTTTTTGAGATTGTACTTCTCTAATCTTGTAGCCAAGTTTTTCATCTCTAAAATCCACTTCAACACGATGTCCAGCTCTTTGAAGTTTTTCAAATACTTCTTTTGCATACGCTTGATGGTATTCGTTATGGACTGGTAAAACTCTTACTTGTACTGGAGATAACCAATAAGGGAATGCACCTTTATATTCCTCAGTTAAATATGCAACAAATCGTTCCATTGTTGATACGATACCTCTATGGATAACAACTGGTCTATGATCGTTTTTACCATCTTCACCAACATATGTTAATTCAAATCTTTCTGGTAATAAGAAATCCAATTGGATTGTTGATAAAGTCTCAGAGTTACCTAATGCTGTTTTAACTTGAACATCAAGTTTTGGTCCATAGAATGCAGCTTCACCTGTCGCTTCGAAATAGTCCATACCTAATTCATCCATAGCATCTTTTAACATCTTTTCTGCTTTGTTCCACATCTCATCATTAGGGAAGTATTTTTCTTTATCATCTTTATCTCTATAACTTAATCTGAATTCATAATCTTTAATGCCAAAGTCTTCATATACAGCAAGCATTAACGCCACTGTTCTCTTAAACTCATCTTTGATTTGATCTGGTTTAACAAAGATATGTGCATCATTTAAAGTCATCTCACGCACACGTTGAAGTCCTGATAATGCACCACTCTTTTCATATCTATGCATCATACCTAATTCAGCAATTCTAATTGGAAGTTCTCTATAACTATGTACATCATTTTTATAAACTAACATATGATGAGGACAATTCATTGGACGAAGCACTAACATTTCACCATCACCCATGTCCATAGGAGGGAACATTGAATCTTGATAGTGATCCCAATGTCCAGAAGTTACATATAAATCTTTACTACCTAATACTGGTGTGTAGACGTGAAGATATCCTAAACTGATTTCTTTATCAGTGATATATCTTTCAATGACACGACGGATAGTCGCACCTTTAGGTAACCAGAATGGTAGACCTTGTCCACCTTCTTTAGAAGTGAAGAATAAGCCTAATTCCTTACCTAATTTTCTATGGTCACGTTCTTTTCTTTCTTCTAAAAGTTTTAGATATGCATCTAAATCTTTTTGATTGAAAAATGCCGTACCATAGATACGTTGAAGCATTTTATTATTAGAGTTTCCTCTCCAATAAGCACCAGCAAGACTCAATAATTTAAAGTGTTTGATATCCTTGCTATTTGACATATGTCCACCACGACATAAGTCAGAGAAATTCCCTTGTTGATATACAGATAATTGATCATCTTTATACCCTTCAATAATTTCTAATTTATATGGGTCGTTTGCGAAAATTTCTTTTGCTTCTTCATAAGATACTTCTTTTCTTACAATATCATAACCTTGTTCAGACAATTTTTTCATTTCTTTTTCTATTTTTAGAAGATCTTCATCATTGACTTTAACGTCACCAAAGTCTACATCATAATAGAAACCTTCATCAATATATGGTCCAACACCAAAACAAGCATCAGGGTATAATTTTTGAATAGCTTGAGCCATAAGGTGAGCCGCACTATGTCTTAATACATTTAATGCTCTCTTATCATCTTTGGTAAGTATTGAAAGTTGACCATCAACTTCTAATGGTCGGTCTAATTCTATATAGTCATCATTAAAGATGGCTGCTACTGATTTTTTAGCAAGACTGATTGAAATTGATTCAGCGATTGCTCTAGGTGAAACACCTTTTTCAAATTGTTTTTGACTTCCGTCTGGAAAAATAATATTAATCATCATATGCTCCTTTTCTATAAAAAAAACGTCCTTAGAATATATCTAAGGACGATTATATCGCGGTACCACCTTAGTTCTAGAATGTCTTCTAGCCCTCAAATACTTTTAACGCAAGTTACACGGGTTATGTTTTCATAACCAACTCCAAGGTAGTCATGCTCATCTATTCGCAGCTTTCACCATCCTGCGTCGCTAGAGGCGATGTCATGTTGTCCTCTTCTTTGTTTTCACTTGATATTATATCACTTTTTTCTAATTAGTAAACTCTTATTTGTTATCATTGCAATTTTTAACAATAGTTTATCTCATAAGTATTTACAATTAATGCTTAAATGGCATTTCAGTTAATTTTATATAAATCATTAAATCTTTTAATCGTTGGATAAGTCTTCCTGCTTTTGATCTGCCTGCTTCATCTTTACTTAATGTCATCATTTCAAGGATTTGAGTATGTGTATAGTTACTAGACATAAACACAGGTAGTTGTGCTGATAATCTATATTGTAATACTGGAATC
The DNA here is from genome assembly GCA_963678355.1 of Acholeplasmataceae bacterium. Lineage (GTDB taxonomy): Bacteria > Bacillota_I > Bacilli_A > Acholeplasmatales > Acholeplasmataceae > WOFB19. The sequence continues at coordinate 219,261 of OY782823.1, read as the reverse complement.
AAAACTTCATCTCTAAACCATGAGCTGATGTTTTCTCCACCAAAATCATCCATCATTAAAACATCGGCTTTTTTAAGTTTATTAATACGTTCTTCTAAATTACCTTCATTCATACCTTGTTTAAGACTTCTTGTTAAATCTGGCATATAGACAAATAGTACTGTAACTCCACGATCTGCTAACTCTTGAGCAATCGCAGATAATAAATATGATTTACCCGTACCATATGATCCATAGATATACATACCTTGTTCATATTGGTTGATTTTATAGTGATCAAGGAAATATTGTGCTGTTTCATAAGCTCTTATACGTTCTTGATTAAAACAATCAAATTGGGCAAGTGACGCATCTTGAATATAGACTTCGCTATCATAGAATTTCAAATGATCACGCATGCGTTGTTTTTTAATCTCAATCGCCTTCTCTTTAGTCGGACGATAATATATTTCAATATATGGATCTGTCTTAAGCATGATTTCATAACCGTCTTTTATCGGTTCATCTTGTTTTGAAATGATATATTGATATACTTTATTGATATCAATATCGTTGATTATCAAATCTTTCGTTTCTTCAAATTTTTCAACAACTTTTCTCATATCTTCTAACTTCATACTTATTCCTCCATTTCCGCAATTTTTCTAACGTAATCATCCATCCAGTCAGGTTCAGCTGTTTTATTGACCTTCTTTTCTTTCTTTTGTTCAAATGAGCCTTCTAGTTTAGATGCGTGTTCAATAGCATCTTCTGTGGTTAATACACCTTTGTTTAACCAGTCATTTAATACTTTTTCTAAATAGTTTATATGTGGTAGTATACCATCTTTGTGTTTAAGCACCAACATTAAGATGACATTAACAATACCAGGGTCTACTTGATTTCGCTCTAATAACTGAAAAGCTGTACTAAGTGCAATCCCTTGTTGATCAACTTTAGCAAACTTAGAAATAATTTCATATGGCGTAGCCTTTTCAATTAAATCAACTTCTGAATTTGTTTTTTCTTTAATTGACAACACTTGATTTTTCTTTTCAAAGTATTGTCTCGCTTTAAAGTTTAAAACTTGATAATTCATATTTTGCTTGCTTTCTGACGCTTTCTTATAGACTTCTACCATGTCTAGGACATCATATTGATAAACAAATGCGATCTTTTCAATAGTCTCTCTTAACTTGCGATTCAACAGTGTTGATGTTTTAAGTCTATCCGGCAACGCTTCAACAAAACCATTAAAATCAAATTGAGACTCTATAAGAAGACCTTGATTTTGCATTCTGCCTTCTAATTGATCATCAACTTTTAATAAATTTAATTGTTTGAATTCATATAGCGCATCAAACGGTTTAGAAATATTTTGGTAACCTTCAGTATTTGGTATTTCCTTTTTAAACATTTCAATTAAAACATTTAAATTTTTATCACCAATTTCACTTTGGAGATAACTACCAAATACAGTATCTGCTAAAAATTGTTTAGCAGTTAATGGTGTTTTTAATAAATAGATAAACTCATTTTCTAATTGATAAGTCTCAAGCAAATTAAGTGCCTCTAACTTATGTCTCATCTTAAGGAAATTTGTTTGTTTTAAATCAAGTAAATCAAAAAGTACTTGATGTGTTAATGATTCAATCTTTGTTTGATGAATCATTTGATAAAACGTTGTATATAGTGCATAAGATTCCATACCTAAAAGCGGTTGATATAAAAGTGATAAAACTTTAAAATCACTGGTTGATAAATCAGATTGCATATATAATCTAAAGTTTGAATTATTTCTCATCACTAACCTCTTCAAGATAAGTATCAATCTGATGATACAATTTTTTTCTGCTCCCTTTATTATCTAAAACTCGATCAGATAGCATGCGTTTTTCTTCAATTTCCATCTGTAACGCAATGCGACTAATCGCATCTTTTAAATTCATTTTATCGCGTTTCATTAAACGTTTAATTTGAATAGATTGAGGTGTGTAAGCTAGCCATACCTCATCACATTCACTTTGATATCCTACTTCAAATAAAAGTGGCATATCTATAAATATAATTTCTTCATCTTTATATTGTTTAATTTGTCTTTGTACTTCATCAAATACATAAGGATGAACAATGCCATTTAATGTTTCAAGTTTTTCTCTGTCATTGAAAACAAAAGATCTAAGCTGAGTAATCACATCTGCATCCTTATCCAATTCAAACTCAGATATAATTTCTTTTAACATACGTTTGTTATCAGCATATAATTCATGGACTATTTTATCAGAATCAATCACTGGATAACCCTGTTCTACTAAATAGGCTGAAACGGTGGATTTGCCTGTAGCAATCCCACCAGTTAAACCAATGATTCTATTTTTGGCATCTTGTGCAGACATAAGTTCCACGTCCTCCCACTTTAATTTTCTTAATGGTGTGTCCGCAAACCGGACAAGGTTCTCCTACTTTAGTGTGCACTAAGAGTTCGTTTTGAAATCTTCCGTGTACACCTAGTGAAGATGTATAACTTCTAATTGTTGAACCACCTAATGCGGTTGCTTTCGCTAATACGCTTCTTGCAGATTCAACAAGTTTAATCGCTTCTTTTTTAGTGATTTTATTTGCTTTTCTTGTTGGTTTAACACTACTTAAGAAAAGTGTTTCATCAACATAGATATTGCCAAGACCTGCAATGACGTGCTGATCTAATAATACATTTTTAATTGCTGTTTTTCTATGATGAATCATTTCATAAAACGTCATCGGATCTAAATCTTTAGGCTCAGCGCCTAGTTCGTTTAAAGGATATACGGATTTATAATTTTCCTTTGAAAGCAAATGAATAGTTCCAAATTTTCTTGTATCATGATATCTTAATTGTCTATCATCATCCAATGTGAAAATAACATGTTCATATGGACTATATAGTTCATGTAGTGTTTTAATATAAAATTTCCCTTCCATACGAAGATGCATCACCATCACATCTTGATCCAAAATAAATACTAAATATTTCCCATATCTTTCAATATCATTAATTCTTTGACCTTTAACTTGGTTGTTGAAGATATTGATATCAGTTTTAATCATAGGTTCATAATCATAGGTTACATCAATGATTTTAGAACCTTTAATTAGTTTTAATAATGTTCTTCTAACTGTCTCGACTTCAGGAAGTTCTGGCATGTGATCACCTATTTCAATTCAAACCAATTTTTACCGACATCACATGAAGTTTCCAATTTAACCTTCATTTGTACTGCGTCACCCATCATTTGTGGTACTAATGTTTTCATCTCTTCTAGTTCATGTGGTGGTACTTGTAAGATTAATTCATCATGTACTTGTAGTAAAATCTTAGATTGCTTTTTATGTTTCTTTAAATAGCGATATAAATCAATCATCGCTTTCTTTAAAATGTCAGCTGCACTACCTTGAATTGGTGCATTAAGTGCGGTACGTTCTCCGAACGCACGTTGCATATATACGGATGATGAGAGTTCAGGAATATATCTTCTACGATGCATGATTGTTTCTACATAACCATGTGCTTTTGCGAACTCAACAATATCTTCCATATACTTCTTTATTTCAGGATATAAGTTTAAATATTCATCAATAAACTTTTGAGCCTCTTTAGGACTTACATTAATATCTTCAGATAAACTCCAAGCGCCAATACCATAGATAATACCAAAATTAACAGCTTTCGCAGCTCTTCTCATCTCTGATGTTACTTCATCAGCACTGAAAATTGCTTTTGCTGTTTTTGTATGAATATCTTCATTTGAATTAAATGCTTCAATCAATTGTTTAACATCTGCAAAATCCGCAAGGACACGCAATTCAATTTGTGAATAATCGGCACCTAGGAAATAATAATCTGTTTTTGGTACAAAGAATTTTCTAATCTCTCTACCTTCACTTGTACGAATTGGAATATTTTGTAGATTCGGATCAAGTGATGAAAGTCTACCAGTAGTTGTTAATGCTTGTGTATAAATGGTATGAACTTTCCCATCATCAAAAATATTTTGTTTAATACCAACGATATAAGTACCATGCAATTTAGTTAATTGTCGATATTCCATAATTAAAGGAATGATCGGATGTGCATGTTTTAATTTATTTAATACATCAACGTTAGTTGAATAGCCTGTCTTTGTTTTTTTAGCATGAGGTAATTGAAGTTTTTCAAATAGAATCACACCAAGTTGTTTTGGAGATGACACGGTAAACTTTTCACCTGCAAGTTCAATAATCTGTTCTTCTATGCTATCTATACGTTCCTTAATAGCATCTCCTTGGCGATTTAATTCATCTTGGTCAACCAATAGACCTTCATACTCCATTTCAGCTAAAACCTCTGATAACGGCAATTCTATATCAGTAAACAATGATAATTGTTCTTGTTTTTTCAAATCATCTAACATGCGTTCTCTTAAAGCATAAATGGCTTTTGCTTTAGATGCTACATGTTTTAAGTAGAACTCTTTTAAAGGTAGACCTTTTTTAGCACCTTTACCATAAACTTGTTCATCATATTGCATATCCTCATAATCAAATGCTGCAACAATGCGCTTAAATTCTTCTTTCCCTAAATGTGAATCTATGAGATAGGCAGCGATAAGCAAATCAAAAGTTACGCCTTCAATATCCTTTAAATGCCACATTAAAAAGACTTTAAGTGCTTTAAAATCATAGACATATTTTTCTTTTTTATCATCAAGTAAAAAATCATAGAATGCTTCAGATTGCATCGCATATGTTGAATCTAAGAAATAGTGATGACTACCATCTGATAATCCAACACCCCATAAGTCAGCCTTATGGTAGTTGTATTCACTAAATTCAAAGTGAACTGCTATGCCTGATTTCAATACTTTTTTCAATTCAGATTCTTTTGTAATTTCAATAGCTTCCCATGCATCTAATGCTTTTGGTTTCTCCATACGTTTGACAAACATATGAAGATCAAAAGATTGGAAGAACTTAGCAAGTGCTTCATAGTCAGCAGGATCTTTTTCGATATGATCTGCGTCAACATCAATATCAGCATGTAAATCAATCGTTACTAAATCTTGGCTCATGTAAGCTGATTCTTTATTGTCTCTTATCTTTTCACCTAATTTACCTTTAATTTCATCTGCATGTTCATAAAGTTTATCAAGTGTTTCATATGTTTTTAATAACTTAATCGCAGTCTTTTCACCAACCCCAGGTACACCTGGAATATTATCCGATGAATCACCCATTAAGGCTTTTAAGTCAATCATTTGTTTATGGGTTAAATCATAACGGTCTACAATACCTTTTGGATCATATGAATCCACTTCTTGCATCCCACGTTTTAGAAGATTAACAGTAACATTTTCATCGACTAATTGAAGTAAATCCTTATCACTTGAATAAACATCTACTTTATAGCCTTTGCTGCTCGCTTCTTTAGCTAGTGTACCAATAATATCATCTGCTTCATAGCCACCTTTAAAATATAGTTTAACACCACTTAATTTTATATAGTCATAAATCATTGGAATTTGTTGAGCTAATTCTTCAGGCATTTTGACGCGCCCTGCTTTGTAAGCTTCATATTTAATATGACGCTTTGTTGGTTCTTTTGTATCAAATGCAACTAACACATCCGTTGTTTCATCTGTTACAATCTTTTCAAACATGCCAACAAACGCAAAAAGAGCATTCGTAAAAACACCTTTGCTTGATTGCATAATTTTAGCGCCAGGATATGCTGTAGCATAATATGCTCTAAACATGATTGAATTGCCATCAATTAACGTAATCTTCTTCATATAGAGTCCCCTTTAGTTTAATTTTATCACGTGATTTGTAAATACTTTCCCACAGTAAATGTGGATAACATATTGAAAAAGGTCATTAAAATCTAAAATGACCCTTATTTTTGCCTTTACCTTTTCTTTGTTTAGGTTGAAACGCTTGGCCAGGATTTCTAGCCATTTGTTGCATTTGACGCTCATCCATATTAGACATTTGCTTCATCATCTTAAGTTGTGCTTCCAAAGCTTGTCTTAACTTATTAACATCAGATACAGAAACTCCAGAACCTTTTGCTATTCTAGAGCGTCTACGACTTGATTTATCAACTAACTCAGGATTTTTTCTCTCTTCTTCCGTCATTGATGAAATCATCACACTCATCTTATTAAATTGCTTATCATCAACTTGTGAAGCAGCTTGTTTTAAATTGCCCATACCAGGTATAAAGCCCATAATTTTAGATACTGAACCCATTCGTTTAATCATCTTTAACTGTTTTAATAGATCATTATAGTTAAACGTATTGTTCATGAGTTTTTCCATCATGTTTTGTGCTTCATCTTCATCAATAGCATCGGTTGCTTTCTCAATTAAAGTAAGGACATCGCCCATACCTAAAATACGTGATGCAACACGATCTGGATGGAAGACTTCAAAACTATCCATCTTTTCACCACTAGATGAGAATTTAATTGGAATACCCGATACTTCTCTAATAGATAATGCAGCACCACCACGTGTGTCACCATCCATTTTGGTTAAAATCGCACCAGTCGCATTTAATTGATCATGAAAACTCTTCGCGATATTTGCCGCATCTTGCCCTGTCATCGCATCAACTGTTAATAAGATTTCATTTGGTTCTATAATCTTTTTAACATCAACGAGCTCTTGCATCATCTTCTCATCGATATGCAAGCGTCCTGCAGTATCGACGATAACGACATCAAACTGATTATCTTTAGCATATTTTAAACCATCTTTAACAATCTTTCTTGCATCAATTAAGCCTTCTTCAAAGACTTCAACATTGATTTGTTTACCAATGGTTTTCAATTGTTCGATTGCCGCTGGACGATAAACGTCTGCTGCAATCAACAATACTTTTTTATTTTCATTTTTTCTAATAAATACAGCAAGTTTACCAATGGATGTCGTTTTCCCTGACCCTTGAAGACCTATCGTCATTAATGTGGTGATACCAGATGGATTATAATTTATACCTTCTGCTTCATCCCCCATGACTTTCTTTAACTCTTCATGAACAATTTTAACAACTTGTTGTCCTGGATTTAATCCTTTTAAAATCTTTTCGCCAACAGCTTGTTCTTTGACATCAGCAATAAACTTTTTAACGACACGAAAATTAACGTCAGCTTCTAAAAGTGACAATCTAACTTCACGCATCATTTCATCTATATCTTTTTCATTTAATACACCGCGTCCAGTCATGCGGCGCATCGCCATCTGTAGACGAGAACTTAAACTAGTTTCTGCCATTATTCATCCAACTTTCCTAAATCATCCAAAAGTGCTAAATCTTTAGATGACTTTATTTCATTAATTAAGGCTTGTCTTTGATCTGCTTTAGCAAGCAATCTTAATTTTTCTTCGTAATCAAATAAGTGTGATTCAACTTTTTTTAATTGATCATGCACAGCATTTCTACTTACATTTAATATGTCTGCAATTTCTTGAAGAGAATAGTCATCATAAAAATAGTACTCAAAATATGATACTTGTTTATCTGTTAAAAGATTTCGGTACTTATCAAAGAGTCTATTCAAATATGCTTTCTTTTCAAATGCTTCCATAAATTCTCCTCTTAAAAGAAATCACTAAATAAATCATAAATATATTGTTCAATATCAAAATAGACTAAATCTTCTATTTTTTCTCCAAGTCCAACATATTTAATTGGTACACCATATAAATGTCTTATTGCCAGAACAATACCGCCTTTAGCAGTACCGTCTAATTTTGTGAGGATAACTCCAGTAACATCGGTTGCTTCTTTAAACACTTCTGCTTGACGCATCCCGTTTTGTCCAGTCGTTGCATCAATGACAAGTAATGTCTCTTGTGGTGCATTTGGACAAGTCTTTTGAATGACGCGATGCATCTTTTCTAGTTCTTTCATTAAGTTAACTTTATTTTGAAGTCTACCTGCAGTATCACATAAAACGACATCATAGCCTTCTTGATTTGCTAACTCAAGCGCGTCAAACATAACACTTGAAGGATCAGATCCTTCCGCTTTTGTATATACGAAACATCCAGCGCGTTCGCCCCAGACTTTTAATTGATTAATCGCCCCAGCTCTAAACGTATCACCGGCAACGAGCATAACTTTCTTACCTTGATCTTTAAACTGCTTAGCAAGTTTTCCAATTGTTGTTGTTTTACCAACACCATTAACACCAACAAATAAGTAGACGTTCAACTCACCTTCGTCATACTTAAGTTCAGTATTCACAAGCTCGCCTTGTAGATAGATTTCAAATAATCCATCAACAATCATCTCAGTCAATGCTTTTGGATCAGTCACTTGTTTTACTTTTACATCTTCTCTTAACTTATCAATAAAATAGACAACGGTATCAACACCGATATCAGCTTGAATAAAGATATCTTCTAGTGAATCAAATAAATCATCATCAATTTGTTTTGACTCATCTAAAATTGCTTTTAATGTTCCAAAGTTTTGTTTGGTTTTATGCAAACCTAATTGGTATTTATCGTTCTTCTTTTTCTTAGAAAATAAACGTTGAAATAATCCCATTTAATCACCTCAAACTTAATACTATTATAACATAATCAAAAAGAAAACCGAAAGGTTAGTCTTTCGGTAATTGTTTAACAAACCCAATTAATTGATCATAGTCTAAATGGTTTGTCATTTCCTCTACATATTCTAAATAAATAACCTTACGTTCTTTATCTAAAACAAAGATAGAGCGTGCTTGTAATCTGTTTTCTTTCATGTTTGTTCCAAACTTGTTTGCAAAATCTAAATCGATGTAATCACTTAAAGTAATCACATTTGGTAATCCTGCATTACCACACCATCTTGCTTGTGCACCTGGTAAATCATTACTAATCGTTAAAATTGTAACATCATCACGATCAGTTAATTCTTTATTAACAGTTCTAGTTTGCATATCGCAAACTGTTGTTTCAAGTGATGGAACAACATTAATGATAATGTAGTTTGATTTATAATCTGATAAATTTACTGTTTCACTTTTGTTGTTTAATACATGAAAATCAGGTGCTGTGTCACCAACTTGTTTTGTTTGTCCTAAAAGTGTCACAGGTTTCCCTTTAAATGTTTTCATAAAAATGCCTCCATTTTCCAAAAAGTATTATAGCACAATACTTATAAATTGTCACAAAAAAAGCGGCCCCTCACTTAAATTGTGAGGGGCCAATTAAGGGGATTTGTTGTGTATTTTCATACACTAAATAGGGGATAAGTAACATCCGTATTTTTTGGATGCATTTCTATATTATCACTTTTAATTATATTTGTAAAGTAGAAAATATTTTCCCATAATTTACGTTAATTAATCTTTTTTAATGTATCTACATTTAGGGAATCCACTACATGCTAAGAATTCTCCATAGCGAGATTTTCTCACAACAAGTGGTTTTCCACATTCAGGACAAATTTCATCTGTCATCTTTGGTTGAAGTTTTTCCATATGCTCTTGTGCATAATCAACCATTGGTATAAACGCATGATAGAAATCGCCTACGATTTTAACCCCTGAACGTTTATTTTCAGAAATATCATCAAGTGCTTTTTCCATTTTTGATGTATATTCAACATTAATAATTCTATTAAAGAAATTATCTAATTCTTTAGATGTAAGCTTACCTTGTTCAGTAGGTACAAATCGCTTAGATTCTAAAGTGACATAATCTCTAGCTTTAATGGTTTGAATAATTTGTGCATATGTAGAAGGACGACCAATGCCAAGTGATTCCATCTCTTTAATTAGTGATGCTTCACTATATCTTGCAGGTGGTGTTGTTTCCTTTTCGATTTTTTCAATTTCTTTCGCAATTAATTCTTGACCAACTTCTAGTTTTGGTAACATCTTCTCTTTTGGTTTTTGATCATTAAATACTCTATAATGACCATCAAATTTTTCAGTTAATCCATCGACTTGATAAACATGGCCGTGACTTTCAATTGAAACTTTTGTAGATTCAAAAACAGCTGGCGCCATAAGTGATGCTACAGTTCTCTCATAAATACGTTTATATAGTTTATATTCATCTTTTGATAAATAAGGTTCTAAACTCTCTGGTGTATTCTTAAGTGATGTCGGTCTGATCGCTTCATGAGCATCTTGTGCATTATTACTCTTAGTCACACGATATTTACCAACATATTGTTTACCATATGTTTCTTCAATATATTTTTTAGTATCATGGACAAATGGTGCTGCAAGTCTAGTTGAGTCAGTACGCATATAGGTAATTAAACCCATCATTTCACCGTGAACTTCAATACCTTCATATAATTCTTGTGCAACGCGCATTGTCTTACTTGCACTCATATATAAATAGTTAATTGCATCTTGTTGTAGTGTTGATGTAATAAATGGGACTTTAGGATTACGTACTGAATCTTTAACATCAATTTTTGAAACTGTAAAAGGATTCGTTGATTCTGCTTCTATCTTATTTGCTTCTTCTAAGCTAAGTCTTGTTTTAGCAGGAATTACATAGTCCGCTTTAAACTTAGGAAAGATTGCATCTAATTCATAATACTTCACAGGAACGAATGCTTCAATTTCTTTTTCTAGATCCACAATTAACTTAAGTGCAACACTTTGCACACGTCCTGCCGATTTAGATTTAATCTTTGATTGTAATAATTTTGATAATTTAAAACCGATAATTCGATCTAGGATGCGTCTTGCTTCTTGAGAGTTTACTAAATCCTGATCAATTTTTCTTGGGTGTTCTAATGCTTCCGTTACTGCTTGTTTAGTAATTTCTCTAAATATAATTCTATTATTTTCATTTAAATCAAGACCTAAAACTTGAGCGAGATGCCAACCGATGGCTTCTCCTTCTCTATCGGGGTCGGTTGCAATTAAAACGTCTTTACCTTTAGCTGCAGCTTTTAATTCTTTAATCACTGTCTTTTTACCTTTAATAGGCACATATGATGGTTGGAAATCATTTTCTATATCTATACCTAATCCATCTTTACCAGAAATCGCCAAATCTCTGATATGTCCTTTAGATGATAAAACAGTTGTTCCATCGCCTAAATATGACTGAATTGTTTTTGATTTAGATGGTGATTCCACAATAATTAGTTTTTCATTCATGTAAACACTCCATTTCCATATCTATTATAGTAACAATCAACGATAAGTCAAGCAATTAATTTTTGCTTTCTTTCTATATATATTTATATAATATATATCTTTTTTTTCACATAATTCTATGGTAGTGCTTACATATTTTCTTCTATAAAAAAAGACGAATTATTAAAACAATTCATCTTTTATCAATTTTAAAACTTCTAATTCTCTATAAACCCAAGGCATATTTTCAGTATTTCCACTAATAAGCTCTTGATTATTTTTAATCGCACAATCAATATGAACTTTTTCTAATTTATACCCATGTTCAATTTCATATGCATCTAGATTTTGTGTACCTGTAAATGTTTTGATGCCACATAAGTAGTAATATGAGTTCATAACAAATATTGTATTTTTCTCATGTGTTGACTTTCTTCTTTCATTGACATATCCATATGGTTTTATATCATCACTAATGATAATGCCTGATTCTTCTAAAACTTCTCGCTTAAGCGTATCAATCTTAGATTCGCCTTCTTCCATACCACCACCAGGAAACTTATATTCTAAATATTTATCGCTTCTAATCATATATAGAAAAGGTTTTTCTATCATAATGCCTCTTACAGCAGTTCTAATAAATTCCTTTTCAACACCTTGATAATTATTAAGATCTAATTCAAGTAGTTTTCTCATAAGGCTTTTTTCCTTCTTTGATCATTGTCTTAATCGGTTCATACGTTTTTCTATGAATTGGTGTATATCCATATTGTTCTAACATTTCCTTATGTAGTTTCGTACCATAACCTTTATGTTTAGCAAAACCAAACTCGGGAAAAATTTTATCCATTTCCAACATATAAGCATCTCTAGTAGTTTTAGCAACAATTGAGGCAGCAGCAATACTCACACTTTTTTGATCCCCTTTAATAATAGATTCTGAAGGTATATCCAACTCTATAGGCATTGCATCAATTAGTAGAAATTGCGGTTTAATCTTTAATTGCTTAATCGCTGATATCATCGCTTCTCTTGCGGCTCTGTAAATATTGATTTTATCAATCTCTTCAACTGAACAAACGCCAATACCTATGGCAAGTGCATTCTCTTTGATTTCAACTAAAGCGCGTTCTCTTTGTTTTTCGCTTAATTTCTTACTGTCATCGACATGCTCTAGTTTAGCACCAGGTTTTAATATCACTGCAGCAGCAACCACTGGTCCTGCAAGTGGCCCCCTACCAGCTTCATCAATACCTGCGACATAAGTATAACCAGCAGAAAGTAATTTTTCTTCATATAAGTATAGATTATAATCGGTCAAAAGATAATCCTCCTAGTTGACGCCCTCTAATATCAGTAAGAATGATTTGATATACTCTATCGTAATCAATTTCTTTGCCTCTAAGTAGTGCACCACGTTTTTTACCGATATGATCTAACATATCAACAAATTCCATATCTTCAGTGATTTCATAGCGATCAGCTAGGCGTTTGAAATAATTTTCTTTTAAGAAATTTAAGGCATAAAAACATACATCATCAAGTGGAAGAATATTATCTTTAATTGCACCTGTAATGGCTAAGTGATATGCGACTTTGATATCATCAAATTTTGGCCATAGAACACCTGGTGTATCAAGTAATTCAAACTCACCTGCTAACTTAATCCATTGTTGGGACTTAGTAACCCCAGGTCTGTTTCCGACTCTAGTTGCTTTACGATTAGCAAGTCCATTGATTAAAGTTGATTTACCAACGTTAGGAATACCTAAAATCATTGTTCTAATTGCTCTGGTTTGTAATCCTTTGTTTGCTTGCTTTTGTATTTTTTCATCTAATATTTCAAGACAAGTACTATAAATCTTATTCACATTTTTTCTTGAATTCGCATCAATACTTAAAGTATAAAAGCCTTGATCTTCATAGTATTTAACAAAATCCTTTAAAACGTTTAAATCTGCTAAATCCATTTTATTAAATAAAATGAGTACCGGTTTGCGTTTAACGACTTTTAGTATTTCTGGGTTTAATGATGATATTGGTAATCTTGCATCAAGTAAGATCATCACCATATCCATAAGGTTAATCTTTTCTCTGATTTCCCTCATGGACTTAAACATATGTCCAGGGTACCATTGAATTTGTTTTTCAGTTTGTTGGCTCATTGTAAACCTCCAAGCGGGCTAAGTCTATAAATGACTTCCCCAATAATATCTTCTTCATGGATAAGACCTAAATCTCTACTATCTAGAGAGAAACGTTCATTATCTCCCATGGCTAGATAACAACCATCCATGACTCTTCCTTCACTATCTAAAAGTTGTTCAATCATATCCTTTTCACTATATACAGGATTTGTCATAATCGTAGCATTCTCATTCATTCTCGCTATATATTCTTGACCATATTGATTTTTAACAACTTCACCATTAACATATATTTTATAAGATGTAGGCGAATCATATCCAAATGTAATAACATCTCCAGGCATAGCATAGATACGTTTTACATAATAATCTTCGTCACCTTTATGGTTAGGATATTGTTCCGTTGTTATATGAATAATGATAATATCATTTAATTTTGGTGTGTAATTATAATGATAGATAAGTACGACTTGATGATCTTCTAAAGTTGTTTCCATCGATGCCCCATCAACAGTTGCTGATGTAAAGAAAAACATAAAGAATATGAGTATAAACATCAGTGACATACCCACAAATCTAAACCAATCAACAACACTTTCTCTAAATCCTTCTAAAGCATTTTTATGGGCTAAATATAGTCCAGTAAAAAGCGAAATAAATGCTGAGACTGCGCCTATGATAAACACGACATAAGCCCATGAATAATAAGCAGGGCTTTCATCCAAAATAAAAAGGACGATCGATGCTATAAGTATAAATATACTTACTCCTAAGTATATGTATATTTGTTTTTTCTTCATCTTCATCATCCTTTTTCTTAATTATTCATGTCCTAAAATATCTTTTAATTCAATTAGGCTTACCAATACTTCTCTAGCTTTCGTCCCTTGACTTTCAGAGACAATATGATAATATTCTAACATTTCTACAATCTTTTGTGCACGATTAAAGCCTATTTCAAATTGTTTTTGAATGCTATTAATTGATGCGTTTTGATTTTCTACAACATAATATGCAACATCTTCAAATAAATCATCAGATGCGATTTCGTTCATTTCTACTTGCTGTCTTAAAGCTTCATGTTCAAATATATAATCTGTTTTAGCGCGAGCTCTAATAAAATCTGTAATTGCATAGATTTCATCATCAGGAATATATGCACCTTGTAAACGATGTGCACGATCATCCTTCTTAAGAAGCATGTCACCTTTACCAAGTAACGTTTCAGCACCTGCACCATCTAATATTGTTGTCGAGTCGACAAATGATGCAACTCTAAATGCAATTCTTGCTGGAATATTAGATTTAATTGTACCTTTAACAACATCAGTTGTAGGTCTTTGCGTAGCAACCAGTAAATGAATACCAGCAGCTCTTGCTTTTTGTGTAATTCTTTGGATAGCGTCCTCAACTTCATGTGGTGCCACCATCATTAAATCCGCTAACTCATCAATGATGATTACAATATATGGCATCTTTTCAGCATCAACTAATCCACGTTTCACATTATGATTAAACGACTTAATATCACGACTTCTGCTTCTCGCAAATTTTTGATAACGTTTATCCATTTCAACAACTGCCCAATTCAACGCTTGCGCAGCCATCTTAGCGTCCGTAATCACCGGTGTCACTAAATGTGGAAGATCATTATACGGTGTAAGTTCTACCATCTTAGGATCAATTAATATAAGTTTTAAATCCTCAGGTGAATTCTTTAATAATAAACTCACTAAAATTGTATTGACGCACACACTCTTACCACTATTGGTTGCCCCAGCAATAAGGCCATGTGGCATGGATTGAATATCAACAAAGATATCTTCACCATCAATATCAACACCAAGTGCTACCTTTAATGGGTGATCTTTATCTGATAAGAAATTAGGATTTGAGATCACATTACCAAATGCTACAATTTCTGGTTTAACATTAGGTACCTCAATACCTACATATGGTTTACCAGGAATCGGTGCTTCAATACGAATTGATTTAGAAGCGAGGCTCATCATTAAATTATCTGAAATATTTGAGATACGTTTAACGTTTACCCCAGGCTCTAATGCAATTTCATATCTAGTTACTGTTGGCCCTTTAATACTTGACTCAACAGAACCTTCAATACCAAATTGTTCTAATGTCGCATTAATAACATCTATTTGATCTAGCAACCATTGAGGCTGTTCATCTAAATTACGCTCTTTCTTAGAAAATAAATTAACACCTGGAAAATCATAAGTCTTCTTCTCTGGTTCAAACACTCTAGGCTTAGGTGTTTCACTTGATTTAAATTTAGACATACCAAAATCTGATGAAACAACTTCACTATTTTTTGGTATATCATCTTGTCTTCTAAATGTACTAAACTCAGGTTCAAGATTTGCTTTAGGTTTTTCAACTAAAACCTCTTCTTGAACTTCCGGTTTCATTTGAACAACTCGTTTTGGTTCAAATGATGGTAGTACATGAGATTCATGTTCTTCTTCAAGTTTAGCAACATACTTATTGCTAATTGGTTTAATACGAGGTTTTTCTTCTTCCTTCTTCTGACCAATTTGTGGTGATGTCTCATAAGAAGGTGTACCAAAATATTCTTCTCTTGTACGATCTGTAACAATGTTAGTGAATTCATAATATTTTGTGCCATATTTTTGAACTGCTTCTTTATCAGATAATTTAGCTTTAGTTCTAAATGCATCAAAACGTTTTGTCGTATCACCTAAGGTCTTCACTTGAAAAGGCACAGTTACCACATCTTTGACTTTCGTACCAAAAATTGGCGAAACAAAATGCGTGGTTTCGTATGTTTTCTTTCCACGAATCCCTTCATATTTTGGAAACTGATAAATTGAAAATGTTTGTTTAGGTAATTCTGGAGTTTCTAAATTTTTACGTTTTCTCAAACTTTATTCCCCTTCCTTTTGAACATCTTCTTTAATCATGTTGTATAAATCATCAACACCTGTTTCAATCGTCTTTTCGACGTTAAATACTTTCTTACTATAAATCTTATATGTTTCTTCACCAGTAATTGAGATTACAGCTAATCCAATTCTGACAACAACGATATTAATCATTGTCTCTTTAGTGAACTTTCTAATCCAATAAGCTGGATTTACTGCATTTAATGTAGCAAATGCAACTTTAGAAACTTTAGAATAACCCTTAGCCGCTTTTCCTACAATGGACTGATCAACTTTAGATTTCATTTCTGTCATTTCCATAATTTTGGCGTAAGTAACGCCTCTCGTCAATGCCAAAATTCTACCACTAAGAAGTTCATCAAGACGATTTGTAATATAATGACTTAACGTTAGCGATTCATCAATCGTTAATTCTAAATACGGATATTTAGATTCAGGAAAGAACTTCTTTGAAATATCTACAGATAATTCTCCAAGTATCTTAATCAGATATGTATACATACCTTCTTTATTTCTCTTATCTTTATCTTTGAACTGATCTTTTGCATCTTCAATCATCCATTTAATTTCTTCTTCATCAATGTCGACTTCTTCAGCATGTTTAATTCTTGCATTCTTATTTAATCCATTAATCACTGCATAAATATATAATAAAAACAGTAAAAGGAAACCAAAACTAGTTCCCAAAAGAAAGCTTACTAATAACCCTACATCTAAGTTGAGACCGAAAATCATAATTAATATCTGCATATCATCAGCTCCTATAGATTATTATATCATGCTAATGATATAACATAAAGCGCTTAAAATAAGGAAAAATCATTGATTACTTGATATATACATAATCTTTAAGATATTTAGGTTGAAAAGATAAATATTTATGAGATAATGAGAAAGAGGTGTAATCATGAAAAAATATTTAATCGCATGTGATATTGATGGTACTTTACTAACTAGAAATGGTGACCTTCTAGACGAAACAATTAAAACATTAAGAAAAGTTTCTGAGTTAGGACATATTGTTGTTATTGCAACTGGACGCCCACTTGCAGGTTGTATAGATATCTATAATCAAATTGGTATTGATCGTCCAATTATCACAGATAATGGTGGTTCTATTGATTATCCAAATCATATTGATTTTGCTAAACAAAGAACTTATATACCAATTAAAATAATGAAGACATTATTTGAGTACAGCAAAGAACATATTTATTCAGCATTTTTCAGTATTGATGATACAGTATATGCTTATAAATATGACAAAGAATTAGAACGTTATTTCTCAGGTCTTAATCATGGTCGTCTTATTGAAGACGAGTTCACGAATTTTAACGTTGAACCCACTGGTATGATTATGGTCATTAATAATGATTTTAGAGATAAATTTGAATCTTGGATCACATTCCAATATCCAGATACATTATCATTTAGACAATGGGGATCAGATAATAAAAATACAATTTATGAAGTATATTTAAAACATACTTCTAAAGCATCAGCTTTAAAATATCTTATTAGTTATTATAACATTGACCCAAAAAATACGATTGCCTTTGGCGATGGTTATAACGATTTGGAAATGATTCGTGAAATGTCATTTGGTATCGCTATGAAGAATGGCGTTGATCCATTAAAAGAGGTAGCTTATCAAGTGACTGATTATTCTAATGATGAAGCTGGACTTGCAAAATATCTACAAAGATTTTTTAATGTTTCTGTTTAAGTACTTATTAAATATAAAACCACATCTATAAGATGTGGTTTTTTGTAATTGAATAACGATTTTTTTTGAAATATTAATATTTATCTATAGTTTTTTCTTTCATTTTTACTGTGCTGATTTATAAAACTAATGATTCAATAAATACTTTAAAAAAGGCACCATGTAAAATTAATACACAGCACCTCTTATATAGTAAAACAGATGCTTATTATTTATTATATTTTTCTTTTTCTCAACAGTGAAAATTTATAATAATTGATACAAATATAAATTACTGCTAATACTCCACCCACTATAAATAACATTGTTTGGAATTCCATTTCACGTTGAATATCCATAGAATTATGTTGTACATATCTATATGAAATAAACGAAATGATAAAATCTATTACTATTTCTACCAGTAAATATATTTTAAGTTTATTGTTTTTAGCTAATATTAACGAAACTATTGTATCAATAATTATTGCCAAACTGAAGTATCCAAAATACCATGAATTCATCAATATTCTATATGATACATATGCAACCTGATAGGGTTCTATTTGTGATGTGTTATACAAATCTTGTAGAGACCGCAAAGTATCTACTCTATTGTCTAACACCAATAAACATACTGCTGATATGATAATGAAAACTAAAATGTGAATAACTGTGTTTTTCATAAAAACTCCTTTAACTTAATATGTTACCAATTCCATGGATATATTCTAGGAAACCTTCTATTTAAATACTCTTCTAAAAGATTAGTAACTTCTGATGCATCATGATCAAATGTTACAATTCCATAATTATCCTGATTAGGATACAAGTACGCAGACCCTGTTTCATTCTCAAGGAAATTCATAGATACATATTGATTTTCACTTGACTGAAAGTACATACTCTCATACATATTTGATTCATAAACTCCATGTACAATAGCACACTCCCAACCTAATACAAGCACAAGATCTTCTTCTTGAATTATATAATCAATAAGATCAGCAAGTGTGCGGATAGTATTTGCAGCTTCTTCTATACTAAGAATATCTGAATACTCAATAATTGCTGCACTTAAGGCAAAGACCGTAGCCAATGATCCAGGCAGTTCTCCTGCAGCTAATAATGCGCTCACTCCACTACTTGCACCAATATCTGTTAGTGCAGCAAACCAATAACCACTTGTTCTAGTATTTAAAAAATCTATGTCAGATTGAATAGCATTAATATTATCATCAATATATTTAACAACTGCTTGAGGTGTAATATAATACTGTTCAATGATTAAATTCATCGAAATACCTTCGCCAGATATAGGTTCATATTCTGAAATCGTAGGCACAAAACTCCACTTTGCTATATCAAAACTACCACCATTTGCATCATATAAATTATACTTTAGAGGAACTATTTCATTACTTGCTAAATACTCACTATTCCATGTGATATTTCTGGATCTATATCTATAGACAGTTCTTGACGAATATGCTTGCCATGAATAGTTAGTGCTTGAAGATGGTTGCGAATCCTCCCAACTACCATAATATTCATACCCACCAGTATAACTTTCAATATAGCTTGAAGTATATCTACTAACTATATCATAGTTAGCAATTGATCCTGGATAACCAGTTGTACTTGTTTCTGTTCTAGTAAGAAAGCTATTATACCATTTGTTGCCTCTATATTCAGTTACATAAAGTGTACCATAATTTGGAATATGTTCAGGATCATATCTCCTATACAAATGCTGTATTTTAGATTCAACATCATATTCAACAATTGATTCTCCTCTATATGTGTAATAATCATTTGTTCTATTATTAGAAGTTCCCCAGCTGCTCCAACTGTGTAGCCACCAATCGTTAGTGAGAATAACTTGATTTTCGTATTTCCCTGTATATGATGGAACGTACACATATGAGGTTGTATTATAAGCAACACCATTTCTAATTTTATTATTTAAAATCGTTCCATGACCTGAGTAATCTACGCCGCTAATCATTTGTGCATTAGCTATGCTTGCATCAACTTCGTATGCTGGTATAATCAATAAAATTGAAAATATAAGCAAAATAAAAAAACTTCTTTTTAAGTGTAAATTTTTCATTTTCCCCTCCTATTAGGATTAATATATAACAATTATAAGATAATTTTCTTATAAAAACTAGGGCACATATGTCCTATTTTTAAATTTAATATAACAACGTCCTGTAATTGCACATCTACAATTAACTACTTATATTGTTTAATTATTACTTAAACTAGATATCTTCTCCTAAACCCATTTTACTGAAACCTCATAGTTCTATAAATATAGCATTGTCAATGATTCCACTTGAAACGTTTATAAACTCCTAAAAATTTCAACCAAAGTAATAACTTTATAAATAATAAATATTACTTCACAATAAGTTATAACATCAAGCGCTAGAATATATAAACTTATCATTAAATTTTGTACATATCTATTAGTTGATTTTATATTTTTATATCTTATAAAAAAACCATCAATTAGGGTGAGCCCTAACATATGACCTAGAATTACTTTAAGTCAAGAAATTTAATTAAGTAACACTACTTTTATTTCCCAAAATAGGTGATAATTCTTTTATGATATTTTCCTTATGTGCAGTTATATGATTACCATCAGCAGCAACTATGATGATTAATAACATTAAAGGTATGCTTGAAAGAGCAAGTGACAAATATAACATATCTGTAAAACCAAAAAGTAACAAAAACGGCATACCATAAATCATGAGTAAACCAACAACAACCCCAAAAGCACTTTTTATAATATCTTTAATAGATTTATCAGATTTTTTATAATTTTTTTTATACTTAAGTAACTCTCCTATTAGTTGTTGATTTTCAATATTAGCTAGATATAAATAATCAATATATGGCTCACTATGTTGTCTCCAAGTTAATTCAAGACATACATCATAGTTATCGTTTTTTGAAACTCTAACATAATCTCTAGTATCGTCTATATTGCTTATGAATTGAATAGCACTATTTTTATCACAATTCAATTGAAGTATTAAATTATTCTTTTTCCCCATTTTAAACCCCCTGTTTTTTTCATTATACCACCTTAGGGACTTGCTAAGCATATACTAAATATTTTCTAACAAAAAAATCCCTTAAGAAAGGGACTTGTTTTCTAATGGCGATGCACGAGGGATTCGAACCCCCGACCGACGGCTTAGAAGTCCATTGCATACTCAACACCCAATCATGGGTGTTTTTTATTTATTCTGGGTGGGATGATAATGACTAACGAGTTAATAAAGAAAAAGGTAGAAGCTGAAATCGATGTTGAACAAAAAATGGGAGATATCAGAATTTACAAATTTGTTCTTGAAGTTGTTGATCATATGCAATCAAGAGCAGATGAATTTATGCTGTCAATTCAAGGTGGTTATACAGAAGGGCAGTTAAATAAAATCAAGTTTTATATAGAACATCGAAAAAGAAAATATTCGCAAGAGCTTAAACCTGGTAATCAAGCTTATGCATAATAAAGAAACCTTAACGAGAATTGATTATTGGATGTAGTGTTTACCAGGGCTATTGAAGATAATCAATTCTCTTTAGGGTTTTTATATTAACCTTAAAAATTAACCTGGGAGGTGTAGTGATGCCTAAATCACAAGAAAAAGAAATTGTTAAAGGAATGAAAGTTAAAGAAAAATCATCAGGTAGAATAGCTAAGATTACTGTTGTTGATAACGAAGCAGATCAAGTGTGGATGGTTAGTGGTTCGGAAATGGGAGTTTTTAAAAAGAGTGTTTTTTGGGAATTTTTTGAAGAGGTAACATCATGAAATTGAAATCACTAGACGACGTATTAAAAAAGTGTGATGGCAGAATTGATGTTCACCTGATAGACTATGATACTGAAGAAGAGCCTGATATTTATATATATGATGATGTTACAAAAGATGAAGTACACATGATAAATTGTGATTTAACTAATTCTCTAGAAATGCAAGTGTATTGTAATGGCGAACTAGTTTATGTTGAGTAGGTGCTATCATGAAAATAACTTTTAAAGAAATTTTACCGCTCATTTACTACTACCAAAATATATACATTGAGGATACACAAGGAAGAGGCTTATATTATGGTAGTATTGCTGAAAAGGAAAATCAAATCAGGGATGATGTAATTACTGATTTAATTATTGACATATATTCAAAAGAATTATCTTCAAGAGAAGTTTTCAATGTTTCAGCAGTAGAGAGAGATATTCACATTATTGTCTCAAAGAATGAGGAAGAAGCATGACAACGTGGGACTGGATTTTTATAGTTTCTATCATGTTGATTTTAGTAGTAACTATATTCTATGAATTTGCAGTGATTGAGCAAATCGCTGATCATGTTAAGAAGTTTATAAGTAGGAGAAAAAACAATGATTAATTTTGTTAAATCTGAACACTTAAATAAGGTGATTGATAAAGTTGATGAAAGAAAAGAATGTTTTATTGCTGAGACACAAGATGGTTATACTGCTATAGATAATAAAGGTGGTGATGCATTTACCGAAGACTTTAAAACTTTATGGGGGGCTATAAGATGGTGTGTTCTTGATTATCTTACAGCTGAAGAAGTAAGAAAAGATGAGAAGTCATTCATTATTCAAGATTTAAACATGAGGTTAGAATTATGAGTGATACGATTGTTACTATAATTGCATTTATTGTATTGCTGATTATATTTGGAAGTCTAGCTACAATTAATGAATCATTGAAAGATTAAAATCAATTTTTAATAGAGCATTTATTATCAGAATAATATAATCGCCATCAATATTCTGATACCTCCCTAATTGATTGTTATTGAGAGTGCCATAATAAATTTAAACCTTATGACACTCAATTATGCTAATTACTAGGGCATAGTGTTTTGGGATGTTTAGATTAGTCTCCTTTTCATCCCATAACACAAAAAAAGCACTCTCTGTGGATGAAAGTGCTTAATGTAACCAGGCTTAGGAATAGGTTACTAAATAAGTTTATCAAATAAATTATAAAAATGGTATGACATATATGTCACATTCGAAACTAAAAATGATGGTGCTGATTAAGAAGATATCAGATAAATGAGTCGATAAGTTAAGTGAGTTGTTTTTACTGACAGTGGTTAAATCGGGTTCAGTAATGACAGAAAAAACTAACAGCCATCTTCCCCCTTCAATCATTGGTGGTGCATCAAGGTCGTTAGATGTTAAATGTCTGGTTGCAATCTGCAAGTATTCTAAAAGGATCGCTTGAGGCGTGATTAACCTTAAATCTCGCAAAGGACAGCCACCAAAATTTATCAATTATGAAAGGTTGGAAAAATAGATGTTATTAGAAGTTAAAACTGTTTATAAATTTAAAGATGCAAATCAACTTGCAGCTGCATTAAAAAATAGTCGATTAAATCCTAACTATTTTAGTTATGGGCAATGGAACAATGCACATTATAAATACTCACAACAACATGTAGCTGATGAATTAGGCATATCTAGAATCATGTATCAACACTATGAAAATGGGACTGTGGATCTAAATAAAATGAGTGATGACTTGTTTGATAAAATGTGCACTTGGCTTGGCATTATTCTCCAGGAGAAAAATGTTAATAATACTTTGCAATATAACATCGATGCTATTGTGCAAAGATAACTTATCAATTTATTGCTGCAGCAAAGAAATGCAAATGGAGGTTTATAAATGACAAAATATGAAACATTAGAATATGCTCGACCAAATGAGATCATCCAGGCAATGCTCGTTCCTGAAGAACAATGTCTCATGAAAAATATAGTCGATGAGTTTTATCGATATAAATATGATGTACCTTCTTCTGTCTATAACGGTGCATTAATATTTGCTATCATGAAATCAAGAGAAAATTTGCGATTACCTAACATCGTATATTTAAGAAAAGTAATGGAAACATTTCAAGCTGCAGGTATTATTTCAACAGCTGCAGTCATTAAGTTTTTTGAAGATAAAAAAGCATTTGATAATAAAAGAATCAAAAGTCCTGCAGAACCTGAATGGATGGATGATTATGTTAAGAAGATTGAAGAGGAAGACAAAGCCCTTGGGAATTGATTATTTCTGGGTAAAACAATTATTTTAAATGGAAGGTTAATACATGAAAAATGGTTATCGATTAAATGGACTTCCAATTGAATATATCGGTATCAATCAAAAGGATCATTATAGATTCGATGAAATGTATATCGTCAATAAAGTGATAGAATTATTCCTCATCGAGTATAGCCAAACTGGTAGTGTTACATACAGTAATGAGAAACTCCAGGACATGCTTGGTGGATGCTCACGCAGAGGACTACAGACAGCGTTTAAAAAGGCAGAGGATGAACTCCCTGTCTTTAAGCGTGTCTTTAAGGATGAAGGCAATTATCATCGTTTAGGATTTGAAATAGATCCAGAACTAGCTGAAGAACTTTTAACCCTTCGACCTAAAGATGTCAAGGATCTTCCACGTGGTAACATGAAGAAACATTTTGTCATACAAAAGACTATTCTTATACGCAAGCATAAGAAAGAATTACGACAAGCTTATAAAGCAATGAAGGCAAGTAAGAACAAAGAAAAATATCAAGCCATAATTCGTGATTTAAAGGCTAAAGCATTAGAGTATGATAATTACATCGAACAACGTGCAAAGAAGGCTAAGAAGTCAATGGCACACACTAGAAATAGAAGATTTACTAGAGATGATGTTTTAAATGGAATCATCGACTTTTTAACTGGTGCAGGTTACAAGCCACCAGAGTTACATGTCAACTAAATAAAAGAAGCCAGGATGCAGAGATGCATCCATTTAGGCTATCGTGAAAACAGCAAAAAGCGATCATAAACTGAAGGTGTTCCCTGGAGGACACCTTTTTTGTTGCATGAAGCATAATAGATTGCATACTAAAAATATTAAATTGCACCCTAAATAATCGAATAAATTAGGTTGTTAATTAGATTGCCCCATATTAATTGGGTTTTATAATTCTTTTAGAATTATAAGAACCCTAAACGTTACACGTTTAAATGATGATCGTTATTGATATTTATGCGTTAGAGATTAACTGAGTCTCGTTTAGATCGTATTTGCAAGGATGAGATATGCGAACATTGCTATATGTAATGCAACATTTTAGATAATTGCGACGATGAAACAAGCAAAACATAAAGATTTGTTAAGATGTTCGATGTGAGACATCTCACTACACGCTGGCAGGCGCCTTATAAGCAATCGAAAAACTGCAACCTATAAAAATGTATGCTTCAATTGCTGAAATATAGATCCTTTTATTTACTATTATTAGACTATTTTTGATTCGGAAGAAATTCATAAGACATGCTTCTTCTGGTTAAAGTTTAGTATTTATAAATTAAACATTGGTATCCTAACATGACTTTATCACTTTACTATGATAAATCATAGATAAAGATGTAGCATCTTTATACTATCAGAAAGGAGTCTATGTTATGGCTAAAAAAAGAAAAGCAAAAAAAAGAGTAACACCACTTAATGTATTACTTGTACTTGCTGGCTTAGTCTTACTATCAGTTTTATTGCCAGCGTTATTTCCAAATGCAACTGGTGTTTTCGGTTCATTCATTGGCTGGTTTATTTTACTTCAATTACATTTTAGTGCTTATTGGATGTTCTACAGTTTTGCAGCTGCAATTGTTATAGCTTACTTGACAACTCGCAAATAGTAAGATGATTGTTTTATAAATAAAATTCTAAGAAAGATTAAAAGGTGAAAAAATGATAAAAATTAGAAAGACTTTAATGGTTGCTGTTGCACTGATTCTCACTCTATTGTTAGTCGCACAACCAACTTATGCTGCAACTCAAACATCTGAGGTTGCATTTGAATATGGGAATCTCCCTTTAGAGATTCATGCTGGAGATAAACTTATCATGGATGGCGATGCTGTTGGTGGTTCACATG
Organism: Acholeplasmataceae bacterium; assembly: GCA_963678355.1. Classification (GTDB taxonomy): domain Bacteria; phylum Bacillota_I; class Bacilli_A; order Acholeplasmatales; family Acholeplasmataceae; genus WOFB19. The sequence continues at coordinate 193,395 of OY782823.1, read as the reverse complement.
GCAGCATTTTATACATTGAACAATTCATCAATGCAGAATATGATACATCTAAATGGGGCTTTGGTTCGACTGATGATTACTTTACTGTTTATTATAATGACACCAATTTCCAATTTAGCACAGGATCTACACATACTTTACCTGCTGATTATTCAGATGATTGGATAAGTTGGACTGTATCAAATAACATTGGTACACTTGAGTTTTTGCAAGATTTCCCTTATGCAATTGATAGTCTATTCTCCTATAATTCAGGTACATATACAGCAAAGACTGCATTAGCTTACACAGATAATATTAGTTACTATGCACATTTAGAAATTAATACAGAATTACCTGACTATGTTCTTGCATCTGACTTGGGTTTAGAAATCAGTGTTTATGGTAGTTCAATCAACGTCGATGATTATTTCAAATTTGTTGAACGTAATGGCTATTATCAATTAGTCTCAAATGTTGAGGATGATTTAAGCTATGAAAAGATTTATGAAGATGACTATTATACAAACATTTTTAGTGTATTAAATAATGGTACTTATAGCATAAATATATCATTTGGTGACGGGCAAGAACTATTTAACTATAAATTAAAAGAAATCTCTTATGGTGGCACAGGTGTTAACCCTTCAGTAGTTCAATATGATGGTTCTTCAGTTGCACCTAGCATTGCCATCAATGATTTAGGTGAGAATGTTAGACAATACAATGTTTATGATGATGGTATCTTAGATGCGACATATTCATCTGGTTATAACCAAGTTGCTAAATTCATTGCACTCATGATTGAAATCCCTGATGAAGATGAACAAATTGCAACAGTTAATTTTTATGTAGAAGGATCTATTTCCCTAAGTAGTTACGTACCGTTTGATGAATTATCTAATGGTGGTAGTACTGGTACTACAATCAGTGCACCTTCTGAACCAACACTTGCAGGCTATATATTCGTTGGTTGGTATGATTCAAATGATATACTTTGGGATTTCAGTGCAAATCCAATCACAACAACTGAAGTCAATCTTTATGCAAAATTTGTTGCAGATACAACAACCATTCATAGTGTGTTATTTGAAGAAGGTTTAGGTAGTGCACTTGATGATAGAGTTGTTGTTGATGGTGAAACTTTAGATCAACCAAGCAATCCTTTTCTATTAGGTCATGAACTTATCAATTGGTATATAGATGCTGCACTCACTGAAGTCTATGATTTCTCTGAACCAGTTACAAGTGATCTAACTCTATATGCAGGTTATGAAATTGGAACATATACCATTACTTTTGATACCAATGGTGGTACAGATGTTGATGCACTTGTTGGACTTTACCAATCAAGTATTTCAAGACCAGAAAATCCTACACGTTCAGGTTATAGTTTTGGTGGTTGGTATACAGATGATCAATTAACTGATTCATTTAGTTTTAATACAATGCCCGGCTATGATGTAACACTTTATGCAAAATGGGTACCAACATCTGGTGGTGGAATTATTACAATACCAGGAGAAACATTATCATTCTTAGGACTTGCTTGGTATTGGTGGGCAATCGGTATTGGAGTATTTGGTTATTTTGGTTTTACGAAAAAAGGTAGAAAGGCTATCGGTCTTAAATAATGATTAAAAAAATATCAGTGCTGATTTTTGCAGTACTATTCATGTTTATATTAAATAATACAATTACATATGCTGCAAGCACTGATATAGAAGGACCTTCAGTCATTCATAAAGAAGCAAATCAAGTCTTTACTATTGGTGAGCTTCTTTCACTTTATGATCAAGATGTTTTTATTGATACAGATAATTTCACTGGGTATGGCAACATACCTGGTGAATATTCTGTAGTTTTATATCAAGGGAATATGACAAAAGAAATCACAATCATTGTTTTAGAATCTTGGTCTTGTGAACTTGATAATCAAACGTATCAATTGGCTGATTCTAATGATGTCTTATATGTGACTGATTATAAAGACATCTATGTTTCAAATGACAGACAACTGACACTCTTTGAAATGCTATTTAACATCTATGGAAATACTGGATACATAGAGACAAATTATAGATTTAGTTATGAACAATTATATGATACATACTTCATAAATTTTGATAGAACAGGTGTCATCCCTGAAGGGGTTTATGAATTAGGTTTTAGACTTTCCTATTTCAGTGGTGACCAAGGCACTTATGATGTTGAAATTCATACTAAAGAAATATTAGTGGTTGGGGTGATGATTGAACCGCCAGCAAGTGGAATAGAAAATTTTGTTAGAACTTATGGTCTTTGGATTGTAGTTATAGTAGTAGTTGTCTATCTTTTTAAACATAGGAAGAAAAGAGGATTTAATTTATGATGAAAAAATATATATTTATAGTACTTTTGTTGATGGTTGGTATATTTACAGCTAATCAAGTTAAAGCTGAAATTACATGGCCACAAGATGTTGATATAACAAGTCAGATAGCATCATGGACTTTAGAAGAAAATGGTGGCGTTTATATGCTGGTATCTAATCGATTATTAAATGGTTCCGACTCTGTATCATTTGGTATAACAACATGGCTTGAACATGACACGCTAGATCCAATTGAAGATGCTGTTGTTTTATCTGCAGGCAGTGAGACATCAAGATTGACATCTTATCAAACAACTTCTTCTTCAGTAGTGGTTGATACACAAGATTTATTTTATCCATCACCTGATACTTACATGTTAGAACAACAATATGGCTTCGAAGTTCCTGAAGGCTATTATTATACGATCACATTAGTTTTAAATGCGACTTTAACATCTGCAGAAAGAACTGAAGCACTCTATGCTATCAATGGTTCTAGTGGCTATTATTTTGGTGAATTAAGATTGCTTAGTCGTTCATACTTTTATAATATAGATCCTTCTAATCCTGATGACTTATTATTGTTACCAGATACAAATGGATCTATTTATGATGATATTGAAGATATGGGTGAATTAAGTTTCTTCGATGTTGATGGATATAGCTTGAATTTCACAATGGATTACGATAGAAGATATTTCTTTGATTATACATTCTCTGAGAACACTGATATGAGTATTTTTGAAAACAACTATGAAGCGTTTTATTATACATATGATGATCAACATTTTATCGTTATTAATCATGGTGATGAGTCAATGTTTACAACATCTAATTGGAGAACTCAAACATTTGTACCATACACGATTTGGAATCTAGATACAAACGAACTTGTTACTTTTGAAAAAACGAGTGTTTATATTTATATGACAATTGGTGCAGCTAATCATATTGTTGGTTACTTCTATATGGATGAGTTTGTCATTGATAACTTAATGTCAGTATCAATGCTTTTTAATTATCGCTGGGATCCTTTGATTGGTGATAAGAGTGATTATATACCTTATTCAGTCATACTTGAAAATGGAGCAATTTCTGAAGGTAATATTGCATGGCAGTATAAAGCTGCAATCATCTCTGGTACAGCAACTGCAGTAGCGACAACGCTAGCTGTAATTATACCAGGAGGCGTAGTCGTAGCATTACCATTATTTGTCATTGGTACAGCTGTAACAGAATACTTTTTATATGCTGGCCAGTCTTATACAGGGCAAGGCATCGTTGGTGATGTCAACCAAATTGAACAATATGATGCAACTGTAGAAATGAAGCAAGAAATAAATGATGCCTATTATCGTTCAGATGAAAACTTCGAAGGTTTGAATTTAGATGAGTTCACCATGTGGAAATTAGATTTTGGTGCATTTGATAAAGCATTTAATACACCTGAAGTTGACCCTGAATCTGTTGATGTTATTGAGATGGTCTATGAGACGAACGGTCAAGTCTATGTGCTTGAGTCTGAAGTATTAGAAACAAATGCATCCGTAGATCCATATTTAGATCCTGTAAATGACTCAACCATATTTAATCCAGGAGGACTACCTGCAGATGCAAATCCTTCCATTTGGAATCTTGACTGGTACTATTATGCAATTGGTGCTTTAGGTTCAATAGTTATATATAATGCCTTAGACCTTAAGAAGAAGCCAGGACTCATGGTACTACTTATTGGATTAGCTGTATTCATACTTTATAGCATGGGGATGATTTAGATGTGGACATGGGCAGATATATGGTCGAGTTTTGTTAGAAATTGGGAATTGTGGAGTGCAATTGGTGTATTGATATTTGTACTTGCGATATCAGGTAGATTAACTCAAGTATTTAGAGATGCCAGAAAAGGTCTTGCTAATTTATTAACGATTGACGGTTTAGTTGTTTTTGGCATTGTTGCTTTTATAGCTTATCAAATATATTTAGCAATCAGAGGCATGATATGAAAGATTTTTTAGATCCTTTCTTTAATAAAATTGAATATGGATTTGATAAAGTATCTGATGCATCTGATCATGCATTAGACTTTATTGCTAAAGGGACAAATAAAGTACTATTATTCTTTGGCCAATCAAGTGAATTTATCTATAGGACTATCTATGACTTTTATAAGAAAAACAATCATGATCGTTTGATTAGGTATGCAAGTCTCCCATGGAGCATAACAATTCCAGTAGCAAAAAAATACTTAACTAGAAATGATTATTCAAGACTTCCAATCTTTCAACCAGGCATGCATATGATTAGAGCTAAAGTAGGTGGGGGGAAATCATTAACTTCATTCGTATTAGCTGAGTTGACATTGCTAAGAACTGCTAATGGTTCATATTTCACTTCACCTGTAGAAAAGCCACAACTCTCTGAAGATGGAAAGTACTGGTATGTACATCATCGTGTTATCGATTTACGAGACTACTACAAAGATGGAAATAAAGTACTTAATTTTAATACAGATAAGTATAAAGACATCCATAAAGATGAAAGACACCTTCAGTACAATCCTAGAATGAACAAAGGAAAAGAATACAATAAATCATTTGTTCCAGAACATGAAGATCATCTACTCATGAGACATGATGGTATGGAACATATTTACATGTATTCTCAACATGGGAAACTAGACTCTCAAGATATGGATTCTATTACATTTATGCATGAGGTTCAAACAATCAAAGATATCCCAATAAAAAGATGGCTTGATAGTGGTGATTTAAAATATATCCCCGTCAAACTTAAGTTTACGACCTATGTGGTCGATGTTGAGTTTAATGGTGAAATGAAAAGAAAGGTGTATGCAAGATTTAGTTTACCAGTACCATATGATGTACTAGAACGTTTTGATACACATGCTGAAAGATTTAAACATGCTGGACTACCAGTTGATTATAAATAGGAGGTTCAAATATGATTGATGATAGTGTATACGTAGCACTTAATTTTATACTAAAGGTTATTCTCTATAGTTTATCTGTTGCATCACCTTTGATAGTGATGATTTTAATGATGTATGGTTATGAGAGATATAAGAAATGGAAATCTAAAGAAACTAAAGAAGCTGAACGTATCATAGTTAAAATGAATAATCAAATTAAAGAAGATGCATTAACATGTGATACTTTGTCTAATAGAAAAACAGAGCTTCAATTAGAATGTGAAAAGCTTGAAAAACAAAAGTTAGATCTACATGCTGAACTAGGTATCGAAGAGCAACCAGAAGTCGATGAAAATGAAGATTATAGAAACCTTAACATAAAAGCATTAAAAGCACTTGCTAAACAAAAAGGCATCAAGCGATATTCTAAAATGAATAAAGAACAATTGCTTGATGCACTAGGAGCAATTTAAAATGAACGTAATTATCAGTATTATTAGAATAGTGTTTCAAACAATTATTGCAATTGTTTTACTAGTTTTTCATATGATTCAATCTATACTGGTTTCATTTTTAATCCCGTTCTCTAGAAAAAAGAAATAGCCAGGGAAACGCACGTACGCATGCTCGTGTGATTTGCGGTCGTTTACTGGAAAACAAAAAGTGAATATTGTATATATTTATATATACATATATTGAGTACGTTACCCAGACATCCACCTCATCTCTCGAGCAATTGAGAGAAACAAAATTATCCACAAATAACGTGGGAAATAATATCTCAAATTTCAGTTATAATATATCCCATATAATGATGCTCTGGGGGGAGTATATTTTTATATCTTCCTATAGCATGAATTAACATCTGGGAGGATAAACAATGAAAATCAATGATTTAACAAGTCGCTACAAATCATATATTAAGCGACAACATTCTAATGGGACCTATCGCTTCTACTGTTCGCATTTAGGTCATTTCGAAAAATGGTTAAGATTACGAGGTATATCAGATACTGAAGATTTAAAGTATTTCATATTTGATGATTACATATCAGATATGAAAGAATCATGTACAAATACAACCATCAATAAACGTATTGGAATACTTAAGAGATGTTTTAAGCAATCGAGTATAGAATTACCTTACCTACAATCAATCCAGAAGCTTAAAGAACGTTCTAAGACATTCGAAGCTTTAGATTTAGAGACTTATCAGAAGGTTAGAAAGTATATTCATGATTTTCCTGAAGAATTGACTAATGGTTTATATCATAAATTGTTCATGGCACTCTTAGCTGATACTGGAGCTCGCATCCAGGAGATCATGTATATTGAATCAAAACATATTAATATGGAAGATTGTGAGATATTATTAACTCACACAAAAACCAAGGAAGATCGTTATGTGTATTTTACAAAATCCTTAACACGTCCACTCATCAAGAAAATGCTGAAGGTTAAACATGAACATCCATACTTGCTGCATAATATCGATAAAAAGAGATCAGCAAATTATGATGATATCAGATATATATTAAGACAAGCTAAAAGATCTTTGAAAATTGAACACTTACATCCGCATATGTTTAGACATACAGTAGCTACTTACATGATTGAAACCGGAATGGATCTTCCATCTCTAATGGACGTCCTCGGTCATAAAAATTTAGAGACAACAAAAAGATACCTTCATGTATCAAAAAAGCATGTTAAAAAGAGTTACGAAGAAAAGATGAATAAACTTAAATATTAATCCTTATCTAGTTTATACTTGGCAACTTCATAAGTGCTATGAACGCCAAAGAGATCATTTGGGGTACATTCGAGTAATTTACACAACTGTAAAATTCTTTCACCATTTGGAAATGAGACTCCTTTTTCCCAAGCCCAGTATCCTTGTTGGCTTATATTAAGCACAACAGCGATATCTCTTTGGCTCATATTAAGTTTTTCTCTGTATTCCTTGAGTCTTAATATTGGCATAATGTTATAACTCCTTATCTAGCTTACTCATAGCATCCTGATACTTTTCTCTTACACCTAACAATTCGTTGGGTGTACAGTTTAGTATTTCACAAAGTTGTTTGATTTGTCTTGCATTTGGGAAGCTTGTTTCTTTTTCCCAAGCCCAGTAAGATGGTTGTGCAATATCTAAAGCTGCAGCAAGTTCTCTTTGGCTCATTTTAGCTTTCTTTCTAAACTCTTTAAGTTTTAGTACTGACATAGATTAAAACCTCCTAATTTAGACATTTTGATAGGTTAAAACTATTTTATTATTGACAATAAGATAGGTTGTAACTATAATGTAATTAAAAGATAGGTTGTAACTATCTTATATTTTAAAAATAATTCCTGGTCTTCTCATGATGTAATTACCAGGATAAGTTGTGAAAGGATCTAACAGATGATATATTTCTTTGGTAAATTGAAAACTAATAAAAAATCTGATAAAGTGATCGCTTGGTTGATTGCATTGAACAATTCAGAAAAGCCATTAAGAGATTTTATAATTGAGAATCCAATTCCCGATTCTAGAATTAAAGTATCATTAGATAATAATCCTAGAGGTAATAAATACAATGCTAAATATGAACCTTTAATGCATTAAGCATAATTTAAAATAGAAATTAGAGTTTTAAGTGATTTATCAGTTAATTCAAACATAATTGCTTCTAAATGATAAGTTGGTTCTTCAGAATATAATTTTCTTCCAAAATTGTCTACTGAAGCAAGAACAGACTTAAGAGATTTCATAATCACTAAATTTCCTTCTATTGCACAAATATCATCAATATTTATGTATGTTACTCTATCAGGATCTTTTACATTAACTTTTAAAAATTTAGACATATTGTATTACCCCCTTTCATACAATGATATTTATATAAAATAAAAACCTGGTATTCCTTCATGGGTGTTAGATTACCAGGTTGCTGATTCTAAGTTGACCAGGTGGGGTTACCACCCGGTTAATTCGCTAATGGCGATGCACGAGAGATTCGAACTCCCGACCGACGGCTTAGAAGGCCGTTGCTCTATCCAGCTGAGCTAGTGCACCAAATCGGTCAGCGTTAATAATTATAACTTAAACACGACCAATTGTAAAGACATTTTTTAAAGTTTATGCCTTTATTTTTCCTAACTCTGAAACTTTCTCTAAAATTCGTAATAATGTTTGAGTATCTTCCTCACCCAAATGATCGGAAAGAATTTGAATAGGGCGATAATAATCGTCTTTTATGGTTTTAACATATTCTTTACCTTCAGGCGTTAATCTAATAAAGATGACTCTTAAATCTTTTTCAGATGGAACTTTTTCAATATAATTTTTTTCAACAAGTTCATTGACTTTATGTGTAACTGCTGGCAAAGTAACCTTTAAGGTTTTAGCAATATCTGTAATCATCATTTCATGATCAATATCACAAAATGCAACACAGAATAAAACCATAATGTCGGCATCACTAAGTTTTGTACCTACTCTATTGTAAATTCCTGATCTTCTAAAAATCTTGAGTGCACGATCTAATTTTTGTAACGTTTGACATTGTTTCGGATCCATATGTGTGCACCTCCCTGTTTCTAAAATTTTATAGATATGTTATACATATCTTTTATAATACTGAATCGTTTGCATATGTTTATCTACAGTTTTTTTATCTGCGACTTTGCAAATATCAGTAAGTTTATCGATTTGATACTGATAATAAGGTTTGGCTTCTGCCTTGTGCTTTAACACAGGACCTAAATACAAATCTTCATCAGATAGCATCATTTCTCCTGGCACAACCTTCATAACGATATAGAAAAATTTATCATGAATCAAATATTCATCTATAATCTTAAAATGGTGTTCAGATAAATAACTTCTTAAGATTTCGTATTTATCATTAGCTTGTAGTAAATATGTTTTTCTTTCATGATCTTGTTCTAAAATATCTCTTATGGTATAAACACCCATACCTGCGATAATCACAATATCATAAGGTGAATGAATATCTTCAAATCCATTGGATAAAACAAAATCAATCGGATAGTTTTTTAAATTCTTTTTCGCTTGTTTTAAAGGGCCTTCTCCAATATCACTAGCAATCCCTTTTTTAATATAGCCCTTATCAATAGCTTCTTTTAAAACAAAACCATGATCGGTACCAATATCAAGCGCTACATCATAACCTTTTAATAACTCAGCTAACAAACTAAGTCGTTTCTTATTTACCATGATAGATTTCTTTTAATTTATTTTGTCTTGATGGACTTCTTAATTTGCGAAGTGCTTTCGCTTCAATTTGACGGATACGTTCACGTGTAACACCAAACTCACGTCCAACTTCTTCTAGCGTATGATTTTTGCCGTCATAAAGCCCATATCTTAATCTCAACACTTTTTCTTCACGATCTGTTAAAGTCTCTAAAACATCGTCTAAGACTTGTTTAATCATATCTTGAATCATCACTTCATGAGGTGTTAGTGCATTTGGATCTGATATGAAATCCCCAAGTGATGAATCTTCTTCTTCACCAACATGTGCCTCTAATGAAATAGGCTCTTTAGCAATACGTTGGATATTTTGAACCTTCTCAGGTGTAATACCCATTTTTTCAGCAATTTCTTCAACGCTTGGATCTCTACCTAAGTCTTGGATTAATTGTCTTTGAATACGAATCATCTTATTGATGGTTTCAACCATATGTACTGGAATACGAATTGTTCTTGCTTGATCAGCAACAGCACGAGTGATGGCTTGTCTGATCCACCATGTTGCATATGTTGAAAATTTAAATCCTTTTTCATAATCAAATTTATCAACTGCACGCATTAAACCCATATTACCTTCTTGGATTAAATCTAAAAATAGTAGACCACGACCTACATATCTTTTCGCAATTGATACAACCAAACGGTAGTTTGCTTCAACAAGTTTATTTTTTGAATATTGTGCTAAGTCCATAATATCTTTTAATTCTTGTTGATCTTTTTCAGATAATTCTAACTCACCATTTTTGACCATATCTAATTGTTCTTTTGCATAACGTCCATTAGATACTTTAATTGCATAATCTTGTTCTTGTTCTTGATTTAATAAAGGAATTTGACCAATTTCTTTTAAATACATACGTACTGGATCATCTGTTTTAATCGTTGATGCAATCGTTTCGATATTTAATAATTCTTCTTCTTCAACTTCTAATCCAGAAAGTGATAGATCATCTGGTTCAGCATCATCATTTGTATCATCTTCTTCATCATCGTCATCATCTAATGCTAATGTAAATGGTTCTGCTTCGTCTTCATCGTCATCATCATTTTCAACGATATCAATATTTCTATCTAATAATTCTTTCTCAATTTGATAATATTCTTGGCTGCCTGATTTAGCATAAACTTCAACGTCTCCAACTGTAACCAATTTAGATTCGCCAGCTTTTTTTGCTAATGCTGTAATAACTTTTTTAATTTCCATTGTTACCTCCGGGTTTTTTCATTTTTGACAATAACTCAAAATATTCTCTCTCAATTTCTTCATCATGGAATCCTTCTTTAGCGAGCAATCCTTTTAAATAATCTTTTCGTCTTTTCATTGCTGCATTTTTGACGTTTTCCACGTAAGTTTGATAAGAAGTTTTCGGTATGTCGATATTTCTTTTATAGAACAGTTCAGTGAGTATATTCGTTTCGAAATATGCTCTTTGATCAGATGTTAAATAATCTTTAAAATCCTCGATATCTATTATATCATGCTCTTTATAATAATCTTGGATCTTTAACCTAATCGATGATACGACCGGTTCAGCATAGTCACTAATGGTTAAAAGTGATTCGACCCACGCTGCATCTTCTTTAGATCTAAGCATCACAATAATCAAATATCGCTCTGCTTTTTCATACTTATCAACGATTCTCTTCTTGATTTCAAAATCAATTGGTTTTTGAATTTGAGGCTCGCGTCTTTGTGGCGCTCTGGAGACCACAATGTCATCTTCTTTAATATGCAGTGTTTGCGCTAATTTATTTTTATAAATTGCGACAACTGCAGGTTCTGCCTCTCGAAGCATTTCAGTAATTCTCTTTTGAAATGTTTTTACATCATTTGAATTTTTTAAATCAAGTCCTTGCTTATAATAATTGAATCTAAATTGATACGGATCAATTAAATGTTCACCGAAAAGTGACTCATATCGCTCAGGACCATAGCTTACAATAAATTCATCAGGATCCATTTTATCAGGTATGACTAAAACCTCAGTTTTCATATTGACACCGTCTAAAATTGGAATCGCATGATCGGTGGCTTTTTGTCCAGCCGCATCACCATCATAAGCAATAATAATTGAAGGTGTATATCTTCTCATTAATAGCGCTTGTTGTTTTGTTAGCGCAGTACCCATAGTAGCTACACCGTTTTTCACACCAGCTTGATATGAGCTAATGACATCAAAAAATCCTTCAAATAAAATCATTTGTCTGTTTTTTCTGATATCAGATAAACCTTCATTTAAATGATATAACAATTGTCCTTTTTTAAAAATCAATGTTTCAGGACTGTTTATATATTTAACTTGTTCCTTTTTATTGAGTGTTCTACCACTAAAGCCAACAACTCTTCCATCTGGATTCGTAATTGGAAAAATAACACGATCACTAAATAAATCATAATATGAACCATCTTCTGATTGTTTTACAATACCAAGATTTATCATATCGGAAACCGCATAGCCTTTATCTTTGAGTACTTTATATAAAGTATCACCAAAAGATGGTGCATACCCTAATTTAAAATGTTCTATCGTGTCATTTGATAACTGTCTTTTAAGTAAATAGTTATATGCTTCTTGTCCAGCTTTACTATTTTTTAAATTAAACATGTAAAAATTAGATGCCTCATCCATAATCTCAAATAAATGGTTATGTGGGCTTTGTTTAACAACTTGTTTTTCTATTTCAATACCAGCGCGCTCAGCTAATGCTTCAGCAGCTTCTTGAAAAGAAATATTTTTAATTTTTCTATAAAAATTGATTGGATTTCCACCTTCACCACAAGACATACACTTACATATGTTTTTCTCTGGTGAAACAGAAAAGCTTGGGGAACTATCATCATGGAATGGACACAAGCCCATATAGTTTTTTCCCTTTTTTTGTAAATCTACAAATTCAGAAACCAACTCAAGGATTGGGGTTTTACTATTAATCTCTTCGATAAGTTTAACATCCATGATACCCCTCCTTTTCATTTTTATAGTTGTATCAATTAGTACTTAACTTGTGCTTTGATATATGCTTTAAGATCTTTGATTAAGATTCTTTCTTGTGCCATTGTGTCTCTATTTCTCACAGTCACCGATTGAAGTTCTTCTGTATCGTGATCAACTGTTACACAAAGATATGTACCAATTGAATCTTGTCTTCTATAACGTTTACCAATGTTTTGTGTTTCGTCATAGACAACATCAAACTCTTCACTTAATAATGCAAATAATTCTTGTGCTTTTTCAGCGTGAAGTTTTTTAACAAGTGGTAGTACTGCAACTTTATAAGGTGCAAGCGTAGGATGAAGTTTTAACACTTGTCTTTCACTACCATCTTCTAATGTTTCTACACCATATGCACTTGATAATATTGCAAGGATTAAACGTTCAACCCCTAGTGATGGTTCAATCACGTAAGGAATATATTTTTCATTTGTTTGTGGATCTAAATATTCTAAAGATTCCCCTGATTTTAATTGGTGTGCTTTTAAATCATAATCAGTTCTAGACGCAATCCCCCAAAGTTCATCAAAGCCCCATGGAAACTTAAACTGAATATCAGTGGTTGCATTTGAATAATGTGCAAGAGATTCTGGTTTATGGTCATCAAATTTTAGTTCTTCATCTTTTAAACCTAAACCTTTTAACCAATCCATACTAAATTGTTTCCAATAGTTAAACCATTCAATTTCACTACCTGGTTGACAGAAGAATTCTAACTCCATTTGTTCGAACTCTCTAGTTCTAAAAATGAAGTTACCCGGTGTAATTTCATTTCTAAAAGATTTTCCGACTTGGCAAACTCCAAATGGTAATTTTTTTCTTGTTGTTCTTTGTATATTTTTAAAGTTGATAAAAATCCCTTGTGCAGTTTCTGGTCTTAAATAAATGTCATTTGCTTGTTCAGCAACTACACCTTGTTGTGTCTTAAACATCATGTTGAACGCACGAATTGGTAAGAAGTCATGTGCACCACAACTTGGGCATTTAACTTCATGATCTAAAAGGTATTGATACATTTGATCAGTTGACCATCCATCGGCATTTACTGATGGGTCATGTTCTTCAATTAATTTATCAGCTCTAAATCTTTGGTTACAATTTCTACATTCAGTTAGTGGATCATTAAATCCGCCAACATGTCCACTTGCTTCCCAAACACTTGAGTTTAGTAAAATCGAACTGTCGAACAATACATTGTATGGTGATTGACGTTGGAATTTTTGGATCCAAGCCTCTTTTACATTCTTCTTTAAAATACTTCCTAGTGGACCATAGTCCCAAGTATTTGCTAAACCGCCGTATAACTCACTACCTTGAAAAATAAATCCTGTTGATTTAGCAAATTGTACTAATTGCTCTAATGAAGTCATATAATCGCTCCTATGTTAAATTTTTTAATGTTGTATGAAGATGATACTCATAATATCTTTTAATAAATGACTCAATTCTTTGAATTGATTCATCTGAAACATCACTATGTTCATTATAAGGTAAATAACTAAGTTTTAAAAGTGCTATCGCATCTTTTGTATCCAAATCAGCCATATATGGCTCATTTTCGTAAACTATCCCACCTTTTTCCACACTTACACCTCTAACAACACGTCCATCTGCCTGTAAATCAATCGCATATCCTAACTGCTTTACCATTTTCAAAGAAAATGATAAGATCGCTTTTTTGATATCATCTTGATTAAGTGCATCTACCAACTGATCATATGCCGTTTGATGGTTTTCTACTTCCGTCATAAACTTATCAACAATTTCTAAGCCTAACGCTGCATATTTGGTCAAAGTATAATCATTTTTAATCTCTTCATAATCATCGATAAGTTTAGGATTTTTAAATATCATAAACGTTTCATTTGGTGTCTCATCAAAGGAAACACGTGTCAAAAATTGGGCTATGACACGCGTTTTTTGGGTAAGTTTTTGAGCACCTTTAGCAAGCAGTGTAATCTTGCCTTTTGGTGTGTATGTGAATAAGAGTCTTGATGTCTCTTGATACGGTTGAATTTTATAGATGATGCCTTCCATTAGAAATCACCAACACCGTAAGCTTTTAAATCACTTTCTCTATTTCGCCAATCCTTTTTAATTTTAATCCATAGTGAAAGGTGAATTTTTTTATTCAATTCCTTATTGATTTCTTTTCTTGCAAGTGTCCCTATTTCTTTGATCTTAGATCCTTGATGACCAATGAGAATCTTCTTTTGTGAGGCCCTTTCAACGATAATGAGGGCACTGACATCAAGCGTATTTTCGCTCTTATTTTCATCTAATCTTTCAATCACGACAGCAACTGAATGCGGTACTTCTTGTTCAGTTAAATAAAGTATTTTTTCCCTGATAAATTCACTCATTAATGTTGTCTCAGATTGGTCACTTTGCATATCATCTGGATAAAATTTAGGTCCTTCTGGAAGATATGAAATAAGGCCATTTCTAAGGCGTTCTAAATAGGTTTTATCCTTTGCTGAAATTGGGTAGAATCCTTCAAATTTATAAGCACTCAAATAGCTTAATATAATTTCATCAATTTCCGATTTCGCGCCTAGTTGATCAATCTTATTAATCACTAGGAACACAGGCACTTTGACATGCTCAAAATATCTCAAAATATGAGATTCTGCTTTACCTAATTTTTTATCGACAACAAAGAGTACAAGATCTACATCTTGCAAGCTTTGTACGGCAATTTTATCAATTGTTTGGTTTAGTAAATCTTTACCTTTATGCATCCCTGGCGTATCGACAAATACCATTTGATATTGATCGTTAGTAATGAGTCCAGAAATACGATGTCTTGTGGTTTGAGGCTTATCTGAAGTGATGGCAACCTTTTTACCAATCAAGGCATTTAATAGTGTGGATTTACCAACATTGGGACGTCCAACGATCGCGATAAATCCTGAATGATATCCCATTATTTTTCCTCTTCTTCAAATGTTTTAAATGCATAAGGTAATAAATCTTCTTTACTGCATTCCATTGTTTTTCCTTCAAGGTTAGCAAGAACAATTTTAACATCATCAGGTAATAATTCTTGCATCACTTGTCTACAAGAACCACATGGAGATACGGGACCTTCTGTATCTGCAACGACAGTGATAGATTTAATATCTTCTTTTTTAAATCCTTGGCTATAAAGTGAGAACATGGCACTTCTCTCTGCACAGTTTGCAAGTCCAAGAGCGGCATTTTCAATGTTTGCTCCATGGATAAAACTACCATCTTTCAATTCAATTGCTGCGCCAACTTTAAAATGTGAATAAGGTGTGTAAGCATTAAGTCTGGCTTTTTTAGCTTCTTCTAAACTTTTCATTTTTTCACCCTTTCAAGCTTTGCTTTTTTTAATATTTTTTCTTGTGCTTTAATCATTTCTTTTTCTTCTTCAGGGCTATGATGATCATAGCCTTTTAAATGTAGATAACCGTGTACTGATAAGAATCCAACTTCTCTTTCAAATGAATGTCCGTAATCAGATGCTTGTTCTCTCGCCTTATCAAGGCAAATAAAAATGTCACCTAATGAATTATCGTCTTTCTCATCATTTGGAAAGCTAATCACATCCGTAGGCCTATCTACATTTCTATATGTCTTATTCATTTCATGAATTTCATCTAAACTAACAAAAATTATTTGCATCGTATGACGATCCCAAACTTTTTTAAACACAAAACTAATAAGTTCTGTAACTTTATCAATATCTTCTTCTGTTTGATTAAAATAATTTACTTTCATGATTTTCATACCTTTCAAGTATATGTTGAACCAGCGGATGTCTAATCACATCAATACGTTCAAACTTAATCACCTTAATGTCTTCAAGTGTCGCAAGCAACTGTACAGCTTGAGATAATCCTGAAACATGATGACTAGACAAGTCTGTTTGTGTAGGATCCCCTGTAATCACCATTTTTGAGGCAAACCCCAGTCTAGTTAAAAACATCTTCATTTGTGATCTTGTTGTATTTTGTGCTTCATCTAAAATAACAAAGGCATTTTCTAATGTACGACCACGCATATAGGCTAAAGGAGCAATTTCAATGATTCCTTTTTCCATGAGTGCGATCGTTTGTTCCATACCAAGCATTTCATATAACGCATCATATAAAGGTACTAAATATGGATCAATTTTTTCTTTTAAGTCACCTGGTAAAAAGCCTAGATTTTCTCCCGCTTCTACAACAGGTCTAGTTAATATTAACTTTTTAACTTTACCTTTTTTAAGTGCAGCAACTGCACTAGCAACAGCTAAATATGTCTTCCCTGTTCCAGCAGGTCCAGTACCAAAAGTTAAATCATAAGTTTCAATCGCTTTAACATAAGCTCTTTGATTAAACGTTTTAGAAAATATCGCTTTACCTTGATCATTGACCAGTATCGAAGATCTTGATTTATAAAGTTTAACAATACCCTCTAATTGATCTTTTTCGGCAAGTTTAATAATATACATGACGTCACGCTCAGTCAGTTGGATATTAAGATTCGCTAACTCAATTAAAACAGCAAAAATAGCTTCCAATAACGCAACTTGTTCTTCTTTGGCATCTGTAATAATATCAGCCCCTCTGACTGAGACAGATACGCCCAAGTATTGTTTGAAAACTAATAGATTTCTATCTTGTACACCGACTAATCGACTGATGGATTCAGCGTGATTTATTTGTTGGCTTAATTTCATTAAATTCGCTCCTTATTTGTGGTTTAATTATACCATTAAGGATAATAATTTTAAAGTTTAATATCACTAAATGAGCATATCAGAAATAAAAACGCACCTTAGTGAGGTGCGCTTAGAAGTTTACTTATTCTTTTTTTTGCGTGCTGCACGAGCTGCATCTTTACGTTGAACACTTGGTTTTACGTAAAATTCACGTTTGCGTGCTTCTTGGAGGTTTCCAGCTTTAGAAACGTCACGTTTGAAACGACGTAAAGCATCTTCTAATGATTCTTTTTCGCGAACTACTGTTTTAGGCATGTACTGCCCTCCTTCCACGCTTAGTATGTCAAGCCGTTCATATTATATATGATTTTATCGCTTTTGTCAAAAGCTATTTGTGATTTTGATGCATGAAAAAACTTAAAGCTGATAGTGAAGCCGATTCTGTTGGTAAAATATAATGACCAAGGGTAATAAATTTAGCATTTATTGATTTAAAACACTCTCGCTCCTTATCACTTATACCGCCCTCAGGACCTATAATAATCGCATATTTTTTATCATAGGATAGCGGATTAAGCGCCATGATATCTGTCATGTGTTCGTCTTCATCACACACAATCACTTCATCATAATAATCAAAATCAATTTCTTTCATTTTAGAAAGTAGTTGAATTTCAGGTATATCATCACGATGCGCAAGTTCTGCCGCTTCTTTGGCTATGGCTAATAAACGATCGCGTTTAAATCCTGTGTTTTCTAATTTTGCAATGCTTCTATCCATACCACAAAAAATAATGTCACTAGCACCATAGACTGTCGCATATTTACTGACAAAATCCATTTTATTTTTTTTAGGTAATCCTTGAATCAATGTCACATCAAAATGTTTTTTTGAATCTAATCTTTTTATCTCATGATATTTAACATTTTTATCAATAATTTCAATAGATGCTAACATACATGATTTATTTGCACATATAATGATTTCATCGCCATCTCGCATGCGCATGACTCTAATAATATGATGTGCATCTTGTCCTTCAATCAATCCATTAAGTTTGTCAACAAAATATCTTTGGGGCATAACTCTCACCTTTTTCATAAAAAAAGCACTTACTTAGAAGTGCCTTTTAAATTAATGTAAATTATTTGATAATACAACAGATACAACAAGTAATACTGCTGTAATCACTGACGCTCTTGTTAAAAATAACTCAAAGCCGCGTTCTTTTTTATTTTTAAACAACTCTGATTTTTCTCCGCTAAATGCATCGCTAATGTCTTCATTAGAACTTTGTAGCATTACAAGAACAATCATGACGATGGCAAATACAACAATTAAATAATCAATCCAAAGCATAAACATCCTCCTAAAATTCAATTAATGATACCAAATTTAATGTTTTTTGTCAATCAAATTTGGGCTTATTTCATCATTATTATTTATAATAGTTATCTCTTAATATTATATCACATTTTTTTATATCTTTTTAAGTAATATTACACGATCTTTTGGACCATTTTTGACTCTTTCAAATTCCGTTTTTTCAATGAGTTCAAAACCATCAAACTTAGCTAACCATTCATCCGTTGTATGATTAACACCTCTGATGACGCCACCAATTTTGTAAGTATTTTTTTCTGCGTAATCCATTTTAATACTTTTAATAATTTCTTCTGTTAAATAGAAATTAAACTTAAGCAGTAAATATCCATTAGGTTTAATGATTCTTTTAATCTCATTAATAGCTTCATCACTTGTTTCTTCGGGTATCACATCTAAAAAGTTGGAACTTGTCACACCATCAAAACTTCCATCTTCATAAGATTTCAACACCTCATGTGTACCAACGATACCTTTTAATCCACTAATATTTGATATTTCACATGTTCCATTTAAAACATCAATGGCATGTTTTGATGCATCAAGTCCAATACCTTCTTTTATTTTATTTCCCATAAGTTTAGATAAAATAAGACAATAACCCCAACCAGAACCAACATCTATGAGGCGCTCACATGAGTCACCCATAAATTTTAAAAGTCGATCAAATTCAGTTTCTACTTTTGCATCTTCTTTTTTTAGCTCCATTGGTTTTACTTGTTCAAATGCTTGATTCCAAAAACTAATCAATTTTTCATTTTCTTCTTTAATATTCATAAAATTCACCCCATGCATCATTTCTTTTATTTTAGCAAATTTATAAATGTAGAATTGTCAAATTAAGTGCAACAGTTTAAATAAGTATTAATTAAATCTATTGCAGGTATAAAACGATTAACTTTACGAGGGCGGTGATTGATTAAATCAACCGCCTTTTCTAATTTAGCATCTGAGACTCTAAGGCTTGATCCTTTAGGGAAAAACTCTCGAAGTAATCCATTAGAATTTTCATTAGTCCCTCGCTGCCATGCACAATATGGATCAGCAAAGTAAGTTTTACAATTTAACTTTTCTTCTATTTCTTCATATCCAGCAAATTCTTTACCTCGATCAAACGTAATTGTTTTAACGAGATCATCTGGAAACTTTTCTAACATTTTGATTACTGCTTTAGTAACAACTTCTGCAGTACGATTAGGCACTTTAAATGCTAAATATAATCTAGACTTTCTTTCTGCCAGTGTAACAAAACAATAATTTGTTTTACCCTTTCTGCCTGAAACCATCGTATCAGCTTCCCAATGACTATACTCAAGGCGTTTATAAACACTTTTATCTCTTTTTCTAATTGGTGCGCCTGTATTAAACTTACCTCTAGTTTCTAGCGTACTTGAGGGCTTTCCTTTTCGTCTTAGCACTTTCTTATTCCCTTCACACAAGATACCTTGATCTATCCAACGATATATCGTTTTAAAGGATGGTAGTTTTAGTTCTGTTTTATATCCTACTATCTGTTCAGGTGACCAAGTCTCATTAAGTTTTTCTTCAATATATTCAAGGACTTCATTTGAAACATGTGCAGCTGTTTTATGACAAAGTTTCTTTCGTTTTTTATAAAACCACTGAGCAGTATTGGGGTAATAGTCAGGACCAAAGTCACTTTGATCATTAAAATTTCTATGGTATTCTCTAGAAATCGTTGATGGATTTCTACCTAAAACTCTAGCAATCTCTCTAAATGAATCGCCTTGTCGACTCATCTTAGATATACAGATTCTTTCTTCTATGGTAAGATGATGATAGAACATAATTTTCTCCTTTTTAATTAAGTGTGGTTACTTATATTATACAATAGAGAAAATTATGTTTTTATATTTTATTGGTGATGCACTTAGTATGATAATTCATCAAATATAAAAAAAGGCTATAGATAGCCTTTATTCATTAATAAAAGAAGATAAATCATCAATCATTTGATTTGTTGATGTAAATCCTCCAGGTGCGATGTACCAAGCAACACCTGACAATGTGTAGATTTGATTATTTTGCCCTGCTTCTGTATTGGCAATTAAACTATTGTTAATCACAGAGTCTAGCGTAGATTCATTTCCTATCGCGGCACCTCTATCAAGTAAAAACAATATCTCAGGATTGACTGCAGCAACATATTCATAACCTACAACATTCCCGTGACTTCCACCCTCTTCAGCTTGATCATCAGCTGCGATGAATCCAAACTCATCATGAAGTACTGCAAATCTTCCTTCAGGTCCGTAAAAGGATAATGCTTCACCGTTTACTAATATAAATAATGCACTGTGGTTTTGTCCTACAGTTTTAATTTCTTCCATGTGACTTAGAACATTTGATAATTCATCATTTAGTTCATCTTCTACACTTGGAAAAATTTCCCCTAAGTTTAAAACATTTCTTGATAACCCCTCACTATATTCACCATAAACCAAGGATACATCTAATATATTTGCATTTGGATAATTTTCTTTTAACGTATCATATGCCCCAGCTGATCTAGAACCAATGATAATAAGTTGTGGATTAAATAAATCTAAAGTATCCCAATCAGGCATAAATAGTGTACCCACATTTTCATAGGCATCATCATCAAAGGATTCTAAAAATGCTGGAAGATTTCCTTTAACCACCCCTAATCTTTGAATACTTGTTTGATCAAGTCCAACAACATTTAATATATCTAAAGCATCATAACTAAAAATAGCAACTCTACTTGGATTTGTTAAAAATGTCTCTGTCACTTCTTCAGTAGATGCGTTTGTGCGATCCCAACTCGTACCTGCTTCATTTTGGATACTACCGGTTGTAATCGTATGCGTGATGCTCACTTCTAATCTTTCAATATCATCTGTTGTACCTTGTGTGCCACAACCCACTAAAATAATTCCTAATATAAACGCGCTTATCATTAAGCTTAATTTTTTCATTTGTTTTCTCCTTTATACTAAATCTTCTATTATATGTTCTTTGACAGTTTCTATTTCATTATAATAAAGACAAACTCTTCTACCCTTATAGCCTGCAATGCAAAAATCATGGTCGAATACATGATCCAATATTTCTTTTTTGATCATATCATCAATATGTCCTTGATCAACTAACTTACCATCTTTCATCGCGATGATATGATCTGCAAAAGCTGCTGCAAAATTAATGTCGTGCATAACAATAATAATTGTCTTGTTTAAATCTTTGACTAATTTTTGAAGTAATTGCATCATCTCAACACCGTACTTTATATCTAGATTGTTAAGTGGTTCATCTAGCAAGATATATTTGGTGTCTTGTGCGATAATCATAGCGATATATGCTCTTTGTCTTTGACCACCCGATAACTGATCGATATACTTATCTTTAATATCGTTTAAATCCATATAATCCATAGCTTCTTGAATTTTTAATTTATCAGTATCATTTAATCTACCTTTTGAATACGGAAATCTTCCAAAAGTTACAAGTTCCTTAACTGTTACACGCATCGAGATATGATTTGTTTGTTTTAAGATAGCAAGTTTTCTTGCTATCTCATCAGATTTCATCGAATCCATTGGTATATCATCAATTGAAACGTATCCTTGATCAGCTGATATAAGTCTAGCAATAATACTTAAAAGTGTAGATTTCCCTGCACCATTAGATCCAATCAACGCTGTAATTTTATGCTCAGGTATAGAGATGCTTACATCATCTAATACCTTAAGTGTTTGATATGATTTTGAAACATTAAATACTTCTATCATATGCGGTTCTCCTTTAATATAAGATAAATCATATATAGCCCACCAATCATTGAAATAAAGACCGTTACAGTTGTTCTATAGTCAAACTCACTAATGATGGTTTGTCCAAGTACTAGGAAAATAATGGCGATTAAACTAGACATGATAAAGAGCGGTAAATGCTTATACGTCTTCAATAATTCACGTGCTATGTTTACTGCAATTAAACCGAGAAATGAAATTGGTCCAATAAGTGCAGTCGCGATAGACATAGCGATTGCAATATAGACTAAGCTCATGTTCATTGTCTTGTAATATGGTACACCAAGACCGATTGCTTCCTTCTCTCCAAGGCTCATAACATCATAAGTTCTATGTTTTCTCATGAGTAGATAAATAATTAATATCATCATTGGTACGACTAGTAGAATGATTGATGTATTCATATTGGTAATCGATACTTCAGTTCTAATGGTCAAATTTTGAAATTCTTCCGGATCCATAATGGTCTGCAAAAATTGTGCAAAACTTCTCGTTAATGTAGATATGATAAGTCCAATCAGCAATAAGAAAATAATGTGATTTCGCTGTTTACGAAGTACAAACGCATAGAGCAACATTGAAAGTCCAATCATTAAAACTGCTGAGACTAAATAATTCAAATATGGATTCGTATAAAATATACTTCTTGATGTTAAAAAGAAGACGATTAACGTTTGTGCAAGAACAAAGATCGAATCAAAACCAATCAGACTGGGCGTTAAGATTCTATTATGTGTCATCGTTTGAAAAACAAGTGCCGTCGCACTGATTAAGATTGCTGAGACGATCATCGCAATCACTTGAAATGATCTTCTACTTATAATCCTAAATATTGCATCCCTCATCGCTAGTCTTTCAGTTATATCACTTGGAAATAAATCATATGGGGTTGTGATCATCCAAAAACTAACATATGCAACGACTGATAGTATTGCAATTAAACCAAATATTATAAATATTTTTTTATGCTTTTTCATGTTTCATACTCATCATAATTAATATTAAAAATATAATTGCACCTACAAACCCCATTGTAAATGTAATTGATACTTCATAAGGGAATACAACAACTCTACTGATGATGTCATTTAATAAAACAAACGCTGAGCCAAATATAGCAACATCAAACATAGTTTTTTTAACATCATCACCATAAAACCTTGTCATAAGATTTGGCACGATTAAACCGATGAAAGGGAGCATACCAACCATAACAAAAGTCACTGCTGTTATCATGGACACAACCACTAACCCAATCATAATAATCCTTTGGTAATTAACACCTAGATTTTTCGCAAAATCTTGCCCCATGCCAACAATACTAAATCTCGTCGCATATAAGAATGCAATTAGAATCACTGGGACTACTAAATAAAGCATTTCATATGTACCTATAGCTTTATTCCCAAAACCACCAACACCAATTGTATTTAAAAACTGAAGTGCATTAAATTGATGTGCGATGAATGTTGCAATAGATGAAATCATTGCACCATACATCATCCCGATAAGTGGGATGTAGATCACGTTTTTAAATTGTATCTTTTGAATAATAATCATAAAGATAAATGTTGAAATCATTGAAAATACTAAAGCAAATAATGTCTTTGCAATATAGGATTGATTGCCCATGATCAAATATCCTAACAAAACACCTAGTACTGCTGCATTGGTCGTTCCTGCTGTTGTTGGAGACACAAACTTATTTCTACTGATTGCTTGCATAATGAGCCCTGCAATTGACATACTTGAAGCCGTCAATATAACTGCGACAGTTCTAGGAATCCTTGAAGTTAATAAAACATACATTGCATCATCATCTCCATAAAAAAGTGCTCGATAAGAAAAATCGAGTACTCCTATTCTAAGTGAAATGATTACGAGTATGATAAATATAAAAACAAGAACAATTCGTTTATTCAGTAGTTTTTTCACGATAGGACTGTTCCAATACTAAATCATAATAATTTGCCTCAACATCAATGATTCCCTCAGGTTTTTTCGTCTGTTGTTGATCGCTCTTTTTGTGCATGGCTAAATGTTCTGGACTCTTTTCCCATCTTATGTATGCTTCTTTATCTAAAAAATAAGTATTGATTGTAACAACATCATACCCTTTATGTCTTTGATTAACTAAACCTTCACGTCTAACAAAACCTTCAAAATTAAAAACAATTGATGGCTTATCAAATTTTGAAATTAAATCTTTTGAGTATTCTTTTTCTATTTTTATGGTTCTACTTATGACATACATAAACAAACCTCCTCGTTTTTTTTAACACGCCTTCATTTTATGAATTTTGATAACATGTTTCAAAGAAAACGATAAAGATTATAATCTGTATTTTTATTTATAATAAATAGCATTAATAATAAAAAAATAGATGAATTTTTTTCATCTATTAATTCTTTATAAAATTATTTTTTTTGTAATAAAATCATGTATTTTTGATCGTCATCAATAGTATTGATAACATTAAAATGATTTAAATATTGACTTGCTTCTTCCTGAGCAGGTTTCAATATTCTAGCAATATGTCCATTGAGTCCATCATGATGTTTTGTTAATCGTTGTCTTGACATGCTATGGATAATGACCAAATAACCTTTATCATTTAAAACTTCTGTTGCTTTATCATTAAAGGATTGAACATCTATGAAATGTGGGTATGCATTATAGCATAATATCATATCAAAACCAGTTTGTGCAAACTTATAAAAATCTTCATTATAAAAACTTATATGATCCGAATGATGCTTCTGCTTTGCTTTTTCTATCATTGATGTCGATAGATCTAACGCAACCACTTTTTGCTTTGTTAATTGATAGATAATTTCACTGACAATACCAGTGCCACAACCTAAATCTAATACTTTCATACCTTTTTCGAAAGGTATATGCTCACTTATAAAATCAAATAACCAGGTTTGCGTCTTTTTTTCTCTTTCATCCCATGTTTCTGCCATTTGATCAAAAAACATTTTTATTTCTTTGTTCATCTAAGTCATCCTTCTAATCTGTAATTCTAAAACCTCTATGCTTGAAGAATTCTATCAATTTATCATCTGCATAGTAGATATTTAAATATTTATCTTTGTGCACCATCTTTTTGTTTTTTCTCTTTATATCGTAATTTATGGAACAAAAGGTAAGTGTATTTGAAAATCTAGTCTTTGTTCTTTTAACTGTAGATTTTAAATCTTTTAGTTGATATACTTGTTTACTAAATAGATTTTTCCTAATTAATCTATGTTTGTCTATGGTTATTTTAAATGATGCAAGATATAAGAAAACAATACCATAACTAAAGAAAAACAAAATCGTTACAACGCCTTGAAAATCAAACATGTTGGAAGTAATCATCGCTATAAGACCAGTAAAAAATATGAGTAACCCTAGAAGTCCAAGAAACAAAACAAAATATCTCAAGATAGGATGATTATTCAAAGTTTTATGCTTGTATTCAAATGTCATAATACTTCCCCTTTTTTAAAATCTTATTGCCTTTTTGCAATAAAATATATAAATAAATGACAATCAACAATATGACTAAATAGATGATATCTATAACACCTACTTGGTCAGTTAATGTCAATAATACATTTAGTAACAAAAATATAATTTCAACCAATTTAAATAACTTGTGATCTACTAAAATATAAGCAAACATTAAAAAGATGAGACCATTTGCAATTTCCAATAAAATGATTAAAGTTGGCCAGTCGCTCAAATAATAGACTGCACTAGAAAACCAAAACAATCCTAAAATCGTCATCAGTATTTTTTTAATGTTTTTTATTATTTTATCTCTTTTCATACTTTATGATAACACATGATTGCTATTTTTCTTTATAGCTTTTATATCATTGATCACTGCAATGCCGATGTGTATGATAATCACAACCCAAATCGATTGTGTATAATAAGCAATCAGTGCAAACACTATACCTAAAAAGAATGCCCCAAAAGCTTCCTTATACCCCTTAAATATATGAATAAGTGCGTAAATAACACTACTTATAATGATAGCTTCTAAAAGCCCATAAGCATAAAATAAAGAAAAGAATACCATACCCCTTATGGCGATTTCATAACCAATGATATAAATCATCCAAAAGAGACTATTTATCCAAACATCTTTTTTAGACCAACGATCTTTTTTAACCTCAGGATAATAAGATGTATCAACCCTTCGCATCGGTCTAAACATGCTTACACCATAAAACACGCATAGGGAAATGACTACCCATAGATAATTTGGATATGCTAAAGATATGCTAAAACCATAGGATAATAGTGATTGATCAAAAAATATTATCATTAAAAGAATTGGAATAATACCTAATAATATAAAACCAATTGTTCTTTTTATATAGATATGATTTTTGTTTTCTCTAAGTTTTTTTGTAAATATAAAATCCATAGAAAAATAATATCCCAAATATAGTAATACATAACTAGTTAATGCAATCACTACATCACTTATGATCATGATTTATACATCTCACTTTTCATAGTATATTTTCTTAATATATAACTAGATAATCTTGGGAAAAATTTATAAAAGAATTTTGCTATTTTACCCAAAGATGTTAAATACATCATTGTTTTTCTCTTTCTTACCATCTTTAATATTGATCTAGCAACATCTTCTTGTGTATCATTGTTTTTAGTTCTTCTTAATGGGATACGTTGTCCCTTGGCATCATAAATAGTCTTATGACTATCATTTTCTGTTAGACCAACATAAACGATACCCACATGAATGTCATATTGATAAAGTTCTGCTCTAATTGATTCACTGAATCCTGTTAAAGCCATTTTTGCAGTGCTATATGGCGCAATGCCTGGCATCCCCTTTAATCCCGTTAAACTTGAAACAAAAACAATAGATCCACTAGATTCTATTAAGTGTGGCAATGCCAATTTAGTCATATGAACCGAGCCCATTAAATTGATATCAACCATTGTTTTAAATAATTCAAGCGTTGTATCTTCAAAGGTGCCACGCATACTCATGCCAGCATTATTGATTAAAACATCAATTTTTTTATATTTATTTGAAACAAACTCAATCACTTTTTTGCAGTCATCAATATTTGTCACATCACCTTGAACATAATCTGCTTTTCCAAATGAATCGTTAATCAATTGACTCGTTTCAACTAGTGCATCGAGAGATCTTCCGGTGATAATGACTTTAGCACCTTTTTTTGCATATAGCTTTGCAGTTTCTCTACCTATGCCTTTACTACCACCTGTGATGATGACAACTTTATCTTTTAAATCAACCATATCACTTATCTCCTTTAATATATCCATTTGTCTCATACCAATGAATCGCTTCTTGAAGTGCAACTTCTAGGTCAGTCATTTGATAATTTAAATCTTTAATTGCTTTATCTGAACTATAGTAATGGCCATCTCTTGATATCTTAGCCATTGCAATCGTTAATTTAGGTTTTCTATGACTGAAATATGCTTTTATTTGCATCATGCATGCGGCAATCACTGATAGCATATATGGAAATTTTATTTTAGGCTCTTTGACCTTAGTCATTTGACTAATCATATGGAAAAATTCATGATATGTTAAATTCTTACCACCTGTAATATAACATTGGCCGACTTCGCCTAAATCAATCGCATTTACGATAGCATTTGCCACATCTTTTACAGGTGCAAAACATCTACCACCTTTTGCATATCCTGGGACATTTTGATTAATGATCGAAATGATCATTTGTCCAGAACCAGGTTTTGAATCATTTTCACCAATCATAAATGTTGGATTAATGATCACAACAGGCAAGCCATGTTTACTTTCCTCGAGTAAATAATCTTGTGCAGCTTTTTTTGAATCCATATAATCCAGTTCATAAATACTCGAATGATATGGACTTAATTCAGTTCCTGGATGTTCTTTTGATCCATAACCAAAAGAGTTAGCTGTGCCAACATGAATTAATTTTTCTAGGTGATTTTGCTTCGCTAAAAATGCGATGTTTTTTATAACATCGTAATTTATTTGCCATAATTTAGGATTTCGATTTGGCCAAATATCAGTCATTGCTGCCGTGTGAATCATAACATCACAATCATGCATCGCTTGATTGATATCTTCAAATTTCAGTAAATCCCCTTCAAATTTTTCGTAACTTAAACCTTGAAGATTTTCTATAGAACTACCCTTTAAAATAAATGCCTTTACTTGATAACCTTTATCATTAAGTGTTCTTACGACATGACTTCCAAGAAAACCATTAGCCCCTGTAACTAATACTTTCATCAGTCAATCCTCATCTTATCTTTATAGTTATATTATATTACAAAATGTTTTATAAAAATAAAAAAGCCTTTTGTGGCTTTTCTATATTTCAATTTTTAAAATAATGATCTATGTTTTTCTATGTATAACATATAATTATTAAATCCTACTTCACTTGATAAATACGCATTTTCTTCATAATTGACATCAATGATTTCAAAATAATTAGTATCTGAATATATAAGATCTGATGTCGTGAAATGAATAGTTTGATCAAGACTTATGTCATCAAAAAAACCATTTGAATCTAAGATACCAATATTATCTTTAATTAATTCGAATCTTATTAGATGTGATTGATAATCAAAATCATCTGCTATACTTTCTGTTCCACTAAACTTTAAATATTCATCTTTGTCTTCAAATGCAATCAAGATATGAACATACTCGTAGTATGTTGGTAGCGATTCATCCATTTCCCAATCGAGTTCATCCCATGCTTCATCATAAAATATGATTTCTTTTAATACTCCATTTGTTTCAACATAGTTATCTATATTACTTAAGTAATCTGCCATCACATCATTATAACCATCACAAGAAACAAGTATCAAACTAAACCATAACCCCACTAATAGTATTGATATTTTCCTCATATTTAAATTCCTTTCAATATACTAATGCGCATAAAGCGCAGCATAAGCAACTGCATATATCAATGCAATACCAATTCTAAATAAAGCATAAATTGTAGAAAGTGCAGGTCTAGCAATAAAAGACCAGTTTTTATTAATAGGTATCACTAAAAATATATAAACTGCTGGATAAATAAATAAGTGCAGATCAGCAATAAAGTTAGGTATTGAGAATAAGATGATAAATACCACAATCACTGCATAAATTATCCACAAGATTTTTTTTAATTTCAATGATTGAATGCTTTCCCTTACATTAAATGCATAAATAGTCATAGCGGTTGTGACTGCAAATATCCCTAATGACACATAATAAAAATCATCATTAGCAATAAAATAACTTGCAAGTATATCTAAAGCTATTGCTAAAATCAACAATACATATGGTACATATTTTTTATTTAACATATAACCCTCCCAAAATAAAAGTTTTATTTTTGCTTATTTTATCATATACTTTATAATTCTCATAATTTATACCAAGCAACTTCTAATCGCTTCAATGCTTCCATCATTTGATCTTGACTAAGATGTCCATAACCTATGACTAAAGTTTTATAATCAAATTGTTCTTTTGAACTCAAAAAATATTCATTAATTCCATATACTCTTACGTTGACGGCTTTTGCTTTTTCAATGATTGTTCCTATACTTTCTTTTGTGTTCATTTCAATAATAAAATGTAGTCCACTGTCTTCACCTTTAATCGAAATTTTTTGACTAAATGAACTTCTCACAAATTGATCAATCAAGAAATCTCGCTTGATTCGATAAGTAGTTTTCATTTTCGCTAAATGCTTTTCATATAATCCATCTTCAATAAATTTTTTTAACATGAGTTGTGTATAAAGTGGAACGAAACAGTTTAGATATGAAAACTCTTGATTAAATTTATTCATAAGTTGATCTGGTAAAACCATAAAACTAATTCTTAATGTAGGAGAAATTGATTTCGAAAATGAGTTTAGATAGATGACTCTATCATGATCATCTAAACTCTTAAGTGCAGGTATGGGTTTACCTGAGAAACGAAACTCGCTGTCATAATCATCTTCAATAATATATCTTGATTCATCGCTACTTGCCCAATGAAGTAATGCCATGCGTCTAGCGATGGATGTGACAATACCTAAAGGAAATTGATGAGATGGCGTCATATGCACTACATCGATACCTTTAAGTGTATCAAGTCTTGGCCCCTCTTGATCGATATAAAACGTTTTTGAAGTAGCGCCATAATCTTTATATAGTTTATAGTTTTTTAGATAACCTGGTTCTTCAACACCATAAGTTTTATCTCTACCTAAAAGCATCACAATGAGAGAAATCAAATTTTCAGAGCCAGAACCAACTACGATTGATTCAGGTTTTGTAATCATCCCACGATATTGAAATAACAACTTAGATATTTGCACCCTTAATTCATATAGTCCCAAATGTGTTTTTTGATTAATGACTTTCTCATAATCATATTGCATTATTTCTTTTTCAATTTTAGCAATTCTATCATATGGAAAAGTTTCACGATCTACTAAATTAGTTTTGAAATCTATTTCATATGTCTTAGGCGTATCAACTTTAAACAATGCATTTTGATGTTTACTTTTTATGGGTATATGTTTCATAAAAGGGAGTACAAAAAAACCTTTTTTAGCTACTGATTTAATATACCCTTCTGCCACTAACTGACCATATGCGTTTTCAACTGTCATCACACTGACTTTTAAATGTTGTGCAAGTTTTCTCTTTGATGGCAGTTTTTCATTTTCTAAAAGCTCATTTTCGATGATACTTTTTTTGATTTCATCATATAATTGTTCATATAGAGGTGTCTTATTTTCTTTGTTTAAGTAAAATGTTAGCATAGAATCTGACCTTATTATTTTTGTTATTTCTGAATATTTTCAACATATCAGTTTACTTGTATAATAATGGAAGACATAACATTTGTCAATGAAATGGAGAGATGACAATGAATAACGAAAGATATGATTTAAATAAAGAGTTAGCACAAATGCTAAAAGGTGGCGTGATTATGGATGTCACAAATGCTGAACAGGCAAAAATTGCTCAAGCGGCAGGTGCCACTGCTGTCATGGCACTAGAACGTATTCCAGCGGACATTAGAGCTGCCGGAGGTGTATCTAGAATGAGTGATCCAAAACTCATTAAAGAAATACAAGATGCTGTAACAATACCAGTCATGGCTAAAGTGCGCATAGGTCATTTTGTAGAAGCACAAATTTTAGAAGCTTTAGAAATCGATTATATTGATGAATCAGAAGTGCTCTCACCTGCCGATGATATCTATCATATTGATAAAACAGAGTTCAAAGTACCTTTTGTATGTGGTGCAAAGAATCTAGGTGAAGCTTTAAGACGTATTGGTGAAGGTGCCTCTATGATTAGAACAAAAGGTGAACCAGGCACAGGCGATGTTATTCAAGCAGTTAAACACATGCGCTTAATTCAATCAGAAATCAATGCTGTTAAATCATTAAGATCTGATGAATTATTTCAAAAAGCAAAAACCCTTGAAGTACCTATTGATCTATTAAAGTATGTACATGAACATGGAAAACTTCCTGTCGTTAATTTCGCAGCTGGCGGTGTTGCTACACCTGCTGATGCAGCACTTATGATGCAATTAGGTGCCGAAGGTGTATTTGTTGGTTCAGGTATTTTTAAATCTGGCGACCCTGCTAAACGTGCACAAGCAATCGTCAAAGCTGTTACTAATTATAATGATCCAAAAGTCTTAGCTGAGATAAGTGAGAACTTAGGGGAAGCGATGGTCGGCATCAATGAAGATGAAATTGAATTACTCATGAGAGACCGTGGTATTTAATTAATGACTATTGGTATTTTGGCTTTGCAAGGCGCATTTATTGAACACCGCTATAAATTAGATGCCTTAGGCGTTGATTCTTTTGAAATTCGACAAGCTAAAGATTTAGATAGAAAAATGGATGGTATCATTCTTCCTGGTGGAGAATCTACGGTCATGTATAAACTAATCCAAGATCTAAACATGGAAGAAAAATTAATATCTTTAATCAAAAATGGATTACCCATATTTGGCACTTGTGCAGGATTACTTCTCTTATCAGAAAACGTTCAAAATTTTGATTATGCATATTTAAAAACAATGCATATCACGACTGTTAAGAATGCTTATGGAAGACAGCTAGGTAGTTTTAAAACAACTGCTACTTTTAATCATGAAGAAACTATAGACATGATATTTATTCGTGCACCTTACATTCAACATGTTGGAAAAGATGTTTTAGTTTTAAGTGTAGTTGATGATAAAATAGTTGCAGCAAGACAAGGCAATCAACTCGTTACTGCTTTTCATCCAGAACTCACAAACGATTTAACAGTACACAAATATTTTATAGATATGTGCAAAGTATAATCCCTTTATGCTTTGCATTTTTTTATCTCTAAAAAAGCCAATTTCTCTTATTTTCATAACTTTGGTATAATAGAACTGTAAAATACTATGGGGGTATCATAATGAAAAAAGTTATACTTTTAGGACAATGCATAATGACCATGTTTCTGCTCTTTGGTTGTAGAGACGTTGTTTTAGAACAAAGTCTAGATGAATTAGTTCCTATTAATGAGTCAACTGAATTTGATTCAGAGGACGGTATATTGAGAAGTTCTATTATTTCTGATTATGCATATGGCGTTTATCAAACAAATGAATTTGAAGTCAACGACATAACAAAAATCTATAAACGCATGTTTTTTCCAAACCATGAAGTCTTACAGAAGTTTGGATTCATTTTAGAGGCTATTTCAAATCACTTTGAAGAGATTAATCATACGTTTGAAGATCCAGATTTGATATCTTATGTTGTTTATAATAAAGATACTAACATATTAGCATTACTACCTGATGATCATATCTTGTATACAGAAAGTAATACTATATTAATTGACATCAATGACTTTATAACATCAAAAAATGATGAAGGATTTAGTATGTCAGTTGATATGTTTGATATTTTAAGTAGCATAGATTTTAGAGATATTTGTGTTGCACAGCTAAATGCTGAAAATAGTGCTAGATCAATTGATTATTTATCACACTACTTAACAGGAACTAATGGTTGGATTGATGATGAAATAATCTATATAGATATCATGATTGAATACAATCAAGATGATATGCATACTACATTTGTTCTACCAACTCAAGATGATTACATTCCTTATCTTGGCACCGGTGACCGTTATATACATATAGATCAAATATCAATTTCTCTAACTTATGTCTATGATGATAATGAACATTCATTTTCAGATGTTCTCATATCATCTGATGAAGAAAAAAATATAATATTTTATGCATATGATTAATTCAGATTTCAAATATAAAGAAAACAGTTCATCTCGAACTGTTTTTTATTTTTCCACGATTTTTAATTCCTCTAAGATATCCTTATAAAATTCAGTGATGTCAGAAATACCTTTTCCACTTTTTTTCTTATTGAATTTCATCCTTCTAAAATCAACTTCATCGACATGTGATATGCCTCTTCTTTTAGAGCCGGTCAATGGTCCGCTATAATTTGTCCACTTAGAGGATTCAACTGAAACTATCCCATCATTTGGTCCTTCAAACATATATATGATTAAGTAGCTAAACCATAAGATGAAGTCAGATAATGCATGTTTCATTTTAAAGCCATAACTTTTATAGTATACTTTTTCGCTATCCATGTTTAAATCATTAAATTTTTTCATGTTTGTCGTATTCATCTGTCTGACTGAAGATAAAAAGTTAGGCTCTTTATCTCCAATAAGCTTATACCAAAGGTTAACACACCAAGCGATTGGTTTTAAAACAAAATTTGGCAACTTATTAAATATATCTAGCATTTTTGAACCATGATGAGGTGTCGCAATCGTTGTTAGCGAGGAGACATAATCATCCATTTTAAGAGAGGAAATCAAATATCGTGCTTCAAGTCCTCCCCTTGAATGCGCAATGATATGTACTTTACATACATCTTCTTTTTCGCATAAATTTATGATTTCATCTTTTAAAAGTTTAGCATTACTATGGAAATCTCCCCAACCATCTTGTCGTCCATAATATATTTTTGCACCTTCTGATTCTAAGACCTTAGGTATCCTACCCCAATAATTAAATAGTTTAGAATCCCTAAATCCAGTGCCATGTACCAATAGTATAGGATAATTTAATTTGCATCTTTCCATCTTTTCCCCACTCACACTTCAATATTTTATTTTAGTATATCAAAAAAAGCCCAATTCTGGGCTTGTTTTATTATTTATTATACTTCTTTTTAAACTCGAAAACTTGTGATTTATTGTGGTTTATTTGAAGTGAAATGCGTTCTTCCTTATCATTCCAAATCTCTATTGTAGGATTTAATAATTTTCTTTTCACAACAATATTATATTTTTCACTAGTCTTTCCATAAATATAAATAGAAAAATTACCTTTTGCATTGTGAATGAAATAAATATCTTCACCTTTAACTGAAACAATTTTTAATTTCTTATTGCCATAAAATAGGTTTTTTGCAATCGCATTTTGTCCTTCACCCTCATTATAAGGAAACCCTGCAAACCAAATACCCGCCTCATCTAATAAATCATTCTTCTTTAAATATGCCTCTAATTCTTTAATATCTGCCTTAGTATGAGGTAACTCTTTGAACTTATCCATGTTTATCCTCCCGGCTTTAGCCATCAATATTATATCTTTATTATATATCATTTTAAATCATAAAAAAAACCACAAATTTGTGGTTCATTTTATGAATGGTGATGTGCAGGTACGCCTTTTAACTTACTATTTGCAGGTGCATCTTTAACAACAACAGCACCGGCTGCAATCACACTATTATCACCAATATGAATTGGACCAATAAGTGTTGCGCCTGCATAGACTATACAACCTTTTCCTAATTTAGGATGTCTATCTACATTTTCAAA
The DNA here is from genome assembly GCA_963678355.1 of Acholeplasmataceae bacterium. Taxonomy (GTDB): domain Bacteria; phylum Bacillota_I; class Bacilli_A; order Acholeplasmatales; family Acholeplasmataceae; genus WOFB19. The sequence continues at coordinate 158,090 of OY782823.1, read as the reverse complement.
AGTATTGGCACCTAAAGTGACACCATGATATAAAACACATCCATCGCCAATTTCAGCGGTTGCTCCAATCACAGTTCCCATACCATGATCAATAAACACACCCTCACCAATTTTAGCAGCAGGGTGAATGTCGATCCCGGTAATTCTTCTAGTTCTATAACTGATATATCTTGCCCAATTCTTATGGCCTTTTTGCCATGCTTTATGAGCTCTTCTATGTCTTCTTAAAGCAATAACTCCCGGATATGTAAAATAGATCATAAAGCAGCATGGTGCTGCAGGATCGTATAATTTAGCAGCGTGACCATCCTTAATTATACATTCTTTCTTTTTCATCTATATAACTCCGTCGATAAATATCTTTCCCCAGTATCTGGGATAATAACAACAATTTTCTTACCTTCGTTTTCTGGTCTTTTTGCAACTACAGTTGCAGCATATAGTGCAGCACCAGCAGAAATACCAGAAAATACACCTTCACTCTTAGCTAAAGTTCTTGATGTGTTAAATGCATCATCATCTTCTACTGCAATGACTTCATCATATATTTTAGTATTTAATACTTTAGGCACAAACCCTGCACCAATGCCTTGGATTTTACTCTTTCCAGCATATCCTTTTGATAAGACTGGAGAACCTGCAGGTTCTACAGCGATAACTTTAAGTCCTTCAACATGTTCTTTTAATACTTCACCAGTACCAGTGATTGTACCACCAGTACCAATACCTGCAACAAAGAAATCAACATCGCCTTCGGTATCTTCTAATATTTCGATTGCAGTTGTTCTTCTATGTACTTCTGGGTTTGCTAAATTCTCAAATTGCATCGGCATGATATAATTAGAATCTTTTTCCATCATTTCTTCTGCTAATGCGATTGATCCTTTCATACCTTTTGATTTATCAGATAATAATAGTTTTGCACCAAGTGCTTTAACGATTAATTTTCTTTCTTCTGAAACACTTTCTGGCATAACTAATGTTAAGTCATATTGTTTAGCTGCACAAATAAATGCTAACCCAATACCAGTGTTTCCACTAGTTGGTTCAATAAACTTAGTATGTTCGTTTACTAATCCTTTTTCTTCAATTGATTCAATTAATGCCTTAGCTAGTCTATCTTTAACACTTGCTAAAGGGTTGAAATTTTCAAGTTTTACAATGATTTGTGCTTTAGCACCAACCAATTTTTCATAATGATTTAATCTTAATAGAGGTGTATGTCCTACGAGTTCTGCATAGTTGTTATATATTTTTGCCATAATACCAACTCCTTCCACATTGTATTATACTGCTTTTTGCTTTATAATTCTCTAATTTTGCTATATAATATGTGAGGAAAAAGGATGATGATTATAATGCAAATAGAAAAATTTAGTTTAGGAAACTTAAGAAGTAACTGCTATGTTGTCTATGATGAAACACGCGCTTTTATTGTAGACCCTGGCTTTGAAAACGAGGTAGTTCCTAAATTTTTAGAAGAAAAAGGTCTAACACCTGATTTTATATATATCACTCACGGACACTATGACCATATCGGTGGTGTTAAGCAATTAAAAATGCTATATCCTGATATAGTTGTGTATGCTCCAGAAAAAGATAGTTTTTGGATTGTTGATTATTTCACTAAAGAATTTGGATATAAGGTTCCAGTTGATTATTTTATAAATGAACCGTTTGATCTCACTTGGAAAAACCATCCAATCTCGTTTCATGAGACACCAGGACATTCTTTAGGTGGTATGGCTCTATTTATGCCAAATGATCATATTTTATTTTCTGGTGATACACTTTTTTGTGAAACAATAGGGCGCACAGATATCCCACAATCAGATTTTGAAACACTTGCAAAAAGTATTGATCATATGTATGATATTTTCCCTGATCAGACAATTGTATATGCTGGACATGGTAGACCAACAACCATTGGACATGAAAAAAAATATAATCCATATGTTACCAAAAATTAAAACAATCTTTTGATTGTTTTTTTTATTCATAATTTTTATGTTAAAATGTTTAATAAAGGAATTGGTAATTTTATATGATTAAACTTGTAGAAAATCAAACACAATTAAACAAATTCGTATACTTTCCTAAAAGTCTATACAAAGATGAAAAACATTATGTTTATCCTTTGTTTTTTATTTTAAAGCGTGAACTCAATAAACTCATTTTGCATGATCATACGTATCATGCTATTTTAGCTTATAAGGATAAGAAAGTTGTTGGAAGGCTTCTTTTCACTTATGATCACTCGAAACACAGAGATGAAAAAATTTGTTATTTTTCAATGTTTGATTGCATTGACGATATTGAAATATCAAAAGCTTTATTTGAGTTTGTATACGATGATATGAAAAAAAATGATGTTAAATATTTAGAGGGTACCTTTACACCATATGATCCTGATACTAGACGTGGTATCTTAATCGAAGGTTTCCAAAGTGATCCTGCTTTATTTACTTCTTTTAACCATCCATACTATCAAAACCATTTTGAATCATTAGGTTTTAGTAAAGCCTTTGACACACTTTTATTAGATGGTGGAAAGCTCAACCAAGATACTTTGAAAAAACTAAAACGTATCAACGACTTTGCAGAAAGACGATACAAGATAAAAGTTGACTTTATTAACTTTAAACAAATCGATAAAGACATTGATGATATCTATGAGATTATTAGAAGCGCAGATAATGATATTATTTATCAAGAGCCTCCAACTAAAGAAATGCTTTATGCAGGGCTTGATGAATTAAGGGATTTTATCAATCCTAAGTTTGTTACAATTGCCAGAGAAAGTGAAACTGGTAAACCTATAGGATTTGCACTTGTTTTACCTGATTTTAATCAAGTTATCAAAAAAGCTAGGGGGCATGTTTTAGCATTTCCTCTCATCAACAAGAAAAAAACAATCACGCATGCACTTGGAAAAATGCAATATGTGATTCCTAAATATCAGGAACGCGGCATCATGCCAGCGATGTATTATCATATTGTAGATCAACTTATTAAACATAACATTAAAACTATTGACATGGGCACGATGATGGAAGATAATTTTAAATCTTTCAACCATTTTTCTAAATTTGGTGGCTCCGTTAAAAAAACTTTTAGAATTTATGGAAAGGAAATTTAATATATGCTGATTTCAATCATTCAACTCATTTTAATTATACTCATACCATTTCTAATCTTAAAGTATCAAAAAATCCGTTTAACATCATGGATAGGTACCATAGGTACTGCATACTTTGCAGGTATAATGATAGCAATCATCATTTATGTATTAAATCTTCTAGGATTTAATGCTTCGATAAATACTGAAATAGGTGAAATTGTTTCACACATTTCTATCACATTAGCAATTCCACTGCTACTCTTTGGAGCAAACATAAAAGCAGCAAGAAAATTGTCTAAAAAGGTACTTGCATCTTTTACATCACTATTAATTTCTGTGACCATTGTTACTATCTTAGTGAATTACTTATTTGCAAGAAACATGGATAATGGTTCTGTCATTTCAGCAATGGCAGTTGGTATGTATACTGGTGGTACTCCAAATTTCAATGCGATTGGTCAAATGTTTTTCCTAGATAATTCTACAATTGCATTAGCAAATTTATCCGATATGATCATCGGTGGTATATTCTACTTTTTCTTATTAACCATTGCTAAACCATTCTTTAAACTGTTCCTTAAACCATCAAATGATGGCTACCAAAAAGAAAATATAGAAATTGAAAACACTGAAAATTATGATACAGAACATTTCAAATTTTCAAAAGATTTAGTAAAAGCGATTGGTATAAGTTTCTTAGGCGTTCTAGCAAGTGCGATCTTAGGCATCCTTCTATGGATCATACTTGGTGCAGAGGATGGTAGAATGAATGATTATTTAGTACCAGTCATGCTCATCGGTGTGACAGTATATGGTATAGTATTATCTTTAACTACTAAGCTTCATGAAGTAAAATATACAAACGTTACAGGTCAATATGCAATTTTAGTTTTCTCATTTGCACTAGCATCAAGTCTTGACCTCACTCAAATCGGAACCATTATCGGACCAATCATGATCATTTTAGGATCAATCACAATAGGTACTGCTATACTTCATTTAATCATCAGTTTCTTTATTAAAACGGATGTCGACTGCATGATTGTTACACTAACTGCTGGAATATATGGACCTGCATTTGTCCCTGCAATCACAAAACAAATCAAAAATGATGATTTAACAGTCCCAGGATTAATCATGGGCTCCGTTGGATATGCTTTAGGAACTTTCTTAGGTTATATCTTAGGTGTAATATTCTTACTTTAAAATAAACAAAAGGCACTAAATTTGATATGATCCCCTTAAAGTAGACACTACAAATAATTAAAATGTAGATGTTTATAAGAAAGGGGGTCTTTTCTTTATGGGAAGACAATCAAATATTAGTAAAGAAGAAAAACTTAATATAATTAAAGCCTATTTATCAGGTGAAATATCAATAGGAAAGAAAGCGTATGATTTAGGTGTAAGTACAACAACAATCAGAAGGTGGATATCAAGATATGAATCAATCGGAGAAAAAGCTTTTGATGATAAGCCAAGAAATAAGACATACACCAAAGTATTTAAACATAAAGTTATTGAATCTTATTTAAATGGGGAAGGATCCTATCAAGAAATCGCTAAAAAATATAAAATAACGACACCATCAATCGTTCAAAGTTGGGTCATGAAGTATAATAGACATAACGAGATAAAAACATATGATCCAAAGGGGTATGTCTATATGGCCAAAACAAGAAAAGTAAGTTATGAAGAAAAACTAGAAATCATCAAATGGACAATTGCACATAATGACGCATATAAACTGGCAGCAGAGAAATATCATACATCTTATGCACAAGTCTATAATTGGGTAAAGAAATATAGACAAGATGGTGAAGAAGGCTTATTAGATACTAGAGGCAAGCGTAAAGCTATTGAATCACTATCTGAGGTTGAGAAATTACAAAGAGAAATTAAATTATTAAAACAAAAAAATGAGCGATTAGAAATGGAAGCTGAAGTGATAAAAAAATACCAGGCGAACGAAAGGAGGGCTATTTCAACAAAATTCGCCAAGAAACCAAATACAAAACGATAAAAGAACTTCACAAAGCCAAGAACTATCCAATTTTCGTATTATGTAAGATATTAAAGATTACTCGAAGTAGTTATTATAAATGGTTAAATAGAGTAGAAACAAAGCAAGAAAAAGAAAACCATGAGATCGCACAAATCATTCTAGAGTATCATGAATTTTTTGAAGGTATCCTAGGTTATCGAAGAATGACCTATTGGATAAATAGACTTAATCAAAGAAAATATAATCAAAAACGCATAAGGAGACTTATGCGTATGATGGGTATATCTGCGGTAATTAGAAGAAAACGTAAAGGTTATAAGAAATCAACACCTGAAGTCACAGCTGAGAATGTGTTAAATCGTGAATTTAGTGCAGAAAAGTCAAATGAGAAATGGCTAACAGACGTTACAGAATTTAAAATGATAGGCACGCAAACAAAACTTTATTTAAGCGCCATTATAGATTTATATGACAAGCGTGTTGTCAGTTATTATATGTCTACATCCAATAACAATCAATTAGTATTTAAAACATTTGATTTAGCCATTAAATCAAACCCAAATGCTAAACCAATATTTCATAGTGATAGAGGTTATCAATACACAAGTAAAATATTTAAAAACAAACTGGAACAACAAGGTATGACTCAAAGTATGTCAAGAGTTGGAAGATGTATAGATAATGGACCCATGGAAGGTTTCTGGGGGACACTTAAAGCAGAGATGTATTATCTACATCAATTTCATGATATCAATGAACTAAAATCTAGTATTATCAAATATATCAAATTCTATAATGAACAAAGATTTCAAACTAAGCTAAAAGGCTTAACTCCGATTGAATATCGAAATCAAGCCTTCAGTCCATTAAATATTTAATTATTTCCACTGTCTACTTGACAGGGAGCAGTTCAATTTAGTGCCTTTTTTATACCTTATGTTTTAGGATGATGAGAGTTTCAATGGATGTCGTATGATGAAACATTCTAATAGGATGCACATGCATAACTTCATACTTATCACTTAAAAGCGAAATATCTCTAGCAAGTGTTTTAACATCACATGATACATAAATCATTTGATTAAAATTCATTTCTAATATTTTATCGACAAATGATTTCATTAATCCTTGTCTTGGAGGATCAACTAATAATATATCTCCATCATATTCATCAATGACTTGTTCTGCTCGTGCATGAACTATTTTGACTTGATCTAAATGATACTTATCTTTAATATCATTAGCCATTGATATATTATCCTTACTTGATTCTATCATTACACAAGATTTTAATTGATCTAATAAGGCAAGTCCAAATGTACCAATACCACTATAAGCTTCAACCATGTGCTTTTGGTTACCCACATATGATTTAATCACGTCAAAGACTTTTTTCATCACTGGAAAATTAATTGGAAAAAGCTTCTATCATTAATTGGTAATTCAAATCGATCAAGTGTTTCAATGATTTCATTTTTACCATATAGGACAATACTGTTTTGACCAAGAATTTGTCGTGGGTTATCTTTAATATTTAAAGTAATACCAACAACCTCTTTTTCATTTTTTAATCTTTTCAACAACAAGTCTAGACCTTTAACTTTTTCTTTAGTCGCTACAAAAGTAATTAATATCTCTTGTTTTTCATTAGTTCTAAACATAACGTGTTTTAATACATTTCGTTCAATTGGAATAAAAGAACGATTAATTAAATTTAAGAACTTATTAGAAACTTTGTCTGCAAGTACGAACTGTTGTGTCTCTGATAATAAATAATTTTTTAAATATAATCCGAGTTTGATCACAGGTTCATCCATCACATGAAAAACACTTTTATTTCTGTAATAAGTGAATCTATCATCTGTAATTGTCTCATCAAGTTCAATATCTATATGTGCAATTTTTGAAAAAGTTTCTCTTGTGATTTTTTCTTGCCACTTTATTTGTTCATTAACTGATAGATGATATAATTCAATACTTCCTAATAAACTGGAATCATGAACTCTTTGTTTACTTATTGTTAAAAGTTCAGTAAGATTTGCTTCAGCAAAACTCTTTTTAATTTGAGTGATTTCAACGATTGCCTTTTCTCCAACTAAAACACCCGGTGTGAAAATGACATACCCATCGAGTCTTGCGACACCTTGACCTTTATAGTCTAAGTCAATAATTTCTATTTCTATTTGTCTACCAACAGTTAGCATCGTTATCATCCTCTTTATAATATTTTGCAAGTCCTCCAAGTGCTGTCTCTTTATAAGACGTATGCATATCAAGTCCGGTTTGATACATAGTTTCAACAACTGTATCAAACGATATTTTTCTTGAATCACTTAAGAACGATGCAAGTCTACTTGCATTAATCGCACGAAGTGCAGCTACAGCATTTCGTTCAATACAAGGTATTTGAACATATCCATTAACTGGGTCACAAGTTAACCCTAAATGATGTTCCATCGCAATTTCTGCAGCATATTCGATTTGATCAATATTTAATCCCAACATATATGCATGTGCTGCAGCAGCCATTGAGCATGCACTTCCAATTTCCGCCTGACAACCTGCAACTGCGCCACTAATTGATGCGTTATATTTTATGATATTGCCAATAAGTCCAGCAACAGCAATAGCTTCTAAAACTTTTTGTTCTGTCATACAATCATGTTTTTCATATGTATATTTTAAAACAGCAGGTAATACGCCACATGCACCACAAGTCGGTGCAGTCACGATCAATCCACCACCTGCGTTTTCTTCACTGGTTGCGAAAGCGTAACTACTTAAAATTCTATTTTCTGTAATTTCAAACATTTCTCGCTTATCGGAGACATTAAATAATTGATGTGCTTTGCGCTTTGTCTTTAGTGGCCCTGGTAAAACACCTTCAGTTATTAAACCTCTTTCTATAGCCGTTTCCATGGCCTGCCATATAATCTTAAGTTGATTATAAAAGTCACTACCTTCAGTCTCGATCACGTAATCATATAATGTCATATGATTTTTATTACAGTATTTTTTTATTTCTTTAAATGTGTGATGTTTATAGATTTCTTTTTCTAAAATTTCATCACCTAATCCAATAATTCTTCCCCCGCCAACACTCATATACTCATAGGTCCCACATAAATGTTGGTCACGGTAACAACGAATCAATATATGGTTTGGATGCTTTTGACTATCGATTTCTGTCTTAAAAGAGACATCCTTTCCTTCTAAAGAAGCAATGATTGCCTCTTCTGTCAGGTGACCTCTTCCTGTAAGTGCTAGTGAATTATATAGTGTAACTTCAAAACGATTCGCATCTACATGCTTATCACTGACTGCGTGCACAGCTTTAGCAGGTCCCATCGTATGAGAACTAGATGGTCCATATCCTATTTGATATAGAGAAGATAATGAATACATATGACACCTTCTTAAATTAACTGAATTTACGTCTTAAATAATCTAAGTAATATTTAGGATTAAAATTTTCTTTTGTCGCAATCATCATGATTTCTTTTGGTGTTTTAGATGCAGCATATCTGTGTACATGTGCTTCTAACCAACTATTGATTCTTGCCATATCATTATTTTGAATTGCACTTTCTACATTAAAGTCCTTATTCATTGCTTCATATATTTGTGCTGCATAAGCAGAACCTAACGCGTAAGTAGGGAAATATCCAATAGATCCATGTGCCCAGTGAATATCTTGTAAGATACCTTCACTATCCGTCTTTGGTCTCTTACCTACATATTTACTATATAAACTATTCCATTTTTTAGGTAAATCTTCTACTTTGATTTTCCCATTGATCATTTGTTTTTCTAATTCGTATCGAACTAATACATGAAGCGAATAAGTTAGCTCATCTGCTTCAATTCTAACCAATGATTTCTTAGCTTGATTAATGTAATGATAAAAATCTTCTACTGTTGTATCTTTTAATTGCTTTGGAAATAATTCAACAAGTTTTAAATAATGTTTACTCCAAAAAGCAAATGATCTACCGATCATATTTTCAAACATACGAGATTGTGATTCATGGATTCCCAGGCTTGTGCCACCATGTAACATCGTGTCATCATATTTCGGATCATTTTGTAATTCATAAATGGCATGTCCCATTTCATGAATAACAGAAAAAATATTAGATACAACATTATCTTCATAATAATGCGTTGTAATTCTAGTATCTTTTGAACTAACGCCTGATGTGAATGGATGTTCTGTCTCTTTTAGTACAGCACGTTCTTGATCATAATTAAATACTTCCATCAAATAGTTAGAAAATTCAACTTGTAAATGTTTAGGAAAAACACCTTTCGTAAGTCTTCTATTAAATTTTCTCCCCTTTTGTTTAGTTACCTCTTGAACAAAAGGTACTAAATCTTCTTTAATTAATCCAAAGAATTGATCGTATTCTTTAACACCGAATCCTTCTTCATACATATCTAGTAAAACATCATAACCCTTTAACTCATCAGTTTCTAAATACTTAACTAATTTTCTGTTAAAATCTATGACTTTCTTTAACATTGGTGCAAATAAATTAAAATCATTTTTAGTTTTAGCTTCTTGCCAAACAGCAGGTGCTTGTTGGACTAAAAGTCCATAAGCTAAATATTCGTCTTTAGGGACTTTTTTAATCATTCTAAGGTTCTTGTTAGCTTTTCTAATTTCAACCTTGAAATCGTCATCTTCTAGCGTTTCTATGTGTTCATATAGCTTTTCAATCGCTTCTATATACTTAGGATCAGATTCCACCATATATGCTTCTTCGTATAAAACTGAAAATTGCTTTTCGCTATATTCACCGGCACGCTTTGGTGCTTCAGTTTCTGAATCCCAACCATATAACCATAAAAAATATTCGTATGCCTTTAATTTTTTTCTTGTCTCTTCATAAACTTTAATATATTCATTTAACATAAATGAACCTCGCTTTCTCACTCATATTATAGCATATTTAAATAGGCTAAATTATATAAAAAAAGCACTTGCGTGCTCTTTATTTGTTGTTTTTTACACTAAAGTGTACAGTACCAACAACTTTATCTTCTTCCACTTTAACTACGTTATGAACATTGCTAGGAATATCTTTTGCTTTATATGTTGCATAAAAACATGCAATGTTGACAACATCATCTTCAACTTGTAAATCCAAGTAAACCATTTCATCTCTAAAAACTTCATCAATTTGAATAAGTGATTCATCATTAACATCTTTCAATAAAGCATTTTTAACAACTAGTTCTTGATTATCTTCATCTACTTTGATTAAAATTTTTACGTCATCTTCAACTAAAAATCCACGAACTTTTTTAGGATTATTTGCCCAATCAGAAGTGCCTACGATTTCATATAGATAACTTGCTTGTTCATAAACTTCTGATATCGTGCCTTGTTTTTGAATATGTCCTACTTCTTTTCTTACTCTATCTTCAAGTTTTCTCGCTGATTGATTTAATTTTTCAGTTGACTCATTGACCCAATTTTTAAACTTGTCTAATTTACTCCCCATAAGTACACCTCATTTATTATTATTATATTCATATTTTACCACTTAGTGACTTCATCTCTAAGTGAATTTTCAAAATCGTAACAAATATTTTCATTCAAATTTTTAAAAGAAAAGTATTGATGCTTTAAGGTCTTAAGATTATTTTGTTCATCCAAATAATCATTTTTTCTAAAATAAGCAATCATTTGATTCGTTAACTCGTAACCATAACTTTGTCTTCTATCAAGTAATTCTTTATTAAAGTTAAGTGATGCAAGATATGTAACACCTAATGGTTTTACTGGTTCTAAATTAATAATCGTTGCCTTATCTAAGTAAGGTGTTGGATCAAATTTATTTGGTGCTAGTGGAACGACAACAATAACATCACAACCTTCAGCAATTAATGGTTCTACCGAAAAGTTATCCATGAGTCCACCATCAACATAAAAACATTCATCAATCTCTGTAGCGCCAAAAACAAGTGGTACTGATGCACTACCAATCGCGATTTTATGTGGTTTAGGTGATGTATTATAATGCATCACTGTTTTTTCCATTTGTCTGGGATTAATTTGTTTCCCTATTTTATAGCTATTGACTTTTGTTAATGTAGCAAATCCTTTAATTGTACTTTGGTGTATGCGTTCAACAGATAAATTTTCAACGAGTGTATCATATAATACTTTTAAATCAAAAAGACGTGCTTGTTTTCGAAGTTGGATCTTTGATGTATAAACATCTTGGTTCTTCATCCCATACCACACACGATTCATTTCATCATATGTCATAAAGCCCGTAACCATCAAACCATTAATCGCGCCAATAGATGTACCAGCGACAACGTCTATTTTCCCATATAACATATGATTTTCCATAAGTGCTTTTAAAACACCTAATTGATAACTACCTTTTGCACCACCGCCACCGAGTGCTAATCCTACTTTCATCTTATACCTCTCATTTATAATGTCATAAACATTAGTGTTGCAATACTAAAATATACTACAAGTGAAATGATGTCATTAATGGTTGTCATCATAGGACCTGATGCAGATGCTGGATCAATACCAAACTTATCAAAAATAATTGGTACTGAGCTACCAATAATTGATGATATAAACATCGCAGTAGATAATGCGATAAATACTGTTGTTGCTACATCCAGAGGACTTTGACTTGTAATACCTAAAACTGTTAAATATAATTGAACGAATATAAATGCGATGATTCCTAGTAATAAACTATTAATAAGACCGATTGATATTTCTTTCAATATGTGTTTTTTGGCTCTGTCTTGCTCTTTAAAGTCTTGTTGGTGAATACCTAAAATAGTCACCGCTAAGGCTTGTGTTCCAATATTTCCGGCCATACCTAGAATCATTGGTTGAAATAAAACTAATACGGTCACTTGCTCAATGGTTGCAGAAAATGACGCTAAAATTGTAATTGTTAATAGATTTAATACAACACCTATAAACAGCCAAGGTAACCTTTGTCTAGATCTTTCAAACGGTGTTAATGAGATATCGTGATCTGAAATTTGAGAAAATGATTCATAGTCTTCTTCATAGTCTTCAATAAGTTCATCAAAAATATCATCGGCTGTAATAATACCTAAAATTTCATGTGTCTCACTTAATACTGGAATGACATTTTTATCATAATCAAGAACAAATTGAATCGCTTCTTCAATCGAATCATTTGCAAGCACATATGGAAAATCAGTTGTCATTAAATTCTCTAATTTTTGATTAGGTCTTGCGATAATAAGCTCTTTTAAATCCACAAGTCCAATACATTGATTGTTATCATCTTGAATAAAGACTGTGTCGATATAGTCATTATCTTTAGATTTTGAAATAATGTATTTTGTAGCTTCTTTAATCGTTAAATGAATTGGTATTGTAAAAAAATCAGTCATCATAATTGATGCTGCTTCATCTTCATCATATGTAAGTAATAATTGAATTGTACGTGCTTTTACCTTTGGCAGCATACCAACCATTTCATGTCGTTTTTCTTCAATATCATATAAGTCAATAAACGCTTTTAATTCATCGGTTTCTAGTTTTCTTAACAAAGATTTTTGTGTTGTAGTTGGTAATAGTTCAAAAATCTCTTTTTGATCATCTTCTTCTAGTTCAACAAAAGTCTCCACTAATGTTTCTAATTTAATCAAATGAACTAACCTTGTTTTTTCATCATCATCTAATGTTTGATATAAAACAGCTATATCATATGGATATAAGTGATTGAGTGATCTTTTGATAGCATCATCTGAGTGTTTAAAATTAATTTTATTTCTCATAGTATCACCCCAATCAATAAGGTTGCAAGTCCAAAGTAGACAAAGACTGTCGTCATGTCTAAAAGGGTTGTGATCATAGGACCAGATGCAACTGCTGGGTCAATCTTAACAAGTTTTAAAATCGTTGGGATGATGATTGCAATTAATGGTGCTAAAAACACAGTTACGACTAATGCGATAGATACAACTGTTGCCATTAATAAGGGTTCAACTTCTATCGCTGATTGAAGTGATGAAAAAACATATGTAATGATAAAAGCTAAAACGCCGATCGCTAATCCATTCATAAGTCCTGTCAATATTTCCTTCATTGCATTTTTAAATAATGCTTTTTCTTCATTTGCAAATGATTGTAGAGTTACAGCTAGTGTTTGTGTTGCGACATTACCAGCAGCACCAGATATCATCGGTTGAAAAATAACAATGACTGCAACAGCAGTAATAATATCATTAAACATATTTGTCAAAAGCGATACTGGAATTGATACAAACAATAGCATCAATAGCCATGGAAATCTATGAAGTGCAATTTTTATTGAATGACCTTCAACAGTTTCTGGTAGAGCTGCAAGTCTTTCAAAGTCCTCTTGAGCTTCATCTTCATAGACATCAAGTGCATCATCAAGTGTAACCATACCAAGAAGTTTACCATCTTTATTACATACTGGCATCTCATAGATATTATATTGATTAATCTTTTGGATTGTAGTCATAATAGAATCTAAGTCTTCAACAAATGGAGAAGGTTCTAATATATCAGAAACGAGTTTTGGTGATTTAGCTTTTAATAAATCTTTAAGTGCTACAACGCCTAAAAATTGTTGATTTTCATCAACAACAAATAGTGAGTTTATCGTTTCAACTTCCGGTGCTTCTCTAATCACCTTCTTAGTGGCATCTTTAACATCTAGTTCGGGTGTTAATGTAAGTACTAAATTAGTCATTAAAGATCCGGCTACGTCTTCATCGTATTCAATTAATGATAAGACATCAGAAGACTTATCCAAAATATTAATTAAAGCTTCTTGTTCATCATCTTCTAATTCTTGGATGATGTCAACGGCATCATCTGGTTCCATCATTTCAACAAGTGCTTTTTGTTTAGATAAATCAAATTCAGATAAAATATCTGCCGCATCTTCTGGTTCAAGATAAGATACGATATCAGCAATTTGCTCTTTCGTTAAATATTTAAACAACTCATCTTGTTCAACTTCTGATAAACCTAAAAAATCTTGGGCTAAATCATATCCATGTGTTTGTTCTAAATATGCTTTTATGCCATCTATGTTATGTTCATCTAAAAATGTCTTAAACATGGATAAAACCCCCTTTGGTTCTATATTTTTCCAATAAATATCATTTTTGCAATATCATAAGAAAAGAAAATCTCATGACTATCGTCTACAATTTTAATCATACCATTAAAATCATCTTTCTTTATCACATGATACTTCTTTTCTAGTTCAATGGCATTTTCGTTTAAATATAATAATAAATCTTTTTGATCAATCACTCTTTTTATCACAAACTGATCACCTTCATTTAATTGATCAATTGTAATCAGTGAAAATTCTGGTATATCCCCATTCATATTAGGGATGGGATTACCATGTTGACAATATTTAGGATAATCAAGCAATACTTCTAAACGATTGATTAAATCAACACTAGATGCATGCTCTAACTTTTCAGCATCGGCATCAACATCTTCCCAATGATAACCTAACTTCTTTGTTAAAAAGACTTCCCATATGCGATGTGCTCTTAGTAGTCTGATAGCCTCAGAAATCCCTTTTTTCGTTAAATGAACGCCTTTATAAGGAATAAACTTTACCAGTTTTTTTGATACTAGTTTTTTAACCATTTCATTAACACTTTGATCCGTGAAACCAAATGCTTCAGCAATCACATTTGTTTTTACAATATCTTTTTTAATTTGAATAGTTTGTTCGTATATCGTTTTTATATAATCTTCTTCGGCTCTGTGCATTTAATCACCTATCCTAACGCAACATCTAAAATCATCATAATAATGAATCCTGTCATAACACCTAATACAGCAAAGTGAGAACCTTTAGCTGCTTGTGTTTGTTGAGCTTCTGGAATCAATTCTTCTGCAACTACATAAATCATAGCACCTGCAGCAAAAGCTAATGCATAAGGTAGAATAGCTTCCATTTGCATAACAAGGATTGCACCTACAACACCGGCCATTGGTTCGACTAGTCCAGATGCTTGTCCATACATAAAGGCTTTTGTTCTACTCATATTACCTTCTTGTCTAAGTGGAATAGAGACTGCAGCACCTTCCGGGAAGTTTTGAATACCTATACCTAAAGCAAGACCAATCGCACCAAGTGTCGCTGCAGTTAAATCTCCAGTAACAAAGTTTAATGCACCAAATGCAACACCAACAGCTAAACCTTCAGGAATATTATGTAGTGTAATAGAAAAAACTAATAAAATATTTCTTTTTAAATGTGTGTGAATACCTTCAACTTCATGTGCTGGTCCAAAATGCATATGAGGTAATGTCTTATCTGCAATAAATAAGAAAATCCCACCAAGTGCAAAACCGATCGCAACAACAACCCAAGCTGTCACACCTTGTTCATTTGCCATATCAATGGCTGGTGATAATAGTGACCAAAAACTTGCTGCAATCATCACACCAGCAGCAAATCCTAACATTAAATTAAAAACATGTCTTTCAATCGTTTTAAAGAAAAATACAAGCGAAGCACCTAATGCTGTAACACTCCAAGTAAATAATGTAGCAAGCAACGCTTGTAACCAAGTATCTAAAGTCATAAACCAATCTAACATAATATCTCTCCTTTTTAAGGTATGCCTTAATTCTAAATTAAGTATAGCATATAAATTATGTGAGTTCAATAGAAATGACTTGAAAAAAAGGTAGAGATTACTCTCCACCTATCATTAATGATTTAATATAAACATTTGGACTACCAATAGATGATGTATCAAATTCTAATTGGTTATCAAATCCTTCAATTGATTTAATCATCTTGAAGAAATTACCTGATACAACAATCATCTTAATTGGAAAATCAACTTTTCCATCTTTAATCATAAATCCGCCTGCTTGTAAGCTGAATTCTCCAGATACTGCATTAACACCAGCATGTAGACCTACAACATCAGTAATAAATACACCTTCACTAATGTCTTTAATTAAAGTATCAAAAGATACTTCACCTGGTTCAACAATTAAATTTGATGGACCAATACTTCCTCTAAATCCATTACCTGTAGGTTCTTCTTTGAAGATCGCTGCAGTTTTTAAATTATGCATAAACCCTTCAAATTTACCATCTTTAATTAAATATCTCTTTTTACAAGCGACACCTTCATCATCAAATGGTGTTTTAAACAATGCTTTATCAGATAGTGGATCATCCACTAAATTAAAGTTAGAAACTGCAATTTGTTCACCAACTTTATCTTTTAATTGTGATAGATCACGATATGCTGATTCACCAGTAAATACTGATAAATATGCTCCAAGTACACTTGAGAAAATATCATTTCTAAAGACAACAGGATAAGATCCTGATTTAATTGTTTTACCACCAAGTTTAGAAATACCTTCTTTGATTGTTTTAGCTGCCATAGCATCTACATCAAAATCAGAGAATTTCTTAGCAATTTTAATATCCATTGCAGTTTTAATATCTTCATCTTTTTGAAATACACCACTTGCATAACAATAGGCAAATGTATTTTCTTTTTCAAGGTTTAATCCTTTTGAATTCACTAACACTGTCTTTGAATATGATTCTTGATATACTGTTGTTTGCACTTGAGATACAAACTCATTTTCTAAAATTTTAGCTTCTAAGTTTTTAACTAAGTTAATCTTATCTAACATAGGTACTGAATCAAAGTCGAATGGTGTTTCATCAATTTCAGGATATGAAGGAGAGCCTTCATAAATGATTGCTGGTTCTTTCACTGTTAATGCTTTCGCATTTTCAATTAAAGCATCTAAATACTTTTCAGCATTTTCATCACTTAAATTTTCAAAATGTACACGACTTAATTTATCATCGTAGACACCTCTAATTGTTACTGATGATACATCACTTAATACATTTTGATCAATTTTACCTTGATATAAAGATAATTTTAATCCTTTACTTTGGGTTGCGAATATTTCTAAATCACTAATACCTTTTTTAAGACCTAAATCTAACCATTTTTCAAACATTATTGTGCGCCTCCATTTCCACCAACAGTCATGCCTGTAACTCTAATAGTTGGTTGTCCAACATCTACTGGAACACTACCTGATAATGAACCACAAACGCCTTGTCCAAGCAGTAAGTTATTAGCAACTCTATCAATTTTATGAAGTACATCTTTACCATGTCCGATAAGCATTGCACCACGAACAGGTGTTGTTAATTTACCATCTTCAATCATATAACCTTCAGCAACTGCAAAGTTGAATTCACCTGTTGCTGGATCTACAGTACCACCGCCAAGTTTTTTAGCATATAGACCATATTTAGTATCTGCAATAATTTCATCCGGTGTATCTTTACCAGGTGCAATATATGTTGAATTCATTCTTGATGTTGGTGAGTATTTATATGATTGTCTACGAGCTGAACCTGTAGGTTCCATATTCATTTTACGGCCATTTCTAAAGTCAATTAAATATCCTTTTAAAACACCGTTTTCGATAAGTAAATTCTTTTGAGTCTTCTTACCTTCATCATCAAAAGATAGACGACCCCAGGCTCCATCGATATCGCCATCATCATAAGCAGTTACAACATCTGATCCTATTTTTTCGCCAAGTTTGTTGGCAAATGGAGATAAGCCTTTAGCAACTGAAGTTGCTTCTAGTGGGTGTCCACAGGCTTCATGGAAAATAACCCCACCGAAACCATTGTTTAAGACAACAGTCATTGTTTGAGGCACGATATCTTGTGCAGATAATAATTTAATTGCACTTTCTGCAGCTGTTTTTGCACATGCATCGAAATCAACTTCATCAAAGATTTCAAAACCCATGTAACGACCTTCTGATTCAGCAGATTGTTGCATGTTATCGCCATCTTTAGCGACTGCGATTAAATATGCTCTAATATAAGCGCGTAAATCATCTTGATAAACACCTTTTGAATTAGCAATTAAAACCTTTTGTTCAGTTTCCATTAAGATGGCCATTGATTGAATAATTCTCTCATCATATGCACTCATCAAATTAGATAAATGGATAAGTTTTTCAGCTCTTTCATCATTTGATACAGAATCCATCGGTCTTTTTAAAACTGTATGATATGGTAATTTATCACCAAGTGGTACAGCTTTTGTAAGTGGACCATTAAAAGATACTTTTAAGTTATTCACTACTTTCAACAAACTTTCATATGAGATATCATTTGTATAGCCGTAGACTTCATCTACGCCTAAGATCAAACGGACACCCGCCCCATGCACGTTATTCTTTCCAACTGTTGTTACATCGCCTTTTGTGACACGCATACTACTAGAATTTGTATCTTCTAGAAAGATTTCTGCGAAATCAGCACCAGTTGTTAATGCTTCATCAATCAGGCTTTGTAATTGTTTCTTGTCTAACATATGTCCTCCTTATTTTATAGGTGTATCATCATATTGTAGTTTATACAAGTTATGATACAATCCTTCTTTCTTAAGTAATTCTTGGTGAGATCCCATTTCTTTGATTTCACCTTTTTGCATCACGATGATCTTATCGCTATGTTGTATTGTTGATAGTCTATGTGCAACAATTAACATTGTAGAAATATTCATCATCTTGTGAAGTGATTCTTGAATTAATTCTTCTGTTTCACTATCAATATTTGCAGTCGCTTCATCTAATATCATAAGTGATGGTTTATAAACCAATGCTCTTGCAAATGAAATAAGTTGTCTTTGACCACTTGAGAAGTTATTACCACGTTCTAATACAACGTGATCATATCCATCAGGCAATTTATCAATAAATGTGTTGGCACCAACATATTCTGATGCTTCTTTAACTTCATCAAATGAGATGCTATCTTCACTTAGCGATATATTGTTCTTAATTGATCCACTAAATAAGAATACATCTTGTAACATTTGGCCAATATGTTTTCTAAGTGATGAACGCTTAATATCTCTAATATCAATACCATCAATTAAAATTTGACCTTTTTGTATTTCATAATTTCTAACAATTAAACTTAAAATAGTTGTTTTACCAGAGCCGGTAGCACCAACAAAGGCTACTGTATCACCTGGATTTACTTTAAAACTAATACCTTTTAGTACCCATTCATCTGGAATATATTGAAACCATACATCCTTAAATTCAATAGAACCTTTAAATGTTTCTAGTTCAATCGCATCTTCTCGATCTTTGATTGCTGGTTCAGTATCAAGCACATCAAATATTTTTTCTGCACTAGCAAATGCATTTTGAAGTGTATTAAACTGTTCTGCAATTTGTTGAATTGGTTGAAACAATTCTGATACATAACGATAAAATGAATAAAGCATACCAGTAGCTAGAATACCCGCAACAACATCTAAGTAACCAAAGTATAATGTAACAACGATCGCTACCGCTGAAATACCATAAATGACTGGTCTAAAGATACCAAATACTAATATTTCTCTAATATAACTTTTTCTTAAGCGATTATTTTTATCTTTGAATTCACTTATTTTTTTATCTTCTTGGTTAAAGATTTGAGTGACTTTCATACCAGATAAATTTTCTGATAGGTAAGCATTAATCTCAGAAACATTATTTCTTACCACACGATAATTTGCTCTTGAATACTTTCTAAAGATAATACTTGCTAATAAGACAATAGGAATTGCGATAATAACAATCAATGTAAGTCTAAAGTCTAATATGAATAGAACAACTAAAACACCAATAATATATAAAATATTTCTGAGTAAATTCATCGCAACATTGGTATACATTTCACTAAGTGAGTTAGTGTCATTCATAACTCTTGTAACAAGTTTACCAACAGGTAATTCATTAATTTGTTCAATTGATAAATGCTCTATATGATTAAAGACTTCTTCACGAAGTGATACAATCGTTTGTTGCCCAATTTTTTGAAGCATAATAGACTGAATGTATGAAATGACATTTCCCATCAATATGAAGATAACAAATGCACCAGCTAATAAAAACATTCTTAAAATTTTATCATCTCTTACGAGGTCACTACTTACATTATCAATGGTTAACCCTAACAATAACGTAGGCATTAATTGAACTGCAACAGCGATAATCATCAATAATCCAACAATGAATAATTGTTTTTTATACGGACGCATATAGTGAAGCAATCTTGCTAAGACTTCGCGATCAGACTTTTCTCTTGTATTTGCTTTAAAATCTCTCATTGTTGGTCACCACCTTCCACAAGTGATTCCAGTTGTTGACGTTGAACCATGTCAGCATACTCTGGGCTTGATTTAAGAAGTTCTTGGTGAGAACCAACAGCAATAACTCTACCTTCTTCTAATAAAACAATTTTATCCATTCTCTTAACTGTTGAAATTCTATGTGCAATAAAAATTGTTGTTTTACCTTTTCTAATTTCATGTAAATTATTAATAATTGCAGATTCAGTTTTTGTATCAACTGCAGAAACTGAATCATCTAAAACTAAAATCTCAGGATCTTTCGTTAAAGCTCGCGCAATACTAATTCTTTGTTTTTGACCACCAGAGACCGTTACACCACGTTCCCCTAAAATAGTATCAAATCCATGTGAGAAATCCATGATATTATCATAGACATCTGATAGTTTTGCAGCATTTTCAATTTTTTCTTGATATAGTGACTCTTGAGAAAATCCGATATTTTCTTTAATCGTTGTTGAAAATAAGAAATTATCTTGAGGCACATAGCCAATAATATCTCTAACTTGTTTTACTGGAAGTCGCATAATATCATGACCACCAATAAAGAGCTGATTTTCCTCTAGATTATAAATCCTTAAGAATAGATCAACAAGTGATGATTTACCACTACCTGTTCTACCTAAGATACCGACCATTTCACCGGCATTGATTTTAAATGATACATCTTTTAAAACATTTTCATCTCCATCAGGATATTTAAATGATAAATGTCTTAATTCAATACTTGGTTTAATATGATCAACATGATCCAAATGCTCACCATCTTGTATTTCAACTGGTGTATCTAAAAATTTACCAATACGTTCAGCACTTGCTGTTGCCTGTCCTTGAATTGCGACAAATTGAGATAAAGCCATCACCGGCCATACAAGTGACATAAAATATGTGAAATATTCACTTAAGTCCCCAGCAGAAAAACCTACACCATTAGAATTAATCACTAAATAACTACCAAAGATTACAATAAATAATACGATAAAATTAATACCGATTTGGATAATGATATTAATACCAACCATATGACGAACGAAATTCATTTGTTTGTCATAGAAGTTTTTATTTTTTTTACTAAAGAACATTAATTCTTTCATTTCTCTAACAAAAGCTTTGATAACTCTAATCCCAGAAAAATTTTCTTGTGTGAAATCACTTAAGTCTTCAAAAGCTTCTTGTCTTTCTTTGAATTTGCTAGAAATCAATTTTCTAACAAATACCATAATGAAAGTTAATAATATCATCGGAATAACCGCGATGATTGTCAATCTTAAATTTAACATTGCCATTCGATAGAGTGCGATAACACCTAACGCTAAGCTATCGACTAGCATTAATAATCCAAACCCATAAGATCTTCTCACAGCCTCTAGATCATTAATAAAATAAGTCATTAGCCCACCAACTTTTTCATTGTTGTAAAAAGTTTGGGATAATTTTGTTGAGTGCATAAACATCTCATCACGTAAATCCGATTCAATTTTTCTTGATGTCCCAAAAATTGTATATCGCCATACAAATCGACCAATCATAACAATTCCTGAAATGATTGCAATACTGATAATAATCGATACAATATTTCCTGAAATTTTCCCATTTAATATATCAATGATATCACCGATATATGCAGGAATTAATAGCTGAACATAATCAATACCTATTAACACCGCAATCCCTATGATGAAAGCTAGAAAATACCTTTTATAAAACTTTGTAAAGTGCTTCTTAAATAACATCTGTAATACCTTCCAATCCAACGTAACCTCAGTATACCATTATAACATTATAATGTTATATACGAACAAAAACGCTTATAGAAAACGTTTTTGTTTAAATAATTTTTACTTTTTTTATTCGACAATAATTTTTACTTTATCGCCATCAGCTGATTCAATATTTACGATCTCACCTTCAACGCCGTTAGTTACCATATCGATAATTGAGTCAACATCTAAGTCGAAATTATCAATTTGACCATTGAATTTTGCAGTTTTTAATAACTTAGAAAATTCTACTGGAATTTGAATTCTAACTTTATCACCATCTTCAGAATCAACTAATATTTTTAACATTTTAAATGATCCCTTCTTTGGTTTTGAAACTACAACTTCTTGTGTGAAATCATCCTTATCGTCTTTTAAAGCGTTTAATAATTTTTCAGCTTCTTCAGCATTAATTGTACCTTCTGATAGCATTTCTAAAATATTCTTTCTTTCTTCTTTTAATTGATCTTTACTCATATTTTAAATCCTCCGATTCTTAAATCTCTAAGTTCTCTCATAGCTTCTTCTCTGTCAATTTGACCTTTGTTGAGTTGTTTATAAACTCTTACTCTTTCTTTTGAATTAAACATAGTTTGCATATCGTTCACCTCTTATTTTAATTTGTTTAGAAGTTCAACAGCTTCGCTAGGTGTAATCTCCTTATTTTTCAATCGCTTTACGATATCACTTTTTGATTGATTTTTTTGTGCGACTACTTCACCTTCGTCTTCTTTTTCAAAATCTAAATCTGAGTCATATCCTAATTCACTAATCACATCATCTAACATTTTCTTTACTGTTGGATAACTGATATTAAGTTCTTTTTCGATTGCTTTAATGTTACCTCTGTTTTTCACAAAGATTTCAATAAAGTATAGTTTATCTGCATCTAAATAATTGAATTTAGAAAGTGTAAAATCTCCATCGATTGCTGTCCCACAATGATCACATTCTAATCTTACGACTTTTAATTCATGACTACATACTGGACAAGTAGAAATTACTGGGTATTTTGGTTTCATATTTATTTCCTCCTAAATTGTTTTGATAAGGATTTTAGCATCATCGTGCGCATCGATATCAACTAATATACCTTTACATGATACAAGTTCTATGATTTGTTCTTGTGTGAGTGGAACATTCTCCATGCCCTTAACATTTTGAACGCCTTTTTTCATCACAAGCTTAATCACCCATTTGATAAGAAACATTGGCACTGGAAATAAGAACACTGTCTTTAATAATGCATTTGCAAATTTCTCATCCTTAATATCAAATTTCAGTTTTATGAAATGAGCTTTCCTAAGTTTAGTCTGAGTAATCTCATTCCCATACAACAGGTCATATGCTTTGTTCACTGAAATCTTTTTTTCTTTTAATTGATTTAAGACTTCATTTTTTTTCATTTTCTAACCTCGAAACTTAATTTATTTAACTTACACCTTGATTATATTAATTTATTTTTCATTTGTCAACACTTTTTTAATAAAAAACTTAATTTTTTTAATTTTGACCTTAATTTTATTAATATTTATGTTAATTTTGTTGAATTATTGTATAATATTTATAGAAAATCATTAAAAAGGAGTGAATTTTATGTCTAGTTTATTAGAAAGATTTTTATCTTATGTCAAAATTGACACACAATCTGACGCTGAATCTACAACTTTTCCTACAACTGAAAAGCAAAAAGACTTATCAAAATTGCTTGTTAAAGAATTATCAGAAATGGGATTAGATGCATTTTTAGATAAGGATGGTTATGTATATACAAAAATAGAAGGCAATGTTGAAGGCGCAAAAGCAATCGGATTAATTGCACATGTCGACACTTCTCCTGATGCACCTGGTGCAAACGTTAATCCTAGAATTATTGAAAAGTATGATGGTTCTAAGATTCAATTAAATGAAACACTATATATGCATCCCGATCAATTTCCTAGTCTATCAAGAGTTGTTGGTGAAGATATTATTGTAACAGATGGTAATACCTTACTTGGTGCTGATGATAAAGCAGGTGTTGCTGAAATTATGGAAGTTGCTAAGTATTATACTACTAATAAGGATGTACCTCATGGTGATATATTTATCTGCTTTACACCTGATGAAGAAGTTGGACAAGGTGCTGATCGATTTGATTTTAATTATTTCAAAGCAGATTTTGCATATACAGCAGATGGTAGTGAAGTCGGTGGTATCGAATATGAAAATTTCAATGCTGCATCCGTTTCATTAAACTTTATTGGAAAGAGCATTCATCCTGGCTCAGCTAAAAACAAACTTATCAACGCATTACACATCGCTATGGAATTTCATCAAATGCTACCTGTATTTTTAAATCCTGCATATACTGAAAAGTATGAAGGTTTTAATCATTTAACAGGTATGAAAGGTGAAGTTGAAGAAGCATTTAGTCATTATATTATTAGAAATCATGATAGAAATCTTTTTGCAGCTCAAAAAGAAGACTTCTTGAAAATCAAAAATTACTTAAATGATAAGTATGGATATGAAGCAGTCAAATTAGAAATCAAAGATAGTTACTATAATATGGGTGATATCGTTAAAGATCACATGGAAGTTGTAGATCTTGCAATAGAAGCAACCAAGAACTGCGGTGTAACACCTGTCGTTGAACCAATTAGAGGTGGTACCGATGGTGCTAGACTTACTTATGAAGGTTTAGTTTGTCCAAATATTGGTACAGGTGGATATCAATTCCATGGTCGATTAGAATTTGCATCGCTTACCCAAATGAAAAAAGCTGTTGAAATTTTAATTGAAATCGTTAGATTAAATGCAACTAAATAACAAATAAAAATCCGCGTCTTCAAGGCGCGGTTTTTCTCAACGCCTACAAGGCTAGTTACTGGCGACCCCCATTTGAGGGTCTTTTTATTTGCCCAATTGCCTTTGTCACTCTTACTTACCCGTAAACGGGTCTTTATACTCTTTTAGACTTCTCTTATCTTTTACTTGATCCTCAAGTTCTTGATTTCTTATATAGTTTTGTACTGTCTTTTTGTTTAGACCTACGGTCGAAACGTAGTATCCTTCTGACCAGAAGTGACGGTTTCCATAATTATATTTGAGATTTGCATGCTCGTCAAATATGATCAAGCTGCTTTTTCCTTTCAAATATCCCATGAATGAACTCACTGAAAGTTTTGGTGGTATCTTGACGAGCATATGTATGTGGTCACTCATGGCGTGTGCTTCGACAATCTCGACCCCTTTGTATTCACAAAGGCGTCTTAAATACCTTCCAATGTCCGACCTTAATTTCCCATAGATTGCTTTCCTCCTGTATTTCGGACAAAAGACTATGTGATATTGGCAGTTCCATTTTGTATGTGATAAACTACTAGTGTCATCGTTTCTTTTAGACATTGATGATAGAATCCTCCTTGATTTTATTGGTGTAAGGCAATTGGTCATTACCATTATACCAATCAAGAGGATTCTTTTTATTTAACGCTTCCGCTTTTCCGGTCTCACCCGCATAGCAGGTGGTTTTATGTTACTCTACGAGCAACATAATAAAAAAACGACTGATTTTTAACTCAGTCGTTTTCTTTTCTATATATATAAGTTAATTTTTAAATTTACTATTTTGTAGTTTTTCATAGTTATCGATAGAATACATCAATTGTACTGCCTTATCAAATCCTTGATCAGCAGCTTTTCTCCATAATGCTTTAGCTTTTTCATCGTCTTTTTCTACAATTTCGCCAGCATAATAAATCATACCTAAATTGTATTGTGCAATCGCAAGATTTGCTTCTGCTGCTTTTTCATACCAGAACAGTGCCTTTTCATCATCTTTTTCTACACCATCACCTTTTTGATACATCACAGCTAAATTATATTGTGCATTAGGGTGATTTTGTTTTGCCGCCCCTTCAAGTAGTTTAGCAATATTTACAAAATCAGGTTTATCTTGTCTAATTAAGATTAAAGCTAGATGATATAGTGCATCCTTATCTTTTTCTAACGCTGCTTTTTGATACCAATGAATCGCTTCATCGATATTGACTGGAACACCTTTACCATATTGATAATATAAGCCAACATAATAAGATGCTTCTATATGGCCTTGTTTTGCTGCGACCATAAACCATTCGAATGCTTTAAGTGGATGTTTAGGATCATGTTCATGAAGTAATTTGCCTAGCGAAAATGCTGCAAGTCCATATTGTTGTTTAGCTGCTTTTTCTAAAAAGAATTGTGCTTTACTGTAATTACCTAACTCTAAAGCATTCATCGCTAATGCATATTGTGCATAAGGATGATCCTGTGCTGCTGCTTTTTCATAATATGGTATTGCTTTATCTGATTGATTTGAATCATCACCTAAAGTGTCATAAATCATACCAAGCATATATTGTGCATCGCTATAACCTAACTCTGCAGCGCGTTGAAACCATTCAATTGCAGTAAATATAAATCTTTGCACATGAAATCCATAGTAGTAATATGTACCAATAATATGAATACTCACCGGATCAGCGTTATTTGCTTCTACTGCTAATCGTTGATAATTGTCATCAAAGAATTGATTGGCTACATCATCATCTCGATCAACACCCGTGCCAGTATAATACATGAGTCCTAATGCATAACCGCATTTGGCACTACCTAATTCCATACCTTCGTTATACAAATTCATTGCTTTATCAAAATCAAGTGTAACACCATCACCTAATCCATAAAAACGTCCTAAGAAATAATATGCATCAGGGTATCCCTGTGCAGCTGCTTGTTCAAAATGCTGTATTGCGGCTAAAATATTTTTCTTTGGTGTATTTAATAAATAATGGGCTAACGCTTGATCGTAATGTGTTTTTGCGTTCATAAAATCATCTCCATAAATATGATAACACAAACCTCATTGATAAACTCTTTAAATGACACTTAAATTATAATATAGACAACAGATCTTTAATATTATCAAATTTGTAATCGGCAATTTCACTTGACCTAGCTTCACTAACTGCCACTGCTAACATATCCGCATTTTTAGCAGCTTCAATACCAGCAAGAGCATCTTCAACGACGACACAATTTTTAGGGTCTATACCTAATTTTTCAGCAGCAACTAAAAACACATCAGGCGCAGGTTTCGATCTCTTAATATCCGTACCATCAGAAATCGCATCAAACTCTTCAAATAATCCTATTTGTTTTAGTATTGTTTTTGCGTTTTTTGAAGATGAACCAATTGCGATTTTAATCCCTTTTTCTTGTAAAGCTTTAAGTGTATCAAATATATTCGGCAATATATCTTTACCGGATAATTGTTTTAATAACGTTTTATAATAATTGTTCTTCTCTTCTGCAAGTTTTACTTTTTCCTCTTCACTATAAACTTTGTTTGCTTTTTCTAATATGATATCAAGTGATGCCATACGTGAGATGCCACGCAAGCAATCATTGATTGTTTTATCAAAATATATACCTTCTTTATCTGCAATCTTAAGCCAAGCTTCATAGTGAAGTTCATCTGTACTAACGATGACACCATCTAAGTCGAATATAACTGCTTTAATCATATAAACTCCTCCTATATCTTTTCCTTCATTATACAATATATGAAGTGATATGAAAAATGATAAAAAAAGAGTTCTGTTGAACTCTTTTATTATGTTGATGAATTATCATACTAAGTGCATCACCAATAAAATATAAAAACATAATTTTCTCTATTGTATAATATAAGTAACCACACTTAATTAAAAAGGAGAAAATTATGTTCTATCATCATCTTACCATAGAAGAAAGAATCTGTATATCTAAGATGAGTCGACAAGGCGATTCATTTAGAGAGATTGCTAGAGTTTTAGGTAGAAATCCATCAACGATTTCTAGAGAATACCATAGAAATTTTAATGATCAAAGTGACTTTGGTCCTGACTATTACCCCAATACTGCTCAGTGGTTTTATAAAAAACGAAAGAAACTTTGTCATAAAACAGCTGCACATGTTTCAAATGAAGTCCTTGAATATATTGAAGAAAAACTTAATGAGACTTGGTCACCTGAACAGATAGTAGGATATAAAACAGAACTAAAACTACCATCCTTTAAAACGATATATCGTTGGATAGATCAAGGTATCTTGTGTGAAGGGAATAAGAAAGTGCTAAGACGAAAAGGAAAGCCCTCAAGTACGCTAGAAACTAGAGGTAAGTTTAATACAGGCGCACCAATTAGAAAAAGAGATAAAAGTGTTTATAAACGCCTTGAGTATGGTCATTGGGAAGCTGATACGATGGTTTCAGGCAGAAAGGGTAAAACAAATTATTGTTTTGTTACACTGGCAGAAAGAAAGTCTAGATTATATTTAGCATTTAAAGTGCCTAATCGTACTGCAGAAGTTGTTACTAAAGCAGTAATCAAAATGTTAGAAAAGTTTCCAGATGATCTCGTTAAAACAATTACGTTTGATCGAGGTAAAGAATTTGCTGGATATGAAGAAATAGAAGAAAAGTTAAATTGTAAAACTTACTTTGCTGATCCATATTGTGCATGGCAGCGAGGGACTAATGAAAATTCTAATGGATTACTTCGAGAGTTTTTCCCTAAAGGATCAAGCCTTAGAGTCTCAGATGCTAAATTAGAAAAGGCGGTTGATTTAATCAATCACCGCCCTCGTAAAGTTAATCGTTTTATACCTGCAATAGATTTAATTAATACTTATTTAAACTGTTGCACTTAATTTGACAATTCTACTGTTTAATAATCATAGACTGTCTTATTCATAATATATCGCCAAGCAATGAATAATCCTAAACCAGAAAATATAAGTGAAACAATAACATCTTCTATCATACTGTCTAATACGTATTCTCCATAATGACTAATATAATCAAATAGGCCTAAACCGTAAGTTTGACTTGCCATTCTACTATAATATAACAATATATACCCAGTCGGAACAATAATACTCAGTATTGCTATAATAATAACAGCAATTTGAGATCTTGGTCCCCTAGAACGATTATATGCAAAGGCAGCAACAAAAGGCACTAAAGCATATAAATAGCCGATGTACCAGCCAAACTGATAAGAAAGAAATGCTGGTAGAGCACCTACTAATGCACCAATAGTTGCATATATGATTCCTTGTAATAATCTCATAAATTATTCAAACTCTTTAATTCTATTTTTGACTGAAGAAGCCATGTGTTTATACATATAATTCCAAGAAATCCAAATACCAATTACCGAGAATAACACTGACATACCTAAATCACTAAAAAATGCAGTTGAGAACTCAGAATCAGATAAAGCCTGTGAAAATGTCATAGATAAATATGTAAAAGCAATACTGTCATATAACCAGATTAAATATAGCGCAGGTACGATGACAGAAATAATTGAAACAATAGTGATTGCAATCCAATTTTTTGGTCCATTTGCTTTTTTGTATGCCCAAAATGCTGCAAAAGGTATAATTGCAAATAGTAATCCCACAAAATAATTTCCAAATGCGTAAATTAAAAATGCAGGTAGACCCCCAATAAATCCCATTAATAATGCAAATAGTATTGCCCCAGGTAATTTACTATAATTTGGTTTAATAGTATCTACAGTTTCAGATGCTGCTGATACAAATTCTTTAGCACAATGATCATGAACTTCTACATACATACCACCGATGATACGATGGCTGTCTAAATCATCTTTTTCACCGCACAATGGACAATAATCTAATGGGTGGATTCCTAAACTCTTTAAACCGAGAATTAAAGCTTCTACTCTACCATATACCACATCAGGTTTATTAAGTGCTGATACTGGTATAGCAACTACATTATCAACCAATCCAGCACTTAGCGTATAAAATCCTCTAACACCTTTAACTCGATTGATTTCTTTTCTTAATTCTTTCGTAATCTTTTTGTCAGTAGCAACCGCCATAACAAAAATTTTAGCCATTTGATATTTCATTTCTATAAGTTGCACCTTGTAACCTTCCACAATTCTAGTAGGTACACCATCTTCAAAATGCATTTGTAACTTATCGCCTAAATCATGTATTTTCATATTTCCCTCCGTAAAGCCATTTTACTATTATTATAAATTAAAACGCCTTATTGTACAAGGCGCTTTTCTAATAATTTATAATATATTTCATATCCCTTTTCGTTTAAATGAATACCATCTTTGGTAAGTTCTATGTTTAACTCATGATTTTCATCAATTATAGGTTTATTTAAATCAATAATTTTTAAGTCTTTATCTTGTTTGAGGAGTTCATTTAATGGGTCAGTATCATCTAGATTTCTATATTTTACGAATATTTGATCTTTAAAATGAGAAATGTTGATCGGTGTCATATTAACAATCAATATATCAACATCCTTGATACTTGATTTTAGAATGTGATGAATCTTTAATATCTGATTATATATATCAGTTGAGTTATGTTCTGTAAACATATAATCATTTAATCCAATTTGAATAAGTACTTGTTTAGGTTCTAGTCTAATCACATGTTCCAACCTATTTAAGACACCTGTTGTCGTATCTCCAGGAATGCCCTGATTATATACTTTATTAGTTAAACCTAATCTTGAAAGAGGAAAATATGCAATCATAGAATCACCTAGAAAAACAATTGGTTTTCCTTTTTCTAATTTTTCAAATTTTCTCATATGTCTTTTATAATCAGCATCAATAATCGCTTTTAGGACCGTTAAATCTTTATGCATTTTTATTTACCTATATCGGAACGAAGTTCAAAAATTAAATCTCTTAACTCTGCAGCTTTCTCAAAATCTAGTGCTTTCGCAGCTTCATTCATTTGTTGTTCAAGATCATCAATCGTCATTCTAATATCTTTCTTGGTCATCTTTTGAACAGATTTTTCTTCTTCTAAAATTTCTTGTTTAATTGATATTTGTTCTCTAATATCTTTTTGAACCGTCACTGGTTCAACATGGTTAGCTGCATTGAATTCCATTTGAATTTTTCTTCTTCTAGAAGTTTCATCCATTGCATATTGCATCGCCTGAGAAATACTGTCAGCATACATGATCACACGACCGTTTTGGTTTCTAGCGGCACGCCCAATCGTTTGAATAAGACTTCGCTCTGATCTTAGGAATCCTTGCTTATCAGCATCTAATATAGCAACCAAACTTACCTCAGGTAAATCAAGGCCTTCACGAAGTAAATTAATACCTATCAAACAATCATATTTACCAATTCTTAAATCTCTTAATATTCTAATACGCTCTAATGACTTAATTTCACTATGCAGATATGCGACCTTCAATCCTAATTCTTTAAAATATTTCGTTAAATCTTCACTCATTCGAATCGTTAAGGTTGTTACTAAAACACGCTCATTATTGTCAATGCGTTTTTTAATTTCAAAATATAAGTCATCCATTTGACCATCGGTTTTTCTAACTTCAATAATTGGATCAAGTAGGTACGTCGGTCTGATAATTTGTTCAACCACTGGAATGTCTTTTCCTTTTTCATATTTACCAGGTGTTGCAGATAAATATATCACTTTATCAATCTTTTTTTCAAACTCATCAAATTGTAGCGGTCTGTTATCAAGTGCTGAAGGTAATCTAAAACCGTGATTAACCAAATTTAATTTTCTAGATCTATCTCCTGCATACATGCCTCCAACTTGAGGTATAGTGACATGAGATTCGTCAATAATCATTAAGAAATCATCACCAAAAAAGTCTATTAAAGTCGCTGGAGTTTCTCCTGCTTCACGAAGTGCTAAATGTCTTGAATAGTTTTCAATACCACTACACATACCAATCTCTTCTAGCATTTCAATATCATATTTAGTTCTTTGTTCAATACGTTGTGCTTCAAGTAATAAATTGTTTTGTTTGAAATATAGAATTTGTTCTTGCAATTCATTTTTGATACGTCTTATGGTCTCATTCATTTTCTCTTTATTTGTCATGAAATGTGTTGCAGGAAACACTGTGACATAATCAAGATTTTCAATAGGTTGTCCTGTTAAGACATCAAATGTTTTAATATCTTCAATTTCATCACCAAAAAAAGAAACTCTTATCCCTTTAGCTCGCTCATAAGCAGGAATGACTTCAATAATATCACCACGAACTCTAAATGTTCCACGATGAAAATCAATATCGTTTCTTTCATAAGTAAGTTCTACAAGCTTATCAATCATCTTATCTCTTCCATATTCATGACCAATGCGTAAGAACATCATTGAATTTTTATAGTCATCAGGATCCCCAATCCCATAGATACAAGAAACAGACGCGACAACAATCACATCATCACTTTCTAAAAGTGATACCGTCGCACTATGTCTCATTTCATCAATTTCATCATTAATCGATGAATCCTTTTCAATATAAGTATCAGATGATACAACATAAGCTTCAGGTTGATAATAATCATAATATGAAATAAAGTATTCTACTCTATTATTAGGAAAGAACGCTTTTAACTCGCCATACAGCTGACCTGCTAACGTTTTATTTGGTGCCAAAATAAGTGTTTTCTTTTGAAGTTTTTGAATGACATTAGCCATCGTAAAAGTCTTACCTGTCCCAGTGGCTCCAAGTAAGATTTGTTCTTTATATCCTAAATCAATATTTTGTTTTAATGTTTCTATCGCTTTAATTTGATCGCCTCTTGGTTCATATGGCGCTTTTAAATCAAACATATAAGCATCTCCTTTATATCTAGTAAGATTATAACATAGAAAAAGTCTTACGTGTGACGATGCACATATAAGACTTTTTATTTTTATTTTAAATATCTTTATCTATTTCTTTAGGTTTAGGAATGATTGTATCCTGTGGCACATACAATGGTTCAATCACTGAACTTGCGACATTCATCAAGTGGTCAGCAATTCTTTCAAGATTTGATAAAATATCAACATAGTTTTCTGCGATACCATATTTAATAACGCCTTCTTTTAATCGATCAATATGGCGATATCTATATTTAACTTCTAATTCATCAATCAAATCTTCATTTTTAACGACTAATTTAGCTCTTTCGATATCTTGATATTCAAATGCATATAATGTATCATCAACCATTTCATTAATGACTTTAAATATATGATCAAGTTCTTTTCTACCAAATTCGCTTAAT
Organism: Acholeplasmataceae bacterium; assembly: GCA_963678355.1. Taxonomy (GTDB): domain Bacteria; phylum Bacillota_I; class Bacilli_A; order Acholeplasmatales; family Acholeplasmataceae; genus WOFB19. The sequence goes on along the minus strand of OY782823.1, from coordinate 124,852 downwards.
GGTTGATTATCTTGATATCTTTCAACAAAGAAATCTGTAATATTTGTTAAATGGTCTCCGATACGTTCAAAATCTTTAATCGTATCTAAGTCTCTTGATAATCTACTTGAATTTAGGTTATCAAGTCCAGATTGAGATATTTTAATTAAGTAATCATGTAGTTTTGTATTGTATAAATCTAATATATTTTCTTGTTCATATGCCTGAGTGACTAAATGTGGTTTTTCTTCAATAGAATATTGTTGTACAATCTCTAGATAGTCCTTAACAACTGAACCCATATATAATACTGCATTTTGTACAAATTCTAATGCAAGTGCAGGAGATTCATAAATCAAGCGTTCATCAAACATATCTTCTGGAATGATTTTAGCGCCACTATCTTTAACAACCATTTTGGCAAGTTTAATCATTGGATTAATAAACCAATACAATAAGAATGTCATTGTAATATTTTGGAAAGCATGTGCAAATGCTAGGGTTGCCATTGAATAAGGTGATAAGAATCTATTTTCAAACCATTGAACTAAGTTTTCATAAGGAATAAGGACAATCAAGAAGAATCCCATTGAAAGCAAGTTGAATAAAATATGGATAAAAGATGCTCTCTTACTTTCAGTATTTCCACCAATTGATGCTAATAATGCCGTAATTGTTGTCCCAACGTTCGCACCTAATAAAATAGGGATAGCGCCATTTAAATCAATTGATTCAACACCAGTAGCATTTAAGTTATAAAGCGATTGTAGTACCCCAATAGCTGCAGATGATGACTGAACAACCATTGTAAATACTGTACCAAATATAGAACCTAAGAACCATTGTCTAGAGAATACTTGGAACATATCATGAGCGGCTTGTGTTTGTGCAAGTGGTTTAAGTCCAGCACTCATAGTGTCAAGCCCCACAAATAACATACCTAAACCAATAAGTACACCACCTAAATGTTTTACTCTTTGGTTCTTAAAGAAATGCATAATCACACCAACAAAGATCATGTACAATCCATAATCAGCAATTGGTAATGAAATAATAGCTGCAGTCACAGTAGTTCCTATGTTTGCACCCATAATAATCCCGACACTTTGTGGTAGTGTCATAAGTCCAGATCTTACAAGCCCAATCATAAGTGCAGTTGTCCCTGATGATGATTGAATAAGCATTGTTAATAATACACCAACGATAATACCTTTAAGTGGTGTATTCGTTGTTTTTTCAATAATGATTTTTAACCTATTTCCAGCTGCTAACTTAAGTGAATCACTCATTAAATTAATACCAAATAGAAATAATGCTAAACCCCCAAATAAATTCATAATCATTTCTGAATTCATTTATAGTCCTCCTAAATAGGTTTTTATAGTTTAGTACCATATCTATTTTACATGATATTTACTAGATTTTAAAATAAAATTAACAAAAAGGTTAAATATATAATATTTAAGTTTTAATGATACTTTTATATACCCTTTATATATAAGTTAAATCCTATATACTATTCAAGTTTTATACATGCGTAAAAAAAAGCCTATATGAAATAGGCTTTAATCATTTTTATTATCTTGGATTTTTAATGTTTGCATGTGCTGCAGCAAGTCTAGCAATTGGCACTCTAAATGGTGAACAAGATACATAAGTTAGGCCAATCTTATGACAGAATTCAACAGATTGAGGGTCACCACCATGTTCTCCACAGATACCCAATTTAATATTAGGTCTTGTTTCACTACCTAATTTCGCAGCCATCTTCATTAATTTACCCACACCATTTTGATCAATATGTGCGAATGGATCATTTTCAAAGACTTTCTTTTCATAATAGTCATTTAAGAATTTACCAGCATCATCACGACTAAATCCAAATGTCATTTGAGTTAAGTCGTTTGTACCAAAACTGAAGAATTCTGCTTCTTTTGCAATTTCATCAGCAAGTAAAGCGGCTCTAGGAATTTCAATCATTGTTCCCACATGATATTCAAGATCAACTTTATGATCTTTGATCACTTGATCAGCTGTCTTAACGACTACATCTTTAATGTATTTTAATTCCTTAACATCACCAACAAGTGGAATCATAATTTCTGGTACAACTTTTAATCCTTCTTTACTTACTTCAATGGCAGCTTCAATAACTGCTTTTGTTTGCATTTCAGCAATTTCAGGATAAGTAATACTTAAACGAACACCACGATGACCTAACATTGGATTACTTTCATGTAATTCAATAATTGTTGCAGTTAACTCAGATTGAGGGATACCCATTTCTTTAGCTAATGCATCAATATCATCTTGTTCAGTTGGTAAGAACTCATGAAGTGGTGGATCTAGATAACGAATGGTTACTGGATAGCCCTTCATTGCTTTATATAATTCAATGAAATCTGATTTTTGCATTGGTAAGATTTTTTCTAATGCTTTTTTACGTTCTTCTTGATTCTTAGCAGCAATCATTTCTCTAACTGCAGAGATTCTACCTTCTTCAAAGAACATATGTTCAGTACGGCACAATCCAATACCATGTGCACCATAACGATAAGCAACTTTAGCATCTCTTGGATTATCTGCATTTGCTCTAACGTCTAATGCTCTATATTTATCAGCCCATGTCATTAGTGTTTCAAAATCTCCAGATACTGTCGCATCTTTTGTTTCTACTTTTCCACCATAGACTTTACCAGTTGATCCATCTAATGAAATCCAATCACCTTCATTAAATTTTTCGCCTGATACTTCAAAATATTTATCATCTTCATATACGTGTACTTGACCGGCACCAGCAACACAACATGTACCCATACCACGTGCAACAACTGCTGCATGAGATGTCATACCACCACGAGCAGTTAAGATACCACGAGCAATTGCCATACCTTCAATATCTTCTGGAGAAGTTTCTTCACGTACTAAAATCACTGGTAATCCATCTTTTTCAGTTAATTCTTTAGCGCGTTCAGCAGTAAATACAACACGACCAGTTGCTGCACCAGGTGATGCATTTAAACCGGTTGTGATGATTTTAGCATTAGCTAAAGCATCAGCATCAAATTGTGGATGTAGAAGTGAATCTAATTGTTTAGGTTCAACCTTTAACAATGCTTCTTTTTCAGTTAACACGCCTTCTTTAACTAAATCAATTGCGATTTTTAAAGCAGCTTGAGCAGTTCTCTTACCATTACGTGTTTGAAGCATAAATAATTTACCACGTTCAATTGTAAATTCCATATCTTGCATATCGCGATAATGACTCTCTAATTTCGCTGCAATATCTTGGAATGTTTCATAAAGTGCAGGATTATCTTTCTTTAATTCTGCAATTGGTTTAGGTGTACGAATACCAGCAACAACGTCTTCACCTTGTGCATTAAACAAGTATTCACCATATAATTCATGTTCACCTGTTGATGGGTTACGTGTAAATGCAACCCCAGTACCTGAATCATCACCCATGTTACCAAATACCATAGATTGAACATTTACGGCAGTACCCCATTCGTATGGAATACTATTTAATCTACGATAAGTGTTCGCTCTTGGATTATCCCATGATCTAAACACTGCAGTAATCGCTTCGATTAACTGCTCTTTTGGATCTTGTGGGAAAGGTTCTCCTTTTAGTTCTAAATATTTCGCCTTATATTCAGAAACTAACTCTTTCATATCATCAGCATTTAATTCAGTGTCTTGTTCAACACCTCTCGCCTTTTTCATTGCTGATAATAATGCTTCAAAATTTTCTTTGTCTATACCCATAACAACGTCTGCAAACATTTGCATGAAACGTCTATATGAATCATAGGCAAAACGAGGATTATCAGTTAACTTAGCAAGTCCTAGGACAGCTTCATCATTTAACCCTAGATTTAAGATGGTATCCATCATACCTGGCATTGAAGCTCTTGCACCAGATCTAACTGATACTAAAAACGGATCATTAGAATCTCCGAATTTTTTTCCGACAACCTTTTCAGTTTCTTGAAGTGCTGCGTTAATTTGCTTGATGATATCATCAGCGATGACTTTCCCATTGTCATAATACGCGTTGCATGCTTCTGTTGTCACTGTAAAACCTTGTGGCACTGGCATTCCCAAAGATGTCATTTCCGCTAAGTTTGCCCCTTTGCCTCCTAAAAGGTTACGCATTTCCGCATTTCCTTCTTTAAACAAATAAACATACTTGGTCATTGCTTTCTCTCCCTTATGTAATTTTATTTAAACCATTCCTTAAAATTAAGAAACTTTTTTAACCAACTTATATAATTCACTCTTAGGTCTATGTTGATCTAAGATGTTTGCAAATGGAAGATGAATCATACGATTATCTCTTACTCCTACACAAACTCCGTGAATATCATCATTTAATAATTCAACAGCGTAAGCACCCATACGTGACCCTAAAATACGATCATCTGGACATGGATTTCCACCTCTTTGGATATAACCAAGAACCGTTGCTCTTGAGCTAAAACCTGAAAGTTCTGAAATTTCTTTAGCTAATGCATGAACATCAAATAATTTTTCAGTAACAACGACTACGGCATGTCTTCTACCTTCGTCTTTATACTTTTTGATTTGTTCAATCATTTGGTTTTTATCTACAGGATTTTCTGGAGTAATGATATATTCTGCGCCACCACAGATACCAGATACAACAGCTAAATCACCGCATCTACGTCCCATAACTTCTATAATACTAACTCTTTGATGTGAGTTAGATGTATCTCTTAATTTATCAATTGCATCCACAATAGTTTCCACTGCTGTTGCAAATCCAATCGTATAATCAGTGCCTGCAATATCATTATCAATTGTACCTGGTAAACCAATAGTTTTTACACCAGATTTTGATAATTCAACAGCACCGTGATAAGTACCATCGCCACCGATTGTTACTAAAGCATCGATATTGTTTTCTTTTAATTTTTCAATTGCAGTTTGTCTGACACTCGCTTCTTTAAATTCAGGTAATCTTGATGTACCTAAAAAAGTACCCCCACGACTGAGCATACCTGATACACTTTGATGATTAAGTGTTACAAAGTCTCCTTCAACTAAGCCTTTGTATCCATCTTTGACACCAATGACTTCATGACCATAAATTTCACCAGTTCTTACAACAGCTCTAATTGCTGCATTCATGCCCGGTGCGTCTCCCCCTGATGTTAAAACAGCGATTCTCATGCTAGACATCTCCTCTTGACAACTATTCTTTATTTCACTGCTATTATAACATATATTATAATGTTATGTTTGAACAATACCATTTTTTTTCACATTTAAATGAAAACGATTTTTACTGTTATTTCAAAGATTTTCATGTTAAAATAAAAGAAAAAAGAAATTGGTGGTATTTAAAATGAAAAATCTTAAAGGTGCTGCACTACTTGGACAATCAGGTGGACCTACAAGTGTAATCAACGCAAGTGCTGCAGGTGTTTTCCTTGAAGCTTTAAAACAAGAAAACATTACTGAAGTATACGGAGCCGTTCACGGTATCCGTGGTATTCTTAACGAAGAATTCTATGACATTTCAAAAGAAGACGAAGATGAGTTATTAAGACTTAAAAACACACCTTCATCAGCCATTGGTAGTGTTCGCTATAAACTTAAAAATCCTAAAAAAGATTCAAGTGAATATGCTCGTCTATTAGAAGTGTTTAAAAAATATGATATCCGTTACTTCTTCTACAATGGTGGAAATGACTCAATGGATACATGTAACAAGATCAGTAAATATTTTAAAAATGCTGGTTGGGATTGTAATGTAATGGGTGTTCCTAAAACAATTGATAACGACTTAAACATTACTGACCACTCTCCAGGTTATGCAAGTGCTGCTAAATATGTAGCAACTTCATTTATGGAATTATATCAAGACGCTATGGTTTATGATATTCCTCAAATTACAATCGTTGAAGTTATGGGTAGAAATGCTGGTTGGTTAGTTGCCGCTTCAGCATTAGCATCTTACAAAGGTGCAGGTCCTGACTTAACTTACCTTCCTGAAGTTCCATTTGATACAAATGAATTCATGGAAGACTTACAAAAAGTTTTAGACGAAAAAGGAAAAGCAATTGTTGCAATTTCTGAAGGTGTTAAAACTAAAGAAGGTAAATACTTACCTGAATTATTTGGTGAATTAAAGACTGATGCATTCGGTCATGCTCAATTAGGTGGTGCTGCACAAGCATTAGCTGATGAAGTTAAAAATCATTTCGATGTTAAAGTTCGTGCAATCGAATTTAGTTTATTACAACGTTCTGCAGCTCATTTAGCATCTAAAGTTGATGTTAAAGAAGCTTTTGAAGCTGGTAAACGTGCCGTTAAGGCAGCTGTATCTGGTGCAACTGATAGAATGATTGGTTTCAAACGTGTTTCATCTAATCCTTATAAGATTAAATATGTAAGAATTCCATTAACAAAAGCAGCAAACACAGAACAAAAGGTACCATTGGAATGGATCAAACCACGTGGTCAAGGTTTAACTCAAGAGTTTGTTGATTATGCACTTCCACTTATCCAAGGTGACGATAAAGCTAAATTAGAAGACGGTCTTCCAAGATTTGCTCAACTTAAGAAAATTCGTGTACCTAAAAAATAATTAATCTAAAATTAAAAGAGCCTATCAAGGCTCTTTTTTATTGGTCTAAATGCTCAACAAATGAAAAAGTATATGTTTCTAATGCATCATTTAATTTTAAAAGAAAATAATAGGTTCCCGGTTCTAACAATAAGGGTCTATACAAATTTACTTCTAGAATCTTCCCATCATCAATAACCATATATAGATTATTATAATAACTTGTTGAAACATCTATGTATACTGATTCATCGGTTGTAAACTTCAAATATTCAATATCTCCAGGATAATCATATGCTAACGTATATTGTTCATTAAGTGAAATCTCAAGAAATTGATACAAATTCCACGGTTCGTCATTGCTTTCTGTAACCATAGAATCTGTGACCACACCCATTATAATAGAATACATTTCTATGTCGTTTTCGACCTGAGGTAGATAAAGAGTATAAGATCCTGCTTTTAAATAATTAATATGATATAAAAACGAAAATTCATCCATGTTTTCATCAGTTATTTTAAACTCATATAGGCCATAAATATCAATATATACAAAACTATCTTCTTCTAAATTAAAATTAAGTTTTATGATTTGTCCTTTAAATCCTGTCAAACTTTGTTCATCATCAGGTAAAGGATTAATATCATTGATGTCATTAATTTCTAACATATCAATGTCATATACATCTTGATTTGCATTTGATACAACATGACCTTTTATTTTCACACCATAATTTTCAAAGAATGCAATAAAATATTCACCTTCTTCTAACACGACTCTTTTCATTTCATAAGCATCAAAAGAAGTTTTTATATCATATGAACCATAGCCATTTTTCTTGTATATTGTAAATGATGAGTATCCATATACTTCAATGTCATATAAGAACTGAAATTGAACTTCAGAAAATGTACTTAAAGAAAAATGATATGTTGCTCTTGAAGTTTCATTAGTAACGACGAAATCATCAGGAAACTCATTAGATAACATTTGATCATCTAATGCAGAAACACCGTAATGAAGCACATCATATGACAAATTAGTACCAGATAGTGAACTGAATACGATATAATTCTTGCCCGGCTCTAAATTGATATAGATAGATTTTTCCATTGAATATGAAGGAATGTTTTGTATAGACATGTCATCACGAATAATGCCCACACGTAGATTTTCATCATAGGTCTCAGGTGTCAGTATTAAAGCCCCACCTTCTGGTGCATCATAGCACGCGATGACAAAATCTCTTTCACCTTCAATTTCTAATAAATATGTATCTCCAGTTATCATTTCCGGATGATCATAGTCTCCAATATCATCATATTCGTTTTCTAAATTAGCTAATTTTAGATTATAAAAACTATCTCCATTATCGTATGGAATACTTGCTTCAATATAATAGTATCCGGCATCAAAATGATACACATCATCATACCATCCATAAACTTCATATCTAGAATCGTTTTCTAATGATAATAGATTTTGATTATCGTCGTAGACATTAATATCTAAATATCGATTCGTCTTAAAATAATAAGTACCTTCATCAATATATGTATAATAATAATTTGAAGAAATATAATCATAGAATTGTCCCGTCAACCCGGAGGTAAGTAAATCAGTTTGAGTTGCTGTATCAAAGGATTCTCCAGGCATCATATGGTAAGATGATAAATCAAACTTATCGATTGCTCCAAACTCAATTGTCACCGCTATGTTTAATGGTATAGTTTCATCTATTGTATACGTTAAAATATCAATACGATTTTCATCAAAAGCAAATGATAAGTATAAAGTAAAATCATCAATTGCCTCACTAAATGCATCTCCTAAGCTATCATCTCCTAAAATAGAGATAAAATCAAAAAACGTTGTCTGGATAACATATTGATCATCCATATGAGCAAATAACCAGTCATCAATCAATTCAGTACTTAATACTTCCTCATCACTGTATTGAGCTGCCTCTTCGGCATCATTAAGATCTTTAACAGATTCAATTAAACGGTAATATTTGTAGAAATTGCTTTTAGACACTTCATAGATTTCGTATTGATCGTCGGCCTCTTCGATAACGACGCCTTCATCATCAACGATGACAGACATATAGAACGGACTATATTGAATAGATTCGACTATGTCTAAAGAACCATTTTCAAATGCATCATTTATTACCTTCACTGTCATTGTCATATCATTGACATCATTGAATTTATTCATCTCTTCTATAAATTCAGCTTTCGCTTCATCACTATGTGATAAGTCCACTCGTCTGTATAAAGATTCATGTTCTACATTCGTTGTGACTGTACCTGTGATTTCAACGATTTCAAGATCACTTATTCTATTAGTTATAACATGACTTATTGAAAAACTATCGCTTACACTATCTGAATTATCGAAAGAAACTTCCCTTTCTTGATATGACTTTTCTGAAAAAAAACTTGGTGAATAATTGACTCTATATTTTATATTCAAGTCATTAGCATTGGCATCACTATCTTTTAATTTAAACTCTACATTACATTCAAAAACTTGCCCTAAATCACCTGAAGCTTCATGATAATAAAACTCATATGATAATAATTCATCGTAATTATCACTATTGAGGTAATACTCGTAAGTATCTCCAGATCGACAACCTACTAAAATAAACAAAAAAAACATCAAAAAAAATATTTTATTGATTGATTTCATGATTCAAATATAGCGCAAAAGCGCCTTTCCTCCCAAGTTAAGTTTCCCTCATTTTATCATATAAATGTTTATTTGAATAGTTTGGATATTAATCAATTGAAATGATTATAGTATTTAATCCATGATATAATATACCAAACGTAAAAAACAAATAAGGAGATATACATATGGAAATATTTCAAGTATGGTGGGTATACGTACTCATCGGTGTCATTTTCTTATATGTCTTAACACAATCGACAGTCGCACTTATTAAGGCAATAAGACAAGCAAAAAAATTAGGATTTTCAAATAAACAAATTCAAAATACAGTTGCATCATCATCTATTTTTAGCATTGCGCCTTCGGTAGCGATTCTCTTGAGTTTAGTCATTCTATCAACCATTTTTGGACCTTGGGTTGCTGGTATGCGTTTAGGTACACTTGGTGCATTTACTTATGAACTTCCGGCAGCAACCAACGTTGCAAACGCCTTTGGTGTTAGTATTGATAGTGGATTAACACCTGAAATGGCAGTCACTGCACTTTGGGTTATGACGCTTGGATGTCTGCCTCCACTTTTACTTGTACCTTTCTTCTATAAAAAGATAAGTCAAAGATTTGAAGTGATTAAAGATCGAAATAGTGATTTTAAAGATATATTAATGGACGCTCTTTTCTTAGGTATGATATCAGCATTTGTAGGATTTGTAGTTGCTCCTGTTGATCCAGATAATACAGGCAATCCGTATATTTCAATATTAGCAATCGTCGTCTTATTCACATCAGCTATACTTACTGTAATCTTTGGATTACTTGCTAATAAAAAAGGATTTAAATGGCTTAAAAATTATGCCTTACCACTTTCAATGTTACTTGCAATGACACTTGCCATTGTTTATTCAGGATGGGGGTTAAGATAATATGAAAAAAACATACATGGAAACCATCCACAGAGAAGGTAGAATTTGGATGTTAGGTGCTTTATTGTTATTTTTAGCACTTCCTATTACGATAAGTCTTATCACAGATGTTTGGCCACCTATAAATTATTTTCTATCTGGTTTTTTTGCAACTGCGATTATTTTTTGGCCAGTGACTACCATTGAAGTATTTACATTTTCTCCAATGATTGGTAGTGCAAGTTACTTAGCCTTTGTTACCGGTAACTTATCAGCTATGAAAGTGCCAGCCGCACTTAATGCTCAAGAAGCACTAAACATAGAAAAAGGCAGTGAAGAAGCTGAAGTTATTTCAATGATTGCTGTAGCATCTTCTTCTATTACTACAACCCTTATTATCTTAGTTGGTATATTCTTACTTATACCATTAACACCTTTACTAGAATCTGCTGTATTGGCACCTGCATTTAATAATATGTTACCTGCACTATTTGGTGCACTTGGTGTTGCATTTATTGCTAGACGCTGGAAACTTGCAATTATACCAATTGCGTTTATGCTTTTATTCTTTGCATTTGTCCCTGGTAGCAGTGGCCTTGTTGGTATCATGGTACCAGTTGGTGTTATCATCACTGTTTCAATAGCGTTTATTTTTCATAGAAAGGGATGGATTTGATGTGGTGGCTATATCTTATCGCAGCATTAGTATTACTCGTTATTATATTAGTTGTTAAAACTTTTTTATTCAAAGAAAAACTTATTGATCAAGCATTATCTAAAGTTGATATTGATCAAGAAAAAGTTATTGAAAATCTAAGAAAAAAGATCAAAATACCAACGGTGTCATATAATGATCATTTAAAAATTAATCAAACTGCTTTTAACGATTTCAAAGACTTGTTAAAAACTGATTATCCTCATATTAAAGAAAGTTCTACTTATACTGAAATTGGTACTGGTGTGTTATTTCATATCAAAGGAAAATCATCTGATAAACCCATGGTATTAATGGCTCACTTTGATGTTGTTCCCGTATCTGATGGTTGGTCAGTTGATCCATTTGAAGCAATCGTTAAAGATGGTTATCTTTATGGCAGAGGAACGTTGGATACGAAAGTAACTGTCAATGCGATTATGGAATCATTAGAATATCATTTGTCACAAGGAAAAATATTCAAACAAGATTTATACATTTCATTTTCTGGTGAAGAAGAGATTAATGGTCCCACACAGTCCTTAATGGTTCAATACTTTATCGATCATGATATTAAACCCTATATTGTATTTGATGAGGGTGGCGCAATCGTTTCAAATATGTTTCCTGGTGTTAGCGAACATGTTGCAGTCATCGGTGTCGCTGAAAAAGGATTTCTTAATTTAGAACTCGTTGCAAAATCTAAAGGTGGTCATGCATCAACACCACCAAAGGATAGTCCAATAACAATACTTGCTGATGCTGTTCACGCATTAAATAAGTCTAAAGCATTTAAGATGAAGTTAACATCTCCAATAAGAAATATGTTTAATCATATCGCATGTTATTCAAAAGTCTTTCCTATTCAAATGATTTTTGCAAATATATGGTTGTTTAAACCTTTAGTAAAACTTATTGCTAAAATTTCTGGCGGAGAACTTTATGCAATGTTTAAAACCACACTAGCTTTTACTAAAGCATCTGGAAGCAGTGCAATCAATGTTTTACCTAATGAAGCAAGCATTGGTATTAATATTAGAATTAGACCAGAGGATTCTTCTGATAAAATTATTGATAAAATTAAAAAAATCATCCATAATGACGATATTGATATCAAAGTTCTTCAAGTATCAGAACCAACACCTACTTCTATTGTTGATGAAGCCTATAATCTCTTTGATAAAGCCATTAAACAGACATGGAGTCATACAATAGTCTCTCCATATTTAATGGTCGCTACAACGGATTCTAGACATTATCACAAGATATGTGATAGGGTATATAAATTTGCACCTTATGATGTAACAAGCAAAGATTTGAAACTTATCCACAGTGATGATGAACGTATATCTTTAGAAAATATCATTAATTCTGTAAAATTCTACATTAATTTTTTAGATCAATTTTAAAAAAATAGGGCAACCCCAAATTGGGATTGCCCTTTTCATTTATCTAATTATTTAAAATGATAAAGTCTCTTAAGTCGTCTCTATCAACAACTGTGACACCATATGCATCCGTTGATCTAGATACACCAACAAGTGTTGAATCACTTGGGTCAAGAATATCATCTAATAAGTAGTACGTAATTGTTAAACTGTTTGCTGTACTATTAGCAAATACTGCAGTAACTTCAGCGTCATCACCAAAGATAGTCATGACATTACCACTATTGATAGTTGCAAATTCACCAATACTATTGATACCTAATATGTTAAGATCATCAATAAATCCTTGGATTTCTACAGCTTTAATATAATCACCACTATACGCAATAGTTCCAATACTTGGAAGTGATGTTTCAAGGGCATCTGAAATCATGTTGTGAACCATATATGAATCATATGGATCAGATACGCCATTGTCACCTAAACCAATATAATGTAATGATTGAAGATCTACAACACTTAGGTTAGTTGCGTCAAATGATGATGTTAAATCACTTAATCCCATGACTGTCATCGCTTCTGCGATTGCATACATTTCATCAATGTTTAAGTTACCATTTGCATAACCTGTTTCATAGTTTGCTTCACCACTAATTGCATAAGCTTCTGGTACATCCACATTAGCAGAAATCATACCTTCAGAGATTTGTCTATAGATGATGAGTTTATCAATATCTAATAATGCTGTAATCTTAGCAGGTGATAATCCGCCATTGGCAAATGACATAGCACCCAGTGTACCATTTGTATCATTGTCATTTAAGACTAAGACGGCATCGATAACACCTTGGATTTCATCTGCTAGAATATCATTTTCGACATTACCCATATATACATTTGATGGTCTGTTTGAAATTGAACTCTTCACAGCATCAGAGATCATATGATGAACAATTGTTGACTGATATGTATCCGTACCAGGATCAATACCTAAACCAACATAATGTAGTGCTTGTAAATTAGAAACTGTAATTGTCGCTGGGTCAAATGAACCTGATAGATCACTTAATCCCATGATATTCATCGCATCTACAACTGCATACATTTCACTGATTTTTAAGTTGCCATTCGCATAGCCACTATCATAGTTTGTATCAAGTGCACCAGCATAACTATCTGTAACATCTAAGTTAGCACTTCTTATACCTTCAGAGATTTGTCTGTAAATAATAAGTTTATCTAAATCAAGTAGACTTTCAATCTTAGTTGCAGTTAATCCATTATTGGCAAATGACATAGCACCAAGTGTACCATTTGTATCATTATCATTTAAGACTAAGACGGCATCGATAACACCTTGGATTTCATCGGCAATTAAATCTTGTTCAGTATTCGCCATATAAACATTAGTTGGAATGTTTGTTATTGCTGTTAATACACCATCAGAGATCATATGATGAACAATATATGAATCGAATTCATCACTAACTGGATCCACGCCTAATCCAACATAATGCAATGCTTGTAGATTAGCAACTGATATTGTATTTGGATCAAATGAACCAGATAGATCAGTTAATCCCATAATATTCATCGCTTCTACAACTGCATACATTTCACTAACTTTTAGGTTACCTGTTGCATAACCATCTTCATAATTGGCATCGCCAATTGTTGTATATGCAAGACTGACATCTAAACCTGCAGAAATGATACCTTCTGAAATTTGTCTATAAATAATCAATTTATCGAGATCTAGTAAGCTTTCAATTTTCGCTGAGGTTAATCCATTATTGGCAAATGACATTGAGCCAAGTGTCGCATTTGGATCTGTATTTAATATAGCAACCGCGCTAATCACACCTTGAATTTCAGATTCAATGATATCTGTAGTTGTATTTGCCATATAAATATTATTTGGTCGATTAGTAATGGCTGTCTTAATCGCATCTGATATCATATGATGAATAATATAAGAATCGTATGGATCAGATATGCCATTATCGCCTAAGCCTATATAATGAATATTTTGTAATTGAGAAACTGTCACACCACTTGCATCAAATGCTGCTGATAAATCAGTAACATTCATTTCTGTCATCGCAGCGACTAATGCATATAATTCTTCTGGTTTGATATCAACACCAGGATCACCTGGATCATATGTGAAATCACCATTTACTGCATATGCTTCATCTACTGCAAGTCCTGAACCAATAACACCTGTTGAAATTTGTCTATCCACAATTAATGCATTTAAATCTAATAGGTTTCCAATCTTAGCAGGTGTTAATTCACCAGATGCGAAACTCATTGCAGAAAGCGATGCGTTTGGATCACTATTTAAAATGCCAACTGCACTAATAATGCCTTGAACTTCATTTGCTAAGATATCACCATTACTCATGTAGACATGTGTAGGTATATCTGTTACTGCTGTTTTTATACCATCAGATAACATACGATGTACGATATATGAATCATATGGATCAGATACACCGTTATCACCTAAACCTAAATAGTGTAGGTTTTGAAGTTGTGTTACATTAATATCATCAGCATTGAATGAGACTGATAAATCCGTAATATTCATTTCTGTCATTGCGTTTATTAATGCTTGGACTTCATCAGCTTGCATACGGTCAACACCTGATATATTCGTATATGCTTCAGGTAAAGTTAATATGTCAATATTTAGAACTGATGCTATTTGATCAGTAATCAGTGTATGAACAATATATGAATCATATGGATCAGATACGCCATTATCACCTAAACCTAAGTAATGTAGGTCTTGTAAGTTAGCTACTGTAACTGTTGATACTGAAATAGAACCTGATAGGTCAGATACACCTATAACACCCATCGCGTTAATCAACGCTTGAATTTCATCTGCTTGCATGCGGTTCATACCTGTTATGTTGGTATATGCTTCTGGATGTGATAACTCATCAACATTTAATGCTGCTTCAACTTGATCTGATATCATTGTGTGAATGATATATGAATCATATGGATCAGATATGCCATTATCACCTAAACCTAAGTAATGTAGGTCTTGTAAGTTAGCTACTGTAACTGTTGATACTGAAATTGAACCTGATAAATCAGCTACGCCAATAACACTCATCGCGTTAATTAACGCTTGGATCTCATCAGCTACCAATCTACTCATACCAGATATATTTGTATAAGCTTCAGGTAGTGTTACATCATCAATAGATAATGCAGTCTCAATTTGTTCTGTAATTAAATTGTGAATAATATATGAATCATATTCAATATAATCAACGGCAGGTGTTGGGTTTGTGCCAAGGCCTAAATAGTGAATATCTTGTAATTCGCTTAACCCAACATTATTAACTGCAATGGATGTTGATAAATCAGTAATATTCATTACAGTCATCGCTTCAACCATCGCTAGCATTTCGTCTTTAGTAATACGATCTACACCAACGATTGCTTCATATGCTTCAGGAACAATCAACTGATCAATTGAAAGTGCAGTTTCTATTTGATCAGAAATCATTTGATTAATGATAACTGAATCTTTATTTAATACTTCTTTAAATGTTGCAGTTGTAATAGCATCCATATTAATTTGTGAAGGATCAGTACCAATACCATCAATATCAAATACACTTAATACTGACAATATTTCAGTTTGACTGATCATTCCATCATAGAATCCACCACTGACATAAGCATCAACTGGAATCGTTAATCCTTGAGATAGTGGATCTAATGGATCTACTGCTTGAGCTTTAATCATGAGATCAATAACTTCATATAAATATAGTGCATCAAGTAATGCTTGTTGTTCACTTACTTCAAGATTTACAACTGTATCAATACCAATATCTACACTATCAAAATTAGAAATATTTAAAATTACAAGACTATAGAACAACTTGTGAATTTCTTCTGTTGCAAGTCTTTCTGGAACCAATGGATCATATGCATTAGTTGGTAAATCAAAATCAGTAGCATCAAATTGACCAGCACCAATTAAATTAATAATGGTTGATGATAATAACATTTGGCTCATCTTATCAGCTAAATATGTACTCTTTAAGAAAACGTCCAAATCATCATCAGTTGCTAAATCTTCATCGATTGCTGCAATATCAGTTGAACTTGGTAATGCAATAATACTTGATACATCAACCGCGGTTTCTCCACCGATACCTAACATATTAAATGAAATCATTAAATTTCTTAATTCCACTCTAGTAAGTAGTCCAGTTTCAATGCCGGTATTACCTTTAGCATCATCTGGAACACTCATATCCAATGTGATTGGATCATCACCAAATGCACCAGATAACATATCTTCTGCATAACCACTAAAGCCATCATTACCAATAAGTCTTGCTAATACAAGATAGATAAAATCAGATGCGATAAATGTTGCAAAATCATCATTTGAAACTGTTGGATCAATCATATCAGTAAATGTATTTAATCCAATGTCACCTAAGTCACCAAGTGTACCAATTGATGTTAATACTCTTCTAAATTCAGCTTTTGGAATTCTACCTTCTTCAACAGCTGTTATCGTGATACCTACATCATCAGTTTGACCGAGCATCGTATTAGGAATTGATAAATCCAATGTCGAAAAATCAGCACCTAATGAATCACCTAGCGTTGTGCCAACATATGCACTAATACTATCAAGCCTTAAAACTTTGTCCAAAATACTATAAACATAGTCAGAGGCAAAAAATTCATCAAAATTATCTTCACCAGTTTCTGCATCAGCAACAACTAAGTTTGTAAATGTTTCTAGGCCTATATTAGAAAAACCATCAAGACCACTTAATTCAAGTGCTTGGAACATCGTAAATATATTTGTAATTTCACCATCAACTAATACAGGACCATTAACTAAAACTTGTGGTACTGCAAAAAATTCATCAGGGAAATCTAATATGTCTTGGGCATCATTAATTGTTGTTGAAAGATTTGTTATAAATTGATCATCTAATAAGACATCACTAATCATACCTTTTAATAAATCCGACTCAACTAATGCTTCAACATCTTCCTTATCCATGCTATTATATGCATTAAATATCGGTGTTAAATCATCAAAATTAAATTCGCCAAATTGATTATATCCAAGTGTATCATTCATACCAGAAACAAATGTTGCGAAACCTTCAATTAAGTTAACAAATACATCTTCATTTAATGCACCATCAGTTACTAAATGATCCGGTACTGTAACGACATGTCCCATTAACTCAATGGCTTGAGCATCAATAGCATTTTTAATTGAAGATCTTAAAATCAATGATTGGTCAAGTGAACCAAAAGCATCTTCGGCAATTAATGGATCACTAAATTGTGTTATTAATTCAACCGGAAGTCTATAAGCTTCGCTTGAGTAAAGTGTTAAATCATGAAATGATAATGTGATACCATCAGTTTCGCCTACAACTCTTGCAATATCAAAGACACTTCCGAATAAAGCGTTTAATTCATCATCCCATGCTTGACTTTCAATATCAGCGTTTAATAAACTGTCAGGAACTGAAACAAAAGCACCAATTGAATCGTCTTCAGCAAAATTCTTCGCATAGAATGCCATATTATAAAATAATAAATCAGATCGCTTATCTGCATCAAGCAAATCTGCGCTTAGTACATCTAAAAGATTAGTTAAATCAATATCTTGTAAATCCGTGCCAACAACATATGCTTCATCTAAAAAGACACCAACATCATGAATTAATCCTAATATAGCAGTTACATCATCATTTAATGCAAATGTTGATGGTAAATATACTGTATCATTGAGTTCTAATTGATTAATTAATTCAGCACCGATGTTTTCATCAATTCTATTTAAAATTTGTAAATCATCAAATGCTTGGATGAATGCTTCGTAATCTGTATCACTCATTTGTCCAAAAGCTTGAAGAATTTGTAATTGTTGTTCTTGTTCTAATGCACTAAAATTACCAAGGCTTGATGCATCAACAAAACCATATGCATATTCAGCAATATTTAATATATTAATAATTTCTTGACCAAAGTTAAAATCTAATACTTGTTCGTCATCTAACGTAATTTCTTTGATAAGATCAGCCATCTCAGGATCTGATACGAAACGATCAATCATCTGTGGTGCAAGTATTTCAAGTGCGGATCCAACGATTTGAGAATCTTCAAATATATAACCTACAATATCTCTTACATCATCTAAATGACTTTCCATAAGTGTATCTAAATATGCGTAATAATCAGGATTATCTACTAAAATTTGTTCTAATCCAAGTTGAGCGATACTTTGATAAATCGCATCGAAATTAGTAAACTCATCATCCCAATTCACATCATCCATAGCAGTTTGAAATTGATCTGCCAATGTATCATCAATATCATCGCCACCGATATCATATAATGCATAATCTGCACCAATAGGTAGCGAGTGCATAATTAAATCTAATTCAGTAAGTTGACTGATGACAGCTGAAATCCATTCACTGTTATTAACACCAAGTAATGATGAAACATCTCCACTTGATGCAATAATATCGTTAATATTTGTATCTCCATAAGTATCTGTAAAGAGCAATTCAATTAAATCAGCAATGTCTGAGATTTCTCCATTTTCGCCGACAAAGAAGTCAGGGTCATCTAATATAAATGATAGACGATCTTGTAAATATGCTTCTTTTTCTGTTGGTGTATCTAACCAACCAATACCTGATTGTACAAAATCTTGCGTTGTCGCATAATCAATACCCACATTAACTAGTGTTAATATTTCAAGATCTCCAATGTTTCTAATAATATTTGCAAGTGCTTCACCTTGTTCAGGTGTTAGATTTGCAAGTTGATTTGGATTGTCTAACATATTGATGATTTCTTGTACTGAACCAAATTCTAAGACAGATTCAACGACACTGTATAATCTATCAAACTCATCTTGCCAATCAATTGAATAAAACATATCAAGCGCATCTTCGGTTGCTTGTCTATCTGTTAAATCTATATTAAGCTCATCGTTTAAATAATTATCAACAGCATACTTAGCCCCTGTCGGAATAAGATATTGAAGAAGATCAGACTCTCCAATATAACCCATAATAAGTTCTAAGTCATCTAAGTTCTCATCTGAGATTTGTGTATAATCAAAATTTGGATCAATGTAACCACCGTTAACAACAACAGTAATGACCCCAAATAAGCTTTCTAATTCATTGAAAAAGTTAACTTCAGCAGCTTCTTCATTGACTTCTGTTTGAACACTAAACATTTCATCGAAAATGTAGCGATCAATAGGCAGGCCATTAATTTTTATTTCTCTAGTTAATACGGTAACTCCTTCTTCATCCATACGTTGAACTTCTTCTAAATAGCGTATAAAATCATCAGGGATTTCCACATCAGTTCCAGGTAGTGTCGCAAGTTGTGCTTGATTATTTTCCATGCTTACAAATATTGTTGTATCTATTCCAGAGAAAAAGCTTGCTGTAACTGTGACAGGAATTAAGATGATGAAAGCCATAATGAGACCTTCAACCGCACCAATAAATCCTCCGAGCAAGCGACTCAAAGGTGAACTTTTGATTTTTCTATCTTTCTTCTTTTCGGGAAGTACACCGTTATTTTGAGATTTAACGATTGCATTTTTTATTAAATGATTCCAGATTGGTCTAAATATAATGCCAGACAAGATGCGTTTCATCACTGGGAATAATAAGAAAAAAGCAACGATTCTAAACACTAAATCAATAAAAATATAAATGGTTCTTGTGATTGCAGGGTCTTGTAAATAAACCATGTAATCAGTTAAGGCACCGCCTGTCCAACCATTGATAGTGTTATAAAACGTTTGCTCATCAAAAAAGTTAAATATAAATCTTATCGACAAATTACTAATTAAAGCAATCACGACAAATGTTGTTATAAAATTAACCAAAGTAAAATATAGCGACTTAGGAGCTCCTCTCCTAATCCCTACAAAAAAGTAAATGACAATATAAATTCCTAATAAAATCCATTGCATTATATATAATTCTGGTAATTCTGGCATCAAGATCACACCTTTCAACTCGGAATTTCTAATTTGATTTTATCAAATAATGTAAGCAATTACAACGAAATGAAATCTGTAGTCTTGTTTTTTGAATAATATTTACTATTATTCATGAGGATTAACGTGAATCATGCAGTGAATGACCTCTGGATAATCATGCTCAACCGCATCATGAACACGTTCTGCAATTTCATGTGCAGCCTTTAAAGAAAGTGTTGGCTCAACACCAATTTCGACATCCATATAGATTTTTGTCATGTGTTTTCTCATCTTTAATACGTCAACTGATAATACGCCTTGTTTATGTGAGATATACTCATTCATATCATCTACAATAGTTTGTTCTGGAGACTGATCCACTAAAAATGACACTGCTTCTTTTAATGTAGATAACGCAAGTCTAAAGATTAAGAATACAATGATAAGTGCTGCAATATAGTCAAAGATAATAAAACCGTAATGTGCTAAGCCAATACCGATTAATGTAAATGAAGTAGCAATCATATCAATCGCGTGATTTCTAGATTCAGCCTTAAGTGTTGAGTGTTTTGTTCTCTTATATAATAGATGATAAAAGCCTGCTAAAAATAACTTAATCACAAGTGCAATTACAGATACAATAATGGTATAGAAAGTTGGACCAGTCACACCTTGTGGCTGACGAAGGTAATCAATTAATTGTTGTCCAGTTGAAACGAATAACAATAATGCTGATAGCATAAAAATCATACCTAATGCAAAATAGACAACACCTTCAAATTTATGATGTCCATAAGGATGATCGTCATCAGGTGCTTTGTTTGATATTCTAAGTACGAAATAAATCATTGAACTCATTAATACATCTGATAATGAATTATAACCATCTGTGATTAACGCTTGCGCGTGTCCCATATAACCAAAGATTAATTTAATTAGTGTTAATATGACGTTTACGACAATCCCAATAATGATTGCAATTTCTAATTTTTTTTGACTCATTTGATTCCCTCGATTGATTGTATTTTTTCCACAACATAAGAAATTTTATCTTTATATGTGTTTTTCTTTAAAGTGAATATTTTTATATCTTTGTTGAGTGCTTTTTTATATGACTCATAACCTCTTGAAAAAAGTGTAGCCTCAATTTGAACGACGCCATCATCTAAAGTAAGAAACGCCATCTTTTGATTATTTTTAGTTGTAATCTCTTTTATATTTGAAATAAATGCCAGAGCCTTAACTAAAGCTAAACGCTCAGTATCTTTCAATTCATTTAATTTGTTTTTCTCTCTAATTTCTTGATAAGCGATTAAAGGATGATATATAAGATTAAATCCGATTGCCTCTTTTTCATGTTCTGCAAGTATGCTAAAAGGATAAGCTTCATAAGTCTTCATTTGATAATCATCAATATATTTGTTATAACCAGCATCATCTAATGATTTATTTTCTAGAAGTGTATGTTGATTTAAACCAAATGATTTCAATGCATTTGCGTAAATAAGCATTTCAATATTTTTTTGATTAATCACAGATTGAACTCTATCTTTAAAATCTTGATAATCCTTAAATGGTTTATCGCCTCTGGTTTCAATCAACTTTTCAACTTGTATTTTACCAAAACTCTTCACTTTATTTAGAGGCATCAAAATACCATCTTTTAATAATTGATATCGATCTGTACTTAAATTGATATCCGGTGGCAATACTTTAATACCATGACGTCTTAAGTCTGTAATATATTCATAAGTTGTTTTATCATTTCCTAAAACATGATTTAATAAAATCGTCATAAACGATTCATAATAATTGACCTTTAAATATGCCATTTGATATGCGACAAGTGCATAAGATACACTATGAGATCTATTGAAACCATAATCAGCAAACTTAACAATATAGTCATAAATCGTCGATGCGATGTCTTCGCTATGCTGATTTTCTACACAACTTTTGACAAATCTTTGTCTTTCTTTTTCTAGCATTTCTAAGTTTTTCTTAGAAATTGCTCTTCGTAATATATCAGCTTCTGCTAGCGAATATCCTGCAAACTCATTAGCAATTTTCATAATTTGTTCCTGGTAGACTATAATCCCATAAGTTTGTTTTAATATAGGTTCTAAGTCTTTATGAAGATATGTGAAAGGTTCGCCATTTTTACGCGCAATATAATCATCAATTAAATCCATAGGTCCTGGTCTAAATAATGCGAGCAGGGCAATAATGTCTTCAAAAGTTTTTGGTTCGTATTTTCTTAATACATTTCGCATGCCTGAAGATTCCAATTGGAAGACACCAAATGTATCAGCGTTTGTAAGTAGTTCATAGACTTTGATATCATCTAAAGGTATGTTGTTTAGTGAGAATTTAGGCTCCTCTTTTTTGATTAATTGAATAACGTCGTGAATAATAGTTAAATTTCTAATACCTAAAAAGTCAATTTTCAATAAACCTAATTTTTCAAGATCAGATGCTTCAAATTGGGATTGAAAAAATCCATTACTTCCCTCTTGAAGTGGAATACTCTTCGTCAAATCTTGCTTCGCTAAAATCATACCAGCTGCATGTGTGCCCGTATGTCTAGGTAATCCTTCAATCTTCTTTGAAACCTCTAATAATCTCATCACTTCATGATCAGATTCATCAATGTCTTGACTAATCACACGTTTGATCATACCACCCACTCTTTGGTGATCAATATCCATCACACGAGCAATATCTCTCATTGATGATTTAACAGCAAATGTTCCAAAAGTAACAATTGAAATCACATGATTTTTACCATACTTCTCTTGAACATATTTAAGTACAATATCTCTTTTATTATCAGGAAAGTCCATATCAATATCAGGCATCGTGATGCGTTCTGGATTTAAAAATCTCTCAAATAATAAATCATACTTAATTGGATCAATATCTGTAATACCCAAGCAGTATGAAACAAGTGCACCAGCTGCTGATCCACGACCTGGGCCAACTAAAATATCATTTTGTTTAGCATATCTTACAAAGTCAAAGACAATTAAAAAATAATGATCGTAACCCATTTTATGAATAATATCTAGTTCATATTTTAAACGTTTTTGATAAACGC
This sequence comes from Acholeplasmataceae bacterium, assembly GCA_963678355.1. Taxonomy (GTDB): domain Bacteria; phylum Bacillota_I; class Bacilli_A; order Acholeplasmatales; family Acholeplasmataceae; genus WOFB19. Next base: position 101,485 of record OY782823.1, on the reverse strand, counting down.
TACTATCACTAATATGATTTTGTACTAATCTTTTTTTAAGCCCCTTAATCGCTAATGATTTTAAATATGCTTCTCCGGTTGCACCTTTCGTATCATATGTTGGCATATCGTATGCTGGAAATGTTAATTCAAATTTTATTTTTTCAACAAACTTTTCAGCTTGATAAAAGACAAAAGGATAATCAGAAAACATATCTATGAGTTCATTTTTTGATAATAATTTAAAATTTGCATCTTCTGCTATTTTCTTATTTGCATCATTGATTTTAACTAATGCTTCATAGGCTTCTCTATCTTCTGTATTAAAGTATGATGTTTGATGTATTGGACATAACTTTATATCAAGGTTTTCACTAAGTTCATAAAGCTTTGGAGCAACCTTAAATTCTTGGTCAAATGTGTCAAGACTCATACCTAAATATAATTCATCCAAAGATGCCTTAAATAGTCTTGCATCTTCATAAGCAAGATCAATAGAATCATTTTTAAGATGGGCATCAATAATGCTGTCATGACCAGCGGTCATAAACATTAATCCCTTTTGAACTTTTTTTACCATCTCTAAATTGATTTGTCCGATTGATTTTAAATAAGCTAATCTCAATAAGTTTTGATAGCCTTCATCGTTTTTTGCATATGCTAAAAAAGTTGTTTGATATAAATCTTCAACAACTTCTATTTTTAAACCTAAAATGGGTTTTAATTGATACTTCTTTGCCAATTGATACAATTGATATGTTCCATACAATTGATCATCTGATAAAGCAATAAAATCGTATCCGTTTGATTTTAATGTTTTCATGAGTGTTTCTAACTGCATTGTATTATTTAGCATGCTATATGCACTCTGTATATAAAATATACCAAACATGTGATCACCTACTATATCTATTATATCAATTTATGATATAAACTCTTAAAAAAAAATGCTTGAATAAGCATTTTTTATTCGTATGCTGCAAATGCTCTACCAAATGCAAAGCAGATTTCTTCCTCTTCAGAACTTGGTGTTGAATTTATACTTAGTCCTTTTTTATAAAGGACTGCATGGGTATCCTTTAAACGATTTTCCCAAGCATCCATCCATTCACCTTCGCCCCATCCATATGAGCCAAATAATGCCACTTTTTTACCATTAAGTAAATCTTTTGCTTCTTCAAAAAACGGTTCAAACTCACTTTCTTCTAAGCCTTCTACACCCATAGATGGGCAACCAAATACGATTTTATCATATGCCTCAATCTCATTTGGATCCACTGCATCAACTGTTCTATAATCTACTGAACATCCGGCACTTTCTATACCTTCTTTTATTTTCTCTGCCATCATTTCAGTATTTCCAGTTCCAGTCCAGTAAACAAGTAATATATCTGCCATTTAGAAATCCCCTTTATGTGATTTTCGTATGCACCTATTATATGTGATTTATCAAGTGTTGTCAAAACTATCATTTGTTTTTATAAATCACATATGCAATCACGAGTATGCCTGCTATAAAAACAACAATCGATGGCAGCATGCTTTCAACATCTATACTATTACTTTCATCTGAAATCGTAAATGATCTAATATATTTCGTATAGTTTCCTCTTTGATCTCTTATGATATAAGTCAGATACTGATTGCCTATTTTATTAACATCTATATAAGTTTTGTCATAGATAATTTCATAAGAAGATTCATCAATGACTTCAATGCCCAAAAGGTAATCCGGTTCTTCACCTAATTTAATTTCTATATCAGTCATGCTAACTTGAGGCTTTTCTAGGTCATCAATAAACACATATAAGCTTTTTTCTTCTCTGTTTAAAGATAAATCATCAATAAAATAAGTCACTTGATAAATTCCGATTTGATCATAATTAATCTCTTCTAATGTGATAACATCCGATAAATTAAGTTGGTCATAATTATCGGATACCTTATAAATATAATCCATCAAATTTATAGCTTTACTATGCAGTGGCAAAATGAGTTTAGTAGTGGTTAGTAATAATTCAGGTGAAATAGTATCAATTACATAGACATATGTTTCAAGTTCTCTTTCATTACCACTTTGATCATAACAATAAACAATTATTTGGTAAGATCCAATCTTTAAGTAATTAACTTGATCAGCATCAACCGTAAAATTTAAATCATCCACATCATCATAATTATCGGAAAACACAAAATAGTTCTCAAATGTTTTTTCTGAAAAATCAGTGATTACAATATCATTGATTTGCTCAATTTCAGGTGATACTCTATCAACTACTTCTACATATCCTTCATAACTTCCTATGTTTTTAGATTTATCTGTGACTAAGATATGCATATAATAAAAACCAACTTTATCCATATTGATATCAATCTCAATCTCTATATCTAAAATTGTTATAGGATCATAGTTATCCTTAATTTCAAAATATGTCTTCCATATAGGTTCAACATCAAAAACTTCTAAAGTGATATGATCATCTATTAAAATCTGTGGTGGTTCTCTATCAACAACTAAAACCTCTATAGTTTCTTCTTTGACATTACCTGAATGATCAAAGACTTGATAATGTATTTGATACAAACCAACTTCATCAATATTAATATCATTTGAGATTTCCACATCAGAAACTGTTAATACGTCATAATCATCATAGATATCTAATATATAGTCATCTAAATGATTTAATTTATCATAATCAAAGACATCAATCTTTTGATTTGTTTTTAAAATCAATGTAGGACTCACTGTATCTATGATGACCAAATCAAAAGTCTTTGTAGTCTTAACAAGTGATTCATTGATTGCAGTCACTGTGAATTTATATGTACCTAAATGATCATAATTAACCAAATGATCATCATACAAAACACTTAATTGATCACTTTCCTTATCATCTATACTAAAATACTCATTATAATCTATAGAATATGATCCATACGATATGAGCAAAGGTTTATCTAAAGTAATGATTGGACCACTGTGATCATAGATATCAATATAAGCCTCATATGTCGTAAGATTATTTGAACTATCAAATAAATAGTAATAAATCGGATATCTTCCAATAACATCAGTGTTTACATAACTATCATTAACACTTAATCTCATGTCCTCCAATTCATCATAGTTATCTTGATATAATACGTTTATTAAAAGATTTGGTAAATCAGCACCAACATCCATCTCATAATTTGGCACATAGATAAACTCGGGTGACTCTCTATCAATAACATTAAAATATACTGTAGTGATATCATGTATATCATATTCAGGAAAATAAACTTCATAATCAATTGCATAAACTTTCACATAACTAGTCTGCACCGTCGATAAAAATGTTCTATTGACTCCGTTGAATTTATAAGTGACTTCAGTATCGACAAGTATGCCATCATCAAATAAAGATGCATAAGGTATTTCTACATAATCTTCAATTGAATCATTTAATTCAACATCGACATTAGTGTCATACCAAGTCACTTGAAACATTTGAATCAAAGTCATAAAAGATAATAAAAAAGACATACAATCACCTCTATATCATGATAGAGAAATATATGTCTTTTTTCTTTTTTATAGTTGATAACTTTGTTCTTTTTCTTTTAAGAATTGATTCTTATATAGTGAATAATATTTGCCTCGTTTAGCAATTAATTCATCATGTGAACCCATTTCAATAATCTTGCCCATTTCAAGCATGACAATAATATCTGCATGAACAATTGTTGATAATCTATGTGCAACTATGAAACTTGTTCTATGTTGAAGAAGTTTATTGGTAGCTTCTTGAATAATTTGTTCTGTCTCAGAATCAATAGATGATGTAGCCTCGTCTAGAATTAAAATTCTTGGATCTGCTAGGATTGCACGCGCAAATGAAATAAGTTGTTTTTGTCCAACAGATAGTAAATTACCACCTTCACCAACTGATGTTTCATAACCATTTTCTAGTTGATCGACAAATTGATCAATACCAACACTTTTAGCTGCAGCAATTACTTCTTCATCTGTAGCATCCAATCTACCATATCTAATATTTTCTAATACTGATGTACTAAATAATTGTGGAGATTGTAACACATATCCTAATCTCTTATGTAACCAGTGAAGGCTTCTTTCTCTATAATCAATACCATCAATTAAGATTTCTCCACCTTTTGGTTCATAAAATCTTGATAATAGGTTAACAAATGAAGTTTTTCCTGATCCAGTATGTCCAACTAATGCTACTGATTGCCCGGCTTTGACCTTAAAATTGAAATGCTCAAAAATTGTTTCATTTTCATTATAGTAAAAACTAATATCTCTAAACTCTACATCGCCTTTTAAGTCTTCCCAATTTTCTTTTTTATCATCAAAAATTGTGCCATATTTTTCTATGACATCGTCGCGATCTACGATTTCTGGTTTTGTTTCAATAAGTCCTACAATGCGTTCAGCAGATGCTTGTGCATTTTGAAAATCAGATAAGATTCTTGAAATTGCCATAATTGGTTCAAAGAAATTTACTGTATATGCGATAAACATTTGTAGTGTACCAATTGAAATTAGTGCACCTAGTACAAAAGCAGATCCTCTAATCATGGTAGTACCTACTGCAAAATATGCAATAATTAAAATGAGTGATGAGAACAGTGCTGATGTAAATTGAGCTTTTACATTCGCACGCTTTAATTTTATCGCTGTAAGTTCGAATTCAGCAGCGTTTTGATTTTCAATTGTTAATGACTTAGTTGTTTTTGCGCCTTGGAAACCTTCGTTATACTGCGCTGTTAATTGTGAGTTATGTTTTTTACCTTCTCGATATTGTTTTAAAATAACCTTTTGGAAATAAAATGCAATCAAGAACATAAATGGAAGAAATATACTCACGATGATAGCAAGTCTAGGGAATGTTGTATACATGACAGTTAAAATGAAAATCATCGTTAATCCTGCCCATACAAAATCGACTAATCCCCAAGAGATAATAAGTGATAGTTTTCTCGCATCAGATGTCATTCTTGCCATTAACCAACCATGAGGTGTTTTATCAAAATATCCATATGATAAATTTTGAATATTCTCAAAAGCCTGTTTTCTAAGTTCATAGCTTGTCTCTGCTTCGATAATACCGGCTTGTCTAATAAATGCCCAAACACATACACCAAACCCTGTAGCCATGAGTGCATAAAGGGTAATAAATATTGGTAATGTATGATAATTACTATCCATAAAATAGTTATCAATCGCATAAGCGTTAAATAGTGGGATAAGTGTTTCAAGTCCAGCAAGCATACTTGAAAATACAATAAGTAATATCAAATTTTTCTTTGATTTAAAAATAATCTTTATAATCTTTTTCCAGGTTTGAAAACTAAACTTGGCTTGTACATCTTGATCATCTTCATGATGCATGTTGATCACCTGCCTTTATCATTTCTTCAAACTCTTCTTCTAATCTACCTTGAATATGCCATAGATTAGCGTAAAGTCCTGGTTTATTCTTTAGTGTTTCATGAGTGCCAATATCTTCAACACGTCCATTATTAATCACAATAATCTTATCCGCTTCTTTAGCAGTTGTGATACGATGCGTAATAATAATAGTCGTATGTTTATAATTTTTTTCCATTAAAGCCTGACGAATCATCAAATCTGTTTGTGTATCTACTGCACTAAGCGCATCATCAAAGATTAATATTGGATGATCTTTTACAAGTACACGTGCGATCGCAACTCTTTGTTTCTGACCACCTGACAAAGTCGTACCTTTTTCACCAACAAGTGTTTGATAACCTTGTTTAAATGTTTCGATATCTTTTTGAAGTGCTGCATTTGTAGCTGCTTCACGAACACGTTCAACATTTAAGTTTTTATTTGTAATTGCAATATTTTCAAACACGGTCTTTGAATATAGGAATGGTTCTTGTAGAACAACACCCATTTGTGATCGAATGCTTTTCTTTTTAATCGTATTTAATGGTATATTATCAATCAATATTTCACCTTTTTGATAATCATACATTCTCATTAGCAGGTGAATAATAGTTGATTTCCCTGAGCCTGTACGTCCAATAATAGCAACTGTTTCACCAGCTTTAATTTTAAAACTAACATCTTCTAATAGACTAGTTTCACTATCATCAAACTTAAATGATACATTTCTAAATTCAATGTTACCTCTAACTTCAACCTGTTTTGTCCCATCATTTACGTATTCACTTTCGTGTTCTAAAATTTCGTTGATACGATCTGATGATACCAATGCTTTTCCAAAATCATTAATCAATCTTCCTAAACCACGAACTGGCCAGATAAGCATACCAACAAATTGTAAGGCAGCAGCGATATCACTCGCGTCTAGAATGCCACTTCTAGATGCCGCAATACTTACAATTAGAACAACCATATACTGCATAAAACTTAAGAAATCCATGGTTCCCCAATAGACTGAGACAATTTTATTTGCCTTAATTAATGCATCTGCATATTCTCTATTTTTGTTATCCATTTTTTCTATTTCAAATTTTTCATTAGCAAACGCTCTAACAACTCTTAAGCCTTGAAGATTTTCTTGTACAACCGTTATCATTTTTGCTTCAATTTCTTCAATGTGAATAAATAATTTATCAATTTTCACAAAATAGATGATTGATGCAGCCCCAATCACTGGAATAACAGCTAGTGAAATCCATACAAGTGGTGCATAAATTTGCATTAATTGGTAAGCTCCAAAATAGACTGTAACAATCAAATATACAAAATCTAGAAGACGCGTTGTTAAAAAGCTAGTGACTGATTCAATATCTGTTGTAACACGTTGAATTAGATCACCTGTATCAACATTATTATGATATTTGTAATCTAGACTTTGAATGTGTTTATATAATTTAACACGTAATTTTTCAGACATTTTTTCAAATAGATGCGCTTTGATCCATTGTTCAAAAAATCGCATAGTAAAGCGAAATATCTGAAGTAATACAAGTGCAAATGCAATACGTAGAATAATATTTAATGTATCTACTCCATTTTCTAAAAAATTAAGTAAAAAAGGAGGAAAATTAACTGGTTTAATATTTAATGCATTTGATGGAACACTTGGGTCATTTAAAAGTGTTTTTAGTAGATATTGTGTGAAAAGGGGAACGTTTGAGTACGTATATTGATGTATGATAACAAATAATATTACAATAAAAAACAACACCCAAAAACCCTTTGCTAAACTAAAAAGTTTTTTTACTCTCATATACTTATCCTCCTGCTTCAAATAGTATATAAGAATAACGTTTTTTAGTCAATATAAAAAGCCCTTAAAAAAGTCTTTAAAAGGGCTCATTTTTTTAATTATAATTTAATAATCTGATCATCGGTAAGTATTTATCAATGATTTCAGTTGCTTCCTTATAAAAATGATATGACTTAAATATATTAAATGCATCCATCATAAGATAGTATAAAACTGAAATTTCATCAGTTAAATGTTTATATCCTAAAATCTCGTTTCTTAAATATAAGAGTTGTTCTTCTTTTGATGATACATACTTATATTTAAAGTGTCTTGTTAGTAACCATGCAGATTTATGATCCTGTTTTTTAATATCCTTTGCACGAATGATTTTTACAATAGGTTCACGTTTTTTCAATTTATCCAAAGATAAAAGGTGATAGATCAAATACTCATAATCATTCAATCGATCTTTTGTTAGGTTAATAACATCTTGGTACTTATTTTTTTGGTATAAACTCTTTACTTGATAATAACTAAGTTCTTCAATATTGTTTTTATAATAGTCAATTTTAAATCCAGAGATGTTTTGATACATAATTTGTCTTTCAAGTTCAATTTCTTTAAGTTCATTAAAATAATTATTTTTAATTAATTCTTCCTTATATATAGGATATATTTTTTCAAACAATAAAACTTGAGAAAGTTTCGTTGCATTTTTTAAAAGCCATTTGTAATGAATTAATTTAATGATAATATCATCTTCCTCCAAGTTCATTAACATCAAGAGACCTTTTGCATCACTATATTTTAAATCAACATATAAAAGTTTATTTGCAAGTGCTAATAAAAAGTTTAAGGATTTAATTGGCAAATTTGGAATAAATAATTGCATATCTTTAAACATATCATCAGCTTTATCATATTGTTTAGATATAACATAGTATGCAAATTTTATCATAAATCTTTGATAATCTTCTACCTCATCTTGGATAACTATATCACAAGCTTTTTCTAAGAAAAACGCGTGAATCATTTCATCAAGTATATCATCATAATTAAAATTCTCATTAGGTTCGTCTTTCATCTGATATTTATCTTTTAATCTAATGATATATTTATCAGTTGGAATGATAAGATTATTTTCTACTTTAGATAAATATGAGACACTACATATATCATGAGCCCCTTCCTCTAACGTTAAATTCAATTGCTTCCTTTTATATTTTAGCCTTGAACCTATTGGATCATGATCAACATTTCGCATTCTCTTTCTAAGTAAAAATTTAATTTCATGTACGTTTGTTTTCATATATTTATCTCCCTCATTTAAACGTGTTGATGTGTCTATTTTTTAAAAAAGTAACTATAAAATCCATAAATGAAATTGATAAATTCACAAATTGAACTAAGGATTGTGATAAAATGAATATATAAAATCAAATGTAGTGAGGTGAAAATATGGTAAGATTTGGCATTGTTGGTGCTGGCGGTATTGCTAAAAAATTTGGAAAAGGTATCAAGCTTGTAGAAAATGCATCATTAGTTGCAGTATCTGCAAGATCAAAAGAACGTGCAGCAGTTTATAAAAGACAATACCATACTGAATTTGCATTTGGATCATATGAAGAAATGGCAAAAAGTGATGCTATTGATGCTGTCTATATTGCGACACCTCATAACTTTCACTATGAACAAGCCATGTTATTCTTAAAACATAAAAAACATGTGCTCGTTGAAAAACCTATATCCATAAACACAAAAGAGTTTGATGAAATGGCAAAAACAGCTAAGGAAAATGGTGTTGTATTAATGGAAGCCATGTGGACATATTTTTTGCCTGCAACTAAATTTCTTAAAACTATCATAAAACATGAAATACTTGGTAAACTTAAGACTGCAACGATTGTCTTTGGTTTTCCTATGACTATAGGAAAAAACAGTGAACATCGATTATTAAATCCCAATTTAGCTGGTGGTGGTCTTCTAGATTTAGGCATATATCCAGTAGATTACTACTTATTGCTAAAACAAGGTAACACTCAATCATTGACTGCAAAAGCTGAGTTCTCCAAATCTGGTGTTGATTTACAAGGTACTATTGGTCTTATTGATGAAGCACAAACTAAATTTGTCCTAAAATATTCATTAACTAAAATATTAGGTGACCGTGCTAAACTAGACTTCGAATATGGTGAGATTGTCATGCGAGAATTTCATGGGTGCCAACATATAAAATTAAATGGTCACTGGATTCCAAAGCCTTATGAAGGCGAAGGATTTACTCATGAGATTAGAGCTTTCGTTGAAACTATAGAAAATAACGAACCAGAAAATCAAGTGATGTCCTTAGAACAGTCTAGAGCATCTATGCAGTTATTAGATGAGATTAGAACAATTATTGGGTTTAAATATCCTTTCGAATAAAATAAAAGGCATTCAAATTAACTTGAATGCCTTTTTTATTTAATCTTTAATGGCTAATACCGAAAGACCTGGGTCTTCATAATATTGTGATTTCATGTCTCTTAATAATAAAATCATTGCAATAATATGAATAATACCTAAAATAGATCCTATGATTGACACAGTATTAACCGTTTGGTTAATACTAGCAGGTACAACTAAATTTTGGAAATTATCACCAAGGGCATCTCCACCAAATAATGCACTTATAACAGCCAATCCTAAACCTACCCATGCGATGATAAGCACTTTACTTGGATCAACTAGTGGGGCAAGTTTTCTATATTCAAATGACTCTGTTAATTCTTCAGTAAATTTAACAATTAATCTATAAGCATAAATGACTAGTCCATATATTGCACCTAATAGAATTAATAAAATTAAAAATATTCCAAACCCATAAACAAGAAGTGATAATAAATATATAAAGAGTATAATGACACCTGCAATCAAGAGGTAATATCCTACTTTATAATAAATGCGTAATGCATTTGTCCAAGTATATAATTTATCAAATCTATTTTGACGTGCTGAGATATAAATCATTACAAAAATTAACGCATAAATTGCAGGAATAATTAAAACAAGATAAGTGATAATTCTTATTGGTGCTACGTTAAAATCAATTTGATTGAAATCAATAATGCCTTGAAATGCGTTAATTACAATTTCAACTGCAATAATACTAAATACAAAACCAATAACAACCATGGCTGTCAAAAACAACATCTTAGGTCCACTAATAATGGATATTAGTCTTTTATTTCTCTTCTTCGATAACTCACCTTTTCGCGCTTCATAAGCTGCTTCTTTTTCTTCATTTGTTAAAAAATCATTCACTGTGGTTTTCCCCCTTATTTTTTAGAATTGATCTTTTTTTTCAAACTTGCAAATCTCAAATAATGGACATGTACTACACTTTGGCGATCTTGCCATACAGTGATATCTTCCAAAGAAAATTAACTGGTGGTGCATTTTTGTCCATCGCTCTTTCGGGATTTTTCGATTGAGCTTTTTCTCTATATCTAAGACTGAATCGTTCTTCTTCGCTAATCCTAGTCTAATAGAAACTCTAGCAACATGTGTATCAACAGCAAGCGCTGGTATGCCAAATGCGTTACTTAAAACAACATTTGCTGTTTTTCTACCAACACCCGGTAATGATTCAAGTGCTTTTCTTTCACTTGGAACTTCACCTTGATACTTTTCATCTAATACTTTTGATAATTCAATAATATTTTTGGACTTATTTCTATATAATCCAATCGCTTTAATAAATTTTTCAACATCAGCTTGTTTCGCTTGACTTAAAGCTTTTGGATTGGGATATTTTTTAAATAGTCCTGGTGTGACTTTATTTACACTAATATCTGTTGTTTGAGCGCTTAATACTACTGCAATCAATAACTCAAAATGGTTATTGAAATCAAGTTCAGCCTTTGCATCTGGAAACATATCATTTAATACATTTAAAATACGTTCTACTCTTGGTGTCATTTAATTTTTTTAAAGACATTATCAAGTGCTTGATCAACATCTTCATCAATAGCTTTCTTAGGAATAATTTGTTGTGTTAAGATTCTTTCAACATATTTGATGCCGATGTTTCCACCAGCACTTTCAATCGCTTTTAATACTTGCTCATGTGTGTAAACCTTTTGGTCATACCACACTCTGATATTTTCCAGTTCATAACCTTTTAATACGCGTCCAAGTCCTCGTTCGAATTTTTCAATTGTTTGAACGATTTGACTTTCATTTTCTGCTTTGATGCGTTCTTGTTCATCTGATTCTAATAATGACTCTATTTTAGAAAACACCGGACTTACATGAAAGATTTCTCTTTCCTTACCATCTTTTTGTTCTAAAGATAATGTAATAAATCCTTTGTCTAATAATGATTCAACATGACAGGCAATTTCATTTTTATTGTAATCCACTCTTCTAGATATTGAAAGTATCGAAAAAGAACGTCTCTTTTTATAAATATCTAACAATGCAACCAATATAGTTAATTCTGGCATTGTTAACCCAAGACGTTTATATTCTTTTAACAATATTTTTTCAATTGGAAAACCATAATCATCAAAAAGTGTCTTAAGAATCATAATTACCTTTCTTTAATGCAGCTTTCGCAGCATTTTGTTCTGCTTCTTTTTTTGTTTTACCATGACCCGTACCAAGTGTAATATGGTTGTCTAATTTAACAACCGCTTGGAACTTTCTATCATGTGATGGACCAACTTCGTTAACAATATGATAACTGATATTTCTTCTTCCACCACTTTGAATATATTCTTGAAGTGTTGATTTATAGTCTTTAATATCAACCCATGCTTCTTCAAGATATGGAACGACAAGGCGATCAAAAACCTTTTTCGTTTCATTATAACCCAAATCTAGATAAGTCGCGCCTATAAATGCTTCAAATGCATCTGATAGCATTGAATCGTTCGCGCCTTTTTGAGATTCACCTTTTCCTAATTTCATATATGATCTTAAATCGATCTTATCAGCATAAATGACTAATCCTTCTTCACAAACGGCTTTTGCACGTTTTTTAGTCATTACGCCTTCACTTGCTAAATTCAACTTATAAAGATAATCACTCATCATGAGTTCAATCACAGCATCACCTAAAAATTCTAATTTTTCATTGTTTTCAGTTTGATTTTCATAAGCGTATGAAGAATGTGTTAATGCAACTTCATAAAGTGATTCATCCTTATAAGGAAGATTTAGCTTTTCTAACAAAGCTTTAATCATGCCTACTCTCCCTTTTCTTTTTTCTCTAATGTTTCAGTAACAATATTAATGATATCAGCTTCTACCATTTCTTTGGCTTGTCTAATACCATTATAGAATGCATAAGCATCTGATGATCCATGAGCCTTAATCACGATACCATTTAAGCCCATTAATAGCGCACCACCAATTTCAGATGCATCAAGTGATTTTTTAAAACTATCTAATGATTTACGCATTAAAAGTGCACCTATTTTAGATTTTAATGATTTCTTGATTTCACGTTTTAAAACCATACCTAAACCTTTAGCAGTACCTTCCATTGTCTTCATCACGATATTTGCAGTAAATCCATCACTTACAAAAATATCAGCATCAGATGTGAATATTTCTTTAGGTTCTAAATTACCATAGAAGTTGACATCTTCGCTTTCTTTAAATACTTTAAAAGTTTCTTTATCTAACTCTCTACCCTTACCTTCTTCGGTACCGATATTGATTAAAGCAACTTTTGGATTATCACGTTTTAATAATTTTTCAGCAACGACAGTTGCATAAACAGCGAAGTCATGCAAATGTTCTGGTCTTAATTCAACATTAGCACCTGAATCTAATAAAATTCTTCCTCTACCATCATATGATGGCACAATTGGTGCAATCGCGATTCTTCTCATTTGTGGCATTCTTTTAACAATAAAATGCCCTGCAACAACCAACGCTTGTGTTGGTCCAGAACTTACAATGGCTTGGTTTTCTTTATCTTTAACAGATTGCATTGCCATAAACATAGATGCTTTTTTGTTTGTTCTATATTGTTTAATTGGGTCTTTTTCACCCATATCTAAAAAGTATGGTGTATGTACAACTTTTAATCTAGGATGTTCTTTTAAGAATGGTCCCATTTTTTCTTCATCACCATAAATAGTAATCTCAACATCTTCAAATTTATCTAAAGCTAATAATGTCCCTTTTACAATTTGTTCAGGGGCGAAATCTCCACCCATACCATCTACTGCTATTTTAATCATAATTAACCTCACTATTTTTATACGTTATCTTTTTATATTATATCATATTTTCATAGACTCTTTAATGTAGTTTCTTAAATATTGATACTTGCGATTTGTTTGAAAATCTTTTTGTTTTAATAATTCAAAAACATCTTTTTGAGCAATTTCAATTAGTTTTTGATCACTTAGTATATCAATGAAATTAAATTTCAAAAATCCACTTTGATCAGAACCTATAAAATCACCAGGACCTCTAAGTTTTAAATCATAGTTGGCAAGTTCAAAACCATCATCAATTTTTGAAAGTAATGTCAAACGTTCAACATCATCTTTCCCACTGATTAGATAACAAGTATTTGATAAATCATTTCTTCCAATTCTACCCCTTAACTGATGGAGTTGAGATAATCCAAAATGCTCTGCAGAAAAGATAATCATAAGTGTCGCTGTTTGAACATCAATACCTACTTCAATCATAGTTGTTGATAATAAAAGGCTTGGTTTATCCATAAAAGCTTGCATGGATGCCTCTTGTTCCTGTTTTGTCATTTTTCCATGAAGCATATGTATCTGAGCATCAACATTAGCTTTTAGTAGTTCATATGTTGACTCAATATTATCATCCACGTGGTTTGATGTAATTGCAGGAACAACAACATAAGCATGATGTCCTTGTGCAATTTCTTCATCGATTTTTTTATAGATTAAATCAAGATTATCTTTATCAACATATAATGTTTTAATTGGTTCTTTTTGTTTTGGTTTCTCTTTAATGATTGATACATTTTGCTTACCAAATGTCATCATTGCAAGTGTTCTAGGAATTGGGGTAGCAGTTAAATATAAGACATCTTTTGAATGTGACTTATCTATTAATTGCCCTCTAGTATCAACACCAAATTTGTGCTGTTCATCAATAACAACTAATCCTAACTTAGAAAATTTAACCACATCTTCAATTAATGCATGTGTGCCAACAACTAAATCATACTGATGATTTTTAATATCTTCAATCACTTTTTTCTTCTGCGGTGTTTTTTGTGTTAATAGTGCTATGCGTAAATGAGGTGCCATTTGAACATATGTATGATATTGTTGTTCAGCAAGCAAAGTCGTTGGTGCCATAAATACCGCTTGTTCACCCATAGAAATAACTGCCATAATCGCAATTAATGCAACAACAGTTTTACCAGAACCCACATCACCTTGTATAAGTCTAAACATTGCATGATCTTTTTTAAAATCCCGATAGATATCGTTAACTGCTTGTTTTTGGTCATGTGTTAACTCATATGGGATTGTCTTAATAAATGATTTAACAAATGAAATATCATAGTTTTTGGGCTTTCTTGGAATAAGTGATGATTGATCGGATACGACTTTTAATTCTAAGAAAAAAGTTTCTTCGTATTTTAACCTTCTAATCGCTTGATCAATTTCACTAAAATCTTTTGGACAATGCAGTTTCATATATGCATCATATCTAGAAATTAATCTATATTTTTCTATTAAATATTTAGGAATAATTTCAAATATTTGTACTTGTTCTTTATCAAAAATTTGCTTGACCGCTTGATGAATTAAATAATCACTAACATCTTTAATTCTATATATAGGTTTGATCGATGTCTCATCTATTTTGGTTTTTATTTCTGTAGCAAGCAA
Organism: Acholeplasmataceae bacterium; assembly: GCA_963678355.1. Classification (GTDB taxonomy): domain Bacteria; phylum Bacillota_I; class Bacilli_A; order Acholeplasmatales; family Acholeplasmataceae; genus WOFB19. The sequence goes on along the minus strand of OY782823.1, from coordinate 86,406 downwards.
TTGTGATCGATATAAATTATATGTACCTTGAATGATAATTTCTTGTTCTTCTCTAACTTGTTTAGACAAATATTTTCTATTAAATATAATAACGTGAATCACTTGATCATATACTTTAATATCAAAAGTTGTCGAAAAGACTTTCCCATAGGGGTTATCTTTTAATTGAGAAACCACCTTCGCTTTAAGCGTAATTTTTGCATTGTGTTTCATCTCAGATGGTTTTGTAATAAAGAAGTCTTGATAACCTTTAGGTATATTTAAAATAAGGTCATAAGTTGACCATATGTTCGCGTTTCTTAATTTTCTTAAAGTTTGAGGACCAATGCCATCAATTTTATCAAGTTTAATTTCCAAGATATCACCTACAATTATTATATCAAACTTATGCCTATACGAAATAAAAAACGTGAGTTTATCAGGTGATAGAACTCACGTTTAAATTTTATTTACTATCTTAATCTAAAGATTTAATTTTGTATCTTAAAAGTCTCATTGCATTTAGCACTGCAATTAGGGATACACCGACATCAGCAAATATCGCTAACCACATATTCGCAAAACCCAATGCCCCTAATATTAATACAATCGATTTAATACCTAGCGCTAACCATATATTTTCTATCACATTTCGTTTTGTAGCCTTTGATACTTCTATGGCATCAAGTAATAATCTTGGGTCATCGTTCATGATGACTGCATCACTTGCTTCAATAGCAACATCGCTACCTAAAGATCCCATCGAGATACCTAAATCAGCAGTCATCAATACCATTGCATCATTAACACCATCTCCAATAAATGCTGTCTTTTGGTAGGCTTTTAGATTTTGAACAATAATAGCTTTATCTTGAGGTGTCACCTCTGCATAAACATGATCAATACCTAATTGACCCGCAATCTTCTTACTTACTTTTTCTTGATCTCCAGTGACTAATGATACTTCTTTTCCACTATCCTTTAACACTTTGATTAATGATTGTGTTCCTTCTTTTAATACATCTTCTAATTCAATATATCCGATAACTTCTTTATTTAAAACAACATAGATTGTCAATTGATCTTTACTTTTATAATCATGAGAGATGCCTAGACTTAAAAGCATTTTTTCATTACCTACAGAAACTTCTTGTTCTTTATATTCACCTCTTATACCTTGGCCAAATACCTCTTCAACATCAGTGACTTCTTGTTGGTTAATATCTTTATCATAAGCTCTTAAAATAGATAGTGCAATTGGATGTGTCGAAAAAGATTCTAGATGTGCTGCAATTTCTAAAACACGACTATCTCCTTCAACATTAACTACACTAAATTCACCCTTAGTAAGTGTTCCAGTTTTATCAAATACAAAATGTTCAATCTGTTCAATGGACTCTAAATCACTACCACTTTTCACTAAAATACCATGTTTAGATGATAGTCCAATACCTGCATAAAATGAAAGTGGAATGGAAAGCACTAAAGCACATGGACAACTAATAACCAAGAAGATTAATGCTCTTTCAATAAATATATTTAGTGACGAAGCATATGTACCTCCTTCTATCATCATATAATAGATTGGGACAATAAATGCCAAGATCATTGCAGCACCTACAACTGTTGGTGTGTAGTATCTTGCGAACTTAGACATAAACTTTTCAGCCTTAGCTTTTTTCATACTATTAGATTCAACAAAATCAATCATCTTTTGAAGACTAGAATCTTTAAACTTCTTAATAACTTTGACATAAATTGGCTTAGACAAATTAATTACACCTGCAGGTAATGTCATACCTTTTTTACTTTCAACAGGTAAAGATTCACCTGTCATAGAACTGAAATCAAAATGTGACTCACCTTCAATTAATACACTGTCAGTAGGAATGATTTCTCCTGCTTTTACAACTAATAAATCTGAAATTTCTGCTCGTTCTGGATGAATGTCAATAAAATCTTTATCGACAACTTTATGCGCCACTGGTGGCTTCAAATCGAGAAGGGCTTTAATATTTTTTCTACTGCGATTTACAGCAAAATCCTGAAAGCTTTCTCCAATTTGATAAAACATCATTACAGCAATCGCCTCAATATATTCACCAAGTATTAAAGCGCCTAGTGTAGCGATTGTCATGAGAATATGTTCATCAAATATTTGACCTTTTATTAAGTTCTTAATCGCTCTATAAACAATGCGATATGAAATCAGTCCATAACTAAGTAAATTTAGAAGTAAAAAAATATTTCTCTCTAAAAAAACAAAGTGGTTAATGATATAAACTGATGCCAATAACGCAATACCAATCGTCCAAAATACGTATTTAATATCAATTCTATTTGATGGTTCTGTTTCTGCTTCATGTTCTTCTTTAATATAAACATCAGATTCAATTTTTTTAGCAATTTGATTTATAACTTCTATGTCAATATGTTCATCACTTTCAATATAGACCTTTGATTTTGCAAAGTCTACTCGAGCAGCTTTCACACCTTCAGCTTCACCTAATGATTTTTCAATCTTGAGTGCACAATTGGCACAATCTATTTGATAAATATCATAAGTTTTTTTCATCATGATTTTCCTTTAAATGTTTGATTGCTTGATCAAAAATAAGATGCACATGATCATCAGCGAGTCTATAAAAAATAGTTTTACCATCTCTTCTAGTTCTCACTAAATCAACATCTCTTAATGTTTTAAGTTGATGAGAAATCGCTGATTGTGTCATATCTAAGATCACTGAAATATCACACACACATAGCTCATGTCTCTTAAGTGCATATAGTATTTTCATTCTCGTAGGATCAGAAATTGCTTTAAAGAATCTACTTATTTTATCGTTTAATGGTTCGTTCAAAATTTCTTCTTGAACTTCTTTAATTGTATCTTCATGTACATATACTGTTTCACAAACATAGTGGTTCATATTATTACCTCTTTCATATGAGTGGTTGTTCATATGATACCATGGATGCATTTATACTGCAACAAAAAAGCAACACTATATAACATACTTTGTAATCGGAGAAAAAACAAAGGTAAGACAAACATATTATATAGTGTTGCAGGGTTAACTTTTTTTATATGTACTTATCATTTTTTGATAAGCATAATAACTATCTTTTTTATAACGTTTTAAAGATTTAAAATCTACATAGATAATCCCAAATCTCTTTGTATATCCATAAGCCCATTCAAAGTTATCAAGTAAACTCCATAAGTAATAGCCTTTGATATTATATGATTCTTTAATTGCTAATACAGCTTGAACATGATCTTTTATATACTTAACTCGTTTTCTATCATCTATGCTTCCTTCTTTTAAACTATCGTTAAAGGCAGCACCATTTTCAGTGATATATATATCGATATCTGTATAATCATCTCTAAGCTCTTTGATTAAATCAACTAAACCGGATGCATTGATTTCCCAACCCATTTCAGTTTTTTCATAGCCGGTATCTACATGTTTATAGCCTAGTGTATTTTGATTATCTTTAACAACTGTATGATGTGAATAATAATTGATACCTAAATAATCTGTATGATCTTTCATACTTGATATTTTTTGTTCATCAATAAAACTTATATCTATATGCATTTGTTTCAAATAATCAAACCATTGACTAGGATAAGTTCCTTTAAATAACGGATCTAAATATATACCATTATGAAACATCTTTGATTGTTCTAATGCTTTCAAATGATCTGGATGTTGAGTTAAAGGATATTGCTTCCACAAATTTAAAACGATACCTATAGGTTTATGATAATGGGCTTTATAGTAGGTATAGACCTCATCATGAATCATCAGTGTATAATATTGGGCTTTTGCCATACGACTTAAATCTTTTACAAATGGTGCATGAGATCCATATAGATAGCCAACCACACTTACACACCAAGGTTCATTAATTGTTGACCATGCTCTCACATATGTATCAAATGATAGAAACATCTTTTTCGCATAGTTTAAAAAATAATCTACAATCATTGGATGATCAAATCCAATCCCTTTATCCAATAACCACTTGGGCATATCCCAGTGATATAGTGTGACATCAACTAATAAATCATATGACTTAATAAGTTCAAATATGCGCTTATAGAACTTAATACCTTCTTCACTAAACGTATCTTCTGTTGGTTGTACGCGTGCCCAAGATATAGACATTCTATAGCAATCAACACCTAAATCTTTTATTGATTTAATATCTTCTTCATATCGATGATAGAAATCGCACGCGACATCACAATTTGAATGATCTAAAATTAGATCTTCATGATGATCCCAAATCGTATCAAATTTTTTATGAGTGCCTTCAATTTGATAAGCTGCGGTTGCTACGCCAAATAAGAAATCTTTCATATACACCTCTAGATATACGCAATCACTTGATATGTATGACCTTTACCACTTACTTTAACTACTGATTCATTTTGATCTTGGCCATCTACATTCAATATACCGGATTTACTATCATTTCTTTCAAATCTAATATTAAATGTATGTCCTCTAAATACACGCGTAATTTCTACTTGATCAATTTCTTTAGATAACACTGGTGATATTTCTAAACCGTCTAAATGTGGACGAATACCTAAAATGTGTTGACTCACTGCAACAAACGTCCAAGATGCAGTACCTGTAAGCCAACTGTTTTTAGCTTCACCATAATGTGCGGCTGATCTGCCTGCAATAGTTTGTGAATACACATATGGTTCTGTTTTATGAATCTCACTTTTATCCTCAATAAATGCCGGTGCATTACGTTTATATAAGTCAAATGCATGTTCAGCATCAAGAATTTTAGTATACCCAATGACAATCCATGGGTTATTATGGCAGAACACACTTCCATTTTCTTTATAACCGGGAGGATATGAAGATATTTCACCAAGTTCTAGGCGATATTCATTATATGGAGGATAGAGTAATTCAACGCCATAATCATTTAATAAGTACTCGTGAACACTATCGAGCGCTTGTCTACCAAATTCATATCCACCGATCCCGGCCATTGTACAAAAACCTTGTGGCTCAACATATATTTTTCCTTCGCTATTTTCATAACTTCCAACTTTATGTCCAAATGCATCATAGGCTCTTAAAAACCATTTACCGTCCCACCCATACTTTTCAACGGCAAGTGACACATGATTTATATGATCTATCATTTCGTTCGCCACTTCATGATGATTTATAGCTTTAGCAATATCTAAAAATTCATGTCCATATTTAACAAACATACCAGCAATAAACACACTTTCTGCTATGCCAGATTCCATGTTTTCAGTTGTTTGAAAAGATTCTCCTGGCTTATCAGAAAAACAATTTAAATTAAGACAATCATTCCAATCAGCTCTACCAATTAATGGAAGCCCATGAGGGCCTAAATGCTCAATGGTAAATCTCATGGATTGTTCCAAGTGATGAAATAATGGTTTCTCAGTGCCTTCTTGATTATTATAAGGTACCATTTCATCAAGAATCGTCAAATCACCAGTCTCTCTAAGATAAGCTGATACTGCTGCGATTAACCACAATGGATCATCATTAAATCCCCCACCTAAATCGGCATTACCTTTTTTAGTCAATGGTTGATATTGATGATATGTACTCCCATCAGGTAATTGAATGGCTGCAAGATCTAGGATACGTTCTCTTGAACGATCTGGAATCATATGCACAAATCCTAAAATATCTTGACAGCTATCTCTAAAGCCCATGCCTCGACCAGTACCACTTTCAAAGTAGCTTGCTGATCTGCTCATATTAAATGTTGTCATACATTGATATTGATGCCAAGTATTAACCATGCGATCAAATATCTCATTGTTTGATTTAATATGATATTTATTAAGTGTGTTATCCCAAAACATCTTTAATGCATTTAATGCATTCAAAGTTTTTTCTTCTGAATTATATTTTTCTAAATTCGCATACACTTTTTCTTTGTTGATGACATCAGGTGCGATAAACTTCTTATCTTGATCATTTTCAATATAACCAAGTTGATAGACGAATGTTTTTTCTTCACCTGGTGCTAGATTAAGATCAACTTCAAGATTAGCAATAGGTGACCCACCGCTTGCTATACTGTTTTTACTTTTCCCATTTAAAACAACTTCTGGTTCATGCCAACCACGATACGCCCCTAAAAATGAACTTCTATCTGTATCATATCCACTTAATACCGCATTAACATGGTAATAAGCAAAATGATTTCTTCTCTCTCTATATTCAGTCTTATGATAGACCGTACTACCTTCAACTTCCACTTCACCAATGTTTAAGTTTCTTTGAAAATTAGTTTGATCATCTACTGCATTCCAAAGTGCCCATTCAACTAAACCAAAAAGCTTGATAGATTTTGTTTTATCACTTAAATTTTTAAGTGTGACTAAATGCAATTCAATCTGATCATCCTTTGGAATAAAATAAGTCACTTTGGCTTCTAATAAATCCTTTTGTCCGGTAATGATTGTATAACCTAATCCATGTTGACACATATAGTTATCAAGTGGTGTTTTCATTGGAAGAAAACCTGGATTCCAAATATGACTGCCATCTTTAATATAATAATATCTTCCACCAAAATCTGTTGGTACATTATTATATCTATATCGAGTGAGGCGTCTTAATTTTGCATCTTCATAAAATGTGTATCCGCCACCTGTATTTGAAATCAACCCATAATAACCATTCATCCCTAAATAATTAATCCAAGGATTTGGTGTTAAAGGATTTGTGATTACATATTCTTTTTTTATATCATCAAAATATCCGTATTTCATATGTTTAATTCTCCAGTAATTTTTTTAATTCTATCCTTTAACACTGCCCAGTGTTACACCTTTAATAATTTTCTTAGAAAGTACAAGATAGATAACTAACATAGGTACAATCGCTATAACCATCAACATATACACTGGTCCTAAATCAAATGAATCAGGACTAGATGTTCTCATCATTGATATAATGATTGGAATTGTCTTATGCTCTGGTGATGTTAAAATCAAGTTTGGTAAATAGAAATTATTCCATGATGCAACAAAACTGAATATAAATTGAACAGCTAGCGCTGGACTTATCATTGGAAGTACTAATCTATGGAATGTATGAATTTCACTTGATCCATCGACACGTGCTGACTCGATAACTTCATAAGGAAGCACTGAATCCATATATTGCTTAATAAAGAAGAATGTAGCAGGAGCTGCAATCGTCGGTAAAATCAAGATCCAAAAGTTATCTAAAAGATTGAATCTAAATAGTATTGAAATTAGACCAGCACTTGCAATTTGAGTAGGTATCATCATCACTGCAAGAATAAAAGTATAGATTTGTTTTCTACCTTTAAATCTATATAGATGAATTGCATATGCTGTCATCGCACTAAAGTATGTTGTAAGTAATGCTGTAGATAGTGAAATAAATAAACTGTTAAACATCGCTCTAGGTACATGAAGATTTTGTTTAGCAATCAGATTTCTATAGTTTGTCATAAATTGTCCTTGTGGCAATAAACTATTAAAGAAATTTGATATGTTTTGGCTAAATGTATTATCTGAAAGTATATTAAATCCACGTTTAATTAAGAAATCACTCTTCGTTGAATTGATAATTAAAATGTAGAAAATAAATAAAATAACGATAGTAAAGAATGTAAATACTAAATATACGATAGCTCTTTGAATGATAAGCACCATACGTTCTCCAGAAATGAAGGATTTTTTGTTTTTTCTCTCATCTCTTTTTTGTTTTTTCAATGCTTCTTTTTCACTATATTTAACTTTTAATATTTCTCTTTTTTCATAACGTCTAATTCTAGATCTTTCAACAAAGTTAAGTGTTTCAAAAAGCATCTTAAAAGCACTATCTCTATTTTTTCTAATTTTGACCTTTTCTGGTTTTTCATTATCTGTACCTAAAAATTTGAAGAAAATGAAACTGATCGCTCCAGTAAAAATAAATACTAAAACAGATACAGCACCAGCAAGACCCATTTGTTTACTTGGTCCAAGTAATGTATTAAGATACATCATAATAGTGGTAGCACTGTTATTTGGACCTCCACTGCCTTCTGTAAATATTTGAGGTACATCAAACATTTGAACACCACCAATAAGCGATGTCACTAATACAAATAATAAAATAGGTTTTAAAAGCGGTAAAATAATTTTTAAGAATATTTTAGTACTAGATGCCCCATCCATCTGTGCTGACTCAATAACAGTTTGATCAATACCCATAATACCTGCCATAAGTAATATGGTTGTATTACCAAACCACATGAGGAAATTCATCAATGCGATGATACTTCTCATTGACCACACGCGGTTCATAAAACTAAAAGATTGATCTGCTAAACCACTATTGATGAGTAATGTTTCAATCGGACCATTGATGCCAAATAGTTGCATAAACAACATGGAAAAAGCTGCTGCCATAACTAGGTTTGGCATATACATAATGATCTTATAAAAACCGCTTGCTTTTATTTTAAGTCTTTGACTTGTAAACCATAAAGCGAACAGTAGAGAAATAATAATTTGTGGTATGAAACCCATAACCCACATCAATAGTGTATTTCCCATATATTTAAATACCTTAGTTGCTCCATTTTGGAACACGTTCAAATAATTTTGGAATCCTATAAAATTGGGACCTACAATACTTAGTCCCTGTTGTCTATATTCGAAAAAACTATAGTAGAAAGTGGATAGTAAAGGAATTAAGGAAAAAACAAAATAAACAACAATAAACGGAATTAAAAAACGATAGCCCCATTTGTTATAATTTAAATTTGTTTTCTTTGCTTTTTCTTTAATCGGTTGTTTTAAATTAAATGCTTGCATGTATGTTTCTCCTTGCTATGATTTGATAATGAGGAGGAAGATTCCTCCTCATTACCTATCTTATAGTTTTAGTTGTAAGATGGTTCAGCTGGATATTCAACTGGGAATTTTAATTCAGGATAACGATCTGTTACACCTGATTCAAAATTAGCCCATGCAGTATCCCAATCAACAACACCTGTAAAATAATCTTTGAAAGCTTGTTGAATTTCTTCATTTAAACCTTGATCATATGGTGAAGTATTGCTCATATCAATTTCATCAGCTGCGCTGTTGAATAATGCGATATGATTTTGTCCACCTAAGAAATCAGAACCATAATTTGGATCATTTGCAATATAATCCATACCTGATTTGTTATTTGTATAGTCTTGAGTAGTTAATGTAATATCTTTTGCAATACTACTGTTCATTGTTAAAGTAACCATAACATCTCTTACTAGTGATGGATTATCAGTACCTACAGCACCTACAATCCAAGTACCACCCCAATAGTAACTTGCAGGACCTTCAACAACACCCCAGTCACCATAAATACCATTACCTACTGCTGCATCAGCATCAGGATCAGCTAAAGAGTTTCCAAGTAGTGTGAAGTTAATACCCCAAGTTGAATAGAAGAAACCAAATACATTGCCATCTGGACCTTGGTCAGTTGCCCAACCATCACTCCATAATGAAGTTCCATTGTTATAAGCATTATCTGTATAAATCTTAGTTTGTTTGATCCAATTAATTACTTGATCATCAATTCTAACTTCTGTACCATCAACCCATTTATCACTAAAGTTATTTGAGAATGTTCTATATGCATCATCATATCCTGATAACATATAATAGCCATCAGCTTTCATATCTTCAGCAACACCATTAAATTTATCCCAATCAGAAAGTGCAGCTTGTACTGTAGCTGGATCGTCTGATCCTAAAACTTCTTGAGCAATTGATCTTCTATATGCAAATAGACCAGGAGTTGCTTGCCATGAAGTGCCTCTTAAATGACCTTCACTGTCTGTAACAATATCTTTAGTATATTGATATTGATCAGCTAATAGTTCTTCATCAATTCCTAAATCGTTAACGATGTCTAATGCCACTGGATCACCATCAACATCCGTATATTTTCTTGCATAATCTGCTTCAATTAAGAAAATATCAATCTTGTCATCATCAGCTGCAGAATCTTGATTCATTAATGCTTGATCTAGTGCAGTTTGATATGCACCGCCATCATTAGCAACAATAACCCATTTTACTTCTGTACCATCAACTAATAAATCATTACCATTCGCTAATGTTTTTACATATGATGGATAGAAATTTCTAAATCTTTGTTGAAATTCATCATTCCAAGCACGGATCACAAGTACATCGCCTTCTGCTTCACCTGATTCACCACCACTTACGTTGCTACAAGCAACTAAGCCTAATGCCACAACTAAAGTTAGCATAAATAAAACTATCTTTTTCATTTCGTATCTTCTCCTTATATTTTTTCATAGATTCTTTCTATGATTATTCCCTATATTGCTTTAACTGTTTGTCCCTTTTGTAGGTGTCCCTTAATTGTTAACTGTTGTGCAATATAAGTTTTTGGAGATTCAATCAATTGAATTAACTGATCAACTGAATTCTTTCCAATAGCGTTACTATCTTGCACATAGGTTGTCAACATTGGTCTTAAAATTCTTGATAAGTAGATGCCATCATATCCTACTACACTGATATCATCAGGAATTTTTAATCCATGTTTTTCAATCTCCGATAATCCACCCATATATGAGTAATCATCTGGGAAAATAATACATGTAGGACGATCCTCTAATTCCAAAAGTTCTCTTGTTGCTAATCCACTATTTTTTGGAATATGGTAGAGCGCGGGTTTTACATATGATTTAGGTACCTTAATACCTACTTCGTCACAAGCTTTGTAAAAACTTGCAAGGCGTTGTTGTGTAACTGTCGTATCTTCGCCATGAATATATGCAATCTTCTTATGTCCTTGAGCATTCACATATTTCACAATTTCATCAAGTCCGCTAATGTTATCGGACATAATTGATGTGTGATTATGAAATGAGTGATCAATTGTTACAGTTGGCATATCTGATTCAACCAAACTGATAACTTCAGGATCTTTGAAGTCTGCAGATACTAAGATCACGCCATCACATCCTCTATAACGAGCATGTGTCAGATACGATTTTTTTGACCCGCCAATCTTGTTGCTGATGAAAGTAACATCATAACCATGAAATTCTGCTTCACTCTTAATGCTGTTAAGAATTGTTGAAAAGTATTCATGCTCTAGTCCAGAGTGTGAAGGATCGACATATAATAACCCCAAATTATATGAACGATTTGTTTTCAAACTTCTTGCATTTGAGTTTGCGATATAACCCATATCGTTTGCTGTCTTAATAATGAATGCAGTTGTTTTCTCGCTAATTTCAGAACTATGGTTGAGTGCTTTACTCACAGTAGCAACTGAAACACCGCATTTTGCGGCAATGTCCTTGATTTTAACCATTTGTTTCTTCTCCTATGTCTACGAAATCGTTTTCGCAATTCAATTATAACATTGGGTTTTTATCGTGTCAACACGTCATTTTACGAAAATGTAAGCGGTTTTTTCGTAAATATGCAGTTTTCGTAGCGATAAAGCCATTTTCATACTTAAACGTTTTCGTCATTTTATACAAAAATAAGGCACAGCGAATAATCAGCTGTGCCATAAACCTTAATTTTTAACTACTTTAATCCTACTTATAAGTACTTCCATCATAAATGTAAGTACGATTAATATGATTGTCCATGCATAAACTTCATCGTAATTAAGCATTACTTTAGCCATATAAATAGATCTACCTACAGAATTTCTTGTCTGCATTAAATACTCTGACATCACGACAACTTTAACACCTAGTCCAAAGGCTTGAAACATCGTAACAAATAACCCATTTTTCAATATTGGAAAGTACACATATTTCAAACTCTCTATAAAATGTCCTTCATTTAATACAAGCACATCGATCAACGCAGGATCAATACGATGAATAATATCAATTGTCGATTGATAAAACAAAGGGAAAATCATGAGAAATACAATGACATATGGTGCAAAGCTTGAACCAATCAAAATAAATAAAATCACAATCACTGATACCACTGGTATAGTTCTAAGTATGGTTACGATTGGTCTTTGAAATAACTCAACCGCTTTATATTTAGCACTTATAAAACCTAGAATAACACCAAGACTAGCAGCTAAAATAAAACTTATAAATAATCTTACTAATGTCATGAATAAACTCATAACTCCAGATTCACTAAATATCTTTGGATAAGCTCTAATGACATCCGAAAAACTCGGCATGAGCATTGGTTGATTGATTACCAAATACACAACATACCAGATGATAACTAGTGTTAATATGGATGATGTCATTAAAACTGGTTTTTTCAAACTTTCACCTACTTATAAAAATTTTCATCTGGAAGCTCTGATAATATGTTTGAATTAAAATCTATAATGATTTGAAGATAAGTCTCCACATCATCTTTAATATCTTCTACTCTTTGATAGTCTACATGTGAACGTTTTATACCTTCCATAGAAAGTCCTAATTGATTAAAGACCAAATAGTAATTCACTTCATCATTAAACTGATATATAGAATTATTAATGTCTAGTTCAATTTGTCTAATCGTTCTTCTTGATAAATCACTTCTCACGAATACTGATGCCTGTGGATAAGCATTTGTTCCTGTAATCTCTTTATATACTTCTTGAAGATCAATATAATTTAATTCATTATCGCTATCTAAACTTGATAATTGTGGTTCAGTTAGAAGGTAGATACCACTCTTATCCAAACTAAAACTTGAAATCACTTCAGATATCGAACTTAAATATTCAACATTTAAATTAATATTTTTTTCTTCTAAAATATAGTTTAAGATAATATCAGGTGTTTGGTTTTGGCCAAATGCTTTAATTGTTTTTCCATCAAGGTCATCAATAGAGAGTTCATTTTCACTTACTAAATAAAGATTTCCCCAAACAATGGAAGCTAATAATTGATAATCTGGCGACATGTTATAAAATTTGGCACCTAGATTAGTCGGTGCAATAATCACCTCATAATCTTTGGATCCAAATGCAGCAACTAAAGGATCAGCACCTAATACTTCATCTTTTTCATAATACTCTTCTGTCATAAAGTGAAGTGCATATGATGGTCCTCCCATTGGCACAATGACTTTAATTGTTTCTTGTTCACACGATGTTAATAAAAAACCTGAAATAGTTATTAATAATAAAACGATTAATCTTTTAAATTTCACTATATGGTTCTCTCTTCTTATAAGACGTGTGTAATAATTCGTGTGCTTTATGACTATTTGGTTTTTCTAAGAATGTTTCATATAATTGATTAACAAATTCATTTTGATGTGATTTTCTCAGTTCACCTTTAGCATCAATATCATATAATGCTGCAGCTCTTAATTTTCTCACATCAACATGATCTTGTATCTTCGCTGGAACGATTGGTTGTCCACCACCATTGATACATCCACCAGTACATCCCATGAATTCAACAAAGTGATATTGTTTTTTAGAATGCTTCATTTGTTCTAGGAATGCCTTAATGGCAACACCACCATGAACAACTGCGACATTGATATCCATACCTTTAATATTTAAAGTCGCTTCTTTAATATCAGCAGTACCACGTACGGCTTTAAAATCAACAGGAGTTTCTTTGCCTTCTAAGATTTCAGATACAGTTCTAAGTGCTGCTTCCATAACACCACCAGTCGCTCCAAAAATAGCACCTGCACCTGTATAACTTGCTAGGATACCATAAGGTTTTGAAGGTTCTAAATCTTTAAGATCTAAGTCGTGACGTTTAATAAGTCTTGCAAACTCTCTTGTTGTTAAAACATAATCAACGTCTTGATATCCATCTCTTCCCATACCTTCTCTTCTAGCTTCTGCTTTTTTAGCAATACATGGCATGATAGAAACTGAGACTATATTTTTAGGATCCAATTTCATTTTTTCAGCATAATATGTTTTGATTAAAGCCCCTGCCATTTGTTGAGGTGACTTACAAGATGATACATTTTCTATAAATTCTGGATAATATAATTCTAAATAGTTCACCCATCCTGGAGAACATGATGTAAATAATGGAAGTTTTCCATTACCGTTAAGTCTATTGATAAACTCAGTGCCTTCTTCCATAATGGTAAGATCTGCGGTAAAGTTTGTATCCATAATTTCATCAAAGCCCATTTTCTTTAATGCTGTAAACATTTGTCCTTCAACATTTGTTCCAATTGGATAACCAAATGGTTCTCCAAGTGCAACCCTTACTGATGGTGCTACTTGTACCACAACTGTTTTGCTAGGGTCTCTAAGCGCGCGTTCAACACTCTTGATTTCATCTTTTTCTCTAAGTGCACCGGTTGGACATGCTTGAATACATTTACCACAGTATATACAACCAGCATCTTCTAAATTATGAAATTGAGCAGGACCAACAAATGTATGTGATCCACGTTCATTAAAATCTATGATCCCTAATCCAGATTGTTTCTCACAAGCAGATACACAACGTCCACATAAAATACATTTACTGCTATCAATGACCATCACTCCAGATGATTCTGAATAGTAATAATCTTCTGGATTAAATCCATACATATGAGAAAATTCATTATCTACAGAATATCTTCTAAGTAAATCTAAGAATTCACAATTATCTTCTCTTGAACATTTAAAGCATTCAAACTTGTGTTTTCTAGCAAGAAGTTCAAGGTTCATTGATACATCGTCATAAATTTCTTGATCATTTGTAATAACTTTCATGCCCTCAGCAACCATAGTTTTACATGCAGGTTTTAAATTTCTTTGTCCTTCAACTTTAATTGAACATATACGGCAATTTCCTTCTTCATGGATATCTTTTAAAAAGCAAAGTCTGGGGATGTATATACCATTTTCAGTAGCTACTTCTAAGATAGTTTGATTATCTTTAGCAACAACTTCTTCATTATTTATCATTAATTTTACTTGTTTACTCATGCTTGTTCTCCTTTTCGGGAAGGTTGTGATGTGATTGCCCCTACTGGACATGCTTTCTTACATGCACCACATTTAATACATAGGTCTAAATCAATCTCATGTAATTGTTTAGGTAAGCCGGAAATCGCATTAACAGGACAATTTCTCGCACATTTAGTACATCCGATACAATCATCGTTAATGACGAAATTTGTTAAATTACTACATACTCCAGCAGGACATAAATCATCTCTAACATGAGCTTCGTATTCATCTCTAAAATGTTTTAATGTAGAAAGTACTGGATTTGGGGCAGTTTGACCAAGTCCACATAAAGATGTTTTCTTGATCATTTCGCCAAGACTTTCAAGTTCATCTAAATCTTCCATTGTACCTTCGCCATCACAAATACGATTTAAGATATCTAACATTTGCTTAGTACCTTCACGACATGGTGTACATTTGCCACAAGATTCATCCACTGTAAAATCAAGATAGAATCTAGCAACATCGACCATACAGTTATCTTCATCCATGACGATCATACCGCCTGATCCCATCATAGAACCAAGTTGTGTCAATGTTTCATATTCGATTGGTTGATCCAAATCTTTTTCCGTGATACAACCACCAGATGGTCCACCCGTTTGAACGGCTTTGAATTTTCTCTTATTAGGTATACCGCCACCTATATCATAAATAACTTCTCTTAAGGTCGTACCCATAGGTACTTCAACAAGACCAGTATTATTAATCTTTCCACCTAACGCAAAAACTTTAGTCCCTGCTGATTTTTCCGTACCAATTGATCTAAACCACTCAGCACCTTTAATAAATATAATTGGAATATTAGCAAGTGTTTCTACATTATTAACATTGGTAGATTTTCCCCATAAACCTTTGATTGCAGGAAAAGGAGGTTTAAGTTTAGGCATACCTCTAAATCCTTCAATTGATTTAATCAACGCAGTTTCTTCTCCACAAACAAATGCACCTGCACCCAATCTTAATTCAATATTAAATGAAAAATCTGAACCAAAAATATTTTTCCCTAATAAACCATATTCAATAGCTTCATGAATTGCATGGTTAAGTCTTTCTACTGCTACAGGATATTCAGCTCTTACATAAATATAGCCTTGATTAGATCCTATTGCATAACCACAAATCGCCATGGCTTCTAAGACTGAATGTGGATCACCTTCTAAAATGGCACGATCCATAAATGCACCTGGATCACCTTCATCAGCATTACAAATCACAAACTTTTGATCAGAATGTGCACGTTTAGCAAACTGCCATTTCACACCGGTTGGAAATCCACCACCCCCGCGACCGCGAAGACCTGATGCAATCATTGTATCAATGACATCATCCGGTGTCTTATCAGCTAAGATTTCGCCTAATGCTCGATATCCATCTTTTGCAATATACTCAGTAATATCTAAAGGATTAATATTCCCACAATTTCTAAGTGCAACTCTTTTTTGTTTTGCATAAAATTTAAGATCACTCATTTGACTAATTTTTTTACGATCACTAGGATCTTTTACTAGTAATCTTTTAACTGGTCTACCTTTTAATAAATGCTCATTACAAATTTCTTCAACATCTTCAACTTTGACATGAGCATAGAACGTTTCATCAGGATATACAACAACGACAGGGCCTCTCTCACATAATCCAAAACATCCAGTTAAGACGATATTAACTTCACCATCTAAACCCAAAGCCTTTGTTGTTTTTTCAAAAGCAGCTTTTATCTCTTTTGAATGAGAACTCATACATCCAGTGCCCCCACAAATAAGTAATTGGATTCTCTCTAGCATTACGACTCACCCTTTCTAGCTGACAATAGCCATTGTGATACAGGTTGATGATTTAGAATATGATGTTCTACAATCACTCTAACCATTGGAATGGTTACTGAACAATATACATAAGATTGTCCAGAAGCATCGATTAATTCAACCATAGGTTCAAATGCGCATTCCCCCATACAACCCACTTGAGTAACAGTAACATTTTTTAACTCGTGAAATTCAACTTGTTCCAAAAATGCATTTAAAATAGGTCTAGCCCCTGAAGCAATGCCACAAGTCCCCATCCCTACTTGAACTCTAAAGCCGTCTTTGGTGTATCGCATCGTCATTTTTTTTAAGGCTGATTCTCTTAAGTTTTTTAGTTCCTCTAAAGATTTCATTTATTTTCCTCAATTCTGTTTATATTATTATTGATATCAGCAATCACCTGTTTGTATGGTATGTGCTGCTTATTTCTTATAAATTTAAACCCATATGACTTATCATCTTTTTGATAAGTAAATATAAATTTCTTTATTGATTCATTCATAACGATATCTCGAATCAATATGCCATAATCGCCTTCATCGGGAAAATCTAGATGCTTATAATTAAAACCAAAATATAACTTTGTCCCTATCCACTTTCTTGATTTGATGTGATAACTTCCTTCAGTTTGTTCACATAATAGGACAAATAGTGGTAAACCTAAGCCAACATTTCTGGTTGTTCTCGTTGTATAAAAAGGTGATGTTATTTTTGCTAATGCTTTTTTTGAAATACCTTGTCCTCGATCTGTTAATTCTAAATAAAGCATTTCTTTATCTTTTTTAATACTTAATTTTAGATAACTAGATTTAGCTTTGATTGAATTTTGAGCGATATCAAATATATATGATACAAAATCATCCATGTGAAAAATATTTGAAAAAAGCGTCAATTGATAGTTCGTCTAATTCAATTGCGTTTTTTTCGCTCCTTTCCAAAATGTCAATAATTTGATGTGCATCAGAATTATGTATTTGCATCAACTTAGAAAATATGATTTCACTCTTATATTCAACGCCATGACAAGGATATCTTAATATCCATGGTTTTACCTTATCTATATACCTATCAACATGAGCATAAAAGATTAAATGATCATAGCCTTTTAATATGTCCAAAATTTTAACAATACTCATATCTATAGGTTGAGCTAAAAGAAATGGAAAGACTTCTTTCTTCTCATCATAAATATCACAAATCGTTTGCTCGTTATATTTATTAAGGTCAACTTCTATTTTAGATAAATGACTTTCTATTATTTGATCAAATGCTAAAGCTTCATTTAAAGATTTAAAATAGACTAGGACATCAAATCCTTCACTGACCGTAATTTCTACTGCTGGAATATATAGCATGTCATAACTTTTTGATATTTGATTACAAATGGATACTTGTTTTAAACTATTATGATCAGTCACTGCAATAATATCTAATTTTTTTAGCATTGCCATATTAAATATATTATTAGGCGTCATTAAGACATCAGCGCATGGTGATAGCACACTGTGAATGTGTACATCATAATAATATTTCATATAAGAGATCTGTTTTTTAAATCTAAGATCACTTCTGCAGATGTTAGTGGTGTATATAAAACTGCGATATCATTTTCATTTGCTTGATCAATAGATGCTTGATCAAATGATTTACCCTCTGTTAAAATAACTGCTGGTAAATCCAACATTGTAGCAACACCAATGGTAGTTACTGATTGAATTTGAGTAATTAGAATCGGTGTATTTTTTCCGTGTTTTATCACTGCGCTTAACAAATCACAACTATAGACAAACTGAAAAAAGTTACCTAAAGTCCTATCATTGGTAACTGCTTTATACTGATTCGATTCGCAAATATCAGTAATCTTGTGCATGCTCATCACCTAAATTAAAGATGAGTCGTAACTGGGTGCCGTCATCAGAAGATGTTAAATACATCTCATCTGCACTTCTTTTTATATTTGATAAACCCATACCTGCACCAAAACCGTTCATGTTTGCCATTTCGGATGCTGTCGAATAACCTTCGGTCATTGCAAGTTCTATATCTTTTATACCTGGACCATCATCAATAAAATTTAATTCAATCTTATTTTCTGTATGTTCAAAAATCACATATCCCCCATAAGAGTGAATGACAATATTAATCTCTGCTTCATAAGATGCAGAGCATATACGTTTCATTAGATGATGATCAAAATTTAACGCTTTTAAGTATCTCTTTATTTGAGAAGACGCTCTTCCCGCTAGATCATAGTTATTGGCTATGATTTGATATTCTTCTTTTTTTACCATTGTTCATCATATGATATGCCTTTGATACCATCTCTATACATCATTCCGCTTGTATTAAACATGGTGTAATCAGTCTTTATCAAAATGATGTTTGACTCATATGCTAATTCAATTACTTTTGTTGAAGGTATCTTACCTCTAACAATTAAAACAACATCAACATCTAACATTTCAGCTGTTCTAATAGATTGTCTGGTCACAAGACCTGTAATTAAAATCGCATGTTCTAAAATGTCGTCATCCTTAACACTATTCATGATCATTAATGCATCACTCATTAAGTCTGAACAAAACCCATAAAGAATGTCCTTATCTTTAAGTAATTCTGGGGTGTATACATGACATTGATATTTTTCAATTAAATCAGTTAACTTCATGTGTTTCTTCTTCAAGAAGTTTGATAACTTCGTTCGCTTTCGCTACTGTTCCAGAACCATAAATATGGCCATCAACAGAAAAAACGGGAGCGAGTCCACACGCACCTATACAACGTGTCGCTGATAACGTCACTTCGCCATCTTTTGTGGTTTCTCCGGATTTAATCTTGTAATGATTTTCAAAGGTTTCCATAATGTTCTTAGAGCCTCTGACATAACAAGCTGTACCTAAACAAACTTGAATTTCATGTTTCCCCTTAGGAACAACAGAAAAATTCCCATAAAAAGTAACTACACCATTAATCTTTGCAATACTTACATCAAGTGATTTACTAATAAGCTTTTGTATCGTAAGAGGGATGTAACCAAAAATCTCTTGCGCGTCATGTAATGTTGGCATTAAAGGGCCTGGTTTTTTAGAATGAGCCATCATTTTAGCGCGAAATAATTTCATTTGTTCTTCACTAAATTCGTGCTTTTGATTCATTTTTTTCTCCTTAAATAGAGTCGTATTTTCTTCTTTGATTATATCATAGGAACTTTACCAGACAAAATCTTATTTATACTTTTTATGCTTTGTTTACATTGATAGCGTTTACAATTATAAAGTAAATAAAAAACCAATCTCATTTGATACGAAAATTGGTTTTTTTATGTATTATTTATATATTTTATTTTTTAGATAAGCATCTGCTAAAACGATTGCTGTAACATTTTCTAAGATGATGCCAACACGTCTAACGATAGCCACATCATGTCTACCACCGACTTTAAGATCATCTACTTCATTTTTTTCAAAATTGTAAGTTTCTTGAGTTTTTTGAATGCTCGATGTAGGTTTTATAAATACATTGAATTCAATATCATTTCCATTAGAAATACCACCGGATACACCACCACTATGATTCGTAGTAGTGTGTCCTTCTTTATCGGAAATAAGGTCGTTATATTCGCTGCCTAACATCTCAACACCTTTAAATCCAACGCCAAACTCAACACCTCTTACAGCAGGTATACTAAACATCATTTTCGCAATTTCTGCATCAAGTTTTTCAAACATTGGCTCTCCGAGTCCTACCGGTACACCTTTGACACATACTTTGACAATGCCTCCAACAGAGTTTCTATCCTTCATAACTTCAAGCAGATATTCATCGATTTTAGACATATCTGTTAATGTACCTATCTGAATGAGTTCATTAGAAAATTCAAAAGGTAGCATCATTTTTGCAACAGCCCCTGCTGCAACTAAAGGTGCTGTAAGTCTTCCTGAAAATCTTCCCCCACCACGGTAATCTTGAAATCCATTATATTTAATATTAGATACAAAATCTGCATGTCCTGGTCTTGGTTGTTTCACCAAATGTTCATAATCTTTTGATCTAACATTATGATTTTCAATCATGATGTGAATAGGTGATCCTGTAGCCTTTCCATTAAAAACACCAGAAGTAATGATCACTTCATCTGCTTCTTTTCTAGGCGTTGTACCCAAGGCTTTAGGTTTTCTCTTTTCCATATCACTAGAAATCAACGCTTCATCAATGATAGTTCCAGGTGTCACACCATCAATGACAACACCGATTGCCGGTTGATGAGATTCACCATATAAAGTTACTTTAAATAGTGTTCCATAACTATTCATAACTAATCACTTCCTTCACTTTATCTAATACATCGTGGATGTTTATATCTCTTTTCATCCACAACATATCGCTTTTAATTGCTTGAGCTAAAAGCATGATATATCCGTTATAACTTTTCTTTGCATATGACATAAGTTTAGTCACTTTTGGTCTATAAATTAGATCAATAACAATTTGATTTGTCACCTGTTCAGGTTTTAACACTGATTGTTCTACTAAAGGTGTAGTTCCTATTGGGGTTGCATTAATGTAAATATCATAATCATCTGGATAAATCTCGTCATATGAAATAACCTTTTTATCCATCTTTTTTGATTTATCTCTAGAGGCATACATATAATTGGCACCTCGATGTTTACAAACATAGCCACAAGCTTTTGAAGCTCCACCTGTACCAAGTATTAAAACTTTCTTATCTTTGATATCAATTTGATAATAATCCAATAGATAAGAAAACCCAAATACATCTGTATTATCACCATAAATCTTGCCATCTTTACTGTAGATTGTATTGACAGCTTTTGTTTCTTCTGCAACTTTTGATAAAACATCAATGTCATCAAAGAAACTTTCTTTATAAGGTTTTGTTATATTGAAACCCTGAAATTCACCTTTTTTTAATTTTTCAATATATGATGACAAATCTTCTTTTGAAATATCCAATAGTTCATAAGCCAACCTTTGATTTAAGATATGCCCTACTTCACTATGAATTTTTGGTGATAAACTATAAGAAATTTGATGGCCAATCAAACCAAATTTAAATTTCATTTTGATAATCCTTTGAAATACGCATCACTTCAATTAAAAATGCCTCATAAAAAGATTCCAAACTTTCATCTTCTACTTTTGATTTCATCATGTTTAATAATGCATCTTCTCTTTTTTGATCAAGCACAGGAAGTCCATGATCTTTTTTATACATCCCAATTTTTTTAGCTACATGCATTCTTTTTTCAAACAGTTTTAACATTTCGTCATCAATTTGATTGATTTCCAATCTTAACTCATCTAAGTTCATTTAAGTCACCACCCAATGATTTATATACTTCAAAGAAAGTCGGATATGATTTTTTAACACATTCACTATTCAAGATAACCACATCACCATCCGCTTTAATAGCTAGTGCAGAAGCAGCCATAGCAATTCTGTGATCGTTAAATGTATCGATTTCAACATTGCCTTTTAAAAAAGACTTACCTTCAATTTCTATCTTATCTTTACTTTCCTTCATTTCTACACCAAATCTATGCAATACATCTTTCATTGCTTCTACACGATCTGATTCTTTAATTCTAAGTCTTTCAAAATTAATAAATGTTGTTACGCCTTCACTTAATGCAGCAACACCCATCAGCATAGGTCCAAGATCAGGCACTTGCGCTAAATCAATTAGTGTTCCTTTGGTTTTTGAAGGCTTAACTATATAATCGCCTTCTTCATAAGTGATATCTGCATGCATCTCTTTTAATATATCAACAATTGCTTTATCACCTTGAAGACTATCTTTATTTAAGCATTTAAGTCTTAATGGATGTTTACCAAAAATACCTGCAGCAAACCAGAAAGCAGATTGTGAAAAATCGCCTTCAACAACAGCATCTTTTGCGTGATATTTTTGTCCACCTCTAATATAAATATACTGATCGACTTGTAACACATGAATACCAAATTTCTTTAATACATCCAATGTTAAATCGACATATCCTTTTGATTCAAGAGGAGAGATGAGTTCAATGACAGAATCCTTACTCGTTAATGGTAGGGAAAACAAAAGACCACTGATAAACTGAGAGCTTACATCGCCTCTTAATGCAAAGTGACCGCCCTTTAATTTCCCTTTAACTTTTAATGGAAGTTGATGGTCCTTAGATAAATGTTCATAGACTACCTTTTTATTTTTAAACAGCTCATCATAAACATCAAGCGGACGATCAACTAAACGGTTTTTTCCATGAATGATGATTTCTCTATCTTGCATCATATATATTGGAATCATAAATCTAAGTGTAGATCCTGACTCATTCATATTTACTTCTGATCCTCTTAATAAAAAATCAGCAGGCATGACTTTGTCGCCTTCAAATTTCGCTCCTAAAATAGATAGTGCTTGTTTGGTAGCTTCTAAGTCTTTTGACTCTAAAACATTTGAGATATTACTTTCTTCTTCAGATAGCGCAGCTGCAATCAAATATCTATGTGATAGAGACTTTGAAGATATTACATCAACTGAACCGGATAAACTTTTTGGATGTATCACTATATTCATAACTACTTACCAATCTTTACTGTTTTCATCATAGCTTCGCCTACTTCTTTTATAAATATAAAATGGTATCCATCAGCCATGTTTTTCTTATCGTATTTTAATTCATCTTCATAATCTTCAGCTTTTAATAATGGTTCTTTCACAAGATCATTATCTAGCAATATTTTTTTAACTTCATCATATAGATATGAAGGTGTAATGCCTTCCTTTATGCCTAATTCTAAGGCAATCAGCATGCCATAACTTACAGCTTGTCCATGCTTATATACTTCATAATTTGTCTTCTTTTCAATAGCGTGTCCATAAGAGTGACCAAAATTTAAAAACATGCGTTCTTTTAAATCAAAAGGATCAATTAAGACAACATGTCTTTTAACTTCTAACGCTTCAATAATTTCCTTTTGAGTGACCACTTGATGGTTAATGAAATATTCATATAGATGTCTATTACCAATCAACCCAGATTTAATCATTTCTGCCATACCATTTTTATATTCTTCAATAGGTAGAGTTTCTAAAAAATCAGGGTCAATCAAAACTTTTTTAGGTTGATAAAATGAACCCAATAAGTTCTTACCTAAATCAAGATCAATACCTACTTTTCCACCAATTGAAGAATCAACCATTGCAAGTAATGAAGTCGGTATTTGCATAAATGGGAGGCCACGATAAAGCGTCGCAGCAATAAACCCAGTTAAATCACCTACAACACCACCGCCAAGCGCGATAAGTAGATGCCCACGTTTAACACCCGCTTTAATTAAGGCTTCAATCGTTTTCAAATACTCATCATAAGATTTTGTTTTCTCACCATGAGGCACAACAATAACCTTTACATCAAAATTTGCAAACCATTTGTTAATTTTGGCTTCATAAAGCGAATAAACATTATCATCAGTGACGATAAAAAGTTTATCAAAGTTATAAATTTCTTTAATATGAGATTCAATTTTATCCATTTCTTTATTGCCTACGATAATATCGTAATCCGGCATATTAATCTTTGTCAAAACTTAACCTCTTCTCTTTAGCCTTTCTCATATATTTCATGAGTTCTTCTTTTTCATCACTTAAAATTAAGGATTTCATATGCTGTAACTCATTTTGGAAATCTCTAATCACACCGAGTAAGGCTGGTTTATTTTCCATAAATAATTCAGTCCACATCGTTTCGTTAATTTTTGCAATACGTGTTAGATCACGATATGAATCTCCAGTTGCATCCTTAGTCTCATCAAAGTGATCAGCATTGACTAAAGCAACCGCTAAAATGTGAGTGAGTTGTGATGTAAATGCAATCAATTGATCATGTGTTTTTGCATTGACTTTTAAAACTCTTCCAAACTCTAATTCTTCTGCAATCTCTTTTAAAACATCTTCATCTTTAGGTAGACTCTTAGAAGATGGAATCATGACAAAATTTGCACCCTTGAAAATCTTGAAATCTTTAGCACCATAACCACTAATTTCTTTTCCTGCCATCGGGTGATGTGATGTATATGAAATACCTTCTGGAAGATTTTTAACAATTTCTTCCATCATCCATTCTTTCGTACCACTGACATCAGTCACAATTTGACCACGTTTAAATAAATATCTATTTTTTTGTATAAATTCAATATTGTGTTTAGGATATAAAGATAAAACGACTAAATCACAAATCATAAGTTTGTCTAAGTCATTATCTGCTTCAACAATACCTTCATCAATCGCTTTTTCAACCTTATCTTGACTTCTATTCCAAGCATATATTTTATGCCCTTTAAGATGCAATCCCTCCGCATAAGATGCACCGATTAATCCTAAACCTACAATGAAAATTCTCATACTAATGTTTTATCCATAACTTTCGCAATTTTATCTAGTTTTTGAATCATTTGTTCGTATTTTGCTGGTTTTAATGATTGTGCACCATCGCTCATTGCATGCTCAGGATCATGATGAACCTCAACAATTAATCCATGTGCGCCAACTGATAAGCTAGCAAGTGATAGGCTTTCAATCATATTCCAACGTCCTGCGGCATGACTTGGATCAACAATGACAGGTAAATGAGATAACTCTTTAACTGCTAATACTGAACTAATATCTAAAGTGTTTCTTGTATAAGTTTCATATGTTCTAATACCACGTTCACACAACATTACTTCTTCGTTACCATTGGCCATAACATATTCAGCAGCCATTAACCATTCTTGAATGGTTGCAGCTAATCCACGCTTTAATAAGATAGGTTTAGTCGATTTACCAATCGCCTTTAATAAAGAAAAGTTTTGCATGTTTCTCGCTCCGATTTGAATAATATCAACGTATTTTTCAAACTCATCTAATACATCAGGACTCATAAGTTCTGTAACAACTAACATATCAAACTCATCAGCGACTTTTCTTAATATTTTCAATCCTTCCAATCCTAAACCTTGGAATGCATATGGTGAAGTTCTTGGCTTATATGCACCGCCTCTTAAAATCTTTGTACCTGATTTTTTAAGTTCGCGTGCAATCGTTCTTAATTGTTCTTCTGATTCAACAGAACAAGGTCCTGCCATCATCACGAACTGATCGCCACCAATCTCTACACCATTTTTAAATTTGATGATTGTATCTTCAGGATGAAAGCTACGACTAGCTTTTTTAAATGGTGTTGAAACTCTTGTGACCTCAGATACGCCATCAAACGCGTATAAATCATTAGGTTCAAAACCACTAGTATCACCGATAATACCAAAAATTCTAACTTTATCACTACTTACGTCTTTAACTTCTAAATGCTTTTCTTTAACAAATTCAACAATCTTATCGTATTGTGATTTAGTTGAATTTTCCTTCATTCTAATAATCATTTTCTTCTCCTTTAGATATAAAAAAATCCCTGAGGAACAACCTCAAGGATGTATAAATCATTGATGGGCTGTTCCTTTTACATATTCACTCAAAAAGGAATGCCTCTGCAATCCTTATTTTTTATAATAATAGTAATATACGTAATTTGAAACAGATTTCAATAAATTAAACATGAAAATCACCTTCCCTGTTTGTAAATATCGTATCATAGACTTTACAAAAAGACAAGCCACTTAGTTTTCAATTTTATGAAAAATATATAAATAAAAATAATTTTAGGTATTGTGTTTTACACAGTACCATGATATATTAGTAGTGTGTGATACACAGTAAGGAGGGTTCAAATGAATACACAATTTAAAAAAGGTGTTGTTGAATTGTGCATTTTAAGTCTCATAAATGACAAGGATATGTATGGATTCGAAGTGATAGAATCTCTTTCAGAAGCGATCGATGTTAACGATAATACCGTCTATCCGATATTAAGAAGACTTACAGCACAAAAATATTTTGATACATATTATGAACCTACAAATCAAGGGGCACCCAGAAAATATTACAAGATGACTAGAGCAGGACGTACCGTCTATGAAGCATACATGGACGAATGGTATGCATTTCTAAAAGGTGTAAACGGAATATTAGGAGGAAATAGAAATGAATAAAAAAACATATTTAGAAGAATTAAAAGATATATTGGAAGATCATAACGTTTCACAAGATGATGTTACTGACATTTTAAATGATTACGAACAAATGTATACAGATGGCATTGATAAATCAATGTCTGATCAAGAGATTATTGATTTACTCGGTGAGCCAGAGGATGTTTATGAAGATTTAAAAGATACTGTATCTTTTATCATCAGAAAGACTAAAAGTGATCATAAATTCGTCGCTATTTCACCATTTATTGCATTAATTACATTTTTTGCAATAGGTATGTACACAGGCATTTGGCACCCAACTTGGTTAGTATTTCTTCTTATCCCAGTTGCTGGTGTTTTAAGCGGTGGCTTAAAAAGAGATACACTAGTGGCACTCTCTCCATTTGTCGCATTAATCACTTTCATATTAGTGACTCATTTTTATGGGGCTTATGAATTTGCATGGTTAGTATTCTTACTCATTCCTATACTTGGTTTCTTAGCTAAACCAAGTTTAAAAAGTATGATCATGATTTTTTCTATACTGATTGCAGTAGCATTCTATTTATATCTATATATAGTTCAGGGTGAATTTTATATAGGCTTACTTGGATTCTTACTTCCGTTGGTATTAAGTGTCATCTTTGGCTATATTAAAATTGTTGCAAATTGGGATACTTCAAGAAAAGGTTTGGCTATCTTATTATCACTAGCAACGCTACTAATCATATTTATTTTAATGGGGCTATACTTACCTAATGGTTGGGCATATAGTTGGCAAGTACTTCTATTATTCCCTGTATCAGTCATTATTTTCTCAGGTGAGTTTAAATTGGTTGCGATCATGCCATTCATATCAACAATCATATTTTACTCTCTAGG
The DNA here is from genome assembly GCA_963678355.1 of Acholeplasmataceae bacterium. Lineage (GTDB taxonomy): Bacteria > Bacillota_I > Bacilli_A > Acholeplasmatales > Acholeplasmataceae > WOFB19. The sequence continues at coordinate 58,681 of OY782823.1, read as the reverse complement.
TTATTTCTTTGATATGTTTGCAATTTCTTGGTTAGCATTCTTGCTCATTCCAATGGTTGCTATATTATCTGGTGATGAATAATAAAAAATAAGACCGAGAAATTGAAGTGAACCCCAAAAGTTGTAGATTTAATTAAATATTTAAATGTAAGGATTGATTTCTGTATTGTAGCGGTGTCAATCCTTTTAAATTAGACTTTATGCGCTTTTGGTTATAATAAGCCATATACATATGAATCTCATTTTTGAGATCTTCAATATCTCTAAATGTTTCTCCATAAAACATCTCCACTTTCATTCTTCCAAAGAAGTTCTCCATCACTGAATTATCAAGACAGTTACCTTTTCTACTCATAGATTGAATCAAGCCCTGTTTTTTGATCATGTGTTGAATATGCTTATGTTGATATTGCCATCCCTGATCAGAGTGTATGATGGGATGATCATCTTTATCCAAAAATTTAAATGCTTTGTCTAACATACGCTTTGTTTGATATAAATTAGGTGATACCGATAGGTCATAGGATACGATGTATCCACCATGTAAATCTAATATCGGAGATAGATAGAGTTTGTCATCACCCAATTTAAATTCACTCACATCAGTGACCCATTTTTGGTTTGCTTTTAATGTATTGAAATCTCTATTCAAATAATTAGGACATATTTTACCAACTGTTCCCTTGTATGATTTGTATTTAGATTTTCTCATCTTACCTTTAAGTCCTAATAATCTCATGATTTTTTGGACTTTTTTATGATTTATCACACAGTGATAATCATTTCTTAAGACATATAAGACTCTTCTATAACCATATCTTCCTCTATGTTCATCATAAATGTTTTGAATCAATGCTTTGATTTTCTTGTCTTTATCATTTCTTTGATGATGCACATAATAGTAATAAGAAGCTGCTGGTATCTTTGCATAATTTAATAAATCTTTTAGCTTATATCTATCCCTTAGTTCATAGACTATTTGTGCGATTTCTTTTCTTTTTGCTCGCGCTCTATAACTAAGGCTTTCAACTTTTTTAAAAATTCATTTTCCATTCTTAATCGTTGATTCTCCGCGATTAAATCTTCCTCAACTTTTTTGTCAAATGTCGGTTTTGGACCTTTACCTTTTTTTCCTCGACCACGCGTCTCAATAAAGAAACCTTTCCTACCTCCTTCAAGATATTTACGTTCCCATTTTTGAACTATTTTATAATTAGCATATTGATATCCATTAACTGTAATATACAGGTCGTGTTTCTTTGCAGTTTCAGTATAGCTGAGTTGATGATGTCTCATATCCTCTACAACTTTAATTTTAAATTCTGGATCATATCTTTTGTTTGTTCTTGGCATATAAAAAGCACCCCTTTCTTAAATTATACATAATTATTTTTTATGTACAACTTTTGGGGTGCAGTTCAAATATCTCGGTCTTTTTATTAGTCTATTTCAATATATCCTAAGCCTAAAGCTTTAGGTCCTGTATGTGCACCAACAACTGGTGTCAAGTAAGCCACAATAACTTCTCTTTCAGGAAAAATTTCTTTGAGTTCTTTTAGGAACCATTCAACATAATCATCTGCGTGTGCATGTGAAATATATGTAATAACTTTTTTATCTTTAGTCTCTTCAATATATTTTTCAATCACACGTTTTTGTGCTTTATGTGTCGTTCTTATTTTTTCAAGTGTTTCAACAACACCCTCTTTATTAATTGTTAACATCGGTTTTAATTGAAGCATTGTTCCAAGTCTACCTTGTAATTTAGATAGGCGTCCATTTTTCACTAAGTAAAGCAGTGTATCTACTGCAAAAAACACTTGGTTTCTACCTCTAATTTTTTCAAGATGCGAAATAATTTCATCCGTTGTCTTGCCTTCTTCGGCTAAGCGATGTGCTTCTAGCACCATAAATGCTTCAGCATATGCGAGTGATCTAGAATCAAATGCAGTGACTTTTAAGTTAACTTCATCACCTGCACGTTTAACAGCTTCAAATAAACCAGATAATTTAGAAGATATCGTAATCACGATTGCTTCTTCATAACCAGCACTTTCCAATTCATTAAAATATTCTATCATTTTACCCATAGCCACATAAGATGTCTTAGGAATATCATCAGGATTCGCTTTAATTCTTTCATAGAATGTTTTAGCATCCATATCTACGAAGTCATCAAAACTCTCGTCACCATCAAAATGAATAACAGATCTTAAAATTTTAATATCTTTCGGATAGTCTAAATAATCCAAACCAGCATTACTACATGTTAATATCGCGATTTTACTCATATCTATCTCTCCATTTGTTTTATGTATTTATATCTTATCATAAAATTATTTAAACAATGATTTTAATTGTAATAAATCATCAATCGTTTCATAGGCTTTTAATCTATTAGGATGTTGGTGCCCTTTAGTGAAAAGAATTGGTCTAACACCTAAGATTTTTGCAATTTCTGCATCATGTAAAGTATCCCCTATCATCATGCTGTTTTCACCTTGAATATGATATTCTAAAATATATTTTTGAGCAACTTCAACCTTGCCTTTTGCATGTATGTTTGAAGTGCCTAAAACATCGTCAAATAAATCATATATTTTAAAGTGTTTTAATTGTGAAATAAGGTTGTTTATTTCAGATGCTGAAAGCACAATATTCTTATATCCTTTAGCTTTATAATAATTGACAACTTCAACGATATTTTTATGCAATGGAGCATTCAAACTCGCCGGTTGATAAAGTTCAATAAATCTCTTAGCTAAGACGTCAAAGCTAGTTTTTTCTAAATCGTAAACCTTCGCATAATAATCTCTAACCGGAAAGTCAAAAATCATCAAATATTCTTCAAAAGTAACCGTAGGTCTATCGACTTCTACTAACATTTTATTAAGTATTTCATAACATAGATATGCATCATCTAAAATCGTACCATTAAAGTCCCAAAATATGTATTTCATAAGTGCCTCCTTATTTGTGATATGGATGATTTTTCATTATCATAAACGCCCTGTACAATTGCTCTATAAATACAAGTCTCATGAGCTGATGTGGAAATGTCATTTTTGAAAAAGACATCAACATCTGGCATCGATCATAAACATCTTTAGAAAATCCATATGATCCCCCTATGATAAACGCAATATTGCCTGGATGATAAATCATTAATTCATCAATTTTCTTAGAAAACTCTTCGCTTGATAATTGTTTCCCTTTAATCGCTAGACCAATCACGTAATCAGATGAATCCACATGTTTTAATATTTGCTCGCCTTCTGAATCGATCGCTGTTTCATCTTTACCATCTTTAACTTCAATAATTTCAGTTTTTTGCGGGATTTGTTTCAAATAATAATCAATACCTTCTTTTAGATATTTTTGATTCATTTTACCCACAACAATTAATTTAATCATATATCAATCCCCGGTAATCCTTCTTTAGTCGCATAATAAACTTCAACTTTAGTTGGGTCATCAAACACTTTGACAATAGATTCTTCTATCGCAAGCACACTATTACAATCCTCTGAAATATGAGATACGATCCATTTGGCTTTATTGCCTTCGATTAATTGATTCATAATCCACGAAGCATCTTCATTTGATAGATGTCCCTTTTCAGATAAAATACGTTTTTTTAGCATAAATGGACGTGGAGACTGCATCAACATCGTTGGATTATGGTTCGCCTCTAATATATAAGCATCAGCATTTTTTAACATGCCTAAATAGGTTTCATCTAGATAACCTGTATCATATAAAACAACCAATTTCTTATCACCATTGATCATGTACCCAGTTGGTTCATTTGCATCATGTGATAAAACAAACGGTGTTACTTCTATATTTTCTATGAAAAAGTGTTTCTCAGATTTTACAATTTCATAAGATGTAATTAATGATTTAACTTCATCAGATAGTCCATCATAAGTCCCTTGACTTAAAAATACTTTTTTTACAATACCTTTTTTTAATAGCGTTTTCACACCCATCACATGATCCTGATGCTCATGGGTTAACAAAAGATATGGGATATCGCTTACATCTTCACCGTATTCATCCATTTTATTTTTAATTCTTTTAAAACTAATACCAGCGTCTATAAACATTTTAATATGTCCTACTTTTAAGTAGGTCATATTCCCCTTAGATCCACTGGCCAACATAAATACTCTCATGTCATCACCTTCCTTAATGATATCATAAAAAGTATGTGATATTAACAAATAAACCGAAAGATGTTGCAATAGAACCTAAAAAATGCTATATTATAACTGCTTGTATGAAATACAAATAAGGAGTGAACACAATGAATCGAATCAAAAATTTGAGAAGATTTGCTCTATTAGCATTAGTAATAGTCGGATCATTCTCACTTGCTGCATGTAACAGAAACGCAACACCTTATGGTGACATCTCAGAAGATGAAGTATACGTTACATACGGTGATTACACAGTAAACGAAAAAGAACTTTATGATCAATTTCGTGTCCAAGGCGCATCAACTCTACAAACAATGATCGAAAGATTAGTCTTTGCAGATTACACTGATGAAGCCGTAACTAAATTAGCCGCTGGAGACCAAGATGTTTTAGATTATTTCTATGACACTGTAAACAGCGCAATCTTCAACTCAACAGATGAAGACGATTTAAATGATTTATACGAAAACAATCCTGATCTTTATGTAAGATCAATTGAGCAATTTGCTGAAACACTATACCTAGTTGATAATAATTTTGATATCGACGGCGTTAAATCTGCTCTTTTAAACCTTCCAACACCATTTTCTGGTTATGAAACAATTCAAGAATTAGTTGACACATACAAGTTATCAGTTGGTGAAAGAATTTATGCTAAAGAGTTACTTGACGAAGAAGTGACTGATGAAGATAGCGATAACTACATCGAAGAATCTGATTTAGTGTCATACTACCAAAACAATGTTCAAGGTCGTTATGATGTTAATGCATTAGTTATCCGTTTCATGAACTTAAATGAAGCAAATGCTGCATTATACGCAGTTGGATTAAAATCTGACTCTAAAGGTCTATGGTATGAAATTCCAGATATTAGAATCTCTGATCCTGAAGATGATAATTATGTTGATTTAACTAGTCCTCGTTATGCACACGTTATTTCAATTTTAGATGACTTAAACTTATTAGGTAAAATGGATCCTGATGGAAACCAAACTTATACAGATCGTTCTAAAATAAGCGCTACTGATTTTGAAAACTACTATAAAGCTTATACAATTGCTAAAAGAGATAACTACACTGACCCTCAATTAAACGAAGATGAAGTTAAAGCTAAATTTGTTGAAATCTACAACTTATTAAACCCTTCTAACACTGTTTCAGTAGCTGAAGATGGTTCAATTGTAGGAAACGATAGTTTCTCAACAACTTATACTTATGATGATTTAACAGCTTTAAACGCAAGTTTAAGATCACATGTTTATACTACTTTAACTGCTGAAGATCAAATCACTGATCCAACAACAGAAAAAGCTTATTCTTCAAGAATCCAAACATTTGGCGATTATCGTTATTTAGTATTCAAACTTTCAGATAACAGCGCAGATGACGAAGGTGTATTAGTTGATGCTGAAGATGATAGCGATGCACTTTTCACTGATACTGAAAAAGGTAATGCTGCTAAAGAAGCTGCAAGAGTTGAAGTTATAAAAAATAAATTAACTGACAGCTATGTAACTGCTAAAGTTAATGAATTATTTGCTGATGCTTCAGTTGACATCTATGATAGACTAGCTCGTATCATCTACTCTCAATCTAATGATTATACTGGTACTACTAACAATGAAGATGGTGATGCAATCGCATCTGTAAATGGTACTGATATTTCTGTTAGAGATTACTTCAATGAAGTTGAAAAATCTTATGGTATTAACTTAGCATTAGATTTAATCATGAATAAATACTTATCAGATAGTGATACTTATACAATCACTGATGAAGAATATGATAATTACGAATCACAATTCGAAGATATTATTACAGCATTTGGCGCAGATACTTATTCAAGTTATCCTGCATCAATGGGTAGAGAAGCATTCTTATTGTTAGCATTTGGTACTACTTCTAATGAAGAAGCAATCAACCAATTATATGTATATCCAGAATTAAGAAGCCAATACTTAGCTGATTATGAAGCACAATACGGAGAAGGTATTTATGCTAAATTAGCTGAATTAGCTGCACTTCAACAAGAAAATGAAAAAGGTATTACAGTTAGTCATTTATTAGCTTACTTCGATAATGATGCTGATGGTACACCTGATGATCCAAGCGTATACTTAGATACATTAGATGCTGCTGCTCAAGCTAACGTATTAAATAAATTAGATGAATTAGTTACTGAAATCTACAGCCGTTTAGGTGATTATTCAGATTTCGCTACAGGTTTATCTGATATCGTTGATGAATTTAACAGTACTGGTAGAATCTTAGGAAGTAGCACTGGTTCTGATGATTGGGTTGAATATCGTCAATTAGGTTTCTACTTAACTTACGAAAACATTTCTTCTGAAATTACAAACTCATCTAACTTCATTACAAATAATTCAGTATTAGATAAAGTATTCTATAATAGAGCAATCAACATCTATGATACACTTGCTGATCAACCAGATGATGATTCTAAATTCCCATATTTAGACTTCTATGATCAAATCGTTTACGGTTCAGGTTTAACTGTTGATGATTTAAATACTGTTGAATCTGATTTCGGATGGCATTTCATCTTAGCTAACGATGTTAAAGAAGCAGAAAGTGCTAAATATGCTGCTGCTCTTGACGTTGATGGTGATTACATTAATGAAGATTTAGGTGTTGATGTATACAATGCATTATCAGATGAATTAACTGCTAGTCAAATTGAGTACTACATCAAGTTAAATGACACTGATGAAGGTGCACCACTACCAAGTAGTGTTCAAGCGGCAATCAATGCTTACTTAACTCCTGTACTTACTAGATATAATGGTACTTATATGCAACGCGAATTAATCTTTAAATTAGTTTCTTCTGCAGAATTTGCTAATCCAGTTGACGCAACTAGATTCGAAACTATTAGAAATATCAATATTGATCAATTAAATAGTTTCCTATTATCTGAAGATGGCGGCGTATTCGATGCAAATTATGATGCATTATACGGTACATGGTTCGATATCTTAGAAGCATAGTTCACTATTAAATTATAAAAATATAAAAGACTCTTCTAGTAAGAGTCTTTTTTTTATCTTGTGAAAACACTTGAAAAAACTTTCATAAATTTTCTTTGATAATATCGTTGACATCTCTTCTTTTTTCTTATAATATATGTACGTGGATTGTTACTCTCGGGGAGGCATTACCTATTAGTAGTATTGGTATATGCGGGGGAGTTTTTTTTGTTTATTGAGGTGTTTAAACTTGAAGGCCATTAAAAAAATTAATAATAATGTTGCTATTTGTGTAGACGATCACGGAAAAGAATTAGTAGCATTTGGTAAAGGCATAGGTTTCCCCTCAATGCCTTACATGATTCATGATCTAAATTTAATATCAATGACATTTTATAAAATTGATCAAAGCTTTTATAATTTAGTTGCGGAACTTCCTGATGAAATATTAGAAATCGCAGCAATTATCACGATGAAAGCACAATCAACACTTAAGGTAAATCTAAATCCGAATTTAGTGGTCGGCTTAGCTGATCATATCAATTTTGCATTAATGAGATTAAAAAAATTCAAAAAAATGAAAATGTTATTTTCTTATGATATTGAGCATTTATATCCGATAGAAACAGAACTTGGAAGATACGCTGTTAATCTCATATGGAAAAAACTACATGTTAAACTACCTGAAAGTGAAATCACAAGTATTGCAATTCATTTTGTTAATGCTGAAGAAGAAAATGATATGCATGAAAGCAATCAAACCGACGATCTCATTTTAAGCATAATTAAACATGTTGAATCTTATTTCAACATTAAGATAAAAGAAAAAGATTTCAACTATAATCGATTTGTGATGCATCTTAGATATTACTTTCAACGCATCAATGATAAATCTCAGTTTTATCATGGGGCTAAAGAACTTATTAATCCTATAAAAAACAACCACCCTGATGTATATGAATGCTCACTTGAAGTTAGCCATATCATTGAGGACGCACTTAATATTATATGTAGTGAAGATGAAGTATTATATCTTATGATACACATCTATAGAATTATCAACAATCAAAATTAAATCATTAAGGATTGTTACTCGTATGGAGGCATTACCCGCAACGCACAAAATTTTTGTGTTGCGGGTTTTTTTTATAAATATTAGGAGGAAAATATGGCTCAAGGAAATGAAAAATTTGTTAAAACCGCTAGTGAACTACTAGAGGCTGTAGGTGGCAGAGAAAATGTTGCTAGTGTAACACACTGCATGACAAGATTAAGATTCAATCTTAAAGATCGCAGCATTCCTGATGTTGAAAACATTAAAAAAATCTCTGGTGTTATTGGTGTTTTAGATGCTGGTCAATTTCAAGTTGTTATTGGTGCAACTGTTGACAAAGTATATAAGGAACTTTGCAAAATTGGAGATTTTGAAATTGCATCTAAAATTCAAGAAAATTTAGATAAACCACGTACTGGGTTTTCTTGGAAAAAATTGGGTAATGGTATTTTAGATGGCCTATCAGGATCATTGGTTCCAATCATTCCTTATTTAATGGCATATGCTTTATTCCAATTACTGACTTCAGTATTAGGACCAATGGTATTTAATGTCATAGCCCCTGGCGATGCACTATACGATATTTTCGCGATGGTGAGCGCAGCTGGATTATTCTTACTACCAGTAGTTGTAGCATCTACTGCTGCTAAGAAATTTGGAGCAACTCCTGTAGTTGCTATGTTATTAGTAGGGATTTTAGTTAGTCCAAGTTTCATGGGATTAATTGGTACTCAGTCTAACATTTATGGTATTCCATTTACATTCAATGACTATACTGGTACTGTTATTCCATCAATTCTTACTGCTTATGTATTGAGCTGGGTTGAAAAAGGATTCAAACGTATTTTACCTACTGCACTTAAGATTGTATTTGTTCCATCATTATCAATTTTAGTTATGTTGCCAATTATGTTAGTATTAATTGCTCCACTTGGTGGATTCTTAGGACAATACATTTCAGGTGGTTTAGTATCTCTTGATGGTACATTATTCTCAATTATTGGTATTATATTATTAGGAGCTTTCTGGGAATTCTTAGTTATTACAGGTATGCACTTAGTTGTTATTGTGACTTTAGTGACTGTATTCTCTACTAATGGCTCTGAATCATTTGTATCTCCTGGTGCATTAGCTGCAAGTATGGCAGTTGCTGGTATGGCTTTAGGTGCTGCTTTAAGAATTAAAAATAAAAATGAAAAATCATTATCATTTGGATATTTTATCGCAGGCATTGTCGGTGGTGTAACTGAACCTGGTTTATATGGTTTAGGTATCAAATATAGAAGACCATTCTTAGGTATGATGATTGGTGGCGCTATTGGTGCATTATATGGTGGTATTACAGGTATTAGTGCATATGCATTAGTTCCAGTTGCTAGTGTATTAAATCTATTAGCATTTGCAGGTGGTTCTACTGCCAATTTAATTAACGCAATCATTACTGCTGTTATTACAATAGTTGCTTCTGCAGTTGCAACTTATTACCTAGGTTTTTCAAAGAAACAACTTCAAGAATTAAATTCAGTCGAATAAAAGAAATTGGTGATTAATTATGAGTTTTTTAAATAATTTATTTAGTAGTAAAATTAAAACTGAACCAAATACCGTTTACAAACCTGTTGAGGGTGAAGTATTTCCGCTAAAAGATCTTAATGATGGTGTATTCTCAGAAAAGATTTTAGGAGATGGTTGCGCTATTAGACCATTCAATCAAAATATCTTTGCACCTTTCGATGGTGTTGTCTCTACTGTATCTGATACGCAACACGCAATAGGATTAACAAGTCATGATGGCATAGAATTATTAATTCATGTAGGGCTCGATACAGTTGAAATGAATGGCGAAGGTTTTAAAGTTTTAGTTAAAGATGGACAAAAAGTAAAAGCAGGACAAAACATTATGCAATTTTCTATCAGCAAGATTGAAAATGCCGGTTATCCAACCGATGTTATCGTAGTTGTAACAAACAGTTTTGACTATGATAAAATTGTCACTTTAAATCATGTTTCGAAAGCACCTTTGGTTCCATTAATAAATGTAGTAAGAAAGTAGATGATAATATGAAATTATTAATTAGAGCTGATGATTTGGGCTACTCTGAGGGAGTAAATTATGGGATTGCAAAAACTGTTATAGATGGTGTTGTAAAAAGCGTCGGCGTGATGGTTAATATGCCAAATGTTGAGCATGGGCTAAATTTACTTAAAGGACAAAAAGTATGTTATGGACAGCATACAAATGTTTGCGCTGGCAAGCCCGTTGCTGATCCTAAACTCATTCCAAGTTTAGTCAATGAAGATGGTACGTTTAAATCCTCAAAAACATATAGAAATGCTAAAGAATCCTTTGTCATTTTTGAAGAAGCATTAATAGAAATAGAAGCACAATATCATAGATTTGTAGAACTCATAGGTGAAGAGCCACACTATATCGAAGGCCATGCTGTATTTGACCCTATTCTTTTATCTGCTATTGAAGCATTTGCAAAACAAAAAGGTCTAAAATATTCTGGTTATTCACCTGATGGTTCACCAATTATGATAGGACAAAGTAGCGTATATATGCATATGGAAAGTATGTTGAAGGACTATGATCCTTTCATCTCAATTAAAAACATTATCGAGCATACAAAAGATCAAGACGTTCACATGTTTGTATCTCATCCTGGGTTTTTAGATGCCTACTTAATTGATACTTCTTCCCTTCTATATCCTAGAGTCTACGAAGTAGAAACATTAACATCAGACAAATTAAAAGCTCTTTTAAAAAATAGTCTTGTCGAAGAACTTGATTACGACGATTTATAAAAAACTCATGTGTGGTGTGCAACAATTAAGTGATGCACACCACACACTTAATCATAGAAAGAAAGGTAAACATTATGTTAAGTTTTAATTATACAATTAAAGATCCTGTAGGTATTCATGCTAGACCTGCTGGAAAGCTTGTTAAATTAGCATCTACATTTAAATCTACAATCACCGTTAGCAACAATGATAAAAGAGCTGATGCAAGAAAACTTTTTGCATTAATCACATTAGGTGTTAAAACTAATGCTGTTGTTCATGTTACAGCAGATGGTACTGATGAAATTGAAGCAATTAAAGAAATAGAAACTTTTTTCAAAGAAAACTTATAATAAGGTATGGCATATTTAATGGAAACTATAAAAGGACAACAAGTATATAAAGCTATAGGTTTTGGCAAACTTTTATTTCTTGATCATAAAACTCATGAAATCAATGATGAACCTATTAAAGATATTAATCAAGAAATAGAGATTTATCTAGGTGTTAAAGAAAAAGTTCTTCTTGACCTTGATACATTATATAAAACTGTATTATCAAAAGATGGAGAAGACGCCGCAGAAATCTTTGAAGTTCATCAAATGATGATTAATGATGAAGACTTTGATAATTCTATTATTTCTTATATACGAGATAAAAAGTCTTGTGCATATGCAATTGCAGAGACTTCTAAACATTTAGAAAAAACATTTTTATCCCTAGATGATGAATACTTTAGCGCTAGAGCAGCTGATGTTAGAGATATTAGTCAAAGACTATTAAACAAGCTTTTTAATAAAACAATAACACTCCCAAATGGAAAACAAAAATGGATCATTGTATCCGATGATTTATTACCAAGCGAGACATTGAATTTGGACATAGAAAAAATCGCTGGTTTTGTCATGTTTGAAGGTTCGCTTACTTCTCATGCAGCCATATTATCAAAAATGAAACAAATCCCAACGATTGTTCAAACAAAACCAATCGATACTAAATACGAAAATTACGAGGCTATCATTGATGGTGTTGATGGCTTATTATATATAGAACCAAATGAAGAAACAACTAATCAGATGATTGAAAAACATAAAAATACGCTTAAAAAACATGAATCACTTAAACAATTCTTTAATAAAAAATCTTTGTCAAAAGATGGTCATGAAATGAAAATAATGGCTAACATTAGCCAATTTGAAGACAGCAAACAAGCCATAGAACAAGGCTCAGATGGCATCGGATTATTTAGAACTGAATTTTTATATATCAATCAGTCAACCTATCCTACTGAAGATGAGCAGTTTATTCAATACAAAAAAGTTTTAGAGGTCATGAATGGAAAACCTGTTGTCATTAGAACAATGGATATAGGCACAGACAAAACTGCCGATTATTTTAATTTACCTTTAGAAAACAATCCAGCTCTTGGTTACAGAGCTATTAGAATATCTTTAGATCGCCCGGAAATATTAATGACTCAACTTAGAGCATTACTTAGAGCTTCTAGTTATGGTCATTTATGTATCATGTTTCCTATGATTACTTCGGTTTGGGAAATTCAAATGTTGAAAGATTACTTAAAGAAAGCTGAACATAAATTAATATCACAAAACATAAAAATATCACCTTATGAAGTAGGCATTATGATTGAAACTCCTGCTGCTGCTATCATCAGTGATGATTTAGCACAAGAGGTAGATTTCTTTAGCGTAGGCACAAATGATCTAACTCAGTATACACTTGCTGTTGATCGTCAAAACACCCATGTCAAATCTTATGGTAAGCCAGATCATAAAGCAGTTTTAAGACTGATAAAAATGGCTAGTGATGCAATTCATCAATATCCTAACAAATGGATAGGTATTTGTGGTGAACTTGCATCTCACGAAGATTTAACTGCATTCTTTTTAGGTATTAAAATTGATGAATTATCAATGTCACCATCTTATGTGTTACCTATCAGATATCAACTTTCAAAAATTGATATGTCTCAAGCACATAACGAAGTCATTGAGAAGATTAAATAAGGTGAGCATATGAAAGATTTGTCTAAAATCAAATTAATTATCTCTGATTTTGATCAGACATTAACTGATAATCACCACATGATTGCTGATGAAAATATCGATTCCATTAAAAGATTTATTGCTATTGGTGGTAAGTTTGGTATAGCAACAGGAAGAGCATTACCCCTTATCTTTGATCGCATTAACGATTTTAAATTGGGCGCATATACATTCCCTTTAATTACATATCAAGGAGCAATCACTGCTGACTCAAAAGGGACGATACACGAGCATAAATTTATGCCCTATGAAGATGTGTTAACCATTGTTAAATATTTAGAAGATAATCATATACACTTTCACATTAGTACACTAAATGAGGTGCTTGCAATTCTTAGTTTAAAAAACATCGATTTTTTCAATGGTATTAAAACATTTATTCAAGTGGCAAATTTTAAATCTTCAATCTATAAATATTTACTAGATCATAAAGATACAGAAGTCGTACAAATATCTATTCTAGCACCACTTGGTAACACTGATGACATTAAAGAGGATTTAAATACTAAATTTTCTGGAAAGGTGTTATTCGTTAAATCACACCCCTTAATTATTGAAACTACTGCTATATCTACAAGTAAAGGTAATGCTGTTGAAAGTCTAGGCAAAAGTTTAGGTTTAGATGCAGATGAAATTATGGTGATCGGTGATTCACTTAATGATTTATCTATGTTTGAAAAACCTTTTGTTAAAGTGGCAGTTGAAAATGCAGAACCTTTATTAAAAGAAAAAGCTGATTATATCAGCTCTTCGAATGTTGATTGTGGTGTATCTAAAATCATTAAACAAGTTATTGAATCAAAAAAACAATTGATAAATAATTAAATAGATAATTGGTATTATAAGTGCAGGTAGCAAATTAGCTACTTTCACTTTTTTTATTTCCATAAAATTTAAGGCAATCGCAATTAACAACATATCACCAATCATTGAAATTGTCGCAATCATATCAGGTGTCGCATAACTACTTAAAAAAGAAGCTAAAATCGTCATACCTCCTTGATATACTAGAACAACGATCGCAGAGAATATAACGCCTATACCAAGTGTTGAAGCTAGAATCATACCTGTAAAGAAGTCTAGCGTTGATTTTACTAGTAGTGTTGTCATTCCTTGACCAAGTCCATCTTGAATCGCACCTGTAATAGACATTGCCCCAACACAGAAAATAAGTGTTGCAGTTACAAAGCCTTTTGCAATTGGTGGCAATTTATATTTCTTTTCTACTTTTAAAGCGAATCTATTAATCTTATCATCAATATCAATCCATGTACCAATGATTGACCCTAAGACTAAAGATATAATCATTAGCAAATCAAATCTAGTTGATATATCACCATTATCTTCAATCACAATAAAATCACTTACAAACCATCCAATAGATAATGTAAATAATCCTAGTCCAATTGCGAATATGACAGATTTTTGTATTTTTTCAGAAAAACCTTTTCTTAGTGTAACCCCCAAAATAGATGCTACTATAATGGCGCCAACGTTAATTAATGTGCCCATAAATAAACCTCAATAGAATTTTGTTTATGTCCATTATAATACAACTTATACTATTTAAATAATTAAAATAAAAAAAAGTATCTATAAATTGAACTGCTCCCTGTCAAGTAGACAGTGGAAATAATTAAATATTTAATGGACTGAAGGCTTGATTTCGATATTCAATCGGAGTTAAGCCTTTTAGCTTAGTTTGAAATCTTTGTTCATTATAGAATTTGATATATTTGATAATACTAGATTTTAGTTCATTGATATCATGAAATTGATGTAGATAATACATCTCTGCTTTAAGTGTCCCCCAGAAACCTTCCATGGGTCCATTATCTATACATCTTCCAACTCTTGACATACTTTGAGTCATACCTTGTTGTTCCAGTTTGTTTTTAAATATTTTACTTGTGTATTGATAACCTCTATCACTATGAAATATTGGTTTAGCATTTGGGTTTGATTTAATGGCTAAATCAAATGTTTTAAATACTAATTGATTGTTATTGGATGTAGACATATAATAACTGACAACACGCTTGTCATATAAATCTATAATGGCGCTTAAATAAAGTTTTGTTTGCGTGCCTATCATTTTAAATTCTGTAACGTCTGTTAGCCATTTCTCATTTGACTTTTCTGCACTAAATTCACGATTTAACACATTCTCAGCTGTGACTTCAGGTGTTGATTTCTTATAACCTTTACGTTTTCTTCTAATTACCGCAGATATACCCATCATACGCATAAGTCTCCTTATGCGTTTTTGATTATATTTTCTTTGATTAAGTCTATTTATCCAATAGGTCATTCTTCGATAACCTAGGATACCTTCAAAAAATTCATGATACTCTAGAATGATTTGTGCGATCTCATGGTTTTCTTTTTCTTGCTTTGTTTCTACTCTATTTAACCATTTATAATAACTACTTCGAGTAATCTTTAATATCTTACATAATACGAAAATTGGATAGTTCTTGGCTTTGTGAAGTTCTTTTATCGTTTTGTATTTGGTTTCTTGGCGAATTTTGTTGAAATAGCCCTCCTTTCGTTCGCCTGGTATTTTTTTATCACTTCAGCTTCCATTTCTAATCGCTCATTTTTTTGTTTTAATAATTTAATTTCTCTTTGTAATTTCTCAACCTCAGATAGTGATTCAATAGCTTTACGCTTGCCTCTAGTATCTAATAAGCCTTCTTCACCATCTTGTCTATATTTCTTTACCCAATTATAGACTTGTGCATAAGATGTATGATATTTCTCTGCTGCCAGTTTATATGCGTCATTATGTGCAATTGTCCATTTGATGATTTCTAGTTTTTCTTCATAACTTACTTTTCTTGTTTTGGCCATATAGACATACCCCTTTGGATCATATGTTTTTATCTCGTTATGTCTATTATACTTCATGACCCAACTTTGAACGATTGATGGTGTCGTTATTTTATATTTTTTAGCGATTTCTTGATAGGATCCTTCCCCATTTAAATAAGATTCAATAACTTTATGTTTAAATACTTTGGTGTATGTCTTATTTCTTGGCTTATCATCAAAAGCTTTTTCTCCGATTGATTCATATCTTGATATCCACCTTCTGATTGTTGTTGTACTTACACCTAAATCATACGCTTTCTTTCCTATTGATATTTCACCTGATAAATAGGCTTTAATTATATTAAGTTTTTCTTCTTTACTAATATTTGATTGTCTTCCCATAAAGAAAAGACCCCCTTTCTTATAAACATCTACATTTTAATTATTTGTAGTGTCTACTTTAAGGGGATCATATCAAATTAGATACTTTTCATTAATTATTTTATTTTGTGTTTGTAGAATTTCATCTTATCTAAGACGGCAACCATTTGTGTAAATGACTGATCTTGAGTGTTTTCTAAAGTTTCACCTAAGACAGTAAATTTAGAATCAATGGTATCAATAAACCATAAAAGTAGGGCTTCACCAATTTGAGGTTTCTTAGGAGATCCAAAATGTAATTGACCATGATGTGAAATAATCATATGTTTTAACATTAACGCTTCTTCTGTATCTTCATAATGATAAAGTCTTGCCACTTCATCAATTTCGATTGTTTCCATCACTAGATGTCCTAGTAATAAACCTTCTTTTGTATACTCACCATCTACACCACTAATTTCATCAAGTTTAGACATATCATGAAGAATTGCACCTGCATATAATAAGTCTCTACTTAAATATGGATAAACATCAACCATACCATCAATAAGTCTTAGCATTGTATATGTATGATAACTTAATCCTCCAACATATGCATGATGGAATTTAGTTGCTGCTGGATGCATATAGAATTTCTTCTTTTTCTTATCGTATATAGTTTTTGTGATTTTCTTTAATATAACATTATCTATTTTATCTAAGAACCCCTCAATACCTTGTTTAATATCAACAAGTGGCATTGGTGCGTATTCATAAAAGAAATCAAGATACTTTGATAAATCTTCTGAAGATAATACTTCTTCAGCTGGTGTGATTTCGACACATTTTAAAACTAATTCGTCTTCTACCTTAACAATTGCTTTCGCAACAAACTGATAGATTTTACCCATTGATAAATCATCAAGTTGTTCGAATTCTAATTTGAGATTAATATGTTCTCCCTCTTTAGTTGCAATCGTTGTATTACAAAAATGAGCCCCTTGATTTATGCTTTCTACTTTACCTATGATTTTATATGTTTCATTTTCTTGTAGTGTCATCATATCCCTCATTTCATTTCATTGATAAGAAATGCCTTTAAGGACTCCTTATCATTTTCTAGTGTTTCGTTTAAAATGGCTAACACCATTTTATGTTGCATCTCTTTAAGCCATGCACCAGCTTTTCTTCCTGTAATGTCCATCATATCATAAGGTTTTAATTTTAAATCCAATTCACTTTGAATTGGTAGATTTTTATATTTATTCATTAAATCATTTTGCATGACTGGACCACGTTTTAACATGTAGTTCACTCTTGCAGCTAACAAACATAAGTCAATACCATATGTATATAAATCGATTGAATCAAACTCAGTTTTACTATTTGCTAGTTTAGCAGCAGTTTGAAATCTATGTCTTTGTTTATTTGAAAATGGCCATTTTGATGGTACGATACCTTTGTTTAATGCAAAACTTAAAGTGAAGAACACATCAACAAAAGGCATTTCATCAAGTTCCGCTATATACTCAATACCTTTTTCTAATCCTGGAAGTACTTTATGCACTTCAGTTGTTATCATGGTTTTAAGTGCACGCTTTAAATATTTACCTTTTAATATCTTTAAAAGTTCCGCTAGCACACGTTCCATCGCAATTGATTGAAGTTTATCTTTTAAATCAAAAATAGCTTCTCTTGTTTCTTTAACAATTTGAAATCCTAACTTAGATTGAAAGTAAATGGCTCTAAGCATGCGTAAAGCATCCTCAGAAAATCTTAAATATGGATCACCAATTGATCTGATCATTTTAGCTTCTATGTCTTGTCTACCTTCAACATAATCATATATTTCTAGGTTCTCATCCATTAATAGACCATTAATTGTAAAATCTCTTCTGGCAACATCATCTTTAACATCTTCTGCATATGTGACTTGCTTTGGATGTCTTGAGTCTTCATAAGGTCCATCAAAACGATATGTTGTAATTTCAAATGTTTCATCTCTAAAGATTGCTGTCACTGTACCATACTTTAACCCAGTAGGCTTAGTATCAAACATTTTAGCGACCTGATAAGGTCTTGCATTTGTTGTTATATCAATATCTGTTAGTGGTCTTTTTAAGATTTGATCTCTAACTGCTCCACCGACGATATATCCTTCATAACCGTGTTTTTTTAGTATTCTTAGCACCATTTGTGCATTGCTTAAAGTTTTCATATTATCACCATGCCTATTATACCAATTATTGCAATTTAATGATAGTATAAACCTTAGTTTACTTCGCTATATCGTTTCATATTGACAAAAAATTATGTCTTTGATACTATATCTTTGAGTTAACTTATAGGGGGTTACCTAATGCAAATTAATTATGATGCTGTCATTGAAGAACTTCAAAAGAAAAATCTATATGATATTCAAAAAGAATTAACAGTACAAAGAAAAACTAGAACCTTTATCATGAGCATGTTACTATTTTCAATTATTTTTACATTTGTATATGGTACATTAGAAAACCCGTTCACATATACACTTAGCAACATTGGTAACTTTTTTCATTACCGTTATTTATTTATTACATGGGCTATTATTTGTGGTATAGCTATTGAAACAACTATTATCATTCTTTGTAGACTAGAAAATTATGATAATAAAAAGTTATTCTTATATCTCGCAACAATTTTTTTAATATTAACCGGCATCATTCCTGCGCTTAAAGAGGAATTTCCAGTTTGGCATTACCTTCATGTAACAACAAGTGTACTTCTTGCTATTTGTTATACGCTATCAGTTATCCCATTTGCACTAAGAATATCTAGAGAAAACCCAAGACTTAGAAGAATCATTACTGGATGGCTTATTACTATATGGACAGGTTCTATATTAATGATCATCTTATATCAACACAGTGCTTTATTTGAAATGTGGTTTTTTGTAACAATGATGTTATTTCTTCTATATATTTCATTAATTTTATTTGAAGAGAAAATTATCAAGATAAGTATTAAATTAATGTCTAATGAACAAAACTTAAATGAAGCTGTTGAAAAAATATTTATTGATTTAGAAAACATAAAGAAAATTGAACAACGAAAATTAAATCGAAAAATCAAACATCATAAAAAAATAAAGTCGGATTAATCTTCCGACTTTTTTCTATATTTTTCTATAAATTGGGCAATCACGTCTAGTGCTTTGGTTCCATCATCGCTTTTTTGATAAGTGAAGCCATGAGGTGCATTTTCAAAATCATGAAACTCCACATCTACGCCTGCACTCTCTAACATGTCCTTATATTGAACATTTTCATCATGCAGCGAGTCTTTTCCAGCAGCAATGATTAGTGTATCTGGCATTTTTTCTAAATCTTGTTTTAGAGCATAAATCGGCGATACTTCTGGAGATCTTAATTTATCAAAATCTTTTCCTACATAAGATTCATTGAACATATTTGCCATACCAGGACTAATTGCGCCTTTAACATTGTTTTTAAGTTCTGGTTTAGTCGCAAGATCAAGCGGCGGATATACAAGTGCTTGAAATTTAAATTTTAAACCTTTTATATGTTTAGATCTCATCGCAATCGCTGTCGCTAAATTACCACCTGAGCTATGTCCACCGATACCGATGGCTTTTGGATCAAATCTAAATACATCACATAAGTCCAAATAAACCTGAATCACTTCAATAATGGATTCAATAGCAATCGGATAAGGATATTGGGGTGCTTTTGGATAATCAATACTAATGATTTTTGCCTGTGCTTTTTTTGATAAATAGAGGTTTAGAGGTATGTCAATTTCAGCAGATTCATAGACAAAGCCTCCACCATGTAAATCAATAAACAGCGGTTCAACTTCTTTGGAATGGAATCCAAATTCAAGTACACGAACAGGACCATGGAGCGTGTTAATTGTTTTTTCTCCTATTTGCTTTCTATATTTTCTAAAATATCTTTGATTTTTTTGCTTAGAATAGTCTTGCAATATTTTAGCTTTTAAATTCATCTTGTTTACTCCTAACATGTACAAATATTCACATAGTATTATGTTATCATATGATCATAAATATGCAACATCTTTATATAAAAAAAACTCATTAAAAATGAGTTTATTCTTTAATAAATATTCCGATACCAATAACATCAGGTCCTACATGTGCACCAACGACTGGTGTTTGTGGCGCTTCATATAAATTTTCAAGATTTAATCTCTCTTTAATGATGTCTTTAAAATATTCTTTTAATTTAGGATTACCTGTATATAAAATATAAGAATCAAAAGGTCTTCCGTTAGCATATGCTAATACCTTATCAGCAATTGAGTTTAGTGCAGTTTTAATGTTTCTAATTTTTTCTATAGAAACGATTTGTCCTGTTGATTGTACTTGTAAAATTGGCTTAATCTTAAGTAGTTTTCCAACAAACGCAGCAGCCCCAGATAAACGGCCATTTTTAACTAGATATGCAAGTGAATCAACAGCAAAGAAAATGGTGTTGCGTTTTTTCATATCTTCTAATCTTTGATCAATCTCATCAAAAGACTTTCCTTCTTTAACCATCTTACTAGCCTCTAAAGCAAATAGCCCTTCAGAGAAACATACTGTATATGTGTCAAACACACGAATTTCCATTTTATCTTTAAGTTCTTCAGAAGCTAAGCATATCGCATTATGTGTTCCACTTAACTTTGATGAAATCGTAGTTACATAAAATTTATCATAACCTTCTTTATATAAATCTTCAAAATATTTAATCACTTCTCCAATCGAAGGTTGTGATGTCTTTGGTACTAATTCTGGATCATTTTTTAATATTTGATAAAATTCATCTGCTCTTAAATCTGTACCATCAAGATAGCCTTTATCATTTAAAAAGATTTTAATTCTTAATATTTCAATGTCATGTTGAAATGGATAGTAATCTAATCCACCTGTAGATGTATCTATAACTAATGTTTTTCCCATATGACTCTCCTATAAAAAGTATAATAGTATTATAACAAAAAAATGTGTAACATGATAGTCTATGATATAATTTATTTGGTGATCAAGATGTATGAAATTAATAAGATTTATGAAAATCAAATAACTATAAATAAATCAGATTTTATCGCTATTCTTTATCCAATTAGAGATAAAGAAGATATTTCAATCTGTATTGAAGATGCTAAAGAAAAATATCCTAAAGCGACACATTACTGCTATGCAGCAACGCTTGGTGATCAAAGATCTTGGGCAACATATCAAGATGATGGTGAACCTAAAGGAACAGCAGGTCTACCTATATTAGATGTCATTGATCACCATCATTTAACCAATGCTTTATGCGTCGTCATTAGATATTTCGGTGGTATTAAACTTGGTGCTGGAGGATTAGTTAGAGCTTACTCCAATGCGACCTCAGAAGTTTTAAAACTTGTATCTTTTCAAGAGAAAAAGGAAGTTTATCAATATCAGTTATCATTTCCATATCATCTAATCAATCAAATAGATCATCTCTTAGAAGAAAAAGGAACCACCCTAAATAAAGAATTTTTAGAAGTGGTTACCTATAAAATTTATTTACTTGAAGACGACTTGTCCTTCTTAGATGAAATCAAACATTTGATTCAAATTATAAAATTAGATAAATCGTATATTTATGTGCCTATTTAAACATAGGCTTTTTTTATGCTTGATCAAAAGCTGCATTAGCATAAGCTTGACTGTTTACTGCCGTATAAAGCCAATCTAGACGGTTTTCAACATATCTATATAAGTACTCATATTGAGCATGAAAATTCTCTGCATTGACAATTTCACTTGGATTAGGCCACATATTGAGCCCCAGTCTTTGCCATTTAGTTTCATTTCTTTCAAAATCATCTTCTAACGACTCATATAAAGCTGTAATCATATTTAGATATTCATCTTTGTGTTCATTATAAAACGCGATATATCTTTGTTTAAATAGCGTTCTTATTTCTTCAATTTTCATCATTTCATGAAACCATATATTTTTATCAGGTCTTAGATCATAAAACCCTTGATACCCATAATCGATATAATTAGCATTTCCAAATGCTAAATCAAAATCCCATAGGGGACCAAAAGATAATAGATTATCTTTGTCTTTATATAAATAAACACTGCTGAACCATCCATCAACGTTTTTTGATATTTCTTGAACCAAAAAATAATCAATCCACTCATTCATATCAGCTAATTCATTATATCCATCTTGACTGATGATACGATCATAGGTAAGTTGTAAGTATGATGCGATAGCGTCTCTATAATCTGTTGTATATTCATCTTCATCCGGGTCTAGATCTTTAACCTCATAATGTGTGTTTTCTACATGTAGCCAAGCATCTTCATCCGGAGTTGGATCATCAACATATCGCATATCTAATTCGATTAAAAAACTCAAGTTATCAAGATCAATATCTAAATCTAGATTCAATTTATTCTTATCTTCTTCCACTTGTTCAGTTAACACATAAACACCTTGATAATCATCATTGATATATAGATCAACATATCTTGTTTCAAGTGTGTGCTCAAAATCAAAAAATTTAGATAATTGATGTGTTATTGTGTTTCTCATCATTGAAGGATCAGCATATTCTGCGAGTAAGACATAAGTCTTACATTCGGGCATACCTAAGATTGATACACGCTCATCAAATTTGATTTTATAAGGTTTCTTAGGATACGTATCCCATGTTGAATTACCTCTACCTCTAATTCTACCTTCTTGTTCAGTTAATGCATATTGCTCATAACCATTTAACTCACTTGTCACAAATGCACTCATATCAAAATAATCATCACGGTTAATATCACTGACATCTTCATTCATACTGATATGCATTTCCGTTTTATAATTAGCAAGTGTTAAACTCAATCGTTTTCTAGTATAATTAAATACCTTTTGAGTTTGTCCTCTAGAAATGGATATCTCTATATCCATATCTTTATCAACCATTGGACTATCATAAATATAAGTATCTTGATAATCAACACCATCAAAACGCCATGAGACTTCATAATCTGCAATATCAGGTAGATGATAATCTGAATTAAAATACATTGGAAGATTTTGTTCTATCCCGCTAGCGATAAGATCTATTTCATCCTCATAATTATCCACATCACAACTTCCCAAGTAAAACAGCATTAAAAGAATGACTGCCACCATCACTGTTCTTTTCATATTTTCCTCCCAAAAAATATTTTATCTAGTTTCTTGTAATTCATTGTCATTATAACATATGATTTTAAGATTAAAAAAATAAAAAAAGCATAGTGTAATCACTATGCTATAATAGAAATTCTGCAAACATTTGAGAGAACCTAACCATGATTTCTGCTAAATTATGAGCAATGATTAAAGCAAGTAAAAAATATGCTGCTTTAATTTCCCAAATTTGATATTTTTCAAACTTATTCTCAATATGAAGTGCTCTAAGAATTCTTAACGCAATCATAAAGAATATGACAATTGAAATAAAATAAATAGTTTGTTCAATCATAAGATCATCCCTAACTATGAGACGTGGCCTGCACGACTCTTTTTAATATTTTCTTTTAATTCTTTTTCCAGTTTAGAAAAATCAACATTCTCTTGTTTAGTAATCTCTAATTTTTCTTTCTTCATTTTAGCAAATGCTTCTTCAGCTTTTTCCAATGTTTTACCGATTTGTGCTTCAAGCGCCAATACGGTTAATTCATTATTGCTAAACTCAACAACTGCTTGTTCAACAACCATGAAGATTTCTTCTTTTTTTAAAACGAATTTAATATGTCCATCATAGATGTGTAATAAAATCGGTACGTGATCCTTAAGGATTGCCATCTCACCATCCTGATTTTTAATGACTGCATATTCAATTTCGTCTTGGTGTGTTTCACCCAATTGTGTTAACACTTTGAAAATCATAATGATTTCGCCTTCTTGATGGCATCATCAATTGTACCAACCATTTGGAATGCTTCTTCTGGAAGATCATCATGTTTACCATCAATGATTTCTTTAAAGCCTCTAACTGTTTCTTTAAGTGGTACAAACGATCCCGGTACACCTGTAAATTGTTCAGCAACATGCATATTTTGAGATAGGAATAACTGTAGACGTCTAGCTCTATGGACAACTAATTTATCTTCGTCTGTTAATTCATCCATACCTAAGATAGCGATAATATCTAATAATTCGTGATATCTTTGAATCATTTGTTGAACTTTGCGTGCAACTTCATAATGTTCTTTACCCACAATATGTGGCGCTAAGGCTCTTGAAGTTGATGCAAGTGGATCAACCGCAGGATAAATACCAATCTCAGTTAATTGACGAGAAAGATTGGTTGTCGCATCCAAGTGAGAGAACGTTGTTGCTGGCGCAGGGTCAGTATAATCATCAGCTGGTACATATACAGCTTGAATAGATGTAATTGATCCTTTTTTAGTCGATGTAATACGTTCTTGTAATCTACCCATTTCAGTAGCAAGCGTTGGTTGATAACCAACAGCAGATGGCATACGGCCTAATAAAGCGGATACTTCACTACCTGCTTGGATAAATCTAAAGATATTATCAATGAATAATAATACATCTTGTTTTTCTTCATCTCTGAAGTGTTCAGCCATTGTTAAGCCAGTTAAAGCAACTCTCATTCTTGCACCTGGTGGCTCATTCATTTGTCCAAAGACTAATGCTGTTTTATTAATAACGCCTGATTCAGTCATTTCTTCATATAGATCAGAACCTTCTCTTGTACGTTCACCAACACCGGCGAAAACAGAAATACCTTCACGTTCTTGTGCAATATTATTAATTAACTCTTGGATTAATACAGTTTTACCAACACCGGCACCACCAAATAAACCAATCTTACCACCTTTAATATAAGGTGCTAATAAGTCAATCACTTTAATCCCAGTTTCTAGAATTTCAACTTCACTTGATAACTCATGAAATTCTGGTGCTTCTCTATGAATACTCATTGTTTGATTTAAATCAAGGTCTTCTTTATCATCAATGGCTTCACCTAAAACGTTGAAAATTCGGCCTAACACTTGTTTACCAACAGGTACTTTAATAGGTCCGCCTAAAGCTTCAACGTCTAAGTCACGTCTTAACCCTTCAGTAGGTTCTAACGCAATCGTTCTAACTACATGATCACCCAAGTGAATCGCAACCTCTAAGGTTACTTTAACACCTTGTTCGTTAGTTACAACTAAAGCATCATTGATATTTGGTAATTTGTCGTCAAAGTAAACATCAACAACCGGTCCAATAACTTGATTAATTTTACCTTTCATGATGACTCCTCCTAAACATTTGAACCATTGACAACGTCAATAAGTTCACTCGTAATTTCTTGTTGTCTTGCTCTATGGTATTGCATATGCAAACGATCAACAATTTGATGTGCATTATCAGTTGCATTCTTCATCGCAATCATACGTGCAGCATGTTCGCTAAGTTTCGCATCTGCTAATGCTTCAAATATTTTAGCTTCAACATAAATACTCACCGTTCTATCCATAACGATTTCAGGACTTGCATCATAGATATAATCACTGTGTACATGTTCTTCTTCAAACTTAATCGGTAGAATTGATTTCTTTATGACTTCTTGTGAAGCGGTATTTAAATAATGATTATGGAAAATAACAACTTCATCAACATAACGTTCTTCGAATGCTTTCTTGATGAGATTAGAATACTCTCTAATTGACATCGTCACAAGATCGTCACGATGAAAGATTACTTCATCATTAACCAAAGGTATATTATTTTTTTGAGCATAATAATATGCCTTTTTACCTATAGCCAATACTTGATAAAGATCTTTATTCATATCTTTAGTTTCTGCTAAAAATGCTTTATATAACTGATTGTGGTATCCACCACACAAACCTCTATCAGCAGATATCAATATATATAATTTATTTGAATTTTCGATTGGTTCACAATATCTTGATACGCCATCCATATTTTCATTCGCATATTTTAAAACATCAAATAACTTATCAGAAAAAGTTTTTGTGTGTCCTAACAAATCAGTAGATTTTCTAATTTTCGATAAGGCGATATTATGCATAGCTTGCGTAATGGTTGCAGTCTTATTGATTGAATCCATTCGAAGTTTAATATCTTTTAAACTCATCTTATAACCTTCTTCAATGATTTAATAAACTTATCCAAATCTTTTGCATCTGGTAAAGTTTTTGTATCTACTAAATGCTTATGAATGGTTTGGCCTAAATCATTCATTCTAAGACCTTGTTCAATCTCGCTTTGTAGTTGAACAACTTGATCAAGATTTAAATCATCCATATGTCCATTTGATAATGCATAAATCGTAACGATTTGTGTTGGCATTTCAGAAAGTTCATGCACATCTTGTTTTAAGATTTCAACAGTTTTACGTCCACGTTCTAATCGACGTTTAGCACTTTGGTCAAGATCTGATCCAAACTGTGCAAATGATTCAAGTTCACGGTAATTCGCTAAATTGATTCTAAGTGTACCTGCAACCTTTTTCATTGCTTTCCACTGAGCAGAACCACCAACACGTGATACTGATAAACCAGCATTAATGGCAGGTCTTACACCAGAGTAGAATAATTCAGTTTCCAAAAATATTTGTCCATCGGTAATGGAAATAACATTCGTTGGAATATATGCAGAAATATCGCCTGCTTTTGTTTCAATAATTGGAAGGGCAGTAATTGAACCTCCACCTAACTTTTTATTTAACTTAGCAGCACGTTCTAATAGTCTTGAATGTAGATAGAATACATCCCCAGGATAAGCTTCACGTCCTGGTGGTCTTCTAAGTAATAATGATAATTCACGATAAGCAACGGCATGTTTTGATAAATCATCATAAACGATTAAAACATCCTTGCCTTGTTCCATGAAATATTCTGCCATTGTTACACCGGCAAATGGTGCTAGATATAGCAGTGTACCTTCTTTAGATGCCCCAGCAGTAACAACGATTGTATAATCTAGTGCACCTTTTTGGCTAAGTAATTGAACAAGTGATGATACACTTGATTCTTTTTGTCCAATAGCGACATAAACACAAATAACATCTTTACCTTTTTGATTAATAATTGAATCAATTGCTAAAGTTGTTTTACCTGTTTGTCTATCACCAATAATTAATTCTCTTTGTCCTCTACCAATTGGTACTAAAGCATCAATAACTTTAATCCCTGTTTCCATAGATTCTTTAATACCACCACGTGCCATAACGCCTCTAGCTTTTCTTTCTACAGGTAGATGATCTTCTGCTTTGATAGGTCCAAGTCCATCCAAAGGTTCACCTAATGGATTAACAACGCGTCCTAAAAGTGCATCTCCAACCGGTACTTCGAAGATACGTTTAGTCGTTTTAACCATATCGCCTTCTTTAATCAAATCAGTTCTACCAAGTAGAATAACCCCAACTTGATCTTGTTCCAAGTTAAAAACTAGCCCCTTAACGCCATGAGGAAATTCTAAAAGTTCACCCATCATCGCTTGTCCAATACCATAGACAATCGCGATACCATCACCTACAGATAAAACTTTACCTATATTTTCTAATTTAACGTCTTTTTCAAACGATTCAATTTGTTGTCGAATGACTTCAGTCATTTCTTTAACTCTTAATTTTGCCACGATTTCACCACCTTATAATGTCATAAATAATTCTTCTAACTCACGTGCAACCGAATTATCTAATGATCTTCCTTGATAAACGATTTGCAGTCCCCCGATGAGGTGTTCCCTTACTTTAACATGTAATTCTATCGTCAAATTTTTAAACCGAGGTTGTAATTTTTTTGTTAAAGCACTTAGTTGCTTGTCATTTAATGGTTCTACTGTATAGACATTAATATGTGCAACATTGTTCTTGCTTC
This sequence comes from Acholeplasmataceae bacterium, assembly GCA_963678355.1. Classification (GTDB taxonomy): domain Bacteria; phylum Bacillota_I; class Bacilli_A; order Acholeplasmatales; family Acholeplasmataceae; genus WOFB19. The sequence continues at coordinate 30,509 of OY782823.1, read as the reverse complement.
TCATCATACGTACCCATTCTGGATAAATGTCATCATATAATTCCATTTGATTAGATTCGGCAAGTATTTTGAGCATAGCAGCTAAATGTTGATTTAATCCCAATGCATCAATTTTCATACTTTTTTCTTCAGCAGAAAGCATTGGTGAGTCCATCATTTTTAGCCACTGTTTATTGGCGAACATGGCTTCGTTCAATTGATCAAATTCAAAAGCAATTTCATCAACCATATCATGCGCTTCAGCTACTTCAAGTAAAGCTTTTGCGTAACTATTCATGTTCTAAATCATCTCTTTCTTCGATAATTTCATCAATGATATCTTGATGCTTATCTTCATCAATTTCTCTTTTAACAATTTTTTCGGCAGCAGCAAAAGCAATCTCTTTAATAGATTGTCTAATTTCTTCATTCGCTTGTGCGATTTCATATTCGATATCTTTTTCTGCTTGTTTAAGACGTGTTTTAGCTTCGTTCTTCGCTTCTTCAACAATTTGTTCTTGTTGTTTATAAGCTTCTTGCGTAAGCTTAGACTTAAGTTCTTCAGTTTCAGCTTTCATGCGTTCATATTCGCTAATCGATTGCTGTTGAAGATCTTGAGCATGTTGTCTTTCCTCTGCTGCTTTATCAAATTCTTCAGTAAGGGCTTGTTGTCTCTTTTCCAAAAAGTTTGTAATAGGTTCCCAAAAATAGATACGTACTACAACTAACATAATTAAAAATACAATAATGTTAAGCAGTACAACACTTGGGTTTTGGATAATTGAATTAAGTCCTTCTAATATTGATTGAGCGGCATCACTAAATACTTTTTGAAAGTCCACTTAGATCAAATCCTTTTTTTAGAATAATACTGCAAATGCTGCTTCAGCTGCTTGTGCAGCTTGTGCTGCAGAAATTAAAATAAACGCGATAATAAATCCATAGATACCTGTTGATTCAGCAATACCTTGACCAATAATCATTGTCATTTGGATTTTACCTTGTGCTTCTGGTTGACGACCAACGGCTTCTGCTGCTTTACCAGCTGCAATACCTTGACCAATCCCTGTACCTAAACCTGTCATAACGGCAAGTCCTGCCCCTAGATATGCAAGCCCACTACTAATATTTCCTGACATTTCTAATACGTTTGGAATAAGTTGTGAAAAGTTTGTAAATAAATCTAATAACATAAATTTTATCTCCTTTTTTTATTCGAAATCTAGATCATCTTCATCAACTTTAGTTGAAGATAATATAAGTGTTAATAATACAAATACAACGGTTTGAATTAAACCGAAACCAATATCAAATATTAAATGAAATACTGGTGTAGCAATAATCGATAACCATGATAGGTTAATTGAACCTATTTGGATAGCACCTGGTAGCGCATAAACCAAATACAAAATCAGTGAACCACTTGCCACATTACCAAACAAACGTAAGGCAAGTGATACGATTGGTGTAATTTCACCAATAATATTAAGTGGTGCAATAAAAGGTGTAGGTTCAATAAAACTATTTAAGTGCTTTCTCCCCTTTGAGATCACACCCATCATTTGAATGACGAATACTGCGATAATAGATAAGCTAAATGTGATGGCACTATATTTTGTAGGTGTATACGGCAATCCCGTAATCCCTGATATGTTTGATATAAAAATATAGAGTGCCAAAGTAAGAATAATTGGTGTGATAACACGCCAGTGTTTACCAATCACATCTTTAACGAAGTCATTAAGAAAAGCAATGCCTCCGATGACCAATGAAAGAAATTTCCCTGGTCTATCTTTTGGATTAAGTTTCTTCACTTTATTTCCAACAAGAATTGCAAAAATCATGATTAAACCCATGATCACAACCGATGTTATAAAATAAGGTGCGGTTAGACCTCTTAACAAGCTATCAAGAATTGCTTGTAGCATCCATACCATCCTCCTTCGCATCATCTGCTTCTGCTCTTATTTTTTTGAAGTAAGGTATTGGAAGATGGAAAATAAAAACACCCATCTTTGTGTTAATAGCACCTACGACAAAGAATATGTAGCTATACATTAATATCATCGTATCATCACTTAATAAAAAATACATAAATGCTAATACGATTAAATAGACAATCGTTCTAAATGCAATTAGCAAATATACGACATCTCTATGTGCTTTATTTTTAGTAAATCTTACAACTAAGCTATAATTAAACAACGCTGTCACCGCACCCAAAATAGTCCAGATATAATAGTTTCTAAAAAATATATACGCTACTAATCCAACAACGATTGAATACAAGATTGACAAATAATTAATTGCCACGATGTTTTTCATAAGCTTCCTCTCTTTTAATAAAGTTAATAAACGAGATCACACTCGCAATAAAGCCTAAAACGACACCAATTGCAGTGAAAATCAAATCCATGTCTGTTCCCGGATAAAACCTAGTCCCTAGATAATCACCTAGAAGCGCTAAGCCGACAACTGTAAAGATCATTTGAACAATCATCGTATAACCAAAAACACCTCTTCTAACTGCACTATATCGTTTACTGTTCTTTCTACCTGTAGTTGGTTTATTTGGTTCCAAATAAACGGTCCCCACAATCTCCAAGACCTGGTACGATATATCCTACTTCATTTAAATGTGAATCTAATGCAGCAAGATAAATAGCAACATCAGGATGATCTTTTTGTAATCTCTTTACACCTTCAGGACATCCTACTAATCCAACATAGCGAATATCTGTAGCACCAGCTTCTTTAACGATATCAATCGCTTTAGCAGCTGATCCAGCAGTTGCTAACATAGGGTCAACAACTAAAACTACACTGTCTTCTAATCCTTCAGGGAACTTCTTATAGTAAACTTGAGGTTCTAATGTTTCTTCATCACGATATAATCCAACATGGCCAACTTTAGCTGTTGGAATTAAATTATGAATGCCTTCTACCATACCTAAACCAGCTCTTAAGATAGGCACGATAACTACTTGTTTCTTTAGTTCATGTACAGTTGTTTTACAAATCGGTGTTTCAATTTCTTTTGCGACTGTTTCTAAATCTCTAGTAATTTCATAAGTAATAAGTCCACCAACTTCAGAGACGCTTTCTCTAAATTCTTTTGTGCCTGTATTTTTATCTCTAATTTTTGCCATTTTATGGTCAATTAATGGATGTTTTAATACTAATAATTTACTCATTGTAAGACTCCTCAATTTCACTTATTTTATTAATTCTTTTCATATGTCTTTCTTCAAATTTAGCAGACATATATGCATCGACGATTTTATGTGCTTCTTCTTTTGGTGTCGTTCTACCGCCAATGGCAAGCACATTTGCTTTATTGTGTTGTTTAGCAAGTGTTGCAGTATTTTCATCATAAACAAGTGCTGCACGAACGCCCTTCACTTTGTTAGCTGCAATACTTATACCAATACCTGTGCCACACATAGCAATACCAAAATCGTAATCATCATTTACGACTGCTTCCCCCAGTTTTTTTCCGTAATCAGGATAGTCAACAGAATCCAAAGAATTTGTCCCTAAATCAGTCACTTCGATATCTTTACTACCTAAGTATTGTTTTAGATCTTCCTTTAATTCGAAACCAGCATGATCACTTGCAATTGCAACTTTCATAATGACCTCCTATATATCTCTTATTATTATATCATATAACCCGTTTTCTCTAATTCTAATGCAAAAAAAAGGATAAATATGTTATTTATCCTCTTTATTTCTATAATTAGCTTTTCTTCTTTCAAGTTCTGTTAAAATTGTTTTTCTAAGTCTAATGTTTTTAGGTGTAATTTCAATAAGTTCATCATCATTGATAAATGCTAAACATGCTTCTAAATTCATTTCTTTTGGTTTCTTTAATACAACTGTTGAATCTTTACCAGCAGAACGCATATTTGTTAATTGTTTAGCTTGGGTTACATTAACAACCATATCTTTATCTTTATTTGCTTCACCGATGATCATACCTTCGTAGACATTAGTTCTAGGATCAATAAACATTGTTCCACGATCTTCTAATCTACCAATTGCATAAGCAGTAGTCATTCCTTGATTAAGTGATACTAAAGAACCAGTTCTTCTGTTACCAACGGCTTCATTAATCATCGGTCTATAATCTAAGAATATATGGGATAAGATACCATAACCTTTTGTCGCTGTTAAAAATTGAGTACTAAATCCAATTAAACCACGAGAAGGCATAATATATTGAAGTCTTGAATAGTCGCTTGATTGGTGCATTGTAACTAACTCAGCTTTTCTTTCACCAAGCATTTCCATAACGCCACCCATATGTTCAGTTGGAAGATCCACTTGTACTTCTTCATATGGTTCTGATTTAACACCATCAACTGTTTTTACGATAACTCTAGGTCTTGATACTTGAAATTCAAAATCTTCTCTTCTCATGTTTTCGATAAGAATACCTAAGTGTAATTCCCCACGACCAGAGACGATCCATGCTTCTTGTTTACCTAATCGTTCAACTTTTAAACTCACGTCTTTTTGTGTTTCTCTAAATAAACGATCTTCAATCTTAGATGCAGTTACATGTTTACCTTCTTTACCAGCAAATGGTGAATTATTTGTTAAGAAAGTCATTTGAACCGTAGGTTCATCAACATGCAATAAAGGTAATCTTTCTTCATTTGTTGGATCACATACTGTTTCACCAACATGAATATCAGGAAGACCTGCAATTGATACAATATCACCAGCAGAAGCTTCTTTAACCTCAAATTTATCTAATCCAATTGATTGGTAAATTTTTTGAACTCTAAACTCTGTTTTACTACCATCAGCTCTAAGACAAGTGACCATATCATTTAGTTCAACAGTACCTTGATAGATTTTACCAACACCCATACGTCCAACATAATCGTTATAATCAATTAACGCTGGTTGGAAGATGAAAGGTTTTTCTGTTTCTTGTGGTGGGTTTGGTAAACTTTCGATAATTGTATCTAGAATCGGAGCCATTTTTACATGTGGATTTAATTTAGGTTCATAATTTGATAAACCATGTAATCCAGATGCATATAAAACTGGGAAATCAAGTTGATGATCATCTGCACCTAAATCAATAAATAAATCATATACTTCATTTACTGTTTTATTGATATCTGCAAATTCTCTATCAATTTTATTAACGACAACGATTGGGAATAAATGTGCTTCTAAAGCTTTCTTTAAAACGAATCTTGTTTGTGGCATTACGCCTTCATATGCATCAACAAGTAAAAGTACACCATCAACCATATGCATGATTCTTTCAACTTCTCCACCAAAGTCAGCATGACCTGGAGTGTCTAAGATATTAATACGAGTATCTTTGTAGATAATCGCTGTATTTTTAGCCAAAATTGTAATACCACGTTCTCTTTCGATATCGTTACTATCAAGTACACGATCGCCTAATTCAACGTGATCATCGAATTTTTCACTTTCTTTTAATAATTGATTGACCAATGTTGTTTTCCCGTGATCAACATGGGCAATGATTGCTATATTTCTAATTTCCATAATTACACCTCATTTTATAACCGTTACTATTATATACTATTTTCTAGTTTTTACCAGTAAATAAGAAGAAAAACATAAATGATAGCGTATTAATTATTAAAATCATGCTAGTTTAACCAAGTCTTTCTATATAAGGCTGTTTTTAAGTACTTATTATACCTTATAAAAAAAATGCAAGCACGTTATGCTTGCATCAAATCATTTAATGTAATAGAGCCTTGTCTAAGTATTTTAATTGACCCGTTTTGAAACATCATCACAGTTGATGATACATTGGATTTAGCTTCATCACCATGTGGATGAATTTCAGAAACAAATTTTCCAAACTGACTTTTTATTTCATCAATATCTTCAAGTGGAGCTTCTCCACTTTTATTTAAACTTGTTACTCTTAAAACGCCATATTTATCAATCAGTTCTAACGCTTTTGGGTGTTTTGGCATTCTAATTGCTATGGTCTTCTCTCCAGTTTTATCCATAAATGCTTGAGTCGTATCCATCACAATTGTCAAGGCACCTGGCCAAAATTTTTTCATGATTTTTTCGATCTTTTCATCATAGATTGCAATACCTTTAATTTGATCAATTGCTGAAATTAAAAGTGGAATTTGCTTTGATTGCTCTCTACCTTTAACTTCATATATTTTCTTAAGCGCCTCTTCATCATATAACATCGCTGCAAGACCATATACAGTGTCTGTCGGCATGACAATTAATTCACCTTTATTCATCTTCTAATACACCACCAATACCGATAAATGTCATTCTATCTTTACCTTGTAAATCTTTTAACTGAATGATTTTAGCATCAGGAAAATATGTATCTACATAAGATTTAATAAGCGCTTTTTGTTGATAGCCATGTTCAAATCCGATCAGTGCTCTATCCTTTAAATACGGCTTAATTTCGCTTAAAATCAATTTATAAAAATCAGTACCAGTTTCTCCGCCATATAAAGCAACTTCTGGTTCTTTTTGTACGATATCTTCAACAATTTCAGCATCTGGAATATATGGTGGATTTGAGATAATAATATCAAAAGATCCTTCAATATTTTCAAACCAACTGCTTAAAATTGCATCAACATCTACTTCTAATGATTTCGCATTACCCTTCGCGACATTTAAAGCTTTTTCACTTACATCAGAAATGGTAACATTTAAATTTTTTTCTTCCTTAGCAAGTGTTACACCAATACATCCACTACCTGTACCTAAATCAAGTAATCTTAATTTTTGACCTTCAAAATACTTATCATAGTAGTATAGTGTATTCTCAACTAATTGCTCTGTTTCAACTCTTGGAATTAAAACATTATGATCGACATTAAATTGATAACCATAGAAAAATGCATATCCCAAAATATGTTGAACAGGGACATGATCATTAATATACATCATCGCTTTTTCCATAAATTCATTCTCTAAATCGCCAGGTACTTCTTCTCTTTGATTTAAATAAAACTGATGTGCATCTAAAGGTGATAGCTCCATCAGTAGTAATTTAATCGCTTCTGCTTCTTTATCATGCTCGATTGCGATTTGAGAAACTTTTCTTAATAAAGTTTCGTATGTCACGCTTCTTCTCCTAACAATTGACGTTTTTGGAATTCATTGATGATATCATCAATAATAAGTTCCAAACGGCCTTCCATAATTGCGTCCAATCTTTGAATCGTTAATCCAATTCTATGATCAGTCACTCTGTTTTGTGGATAATTATACGTTCTAATTTTTTCGCTTCTATCGCCTCGTCCAACAAGTGCGTGACGTTCAGCGTCTTCTTTTTCTAATTTTTCTTGTAAGAATTTATCATAGACTCTAGCTTTTAATAAAGTATAAGCTTTTTCTCTATTTTCGTGTTGTGATTTACCTTCTTGACATGCAACAGCAATACCTGTTGGAATATGTGTAAGTCTTACAGCTGATTTTGTCGTATTAACAGATTGTCCACCAGGTCCACTTGAATTAAATGTATCAAAACGAACATCATTCCAATTCACATCAACTTCTAAATCTTCTGCTTCAGGCATTACTAATACAGTGGCTGTTGATGTGTGAATACGCCCTTGTGATTCAGTTTGTGGGACACGTTGAACACGATGCGTACCAGACTCATATTTTAATCTTGAATAAACATGATCACCAGAAACCATAAATTCAATTGATGTAAAACCACCCATGGCGCCTTCCATCACATTAAGAATTTCAATTTTCCATTTCATGGTTTCAGCATATTTAGAATACATTCTAAAAAGATCACCTGCAAAAATATTACCTTCATCGCCACCAGCAGCTCCTTTAATTTCGATGATAACATTCTTATCATCATTTGGATCTTTTGGTAGTAATAGAATTTTTAATTCTTCTTCAGTCTTAACTAAAAATTCTTCGATTTTAGAGATTTCACCTTCTGCCATTAAAATCATCTCTTCATCAGATTCTAACTCTAACATATCTTTTAAATCTTTTAACTCTTCGCTTTTTTCTTTATATAAACGATACTTTTCTACCGCTTTTGTAATTGTTGATAATTCCTTTAATAATTCAGTCATGACTTTAACTTCTAGCGTACCAGTAGCTAATAAATCTTGAATTTCATTATATCTTTGTTCCATTAATTCTAATCTATCAAACATTTTATATCACCCGCTCTATATTACCATATTTTGGATGAATATGCTACAGGCATATTACGTGATATGAATTATAAAAAGTGTTATAATTAAGCCATAGAGGAAAGGTGGTATATAATGAATAAATTATATCAAGGCTTAAATAAACAAGTAGCTAATTTAAGCGTATTTTTTACAAAGCTACATCACGTACATTGGTATGTAACAGGACCTAACTTTTATGCCCTTCATGCTAAATTTGAAGCATTATACGACGAAGTCAATGAATTATACGATGCAGTTGCAGAAAGACTAATTATGATTGGTGGAGAACCAGTTTCTAACCTTAAATCATATTTAGAATTATCTACTATTGAAGAGGGACACGGTAAAGACGATGCCCTTACAATGGTTAAAACTGTATTGAATGATATTAAAGTTTTAAGAACTGAATTTCAGGAAGTTCTAGAAGTTGCCCAAACTGAAGGTGACGAAGTGACTGCTGATTTACTCATCGGTGCACTTGCATCTTTTGATAAACATATTTGGATGTTATCAGCAACTATTGCATAAATCGTAAAAATTCAAACATCATAAACAAAACCCAGTTCAAATCGAACTGGGTTTTTCTTTTCATTAAAAATACATTTTAATTTCACGCCATACTTTATCCATGGCATTGAAATCTGATTCTCCATCTCTTGCTGGACTAAAGATTTCAATAAAAATATCTGTCTTATATGGATCAATCTCAGAAAAAGTGATTGATAAAATCATTGCAGACGTATAAAATCTCAAAAGTTTAATTTCTAAAAAAACTGTACTTACTCGATCGTTGATGATTGTTGTGTTTAGAACATTGAATTTATGATTACTTTCAATTTCAGCAATAATCTCATGTTTCGACTTAATGCTTGTTAATCTGTGACTTCTAAAGCTCATATTCTGTTTTCTCCCTTTTGTTGTATCGTATGTATACTTATATAATAAAAGAAAAATGAAAAAAAAGATAGTCTTTTCACTGATTTTGTGAAAGCACTTTCTTTTATTATATGATTGCAATTTATTTATCCTATGGTAAGATATCTATATGCATTTTATTTTGAATATCAAACTATTATATATATTTTTTCTATAAAAAGGAGTTTATTATGGAAGCACAGAAATTACCAGAAATTATACAAGGTGGTATGGGCATTGGAGTTTCAAGTGTTAGACTTGCAAGAACTGTATCCAAACAAGGTTATTTAGGTGTTGTATCAAGTGTTGCACTTGCGACAACGCTATCTAGAAGATTACAACTAATCAAAGGAAGAAAAACGTATGAAGATGCGCTCCGCGCATTTCCATTTCCAGAAATTGCCAATAAGATTTTAGAAACATATCAACCAGAGACAACATTAACGCGCATTAAAAATAGATTTAAAGTCACTGAATTACCAAGTCTTAACCCGAGTATTGAATTAACGCATTTAATCGTTGCTGCTACTTTCGTTGAAGTCTATCTTGCTAAAAAAGGTCATGATGGATTAATCGGTATTAATCTATTAGAAAAAATTCAATTCCCAACACTTCCAACTTTATATGGTGCGATGCTTGCTGGCGTTGACTATGTCATTATGGGTGCTGGTATTCCTAAATACATACCCAATGTATTAAATCAATTTTCCGAAAATAATGAAGCAAGCATGTACATTAAAGTTAAAATTGGAGACGATGCTAAAGTTTCTTTTGATCCTAAAGAAATTTTTAAAAACTATGAATTACCTAAGTTAAAGCGCCCTAAATTTTTAGCGATTATTTCTTCAAATACACTTGCCCTTCATTTAACTAGAAATGAAGAAACAAAGCCAGATGGTTTCATTGTAGAAAAACCAATTGCTGGTGGACATAATGCACCACCTAGAGGTGATCTCTTACTTGACCAAGACGGTGAACCAATCTATGGTGAAAAAGATCATGTCAACTTAGAAAAACTAAAACGTGTAGGTCTTCCTTTTTGGTTAGCTGGTGGTTATGGTAATCACGATGCATTCTTAGGAGCCAAGGCTTCTGGTGCTGTTGGTGTCCAAGTTGGATCAGCCTTTGCCTTTTCAAAAGAGTCCGGTATGAAGCGCTCTTTAAAAATAAGAATTATTGAATCGCTTCAAAAAGGTGTTGCAAAAGTTAAAACCGATTTATTGGCATCACCTACTGGTTTTCCTTTTAAACTATTAAATCTAAAAAATACAATCAGTGAAGATAAGGTATATGAATCTAGAAAACGCATTTGTGATGTCGGCTACCTAAGAGAAGCTTATACAAAAGATAATGGCGAAATAGGATATCGTTGTCCGGCTGAACCTGTAGATATTTATATTAAAAAAGGCGGAAGAAAAGAAGACACCGTAGGACGTAAATGTCTATGCAATGGATTGATATCAACCATTGGTTTAGGACAAAAAAGAAAAGATGGTTCAAGTGAATCACCTATTATTACAACAGGTGATCAATTAAACTATATCTTATCATTCTTAAACCCTGGTGAAAAACTATATAGTGCAATAGATGTCATCAAAAGTATTGTAGGACAAAAATTGAAATTTAATTAACAAAAAGCCACTCAATTTGAGTGGCTTTATGATTAGTCTCTATATGCTTCGTAAGAAGTATCTTCTCTTTCTTCTTTCGATAAGAATCTTGAGAATTCTGTATCAAATCTAAATGGTAACATGATACCTGCGGCACCTTGTCTGTTTTTAGCGATGATCAACTCAACATCCCCAGTTTTCTTTTCTGCATCTCTTGTATAATAGTCATTTCGATATAAGAACATAACAATATCGGCATCCTGTTCAATAGAACCAGATTCACGAAGATCTGCTAACACTGGTCTCTTATCTTCACGTTTTTCAACATCACGAGATAATTGAGATAAAGCTAACACTGGAATCTTTAACTCTCTTGCCATTTCTTTTAAACTTCTTGAAATTTTAGCAACTTCTTCTTGTCTATTACCACTTCTTGAATCGCCTTTAATTAATTGAAGGTAGTCAATCACGACAAAATCAAGATTGCCTTCTTGTTTTAATTTACGACACTTAGCTCTAATATCAGCAACTGATACCGCAGCTGAATCATCAAAATAGATGTTTAATAATGAAAGTGTTTGAATACCACCTTCCATATGTTGCCACTCAGGCGCAGTTAAATGTCCACTTTTTATCTTATTGTTTTCAACATTAGATTCTGCACTTAACATTCTGGCAGCAAGTTGGTCGTTGCTCATTTCTAGTGAGAAAATTGCGACACCTGCTTTGGCTTCTTTATTTTTCTTAGCAATGTTAATTGCTAAATTCATAGCGAATGCGGATTTTCCCATAGAAGGACGCGCAGCTAAAATGATAAGTTCTTCATTTTGAAGACCAGCTGAAAGCTTATCAAATTCTGCAAAACCAGTACTTAAACCAGTAATACCACCCTTTTTATTTCTATTAAGCTCAGTCTTGACTTTAACTTCTTGAATAACTTCATCAATTTTTGAAAATGCACTTGTTTTACGCTTTTGAGCTAAAGCAAATATTTCTTCTTCAGCTCTTGTAATATAATCAAATGCCATTTCATCTTTTTTATATCCATCTTCAACAATATCACTTGCAAGTCTAATCACTTGTCTCTTAAGTGATCCATCTTTAACAAGATCTATATACGTTTCTAAATGATCAATAGAAGGCACAGTTTCAGTTAATTCAAGTAAATATTTACGTCCACCAGCGCGTTCTAAATTTTGAGTTTGTTCAAGTCTTGCAGCAACACTCGCATAATCAATATTTAAATTTTCATTAAACAAATCTTTCATCGCTTTATAGATAAGGACATGGCTTTGTTCAAAAAAGTCATCTTCATTTAATTGATCTATAACTGTGACGATTTCTTTAGGATCTAAAAAGATAGATCCTAAAACAGATTGTTCTGCTTCTTGATGATAAGGTAAAACCTTGGCCATATCAGATACCTACTTTTCTATAACTTTTACTTCAAATTGCGCCTTAATATCTTTGTGTAATTGAACAAATGCTGTATAAATACCAATTGAATTAATTTCACTTTGTAATTCTAGTTTTTTCTTATCTATTAGTATACCATGAGTTTTTGAAAATGCTTCGGCAATTTGTTTAGTTGTGATACTGCCAAATTGTTTACCATCTTTACCCATTTGAATTTCAAGAACAATTTGCTTACCATCAATTTCAGATTTTAATTTTTTCATTAAGTCTAAATGACGTTGTTCTTCTTCTTTTTGTTTTTGTTGTTCATTAGCAAGTGCAGCTAAATTTTCATCGTTAGCAACAACTGCTTTCTTTTGATTTAATAAGAATTGACCGTATCCATTTGCAACTTCAATGACTTGATCTTTCTTACCTTTTCCTTTAACATCTGTGGTTAATATAACTTTCATCTTTTCGCCTCCACCATATTCTAATTCTACATATTGTCTTAATTGTTCATAAACCTTTTGAATAGACATATCAGTTGTTTGAACAGCTGCACTATTGAAGTGTCCACCGCCACCCATCATTTCCATTAAGATCTGAACATTGATTTCATTTAAACTTCTCGCACTTACAGCAACTGTATGATTGTCTATTCTAGCAATCGTAAATGCTGCGTCTATACCTCTAATCTCTAATGCTGCATCAGATACTTGAGCAAGTAACACACGATCATCATAAATATCGGTTGTTACAATAAACGCAAATCTATCTAGTACAACTTCAACTTGATCGATGAGTTTATTGATTTCCATGATTCTTATCATATCTCTTCTTAACCAAGTTTTAACAAGGGCTGCATCAGCACCTAAATCTTTTAACTTCGCTGCAATATCAAACGTTCTAGATGAAGTTCTATAAACAAAGTTTGACGTATCTACAAGTAACCCACCATACATGATTGATGCCTCTATCGGTGTAATTTGAGCTTCCTCTTCCATATTGTAGAAACCTAGCAATTCCATCGTTAACTCTACACTTGAACTTGCTGATGGTTCGATAATTGAAAAGATTGCGTTAAACCTTTCATCACCAACACGGTGATGATCAATAACGATAAGATTTTCCGTCTTTTCAACAATCTCAGGAATCATCGCAATCTTAGGTGATTGAGAATCAACAACAATCAAGAGGCTTTGATCATCAATTTTATCAAGTGCTTCTTTGCTTGAAATCACTTTAATATGTTTTAATTGATCTTTAACTTTGCTATATATTCTAGATACAGTTGTATCAAGTTTTTCTTCATCAATAATCATAAACCCTGGTTTTTTACTAGCAAGCGTCATATGATAACTTGCAAGCATCGCACCAAATGCATCGATGTCTGCTAGATTATGCCCCATGATATAAACATCATTGGCTTTTTCAATAAAATCTCTAATAGTTTGTGCATTAATTCTAATACCCACTCTAGAGTTTTTAATTGATGCATCGCTTTTAGCACCAAAATATGCTATCTTTTGATCTTGAATGTTAACAACCACTTGGTCGCCCCCACGTTTTTCAGCAAGTTCGACAGCATTTTGTGCATAAACACCAATCTCTTCATATGAGATATCCCAAGAAGCAATACCCATTGAAATAGATACTCTAACTTTTTGTTCAGTTGATATCTTTCTAACTTTATCTAGTAAATCAAATTTATTTTCAATCATTGAATTTAAATTCTTGCGGTCTGTAATTAATAAGATCTTATCATCATCAAATGGTTTTAAGTAACAATCAAGTTCACTTGCCCAATCGTTAATCGCTGCTAAATATTCACCTTTAATCGATGACTGTTCAGAAACATCTAGTACCGATAAGGCTTCGTCTAGGTTATCTAAGAAGATAAGTCCTAATGCAGGAATTTGCTCATTATATTCTTTTAGAACTTCTTCTCTATTTGTTACGTCAAACAAATAGAAAAAGCGGTATTCCGGTCGATATACAACATCATAGTACTTATGGTCTTTTTCAATTACAAAGTTTGTTTTACTATTTGATGCAAGTTCATACATCTTCTCATGAATATCTTCTAATTTTTTATTATTGACCTTATTACCAAAAATCGTTTGTGCATGAGGATTAGTCCATTTAATTTCCATTTCTTCATCAACTGCCATCATACCAATTGGAAGCTCATTAAAAATTTCATCCCCAGCTTGCGAAATATGGTAAGAAAGTTTTGACCACATCGACAATCTATTTTGCAATGTTGAAATCTTTTGATGATTTCTTTGATTGAGTAAAATATATAATCCAACAAATAATGATGCCAAAGCTAAAAAAAGCACAATCCATGCGAATATTTGTTGTGATGATTCATATGTAAAAAATGGTAAGTATAATAATATGCTTACGATAAATAAAACCCCTGATATTGCTAAAAATACCCAACGTCTCATAATAGCACCTACTTTATTCATATTATATCAATAATATGATTCTTTTTCAATTGAATGTACCCTTCATAAGGGTAAAAAAAAGCTGCATTAGATGCAGCTTAATATTATTCTTTTACGAATGGTAATAATGCCATGTGGCGAGCACGTTTAATAGCGATTGCTAATGGTCTTTGCCATTTAGCAGATGTACCTGTTACACGTCTTGGTAAAATTTTACCGCGATCTGTAATGAATCTTCTTAATAATTCAACATCTTTGAAATCGATATGTTCAACTTTGTTTTGAGTAAAGTAACATACTTTTTTACGTCTCTTATATCCACCACGTCTATTGTAAGCCATAGTTTTTCCTCCTTAGAATGGTAAATCTTCTTCAGCGGCTAGTTGTTTACTTGTTTCGTAAAACTCGTCGCTATCATCGTTTGAAACACTAGGTTGTTCAGTATAGCCAGTATTTTCACTCTTATTTTCTAAGAATTGTACAGTGTCACAAACAACTTCAGTAATGTATCTTGTGCCGTTTTCAGCTTCATAAGTTCTTGTTTGAATTCTACCTTCAACACCTAATAAAGCACCTTTTCTAATGTATTGTGCTAAATTTTCGGCTTGTCTACGCCATACGATACATTGTATAAAATCTGCTTGACGTTCACCTGATTGATCAGTAAATTGTCTGTTTACAGCCAGCGTAAAATTAACAAATGATATGTTAGACTGAGTCAATTTAAGTTCAGGGTCTTTAGTGATACGCCCTACTAGGATAACGCGATTAATCATATTATTCGCCTTCCTTTACAACAATGTAACGAATTACTTCTTCAGTAATGTTGACTACACGGTTAAATTCAGCAATTGCTTCGTTAGTAGCATCAACAAGTAACCATACATAGTAACCTTTGTTGAAATGTTGAATTTCATAAGCTAAATCTTTAAGTCCTAACTCTTTAAGTTCTAGTACTTTGCTATCATAGTTAGCAAAGATTTCATTAAAATTATTAACGATACCTTTAATACTTTCACTTTCTACAGTTGGACGGATGATATACATAACTTCGTATTTTTTCATCTTTCCACCTCCTTTTGGTCTTAGGTCTTGCCTCTAGACAAGACAAGGATATATCTTTACGCCCAATCATTATATCATATATAATGGCGTTTAACAACAATTAAAATTGATTTTATGATAACAGTTTATCAAGCGTTTCATAGATCGCAACAACGGCTTTCTCTTGCGCTTCATTTCGAGTTTCCTTATCAAAAATTATATGCTCAATTTTACATGTATGATTGATACAAATTGCATAATATGCGATACGCATTTCTTTATCATCTTGAATCGTTGGACCAGCATCTCCTGTGATCCCAACACCTATGTTTGTTTCTAGTTTTTCTCTAACTTTTTTAGCCATTTCTAAAGCAACTTCGCTAGAGACAACTTTATAAGTTTCAATAACTTTTTGGCTTATGCCTAATTGTTTCACTTTAGATTCAATACTATACGTAATCATACTACCTTTTAAGACATTAGAAGCTCCAGGTATTTCTGTAAGTCTATACGTTGCTAAACCACCCGTCATGCTTTCAGCAAACGCGATAGTAAAGCCTTTTTCCTCGATTTTATTTTTTACTTTTTCATAGATCATGATAAATTAAATGTAACTTCAAACGTTACAACTTCCCCCTCATCATTTAATCTTACACCACCAAGTGTAATTGATGTTCCAAATGGTTTACCATTAAGTTCTGCAACCAAATCTTCAGTTGTAAAGACTGTTTTACCATTAATAGATCTAATTAAATCATATGATTCTAAATACTGATAACCTTCTCTCGTATAATCAAATCCAATAACCATCACACCACTTTGATAGATTCTAGGATAATACCATAAACCCTCTATATAATCAGTTACGGTAACACCCATTTTTGGACTGCGTATGGAAGCTACATAATTCTCTTCTAAAAACTGATTGATAACTTGAGAAATAATATTGATATTAAGACTATAATTAATACCTTCTGCATAGACTGTATCACTACCATCTGCAACTTCAACAGTCTTAGCTACGTTGACACCAATCACTTGTCCTTCTAAGTTAAATAAAGGACCGCCACTGTTTCCTGGATTAATTTCAGCCTCATGCATAATAGCTAAATTTATCACACCACGATAATTGATTTTATCAATTGAAATAATACCATGGGATACATGTTGATGTAAATCTGTTTCAAGCGGTGTGCCGATTGCGTATACATCTTGTCCTTGAACAATATCAACATATTCACTACTTGTAATTGGTGGAATATCATGAACAGGAAGTACTTCGTCAGTAATCACTCTAAGTACTGCAAGATCATGTGTCTCACTCACTTGATAATCAGATACTGCATATTCTTCCATTTGATCCGTCATTCTTATTCTTATTTCTTCATTTTCTTCAATCACATGATTGTTTGTTAAAATATAATATCTAAATTCGCCTGATTCAAGCGTTTCTACTTTATATATCGTGCCAGAACCTAGACCTTGAGATCCCATGACTGTAACAATGGAGGGTGACACCTCAGCAATCATATCTCTAGCCATTTGATCATGTTCAGGAAGTCCATTTGATCCGACTTCTATTGTTTTAGCCGTTACGGCTGTATTGACAAAGCTTTGATCCATAGAAGCGATAACTGGTCCGATGATGTTCATGTTTAATGCAAAATTAATACCTTCGGTAGGAATGCCAGAAACCGTATCATCTGTCATATATCTTTTTGTAAGTTGTAGACCAATAACATTACCATCAAGTGCAACAATAGGTCCACCTTCCATACCAGGATTTGTCTCAGAACTGTGTACAAATGCTAGCCCTTCAATATCACCAACGTCATAGCTAGAAACCCCTACAATACCTTCAGATACATAATTATACATAGCAAGTTCATAAGGTGTACCAATAGCATATACATCTTGTCCATTTTCGATAGAAATATTTATCCCTGCTGCAATTTGCGCAATCGGATATACTGCAAGATTTTGATCAGTTGTCACATAAACAATCGCGAACTCATATGTTTCATTCGTTAAAATAGATGCCACAGGAAATTCCTGATTATCCACTAGTACTGTTAAATCTTGAGTAGTGAGTCCTTCAACATTTTCATAAACAGTTAAAATCGCATATGATTTAGTATCCAATGTTTCATTAATCACAGTTTCGTTAAAGATAATGCCTGAGCCAAAATCACTTGCATTATGTCTAATCACAACAACAGATGGTTTAACATCTGCAATCATGTCAATTCTAGCTTGTTCATAATCGCTTGCAGATTGATAATCTTCATCTGCCTCAACTTGCCACATACATCCAACTAACACTAAAGTTAGCATTAAAAATAAGCCTATGATACTAAAATGTTTAATTTTCATTATTGTCGTCTCCTAACTGGAACAATCTTCTTGCATTGATCGATGTTTGTCTGATCACTTCTTCAATTGGTATCTCTTTTATATCAGCTATTGCTTTAGCAATAAGCTTCAATCGTTTTGGTTCATTTCTTTTTCCTCTATATGGATGAGGAGATAAATAAGGACTATCGGTTTCAATGACGATTTTATCTAGTGGTATTTCTTTTGCAATCTCTTTGATTTCTGGTGCATTTTTAAATGTAACCGGACCATCTATACCAATATAGTACCCTAGATCAACAGCTAACCTAGCATCATCTAAATTGGATGAAAAACAATGGAAAACACCAAATGCTTTTCCAGTGTATGGCTTAACACAATCATAAGCTTCCTTAAATGAATTTCTCGTATGAATGATTAATGGTAAGTGGTATTTAATAGATAATTCGATTTGTTCAATAAAAATATTTTTTTGTAATTCTAAATTATCATTTCTCCAATATAGGTCAATACCACATTCTCCAACTGCAATCACTTTATCGTGTTTATAAAATGAAGGTAAATCTATGCAAGTGTTTCCGTCAACATCACTTGGATGAATACCTGCAGAAGCATAGACAATATCATAGTTCTCTGCTAATTCTAATGCTCTTTGATTAGACTTTGGATCAAATCCAACAGCGATGATTTTCTCTAAACCTTCACTTGCTGCATCCTCAATCACTTTTTCATAATCTAAGTCAAACTGTTCTGTATTTATATGGCAATGTGTATCTATCATATTCATCAAGCTCCTTATACTAAATATTTTAACACACTTTAAAAAGTGTGAAACTATATTTGCGATATATGTAAAACTTTGGTATATAAAAAAAACAGACTTAATTTAAGTCTGTTTTAATCACGTATGTTTGTTAAATATTATTCAACAATCTTAGTTACTGAACCAGCACCAACTGTACGTCCACCTTCACGAATTGAGAACTTAGTTCCTTCTTCTAAAGCGATTGGGTGAATTAATTCAACGATCATGTTAGTGTTATCACCTGGCATAACCATTTCAGTACCTTCTTCAAGTGTAATTACACCTGTAATGTCAGTTGTAGTGAAATAGAATTGAGGTCTATAGTTTGAGAAGAATGCAGTATGACGTCCACCTTCTTCTTTTGATAATACGTAAACTTGAGCAGTGAATTTGTGGTGCGGAGTAATTGATTTAGGTTTAGCTAATACTTGTCCACGTTCAACTTGGTCACGGTTAATACCACGAAGTAATGCACCAATGTTGTCACCAGCTTCAGCGTAGTCTAATAATTTTCTAAACATTTCAACACCTGTAACTACAGTTTGTTTAGTTTCTGTAATACCAACGATTTCAACTGGATCACCGACTTTAACTTGTCCACGATCAACACGTCCAGTAGCAACTGTACCACGACCTGTAATTGTGAATACGTCTTCAACTGGCATCATGAATGGTTTATCAGTATCACGAACTGGAGTATCGATATAGCTATCTACATTATCCATTAATTCGTTAATTGCGTTAACCCATTTTTCTTCGCCGTTTAATGCACCAAGTGCAGAACCGCGTACGAATGGAATGTCATCGCCTGGGAAATCATATTCTGATAACATTTCGCGAACTTCCATTTCTACTAAGTCTAATAATTCTTCGTCGTCTACCATGTCGCATTTGTTTAAGAATACAACCATTTTAGGTACACCAACTTGACCTGCTAATAAGATGTGTTCTCTAGTTTGTGGCATAGGACCATCTGCAGCAGATACTACTAAGATCGCACCGTCCATTTGAGCAGCACCTGTAATCATGTTTTTAACGTAGTCAGCATGACCTGGGCAGTCAACGTGTGCATAGTGACGGTTGTCAGTTTCGTATTCAACGTGTGCAGTATTAATAGTAATACCGCGTTCTTTTTCTTCTGGTGCACTATCAATAGATGCATAATCTTTAAGTTCAGCATAACCTTTAGCTGCTAATACAGTTGTGATTGCTGCAGTTAAAGTTGTTTTACCATGGTCAACGTGGCCGATTGTACCAATGTTAACATGTGGTTTAGTTCTTTCGAATTTTTGTTTAGCCATTGTAATATTTCCTCCTAATTTATTAGAAATTATTTTTTTATCTTTATCATATTTATTCTATATGAATTTACCTATTTTTGCAAGTAAGTGGATTAATTAGTTCCACGTTTTTTAATGATTTCTTCCATGATAGATTTAGGTGTATTATCATAGTGATCAAATTGCATCACGAAGTTTGCACGACCTTGTGTGTTTGAACGTAATGAAGTAGCGTATCCAAACATTTCTGAAAGTGGTACAAATGCTCTAATAGCAACCGCATTACCGCGTCCTTCTTGTGATTCTAGACGTCCACGACGTGATGTGATATCTCCAATTACGTTACCTACATAATCATTAGGTGTAACTACTTCTACGTCCATGATAGGTTCCATGATAACTGGAGCACATTTATTTTTAGTATCTTTAAGCGCCATTGAAGCAGCAATCTTATATGCCATTTCAGATGAATCGACATCATGGTATGAACCGAATTTTAAAGTTGCCTTTAAATCGATAACTGGATAACCAGCTAAGATACCATTAGGTAGAGCTTCTTCTAACCCTTTTTGTACTGATGGAATATATTCTCTAGGAATAACCCCACCAACAATTTTATCAACAAATTCAAAACCTTTACCTGGGTTTGGTTCAAAATCAATCACAACGTGACCATATTGTCCACGACCACCAGATTGGCGAATGAATTTAGCTTCAACTTCAGCAGGTTGACTAATTGTTTCTCTATATGAAACTTGTGGTTGAGCAACGTTTGCTTCAACTTTGAACTCACGTTTCATACGGTCAACGATGATATCTAAGTGTAACTCACCCATACCAGCGATGATTGTTTGACCAGTTTCATGGTCAGTGAATGTTCTGAAAGTTGGATCTTCTTCAGCAAGTTTAACTAATGCAGCACTCATCTTGTCTTGATCTTGTTTTGTCTTAGGTTCGATTGCTACGTTAATAACTGGTTCAGGGAATACCATTGATTCTAAGATGATATCATCTCCGACCATTGCTAATGTATCACCAGTTGTCGTATTTTTTAAACCAACAACGGCTGCGATATCACCAGCGTATACATCACTAATTTCTTCACGAGTATTAGCATGCATTTGAAGAATACGTCCAAAACGTTCTTTATTATCTTTGTTTGTGTTCATCACATATGAACCAGCAGAGATTTTACCTGAGTAAACTCTAAAGAATGTTAGACGACCTACATATGGGTCAGTCATAACTTTAAACGCTAATGCTGTAAATGGTTCATCATCATCAGCATGACGTTTAACTTCATTACCATCAGAATCTTGACCAATAACAGCTTCGATATCTGTTGGTGCTGGTAAATAGTCGATAACAGCATCTAATAAAAGTTTAACACCTTTATTTTTGAATGCAGTACCACAAACTACAGGGAAGAATTTAACATCAAGTGTTGCTTTACGCATTACTCTCTTTAAATCTTCAACAGCGATTTCTTCGCCTTCTAAATAAGCCATCATAATATCTTCGTCGAAATCTGCAACAGCTTCGATTAATTCGATACGTTTTTCTTCAACGATATCTACTAAATGACTTGGAATTTCAATTTCAGTAGCAACTTCGTCAGCATTACCATCAAAGTGGTATGCTTTCTTTGTTAATAAATCAACAACACCATCAAAATCTGATTCTGCACCAATTGGCCATTGAACAGGAACAGCCACAACACCTAAACGGTTGTGAATTGTTTTGATAGCTCTTGCGAAATCAGCACCGATTTTATCCATTTTATTAATGAATACAATTCTAGGAACTTTGTACTCAGTCGCTTGACGCCAAACTGTTTCAGTTTGAGGTTCAACACCGGCTTGAGCATCTAAGACAGTTACAGCACCATCAAGAACACGCAGTGAGCGTGATACTTCAACTGTGAAATCGACGTGACCTGGAGTATCAATAATGTTTACTTTATGATCTTTCCAGAATGCAGTCGTCGCAGCAGAAGTGATCGTAATACCACGTTCCTGTTCTTGGGCCATCCAGTCCATAGTTGCTGCACCTTCGTGAACTTCACCGATTTTGTGAATTCTACCAGTATGGTAAAGAATTCTTTCAGTTGTCGTTGTCTTACCGGCATCAATATGAGCCATAATCCCTATGTTACGTACTTTTTGTAATGGGAATACACGAGGCATAATTTAAATCTCCTTCTTTTACCAACGGTAGTGTGCGAATGCTTTATTAGCTTCAGCCATTCTATGCACATCTTCACGTTTCTTGACAGCAGCACCTTGTCCATTAGCTGCGTCCATAATTTCTTTTGCTAATCTTTCTTCCATAGTCTTTTCATTTCTAAGTCTAGCGTAGTTGATTAGCCATCTTAATCCTAAAGTCTGTCTACGTGAAGCTCTAACTTCTACTGGTACTTGGTAGTTTTGACCACCAATACGTCTAGAACGAACTTCTAAAACAGGCATGATGTTATTTAAAGCTTCATTAAAAACTTCAATTGGTTCGCGTCCTGTAGCTTCTTTAACGCGGTTGAAAGCACCGTATAAAATACTTTGTGCAGTTCCCTTTTTACCATCTAACATAATAGTGTTTACTACTCTAGTCACTAATTTAGATTGGTAAATTGGATCAGGTAAAACATCGCGTTTTACGATATGTCCTTTACGTGGCATAATTTCACCTTTCCTTTCATATAAGATTTTTATTTTTTAGTTAATTATTATTTTTTCTTTGGGCGTTTTGCACCATATTTAGAACGGGCTTGTTGACGATTTGCAACACCTGAAGCATCAAGTGTACCACGAACGATGTGATAACGTACCCCTGGAAGGTCTTTTACACGTCCACCACGAATGAGCACAACACTGTGTTCTTGAAGTGAATGTCCAATACCTGGGATGTATGCAGTTACTTCAGTTTGATTACTTAATCTAACACGGGCATATTTACGTAATGCAGAGTTAGGTTTTTTAGGTGTCATAGTTGTAACACGAGTACATACTCCACGTTTTTGTGGTGATGCATAGTTACTTTGACTCTTTTGTAAGCTGTTGAAACCGTATCCTAGCGCAGGTGATTTTGACTTATATCTCTTGCTAGTTCTTCCTTTGTTTACAAGTTGTTGTATTGTAGGCATATGATTGTTCTCCTTTCTATAGACACATATCCATGCGTTTCTTTTTTTAGTCTCAAAATTTTTTTGGCTTTGTTAAGCCAAAATATTTATGTGTATTGTGTGTAAATCACACAGCGTTTTAATTATATAATAAAGGGTGTTCAAAGTCAATAATTTTATGCACCTTTTTTCACTTTTTTTATGAATTATTTAAAGTCATATGCTTAATTAGTTTTTTAAATGTTATAAACTAAAAAAAATCCGCCGAAGCGGATTTATGATAGTTCTTCTGTCAGTTTTTCAATTTCATCAATTGCTTCACTGATGAAGTCGATTGTTTCTTCTAAAGGTTTTGATGTTGTTAAATCAACACCTACCATAGATGCAAGTTCTAATGGTGTCTTTGTGCCACCTGCTTTTAATACTTCTATCCAAGCACTTGGTTCCAGTTCACCTTTGAAGATTTTACCTGAGACAACTGTACCAATGGTTAAACCAGCTGAATATGTATATGGATATAATCCCATAAAGTAATGTGGTTGTCTCATCCAAGTAAGTCCTGCATAGTCAGGTATTTCTACTGCATCGCCCCAAAATTCTTTTAAAACACTGAGTTTTAAACCATTTAGCACACGTGCTGATAAAGGTAGTCCTGCATCAACCATGTCATAAACTTTTCTTTGATAGGCTGCCTCTAATAAATGCGTTACGAAATTATGATAATAAGTTCTAGAGATCATGACTGATAATAACCAACGTTTTGTTCTTGGGTCTGTTTCTTTTGATATGAGATAACGGCTCGCGATAAGTTCATTTGTTGTAGAAGGTGCTTCAATGAAATACATTGAAGGTCTTGTATTAAATATATTTTGATTTGAATTCGCATAAGTGAAATGTCCTGCATGTCCTATTTCATGCGCGATAACCATCACTTCATCCATTTGTCCATTCCAGTTCACTAAGATATATGAGTGTTTACCATATGGAGATGCACAAAACCCTCCAGTCGATTTACCCGCATTTTGTGGGAAATCAATCCAACGTTCATCAAATGCACGACGAACAATCTCATCATATTCTTCGCCTAAAATAGAAAGTCCATCTATGACGTATTGTTTAGATGCTTCAATTGTCACTTTTGGTTCAAGCTCTGGATCTACTGCAATTTTTAAATCTGCATAAGTCATCTTATCTAGACCATGAATTTTTTGAATTGTCTTTGCATATTTTCTCATAGCAGGTGCTAATTTTTCCATAATGACATCAATTTGACGATCCATCATTGATTTATCAACTTTTTGTCCAAAAAGCAAATAGTCATAGATAGAATCAAATCCTTCTAATTCTGAAAATGCTTTTTCTTTTAACACATGAGATTGATAATTATTAGCAAGTCCATTTTGATATTGTCCAAGCACATCATAAAATGATTCATATGCTTTTCTTCTTAAATCTTTATCATTCACATATTCCCATTCATTTTCAAATAAAGTAAAAGAATTAGGATGCTTAACACCATCAACTTCAAAATCAGGAAATTTCATATCCGCTAATTTGAATCGTTGATAATTAGGATACGCTGCATTTAATGCAGGTGATAGTGCTGCTACAGCTTTTTCAGCTTCAGGTGATAAAATATGTGGTCTTTCTCTAATGATTTCATCTAAATATAATTTATAGTCATCACTTAAAGTTTTAGCTTCTTCTAATACTTCTAAATCAACTGCGTTTAATTCAACAGAGAAAAATGTTAATTGTTGTCTTATCTTTTGGAATTTAATCATAAACATACCACTGCGTTTTTGATTTTCTTCACTTAATGCGTCAGTTGAACTTTGGAGTGATTGATATGTTGATAATACGACAAAACTTTCTTGAAGTTCTCTCATGACATCAATTGCTTCAACAATCGTTTTAGCATCACTTAATTTTCCTTCATATTTCTTTTGGAAAGCATCAACTTTTAAAGCTGTTTCTTCCAATGCTTTTTCATAAGCTTCTTCACTTGGATATAAATGTTCAACATCCCATGTGTACTTCTTTTCTACTTCAGATCGTTTTGGTAATTGTTTCTTCATAAGACACTCCTTTAATAATTTATTATCTATTTTAACATGAAATAAGTGTTTTTTTATATGTTATAATAAGCATAAGCATATTCTTTACTTTGGGGGATACTTACATGAATGATAATTTTGAGACAAGAAAAAAATCAATTGAGACTCAAATGGTGATTTCATATTTCATCATTGGTATATCTTTTATTTTGTTTTTAGCCGCACCTATCACTGCAGTCAGTTTTTTAGGTGGTGGTATTTATTCGATGATACTTGGAAAGCATTTTAAAAAACTTAGCACTGATTATAAAAACACATATATTGTTGATGCTTTAAAATCCGTTGATGAAAACTTAGAGTATAAAGCTTCAATGGGCATTGTTGAAGACGACATTCTAAATCATAGACTTTTAAAAAAAGAAGATCGTTTCTCCTCAGAAGATTTGATTAGTGGACATATCCTTGGTCATAGATTTGTCTCATCAGATGTTCATCAACAAGATGTGAGATCAACAGGAAAATCTACGACGGTTGTTACTGTATTTTTAGGTAGAGTCTATAAAATTAAAATGAATCACTCTATTGAATCACCTGTCTATATCATGCCAAATCACTATAATAATTTAAAATTTAGAGATAGTTTAAACAAAATAGATACCGAATCTATTTTATTTAACAATAAATTCGATATCTATGCATATCAAGAACACGCTGCTTTCTATTTGGTTACGCCACGAATGATTGAAAAGATTCTATCTGTTACGAGTAAAGTTAAACGTGTGATGTTAAGTTATCAAAATGATACATTAATGCTCGCTTTTGATACCGGTATTGACGCCTTTGATCTAAAACCTTTCAAACCTATTGATCACAGTTATGTTAATGAAATCAAAAACGAAATATCATTAGTAAAAGAAATTATAGAACAATTATCAAAATAAAAAAGCCATCAAATGGCTTTTAATCTTTTTTAAATCCATAGATTAACCCAACAATCCACATAACGAATCTTTTAGGTAATACTTTATTTAATAGGATGAATGCTTTGTATTGAAAACCAATTGTTTTCGATAAAGGCATTCTTTTTTTCTTTACAAGTTTATAAAAAACTTTAGCTGCATAGGTACTTGGCATACCATTTTGCTCATCGTGTTCCATGACTTCTATTGATTTTTGAACACGTGTTTGATAAAGTTCTGATTCAAATGAGTTTTTCCTTCTACTCTTAGTAAATCCTGTTTTAATATCTCCAGGAAGCACTGTACAGACTTGAATACCCATTGGTTTAACTTCAATAGACAATGCATCACTAAATGTGCCCACAGCACTTTTTGATGCACTATAAAATGATTGAAATGGAATGGCAAGTGGTCCAGCCACTGATCCCACATTGATAATCTTACCTTTAGTCTCTCTTAAATAAGGTAATATATACTGACAAGCATAGACCAATCCATTAAAGTTTACATCGAAAATATATTTCATATCCTCAATAGACGTATATTCAATACTACCACTAATACCCATGCCTGCATTATTGATTAATACATCAATTTTTCCTGTTTCATTATAAATTTTATCAAAAGCAGTTTTCAATGTATCTGGTTTTGTTACATCAGCTTGCACACTAAAAAATAGATCGTTGTCTATCTTTGATCTTGAAATACCATAGACTGTATAACCTTTTTTTGCTAATCGTAGTGCAGTATCTAAACCAATACCACTCGAAGCACCTGTAACGACAATAACCTTTTCCATTTATTCTTTCATATCCTTTAATAATTCTAAAACTTCTGCAATTTTATCAGCTGCTTCATCCATTAAAGCCTTTGTATGTGTTGAAGTATAACTAGTTCTAATCAAACATTCACCAACTGGTGTTGCTGGTGGAACGACTGGATTTACATAAACACCACGTTCAAATAACATATTACACGCGACCATCGTTCTCACAGGTGTATATGTATAAATAGGAATAATTGGTGTTGTAGATTCTCTTACTTTTAATCCACGTTTCTTTAATGCACCTCGCATATAATCAGCAATATCATTTAAATTCTTAACGCGTTCTGGTTCATTTTTTAAAATACGTAATGCAGCAAGTGCTGATGCAACGTTTGCTGCAGGAATTGCTGCAGAGAAAATATAAGGTCTTGAATTATGTCTAATGTATTCAACAACTTCTTTAGATGCTGCTACATAACCACCAAGACTTGCAAGTGATTTAGAGAAAGTACCCATATAGATATCAACTTCATCTTCTAAATCAAAGTGTTCAGCTGTACCACGTCCATGTGCACCCATAACACCTAAGCCATGCGCATCATCAACCATAACACGAGCACCATATTTTTTAGCTAATTTCACAATTTCAGGAAGTTTAGCGATGTCTCCGCTCATAGAGAAAACACCATCAGTGATGATTAAGAAACCTTTGTTCGTATTTGCAGTTGCTAATTTTCTTTCTAAATCTTCCATATCGCTATGATTATATCTAACGCAATCAGCATAACTTAACTTAATACCATCATAGATACTTGCATGATTTTCTTTATCAGAAAATATAATATCATTACGTCCTGCAATTGCAGAAATAATACCTAGATTTGTTTGAAAACCTGTTGAAAAGATTGTGACTGCTTCTTTATGAAAAAACTCAGCCATTTCCTCTTCAAATTGTGTATGAAGTGAAAGTGTTCCATTTAAAAATCTTGAGCCAGAAACACCTGTTCCAAATTGATTAGTCGCATCTACACTTGCTTTAATCACATCAGGATGTGATGCAAGTCCAAGATAATTATTTGATCCAATCATAATTTCACGTTTGCCTTCCATTTCAACAACCGTGTCTTGTTTTGATTCTAATACATGAAAATACGGATAATACCCTTCTTTTTTTGCTATCTCTGCTGTTTTATATTGATAGCATTTATTAAATAAATCCATTTTTACCCTCTCAATTAACCAAAATTTTTATTATAAAAATTAATGCTTGCCTTATCATAACGCACTAAAAAATAAATGTCAATAAAGCATAAATAACTAAAACATTTATTTTAAATATATATTTGATATTTTTATATCTATATTTATCATTAAATTATGTTAAATTCTATGATAAATATCACATTACTTTGAATTTCAAATTATAGTGATATACTAAACATGTACAACAACTAGAAGATTTTGATTATCATGGTTGATTTCATTTTTTCCCCTTATTTTAAAATTTAATCTCTCTCTTTATTTTTAAATTTAAATGGATAATCAAAATCAAATAAAGCCAGTATTTTAAATACTGGCCTTTTTTATGCTTTGATATAAGATATAGCAATTTGTGCAGCTAGTCTTGCATTGTTATAAACCAGTTCTAAGTTAGCCTTTAAGCTTTCACCTTGTGTATTTGTTTTTATGTAATCTAATAAGAATGGTGTTATATTTTTACCTTTTACTCCTAATTCATCAGCTTTATCTAATGCTTCTTGAATCACTAAATCCATTTTTGCCTTATCTTGACTATAAACTTCTGGAATAGGATTAGCAACTACCATACCACCAGTTAAACCTAAAGTCCATTTTGTTTTCATAAGCGCTGCGATTTCTTCTGGCGAATTCATTTCATAATCAACTTCAAATCCGCTTTCTCGTGTATAGAATGCTGGTAATTCTTTAGTTTGATAACCTAAAAGTTCAACACCCTTAGTTTCTAGATATTCCTTAGTAAGTGCTAAGTCAAGAATTGATTTAGCTCCTGCACAAACAACACAAACATCTTGTGATGCTAATTCCTCTAAATCTCTAGAGATATCAAATGTGTTTTCAGCACCACGGTGAACACCACCAATACCACCAGTCGCAAACACTTTAATACCTGCCATTTTAGCAACTAACATTGTTGCAGATACTGTAGTGGCTCCAGTAAGACCTTTAGATAAAACATATCCAAAGTCTCTCTTACTCACCTTTACAACACCTTTGGCTTGTGCTAAGTATAATAGCTCTTCATCGGTTAATCCTACTTTAATCACACCATCGATAATTGCGATAGTCGCTGGCACTGCACCTTCATCTTTAATAATTTTTTCAACAGTTCTTGCCATATCGACATTTTCCGGATAAGGCATACCGTGTGAAATAATTGTTGATTCTAAGGCAACCACCGGCATACCTTCTTCTATAGCTTTTAATACATCTTTATTAATTTTAATTAAGTTATTCATTCTCTTTCCTCTAAATTACTAACATTCATATCATCACTTACCGCTTTTTCACTTTTAAGTGTTAATTCCGCTGCTCTTTGAGCATAAACAAGTGCATCCAAATCATTGACTTTAGCATAAATGACACCTGCTAAAAATGCATCACCTGCACCAGCAGTGTTTGCTACATCAACTCGGTTAGCACCAACATGAATCGTTTGATTTTTATCCATAAATAATGCGCCTTCTTTACCTAGGGTTAAATATACTTCGTCAACACCTTGCGAAATAAAAAATTTAGCAATGACTTCAGGATCTTCACTATCTAGGTTAGATAGATATTTAGCTTCTAGCAAATTAAGTTTTATCCCTCTTAAATATCTATAAAAAGGTTTAATACGATCAGCTTTTTGACAAGAAATTACATCTGCATAAAATATTTTTTCTGCATACGTTTTAAATATATAGGATAATACATCTTCTTGAAGATTCGTATCAATAACAATATAGTCTGTGTTTTGGAAAATCACATCTCGTTTTTTTATATCTTCTTTACAGACAAGTTCAATTTCATCCATATCAGCAACAGCTGCAACAGTGTCATTGTTTTCATCTAATATAGAAACATAAGTTGGTGTTTGATTGATTGGAATTGCTGATAGCTTAAGCATAACATCTTGTGCATTTTGCATAATCAGCTTTTTACCTTCATCTTTACCTAATGCTGTGATTAATGTTGTATCAACACCTAATCTAGCTAAGTTTTCTGCAATGTTTCTACCTACACCACCAAGCGATCGCTTTAAGTGTCCAGGATTAGAATCGCGCAAAATAAATTTTTCTTTGGGCTGTGCGAAAATATCAATAACCGCACCACCGACAACTAAAACTTTTCTCATATATAAACCTCTTAAATTTAAATCACTAATATTATATCATTTATTCTATAAAACAAAAAACCAAACTATAAGTTTGGTTAGTTTTGGACAAATGATTATTTCCATTTAGCATATAGACTTATACCGGTATAACTATCATAATTACTTTGACTCGTTATAATGATTTCTTCGCCAGTTTTGTCAACATTGAAATCCCATGGTTCTG